>CBIHNI010000001.1:0-428227 GCA_966211455.1 uncultured Bdellovibrio sp.
CAACTGTTGAAGCTTTGATGGAAGTTCCATCTTCTTCAGGCACAAAAGTTGGCGACGTTTTGAAAGAAACAATCGCAAAAATCGGTGAAAACTTGGTCATCCGCCGTTTCGAACGTTACGATGGCGCAGGTCTTGTTCACACTTACATCCATGGTGATGGTAAAATCGGTGTGATCGTTGAGTTGACAACAAACTCGACAAACGAAGCTGTTAAAACATTCGCTAACGACGTGTGCTTGCACGTAGCTGCGATGAACCCACTGGCTTTGTCTCCAGACCAGGTTCCAGCAGAAGTTGTTGAAAAAGAACGCGAAATTTTGAAGGCAAAAGCAATCGAGCAAGGTAAGAAGCCTGAAATGTTGGATAAGATCGTTGGCGGTCAAATCAACAAATTCTTGGCTGAAAGCTGCTTATTGGAACAGGCTTTCGTTAAAAATCCAGACCAAAAAGTTAAAGACTATATGGCTGAAGCTGGCAAAAAAGCTGGCGAATCGTTCACCATCAAGCGTTTCACTCGCTATGAATTGGGTGAAGGTTTGCAGAAACGTGCGAACAACTTCGCAGAAGAAGTTGCAGCTCAGACAAAGGGTCACTAATTGGCGTCTGCGAAATACAAACGCATTCTTTTAAAGCTCAGCGGCGAGGCCCTTGCTGGAAAGCAGGGGACCGGCATCAACAATTTGGTGATCCAACAGATCGCCCGGGATGTGGCCGAGGCTTATAAAACCAAGATTCAAATCGGAATCGTGATTGGCGGCGGAAATATCTTTCGGGGTGTTGCCGCTTCCGCTCAAGGCATGGATCGCGCAAGCTCAGACTATATGGGCATGCTGGCGACCATGATCAATTCTTTGGCGTTGCAAGACGCTTTAGAGAAAGAAGGCGTTCCAACTCGCGTTCAGTCCGCAATTGCCATGGCTGAAATCGCCGAGCCCTACATCCGTCGTCGCGCCATCCGCCATCTTGAAAAGGGTCGCGTGGTGATCTTCGGTGCAGGAACTGGAAACCCTTACTTCACAACTGATACGGCTGCGGCTTTGCGTGCGATGGAAATCAACGCCGAGATCCTGATGAAGGCCACCAAAGTCGATAAAATCTACGACAAAGACCCTGTGAAACATGCCGACGCAGTCCCATTTGATCGCATCAGCTATATCGATGTGCTCAACAAGGGTTTGCAGGTGATGGATCTGACGGCCGTCAGCTTGTGCATGGATAACAAACTTCCGATTTTAAGCTTCGATCTCATGACCCAGGGGAATATTCACCGCGCGGTTGTGGGAGAAAATATTGGCACGATCGTTCAGTAACACAACTGGGAGACAACCATGATTGCTGAAGTTAAAAAACAGGCCCAAGATAAAATGGAAAAATCTCTTCTGGCTCTGCAAAACGAGCTGAAGAAGATTCGCACAGGCCGCGCGCAAGTTTCCATGCTCGACAATATCAAAGTCAATTATTATGGAAATCTTTCGCCTCTGAACCAAGTGGCGGCGATTTCGACTCCTGATGCGAAATCTTTCCTGATCGCTCCTTGGGAAGCTTCGATTTTGAAAGAGATCGAATCTTCGATCATCAAAAGCGATATCGGTATGACGCCGATGAATGACGGAAAGGTCATCCGCTTGAAGGTTCCTGATCTCACTGAAGATCGCCGCAAGGAACTGGTTAAACAAACCAAGAAAATCGTTGAAGAGGCTCGCGTTGCCGTTCGTATGGCTCGCCGAGATGCCAACGAAGCGGTGAAGACGGCTCTTAAAGATAAAAAAATCAGCGAAGACGAATCGAAAAAGTCTGAAACTGACATCCAAAAATTGACGGATGATTACGTAAAGAAGGTTGATGCGATCTCTGATGAAAAAGAGAAAAGCATCATGACGATCTAATCTGTTTTTATCTCGGAGATCTATGAGCCTTCCGAAACACGTGGCGATTATTATGGACGGCAATGGTCGTTGGGCGCAGCTCAAAGGGCGTCCTCGTACCTATGGGCATATCAAAGGTGCCCGCGTCGCCAAGCAAATCATCACCGCCTGTGTGGAAAAAGGTCTCGAGAACCTCACCTTGTATGCGTTTTCCAGTGAAAACTGGCTGCGCCCTCAGACCGAAGTCGTTTTCTTGATGGCTCTTTTGCATCGCTATCTCAAACGTGAAACGGCCACCTTGGTTCGTCAGAATATTCGTTTCCAAGTAATCGGGGATCGTTCGAAACTTCCGGCTGAAGTTTTGAAAGTCATCGATTACGCCACTGAACAAACTGCAATGAATACCGGCATGAATTTGGTTTTTGCCATCAGCTATGGTTCTCGTCACGAGATCGCCGAAGCGGCAAAAGCTTTGGCTCGCCTTGTGGAAAGCGGCGAAATGAAAGCCGACGAAGTTGACGAGGCCGCTTTGCATGGCGCCTTGTACACGGCCAAATGGCCCGACCCGGATCTCATCATTCGAACCAGTGGTGAACATCGCCTTTCTAATTTTATGATGTGGCAGGCGGCATATGCGGAATTCTACTTCTGCGAAACTTTGTGGCCTGATTTTTCAATTGAAGATCTGGACATTGCTCTTCTAAACTTTCTAAAGCGCGAAAGACGCTTTGGAGCCGTTCATCATGAAAACGCTCATCATTAGGGCTATCTCTGCAGTCGTTGCCGTTTTGGTGGTGGGTGCGATCATTTATTTTTACGACATCAACGGCTTGAAGTTCCTTTGTTACGTGGCTTCATTTCTGGGTGTTCGCGAGCTGACCCGCATTCTGTTCAAGTCCGATGATTCTTTATTGATCAAACTGGTCTTTGCAATTTTAGGGGTGGTCACCTTTGCCTTGACCGTTCGTTTCCCCGAGCATTCGACGCTGGGATTCGTCTGCATTTCGATTCTTTTTTGCTGCATTTCGATTGTCTACGAACGCCGCTTTGAAGACCTGACTGCTTTATCGCTGTTCCAGGCGAAAAGTATTTTGGGATTTTTCTATGTCGGACTTCTTCCCGCGATGGCGTATCGAATTTTGGACATCCCGAATGGGAAAATGTGGTTTTTGACAATGTTGTTGATCGTTTTTGCCGGAGATACTTTCGCTTATTTGACCGGTATGATGTGGGGAAATAAAAAAATTCTTCCAAAAATCTCTCCGAAAAAAACGGTTGTCGGATCGATTGGTGGCTTGGCTGGATCGGCCGTCGCGGGAGCCTTGTCAGGCGTTTATCTTCTGCCTCATGTGCCTCTGTGGGGATTGATCATTGTCTCAATTTTGACCGGTATCGTGGCGCAGCTTGGAGATTTGTTTGAATCCATGTTGAAGCGAGTCGCCAATCGCAAAGACTCGGGATCAATTATGCCGGGTCATGGCGGCATCCTGGATCGATTGGACGGAGTGCTCTTCGGCACACCTATCTTATTGGCCGGTGCGCTGTTGCTAGAAAACCTCTTTTGACGCATTTTGAGACACTCTTAGGTCCGGTTTTCTATCGCGAGTCGATCCAATTTTCATAAAGAAGTGGCGCCGTCCGAAGGGCTTTTCTACAATAGAAGAACTATG
The DNA here is from genome assembly GCA_966211455.1 of uncultured Bdellovibrio sp. Classification (GTDB taxonomy): domain Bacteria; phylum Bdellovibrionota; class Bdellovibrionia; order Bdellovibrionales; family Bdellovibrionaceae; genus 21-14-0-10-47-8. The sequence continues at coordinate 3,536 of CBIHNI010000001.1, forward strand.
GAAATGATCTTCGGATATTTACACTCGGGTCTTTCGGCTATTATTCCTTTCATCATTCTTTTGGGATTGTTGATCTTCGTCCACGAACTGGGCCACTTTATGGTCGCCAAGTTCTGGGGAGTTCGAGTTGAAGTTTTCAGCTTGGGCTTCGGTAAAAAGATCTTCAAGTACAAGAAAGGTGACACCACTTACTGCATTTCACTGATCCCTTTGGGCGGATACGTGAAAATGTTCGGTGACGAGCTCAATGCTCAGATCTCGGAATCAGATAAGAGCGTGTCGTTCACTCATAAACCTGTTTGGCAGCGAATTTCTGTTGTGCTGGCAGGTCCTTTGATGAACTTCTTCTTTGCGATCTTTATTTTCTTTGTTGTCGCTTTGATCGGCGAACAGATGAAAGCTCCGGTTGTGGGAGACGTCACGCAAAGCTCTCCGGCTTACGAAATGGGCTTCCGGTCCGGCGACCGTATCGTTAAAGCTGGCGGCCAGAATATCCAGACATGGGAACAGTTCGTTCACATGATGACCGAAAATCACGGTCAGACTTTGCAAGTCGAAGTTCAGCGTGAAGGTTCCGACCGGGTCGAGCCTTTGCAAGCGAAACCAAGCCTAGTGAACAATCCTAATATTTTGAGCACGGACGAAAAAATCGGTGATGTCGAAGGTCTTTCTAGCACTTCGAAGGCAAGTCTGGTCGGGATTCGCTCTGAATCAGTTGCGGCGAAAGCGGGATTGCAAACTGGCGACCTGATCAAATCGATCGCAGGCCGTCCGGTGAAATACTTCCGTGAAATCGATAACATGATGGTGTCTTTGCAAGGACAGCCAATCTCGATCGAAGTCGAGCGCTTCGACATGGCTGATACTTCGAAATCGAAAATGGTGAAAATCGATTTGCCTGGAACTCAATTTGCGTCAATTCGCTCGTTGGGAATTGAAGCTTCTGAATTGTACTTGGCAAAAGTGTTGGACGATTCTCCGGCTCAAGCAGCGGGTCTTCGCGCAGGAGATCGCATTCTAACGGTGAACCAGACCACTCCGCAAAGATGGGAAGAGATTTTAGAAACCGTTAAGTCTTATCAAGGCGATAAACCATTGTCGTTCGAAGTCGAGCGCGCCGGCGCCGTTAGCAAAATCGATATCACTCCGCGCGTGACTTCACAGATGACTTCGCAAGGTGGAGAAGAAAAACGTTTCACGGTCGGAATCGTTCCTTGGGCATTCCCGGCGTTGCCAGAGATGGCTTTGATCAAAGCCGATAATTTCGGTACGGCTCTTCTTCGTGGCGTGGAAAAAACAAATGAAATCACAAAGATGACCGTTTTAAGTTTCGTGCGGCTGCTGGAAGCTAAGATCTCTCCGAAAAATATCGGGGGCGTGATTTCCATCGGTCAAGCCGCCAGCGAGACCTTCAAATTGGGTGCTTCGCAATTCTTGCAAATGATGGCCGTGATTTCTGTGAACTTGTTCATCTTGAACTTGCTGCCGGTTCCAGTTTTGGATGGTGGTCATCTTTTGTTCTACTTGATCGAAGCCGTAAAAGGGGCTCCGGTCAGCATGCGCAAGATGGAAATCGCTCAGCAAATCGGACTTGTCGTTTTGATGAGTTTGATGGTCTTTGCCCTGTTTAACGATTTCACTCGCCTGCTTGGTTCTTGGTAATTATTTATGCGTGTTTTGGCTCTCGAATGCAGCACATCTGTTGCTAGCGTCGCGATCGGCGAAGAGAGCCAAAACAAAGTTCAGATCTTAGCGACCGAAAGCTCATCTTCTCAACGAACTCACAGTGAATTTTTAAATCCCGCTATTGAAAGATGCCTGCATCAAGCCGATCTTGCGCTGAAAGATATCGATCTTTTTGCCTGCGGAATTGGGCCTGGCAGCTTCACTGGGCTTCGGGTTGCGGCCAGCATCGCAAAAACTTTCTCTCTGACTTTTCAAAAACCTTTGGTTTGCATGGATTCATTGAATCTGCTGATGCAAACGGCTCGCTATCAAGGTCTATCCGCAAAGAACATCATTTGCATGATCAATGCTCATAAGAATATGACCTACACGGCCTGTTTTTCAGAAGGCATCATGATCCAAGCGCCGACGGCTTTGACGATTGCCGAGCTCAATGCCTTGAATATTTGGGACGATAGTCCAGCTTTGTGCTTGGGCGATGGCTACCGTGCGTACGAACGTCTGTTTTCGGAGGATTTTTTGGCTCGCATCGAGAGAAATCCCGAGGCTCCCGATTATCCACTGGCCACGACGTTGGCCGCGTTGGCCCCGGAATTGCTGAAATCCAACCAGACGATTGAATGGAATTTGTTAAAACCCCTTTATATTCGCGCATCTGAAGCCGAAGAAAATAAGAGAGTTCAATCTCGTTGATTTCGTCATTTGATGGAGCATGGAATGGCTGCGAAAATCTGGGTTACGGGTGCGGGAAAAGGTGGGGTCGGAAAAACGTTTGTTTCTTCGAGCCTTGGTATCACGTTGTCGAAACTGAATCACAAAGTTTTGCTGATCGACTTCGACTTAAGCGGCGCGAACCTGCACACAACCTTCGGTGAAAATCCTTCAGCGAAGAATCTTTCGAACTACTTCAAGAATGAAGCTCCGTTAAAGGACCTTTACTACGCAACTCAGATTCCTCGTTTGTCTCTGGTTCAGGGCTTCTGGGATTCTTGGTCGCCAACTAGCCTGTCTGTCGAACAGGTTCGTCAAATGATTCAAGACTGCCGCGAGCTTCCGTTTGATTATGTCTTATTCGATTTGGGTCCAGGCCATTCGCAAATCCATTTGGAACTTTTCTTCCATGCGGACGAAAGAATATTGGTTACCAATTCTGAACCGACTTCCGTCGAAAAGAACTATCGCTTTATCGAAGCGTTTATCTGCCATTCTTTGAAAGAAGATGCGACTCAGGATTCTTACGCCAAGCTCGAGCACACTTTGAAGTCTTATCGCAGCCACAAGAAGCAGGGGCATTTCTCTTTCCGTAACTATTTGCACTCGGAATGCGGATTTGATTTCAACTTCTTTGAACAGCTGCAACAAAAGCCGCTGCGTTTGATCGTCAACGAGTCGCGCAGTCGCCTGGACCAAGATCTTGGCCACTCGATTAAAAGTGTCTGCAACAAGTACTTTGATCTCTCGATCGACTATGTTGGCTGCATCGACTTCGACAATGCTGTGTGGCAGTCAGTAAAAAGTCGCGAGCCGGTCTTGATCGATAAGCCTTTCACTCCGTTGGCCGGTCAGTTTCTGTCGATCTGTAAGCACTTGGCGAATCCAAATTTAAATGCCAATTACTTCAGAGCTGTGGTTTAATTTGGGCTGTGGAAACGACACGCTTTAATTATTACGACATTCTCGAAGTCAGCCCTCACTGTGCTCAACACGAAGTGACCTCGGCTTACGAAAAAGCAAAGACAACTTATTCTGGCGACAACCCCGCCATCTACACGATCTTCTCAGAAGAAGAAGCTCGCGATCTGTTGAAGCTGGTTGAAGAAGCTTACGCTGTTCTTGGTAACAAGACTTTGCGCTCGCTTTATGACGAGAAGCTGGGACAAATCGGTGTTCGCCGTGAAGATCTGTCTTTCGAGAATCTGAAAGCGCAAAGCAAGATCCAGGTACCAGAAGTCGCAAAGAAATTTGCAAAAATTGAATACAAAGTTGATGAAAAGTACGAGCAGGAGTTGAAAACTCAAAGCGAATGGACCGGCGAGGATCTGCGCAAAGTTCGCGAGTATAAAAATATTCCTCTCGAGCGCATGAGCGAGACGACGAAGATCAGCGCTTATTACATCAACGCTGTCGAAAAAATGGATGGAAAGAATCTTCCCGCTCCAGTTTTCGTTCGTGGCTATGTCGCTCAGATCAGTAAATTCCTAGGACTTGAAGAGAAGCGCGTTTGCGACTCTTACATGAAGAACTTCAAAGAAGCGCTTGAAAAATAATCCGGATTTTCAGGTCATCGAAATTCTGCCAGAGATGTTGGGACAAAGGCTGGACAAGGCTTTAAGCTTTGTCCCCGAAATTGGCTCGCGTTCGCGCGCTGAATCCCTTTTGGAAAAAAACCTGGTCCGCGTGAATGGCGTCAAACCCAAGTCTTCAATGAAAATTTCTGAATCCGACGTCATCGAAGTTCTTTTTCCCGAATCGCAGCCCTCTGAATTGAAGCCCTATGATCTCAAGCTCGACATTCTGTTTGAAGATGCGGATGTCATCGTGATCAATAAGCCCGCAGGTTTGGTTGTGCATCCGGCCGCCGGTCATCAAGACGACACCTTGGTGAACGCCTTGATCGCGCACACTTCGGATCTTGCCATGAAGTTCGGCGAAGAGCGCCCCGGCATCGTGCATCGTTTGGACCGCGAAACCAGCGGCGTGCTGGTCGTCGCTAAAAACGATTTTGCTCAAGAAGATCTGGCTTCGCAGTTTAAAGAGCGAAGCACTCATCGCATTTACCATGCGATCTGTCTGGGGCTCCCCGCCCGTCAGCAAGGAACAATTCAAAGTTTTATCGCCCGTCACCCGACGAATCGAAAAAAATTCGCCAGCGTGATCGGGGAAGATCACAAACCGATTCGCGATCCCGAGCAGACTCCCGAAGCCGGAAAATGGGCGGTCACTCATTACAAGGTTTTGAAGACTCATCCTGCCGGCCTTTCTTACCTGCAGTTGAAGCTAGAGACCGGGCGGACCCATCAGATTCGTGTGCATTTGTCAGAGATGGGCTTGCCGATTTTGTCCGATGATCTTTACAGCACTGAACGCCGGGTCAAATCCATTCACGGGGCCAACAATCAGGATCTGCTGAAGACCTCCACACGCTGTGCTTTGCACGCCTGCGAGCTTGGCTTTTCACATCCGAAAACCAAGGAAAAGCTTTTCTTCCGCGTACCTTGGCCGGATCATCAGGAAATCCGAAAGCACTTTTTCCCCGGGGTCGAGTGATGGAGATTCGTGATTCAAAAATCGGAACTGTGATCGAGACTGAAGGCTTTGTGATTCTATTCGGCAATCGCCATGCCGATGCGGCAGCGGTCGGTGAGCAGTTTCCAAATTTGAAATTGAAACGAATCAAGCAGGTCCATGGAAACCAGATCATCCACACCTCGCCGCAGGCGATCGATTTTTCCCGCGAAGCCGATGCTCATTACACCAACGATCGTGGCGTTGCTTTGGGGATCGCCACCGCCGATTGCATTCCGGTGATGATTTACAACGACAACCCAAAATGGATCGTGTCGATCCACGCGGGCTGGCGCGGAATTGAAAATCGAATCGTCCCCAAATCCATCAGCCACTTGATACGCCAAGGCTGCAAAGCTGAAAACTTGCACGTCTTTGCAGGGCCCCACATCCAAAAGCCGAGCTTCGAAGTCGGCAATGACGTGAAAGATAAGTTGTTAGCCAGCGCTGACGGAGCCAGAAGAGACAACCAATCTTGGTCTGCTTTAGCCGGAGACAAATCTTTGGTCGACTTGCATTTGATTCTAAAGCTGCAACTGCAAGAATCCAAAATCGACGCCCACAACTGCCACTTCGAATTGAAAGACACGGTCACCGACAAAAGCTACCACTCTTTCCGCCGAGACAAACAAGACTCGGGCCGCCAACTCAGCTTCATCGCCCTGAAATAGAAGGCGGCCAGCCAGGTACGCCGTACCTTTCGTCCCTGTGCAGCATAGGCGCGGTCTTTGGTTGTCGTGACAGACGACTGAGATTTGCTTACCCTTGATAGGGTAAACACAAAATAATTTGAGGAGAGCTTATGAAGTTTTCATCTCTTTTAGTTCTAGTTTTTATGATCGGAGCTTCGGCGATTGCAGCAGAAGGCCCTGTTTCCGAAGTTTCAACATCAGGCAAGTTTTCAAGCGCTCAATCCGGACTGTATGTCGGCTTGGACTATATGAATTTGACCGACCTTCAGGGCAAATCAAAGTACCAAGACCAATACGGATCGGACGAAATGGAAACAAAAGGTGGAGTCAGCCTCGGTCTGTTGGGCGTGCGTTTAGGTTACAACCAAACTCCTGACAAAGGATTTGGATTTGAGGTCGGCGGCCGATATTTGCAAGGTTTCAATAAGTCTGAAACTGGAGACGATGCAGTTCGAATCCTAATTCCAGAAGCCAACTTGAAGTATGCATTTCATCCGGCTTTTCTAGTCTATGGTGGAATCAATGGCGCGTTTTGGGATGGAAACGAAAGCCTTCGAAAATATAAAACAAAGCTGGGAGCCCAAGCCGGAATCGGATTTCGTTTCGCAAAGTCAGTGGCTCTGAACGCCGGCTACACAATGCTGAATCAGAAAATCGATGAACCAATCTCTAGCAACAGCAAGTACGAAGCCGATATCCAACTCAGCGGCTTCAACTCCAACCTAACCTACACCTTCTAAAAAAAGGTACGCCGTACCTTTCAACTCTCCGTCCCAAAAGCGACGATGCACGAAGTGCGAGTCGCTTTTGGAAGCGAGCTGCGAAAGCAGCTCGCCAACAACAGAATGAAACGAGAAAATTGGGGAGCCAGAAAAGGCGACCAGAGTTCTGCTTTTGAGTGAAATGGTGGCTCGAGACGGAATTGAACCGCCGACACACGGATTTTCAATCCGCTGCTCTACCAACTGAGCTACCGAGCCATTATGCAGGTGTGCCGCAAAAAAGAGGCTTTAGTTACCTAGTAAAACGGGTCCCTGTCAATCAGACCTTTTCAAATGCCGCTTTTAAATCCGCCATCAGATCCTCTAGATCCTCAATGCCGACACTCAAGCGGATCAAAGAGTCATCAATACCTAGAGCCTTGCGGTTTTCAGGCGGCACGCTAGCATGCGTCATGATCGCCGGATGCTCGATCAAAGACTCAACCCCACCCAAGCTTTCGGCCAAAGAGAAGACCGAAACACTCTCAAGGAAGGTTCGAGCCGCATCCATCCCCCCTTTGATAAAGAAGGTGATCATTCCGCCCATTCCCAGCATTTGCTCTTTCGCCAGAGCATGCTGTGGGTGGGAAGCCAGTCCCGGATAAATCACACGACTGACTTTGGGATGAGATTCCAAAAATTTTGCAATCGCCATGGCGTTGTCATTGTGAGCTTTCATTCGCACCGGCAAAGTCTTCAAACTTCGCAAGCACATGAAAGAATCGAAAGTCGCCATGATTCCACCCATCGAATTGGTCAGGAACTGAATGCGCTCGGCAATTTCCGCACGGTTTGTTGCCAAAGCACCACCAACGATATCCGAGTGTCCACCGATGTACTTGGTCACCGAGTGCACAACGATATCCGCCCCTAGGCTTAAAGGACGTTGGAAGTAAGGACTCATGAAGGTGTTATCGACGACAACCAAAATCCCGTGCTTCTTCGCTTCCGCCGCAATTTTGCGAATATCGACAAGCTTCAAAGTCGGATTGGTCGGAGTTTCCAACCACACCAGCTTCGTGTTGGGCTGGATCGCCTTGGTGAAGTTTTCTGGATTTGTCAGATCAACGAACGAGAACTGCATGCCATCATGACGAAGAACCTTATCAAACAAGCGGAAGGTTCCACCGTACATATCGTCACCAGCGATCACATGATCGCCATTCTTAATCAGATGCATGATCGTCGTCGTCGCTGCACAGCCAGAGGCAAACGCAAAACCGTGCGTTCCGCCTTCAAGGCTGGCCAGACAGTTTTCAAATGCCCGGCGGGTCGGATTGTGGGTGCGGCTATACTCCCACCCCTTATGAACGCCCGGGGATTCTTGCACATAAGTCGAAGACAAATAAACCGGAGTCATAATCGCGCCGGTCGTTGGGTCCGGTGCCTGGCCCGCATGAATCGCACGCGTCGAAAAGCCTAAGTTTTTTGATTCTTTTTTCATAGCAAACCGTTCTCTTTCATCCATTGATCATTGAAGGCCTTGCTGAGATACGCACGGCCATTGTCCGGGAACATCACGACGATGTTGCTTGGGGTTTCAAGTTTCTTCGAATATTCGATAGCCGCCACCAGCGCCAATGCCGATGATGGGCCAACACACATGCCTTCGGTCGCAATAATTTTGCGAGTCATCTGAAAAGCCGACCTGTCGTCGACCTGAACAACCGCGTCCATCACATTAAAATGAACGTTATCCGGCAGCATATCTTCGCCGACGCCTTCGACCTTGTATGGCTTCGGTGGGTCGACAATCTTTTTGTGATAATAAAGGTCATACAAAATACTGCCGATCGGATCGGCCAAAACGATTTTCACGTTTGGATTCTTCTCTTTTAAATACTGTCCGACCCCAGAGATCGTTCCACCGGTACCAGCGCCCGCGACAAAGACGTCCAGTTTATTTCCAAGCTGTTCCCACAGCTCGGGACCTGTCGTTTTATAGTGGCGCTTGAAATTATCCGGATTGTGGTACTGATTTGTGCAGAAAGCCCCGGGGATTTCTTTGGTCAGCTTAGCCGTCACCGAATAATGGCTGCGAGGATCATCCGGCTCGACACCGGTTGGGGTGATGATGACTTCCGAGCCATAAGCACGAAGGATCGCGCGTTTTTCTTCGGAAATCTTATCTGGCATCACGAAAATGGATTTATATCCTTTAATTGCCGCCACCATCGCAAGACCCAATCCGGTGTTACCGGATGTTGCTTCGACAATGGTTCCGCCCGGCTTCAGATCGCCGCGTTTTTCCGCCGCTTCGATGATTTCGATGGCGATGCGATCTTTCACGCTGCCCGCTGGGTTGAAAGTTTCAAGTTTCGCCCAAAACGTGTGACGAGAATCGCCGACAACCTGATTCAACTTGATCAAAGGTGTGTTGCCGACAGCTTCAAGAAGGTTATTGAAAACATTTTTCATAGTTCAGACGCCTTTTCTTTCGTTTTTCGCTTTTTTGAATCCAGTGGGAACTGGGACATCAACCCCAAAACCACGCTCATCTGCGCGATCGAGTCATTGGTGTACGCCAAACCGTTCTCGAGCATCAGTTTCTTGACGCGCGCTTGATTTGGTTTCTCCTTTGTCAGTTCATCGATCAAAGGATGCAGTGTTTCGAATGAAACCGTTTTACTCATGACTCCTCCTGAGCCCCCAATTTATCGGGAGCCAGGAGGGCTATCAACTGGATTCGCCCGCGTCTTAAGAATGATGAAGGAGTGCGCCGAGAAAAGGACCAATCAGCAGCGCCAAAAATGCTGGAAATTGAAAAAAAAGAAGCGGAATGAGCGATTTGATCGGCAAAGTGGCGACAAACTCTTCGATTTCAAGCTTGGTGGATTCGAAAACCTCTTCCTCAAGGCCGCAAATCTGCTGATAAATCGGTTCTCCGCGCAATCCCATCTCGATTACTTCCAGACATTGTCGACGCACGAAGGTCATCGATCCCAAAATTTCCTGTGGGGGACGGCCCAGCTCAAGCAGCTTCAGCCACAAAGCCAGTTGCTGACGCCACGGATCTGCAGGCTGTGAATCGATATAAGACTGCAAAGTTTTGCGAAGCGAGACTCCCTTTTCCAAACCGAAACGCACTTCCATTAAAAGTTCGAGCGGTGGCGCTATATTTTCCATTTGTAGTTCCTTCCCATGCGTTGAACGACCAAGAGACCCAACCCGAAGAGCAACGACGACACCAGAACCAGGGTCAGGTGTTTGCGAATGCCGAAATCCATCTGCACATAACCCAGCACCAAGATGTACATGCCGGTGATGATCCATGATTGAAAGCGAACCTGCAGCAGTGCCTGTCTCGACTTCTGTCGAAATCCTTTCTCCATCATCAAACGCCGGCGAAGTGCGCGCATGCGATCAACCGGCTTGTGTGCAGACTGATCGACTTGCGCAAGTTCGCGGAAAAAAAGCTGAATCTGCGGGTCATCACCCAAACTTTTGATCTCTTTTTGATACTGAAGCGCACTTAAAAACTCGGTCATGGCGAAGCGAACGTGGGGCGAGTTGCGCTCGAGACAAAGCTGAAACGCCGGTCGAAATCCCCTTCCCGACTTCATCGAAAGGATCAGTTGATCCAAAATGGGAATGAATTGCTGCTTCAGAAGTTGCTCGCGCTTCATCTGAATCCACAGCGGAACCCACCAAGGTGACAAAAAGATGACGATATTCAGCAGTGTGAGCAGTAAAATCACTTCTCGCAGTAGAAAATTCAAAGAGACAACCGTCAAAAAACTGAACAGTCGGATCTGAATTGTCTTCTCTGCGGAAAAAATTTGGAGAACTTCTCCTGTCCGAAGTGTCCGATGTACGACCCACAATCCGAAAATCGAAAGCGCAGACCAAATCAACATGTTCAAACCTCCTGATCGAACCTTCTGCGCAAAAAAAGTGCTCAAGAAAAAAATTTTATTGACGATAGAAGTCACATTGTGAACACTAGTGTTAAGAAGTCTTCTTTTTGTCTCGAAAGAGATGGGAAGAAAAGTTAAAGGAAGAGAAGAACAACAACTGCCATCCCGTTAGGGGATCCTTAGGAGGAACACATGGCTAAGAAGAAAGCAAAAAAAGCGACTAAAAAAGCTGCTAAAAAAGCTACTAAGAAAAAAGCTACTAAGAAGAAGTAGTTTTCTTCGGTCCTAAGCAATTAGGATTTTAAAACCCTCGGCTCTGCCGGGGGTTTTTTATTTTCTGGGCATGAGAACGAAATAAACTCGCAATGAATCCGTTTTTCGGACACGAATCCGATTTCTGAACCCATCAAAGCTTCATTCATTTTCGCGCCGACAGTCTCTTAAAAATAATAAAGTCCGCCAATTCCGGCGACCGGAGCTGGCGAAAGATTCTCAAACGAAGTGAGAAAATTGATTTCTCCGAAAAGTGCCGTCCCCGTCCAGGGTCCAGCTAAAAAACTGTATTGAAGACCCAACGTTGGAGTGATCAAGTTCACGCCAAACTTTCCGCTGCGCCTTTCTTCATCGTCCAAAAATTTGGACGCGAGCACGTTTGGCGTTGTTCGCTCCATATTTTTTCCATCTCCAGACGCGTTGTACCATCGCGCGTAACCGACCCCCGCATACGGTGAAAAAACCCGGCCGGTAAAAAGATGTTTCCACTGAAATCCGAAGGCTCCATATCCCGGCCCGCCACCAAACGCTGCCATCAACGAGTCCTTTTGACCAAAATTCAACTCAAGTAAGGCGCCAAAAAGTCCGGTCGCACCCAAAGCGGAAGCTCCGACGCCCACGCGACGCTTCGCTCGCATTTCGAAAACAGAATCGAATTCTTGGCCGGCATAAATGTCTCGAAGTGAGCTTCTTTGTGACAAGGGCGTAATTTCTTGCGAGTTCGAGCTTTGAACCCGAGAAGGTCGCGCTGGGTTTGGCGAAGGGGCGGTCGTCGTGGTTGTCGGTTCGGAAGAAACTTCGACCTCCTCAAAAAGCACGGCAGGACCCGCCGCAAAAGATGACAAACACAGCAACAGCAACGAGCTCAACACAACAAGTTTCATAAGGACTCCCGACTTGAAAATGGTCGCGCTGATTTCGGCCCGCGGCAAGGATTTCTAGAGTGAAAATTCGCTCTTGCAACGCCTTGTTCTACGAGTCTGGAATTCGTCGGGAACCCTTGTCTATAGGGCTGAATTAAGTTTGAATGAGCCATCATTTTTGCTCAATCAAGATCAAGGAGAAATTATGGCTCACAAAAGAAAGAAAATTGCAGTCATCGGCGCTGGTTTCGTCGGTTCAACATGTGCCCACTGGGCAGCTGCCAAAGAATTGGGCGATGTTGTCGTTTTGGATATCAACGACGGCGCGGCCAAAGGTAAATCTTTGGATTTGTTGCAAGCAGGTCCAGTTTACAAATTTGATTCGAACGTTGTTGGAACTTCGAACTATGCAGATATCGCGGATGCTGACGTTGTCATCCTGACTGCAGGTATGCCACGCAAACCCGGCATGAGCCGTGACGAACTGTTGGGAATCAACGGTAAAATCGTAAAAGAATGCTGCGACGGGATCAAAAAGTATGCTCCGAACTCGATCGTGATCGTTGTTTGCAACCCAATGGACGCGATGGCAGTTCATGCTAAGAAATGCCTGGGCTTCCCGCGCGAGCGCGTGATCGGCATGGGCGGCGCTTTGGATGCGTCTCGTTTCCGTACATTTATCGCTGATGAACTGAAAGTCTCTGTCAAAGACGTGACCGGCATCGTAATCGGTAACCACGGCGATGCGATGGTACCGCTTCCACGTTTGGCGACTGTTGGTGGCGTTCCACTTCCAGAATTGCTGTCGGCTGAGAAAATCAACGCAATCGTGGCTCGTACAAAACAAGCTGGCGCTGAAATCGGTGGTCTGTTGAAAACTGGTTCGGCTTATTACGCCCCTTCTGCGGGTGCGGTTGAAATGGCTGAAGCGATCTTGAAAGATCAAAAACGCATGCTTCCTTGCGCGGTCGAGCTGAATGGCGAATACGGCGTGAAAGGTATGTTCGTTGGTGTTGTCTGCAAATTGGGCGGCGCCGGCATGGAAGGTATCGTTCAGTTCAAATTGAATGCAGACGAACAAGCCGAATTCGAAAAATCCGTCGCGGCCGTGAAGAGCCTGGTCGATGGTTTGGCTGCAGCTGGCGTTTAAGAATCTCAACTTTAAGGAAATCAAATGAACATTCACGAGTATCAGGCGAAAGAAGTTCTTCGCAAATACGGAGTGGCCACTCTCAAAGGGAAAGTGGCCTTCAATCCTGAAGAAGCCGTTCACGCGGCAAAAGACATGGGTGGAAGCCTTTGGGTGGTGAAAGCCCAGATCCACGCCGGTGGCCGCGGTAAAGGCGGCGGCGTTAAGATCGCCAAGTCTTTAGATGAAGTCCGTGATCTGTCTAAAAAAATGATCGGCATGACTTTGGTGACCCACCAAACTGGTCCTGAAGGCAAAGTCGTTCAAAAAGTTTTCATCGAACAGGGCTGTAATATTGCGAAAGAATATTACGTCGCCTGCCTCGTGGACCGCGCAACGGGCCGAATCGCGATGATGGCCTCTTCTGAAGGTGGCATGGACATCGAAGAAGTCGCGGCTCACAAGCCAGAAGCGATCATCAAAGCTGACATCGATCCGGTGACAGGCTTGATGCCTTTCCAGGCTCGTGAACTGGCATTCAAAATCGGCATTCCGGCTGAAAATGTGAATAAAGCTGTGCAGTTCTTTATGGGTCTGTACAAAGCTTTCGTTGATTGCGATTGCTCGATTGCGGAAATCAATCCTTTGGTTCTGACCAAAGAGGGCGACATCCTTTGCTTGGATGCGAAAATGAACTTCGACTCAAATGCGCTTTATCGTCATAAAGACATTCTGGAATACCGCGATTTGAATGAAGAAGAGCCAACTGAAATCGAAGCTTCAAAGTACGATCTGGCTTTCATCAAGCTTGATGGCAACATCGGCTGCTTGGTGAACGGCGCAGGTCTGGCGATGGCAACCTTGGATATTATCAAGCTTCAAGGCGAATCTCCGGCGAACTTTTTGGACGTAGGCGGCGGCGCCAACAAAGAAAAAGTCACGGCAGCTTTCAAAATCATTCTGAAAGATCCAAACGTAAAAGGCATTTTGGTCAATATCTTCGGCGGTATCATGAAATGTGACATCATCGCAGATGGCGTGATCGCCGCTTCGAAAGAAGTCGGCCTGAAAGTTCCATTGGTTGTTCGTCTTGAAGGAACCAACGTGGAATTGGGTAAAAAAATGCTGAAAGAAAGCGGTCTGAACATCACTCCTGCTGACGACCTGACCGATGCGGCTCAGAAAATCGTGAAAGCAATCCGAGGAGGCAAATAATGGCAATTCTCATTAATAAAGATACACGCGTGATCTGCCAGGGCTTCACCGGAGCCCAAGGAACTTTCCACTCGGAACAGTGCTTGGCTTACGGAACCAAAATGGTCGGCGGAATCACTCCGGGCAAAGGTGGCACGACTCATATCGGTCTGCCTGTTTTCAACACGGTCAAAGAAGCGAAAAAGCAGACAGGCTGCAACGTTTCGATGGTTTTCGTTCCTCCTCCGTTTGCGGCAGATTCGATCATCGAAGCTGTCGACGCGGATTTGGATCTGGTGATCTGTATCACTGAAGGTATTCCGGTTTTGGACATGGTGAAAGTGAAGCGCTTCATGGAAGGCAAACGCACCCGTCTGGTCGGCCCGAACTGCCCAGGGGTGATCACTCCAGGTCAATGTAAGATCGGAATTATGCCTGGCCATATCCACAAACCAGGTCGTATCGGCGTTCTGTCTCGCTCTGGAACTTTGACTTACGAAGCGGTTCACCAGCTGACCCAATTGGGCCTGGGACAATCGACTTGCGTGGGTATCGGCGGGGACCCGGTGAACGGAACCAACTTTATCGACGTTCTGAAGCTTTACAACGCGGACCCTGAAACCGACGCCGTCATCATGATCGGTGAAATCGGCGGATCGGCCGAAGAAGAAGCGGCTGAATACATCAAAAAAGAGTTCAAAAAGCCAGTCACTGCGTTTATCGCGGGTGCCTCAGCTCCAAAAGGTAAGCGTATGGGCCATGCCGGTGCGATTATCAGCGGCGGCAAAGGCACAGCCGAAGCGAAATTCGCAGCTTTGGAAGCTGCAGGTTGCAAAATCGCCCGATCTCCGGCAGATATGGGTCGCACACTGAAATCTCAATTAAAAGGATAACTAGGGAGTCTATCATGGCAATGGAAAAAACATTCTCAATCATTAAGCCAAACGCGATGAAAAAGAACGCGATCGGCGACATCGTTAGCATGTTCGAAGCAAACGGTTTGAAAATCGCTGCGGCAAAAATCGAAGTGATGAGCAAATCAAAAGCTGAAGAGTTCTACGCTGAACACAAAGCTCGCCCATTCTTCGGCGAACTGGTGACATTCATGACTTCAGGTCCTGTGATGTTGATGTGCTTGGCTGGTGAAAACGCAGTTCTAAAAAACCGCGAAATCATGGGCGCAACTGATCCGAAAAAAGCAAACGCCGGCACCATCCGCGCAAAATTCGGTGACAGCATGGGCGAAAACGCAGCTCACGGTTCTGACAGCCCAGCATCTGCTGAGCGCGAACTGTCGATCTTCTTCGAAAAGCACGAGATCTGCAATTTGTAATCGATCTCCAAATCGATGAAACAGAAAAGCCGAAGTGACGAACTTCGGCTTTTTTATTTTCTGGGGTTTGGGGGGGGCGGGTGGAACGGAAAGCCAGGGGTTACTGAACAGTATAGATGGTCCCTGACATACTCCAAGAGGCGATCGTATTCTTACCAAATTTTTTAGTTACAGCGGATTTCATATCTTCTAGTAGAGAACCCATGGCCTTTTCGCCACCTTCGTATTTGGTCTCAATGATTATGCCATGCCGACGACTGCTGATTTGCAGAACCGTAATTTTATCAAACTTAACTTCCTTCTTGATAAACTTTGCAATTTCGATCGCCTCGGTTTGCGAAACATCTAAGGGAAACTCTATTGTTCCCATTAGAGTCGTCTTATCTTCGATTGAAGTAAGACCTTTTTCAGCAGCTACCCCAGAAATTGAAAACATCAACGACAGAACTAAAATTACAGGTTTCATCCACGCTCCTCAGTTTAGTGATAAAAAAATTTTGAGGGAATTTTCGGTATCGGTCAACAAACCAAGCCTTAGCAACCAGCCGCCGTGCACGAAAGCCAGCAATCTAATCCGCCAACCGGACAAAATAAATTTCTAGTTCGATTTAAGGAGATTTGAACCAAGCATCAAGATTGCCAAAAAGAAAAGCGACCCTGCGGTCGCCTTTTCTGAGAAACGGCTCGCACCAAAGGTGCGGAGCTTCGGAGCTCCTCTCGCCAGAGAGGAGGATTTTATGCTTAGTAGGCATAAAATGAATCGGCTTTTTTCGAAGAAGACTGAAGCACGTCTGCGATTCTATTTGTTGTTGCTTGAGATTCTTTCTTTGATTCTTGTGATATTGAATCAAGTTTGTCGGGCTTAAGTCTAGTTTGTGTCTGTGCTGCCGGATTTGAAATTCGGCGTTGAGTGGTCATGGCTGACGGGGGATCGTGGGGTCACTTTCTTTTCTCTGGCCGCTCCCCTTCTACGTGGCTTATCATGCCCAAACGGAGGTTCGATGAAACATCAAGGTGGATGCCACTGTGGTAAAGTTCGTTTTGAAGTGGATATGACTGTGGAGAAAGCGATTTCTTGCAATTGCTCGATTTGCCAGAAGCGTGGGACCTTGTTGGATTTTGTTCCTGAGACGCAGTTCAAGCTTCTTTCTGGCGAGAATGATTTGAGCCTTTACCTGTTTAACAAAAAAGTGATTCAACATCTGTTCTGCAAGACTTGCGGGATTCAATCTTTTGGGAAGGGCGCAACACCGGATGGAACCAAGATGGTGGCCATCAATCTGCGCTGCCTGGACGGCATCGATTTGAAGAAATTGAAAATTCACGAATACGATGGCGCCAGCCACTAGAGTGTGGCCGCTTGGCGAACCTTATTTGTCAGCTAATTTGATTTGAAGCCTGCAACCTGTTTGCAGAATTAAAAAAGCGACCCTGCGGTCGCTTTTGAGAACGGATTCTCCTCTTTGGCAGAGAGGAGGCTTTATGACTGTAAGACGTCATAAAATAAAACGGCTCTTTTCCAAGAAAACTGAAGCTAGATCTAGGTCAAGGCTGACACGATCGTAGGGTCACCCTTTTTCCATAAGCCCGGAAACCCTACTCAATCTAGCTGATCCATAGTAGCTTGTCCTTCATGCAGGAAACCTTCGATTTGCAAATTGAAAAGCTGAGCTTTAGTGGCGACGGCATTGGCCGTTTTGAAGGCTTGGTGTATTTCGTGCCTTTTTCGGCACCAGGAGATTTGCTGAAGGTTCGCGTGACCGAGAAGAAAAAGAACTTTGCGCGAGCTGAAATCGTCGAAATTTTGCGACCTGGGGCTTCGCGGGTGAGGCCGGCTTGCCCGGTTTTCGGTCGCTGCGGTGGTTGCACTTGGCAGCATGTTTCTTACGAAGAGCAGCTTCGGCAAAAGCAGCAGATCGTCGAAGAGCAGCTGAAAAAGGTTCTCCTCCCCGACACGAAAATCCATCCGATCATTCCAAGTCCGAAACCTTTCCGCTATCGCAATCGCATTCAGCTGAAATTCGATGGGCAGCGTTTGGGCTTCTTTGGCCGACAAAGCCACGACATCATTGATATCAATGACTGTCCCATCACCGAAGAGGTTCTGGCCGAGCAAATTCCGTCTTTGAAACAAAAGCTTCAGTCAGAGAAACAGAAAGCCATCCCGAAAATCGAGCTTCTGTTAAAACCAGATGGCAAAACCGAAACCGTCTTCGAGGATTCGCCATTTGAAGGCGTCGGTTTTTCGCAGGTCAACACCGCCCAAAACCAAAACATGACCGAAACCACCCTTCGCTGGATGAAGGGACTTTCAGCCGATACGATTTACGATCTTTACGCGGGCGCTGGAAATTTCAGCTTTCCGCTGCTGGCCCAGTTTCCAAAATCGACCGTCATTGGAGTCGAGCTCAGCGAAAAGTCGGTGGCTTTGGCGCAAAACCAGATTCGACAGATGAATCTGAGCCCCAATCGCATGCGCTTCTATTTAAGCGATGTTGAACTTTTCTTGAAACGAACGATCCTTCAGCCGAACTCGATCGTTCTCCTAGACCCTCCCCGTAATGGTTGCTCGGAAAACACACTGCGATCCCTGGCCCATCAGAAAATCCAGAAAATCTTCTACATCAGCTGCAACCCTTCGGCCCTGGCCCGAGATCTGGAACGTTTGCGCCAGTGGGGAAACTGGGTACCGGTACAGGTCCAGCCTTTTGACATGTTTCCGCAGACGGATCATGTCGAAACTTTGGTGGAGCTGGCACTGAGACCCGCAACTGATGGGAAGATTGACTCTCTCTAAGTCATTGATATCCTGAGATTCGTGAGAAAACTGTTCACTTTTTTCATTCTGCTTTTTTTGGCCGCTGGCTGCGCCTCGCTTTCATCTGAAAACGAAGAGACCGCTAAGTTGCATTTGAAAATCGGCACCTCACACCTCAATAACGAAAATTATCCGCAGGCCTTGTCGGAACTTCTGACAGCTTACGAGTTGGATCCTTCAAATCCGGTGATCGCAAATAATTTGGGTCTCGCCTATTTCTTCCGTGAGCGTTTCGATCTAGCCGAAGTTAACATTCGCAAAGCATTGAAATTAAATGCGAACTATTCGGATGCTCGCAACAACTTGTCCCGTGTTCTCTTTGAGCGCGGCAAGTATGACGAGTCCATTCGCGAGGCAGAAATCGTCACGCAAGATTTGACTTACAACAGCCCCGAAAAACCTTTGATCAATATCGGAATGTCGCAGTTCAAGTTGCAACGTTACGAAGCCGCCAAAAAATCTTTGCTGAAGGCGCTCGAGTTCCAACGCGACAACTGCCTGGCTTACTCTTATTATGGTCGCACACTTTTCGAAATGCGCGATTATCAACGCGCGTCCGAAGCCTTGGACCAAGCAGCCGGATTTTGCCAGCGCAGTCAGTTTGACGAGCCTCATTACTACAGCGCTCTTAGCTACTATCAGCAAGGCAAGAAGCAAATGGCCGAGGCGCGTTTGGAAAGTCTTTTGAAGCTGTATCCAAATGGTCGGTATCTGGAAAAAGCAAAAACAATGTTGGAAACCATTCGTAGGTAGACATGACAAAACTGGGTGAATTGTTAAAAGCGGAACGCGAAAAAAAGGGACTTTCTCTGCACGAGATTGGGATGAATCTCAAGATCAGTCCCAAAATTTTGAAGGCCATCGAAGAAGGAAATCCAAACGACCTTCCCGCAAAAACCTTCGTTCGCGGTTTTATTAAATCATACGCTCAGTACCTGCGCCTTGATACGAAGATGATCTTGGACATGTTCCAGGAAGAGTACGGAACCACCCGACCCGAAGAACCACAAAAAGCACAAGCGACACCTGGCGGTGCTACGGCATCTGCTGACCAACCCGCAGTGGCTTCATCTGCGGGTCCAAAATTCGAACGGTCTTTAAAGCGTCCCGATGATGCGGCTTTGCCAGTTTCAAATAACAACCGCATTTACACCATTCTCATCGCCATCTTCCTGCTAACGCTGATCGCTTTTGTCGCGAAGATGATGGACAAGTATCAAAAAGAATCTCGTATTTCCAACGAGACGACTTCGTCTGGCGAAACCACAACGACGACCACCACTTCGACGACTCTGCCAGCAAACGAGTCTGAAGCTGCAGGAATGTCGACGTCCATTTCTTCCACAACGACAACAATTGCGGGCGCTACGACCACATCGACACTGGCAGCAACGGCGGCTCCGACAACCACTTTGAAACCAACGACGACGACAACCACTTCGACCACCACCACAACGTTGAAAGCGGTTCCCGTCACGACAACGACCTTGCGTCCGGTCGCCACCACGACAACTTCAACAACGACCACAACAATGAAGCCGGCGGCGGCGACCACGACGACGTCTTCGACCACAACCACCACATTGGCTAAAGCGGGCAGCACCGAAGTGATCGTTGAAGCTTTGAATAAAGTGAAAATCCGCTTCACTTTGAATGCCGGACAAAAATGGGATACGATCGAGCTGAATCCAGATCAGGTCCACACATTCCGAACTAAAACCAATATGGAACTTGAAATTTCGGATGGCGGTGCGGTGAATTTGATCGTCAACGGTCGTGATCGCGGTGTTCCGGGGACCATCGGACGTCCGATTAAATTAACTTATCCGAAATGATCTCTTTTAAGCGCCTTTGGATCATCACTTTATTGATTAAGCTGCTGGTCTCTGCGCTGATTCCCTTAACAACTGACGAGGCTTACTACTGGGTGTGGTCGCTCCACCCCCAGCTCAGCTATTACGACCATCCGCCGATGGTGGCCTGGCTTTTTTGGTTGGGCCATGCGCTTGAGCCCATGGGACAAGCTGTGCGCTGGCCCGCCGTTCTGTTGGGCCATTGCACATTGTTGATTTGGTTTTTGATTTGGCGTCTGCTTTTTCAAAATCAATCTGAAGAGAAAAAGTTCTCTTGCTGGATCGCACTGGCTCTTTGCTCGCCACTTTTAGGACTTGGATCTATTATCGTCACGCCCGACCTGCCCGTTCTGTTCTTTTGGGGACTGGCGATTTATTTTTTACTGCGCGTCCTTAAATTTCAGACTTATCGCGATTATATCTGGTTGGGCTTTAGCTTAGGTCTTGGATTTTGCGCCAAGTACCATATCGTCTTGTTTGTCCCATTTCTTCTTTTGTATCTGACCTTCGAAAAGAAGTGGTTCGAGGTGAGATGGAAGGGCGTCTTGCTGACCGTCTTCTTTGGTCTTTTATTTTCGACCCCGGTTATCGTCTGGAATTTCATGCATGACTTTGCCTCTTTCAAATTTCAGATGAAGCATGGTCTCAGTCGTCCCGACTACAAATTTTATTGGACGTGGACCTATGTACTGGCCCAAACTATGGTGATTTTCCCAACTGTGGTTTGGGTCGCACTGAAGGCTCGTCTGCAGGGGCTTTCACGCGTCTTTATCTACTTTGCCTGGGGGCCGCTGGCATTCTTCTTCCTTTCAAGCTTCAAAGCTTTGGTGGAAGTGAATTGGCCAATCGTCGCTTATCCAGCCGTATTTGCCCTGGCTGCCCTTGGCGCCCAAAGCAAAAAGCCGATCTGGATTGCTAACATCTTCTGGGGTGGATTGATTGCATTGCTTGTGTCTCATGTCATTGTGCCTTGGGTGCCATCGGCACCGGATAAATTTTCCGAGTTCACACAGTTCGAGCCCTTGATCAAAAAAACAAAATCTTACGAACCAATGTTTGCCAGCACCTACCAAATGGCATCATGGCTTTGGTACGAAACGAAAGAGCCCGTCTACAAGTTGCGGGGCACCAGTCGCTTCGACCTTTATGACACCTTTGCTGAATCCGAGCCGCAATCTTATCCCATCTACGTTATGATCAAGAAGGACGCCGATTTGCCAGAGTGGATCACAAAAGATCCGCAATATTCTGTGACGACCGTCGAAACATTGGATAATGATCTTCAGATTGTGAGGGTCTCTCGATGATTCGGGTTTTGATTTCACTGACGGTTCTGCTGCTGTTCTATTTCGTGTACGGATTTTATCTTTCGCAAAGCAATCTCACCGTGATTCCGGCGAATTCGAAGCGCGAATTGACCACCGGATATTACGACTATCGCGGCGTCACCAATGTCCGAACCAGCCTGAGCAACGGTTCTTCAACCCCTTTAGAAGTCATCGATGAAGCGAAGCTCGCCGGTCTTGATTTCCTTTTTCTGACGGACATCAATCAATTCGGCCAGACGACTTCGATCAACGGCTACAGCGGCAATCTTCTGGTCTCTGAAGAGGGCGAGTACAGCTTTCTGGATTCACGTCTTTTGTTTTATGATCTCAGCACGGGTCACAAGCCGACGGATTCCGGCGAAGCGCAGGTTTATTTTACGGATCTGCTTTCAAAAAAATTCAGCGAAGACAACGAAACCCTGGTGGTGCTGGCTCACCCTTTCCGCCAAGGTCCCACTTGGACGGGCCCTTATCCTTCCGGCCTTGATGGCATCGAAATCCTGAATCCTAAAGCCATCTCGGCCGACGCTTGGAATCGCTCAAAGCTGAATGTGCTTTGGAGCTTTGCGATCTATCCTTTCAACCCGCGATATGCATTTTTGCGTCTTTTCCGAGAGCCCACGGATGAAATCGGTTTATGGGATCAGCTCTCGCAAACACGTCCGACACTGGGCTTTAGTGGCGCCGACGCTTCAGCCCGGGCCGTTCCCTGGGCCAATGCACTTTTGAAATTTCCAAGCTACGAAACATCTTTCGGAATCACGCACGATCACGTGCTGCTCAACTCGGAGCTCACGGGAAATTACGCCAAGGATCGGCAAAAGATTTTCACCGCCATTCAAAAAGGTCACTTCTACATGAGTCTGGATCTGCTTGGGGATCCACAAGGCTTCATCGCAACAATCGATGACCGAGATAAATCTCATCTGATGGGATCGCACGTAAAGTTCAACAAGAATCTAAAGCTGAAAGTTCGCCTTCCCACCGAGCCGACAGATTTTTACGAGATCGTGCTTTTCAAAAACGGCGAGCGCGAGGCGACCTCGAACGAAATCGAGCTCAATCACAGTCTGACCGGCCCGGGCGTTTACCGGGTCATCGTTCGCGTCAGTCCATTTCTACCTTTCCCTGAAGGCAAGAAGTGGATCACCTGGATTTACACAAATAATTTTTACGTCGAGTAAGGCTTTCTTAAAACCAAGCCATCTTTCACCAGATTCTGACAGCTCAGTCTTTCATTGGCAGCAAATCCGCGATCTTGTCTGATCTCTTTTTCGGGCTCGTCAGGCTCAGCAAATTTTTCCAGGCCTTTTTCCACAAAAATCCGGCAAGTCCCGCAGCTTCCCATCCCCCCACAGCTATGGTCGATCTCGATTTCGGCGTCTAAAAGAGCATCCAGAATTGTCGAGGATTGACTCGCTTGGACAACCACGTTTTCTGGTAAAACCGTGATGGAAATCAATGATTTCGGGTCGACAGACTTTCTTTTATGGAACAAACTTGAAACTCCCTAAACCATTATGTATCAAGGATTCCATGAGATTCATAGCCTTTGACATCGAGACGACAGGAACTGTTCCTGGTGTGGACCAAGTTATTGAAATCGGAGCCGTGCGCTTCATTGATGGCCAGGTCGATGCCGTTTTTTCAACCTTGATCGATCCTTTGCGCCCGATCCCCCCTGGGGCTTCTGCGGTGAACGGAATTTCCGATGCCATGGTCAAAGGCAAGCCGACGGTCGATAAAATCTTGGAACCGCTGACAGAGTTCTGCGGTGACGATCATCTGGTCGCGCACAACGCGCCCTTCGATTCTCAGTTTTTGATTTCCGATTACAAAAAGATCGAGCTTCCAACCCCGCGTGGATTGATTCTGGACACCTTGCCCATTGCTCGCAAGGTTTTCCCAGGCCTGCCAAACTATAAGCTTGGAACATTGGTTCAGCATCTGAAAATCCCGACAACGGATTTCCACCGTGCCGAAGAAGATGCCACTTATTGCGGAAAATTATTTTTGGAAATGGTGAAGCGCATTTCAATCAACGGCCAACCGCCAGCGGTTGAAAACTTGATCGCGCTGACCGGAAAACCCGCTTCGCGCTTCCCAGTGATCGAAAAGAAACCAAAACAAATGGATTTCTTCGCCGGTCTTCTTTAGTTCTCAGAAATTCTAAATCCGATCACCCGATCTCGTTGGCTTTCTGGGCGATTGGATAGCGACGCCCGCGACCGAAAGAGTGTTGAGAGATCTTCAAAACAGGAGCCGCCTGCCAGCGCTTGAATTCCGAGCGCAAAATCGCTTTGTACAACCAGCGATCCGTCTCGGTTTTGATGTTTCCACAGTCACGCACCAATTTATCCACACTGTCATCCAAGTCATCATACGGCGGAAGGCTGTCTTGGTCCTTTTGGTTCGGACGAAGCTCGGCACTTGGCGCGCGGGTCAGAATCTTTCCTGGGATCAGCTCACGCTCGGCATTGTAAAGCTCGCACAGGGCGTAGATTTGACGTTTTGTCAGATCTCCCAGTGGCACCAAACCCCCGCACATATCTCCATACAAAGTGGCATAGCCTGCAGCCATTTCAGATTTGTTCGAAGTGGTTAGCAAAAGCGAGTTCTCTTTGTTCGAAAAGGCCATCAAAAGCATGCCACGAATGCGGGCCTGCAGGTTTTCATGAACCAAACCGAATTCCGAAATATCATAAGCTTGGTCGACTGTTTTCTTTGCCGCTTCGTAAGAGCTTTGAATCGGAACCTCTAAAAAGCGAATCCCCAAATTCTTCGCCAGATCTTTTGCAAGCGTCAGGCTTTCAGGAGCGTTGAAGTTTGTCGGAAGCGCGATGCCCGTGATCTGCGAAGGCCCCAAAGCATCAACTGCCAAACAGGCCGCCAAAGCCGAGTCCACCCCGCCGCTCAGGCCCAAGTGGATCTTCTGCAGACCGACTTTGCGGCAGAAATCTTGGATTCCGAGCACCAAAGCTTGGCGCAAAAGTTCGCTGCTATTGGTTGGAAGCGGATTTACACTGCCTTCCATTTTTCCAAGATCCAAGATTCCCATGTCTTCTTCGAACATCATGCTTTGAAGCAGAACTTTGCCTTTGGTATCCAAAGCAAAGCTCGCTCCATCGAAGATAATTTCGTCTTGGGCGCCGACCAAGTTCACATAAATCATCGGAGCTTTCACAAGCTTTGCTGTCTGCTGAACCAAGGCCTTTCGCACCTTCAATTTTCCGTCATAGAAAGGTGAAGCACTTTGATTGATGATCAGATCAACCTTTTCACCTTTGAAATCCAGAATCGGATTGCGGTCGTATTGGCTTTCGCCCTTTTTATTTGGCCAAGCCCAGATATCTTCGCAAATCGTGACCAAGATGCGCTGACCTTTGAAAGTAAAGAAATTGTCACGCATCTTGCCGCTTTCGATAAAGCGAGCCTCGTCAAAGACATCTCCTGTCGGCAAAAGTTCCTTGTGGAAGAATTTGGTTTTTTTGCCTTTTTGGATCAGAGCCGTCGAATTGAAATAAGGTCGGCCTTTTTTGTTGGGATTTTTGGTGATCACGCCCACCAAAGCGGCCATCCCGGACGGGATCGCTTTTTCGATTTTCTTCAGCTCTTTGAGCTGTTGATCGACCAGATTCTTTCGCTCTAGCAGATCGAAGGGATGGTATCCGAACAAAGTGCTTTCAGGAAATACGACCAGGTCGCAGTGTTTTTCCTGTGCACGGTGGATTTGCGCAATTACTTTTTCGCAATTGGCGGCAAACTGTCCCAGAGTGGTGTTGATTTGGGCGACGGCGACTCGAAATGGTTTTTTATGGGTGTGTCTCATTTAATTCCGGCTTAATGTGGACTCTCCCTGAAAATCCATCATTGTATCCATGCCAAAAGGAAATAACCGTTTCAGGGAATTTCCAGCAATAATACCCCTTGCCGTTATCAAAGTCAGCAAGCCAAAGACCTTTGGGGCTTGCTCCCAATTTCTGTACCTTCTGCTGCCAACGATCAATAATTGAATTGACCTCGGTTTCCAGCTCCGCTGCACGTGCTCCGCTCATGCTTTTGATGGCTTCAATGCGATTCACCAAAACCCGCACTTCTTTCTGTGCAACTTCAGTGATGCGGTAAACAACAGGCAACAAATCCTGAGCTTCTTCATAGGTGAACGTGCGCTTGTGATTCAGTGGAATGATGTCCATTGTCTCTCTTTCGAATTGGGAGACTTTCTATCGATCAATCACCGGAAAGTTTCAAGAATTTCTGGCCAAAGATGACGATTCTTCGCTCTCGGCATGTACATATTTCCGACGCTTTGCGCGCCCTCTGGTATCACTTTTCCATGCTCTTGGAAATTTGCAAAATCTGCCCACCAAGGAACATCACCACAGCGATAATGATGATGATAATTAGACCATATTTCAGATACTCGGCCATCGACCAAGATTCCTCTTTTTCAACATTGGCGACTTTTCTTTCGGTCGGTTTAACGAGGATTTTCTTAGGCTTTCGATCAACTCCGAACTCTTCCTGCATTGGCAACGGTGCACCTTTTTGAATCTCGCTGGAGTTTTCTTTTTTACTGGTTATGAACTGCTGATTCAGACCATTGCGGCCCACCAGCTCGTTCGAAGATGCAATGGTCGTATTGCGTGACGAACGCAGACGGTAGTACTGGGACTGCGGAAGTTTTTCCACAATCTTCTCGGAACCATCGATTTCACTGCGGGGGCTATCCGAACCAGATCGGGCACCCGTCGCAAAGGCCGAACTGCCGCTGCCATTGCGGCCACGATTGATGGCTGCAGAACTACCACCGCCTTCACCGCTTGTACCACCCGCGCTGGTGTTATTAGAGCCGTTCTTGCTGCCACTATTGGGTTTATCGCTCGAGCTTTCGCCGGTGCTCGGTGTGGTCGCGATCGGGGGACGACCTCCGGTCACCGAGAATGTGGAAAATTTCGAATTGCACTCACCACTATCGCTGCTGCCACCAACGGTCGGCAGTTCGCCGACATCCAATAGGCACTCTAAATACTGCCCCATATAGTCGCGCATCCAATTGCCAAATGGTTTATAGAGCTGATTTATCAACCCTAAAATCAAGGCAACGGCGATCGCCAGGATCAGGATGTACTCGACAAGAGCCTGACCCGACTGAGATTTTTGTTTTTCTAAGCGAAGCATCTCGTTCATACTATATCACATGAATCGATTACTGCTGGGACTAGGTCTCTTTCTAAGTGTCTCATTCTTAGACGTTCGACATGGATGGACTTTGGCCCAGGCCCAAAATTCACCCCATTTCGCGACGGCGAAAGCGGCTTTGCAGGCCAAGGACTATCAAAAAGTCATAGATTTGCTTTCACCCCAGGTGGAGAAACTTTCGCGTGCTGAGCTGGTTTTGCTGGCAAAGGCCTATAGTGGAATTGGCAAGCACGAGGCCGCCATCAAGGCCTACACGGCTTGTCTCGCGCTGAATTCGAAGGACTTTGAAGCAAAGACCGCGATTGGGTCCGAACAACTGGCTGCCAAGCGCGACAAAGATGCACTGGCGACGCTTCGAGAATCTTTGGAGATGAATCCACGCTATGCCCCGACCTACAATGCTCTGGAAGAGTATTACGATAAGAAAAAGAATAATTACGAGCTTCGCCTGCTCTTCGAAGACATGTTGGAGAATGTGGGTGAAAGCGTGGATGTCGTTACCAAGCTTTGCCGGCTGACGACCATGGACCGGCTGTATGACTTGGCTTTTAAGCATTGCCAGCGTGGCATAACAGTTAGCCCCCGCACGGCGGATAACTATGTTTATTTGGGAATCAGCTCGAAAGAAACCGGCAAGGGTGAAAAGGCCGACGAGATTTTAAAAAAAGTTGCAGACGATTTTCCGAAATCCGAGCTCGCGCAGCTCACCTACGCGCAAAACCTGGATGAAAAGAAGAACTATATCGGTTCTTATTCCTATTACAAGCGTGCCCTCCAGGCAAAGGCCGATTCGGTTTCTGGATTGGTCGGCCTCGGTAACTCGAGCCTAGAAATTCAAAAATATTCGGAGTCGCTAGAAGCCTATATCAAAGCCTGCAAGCTGGATCGTAAGTCGCTACCGTCGTTCCGGCGGGCCACCAACACTTTGCGCACAATGAAAATCCAAGACTGGCTCAAAAAATTTGAAGCCGGTGTCGATTCCTGCGGCGGCTAATTACTTGTTATTTTTTGGAGTGAGATCGAAATAGGCGCGAAGCTTTTCGCTGGGTTCTTCGACGAAACTGACTTTGATCTTCTGGTTTTCCATCTCGGCGATTTCATTCTGAATCAGGCTCAGATCAGGACCTGTCATCACCAAACAAGCAGCGGCACCAGGGAAGCGTGGCTGACGGAAATCCATCATCTCGAGCTTTTTACCTAGCAGCCTTTGTCCCCATTGCAACAGGTATCCGGCAAAATCATTTTCTAAAATCAGGATGTAGTTTTGAATCGGGCTATTTGCCAAATGGTAATAAGCTTTCAAAAGCCGCTCGTCCGGATTTTCAATAATCACGGATTTTTGCAGATCTGCGGTTCTCAAAACTTTACGGTAACTGTTCAAATCTGTCGCCGATCCCTGCACCAAAAGCTGAGTGTAGGTCCCGAACGGAATGATCTCCAAAAGCTCCAAAGATTTGCGATGGGTCGCGATGTTTGCCGCTTCCAAGGCCGCCCCGTAACTGCCGACCTGAATCAATGCAAAGTCTTTGGAGACTGCCGAGCTCACACAATCTCCCCGATAAGGTCGTATTCCATGCTGTCTGTGATACGAACCTTCACGATGTCGCCAACCTTAGCCTGGCCATCGTTGATCAGGACGTGACCATCGATATCCGGAGCCTGCTGCGAAGTGCGGCCTTGCAATAACAGCTCGGTCTCTTCGCTGTAGCCTTCGACCATCACATCGACCGTTTTGCCGATAAATGCACGGTGCTTTTCACGGGAAATATTCTGCTGAACTTCCATCACCGCTTCGTAACGGCGTTGCTTTGTTTCTTCGTCGATTTGGTCCACCATTTTACCGCCCGGAGTGCTTTCTTCCGGAGAATACTTGAAACAACCAACGCGGTCGAACTGCTGTTCGGCGATAAACTGCAAAAGCTCTTCGAACTGCTCTTCGGTTTCGCCCGGGAAGCCGACGATGAACTGAGTCCGAATAACAGCTTCGGGAATTTCTTGGCGAATGTTCATCAAAACCGTTTCGATCTCTTCACGAGTCATCTTGCGATTCATTTTCTTCAGCACTTCGTTATTGATGTGTTGCAAAGGCATATCGAAGTACTTCACAAGCTTTGGGCTGTTCTTGATCAGCTGAATCATGCCCGGAGTGATTCCATCTGGATACAGATACAGCATGCGAACCCACTCGACCCCTTCAAGCTCAGACAAGGCTTTCAGCAAAGTCTCTGGGCTTTCCGTGGCTTCTTTGTTCTTGCGGCGCAAATCCCAACCGTAATCGGTAAAATCGTGACTGATGATCAAAAGCTCTTTCACGCCACCGGCAACCAGAAGTTTGGCTTCATTCAAAACGTTTTGCAAAGTACGGGATTGCAGGTTTCCGCGGATCAAAGGGATCGCGCAGAATGCACAGCGCTTTAAGCAGCCTTCAGAAATTTTCAAATACGCGCGATGTCCTGGTTGAGAATTCACCCGTGGAGTCGTCTCTTCTTGCAGATAAGTCGGCAAGTTGAAGAATGTTTTGCTTTGATCACCACCTTCGTGGTTCTTCAAAATTTTTGCGATGTTCTGAAATTCACCTGAACCGACGAACAAATCCGCCTCTGGAAGTCCTTCAACCAAATCGCCCTTATATCGCTGGGTTAAGCAGCCAGCAACGACCACGCGTTTGACCTGACCTTGTTCTTTCAAGGTGGTCATATCCAAAATACGCTGGATCGATTCTTTCTTGCTGTCTTCGATGAAACCGCAAGTGTTGACGATCACGGTGTCTGCGCCTTCCGCATTGTCGGCGATCGCATATCCTTCTTTCATCAGGGTGCCGGCCATGATCTCGCTATCGACCAAGTTCTTCGGGCAGCCCAAGCTGATGAAATGAACTTTGTTTTTATTCGCTACGGTGTTTGTCGTGTTATTCAAACTCATATTTCTGTAACCTGAGCACCTTTCGGAGGCTTATAAGAGAAAACTTTTTTGTCCAAAGTCTTCTTGAACTGCGCATTCGAAAATTTCATCGTCGTCAGGTTGCCGATATCGTCTTTGTATGAAATTTCTGAAACCAATTTCGAGTTGTTATCAATTTTCAAAGTTAAATTTTTAATCGAAAGGTCCGAGTTCAAAGCTTCCGTTTCATAAACGGTTTGCGAACCGTCTTTTTTGGCGCTGAGAACTTTAAAGTATTTGGTGATCGGATCCTTAGTGAGCAAAGTCGCAAACAAGGTTTGTGCTTTGCCTTTGCCGGACAGCTTTGATTTCGTCACTTGCACCGATCCACCGAAATCCGAAGATGGTTGCTGCTCGTTCCACAAAGTGATGCCGTCAAAAACCAACAGTGACTTTTCCGGCTGCCGGTTTTCCAATCGGAACATTCCGGCCGACAAAGAAATCTCGCCCTGATTTTTCGTTTCTTTTCCGGTCAGCTCGGACTTGACCGTCTTTTCCAGGGACATTTGCACAAGCTTCGCATCACGATACTTGGCCGTTGATTCGGTCAGGATCTTTGTGTCCGGCCCTTTGGTCGCTTGAGCTTTTTTTGCGGGAGCACCAGCTGCAAAAACAGATGTTGAAATAATCAAAAGAAGAGCGTTTAGCACTGCGAAGAATCCTTCTAAAATAACGAGCTTTATTCAGTATTTATATATCAAAATCCGAGGTCTGTCGCAAGTTGTCGTCGATGTGCCAAACACCAGACTTCAAAACCTTCTGTCAGACCCAAGGCCTTCTTGGCGGCTTTGGCTGTCGCGCCCGTGGTGACGATATCATCGATAAAAATTACATGCTTCCTTCGTAACGAGGCCGTCTTTTGAAATACGATCTTTTCACGTTCGCTGCGAGACTTCTGTTTTTGGCTTTTGTGTGACTTTTCCGTCATTAACGCCTGCACCACAGGCACACCTAGGATTTGCGAAAGCTCGATCGCCAAGGCCTTTGCATGATCCTTTCGGCGTGTGCTGGGGCACGGAAGCAGAACTGTATTGGAGGGAAGCTCGAGATATTTCATTCGCGACACCAACATGCGTGCGTAAAATCTATAGGCCGCACGGGGCTCCCCGCCTTTCAAATCCACCATCAACTTGGAAACTTTACGGTCTTCATCGGGATACCACTCGAATAAGGCCCGCATCCAAATATAGGAACTAGGAAGCTCAATGGCCACCATTGTGGGATGCTTCTGCCAAAGATCCTCTTGGCAGATGGAACAAAATTGCGAGTCATCGACGCCGAAAGATCCACAGTGCAGACAGCATCGGCCTTGTTTATGAATCCATTCTAGAAGTTTTGTCATTACCGACAAAATTGCAAACGCAATTCACCACAGCAGAACGAATCAGTGCCGACTGAGATCCGGCAATCGGACCGAGCTGCTCTAGTCATTGTGATAAGGAAGATTCTTGAGAATCGCAAACGCACGGTAGATTTGCTCCAGCACCACGGTCTGCGCCACCAGATGGTTCAGCACCATCTTCGAAAGACCCACTTTCATCTGCGCGCGCGTGCGAATTCGATCGTCGACGCCGTAGGCGCCACCAATCACAAATACGACCCGTTTCTTTCCGGAATTTAAAGTTGCTTCGATTTTTTGAGCGAACTTGCGCGAATCCAGCAGGTCTCCCCGCTCGTCGAAGAGAATCACATAATCGTCAGGCTTGATCTCGGCCAGCAAGGCGTCCGAATCGCCCTTCAGCTTCAACTCGCGGTCATCCCGCGAGGCCTTTTTGATTTTCAAATGCTTGATTTCGAATGAAACGAAAGGAGAGATCTTTTTCGAATAAAGTGCTTCGACCTCGTCGGCCCAGGACTCGGACGCAGTGGCGCAGGTCAGAAGCAGGAACTTCACGATGGCTCTTTAAAACCCATGTCTTTGGCTTCTCTCCAAAGATTTTCGATCGAGTACTCTTGGCGAACGTAATCGTAAAAAATATGAATGATCAACGATCCGTAATCGACAACGACCCAGCGGCCCTCGTCAATACCTTCAACACTTTGCGGGAAGATGTTGTATTCCTCTTTCACCGCTTTCATCAGGTTTTCGCCCAATGAAGCCGCATGACGAGTGCTGGTACCAGAGGCCACGATCGTAAATTCAGACGGGGCAGTCATCTGACGGAGGTCAAAACCGCGAACCTGAATCGCCTTTTTCGAGAAAAGCACATTCGCGCAGAAGCCGGCAAAATCGCCGTAATCTTTGATCTTATCGCCCGACGCTTTGTAGATGCCGTTTTCTTTGATGTAGGTTTCAACCGACAAAGGAACGAATTTCGAAACGTTCTTGCCGATACGGATCCATTTGCGAAGCTCGGTGCCTGAAGCTGGGATGTCTTCTAGCTTCAAGAACTGAATATTGCGACCGGTTTTCAGTTCGACAAAGTTAAAGTCGAAATCGGCGACTTCTTTTTTGATGAAGCCCGGAAGCTCGTCTTCTGATTGTGGAAAATGAAATCCAGGACGAGATGTGATAATCAAATTAGCTTCTTTGATCAGGTCGCTGGCGCTTTTCCACTGCTCAAGTTCATCCAGCTTGTCCATCCCCACGATCAGATAAAGATCATCAGCCGAAACGGTTTTGCGGATGTTCTTCACCGTGTCGATCGTATACGACTTACCGCCGCGTTTGATTTCTTGATCATCAACCTTGAAGGTATCGCCAAAACCTTGAACCGCAAGCTTGGTCATTTCCAAACGCTGTTCAGGAGAAGGACCTTCGGTCGGAACTTTTAAAGGATTTTGCGCCGCCGGGATGACCAGGATTTGACCTAGACCCGCTTTTTTTGCGACGACTTGAAGACTGTTCAGGTGACCCATGTGGGGCGGGTTGAAACTGCCCCCGAAAATACCGACTCTCATTGTTCTTCCTCTTCAGAAAACAGGTGTTTTCCGATTTCAAATACCAGCTGATCGATGTTTTTTCCGGTGACTGCTGAAATCGTCAACGGCTCGTAGCCCAGTTCTTTTTTGAACTTGTTGCGGATTTTTTCCAGCGCATCGGCCGACAAGGTGTCAATTTTATTCAACACCACCAGCTGACGACGATCGTTTAAAGGAAAGAAACCGTCTTTTCCTTCGTTGGCATCGTCGTACATTTTCAATTCGTCATTGATATCTTTGTAATCTTGGAAAGGATCTTGATTGCTCATCCCCGAAACATCGACAAGATGAACGAAAACGCGCGTGCGTTCGATGTGCTTCAAGAACTGGATACCAAGACCCACGCCCTGATGCGCACCTTTCACCAATCCCGGAATATCCGCGACCACGAAGGTGCGGAACTCGCCCATTTTCACGACGCCCAGATTTGGCGTCAAAGTTGTAAATGGATAATCGGCAATCTTTGGTTTCGCTGCTGAAATACGAGAGATCAAAGTCGATTTACCCGCGTTCGGCGATCCGATAATCCCGACATCTGCGATGAGCTTTAGCTCCATCTTCACTTCGATCTCTTGTCCGGGTTCGCCGGGCTGAGCATGTTCCGGAGCTTGGTTGATACTGTTTTTAAAATACCAGTTTCCCCGACCGCCACGGCCACCCTTGAGCAGCACGTATTCTTCGATGCCGGTCATGTCGACCAGAATTTCGCCATCCATATCGCGGATGATAGTGCCGGCCGGGACATGCATAATCATATCGGCGCCGTTTGCTCCCGTGCAGTTTGAACCTGTACCCTGCACGCCATTGTCAGCGGCGTATTTTTTATTGCGGCGGAAATCGACCAAAGAGTTCAAACCCTTTGCGACTTTCAGAATGACATCGCCACCTTTGCCGCCATCGCCACCGTCAGGGCCCCCACGAGGGGTCATGGATTCTCGACGAAAGCTAACGCAACCGGCGCCACCTTTTCCAGAGGCTATGACAATCTTCACTTCGTCGATGAATTTCATTTGGATCTCACGTTTCGAACCGATCTTTTCCTTGCCTGATACGGGAAGAAAAATCGTTCAATGGCATTTCGCCTATTTTCAGTTTTTCGAGGCTCTGTAATAACAAAAAGGGAGCCTGTTGGGCTCCCTCTTTATTGCTTTGTAAAATTAATTCTAAAAATCGCGATTACGCTGATTTAGGGTAAACGCTGACTTTGAATTTCTCTTTTGAGAAACGTTCGAATTTGACCAAACCATCGATGATTGAATAGATCGTGTAGTCACGGCCCATTTTCACGTTGTTGCCCATCGCGAATTTAGTACCGCGCTGGCGTACGATGATTGTTCCTGGAAGAACATGTTCTCCACCGAAACGTTTAACACCCAATCTTTTACTTTGTGAATCGCGTCCGTTCTTCGTCGAACCGCCGGCCTTTTTACTTGCCATGTCTCGTCCCTCTTTTCACCCTTTTGGGGTTACTCACGATACGCCCTTTTCAGGGGGCCGTATCATGGATCATCTCCTATTTCGTTCAGAGATGATGGTCAAAAATTCTTAAAAAATTAAACCTTAAGCTTTTTTGCTAGTCTTTTTAGCTGCTGGTTTCTTTGCTGACTTTTTTGCTCCAGCTTTTTTCTTCGCTGCGCCTGTTTTCTTAGGAGCGGCTTTTTTAGCTACTTTTTTCTTAGCAGCTGGCTTGGCAGTTTTCTTTTCAGCGCGAACTTCTTTGTTCTGAAGAGCAGCTTTTTTCTCTTCAGTACGTCCAGCGATCTTGTCTTGTCGTGATTGATCAACATCAACAACGTTTGCATCGCCATCAGCTTTTGCTGTCTTGCCATCCAAAGAGATGGATTTAACAAACAATTCTGTGAAAGGCTGACGATGAGTTGCGAACTTACGATAACCTTGACGACGTTTCTTTTTGAAGATGATCACTTTGCGGTCTTTGGTTTGCTTCGTTACAACAACGGTAACTTTCGCACCTTTAACCAGTGGCGCGCCTACAGCTGAAGCGTCTCCACCAACCAACAAAACTTCTGGCAAATCGAACTCAGAACCGAGAGCATTTTCCAGTTTCTCAACGCGGATTACATCTCCGGGTTGAACTCGATATTGCTTTCCGCCTGTCTGAATAATGGCGTACATTTTAGGACCTCCGTAGCAAAGTCCCCTTAGATGCCATCCAGCACGGGGGGTTGTCAACAAACCAGTCCTGATTTTTCCACATTCCAGGTAGGCAGCTGATCCAAGGATTTGGAGCGACCGTTCAGAAGCCCCAGAAAACCGACTTAGGTGGCTGAATTTATTTGAATTTCCGGGTCCTGGCAAGCCCAAACTGGATCTGGACTTGTCCCCATTTCCAAAGCCGGGAAAATTAAGGATGAGGTGAATATGGCTCAATGGATGAGTGTTTTAATTCTGTTTGTGGGACTTTCGGTGCAAGCAGCTTATCAGTGTGACTTGGGAAAAGAGTTGGCTTCAGTCAAAGAAGACCGGCTGACCGGACGGGATTCGCGACCTTTCTTTCATGCTCACAATGTGCGCCAAGAGCAGCACATGTCCGCAAAGAAAGCGTACGAAGCCGTTCATAAAACGCCAGAAAACGCTTACCTAGAGACTCCGGAAGGAAAGAAGACCCTTTTTAAACTAAAGGATCTCCGCGAAGGTTTTGATTTTGATTCGGCCGTTGCTTATTTGATGGGCGAGCCTTTGCGTGACAGCCCCAGCAATGACTCTCCTGTTGATTTCACTCACACGTATAAGAAAGGGAATAAGACTTTCTTTCTAGACGAGGGCCGTGTGGTGGCCGTGAAAATTCAGGCGGCGAAGGACGTCGCGCTTTTAAAAGTGTTGAATTCGGATTGCAGCACCAAGGAAATCGTGAATTTTGAGACCTTGGAGTATCCGGGGTGGCCTTATCGCTACCGTATCAATGCTGCTTACTGCGACCAGGTGGGAACAGGAAAGCTGGCGGCCATGGATTCGGATAAGCAAGATGCGATGAAGGTTTTTCTTCCGGATGATGAAGATGAGCTGAACAAAATGAAGTCGCAAATTGTTCGCGACTGCAAGCTGGTGGCAAATGCAAAAGCCGCCGCCCCTTCGAAATCCGGCGGATCCAAGAGCTCGGGAAAAGCCGGGTCTACAAAATAAAGACTTCGTATTGTTCCAAGTGGTAGGTCGGTTCAATTTTAAAGGCAACCGATCTGCCAATTTTCTGTTCGATGAAGGTTAGCGTTTCGCCTTCGACCTCGTAAATCCAATCGACCACTTCTTGATGGCAATGAATCACGATATTCGCTTTTTTGTTTTCCATTTGCGGAAGATCTCGTTCCAGCTCGCGGAAAATTTCGTTGGCGACGGTTGATTTGCGTTTGATGTAACCCCGTCCTTCGCAGTAGCTGCAAGGTTCGCAAAGGGTTTTGATCAAACTGGGACGGATGCGCTTTCGGGTCATCTCGACCAATCCCAGTGGCGACATCGAGATGATGTTGGTGCGCGCACGATCTTTTTGCAGATCTTCGCCCAGCACAGTCAGAACTTTTTCGCGGTGAGATTCTTTTTCCATATCGATAAAATCGATGATGATAATCCCGCCGCAGTTGCGGATGCGCAGTTGATGCGCGATCTCTTTGACCGCTTCGAGATTGGTTTTCAAAATCGTTTCTTCAAGGTCGCGTTTGCCGACGTATTTGCCGGTGTTGACATCGATCACGACCAAAGCTTCGGCTTCATCAATGACGATGTATCCGCCTGACTTCAACCAAATTTTACGATCCAACGAGCGCGAAATTTCGATATCAATGTCGTACAAATCAAAGAGCGGTTTTTTCTCTTCGTACAGAACGATGTTCTGTTTGTACTTGGGCATCAGCTGAGAAACGAATTTGGTGACCTTGCGGTGGACCTCGGGGTCGTCGACCCAAACGCTGGCGACGTCTTCGTTCATCAAATCGCGCAAAGCCCGTAGCTCGACATCGATTTCTTGATGGATCAGGCCCGTGCCTTTTTTCTTTTCGTAATTTTTGAAGATCTCTTTACTGAGGCGATCCAAGTATTCGATATCGGTGCGAAGAATGTCTTCGGAAGCGCCTTCACCCGCCGTGCGTACGATGACTCCGCCCGATGGATTGATTTTGGTGACGACGGTTTTCAGACGTTCGCGTTCTTTTTCGTCTTCGATTCGGCGGGAGATTCCCAAGTGACGAACTGTTGGCAGATACACCACGCAGCGGCCCGGCAAGCTGATATGGGTTGTTAGGCGCGCACCTTTTGTGCCGATCGGATCTTTTGCGACTTGCACCAGGATGTGCTGACCTTCAGTCAGAAGGTCTTGAATTGGCGTCTTCGGTGTTTCGACGATTTGCTCTTGATCGTCTTCGTCCACCATCGGGCTGTCACGATCAGGATCCGAGAATTTTTCATCGAAGTCTTCGCGGATGTCGCCGACGTAGAGAAACGCGGCTTTTTCCAAACCAATATCCACGAACGCGGCTTGCATGCCCGGCAAAACGCGGATGACCTTTCCGCGATGGATCGAGCCCACAAGTGTTGGAGAAGTTTTGCGTTCGATTTTGAAATCCGCAAGAATCCCCGCTTCGACATAGGCGACTCGAGTTTCTTGGGGTCTGACGTTGATGAGGATTTCTGCCGACATAAGTCCAGTAAGCTAACATAGAAGCGCTCGGTCCCTAAGTTGAATCTGCTGCGTTAGCTGGACTTTTGACGCTCTCAGTCCGTTTTCATCTGGTCCTTCTTCCCACATTTTGCACAAAAGGACCGGTTCTCGAGTGGCCGGACCTTCAAGATTCCGTCCCAAAAACCGATAATAAACACATGGCTGCTATTGATGAACTTTTCAAAATTATGGTGACCCAAGGTGCTTCCGATCTTCACTTAACAAGCGGAGCTCCGCCGTACTTGCGTTTGCATGGTCACATGGTTCCGATGAATTACCGCGAGCTTTCAAATCAAGACGTTCAAGGTTTGATCTTTGAAATCCTGACCGAAAAGCAAAAGAAAGGTTTCATCGAAAAATGGGAGCTGGATATCGCGTACACCGTCGCCGGTGTCGGCCGTTTCCGTTGCAACGTTTTCATGCAGCGAAAAGGCCTGGGAGCGGTTTTCCGTATCATCCCAGAGAAAATCAAAAGCCCTCAGGATCTGAATTTGCCGCCGGCGATTTTGGAGCTGATCGATTGCGATAAAGGTTTGATCCTGGTCACCGGCCCGACAGGTTCCGGTAAGTCGACGACACTGGCGTCGCTGATCCACCACATCAACCTGAGCCAAGACACGCACATCTTGACTGTTGAAGATCCGATCGAGTTCGTGCACGCGAACATCAAGTCGGTCGTCAATCAACGTGAAGTCGGAACGCACACCAAATCTTTCGGAAACGCCTTGAAGGCGGCTCTTCGAGAAGATCCGGATATCATGTTGGTGGGTGAGCTTCGAGACTTGGAAACGATCTCTTTGGCGCTCACGGCGGCCGAAACAGGTCACTTGGTTTTCGGAACTTTGCACACGAACTCGGCAGCGAAAACAATCGACCGTATCATCGACGTTTTCCCTGAAGGTCAGCAGCAGCAGATCCGCACCATGCTGGCGGAGTCGCTTCGCGGTGTTGTCGCGCAGGTTCTGTTCCCGAAAAAAGACGGAACAGGTCGTGTGGCGGCTTACGAGATCATGCGTTGTACAAAGGCGATCTCGAACTTGATTCGTGAAAATAAAATTCACCAGATTCCTTCTCAGCTTCAGACCGGTCAGAAATACGGGATGATCACGTTTGAGAAGTACGTTGAAGATCTGGTTCGCAAAGGCTTGATCCATAAGAGCGACGCACAGACATTCTTAGGTAAAGATGTCGAAGACGGCGAAGTGGATCCAAAGAAAGCGGCGGGCTAATCAAAATTCCCAGGCATACTGGAACATTGAAGCTCGTGCCGCCTGCATCGGCGGGCGTGGCACGGGGTCCAGCGCCATTGAGTTCGCGCCATTCGAATTTTGTGTAACCACGTAAGCCGTTCCGCCCAACACGCCTATGGCTAATCCCGTCCAAATATTTCCGATATGCTCTTGAGGCTCGCCGTAAAAGCTAAGCGTTGAAAGGCCCAACACGGCCCCACCGAGGCCTGCGAACATCACTGTTGCAAGGCCGCGACGAAATCCGGTCAGCCCGGTGGTTGAAGTTTGGGCAAAAGACGCCTGCGAGAAAAAGAAAAGACAAAGACTGATCAAAAAAATTTTCTTCATTTCATCTCCACATCGGGGCGAATTTCGAATTGGTTGCCTTTCAGATCTTGCAGTTCTTCAGAATCGGAAACCGCCTTCACCACCACATCGCGAACTTGTGAAAACGCGGGGCCTTTTTTCAAAGCTTCGCAGTAGAGATCCAATTCGTTTTCCAAGCCTTGAGCCATGACTTCGACCCGACCATCCAGAAGATTGCGTGTCCAACCAACGATCTTGAAACTCTCGGCTTGTTTTTGTGCGAAACGCCGGTATCCGACACCTTGTACTCGACCTGAAACAAAAATATGGTATGTCATAGCTTTCATAACCCTTCTACAATCTCAACACAGGGGAGATACGGGTGCAAGATCAATCACTGGCGCGTTTTTTAGATCAGACCCTGCTGAAAGCGGATGCGACGCCACGACAGATTCAAGAATTGTGTGCGCAGGCAAAGCAGCATCAGTTTTTCGGTGTCTGCGTGAATTCGATCTTTATCGAGCTTGCCGCCAAAGAACTGGAGGGATCGCAGGTGCGCCCGGTTGCCGTCGTCGGATTTCCTTTGGGGGCAATGCTGGGTAAAGCGAAAGCTTTCGAAGCGGAAGAGTGCGTGAATCGTGGCGCGAAAGAAATCGACATGGTGCTTTCGATCGGACATCTGAAAGAAAGGAATTTCGATTACGTTCGCGAAGACATCCGCACGGTCGTCACGGCAGCGCGGGGCCATTTGGTGAAAGTGATTTTGGAAACATCGATGCTGACCGAAGATGAAAAGCGAACCGCCTGTACATTATCGATGGAAGCTGGTGCCCATTTTGTGAAGACTTCAACCGGTTTTGGTGGCGGTGGCGCGACCGTCGCTGATATCATGTTGATGAAACAAACGGTCGGTCCGCAAGTTGGCATTAAAGCCAGCGGCGGCATCAAATCGGCCGAGCAAGCGTGGGATTTGATCAATGCCGGTGCCACCCGTTTGGGAACAAGCGCCGGAGTCGAATTGGTTTTAGGAAAGAAAGTGAAAGGCAATTACTGAATGAAGCTCTTACCTGCAGAAGTGATCAAAAAGAAAAGAAACGGCGGAGCTTTAAGCGAGGAGGAAATCTCGTCTTTCATTCAGCTCTACACGTCTGGCGAAATTCCGGATTATCAGATGTCCGCACTTTTGATGGCGATTTATTTTCAGGGCATGAATGACACCGAAACCTTGGCTTTGACCAAGTCGATGCTGCATTCGGGTGTGGTTGTCAGTCACAATCAAACCTCGGGTTTCAAAGTCGATAAGCATAGCACCGGTGGCGTTGGCGATAAGACAAGCTTGATCTTGGGACCGATCGTGGCCGCTGTCGGCATGTACGTGCCAATGATTTCGGGTCGCGGTCTGGGTCACACCGGCGGCACGCTTGATAAGTTGGAAAGCATCCCTGGTTTTAACACCCAGTTGACGTTGGAAGAATTTTCGACGGCGGTTCGTCGACATCGCATTTGTTTTATCGGACAGACAAAAGAGATCTGTCCGGCCGATCGCAAGATCTATGCATTGCGAGACGTCACCGCAACGATTGAAAGCTTTCCGCTGATTTGTGCCAGCATCATGTCGAAAAAATTGGCCGAAGGAATCGACGGTCTCGTTTTGGACGTGAAATATGGCTCGGGCGCCTTTATGAAGGATGCCGCTCAGGCTGAAAAACTGGCGCAGCAGCTGATGACGATTGCCCGCGGTTACGGAAAGAAAGTCTCGGCCTTGATCACCAATATGAATCAGCCACTGGGTCGTTACGCCGGAAACTCTTTGGAAGTTGAAGAGTGCGTTGCTATCATGAAAAACCAACACCATGTCGGCGCCAACGGCAAAGACATGTATGAAGACACGCGCGAGCTTTCTTTGCAGCTGTCAGCGCAGATGTTATGGCTTGGCGGCGCGGGAAAATCGGTGGAAGATTGCTATCACTTGGCGCAAGTGGCGTTGGGATCGGGCCGCGCTTTTGAAAAGTTCCAAGAGCTGTGCCGACTGCATGTCGGTCATTTGCAGGATCTGCCGAAACCGAAGCATCATCTCCCCGTTTTGGCGACAGAAACAGGGTATATCAGCGCCCTGGACACGGAAAAAATCGGTGTGGTCTGTGTTCAGATCAAAGCTGGACGAGCGAAAACCACGGATGTGATCGAACCGACCGCCGGAATTGAATTCCATTTCAAGGTGGGCGACAAAATTGAAAAAGGTCAGACACTTTTCACCCTGCACGGGGCCGATTTATCACGCTTGCAAGAGGTTGAGGCGACCCTGAAAAGCTCGGTGCAAGTGGCCGCGGTGAAAATCGAAGCACCTGCTTTGATTCTGAAGACGCTTTCCTAGGTGTCTAACGTTTTGACAGGCCTTGCCGGTTTAAAGCCTGCCTTAAAAGGCGGGCTAAGGCTGGGATTTCCTTTGCAATAAATGGGTTTTAGGCCGGCCTTTTCTTTGCTTTTTGGAAAGGCATGAAAACCACCATTTTTTTCCTAATTATGGGTCTCTTCGGTCTCTCTGCCCACGCGGCGATTTTTGGTCCTGAATACACTTCGGATCCGGATGTTCGAGAATTTTTCAATAACCCTTCTGTCGACAAGTTCAGCCGCCTGAATGCAGAGTTTACGCAGCCCCTGGTGATGGCCGACTTGATGGTGAATGATGCGTCCTCGCCCCAAATCGCGGCTGTCAAAGCCGTTCTTGTAGGCGCCTATCTGACCAAGCTGAGCAGCGAAGAATCTCCTTACAAGGATATCTATCGTTACGCTTTCGTGATGGCGATCGAACAGGGAAAAATTTCGGCTGCAAAACAGTTCTTTGACGAAGGAATTCGCACCGAAAAAGACAAATCGCAAGCCAAGGCCGAGTTCGTCTGCAACACCTTGAAAAGCTTTTCTCCTTATATGTTCACACAGTTCGGGCAGCTTTCGACACAAGAGCTGAAGAGCAAATCGCGAGAGATTTCAGCTTTGGCGCAGGTATTGGGTTCTGACGCTTCCGTTGGGGACGCGAACTGTGATCTGACTTTAGATGGAAAAAAGACCAATCGAAGCATTCTTGAATATATGAAAATCGTTTCGCCAGCCATCACGATCAAAGCGAAAGATTCTGTCAACGAAGCGAATAAGGGTGCGATTTCTCAGCCTAAAGAAAACTCGTTTTGCTCTCGTGAACAGGTGAAATCCGAATTTCAACGTATTAAAAATCAGCTCGATTTCTGGGCTGAGAATCAAAAAATGCGCGCGCCTTTGACCGATATATCTCGGTATGACGATTCAAATTGCGTTATTGAAGGGTTCTTCGATTACTTGGGAAAAGGTCAGTACCGCTTCCGAATGAATGTGAATTCTTATGGCATCGCAAAACGCACTCTGGATTTCAAAAATCTGGATGAGGGCGTCGATCTTTTCATGAAAACTCAGTCGACAAATTCGCCTGAAACTGCAGGCTCCTCCCGCAATCACACTGCGAATGCACCTCGTCCCGCCGCTGTCATTTTGCCATCCGCAGATGAGCTTCCGCGTCCTGCCGCCATCATCATACCCGCGGGTGGCGTTCGCTAATCCCCCGTGACATGAAATCGCGTTGCCTTTCGGACGGCGCGGGTCTACCTTTTCGGTCATGAATTTGAATGATCGACTGCAAGAAACCGTGACCTTTTTAAAATCTAAAACCAAGCTGAAACCGCAGCTGGGAATTATTTTGGGCTCGGGCCTTGGCGCTTTTGCCCGGGATATCCAGGTTGATGTCGCTTTACCATTTCACGAAATTCCGAATTTTTCGCCAACTTCGGTTGAAGGACATTCGGGAAATTTGATTTTCGGAACGGTGGCCGGAAAGCCGATCGTCGCCCTTCAAGGTCGCCTGCATTATTACGAAGGCCACAGCATGGACATGGTTGTGTTTCCGACTCGCGTGATGGCGCTTTTGGGAATTCAGGTTTTGGTTGTGACCAATTCGGCCGGCGGTCTTGGAGATAAAATGCAGTCCGGTGATTTTATGATCATCGAAGATCACATCAATCTGACGGGCGCAAATCCACTGATGGGTCCGAACATGAAGGAGCTTGGCCCCCGTTTTCCAGATATGACCGAAGCTTACGATCGCAAACTGATTGCGCAGCTTGAAACCGTCTTCAACAAAAAAAATATTTCTTATCATCGTGGCGTCTATGCGGGCGTCAGTGGTCCGACTTATGAAACCCCGGCTGAAGTTCGTTTCTTGAAGATGATCGGCTGCTCGGCAGTGGGGATGAGTACGGTTCCCGAATCGATCGCGGCCAATCATTTGGGTCTGCGGGTCGCAGCCCTTTCGTGCATCACCAATTTGGCTGCAGGATTGTCGGCGCATAAGTTGACTCATCAAGAGGTGACGGACACGGCTCGCCGGGTGGAGAAAGATTTCGCATCGGTTTTGACGGACTTTATCGCGCAACTGTCCACTTAAAATCGCGCCTTTTGAAATAATCATTTTCTTTTCGATATAACGGGTCCTTATGGGCCCGTTTTCTTTTGCAATCCCGATCAGTTAGTCACTCCTGCACGAAGGTCTAGGTCAGATCTCGACTCTTCCTTTTTTCAATTTGAGACGAAGAGCTAACCGGTGCCAAGAACCATTCGGGTCTCTCATGAAGAGAGCCACGAAGGCACTCGGAGAAACAACATGGAAGTTCGAAAGCTGTTATTGGCCGCGAGCCTTTTAGGTTCCGTTGCCTGCCAAGAAAATAAATCCGTCGAACCTGTTGCCAGCTACAAGAATGGCGAGCAAGCCTCGACCTGCCCGGCCGAATCGATGGTGAAAACTCGATTCCTTGTGAAGTACAAAGACGGTCACGTCGAAGTGATCAACGCTGAAAACGAAACTGTTTTCGAGCGCGATTTTCTGGAACCTAATTTAGAAAAAATCAAACGTGTCGAGTATGACTCGATCGTGACTTTGTCTGAACCGACAGCGGAAGGCGAAGTGACTGCGGACGCCGCCAGTGATTGGGGACCAACCATGATTCATGCCAATGCGGCATGGTCGCAGGGTGTTTACGGTCAAGGTGTGACGGTGGCGGTTGTGGATACAGCTGTTGACATCACTCATCCGCAGTTGGTGTCGCGATTCGCTGTCAACGCCGCGGAAGCCAACGGTCAATCCGGTCAAGATGACGATAAAAATGGATACGTGGATGACGTGTCCGGCTGGGACTTTATTTTAAACAAGCCTTCAACCGCGATCACGGATCCAAACACCTATCACGGCACACACGTCGCCGGAATCATTGCCGCCGATCCGACAGCCGGTTCGATGTCGGGCATTGCGCCGCAAGCGCAGATCGTGCAGGCCAGCTTTATCGATTCAAGCCACGGCAGCATGGGCGCCGCGATCAAAGCGATTCAGTACGCGGCTTCTCGGGGAGCTAAAATTATCAACGCCAGCTGGGGCGGACCGGATTGCTCGCAATCATTGAAAGAAGCTATTGCCGAAGTCGGAAACCAGGGTGTTCTGTTTGTCGTTGCCGCCGGAAATGACGGTTATGATTACGATCGCTTAGGTTCAGCGTCTTACCAATATCCAGCGGTCTTTAAGATTGCGAATATGATCACCGTTGCGGCGACGGATGCAATGGATTTGATGACTTCGTTTTCAAACCGTAGCTTTAATTTTGTGCACATCGGGGCGCCTGGCGCGAATATTGTGTCAACCGTTCCGCGCATCACAGATTCGACCGGATATCATGCTTTAGACGGCACTTCGATGGCGGCACCGATGGTCTCTGGTGCGGCTGCTCTGTTATGGAGCGCTAAGCCGACTGCGAGCGTTGCACAAATTCGTCAAGCTTTGCTCAATTCGACCGATTTCCGCTCTTACAAAGTTTCGACTCAAGGTCGACTGAATGTTGAAAAGGCACTGACCGAAATCCGTCGCATTGTCCCATAATACCTTCGTGATTCTGAAAATTCCCTCGTGATAAAAAGGCTGTTTCACATTGTGAAAGAGTCCGAACGAGGGAGTTTCGATGGAATCTGAAATCACGACCCAAAAGCGTCTCAAAGACCTTGAACATCGCAATGAAACGGCGATGGCAGGTGGCGGAGCCGCTCGAATCGAAAAACACAA
Organism: uncultured Bdellovibrio sp.; assembly: GCA_966211455.1. Lineage (GTDB taxonomy): Bacteria > Bdellovibrionota > Bdellovibrionia > Bdellovibrionales > Bdellovibrionaceae > 21-14-0-10-47-8. Next base: position 48,006 of record CBIHNI010000001.1, read on the forward strand.
ACAAGGTGGCCGACTGACAGCGCGCGAGCGTTTGGATGTTTTGCTTGATCCCGGCAGCTTTGTTGAGATGGATCGTTTCGTCGTTCATCGCAGCAGCAACTTTGGCATGGATAAAAATCGCATGCCGGGTGACGGTGTTATCACCGGTTACGGCCGCGTGAACGGAAAACTTGTTTATGTCTACAGCCAAGATTTCACCGTGATCGGTGGATCAATGTCTCGCACGCAAGCCAACAAGATTTGTAAAATCATGGATCTGGCGATCAAGAACGGTGCCCCGGTCATCGGCTTGAACGATTCGGGTGGGGCGCGCATTCAAGAAGGTGTCGAATCCCTGGCGGGTTATGCGGATATTTTTGTTCGCAACACAACTGCATCAGGCGTTGTTCCACAAATCACTGGCATCATGGGCCCATGCGCGGGTGGCGCGGTTTACAGTCCGTCGATCACCGACTTTGTTTTCATGGTGAAAGACTCGTCTTACATGTTCGTGACCGGTCCGGATGTCATCAAGACCGTCACTCACGAAGAAGTAACCAAAGAAGAATTGGGTGGGGCCACTACTCACTCGCAAAAATCGGGTGTGGCACACTTTGCCTGTGAATCCGACAAACACTGCTTGCTTTTGATTCGCGAGCTGATGGGCTTCTTGCCTTCGAACAACCTGGACGATCCACCGACTTTGCCAACCAAAGATCGTCCAGATCGTATCTGCGAATCTTTGAACGGCATGATTCCCGACAGTCCCAAAAAACCTTATGACATGTTGGCGTTGATCCAAGAAGTGGTAGATGAAAAGTACTTCCTGCAAATCCACCAGCATTACGCACAGAATATCATTATCGGTTTTGCGCGACTGAATGGTCGCAGCGTCGGGATCGTTGCCAATCAGCCGCAGGTGTTGGCGGGTTGCTTGAATATTGAAGCCAGCCGCAAAGCTGCGCGCTTCATTCGTTTCTGTGATGCTTTCAATATTCCAATCGTTTCTTTCGTTGACGTTCCAGGTTTCTTGCCAGGAACGGATCAAGAGTGGAATGGTCTGATCACTCATGGTGCGAAGCTGTTGTATGCTTACGCCGAAGCGACAGTTCCGAAAATCACTTTGATCACACGCAAAGCTTACGGTGGCGCTTACATCGTGATGGGATCGAAACTTTTGCGCTCGGATATCAACTTGGCCTACCCGACTGCGGAAATCGCGGTGATGGGTGCCGAAGGTGCGGTCAACGTCATCTTCAAAGATCAAATCTCGAAAGCGAAAGATCCGGCTGGCGAGCGCGCAAAATTGATCCGCGAATACGAAGAGAAGTTCTCGAATCCCTATATCTCGGCCGAGCTGGGATTGACGGACGAGGTGATCGAGCCGGCATTGACCCGTCGTCGTTTGATCGATGCGGTTGAAATGCTGAAAAATAAGCGCGATATCAATCCGCCGAAAAAACACGGAAATATTCCGCTTTAACAGGAGGCCTGAATGTTTAAAAAAGTCCTCATTGCCAACCGCGGGGAAATTGCGATTCGTGTGACCCGAGCTTGTCGCGAGCTTGGGATCCAAACGGTTGCCGTGTTTTCTGATGCAGATCGCGAAAGCTTGCACGTCTTTTTGGCGGACGAAGCTTACAACATTGGTCCCGCCCCCAGTATCGAATCTTATCTGCGTGGAGATAAAATCCTAGAAGTCGCAAAAAAATGCGGCGTCGATGCGATCCATCCAGGTTACGGTTTCTTGTCTGAAAATGCGGGCTTTGCCCGTCAGTGTAAAGAAGCCGGCATCACCTTCATCGGCCCAACCCCAGAAAATATGGAATCCATGGGCGACAAGCTTTCAGCCAAAGCTTTGATGAAAAAAGCCAAGGTTCCAACCGTTCCTGGCAGCGATGGCTCGGTGGAAACGACCGAAGACGCAATGAAAGTCATCAAAGAGATCGGCCTTCCGGTCATCATCAAAGCTTCGGCCGGTGGTGGCGGTAAAGGGATGCGCGTCGTGCGCACCGAATCTGAAATCGAATCGGCTTTCCGCGCTTGTCGCAGCGAAGGTCAGAACTATTTCAAAGATCCAACCGTCTACATCGAAAAATTCGTCACCGATCCGAAGCACATTGAAATCCAAGTTTTCGGCGACACCCATGGTAATGTGATTCACCTGTTCGAGCGCGAATGCTCGGTTCAACGTCGTCACCAAAAGATCATCGAAGAATCCCCGTCCCCTTCCGTTCCGCCAGCGGTGCGTGAAAAGATGGGCGAAGCTGCCGTTCGGGCCGCGAAACAAATCGATTATATCGGCGCGGGTACAATCGAGTTTATCTTTGATAACTCGACCAAAGATTTTTATTTCATGGAAATGAACACGCGTCTGCAGGTTGAACATCCGATCACTGAAATCGTGACCGGTCTTGATCTGGTGAAAGAGCAAATCTTTGTAGCGCTGGGAAAACCGCTCAGCGTGAAGCAAAGCGAGCTGAAGCAAAAGGGCCACGCCATCGAAGTACGCATCTGCGCCGAAGATCCGGTGACCTACAAGCCGAATCCCGGGATGATCCGCGCCTGCCGTCACCCGCAGGGACCTTTCGTTCGTTGCGATTCGTACGCGTATCCTGGTTACGAGGTTCCGATCTATTACGATCCCATGATCGCGAAAGTGATCACCTGGGGTGAAAACCGCAAAGAAGCGATTGACCGCATGGAGCGAGCTTTGTCGGAATTCATCTTGTCCGGAATCAAATCGAACATCGTTTTGCACAAGACAATTTTGAAACATCCAAAATTCTTGGATGGCAGCTACACGACCCAGTTCTTGGAAAAGAATTTTGAGGTCATTGAGCCTGAAATGTTCAAGTTCGTTGACGACCACGTCTTTTTGATCGCGGCAGCCATCGAAGCTTTCAACGACCGCAAATCAAAAGATGTCCGTCAGTACAATGTCTTCCCGAACTGGAAACGGATCGGCCGCAAAATGCAGTTGAGGATGTAACATGTATTTCGAAGCAGAGCTCAAAGGCAAAAAGTATAAAGTCGACGTGGTCGAAGCTCCCCGCACATGGAAGATCTCTTTGCAAGAAGAGGGCGGCACCTGGGCGCACTATGAATTGTCAAAAGACGATTACAAGCACTCGGAAAGCTATTTCAGTTTCCTGTTCAAAGGGGTTTCGTACCTGGTCGATGTCGTTGGCCAAGACACTGAATACACCGTCTTCACACGAAATTCGTTCCGCACCGTCAAAATCTTCAATGACGAAATGCTATTGCATGAATCATTGAAAGCCGGCGGCGGATTGGGCGCCGATAAAGAACTGAAGTCCGGCATGCCAGGCAAAGTGATCGAAATCTTCGTCAAAGAAGGCGACATCGTAAAGGCCAATAAGCCGTTGCTCATCATGGAAGCCATGAAGATGGAAAACGAGATGCGAGCGACCGCCGACGTGAAGATCAAACAGATCTGCGTGAAGCAGGGTGATTCGATCGAAGCTGGTGCGGTGCTCATTAAGTTCGAGACACCATAGGGCCTTAGATTAGGTTGGTTAGGATTACTCGTCACAGCGGTACCCGGCCGGCTTGTCCAAAAATTAGAATACAAATACAAAATCAAATGCGGTTGGATTGATAGTCTTTCTTTGACCTCACGAACTTGTCGTTGAATTGCGCGACAAGTTCGTGAGGGAAGTGGGGTGGCCTCGGAGAGAAGGTCGTCCATCGCGGGTACGGGCTGGCCAAAGGCAGCACTTGAAAGTTGACGTCAGCTTCACCGTCTCCCCCGCTTGAACTGGTGCCCGGATTTTGGCTGCAGGCTGAGAAATTTCAAGGCTGTCAGAATCATAAACAGTATTCGATTTTTTTTCATAGAAGCCTCCTGAACCCCGTGGGCTCTTCCGCTATTATTGCGACGCGGCCAGCGGGCGTGCTATATATGCAATCGCATATGAAGCATTCAGAATTAGAATATCTAAAGGAATTTCCCCTTTTTCGAGATGAAGCTTGGCAGTTCGCGATCGTGGCGAAAGAAAAGAATATCTCTAAGGCGGCGGAATTTATTGGGATTACCCAGCCGCAGCTATCGAAATCGATGGCCGCCCTAGAAAGCCGTCTGGGCGAGACTTTGCTGATTCGCAGATCTCGCGGTGTCGATCTGACGTCGGCGGGCGAAGCTTTGATGAATCAAATTCATAGCATTTCGCAGTTTTTCAATTCCGTCAGCGAATCCGAAGGCAAGTTCCAGCGCATTCGCATCGGTTTTCATCACACCATCGCCATGCAGATTTATCCACGCGTGGTTCATCACATGCATTTCAAGGACGCCATGGTGAAGCCGGAAACGCATTTTGCGACCAGCCTTGAGATCACGCGGCAGGTGGCGGATCTGCAATTGGATTTTGGTTTTGTCATCAATCCACAGAAAAATCCCGATATCATCGCCCGCAAGCTTGAATCCGACACGGTCGGGATTTTTTCGCAGGCAAAGACCCCGGCAGCCGGAGTTTTGTATTACAACCCGTCGATGATTTACATTCATCGCGTGCTGAAGAAGCTGGATGCTTACACGAAAGTGCCGCTGGCGGATTACGAGGTGATCGCGGAAACCGTGCGTTCACAGCCCAATGCTTTGGGCGTGCTTCCACAGGCGGTGGCTTCTCGCTACGGTCTGACCCTGACGAAAGATGGGCGGCTTTACACCGTGGATCTGGCATTGATCGCACACCGGGATCGCTTAAGACTTCCAACCTTGAAAAAGACTTTTCAGGATATACAGGAAATTTTCAGCCGTTAGTTCGGCGGCTTTTGCATTTCAAGCGCGCGCTTCTTTTCGAAGAAGAAGACAATCCACACGCCGACTTCGTACAAAGCGACAAGCGGGATCAGCATCATCACCATGCTAAGCAAATCCGGCGGAGTGATCACCGCCGCTACGATCGACAAAAGCACGACCGCGTAGCGACGCTTATCGCGCAAGAAACGAGAGCTAACAAGTCCCGCCATTCCCAAGATCGCGATGATCAAAGGAAGCTCGAAGGAAACCCCGAACATCAAGGTCGTTGTCACGAAGAATGAAAGATACTGATCGATCGTGATGAACGGTTTGTCCACATCGCCACCGTATCCCATCAAGAAATGGAATGCGGCTGGGAACACCAAGTAATATGCGAACAAGACACCGATAATAAACAGGATGGTTCCAAAAAACAAAAAGCCCAGCGAATATCTTTTCTCTTTCGCATAAAGCCCGGGCGCGATGAATTTCCAAACTTGGTACAGCCACAAAGGACAAGTCAAAACCAAGCCGCCAAAGAATGCGAGCTTCAAGTGCGCGATGAATTTGTCCGCCGGACCGGTGAAGATCAATCCGCCCGAAGGCAGATACTGCGCAATCGGCTTACGAATAATATCGAACATCTGCTCGGTGAAATTGTAGCAGATAATCATGCCCGCGATGATCGCGTAGCCGGCGCGAACCAGACGGACGCGAAGCTCGGAAAGATGATCAATCAAAGATTGCGTGCGGGCCTGAAGATCGTCCTGGGGATTTTGATAATTCATGATTTCTTGTCGTCCGGTTTCGATTCAGGTTGATGTCCGGAGAACTGATCCGTCGTTGGTTGCGTTGCGGGCGGTTTCGGTTCGGCCGGTCTGGCTTGTCCCGGTGGTGGAAATTGCGCCATCTCTTTTCGTCGACGCTCTTCTTCCGAGAGATCGAAAATTTTCTGACGGTCGATCTGCACCTGACTTTTCAAATCTTCGGTGAAGCTGTTGGTTGAGCGCTTGAGATCATTCAAAAAACGGCCGACCATGCGGGCGACCTCGGGCAGTTGCTTGGGTCCAATAAGAAGTAGCGCCAAAATCGCAATGGCTGCCATTTCTGAAATACCTAAATTGAACATTGGGGGCCCCTTAATCTTGTCGGGCCAGCTTAGCTTGGTCTGCGGGCAGAGTCAAAACGCCCATTTCGATGAGCTTTTCTTTTGCCAGCTCGGATCCAGTTCTCATATAGCGGTCATACAGGCGCAAAAGCCCCTGATCCGTGTGAACGGACGACTTCTGACTGATATAAGTCAAAACATCCACGAACTCGATAAAGCGCTGCGAGAAGATGCGGTAAACCTGCGCGGGCTCTTCTTCGCGCATACAGTCGGCCAAACTGGCGTAGGCCGCGCCGCCCATCCCGGCGTAATAATCCAAGTCCACAATTTTGCGCGAAAGCGAATCGCCGAAAAAGCCGCTGATATAAAGACTCTTATCCCCCAACTTTTTCAACAGCTCGATTTTTTCGGATGCAACTTGCGAGTTGGAGGCCATCAAGAAAGTCTCGGCCAAGGTATCCGGTCGGGTGAAAAGATTGCGAGCATCCAGATAATGTTCAAGCAGGTGAACCATGTAAAGCTGAACGCCGGCTGGAGCTTTCACGTTTCGTTTTGAAAAGCCGTCTTCGACCACTTCTAAGAAGTAATCTCGGGGCGTTGCTAAGAAAACGGATTGTTCGTTTGCCTTGGCTCTTTCAGACATACCAATAACTTATCGGCCTCTTCTTATAGCCAGGTTAGCACACTTGTTTCAGAATGAGACAAAGACAGCGACTTTTTGGATGAAAGTAGAGGGAAAAAGCGCCGCGATTAACGGCGCTTTTTTGAACTATAAGAGTGGATTATCCGGTCCCGCCAAACTGATCACCGGCGCGGACTGGAAGATCTGACGTGAAACCCGCAGCACATCTTCGGCGGTGATCGCGAAATAACGATCCGCCAAATGGAAGGTTTCATCGTAAGGAACACCATAAATATCGTCATACAAAATGCTGGCCGCAATCGCGCTCACACGTTGCAGATCGATATCGTGACGACCGGCCAGGTAGCGCTGGGCTCTTTCAAGCTCGGCGGCTGGGACCATATCGTCGCACAGTTTTTGGAACTCGATCTTCATCATCTCGAGCGCTTTTTTCACCTTCGATGGCGAGCAGCCGATGTAAGCCCCAAAGTACCCGGCATCGACCCCTTCCATGCGCATCGGTGAAACCGAGTACGCCAGCGAATTTTTATCACGAAGCTCTAAGAACAGACGACCGCCCTGACCAGCCAAAATCGATTGAATCACCTGCAAGGTGAATCGATCTTTATTGGTGATCGTTAGACCAGGGAAACCCATCACCAAATGACTTTGCTCTTTTTGAACTTTATAATAACGATGCGTTTCAGATTTCGGCTGTTTCAAATCGAATTTGGCTTCGAATTTTTTCCCCGCCGGTAGGTGCGAGGTCGCTTTTTCAATATCTTTCAGCCATGCATCGATATCAAAAGCCCCCGAAAGCGAAAAGGTCAGGTTCTTTCTTGTAGTCAGCCCTTTCCAGTATTCCTGGATTTCTTGGCAACCAATTTTCTTTAAAGTGTCCGGGCTTCCCAGCAGATCACGGCTGTAAGGATGACCTTCAAAAAGCTTTTCCATCAGCTGACGAATCGCAATTTGCGAAGGATTGTCATTACGGCTTTTGATTTGATCGAGCTGAATTTTCTTTTCGCGTTCGATCACGTCTTTCGGGAAAGTCGGCTCGGTCAAAAGCTCTAAGAAAAGTTCGCGGGCCGGCTTTTCAAAACAAGCCAAAGCATCAAGCCCCAAGCCCATCGAATTGCGCCCTGAAATCGGACTGATCCCCGCCGCCATAGCTTCGATCTCGTGATAGATCTGAGCCTCCATACGGGTCTTTGTTCCACCCATCCAGCTTCGCGCGGTCAGCTCGGAAAGCCCGGCCATTTCCTGATTTTCAGCCCGACCGCCGCCCAAGAAGGCAAGCTTCGCCGACATCACATCGGTTTCATAAGAAGGGCGCGCCAAAACCCGGACGCCGTTCGAAAGATTGTAGACTTCGATCTTCGGCTCGGCGGGATTCTTCTTTGGCATATTTTTATGAATCGCTGGCGCCACTTTCTGAGTGGAAACTTTCGCGGCCGGCAAGTTCTTAAGAGCTTTTTTAAATCCGGTCAGCCACTCTTTCCAAACTTTTTTCACCGCTTCCGGTTCGTCGTTGGTGTAGGTGGTAATCGTCAGCGCCGAAGAGTTGATGTATTTGCGTGCGACACGCAGAATGTCTTTGGCCGTGACCTTGCTGACCTCTTCCAAATACTTTTCAAAGTATTTCGGATCGCCCATCAAAAATTCAGCGTCACCCAGTTTGCGGGAAAGGCCGTCCACAGTTTCGACGTTATAACAGCTTTCGCTTTCCAGATTGATGATCGCTTTGCGAATTTCGTCGTCACTGATCTGCCCTTTTAAAACCTCTTCCAAAGCGTTCAGGGTTCCGCGCAGGGCCGGTTGCAGATTTTCTTTATTGTAACCCAAAGACACGGCAAAAAAACCAGGGTCGCGACCAGTGAAAAGGCTGGCCCCGACCGAATTGACGATCGGCGCTTCGATGCGAAGTTTGTGCACCAGGCGCGAGCTATCACCTTGACCCAGAATCATGGAAAGCACATCCAAAGCCGGAATGTCTTTGTGTTTGATGTCCGGCGTTTTCCAACCGATGTAGGAAATGCTTTGCTCGAACGTCGATTTTTGCACCTTCAGGCGAATGGTCTTTTGCGCCGGCTCTTTTTTGCGCTTCACCGATTTCACCGGATAAGATTTAAATTCGCCAAAATATTTTTGAACTTGTTTTTTCATCTCGGCCGATTGGAAGTCGCCCGCCACGACCAAGAACATATTTTTTGGCGAGTACCGATTGCGATAGTACTGAACGATTTTCTTCGCACTCCAGCCGCGGACGTTTTTTTCGTACCCGATGACCGGGATTCCGTAGGCGTGCTTTTGGTAAGCGGTTTTGAAAAGAAGCTGGCTGGCGTTTCGGCCCAAAGAGTCCTGACCGCGCTTGATTTCTTCGACCACGACTTCACGTTCGTTGTCGATTTCGGTCGGATCGAACTGAGGAAAGCCCATCATTTCGGCCAAAGCCTGGATGCCGGTGTCAACAAACTGCTTCGACATGGTCACGTAGAACACAGTTTGGTCGAAAGAGGTGTAAGCGTTCAGTTCGCCGCCCGCGCCTTCGATCATGGCGGCGATCTCGCCGACCTTGAATTTGCGGGTGCCTTTAAAGACCAGGTGTTCGATAAAGTGGCTGATGCCCTCTTCGCCCTTGCCTTCGTCGGCGCTGCCGGTGCGAACCCAGACCTGAACGGAAACGACCGGTGATTTGTGACTTTCCTGGAAAAGGACTTTCATCCCATTTTTCAGTTGAAATTTTTTGATCATACCTTAATTTGCCCCCATGCCTTCCATGCCATTCGGGATTTACATTCATATTCCGTATTGTCTTCAGCGCTGCACCTACTGCGACTTTGCCACCTATGAGCAGAGCAAAATCATGCCGCCGATACAGTACCTTGATTTGCTGAAAGAAGAAATTCGACAGACAAAGGATGGCTATCTTCAAAAGGAGCTTGCGACCATTTATTTTGGTGGCGGGACCCCCAGCCTTCTTCCAGCTTCAGATATTGTATCGATTTTGGATTCGCTTGCAAATGCCGGCTTTACGAAAAATGCGGATGCTGAACTGACAATTGAAATCAATCCGGCCACCATCGACCAAAAGAAAATGGAGACCTACCTGAAGGCCGGAATCAATCGCTTCAGTGTGGGAGCACAGACCTTTGACGACCGCCTTTTGAAGAGCGTCAATCGCGAACACAACGCTCAGCAAACAAGAGAGACTTTGACTTTCCTCAAGTCGTTTGGAGTGAACTACTCGTTTGATGTTTTGTTTGCCTTGCCAACACAAACGGTTGACGGCTTGAAACGCGACCTGGAAGAGGTCGTGAAATTTCGTCCGCCACATGTCAGCCCTTATTGCTTGACTGTCCCCGATGGCCACGTGCTTTCAAAGAATCGCCCGCTTGAAGATGACCAACTGATGATGTTCGATCTGATTTCCCAGACCTTGAAGGCCGAAGGTTACGAGCAGTATGAGATTTCAAACTTCTCGCTGCCGGGATTTCATTCGCGCCATAATTCTTTGTACTGGGATGATTCGCCTTATTGGGGTCTGGGTCTTAGCGCACATTCATATGCCCACCAGGGTCCGTGGGGCACACGGTACTGGAATCCCAATTCAATTGGAGCGTACGAGCAGTGGATCCTATCCAACAAGGATCGCCGCTTTGCCGCGCCGGCTGCGAATCTCCCGGATTCGAATTTCGAGCGCCTAGAAAAGCATCAGGCCTTGACCGACTTCTGCCACACCAGCCTGCGCACCATGCGGGGTTTGGATGAAGACAAGCTTCAACAAAAGTTTGGCGAGCCGATTTTAGAGTTGGTCCGGGGTCAGCTGAAGCTCTTTGCCGAGCAAGGTTTGGTTACACGCTATGGCGAAGCCTTGTGGCGCCTAACGGACGAAGGCCAGGTGGTCAGCAACCAGGTTTATGCGGGCCTCACCTATCTTAAAAACGAACTTCCTTAACGCACTTGACACTCGTTGTTTAGAACCCAAATTTTGGATAGATTTGTAGGGTTTAATTCGTGGAGGAAAGCGTGTCGGAGAACAACTCAGGCAATTCGAACGGACAAGAGACTGCAACGGCCAATGGAAGCACGACTTCCGAGGTCGAAGAACTCAAAGCGCAAGTTGAAAAATATAAGAACGACTATCTCTATCTAAGAGCCGAGTTCGAAAACTATAAACGAAACGTGATCAAAGAACGATCCGATATGATGAAGTACGGATCCGAGCGTTTGATTGTCGACGTTTTGGGCGTGCTGGATAATTTCGAGCGCGCTTTGGAAATGAAACCGACCCCGGAAAACTTGAGCAATTACGTCAAGGGCGTCGAGATGACCCAAACGGAACTGCGAAACGTTTTGCAAAAGTTTGGCGTCACCGAAGTGCCGTCGAAAGGCGAAGCATTCAATCCGTCGATTCACGAAGCTTTAAGCAGCGAAGAAACGGCCGAATTCAAGCCGGGTTATATTTCGCGCGTTTTCAAGAAGCCTTACAAACTGCATGACAAAGTGGTTCGTCCGGGTCAGGTCGTGGTGGCCAAGGAACCGGTTTCCAACTAAGCAAAGGATATTAGCTTGGCGGCAAAAAAGGACTTTTATTCCGTACTGGGTGTGTCTCGATCGGCGACCGCTGACGAGATCAAGAAGGCTTATCGCAAGCTTGCGATGAAGTATCACCCTGACAAAAATCCAAATGACAAAAAAGCCGAAGAGCAGTTCAAAGAAATCTCGGAAGCTTACGAAATTCTCAGTGATGAGAAGAAACGCGAGATGTACGACCAGTTCGGTTTCGCGGGTGCGGGGGCCGGTTATGCCGGCGCTGGTGCCGGTGGACCGGGCGGATTTGGCGGCGGACCTGGTGGCTTCGGTGGGTTCCAACAGGGCTTTGGCAATTCAGAAGATTTCCAGGATATTTTCGGTGACATGTTCGGCGACGTCTTTGGCGGTCGCGGTGGTGGTCCAGGTTTTCGTCAAAGCCGGCGCCCGCAAAAGGGCGCCGATCTTCGATACACATTGCAGATCTCCTTCGAGGAATCCGCGTTGGGAACCGAAAAAACCGTTTCCTTTATTCGACAAAAGAACGGCCGTGAAGAAACCGCGCGTCTTTCCGTCAAGGTGCCTGCCGGAGTCAAACCGGGCCAAAGACTGAAATTGGCTGGCGAAGGCGACGGGGCTCCGCAAAATGGGCCTTCTGGCGATTTGTATGTCATCATTCAGGTGCAAGACCATCCTCTTTTCAAACGTGAAGAGGACGACGTCCTGTTGGATGCGCCTGTTTCATTTACAGATGCGATTTTGGGTGGTGAAATTGAAGTTCCGACTTTAACCGGTCGTGTGGCTTTGAAGGTTCATCCGGGTTCGCACTCGGGTCAGGTTTTCCGCTTAAAGGGAAAAGGCTTTCCAAAGTCCGGCGGTTTTGGTTCGGGAGATATGCGCGTCCGCATTTTGGTGGACACGCCAAACAGTATCTCAAACAAGCAGAAGGAACTGATTCAAGAGCTCGCCAAAGCCGGAGGCGAAACGCCGATGGTGAAAGAGTTCAAAGACAAAATGTCGCAAGTATTAAAGGGTCGAAAATAATGAACTTCACAAAAATTGCGTTTTCGGTGTTGGTGGCCTCGTCTCTTCTTTCATGTAAGTCAGGTCCCAGCCTGATGTCGCGCGCCGGAAATGAACCGCGCGTGATTCAACCGCGCCCCGATGCGCCGACGAAAACGCAGATTCCGAAGGCGACTCCGGAAAGATTGTTCGAAGCGGCCCGCAAACTCTTCGACGCGAAAGAATACAACAAGGCTTACGATTACTATATGAGCGTGTCGCAATCTTGGGCTGGCAAACCGCGCGAGCCCGAAGCCTTGGTCTGGGCGGATCGCAGTTTGGTTCGCGGCAACCGTTTTCATGAAGCGATCGATCTGACGACTCAACTTTTGAAAACCAAAAAATGGAACGAGGCTTTGACGTCCGAACTGACAGGCTATCTGTTCAAATCACAAGAATCGATCGGCGATGTGCTGGCCGCTTTGCAAACTTCGGCCGAAGCGCAAAGCAATCCGCTGCTGGCCAAAGAAGCCGAAGCCTATCGTTTGAAATCAAACGATATCATCGAAAACAAATTGTCCCCGCCCGAGCTTGAAAAGGTCGCCAATCAAGAAAGTCTGGGCGTCGCGCGCGCCAAGGCTTTTCAGCGTCTGGGCGAAATGAGTCTGGAATCGCACGATCCAGATGGGGCCCGCCGCTACTTCTCGAAAGCAATTGCCGTGGCGCCGACTTCGGAAGCCGGAGTGCGCTCGCAAGAAAATCTGGACCAGTTAGAATCGATTCGCCGTGTGGAACCAAAAACCGTCGGCGTTGTTCTGCCGATTTCTGGCCGCCATGGCGCAATTTCGCAAAAAACTTTGCGTGGCGTGCAGATGGGTCTTGGTCTTTACAACAATTATCCCTCGTCGTTTAAGCTTGCCGTTGTGGATAGCGAAGGCAATCCCGACAACGCCCGTCGCGGTGTTGAACGCTTGGTTCGTGAAGACAACGTGATCGCGATCATCGGCAGCGTGCTTTCAAAGACGGCTCCGGCGGTGGCGGCAAAGGCTAGCGAATTGGGTGTGCCTTCGATTGCGCTTTCGCAAAAGGCTGGCATCACGGATGCGGGTCCAAATGTGTATCGCAACTCTTTGACCAGCGAAATGCAGGTTCGATACCTGGTGAAAGTTGCCATGGAAGAAATGGGAATGAAAAAGTTCGCCATTCTTTTCCCGAACGATCTTTACGGCGTCGAATTTGCCAATATTTTCTGGGATGAAGTTTTGGCCCGCGGGGGCCAGATCGTTGGCGCACAAAATTATTCGAACAAAGAAACGGATTTCCGTTATCCGATTCAACGCTTGGTTGGAACTTATTACGTTGAAGCGCGTGCGGATGAATACAAACTGCGCTTGAAAGATTGGTCGGATGCGCAAACCAAAAAGTCGGCGCGAACGACTCCGCCAGAAGATTTGCTGCCACCGGTTGTGGATTTCGATGCGATCTTTATCCCCGACAGCGTGAAGGCGATGGGACAGATTTCGGCAATGCTGTCTTTCAACGGCGTCAAAGGCGTGAAGCTTCTGGGGACAAACCTGTGGAACGTGCCGGGCGTTGCGAAGCGGGCGGGCCACTTTGCCAACAGCTTGATGTTCGTGGATAGCTTTGTTTCGACCGAGCCGCAGTTTATGAATTCGATTTTCGCCCGCGATTACAAAGCGATCTTCAATGAAGAGCCCGGCATCTTCGAGGTGCAAGGCTACGATGCGGCCCTGTTGCTGCGTCAGCTGATCTCGCAAGGGGCAACGAACCGCGAGTCCCTGTCGTCCGCTTTGGCGCGCGTCCAGGACTTTCCAGGGGCTGTAGGGCCTTTGTCGATGACCCAGCAGAAAGAGATCATGCGACCGCTTGTGGCGCTGACCTTGGATAACGGTGGAACCGTGGTTCCATTTCAGAAGCTGAAAAACCCTTAAACGTACGGGCTTCGATCTAATTTTCAGTATAATAAAATATTATACTGAAAACCGGATCCGATCTTAACCCAGATTACGACCTCAGTAGTCAAATCCCCCAAAGAGAGCGAAAAGCCGACCTAGCGCGGCTTTCCAGGATGGAGCTCTTTTAACAATGGGGGGAGTATGTTCCAAGGTTTATCGAAAGAGATCATTCAGCAGTGCCGACACAAATTGCTTCTGATGAAAAATGATTTACTGAATCGCGCCCGTCACATCCGAGCCGAGTTTGCCCAGAACGACAAATCCAGCGGCGACGAAATCGATCAAACCGTGGCCCAGCTGGCCGAACACAACATCCTGGTTTCCCAAGAAAGAATCCGCACTCAACTGATGGAGATCGAATTTGCTTTGGCCCGCATCGAAGCCGGTCAGTTCGGAACTTGCGAAGAGACGCAAGAACCCATCGAATCTGATCGCCTGCTTGCCATTCCCTACACTCGTCTCAGCATCGAAGGAGCTGAAATTCGAGATGCATCTCGTAAGAGATTTGCGAGATAAATTTGCCGATGTTTTCCACATTTCAGAGGAGAAAACATGCTTTCGAAGTGTGGAAAACTCTCTCACCAAGCGTCGCGTTTTCTGTAGAATGTTTCAGCAGCGAAAGATTTTTTGTTGAAACTCATACAGAAAAATTTCATAAACACCCTCGAATTGAAGAGCTAGGTCAATGATCATCGAAGGGGGAATAGATGAACGCGACCGACCTGACATTTTTCAAGGTCTTTCTGCTTGATCAAAAAAGTTCGATTTTAAACAAATCAACCGAGTTCAAGTACGAACAATCCGCTGAACGTACGCACATTCCGGACGAAGCCGAAGCGGCTTCTCACGATCTGACAACATCACTGTCGATTCATTTGCACGAACGTGACCGCATGGTTCTGTTCCAAATCGACCGCGCCCTGGGCAAGCTGGAAGACGGCACCTACGGCGAATGCGAAGCCTGTGGTGAAACCATCGGCGTCGGCCGCCTGAAAGCCAGCCCTTTCGCAACCCTGTGCATCGCCTGCAAAGAAGAGCAGGAAGATCCACGCAATCTCATGCAGTAATTGAACGACTTCTTTCTCATGGAGAGAGGTCTGCTGACATGGACGTCAGCTCTTTTTTTTTAATTTCTACACTCTCGAATTCTAAAGTCTCGACAAAGCAATTTGATCAAATACCCACTCCCCAAGCCCAGTCCAGGCTGTCTGGCGACATGGGCGTTTGGTCGCGTTTTCACTCTGAAAACAGGTCCTAGGTGGCGTGTTTTCTCTCGACCAAAGCGCCTATTTCGGGAATGTCGCGATTCTAGACGTTTTTTATTTAAAGCCTGAGCTGTTTGCGACCGAAAAATTTCATACGGAGCAACCCTATTCACCGCGCGACTGGCGGAGGAGCTGTATGAGTTTTGACGACAAAGTTTCAGAAATACCCGCAACATTGCCAATGCTTCCTGTACGGGACATCGTAGTATTCCCTTACATGATCCTACCCCTGTTCGTAGGACGTGAGGCTTCCATCCGATCTGTGGAAGATGCATTGTCAAAAAATCGTTTGATCTTCTTGGCCTCTCAGAAAGAGATCACAGAAGAAAATCCGACACCAGATACAATCTACCAAACAGGAACCATCGCAAAAATCATGCGCATGAGAAAGCTCTCTGACGGTCGAGTGAAAATCTTGATCCAGGGTGAAGCGAAAGGTCGCATCAAGTCTTACGTGAAGACTTCGCCGTCTTTCGAAGTTTCTGTCGAGAAAATCGATGACACAGTCAACACATCTCCAGGTGTTGAATTCGAAGCCCTGATTCGCACAGCGAAAGAGCACATCGAAAAGATCATCGCCTTGGGCCGCGTGCTTTCACCAGATATCTTGTTGGTTCTGGACGATGTCACCGATCCAGGTAAGCTTGCCGATTTGATCGCAAGTAATTTGGGAATCAAGGTTCCCGATGCTCAAAAGGTTCTGGAAACAACAGACCACAAAGAGCGTTTGAAATTGGTCAACGAAATCTTGGCTGGCGAATTGGAAGTTCTGCAAATGCAGCAAAAGATCCGCTCGCAAGCAAAAGACGAGATGTCAAAATCTCAGCGTGAATACTTCTTACGCGAGCAAATGCGCGCTATAAAGAGTGAGCTTGGCGAAAACGATTCGAAATCGGAAGAGATGGAAGAGTTGCGCGAGAAGGTTCACAACGCCGGAATGCCAGCCGCCGTTGAAAGCGAAGCTTTGAAGCAGTTGTCTCGTCTCGAGCGCATGCACCCAGATGCATCTGAAGCCTCAATGGTTCGGACATATCTGGACTGGATGGTTGATCTTCCTTGGAACAAGAAAACCGAGGACGTCATCGATCTGAACCGTGCCAAAGAAATTTTGGACGAAGATCATTACGATTTGCAAAAAGCCAAAGACCGTATCCTGGAATTCTTGGCGGTTCGCAAATTGAAGAGCAGCATGAAGGGTCCAATCCTTTGCTTCTGCGGTCCTCCGGGTGTTGGTAAAACATCTCTCGGTAAATCCATCGCTCGTTCGATGGGCCGCGAATACTTCCGTATCGCTTTGGGCGGCGTGAAGGATGAAGCGGAAATCCGTGGTCACCGCCGTACATATGTCGGCGCGATGCCAGGTAAAGTGATCGCGGCTCTTCGCCAAGCGAAAACAAACAACCCCGTTATCGTTCTGGATGAGATCGATAAACTTGGTAGCGACTTCCGCGGCGACCCATCAGCAGCGATGCTCGAGGTCTTGGATCCAGAACAAAATGCGACTTTCCGTGATAACTATTTGAACGTCGATTTCGATCTTTCAAATGTGTTGTTCATCGCGACGGCGAACGTTCTCGAGAACATTCCGCCAGCACTGCGCGATCGTATGGAGCTGTTGCAGATTTCTGGTTACACAGAAAACGACAAGCTTCTGATCACAAAGAAACATTTGATCGATCGTCAGATCGAAGCCAATGGTATCACTTCTGAGAACATCAAATTCACAGATGAAGGTATCCAGTATCTGATCTCTCATTACACTCGTGAAGCCGGACTTCGTAATCTGGAACGCGAAGTGGGTTCAATCTGCCGCAAAGTTGCCAAGCAGGTTGTGTTGGGTGAAGCCAAGTTTGTCGAGATCGTTCCTTCGATCATCCCTGAATTGATGGGCCCTCCACGCTACTTGCGTGACGAGAAGCTTGCCGATTCTCAGGTCGGTGTGGTGACAGGTCTTGCTTGGACCCAAGCCGGCGGTGAAGTTCTGTATGTTGAAGCTTTGAAATACAAAGGAAGAGGCGGATTGGTTCTCACAGGCCAGCTTGGCGATGTGATGAAAGAATCAGCTCAAGCAGCGATGGCTTATGCCCGCGCTCACACTGAAGAGCTTGGTATTCCTGAAGATTATTTCGAGAAGTGGGATACTCATATCCACTTGCCAGCGGGCGCGATCCCTAAGGATGGTCCTTCTGCAGGTGTGACGATGACGACGGCCCTGTTGTCTCTGATGACAGACATGCCAGTCCGCCACGACATCGCAATGACCGGAGAGGTGACACTGCAAGGTCGGGTCCTCCCTGTCGGCGGAATTCGTGAGAAGTGCTTAGCGGCTCTTTCTCAAGGGATCAAAGACGTGATCATTCCTCTGGCCAACCAGAAGGATCTGTCAGACATCCCAACCGAGTTCAAAAACAAAATGAACTTTATTTGTGTCGAGAATTTGGATGAGGTTTTCGCGGTCGCCTTCGACAAAGATGGCAAAGCGGGCAAAAAGCCAACATCTCCAAAGACCGGCAAAAAAGGAAAGGGCTCTGCCGCAGCTTCGGCCGCGTAAGACCCTCCCCTCCCGAAAGATTGCTCCGGTGCCTTGAATAAGGCACAAAAAAACCCAGGTTTCGTCACCTGGGTTTTTTCTTTTTGCTGGCACCTCACACACCGATTCCGGTAAACCGTCGGTCCTGCCGGTTTACCGGAATTGCACCAAGGCACTGCAAGAATTAGGAAGGGAAAATTGTGAGCAAAGGCTCTCTTATCTCAAGGCCAATATCCTGACATTCTCGCCAATTTATTGGCCTTAAAAGAAAGGTCTTACCAATCAAGAGGCCCACACTCCGTCTCGGAAGCGTAAGCCAAGAAAGACCCACGCAAGCAAAGAGCGCCTCGCGCTCCCCAAACTACTTCGCAAAGTCCTCGTTCATTTGTTTCTTCACGCTTGGCACATACATACGAAGCATCATCTCATCGACGATCAGCTGAGAATCCATTTTTGTTTTGTCCGAGCAGTTTGTGCAGTACTTCACCAAATTTGCCATCATGATTGTTGATGAACCGTAAGAGCCAAACGGCGTGCTGTCACACGCATCCAGGCCTTCGAGCTTGATGCCGCTTTTGCTGCCGCGGATGTCTTGACCATTTTCATCCAAGAATGGAATCGGGCAGCTGTCATGGCCCCAGTTTCCGTGATCGTCTTCGGTGTGACGAGCTTCGTGGTAGATGATGTTCAGACGATCGATCTGAGGCATGTCGTATTTTGCAAAGTTCGGCGACAACCACATTTTGCTGGAATCCCAGAAAGGTTGAACGCAGGCAACGGCCCCACCACCGCCGCAGTCATCCATGCCGACAGACAAAACGCGTGTTTCGAAGAAAGCTTGGTAGGCTTTGCCGGAAACTTCTTGGTAGATTTGTTTGTGCAAAGGAGTTTGTCCGTTGCTGGTGATTTGATTGATGAAGTTCAGGTCTTCCGTCATCTGAGCCTGAATATCTTTTGGTACGTTTTTATCGAACTTCAAGGCGTGAGCGGCTGAGCTCAGTGCCACGATTGCCAACAAGGCAAAAAGTGCTTTCATGTTTCCCCCTCAGAAATTGCGGGTATTTCTAGCACATTTCGCCTTGGCAGCAATTTATATTTGATTACAGGCCATACTTTTTTTGCAGCTCTTCGGCCCGCTTTTGGATGGCGGATCCAGGGAACTGACGCGCCTCCCGCAGAAGCTCGGCAATTTCGGCCTTGATCTCAGGATTTTTCAGCAGATCTGGGTTGGCTCCTAAGCGCTGCTCGAGCTGATAAAGCCCCGCCAATTGTGGATAATTCAGTGAGGTCTGCACGGTTCCGCTTAAATGCGGGTCCGTTTCGGCTTCCGCCCGCGAACAATCGGCCATGCTGAGACAAGGTTCTTCTTGGTAGATTCCCTTCAAGAAGGCGGCATCAGCGGCCGTTTGCAGATCTCGTCCGATCAGAAAGGCGACCATCCCGCGACTGTTCCTGTTTTCGAGCGGAATTTTTTGATAGGCGTCCATCAAAGCTTGATGCATGGCGGGCGACATCTTTCGAAGATCCTGATCCACGCGCGGGTCATTGTCGTTGCGGCCAAAGATGACCTCTTGAAAAATCTTCCACTGCTTGGCATCTGTTTCGCTAAGGCCCTTGGGTTCCTCTAGCTGCATCGGCTTTCGCTGATCGCCTTCGGTGGTATCGCTTGCTTGCGGCTCGTGCGGAGCCAGCTCGTTGCTTTCGCTAAAGTTCAGATCGCTGGGCCGAAGCTCCTGTGGTTCGTGTGCAACCTGCCGATAATAAAAGAGCCCCGCAATTAGCAGGGCTCCGAATAGAACAACAAGAAATGGCTTCTGATTAGTTCGTGCCATTGAAGTCAGCTAGCATGGACTGTTTCGCTGCTGCATCTGAAATGCGACCCATTTGGTCTGTCGCGTAGATGTCCGCATCCATTTTAACTTTGTCAGCGCAGTTGGCGCAGAACTTCGAAATATTTTTCAGCATGATCGTTGATGAACCGTAAGATCCATACGGAGTGCTGTCGCAAGCTGGTTCGCCAGCCAAAGAAGCTCCGGTCCAGATGCTGACCTTTTCGTGACCGTTTTCATCCAAGAATGGAGTCGGGCAAGTAGCGTGGCTCCACCATCCATTGGCGCGTTCTGTGTGGCGAGCTTCGTGATACACGACCATCAAACGAGCGATTTGTGGGTGCTTGAATTTGATGAAGTTGTTTGTCAGCCACATTTTGTTCGGCGCAAAGAACGGTTGCACGCAAGCAACGGCATTTCCGTCACCGCAGCTGTCCAGACCGACAGATTTCACACGCGTTTCGAAGAAGCTTTGATACTGAGCCCCTGCGATCGAACCGAAAATCTTTTGGTGGAACGGAGTTTGTTTTCCGTTTCCTTGGATTTGATTCATAAATTGAAGATCGTCTTTCATTTGAGCCTGAATGTCCGCTGGAACATTTGAATCATAAGTCAAAGCTTGGGCGTTCAAACCCAAAGAGATCAGTAAAAGTGTAATGATGGTTTTCATGTTAAATTCCCCCCGACCAAAATCCTTGCACTTTTTGAACGAAAAGCATGCAACAATTTCGAATTATTTTTTTAGGGGAGCTATAAGAATATCTTTTGGATTACCCAGAGAACGGCTTACGAGTGGATTTCGAATTTCTTCGAGAGTCTTTCGTTCTCGGCTTCGAGAACCCGGATCAATGTTTTCAGATCCGCCTGCTCTTCTTTGAGGTGCATTATCTGCTCCTCTTTTTCCTGCAGGATTTGGGTGTAGGCTTTTTTGAGCTCAGAGAGGAGCCGGTTCGCTGCCGTCAAGATCGGCTCATCCTGAGTGTTTTTTGCAGCTTGAATCGCTACGTGATCCAAATCTGTTGTTGAAGCCCGCACCGGCGATTGCTCGACCGGTGGTTTTTTAAGGGAGGGGCTTGCCGGGGAGGGGCGATGTTCATGAGGTTGATCCAAGATCAAGTAACGTCCATCACTGAATTGGTACTTGATATCGTCGGCTTTGATTCGTCTTCTCAGTGTGCTGATGCTCACCTGGTATTTCGATGAGTACTCAGTTAATGGAAGCCAGTTCATTGCCATTTTTACAACCTCTCTTGCCTATTCACTGTAGCACCCACCCTCTTCATGTCAAACCGAGGTTATCCAAAAATACTCAAAATTCCCTAAAACCCGCTGAAGGTCTGGTTCTCCAGGCTTTGAATATGTGAATACTCAGACCTTGGTCTGGTTTGAAATGTGTTACGCAACAGAACATGGCTAGACGCGCAAAGTCCTCGCTTTCGCTTTTGTTTTTTACCTTGGATACTCATCAGATGCGGTTGAATTTACGTGGGAAAAAGAAGGTGGGCCTGGTATTAAGTGGCGGCGGAATCAAGGCCGCGGCTTTTCATATCGGGGTGTGTCTGGCCCTTCGCGAGAAAGGTTTCCGTTTCGCCGGCGGCACCAAAGAGCAAGTCAAACGCAACTTCCCTGATGACGATCCAATGACCATTCGTCTTTATGTTGGGTCCAGCGCCGGATCTTTTGTCGCTTCGGCCTTGGCTGCCGGTTACAGTCTTGAAGCTTTGGTGAAAGCGTTTGAAATGTCGGCAACCGGAACATCCGTTAAAGGCACCGATCATTCTTTCGGGCACTTGAAACCCTTCAGTTACAAAGAGTTCTTCACCATCAATAGCAGCAATATTTTAAAGTCTTTGCCGCTTGGGGTCCTGCGCCGTTCCGTTTTGTCCGGCGGTCTGGAAGCTTTGATCAAGGACCGATTTAAAGTGAACGGATTTTTCACCGCCCACGGGGTGGAAAAGTATCTTCGCGAGTACGCTTTATCGCACAACGAATTTCGTCAGCTGGGAACCGAGCTGTTTATCATCGGCACCCAACTGAACCACTCACGCAAAGCGATCTTCGGGAACTTTCCGGAAAATGAAAAGACCCGGACCTTGATGTACGTCAATTACGCCAAGATCTCGGAAGCTGTTGCCGCCTCGGTCAGTCTGCCACCGGTTTTTGCTCCGTTTAAGATCAACCGACCCGATGGTCGCGAGATGTATTTCTTTGATGGCGAAATCCGCGATTCTTTGTCGACCCATGTGGCGTCTGATCACGGCGCCGATCTGATTATAGGAAGCTATTCGTACCAGCCTTATCACTTCACCCCGGAAATCGGCAGCCTTCACAATTACGGGATTCCCGTCATTTTAAACCAGGCTTTGTACCAGGTGATTCAGCAAAAGATCGATCGCCACATCCATTATAAGAACGACATCGGTGCGATTTACGATTCGATCGAAGGGTATTGCCGCCAGCATAAAGTGGCCGACGACCACCGCGAGCGGATTTTGAAGATCATCCGCGACCGCGTGAATTACAAACCCGAGGTCGATTATATTTACATCCACCCCCGATCGCAAAATCACGAGATGTTCTTTGCCGATCATTTTTCACTGAACACTTCGGTTCTGGAAAAAATCGTGCGCGCCGGATTTAAATCAGCGATCAGCCAGCTTCGCAACTATGATCTATAAAGGAATCCGTCAGCTTTAAGATTTGGCCGGGTCTTGCCGGCCGCTGAGCTCCATTTGGGTCTCCAAACAAAGCAGCTTCAGACGATTGATGGTGCTGGGACTCATGTGGACGAATTTCAATCCAAAGATGCCCTCTTCCATAATATGTACGACCGATGCGTCCACGGGTAAAAGCTTTCCTTTTCCCCACTGAATCGAACCCTTCATCACCGATCCGATCGACAGTCGCCGTGGATTTCGCCAATGAATACGCGCCCCGCCCGAGCTGATTTCAATAATGCGAACCTGCTGATTGATTTCAATATTTCGGATCGTACTGATGTAATAGGTCACATCATGGCTCACCGGGATCTGAATGCGAAAAGCTTCGCGTCGGTTCAATTTGTAAAACTGCTGGTCGCTCAGCAAACTCCACACCCCATCTTTTTTCTTGGCCCGCGTGGTGATGAAGTAGCGCTCTTTGTTCAGATAAAACAGAGCCGTGATCTTTTCAAAGTCCCGGGGTTCCGGCCCTTCGATGTAACCATGAATATCGAGCGAATCATCGACATGAGTCGCCCGAAACTGGAACAGTTGGTTTTTGCTATTTTTCAGAAAGATTTGAATCTTCTGTTTAATCGCCCCTTGAAGAATCTTCTTTCGATCAACTTTCGAAAAGATTCTTTCAAAGGGGGATTTGGCCATTAAGAAAGGGCCTTTTCGAAAAGGTCAAAGACCGGTCCTGAAACCAAGCCCAAGAACACAACCAAGATCGCAGAAATAATGATCGCGGTGCGTGTCGCGTTCATCGAAACCGGTGCTTCTTGAGCATCGCCTTCTTTCATGTACATCACGACGATTGGACGCAGATAATAATAGACGCTGATCACAGAATTGATCACGCCCCACAACGCCAACCAGATCAAACCTTCGCCGATCGCGGCCGTGAAGACATAGAACTTACCGAAAAATCCGACTGTTGGCGGGATGCCGGCCAAAGACAGCAAGAAAACGGTCAAGCACAGGGCCATCACTGGACGTTTGCGTGCGTAACCCGCCAGATCTTCGATCTGAACGATGGTGTTTTCGTTTCGCTCCATCAAAGTCACAACCGCGAAGGCACCCAAAGTCATCAACGAGTACGCAGCCAAATAGAAGATCACGCCCGACGCACCAAACGAAGTGTCGTCGCTGACGCCGGCGGTGATCAATCCGACCAGCAAATAACCCGAGTGAGAAACGCTCGAGTACGCCAGCATTCGCTTAAAGTTATTCTGCAGAATCGCCGCCACGTTTCCGACCAACATGGTGATGACCGCAAGCCATTGCAGGATATCCAGCAAGTTTTCAGATCCAACCAATGATTTGGTGTAAATCAATCGCAAGAAGGCCGCAAAGCTCACCGCTTTCACCGCCGTCGCCATGTAGCTGGTGTGCGGGGTTGGGGCGCCCTGATAAACGTCCGGCGTCCACGCGTGGAACGGAACGATTGAAACTTTGAAGCAAAATCCGATCACCATCAGCGTGATACCAAAGACAAAGATGCGAGATGAGGTGATCAGTTCAGATGTCTTGCTGATAACCATCGGCAGGTAAGTGCTGCCCACGCTTCCGAAGATAAAAGCGATGCCGTACAAGAAAATCGCCGAAGCGAAGCTTCCCAAGATAAAGTATTTGATCGCCGCTTCTTTTGAAAGCTTCTGCTCGTGCGACATCGCGATCATCAGGTAAAGCGCCAAAGACATGGTTTCAAGACCGATGAAGATCATCAAAAGATCCTGTGCCGAAACCAAGATCAACATCCCGATCGCCGAGCTTAAAGCCA
Organism: uncultured Bdellovibrio sp.; assembly: GCA_966211455.1. Lineage (GTDB taxonomy): Bacteria > Bdellovibrionota > Bdellovibrionia > Bdellovibrionales > Bdellovibrionaceae > 21-14-0-10-47-8. Next base: position 72,094 of record CBIHNI010000001.1, read on the forward strand.
AGAACATCAGCTCTGAAAACTGTTCGCCGGTCGTCGCGGCGTTATCGTACATCAAAAGCAAAGCACCGGCTGTCGAAAGCAGTGCGATCAAGCCCATCCAGCGCGTGATTCCGTCTAAAACCAAAGCATCAGCAAATGCTGTTGCGCCCGATCCAGACACGATCAAAAGCAAAACGATCGCGGCGAAGATGCCGCCCAAACCTTGAATCAAGGTTGCGGTCGGGCTTTGCTCGACGTTGCCTTTTAGAACTTTCACCGTGATCGGAATGATGCTCGCCAAAAACAAGGCGATCATCGGAGAGATCAGAAGAATATCGCCAATCCCAATGTTGAAGTTCATTATTGATCTCCTTTATGCTCGGCCTGCAAGTTTTCGGTCGAAGCCTGATCCATCACCGTCAGCTGATAGTTATTTTTGGTTTGAACCAATTTATCGATGCTGGCTTTTGAATAATCCAAGAAGTGATTTGGGAACAATCCCATCCAGAAGACCATCAAAACCAGCGGCGCCATCACCACCAGTTCGCGCCATCCCAAATCGTGAAGCGGATGCTTTTCGTCTTTCACCAGCTCGCCTTTTTCACCGAAGAAGACGCGCTTAAACATCCACAACATGTAAACGGCCCCCAGCACCACGCCCGAAACCGCAACGTACGCAAAAGCCGGATGCGCCTGGAAGGTCCCAAGCAAAATCAAGAATTCGCCGACGAAGCCGTTCGTCAAAGGCACCGCGATCGAAGACAGGGTGATAATAAAGAAACAGATCGTAAACAGCGGAAGCACCGCCGCTAAGCCTCCGTACTTGGCAATTTCACGCGAATGCGTGCGCTCGTAGATCATACCGACCAACAAGAACAAAGCACCCGTCGAAACACCGTGATTCAACATCTGATACAAGCTTCCGCCAATACCGTATTCGTTGAACACGAAAAGTCCGATCAAAACGTAACCCATGTGCGAAACTGACGAGTAAGCGACCAGTTTCTTGATATCGGGTTGAACCATCGCGACCAGGGCTCCGTACACAATGCCGATCGTTCCGACCAGCAAGAAGAGCCATGCCCAGTATTCGGCCGCCTCTGGGAACATCGGGATCGTCCAGCGAAGGAATCCGTAAGTTCCCATCTTTAGCATCACACCGGCCAGAATCACCGAGCCCGGAGTCGGCGCTTCCACGTGCGCATCTGGCAACCAAGTGTGGAATGGGAAAACTGGAACTTTGATCGCAAATGCCAAAGCAAATGCAAAGAAAAGCAAAGTTTGCAGACTGAAGAATTGGTTTCCAACAAATGGAATGTCCAATTTATAGAAGTCCAAGATGCTGGCGCTCATTTGGCCGAAAGCTTCTTGGGTCAGGAACATCATATAGATGATCGCCACCAACATCAGAAGCGATCCGATCATGGTGTAGATGAAGAACTTGACCGTCGCATAGATTCTTCGTGTGCCACCCCAGATCCCGATCATGAAATACATCGGAACCAGTGAAAGCTCCCAGAATAGATAGAAGAAAACCGCGTCCATCGCCAAGAACGTTCCCAGCATCGCCGTTTGCAGAACGAACAACGAAACATGGAAGCCCTTGACACGATTTTCGATCGCCGTCCAAGAGCCCAAAATAATGATCGGGGTCAGGAATGTCGTCAGCAGCACCAGCCACAAAGACAATCCATCAATCCCGAAGAAATATGTGATCCCGAAACGCTCGATCCAAGGGTAACGCTCGACCATTTGAAGAGCAGCGGAACCCGGTTGGAATCTTTGCAGAATCACCAGGCTCACGATGAATTCAATCATCGACAGACCCAGTGCCAGCGGACGCAAGGTCGATTCCTTGGGCCACAAGGTGAGGATCAAGGCGAACAGAAGCGGTAAAAATACGACGGCCGTTAATAACATTTTAAACCTACCTCACCAAAATAAAGGACAAAGTCAAAACCACGCCAATCGCGATGTACATGGCATATTGTTGAATATTGCCATTTTGAAAACCGCGAACCAGGGCGCCCCCGCCCTTCACGACATCGCCCACCAGGTAAGTGGTTTTATCGATGACGTTGACGTCGATGTAATACCAAAGGTCTTTGCTGAATCGGACCAGCGGATTGATAATCCCCGCAAAGTACAATTCGTCGACGAAATATTTGTTGTACACCAAGTTGTAAACGCCCTTGATGCTTTCGGCGAAACGCTTCGGCTTTTCCGGAGCTTGCACGTAGAAGTGATAAGCCAAGAAAGCGGAAATCGTCGCCAGACCTACCGAAACACCCATCAAGCCGAACTCGACAGAGGCCTCTGCATGAGCCATTTCCGGAACTTTGATCGAATGCTCAAGCCAGTGTTCCCAAACATTCGGGATGTGGCCCAAGACTTCGCCGATCACGTGCGGGATTCCGATCCAACCGCCGATGATCGAAAGGATTCCCAAAACGATCAATGGAATCGCCATGCTTGGTGGCGATTCGTGCGGGTGAATGTCTTTCGGAACGCGGCTCTGCCCCCAGAAGGTCAAAGCCATCAAACGAGTCATATAGAAAGCCGTCAGTGTCGCGCCGATCGCACCCATCGCCCACAAACCAATGTGACCAAACGGAGAGTGGAACGACATCCACAAGATTTCGTCCTTCGAAAAGAATCCGGCGAAGGGCGGAATTCCGATAATCGCCAACCAACCAAAGAAGAAAGTCCAATGCGTGATCGGCATGTACTTTTTCAGACCACCCATTTTTCGGATGTCTTGCTCTTCGTGCATGGCATGGATCACTGAACCGGAACCCAAGAACATCAGCGCCTTAAAGAACGCGTGGGTCATCAAGTGGAACATCGCCGCGCCAAACGCACCCACACCGCAAGCCAGGAACATGTAGCCCAGTTGCGATACGGTTGAATAAGCCAAAACTTTTTTGATATCCCATTGGGTCAGACCAATCGTCGCCGCCAAAACCGCTGTTGCCGCACCGATGATCGCAATCACCATCAAGGTGTTTGGCGCCATAATGAACAAAGGATTCAAACGAACGATCATATAAACGCCCGCGGTCACCATGGTCGCCGCGTGGATCAGCGCCGATACTGGTGTCGGACCCGCCATCGCATCTGGCAGCCAAACATAAAGCGGAATCTGCGCTGATTTACCGGTTGCACCGACGAACAGGAACAAAGTTCCCAATGTCAAAGCACCCATCCAAGCCGTTTCCGGTGTTGCCGGAACCAACGAATTGATTTCAGAGAAATTCAAAGTTCCGAAGGTCAGGAACAAAGTGAACATGCCAAGCAAGAAAGCCGCGTCCCCGATACGATTTGTAACGAAGGCTTTCATTCCGGCCGCGGCTTTGTCTTTGTCCGTGAACCAGAAGCCGATCAAAAGATACGAGCAAAGGCCCACACCTTCCCAACCGACAAACATCACAAGCAGGTTATCGCCCAGAACCAAAAGCAACATGTTGAACAAGAACAGATTCAGGTAAGCAAAGTATTTTGCCACACCCTTATCGTGGTGCATGTAACCGATACTGAAAAGATGGATCAAAGAACCAACGCCCGTGATGATCAAAATCATGATGGCGCTGATCGCATCGACCACAAAGCTCATGTCGGCTTTAAATTTACCCATCGCAATCCATTCAAAGAAATGAACGCTGATGCGGCGGCTTTCTTCCGGCATTCCGACCAGATCAACCACCAAAAGGATCGAGCTGATAAACGAAATCGCCGCCATGCAGGTTGCGATGGTGCCGGCGACATTTGCCGAATGTTTTTTATAACGAAGCCCGTTGATCAGAAATCCGATCAAAGGAGCAAGAATCAAGGTGGCCATCAAAGCTGTATGAGACATGTCAGACTTATCCTTTCAAATGCTCGAAGAAACGGATGTTCACTTCTTTAAATCGCTTGAAGATCGAAACCACCAAAGCCAATCCGACCGCCGCTTCGGCCGCCGCGATTGTCATAACGAAGAAAACCATGATTTGGCCTTCGACTTTTCCCGAATATCGGCTGAAAGCCACAAAGCTCAGGTTCACCGCATTCAGCATCAGCTCGATCGACATCAGAAGAACGATGGCATTTCGGCGAAGCAGAACCCCGGCCATACCGACCACAAACAAGAAAGCAGACAAAATCAGATAATGATTAATCGTGATTGTGTCGACGAAATCAGTGCTTAGCATGAGTTCCCCCTTTACTGCGCGACAAAGCGACGGCTCCAACCGCAACGATCAAAAGCAGAACTCCAAGCGCTTCAAAACCGAACAGATATTGCGAAAACAAAAGTCGGCCCAGCTCTTTGGTGTTATCCCCATTTAAAGCCGCGGCCGTTTCGGTCGCCGGAATGTTGATCAGGTTATAAGAGCTGAGCATGATCGATCCAACGATCAAGCCACCCAACATCCCAACACAGGCCAGCTTCACGGCGCCGGTGATTTTCCCATGAGTGAAAGCCTGCAGTTCGTGTTTCAAGTCGAAAAGCATCAGAACCATCACAAAAAGAACCATGACGGCGCCGGCGTAAACGATCAGCTGAACACCTGCCAAAAAGTAAGCGTTCAAGGTCACAAACAAAGCCGATACACCCACCATGGTCATCGCCAAACTGAGGGCGCTGTAGATTGGGTTGGTAACAGTCACAACAGTCAGCGCGCCGACGGCTGTGATGATGGCCAATATCCAAAAGAGAATTGAATCTGCTGACACTTTTTTCTCCTAGCTGTGAGCCACGAAAATCACGATGGCGGTTAAGATCGTGTTGAACAAAGCCCATGGCAACATGGTCTTCCAACCCAGATCCATCAATTGGTCATAACGGAAACGTGGCAAAGTCCAACGAACTTGGATGAAGATCCACAAGAAGATCGCGAACTTCACGTTGAACGCCAAGAAGTGAATCAAGCCCGTCAACAAGCTTGCGCCTGTCGCCGTTGCCGTTACACCTTGGGCCCAAGCCAGAACCGATTCGTAAGTCACCCACGGAATATGCCAGCCACCCAAGAAGAAGGTGATCATCAAACCCGATGCCACCATCATGTGACCGTACTCACCGATGAAGAACAAAAGCATTTTGAATCCGCCGTATTCAACGTGGAAACCTGCAACCAGCTCGGCTTCGCCTTCCGCTAAGTCAAATGGCAGACGATTGGATTCGGCAAAAGTCGCCGCAAAGAAAATCACGGCCGCAAGCGGTTGATAGAAAATCCCCCAGTTCGGAAGGTTGATCGTGAAATCATTGCCCATGAATTTGAAATTCATCAGGCCTTCTTGCGCATTGATCATGTCGGTCAGATTGAAAGTTCCGTACATCATGATCACGCCAACAATCGAAAGACCCAGCGCCAATTCATAACTGATAATCTGCGCGCTGGCACGCAAAGCACCCAGCAAAGAATATTTATTTCCTGATCCCCAGCCGGCCATCAAGATCGAGTACGCTGCCAAAGACGAAACGCCCAAGATGTAAACGATACCGACGTTGATTTCAAAACCCTGCCACAAGAACGTGTAAGGTCCCCACTTCTGTCCGAACATTTCAAAAGCATCGATGTGCACGGGCGCCGACAGCGGAATCGCCGCAAACGCCAAAGTCGCCGGCACCAAAGCCGCAACTGGTGCTGCGTAATACAAAAGCTTTACACCTTTTGCTGGAAAGAACTCTTCTTTGAAAAGGAACTTTACGGCATCGGCCAAAAGCTGAAGCAATCCCAAAGGACCGACGCGATTTGGACCGAAACGGTTTTGGATGAATGCCGAACCACGACGCTCCAACCAAACCAAGATTGGAACCGCTTGCACCATCAGCAAAAAGACGACGACAAGCTTAATACAGTTTACGGCAATTTGAAATGAATCCTGACCCATTAATCCCACTCCAAAGCTTTGGATTTAACTTCCCAGAACAATCCGAAAATGAAGACCGCCAGGAAAACCAACATTGAAATCAAAACGAACAGACCCTGGCCTGATGAGATGAAATCTTTAAAGGTGGTTGCCCACGGATACATGAAGATAATTTCGATATCGAAAATAATGAACAGGATCGCAGTCAGGTAGAATTTCACCGAAATTTTGGTGTCGCGTTTTTCCTGAACAGGGATACCGCACTCGTATGTTTCAAACTTCACGGGATCGTAACTGCGTTTCCCCAGCTTTGAAGCTAAGAACAAAAGAAGACAGCCAAATAAGATAACAAAGATGGCAATAAATAGAATTCCACCCAAAGGCATGCGAGGACCCTCCTGCTGCGAAATCAAAGTAGCAATCGCGATTTCGACTGTACTATTGCGGCGGCCATTTAGACTAGTGTTTTCCACGAATTATGAATGGCTTGGGGACTTCATTTCTGGCATGATCAACATCCCATGAAGATGTCGGCATCTGCTGAAAATTTGAACTTACATCTCGAATCGATTTTCGAGCGCGAGCTGGATTTGGGTCGTCAACGTCTGATGATTTCCGGAACTGCTTCGCCCAGCTTCTTGGCGCTGTTCTTGTCGAACACAAATCGAAGTAAAATAAATAGCTTGCCGCATTTGGTTGTAACTCCAAGTTTGGCCGAGGCGAATCGTTTTCAACAAGCGCTGCAGTTTTTTGACTCTTCGCGAGATGCTCTGATTTTGAGCAACTTTGATGTCTCTCCGTACTCGACCTTGGATCCACGGTCATTGAACACGTCAAACCGACTCAACTTTTTGTACCGAGCTCAAAACGCTCGACCTGGCGATATTTTGGTCGCACCGATTTCCGCGCTTTTGCAAAAGACGATTCCGTTTTCGATTTTAAAAAAGAACTCGCATCGTTTGGAAAAGAACAGCGAGCTTCCCGAAGATTTGCACGGTTTTTTGGCAAAGCTTGGCTACCAATCTTCACCATTGGTTGAAGATGTGGGTCAGTATTCCATGCGCGGCGGGATCTTGGACATCTTTTCGCCCGCGCACGAAATGCCGGTGCGATTGGAGCTTTTCGGCGAGACGATCGAATCGCTTCGTTTCTTTTCTGTCACCGATCAAAGATCGCAAAACGAAGTCGGCTCTTTTTCGCTAATTCCTTGTCGTGAAGCTTTATTTGACGACGATCTTTTAGAACCGATGCTGGATCGATTTCGCAAATCCTGGGTCGATCGCGATGTCGAACGCTCGGAAGCCGAAGAAATGCTTCGGGCCTTGTCGCGCAAACAACTGACGACGGGCTTTGATTTCCTACTTCCATTTTTCTATCCCAATTTGGAATCGCCGTTGGATCATTTTTCGTCCTCTTTAAATGTCTGGCTTTTAGATCCCATCAGCATCGCACGCGAAGCCGATCAGCTGCTGGAAGAAATGAAATCGGATTACAGCTCGTCCACCCGGCACGTGATTCGTCCACCGCTGGAATCTTTCTTTCAAACTTTAGAAGATCTGCAGTGGCCAGATGACAGCAAACAGTTCGAGCTTTCAAATATCGAAACCCAGGACACATCGAACGATCCGAATATTTCGTCTCAGCGCATTTCGTATCTCACGCAAAATGTTTTGGATCTTTCAAACCCTTTGCAGGCGCAGACTCCGGGCAATGATATCTGGCTTGCCTCTTTGAAAAACAAGCTGACCGCTTGGAAGAACGAACATTATCGCATTTTTATTGCAGTTAAAAACAAAAGCCAGGCCGAGCGTCTTCGCCTGTTGCTGGAAAAAATTGATTGGTCCGTGCAAATCGCCGAACCCAATGAAGAAAAGTGGCAGACCTGGTACGATCAACAAGATTCGATGACCACTTCAATTCAAGTCGTGCTTCGCGTGCTTCCTGAAAGCATGCGAATTGCCGAAGACCGACTGGTCTTCCTGCGGGACGAAGATTTGTTGGGAAAAAAGCAACGTTTGCGAAGCTATTCGGCTTCTGAAGATTTCCAAAAACAGGCGAAACGTCTTTCGTTCGGTGATTTAAAACCTGGTGATTGTGTCGTGCACGTTCAGCACGGTGTCGGCGTTTACGAGGGCCTGCGGGTCATGAATATTGGCGGCGTTGAATCTGAATTCATTCAGGTCGCTTACAAAGATAAAGACAAATTGTATCTTCCCGTCTACCGCGTGGGCCAACTGCAGCGCTATTCGGGTGCGGCGCAGACAACCGTGCTTGATAAGTTGGGCGGACCTGGTTGGGAAAAAACAAAATCCAAAGTGAAGGGTCATCTTCGCGATTTGGCCGCGGATCTTTTGCAGCTGTACGCCAAGCGCGCCGAAATGCACAGACCTGCATTTCAATTGCACGAAGACGACGTGGCCTCTTTTGAAGCAGCTTTTCCTTTTGATGAAACGGAAGATCAGCTTCGCGCGATCAACGATTTCATGAAGGATATGACTTCGACCAAACCGATGGATCGTCTGATTTGCGGCGACGTGGGCTTCGGGAAAACCGAAGTCGCCATGCGCGCCGCTTTTGTTGCCGCCCACAATCGCAAGCAGGTGGCGGTCCTGGCGCCGACCACCGTTTTGTCATTTCAGCACTTTGAAACCTTTAAAAAGCGTTTCCACGGATGGCCAATCGAAATCCGCGAGCTGAATCGTTTCGTTTCCAACGCCGATGCCAAGAAAACTTTAAACGAACTGAAGGCCGGCAAGGTCGATATCATTATCGGCACCCACCGCCTTCTTAGCAAAGATGTCGAGTTCGCAAATCTAGGCCTGATGATCGTCGACGAAGAACAAAAGTTCGGGGTCGCCCACAAAGAAAAAATCAAAAAGCTGAAAACCAGCGTCGACACTTTGACTTTGTCGGCAACACCCATCCCACGAACTTTGAACATGAGTTTGATGGGCGTGCGCGACCTAAGCATTATCAATTCTGCGCCAGTCGACCGTTTGCCAACGCGAACTTTCATCAGCAAATTTGATGAAGAGAATTTACGTAAAGCCATCGAATCCGAAATCAGTCGGGGTGGTCAGGTCTATTTCATCCACAACCGCGTGCAAAGCATCTACGGAATCGCCGATGAAATTCGTCAGATCGTCCCACAAGCCCGAATCAAAGTCGGCCATGGTCAGATGGACGAAGAAGAGCTTGAAAAGACCATGGTGGCCTTTTTCAATCACGAAATCGACGTACTGGTTTGCACCACCATTGTCGAATCCGGCATGGATATCCCGCGCGCCAATACGATGTTTATCGATCAAGCGCATATGCTGGGTCTGTCCCAGCTTTATCAATTGCGCGGCCGCGTGGGTCGTTCAAAACAGCGCGCTTACTGCTATCTGATTTTACCGCGCGATAAAAAGCTCGACAAAGAAGCGCAAGAGCGTCTGAAGGTCATTCAAGAAAACACGGCGCTTGGCAGCGGTATTCGCATTGCCCAGTACGATCTTGAACTGCGCGGCGCCGGAAATATCTTGGGCGAAGATCAGTCGGGACATATCAACTCGGTCGGATATGAGCTTTACATGGATCTTTTAAACGAAGCCGTTCATCAGCTGAAGGGCGAAGAAACCGATGAAGTCGAATTGGACCCAGAGATCAATCTGCGCGTTCCGGCCATGATCCCGGAACAATATATCAGTGATATCCGCATTCGTCTTTCCTACTATAAAGCGCTGGCCGATATCCAATCGCACGAAGATCTGGAAAGAATCGAAGAGGAGCTCAAAGACCAATTTGGCGAAATTCCAGAGCCAACTTTGAATTTGATGGGATTGATGCTAATCCGCGCGCAGTGCCGCCATTTAGGGGTCAAGGATATCAGTTCGGGTTTAAAGAACATCTCTTTGAAGTTTTCAGAGAAAACCAAATTTAAACCGGAAGTCGCGATCCAATTGGCGATGCGTGAAAATAAAAAATACGCCATCACGCCCGACAATCGCTTAAACATTCGTATGAACAATCTCAGCTGGCCGGCCGTTTATGAGGAACTGGAATATCTTTTGAAGCTGATCTAGAACTCGAAACGAAGACCCGCACCGTAATTTACATCGGTCTGAAAATCCGGTTCATTGTCACCAGTCGACGAGTTGTACTGAGAGATAAACACATCTAAGAATGTATTCTGCAAGCCGGAACTTTCTTGCGCTTCCAAGGCGGATTTGGAATCCAACCAGTTCAGCTGAATCAGAACTCCTGCCACCAAGGCCGTTGACAGGCTGGTTTGCCCCTTCAATGAATCCAAGTTTTTACTGCTTTCCTGCCAATCCATCACGTAGGTCTGCAGCTCAACGTAAGGAGCGATGTAAGGCTCAGGAAAAATATTGTCCATCACGAAGCTAAAAGCGGCTCCGTATTTGGTGACCTGCAAGTCTGCATCGTCATCGGTTCCGTAAACCTTACCAATACGACCATCGCTGACCTGACCTGCGCCCAGTATGGCAGCGGCCCCGATCGCCCCTAATCCGAAATTGTATTTCATCCCCACCTGACCTTGAATCAGGTTGATCGGACTTGTGCCAAATAAATCTTCGTAAGAGTGTTCGTCGATTTGCGAGCGAAACTTGTTCGGAAAAATCTGATCCATTTGGATGCCGACGATCGCCGACCAATTGCCACGGCGTTCGCGATAAGGAACCAATCTGTCTGGCGGATAGACGACTTCGATCGTGCCATCTTCAGTTGGGGGCCGATCTTCGGCAAAGCTTTGCTGGGCAATCAGCAGCAGGCAAAACGCCAGTAATAGCGTTAAGACAATGGATCCCAGGTGGCTTAGAATCGTATGCGAAGCTTTTTGCATGACTGTTCTATTGTTTCATCGCCACGCATTTTTGTCCTATCACTGGACTTCAGTTTTGGACTGTCGTCGAGATTTTCAAACAAGAAGGCTAGGAAAACTTTGCCGCATCTGTCACGTCTCTGCAGAGTCGTCACAAACTTCGTCGTACTGAAAATAAAAAACCCGGCTTCGAGACCGGGTTTCTTTGATTTCAAATTCTTAAATCGCGTTCGGAATTAGTGAACTTTTCCGTCGACCAGGCTGAGCTCAGCTTTCATGAATTCGACGTCTTGCTGAACTTGTTCCCAAGTCAGATCATCCATCGATTCAACCGCCAAACGCTGCTCTTGAGCGCGCAGACGATCGCTGACAGTCTTCGTATCGATCTCGCTGGCTTCCATTGCTGTTTCTGCCAAGACGTTCACGCCTTCAGCCGATACCTGACAATAGCCCCAACCGATCGCTACTTTCTGGGTTTCGCCGTTTTTCAGACGATAGCGCAGGATTCCCGCTTCCAAAGTCGTCATCAAAGGCGAATGGCCCGGCAGAATGTTCAGCTCACCGCTATAAGCTGGCAAAGTGATCTCTTCCAACTCTTGATCCGAAACGATCTTTTTATCCGGAGTCGCAAAATTCAATTTAAACATCATTTACCCCAGTCCCGCGATCAGCTTTCACGCTGACCGCCGACCTTCAAAAAAATTACTGAAGTTTCTTCGCTTTTTCGACAGCTTCTTCGATTGTTCCAACCATGTAGAACGCTTGTTCTGGCAGAGCATCGTGTTTACCTTCCAAGATTTCTTTGAAACCTTTGACGGTATCTTTGATGTCCACGTAACGGCCTTGCAGACCAGTGAACTGCTCGGCAACGAAGAATGGCTGAGACAAGAAACGCTGCATACGACGAGCGCGTCCGACCACCAATTTATCTTCTTCAGACAACTCATCCATACCCAAGATCGCGATGATGTCTTGAAGCTCACGATAACGCTGCAGTGTCGACTGAACGCCACGAGCCACGTTGTAGTGCTCTTCACCAACGATGTTCGGATCCAATAGACGTGAAGTCGACGTCAACGGGTGAACCGCAGGGAAGATCGCTTGAGCCGCAATATCACGATCCAAGTTGGTCGTCGCATCCAAGTGAGTAAATGTTGTTGCAGGAGCTGGATCCGTATAGTCATCCGCAGGAACGTAAACGGCCTGAACGGAAGTGATCGAACCTTTTTTAGTTGAAGTGATACGCTCTTGCATCGCGCCCATTTCTGAAGCCAAGTTTGGCTGATAACCAACGGCTGAAGGGATACGACCCAACAGAGCGGAAACTTCTGAACCCGCCTGAGTGAAACGGAAGATGTTATCGACGAAGAAAAGAACGTCTTGGTTTTTCACGTCACGGAAGTATTCCGCAACAGTCAAACCGGTCAAAGCAACACGCGCACGCGCACCAGGAGGTTCATTCATCTGACCGAACACCAGAGCGGTCTTCGCGATAACGCCTGAATCTTTCATCTCGTGCCACAAGTCATTACCCTCACGAGTTCGCTCGCCGACACCAGCAAATACCGAGTAACCACCGTGCTCGGTCGCGATGTTGCGGATCAGTTCCTGGATCAATACGGTCTTACCAACGCCGGCACCACCGAACAAACCGATCTTACCGCCCTTTGCGTAAGGAGCCAAAAGGTCAACGACCTTAATACCTGTCATCAACATTTCAGCTGATACCGCTTGGTCTTCGAATTTCGGAGCCGCACGGTGAATTGGCCAACGTTCTTTCGCCTTCACATCGCCCATTTCGTCGATTGGTTCGCCGATAACGTTGATGATACGGCCCAGAACTTCGTCACCAACCGGTGCCGTGATCATGTTGCCAGTGTTCATCACTTTTTCACCACGAGTCAGACCCTCAGTCGAGTCCATCGAGATGGTACGAACAACAGAGTCACCCAAGTGCTGAGCGACTTCCAAAGTCAGGTTGTATTCTTTGTCAGACAAAAACTTGTTCGAAACTTTCAAAGCCGCGTTGATCGCTGGCAATTCTGAACCTTCGAACTCTACGTCTACTACGGGTCCCATGACCTGTTTTACTTTTCCGAGTTGCATTGAGATGCTCCTTAAACCAATTAATTAAATAAATTTTTACTTCAAAGATTCCGCACCGCTCACGATCTCTGTCAGTTCCGTCGTGATCTTTTCCTGACGAAGCTTGTTGTACGTGAGTGTGAGTTTCGAAATCATTTCTTTCGCGTTGTTTGTCGCGTTTTCCATCGCCGACATACGAGCACCGTGCTCGGAAGCGACAGATTCCGCCATACAGCGATAAACCTGAATGCTGAAGGCTTTCACCAGCAGTTGCTCGATGATTGCTTCAGGACTTGGTTCATAGATCATGTCCATCGAGAAAGAAGGCATCGCGCTCTTCGTGTCGAACGTGCTTTGAGAAGCATCGATCGGCAACAAAGTTTCCGAAACCACTTTCTGAGAGATCGCAGACTTGAATTCGTTGTAAATCAAACGGATCTCGTCGTAATGGCCATCCAAATAGTCACGCATCAAACGATCCGCAACCTTTGAAGCCAACGCGTAAGACACGTCTTTATCAAGCTTCAAGATCGTTTCAACCGGCTTCACTCCACGTCGGGCAAAGTAGTCGTGACCACGACGACCGACGAAAAGGAAGTCCAACTGTTCCAAGCGACCTTGGTGCTCGCGATAATAATTTTCCGCAAATTTATTGATGTTCGAGTTGAACGCACCACAAAGACCACGATCTGATGTCACAACAACCAGCAGAACTTTTTTAACTTCCGCTGGTTTTTCCATCAGAGGATGGCTCACTCGGTTCGTCACGGCGATATCGGCGATCAGCTTCATCAAAGTGCTCGCATAAGGTCGCATATTGACGATCTGATTCTGAGCCTTTCTAAGCTTCGCAGCCGACACCAGCTTCATCGCTTTCGTGATTTGCTGAGTGTTTTTGGTTGAGTCAATCCGAATCCGGATATCCTTTAAACTTGGCATTCTTTCCTCTTATTTACCCTTTGAAGGTTGGAAGATTGCTTTGAATTCTTCCAAAGCAGAAACCAAGGCCGTTTTAATTTCTGGAGAAATCGCTTTTTGCTCGGCTACATTTTTCAGGATGTGGCTGTGCTTCGATTTCAGGAACTCCAGCAATTCTTTTTCATAACGACGAACATCTGATTCTGGGTAACCATCCACATACGCGTTGGTCGCAGCGTAGATCGATACGATCTGCTCTTCAACTTTGTATGGAGAGTACGCAGGCTGTTTCAACAGCTCAACCAGACGACGACCACGCGCCAACTGTTGTTGAGACGCTTTATCCAGGTCAGAAGCGAAAGCCGCGAAAGCTTCCAGGGCACGGAACTGCGCCAATTCCAACTTGATGGTACCAGCGACTGATTTCATCGCTTTGATCTGAGCCGAGCCACCCACGCGGGATACGGATTTACCGACAGAGATCGCTGGACGAACACCTTTATAGAACAAGTCCGTTTCCAAGAAGATTTGTCCGTCTGTGATGGAAATCACGTTCGTCGGGATGTACGCAGAGATGTCACCTGCTTGGGTTTCGATGATTGGAAGTGCAGTCAGTGAACCGCCACCTTTATCATCTGACAACTTCGCCGCACGCTCGAGCAAACGAGAGTGGAGATAGAAAACGTCCCCTGGATATGCTTCACGGCCGGGAGGACGACGAAGCAACAGAGACATTTGACGGTAAGCCTGAGCTTGTTTCGTCAAGTCATCATAGATGATCAAAGCATGGCGACCTGTATCGCGGAAGTATTCCGCCATCGCAGTGCCCGTGTAGCAAGAGATGAACTGCATTGGGGCCGCATCAGATGCGCCCGCCACGATGATTGTCGTGTATTCCAAGGCGCCAGCTTGACGAAGTTTTTCAACAACGCCAGAGATTGTCGACTGCTTCTGACCGCAAGCTACGTAGAAACAATGAACGCCTTGGCCTTTTTGATTGATGATGGTGTCGATCGCTATGGTTGTTTTACCAGTCTGACGGTCACCGATGATCAATTCACGCTGACCGCGGCCGATTGGAATCATCGAATCGATCGCTTTGATACCAGTCTGCAAAGGTTCGTGAACCGATTTACGGTAAACGATACCTGGCGCCTTCAGCTCAACGATACGGCTGTGAGGAGTGTTGATTGGACCTTTGCCATCGATTGGCTGTCCCAATGCGTTCACAACGCGGCCCAAGAGAGCTTCACCCACTGGAACCTGAACGATTTTCTTTGTGCGCTTAACCGTGTCGCCTTCTTTGATCGTGCGGTCTTCACCGAAGATAACCACACCAACAAAAGAATCTTCCAAGTTCAGGGCCATGCCGTAAACTTCACCCGGGAACTCGACAAGCTCACCGGCCATGACGTTTTCAAGACCGTAAACACGAGCCACACCGTCACCGACAGAAAGAACGCTTCCTGTCTCGCTGACTTCAATCTTTTTATTGTATTGATTGATCTGGTCTTTAAGGACTCTGCTAATTTCGTCTGCGCGAATAGTTTCCATGATTAGTGTGATCTCCTGTTCAAGTCTTCACTCATACGAGTGAGATGAGTTTCTAAGCTATCGTCGAAAGTCCATCCGCCCACTTGCGCGACCATGCCGCCCAAGAGTTTAGAATCTTCTGTGAAATTCAGAATGACCTTCTTTTTTGTTACTTTTGTGACTGTGTCTTCGATCTGCTGGCGAGCTTCTGGGCTCAAAGGACTTGCCGAACGAACCGTTCCGCGAGTCACGCCGTGATCTTCATCGCTGATTGCCTCAAATGCCGAAACCAATTCGCCGAAAATATCGAGACGGTTTTTCTCAGCCAGAAGAATCATTGTGTTTGTCAGCTCGGGGCTCAGCTTTCCAGTCAGAGCCGCTTTCAGTGCCGCAATTTTCTGGTCGGGAGCAATTAAAGGAGAGGAAACGAACTCGTGAATCGCGCTGTCGGATTCAAAAGCTTGTTTCAAAGTTCGCAATTCCGCAAAAACCTTGTCCTGATTCTTTGCTTGTTTCGCAAGATCATAAAGGGCGCGAGCGTATCGACGAGAAACTTCGCTAATCATTTCTGCACCGCCTGGATGTTTTGAATGAAGTCTGTTTGCAGGCGCTTGTGATCATCTGCAGAGATTTTAGAAGACAATTGCTGACGAGAAGCTTCGAGAGATTCTTTGATCAGCATTTCGCGAAGTTCGCTTTTCGCGCGCTCAACTTCAAGCTTGGCAGCTGAAGCCGCTTCATCGCGGATGCGTTTCGCTGTTGCTTCTGCGTCGGCGATCAATTGTTTTTTCATGTCAGCTGCTTCCGCACGTGCGCGAGAGATGCTTTCATCCGCTGTGCTTTCCAGTTTTGAAAGACGCGTTTGAATGTCCATACGCTCTTGTTCTGCTGCTTTGCGGGCGGCTTCAGCTTTTTTTGCCGCGCTCAAGAAGCCTTCGCGCTTTTCTTGGAAATAAGTTTGAAGCGGTTTTTTCAAAACGATCACCAATCCAACCAACATCGCAACGACGTTAATTGTTTGATAGATAATCAGCTTTGTTGGGATCGCGTGCGCGTCGCCATGAGCTTCACCGTGTCCGCCTTCGCTGGCGGCCAATGCCGCTTGCGCTGCCAATACGAAAAATGTCGAGATCAGATATTTCATTCGCTGTCC
The DNA here is from genome assembly GCA_966211455.1 of uncultured Bdellovibrio sp. Lineage (GTDB taxonomy): Bacteria > Bdellovibrionota > Bdellovibrionia > Bdellovibrionales > Bdellovibrionaceae > 21-14-0-10-47-8. The sequence goes on from CBIHNI010000001.1 coordinate 88,437, forward strand.
TATTTTGCCAGAAGTCTTCGAGTCATCTCTTGCGCGACAACCGGGACATCCGCCTTGATTTTTGCTTTTGCATCGCCAAGTTCAGAGCTGACTTTTTGGCGAGCGCCATCGACCAACTTTTGCGCTTCAGAACGAGAAGCCGAAACCAGCTTGTCGTATTCTTTATTCGCCTCATCGCGATGCTGATCGAAGATGGCTTTGACGTCTGAAGAAACTTTGCGAGCCTTTGTTTCGTACTGGGCGCGCAACTCTTCTGATTTTTTTTGAATTTCGACAGCGAGATCCTCGCCACCTTTCGTGCGCTGTTCACGCTGAGCAAGAGCTGCTCCGTAAGGTTTGAAAACAAGTTGTGATAGCGCGATGTACGCTACAGTAAATACGATGAACTGAATGAAGAATGATTGATTCAGTCCGAGCTGGTCTAAGATCGCCATGAAGGTCTATCCAATCCGCAATTTAAGTCGCGTTTGTAAATGAATACACTGTCAATAATTTAAGACAGCTGGAATTAACACCGACCTTAAGAAGTGGTCAAGGGCTTGTCGCCCAAACATGCGGAATGTTTGGAAACCGCTTAGGATTTGGGCATGTAAGAGGCACCCTCAAAAACGACCCCTTCATCGATGCGAAGACTGGGTGTTGTCACGGTGCCTTTAAAAACTGCGGGTGGGTGCATAATAACTCGGCGTCGGGCAAACAGGTTCCCTTCGACGTGGCCGCTCATAATAATAGTGTCGGCCTCGATCTGAGCTTCAACAAAAGCGCCTTGGTTGATGATCAGGATGTCTTTGGTGAAAATCTCTCCTTTAAATTGACCGCCCAATTGGACAGTCCCCTCAAAGGTCAGCTTTCCGTCAAAGCTGGCACCCTGATCCAAAATCGCCGTTACATGGCCTAGCGCGTTCTCTTGAAAAATCTCAGTGTCTTCCATGGCTCTCTTTCAGCCGCTCTACCAATTGAGTCAGCTCTGCATCCGAGTAGAACTGAATCGAGATTCGACCCTTCGAGTTCATGTAGTCAATACTAACTTTGGTTCCCAGGACCTTCTGAAGCTCTTCAGCCAGTCCGGCGATCAATTTTTGCGTGACCTTATTATCTGTGCCCGCCGCCTGGTCCGCTTTCGCCTCTTTTGCGCCTGCAGTCTCAGCTGCAACCAGCTTTTCCAGCTGACGCACGCTCAATTTCTGAGGGCCGATTTTTTTAGCCAATTCCAGTTGGGTCATTGGATTTGTCAGGCTCAAAAGAACCTTGGCATGACCGGCTGAAATTTCAGATTTAACGACCATTTCGCGGATCGCATTTGGCAAAGCCAAAAGACGCATCGAATTGGCGACAGTCGCGCGATCTTTTCCGACTTTTTCGGCGACTTGCTGTTGGGTCAGATGGAACTCTTGCGCCAAGCGCTGATAGGCTTCGGCTTCTTCGATCGGATTCAGATCTTCACGCTGAATGTTTTCGATGATCGCAAGCTCAAGTGCTGCTTGGTTTTCCAAGGTCTTTAAAATGACTGGCACTTCATGAAGGCCGGCCAGCTGAGCCGCTCTCCAACGACGTTCACCCGCGATGATCTCGAACTTTCCTGATGAAAGCTTTCGCGCCACGATCGGCTGAAGGATGCCGTTTTGTTTGATCGAAGCCGCCAGCTCTTCCAACTTCTCCTTTTCAAAATGAGTTCGGGGCTGGAACTCGCTTGGAGCCAATTTATCGACCGCCACTTGCCAGATTCGGGCTTCCGCCGGAATTGCAGGGGCTGCAGGAACAGCTTGAGTAGCCACAGGGAGGGGCTGAGTATTCAATTTTGCAGAAGCAGAAGCGGCCGTTGCGCCAGCGGGAGGGGTTGCAGCTGCTGTTTTTTCAGTCGCGAGCTTTGCCGCCGCTGAAGGAACATGGGAGGCATCCAACGAGCTTGCGTTTTCGCCAAGCAAAGCGCCGAAGCCACGACCCAAACCAGTTTTTGCCTTTTTGTTCATGTTTTCATTAGAAATATTAGACACTTAACTCTCCTTCGTGCTTCGGAGCGTTTTGGGCTGCATCAGTTCTTTGAGTCAGCTCTTCAGCCAACTCCATATATTTAGTCGCACCGATCGAGCGAGAATCATATTCGAAGATGCTTTGACCGTGACTTGGAGCCTCGCTCAAACGCACGTTTCTTGGAATGATGGCCGAGAACACCTTTTCACCAAAGTGATTGCGAATTTCGGTGACCACCTGATGGCTCAGATTGTTACGAGTGTCGAACATGGTCAGCACAATCCCTTCAATATGAAGAGAAGGATTCAGATTCTTTTTAATAATCCCGGCTGTGTTGAGCAGTTGGCTTAAGCCTTCCAGCGCATAGTATTCACACTGAAGCGGAACCAAGAAAGAATCCGCAGCGGTCAAAGCATTCAACGTGAGTAGTCCCAACGATGGTGGACAGTCGATGATTGCATAGTCAAATTTGTGACCAACCGATGCGATCGCCGATTTCAGGCGATATTCACGATGCGGTAGGTCAACAAGCTCGATTTCAGCGCCAACAAGGTCTGGATTTGCGCTGGCAACGAAGAGATTTGGGATTTTTGTCGTTTGAGTGACCTCTGCTAGGGTCTTTTCACCGATCAAAACATGATAAATGTTCGCATCCTGGCTTTCGAAACGCTTCAAACCCAGGCCTGAAGACGCATTTCCCTGCGGATCCATGTCAATCAAGAGAACTTTCTTACCAAGTTGAGCCAATGCTGAGGACAGATTCACTGAGGTGGTTGTTTTACCAACTCCCCCTTTTTGATTCGCGATGCAGATCGTTTTTGCCATGTTTTCCCTCTCGTTGAATAAAAGTCTCGAACTTTTGAATCAAATTCAAGACTTTTGCGGAAAAAACCGATGTTCCACGTGGAACATGAAGCGCATCATCACTTTTCTCATTCTTTTTTTGGCTCTCGCTGCGTGCGAAAAACCATTGGAACATCCGGAAACGACGGATCCGATCTACAATGATCTTCTGGCCGAGGTCTCTGCGGCTGAATCGGCGGCCACAAAAACGGAAAAAGAGCTCGAAGATTTTAAAAAAGAGGCGGAGAAGGTCGCGCCTCAAACGGGACAGATCAAATTCGCCGAAAAACGCGTCTATGAAACGCAAGCCAAGCTCGACAAGATCAAGCAGATGGTTGAGTACTGGAAAATCCGAGCCGAGTCTCGAAAGCACTGGGCGCGAAAGAAATATCTCGCAGCCTACAAGAAAAAAGAACACTGGCCAGATCCAAAAGAGTATGAAGAGTACCAGTTGCAACGGAAGTTGGAACAAGCGCCGAAAGAATGGAATCTCAAACGTCGTTTGGAAGAATCACGCGCCGGAGTCGCCCTGGACGGACCTAAAAAAGCCGGGGGTGGAGAACACGGGGGCGGCGGTGAGCCTGGAGGTGGCGGCGAACATGCGGAAGCCGAAGAAAAACCCGAAAGTGGTGGCGAACACCACTGATCGATGTTCCACGTGGAACATTTCAAATTTAAGCTTGAATCTTATCCGTGCGAACGACCGCGAATCTCACTTCGCCAATCGGAAGCTTGTATTCACCTAAAAGGCCCGGCTGCCAAAAAGAACAAAGCTGAGTCGGGATGTCCGCAATCTCTGTCGCCCACTCTTCACCCTTCAAATGATAATAGACGCCACCAACCGCAAATACTTTTCGAGTCATTAAAATGGCTTTTGACAATGGACCAAAGTCCCTAGACACGGCGCATTGTACTGAGTCTGCTGGCAAAGCTTCGACCGAACGGATCAAAACATCCGTATTCTTCAAATCCAATTGCGCAATCAGATGCTTCAGAAACTCGGCCTTTTTAGTATCAATCTCAACAAGATGGATTTTTTTCTCGGGCATCATGATCGCCATCACAATCCCGGGGAAACCATTGCCCGAACCAAAATCATAAACATCGTTTTGTTTGATCTCTTTTTTCAGCAATTGAGTCGCTAAAATCGAGTCAGCAAAGTGAATTGCATCCGCCATGGGAATGGTTTTCACGCCAATTAAATTCAATGTCTTATTGAATTTCAAAAGCTCTTCATGGAATTTTTTGAGCTTCGATTTAATATCCGGAGATAAATCCGGAAACCATTGATCGATTCTCCAGTGAATTGTGATGGCGTCAGATCCGCTCTTGGCGATACTCAAGGTCAAACTCCCGCAGCTTCTTGCGACCTTTTAAATGTATCATGATCGCTTGAACGGCTGAAGGATTTACTCCCGAGATGCGCTGAGCTTGTCCCAAAGTCCGAGGTTTGATGCGTGACAGTTTTTCGATTTCTTCATTCGAAAGTCCGCGAATTTCTTTGTAGTTCAAATCATCCGCCAAAGAGAGATCTTCCAGTCGTTTCGACTGAGCAATCAGTTCCATCTGTCGTTTGACATATCCCGAGTACTTCACTTCGATTTCGACAGGCTCACAGACATTTGGATCCAACTCAACATCAAATCCGAGAGCCGGAAGATGCGAACTGTCGACCTCAGATCGCCGAAGTAATTCTTCGAAAGTAATCGACTTTCCTAAAACTGGTGTTGGGATCTGAGTGAGCTTATCTTGAGTTTCCGCCGTCGGATAAATCTTCGTTTCACGCAACCGAGCCAGCAAATGGCTGCGAGACTGGCTTAAGGTCTCGAGGCGCTTGTTTCCTTCATCGCCCATCAAACCAAGCGATGCTCCGACCTGACCTAACCTATCGATAGTATTATCTTCTCGCAAAATCAGACGATGCTCAGCACGAGATGTAAACATGCGATAAGGCTCACGCGTCCCTTTTGTAACCAAGTCATCGATTAAAACGCCGATGTAGGCTTGATCTCTGGAAAGAACGAATTCTTCTCGCTCTAAAACAGAGTGAGCCGCATTCACGCCGGCCATAAACCCTTGAACCGCGGCTTCTTCATAACCGCTGGTTCCATTGATTTGTCCGGCCAAGAAAAGTTTCTGAATCGGTCGAGTTTCCAAACGATGCCAGATTTGGGTTGGTTCAATATAATCGTACTCAACCGCATATCCGAAGCGCGCGACTTTCACATTTTCAAGACCCGGAATCGTGCGAAGGAAATCCATCTGCACTTCTTCCGGAAGACTGGTTGAAATTCCCTGAAGATAAATCAGGTCTGTGTTCAGGCCCTCTGGCTCCAAGAAAGTTTGGTGGCTATCGCGTTCGGCGAAGCGAACCACCTTATCTTCGATTGAAGGACAGTACCTTGGTCCAGATCCTTCGATCAGTCCGCAGTACATCGGCGATTTATCCAGGTTCTGCCGAATAATCTCGTGAGTTTTTTCCGTCGTACGCGAAAGGAAACACGCGACTTGCGGAAGCTGATACGCATTCGGCGAACGGAAGCTAAAGGGGAAGAATTTTTCGTCACCAAATTGCGGGGTCGTCTTGCTCCAGTCGATGCTATCTTTCAAAAGACGCGCGGGCGTCCCCGTTTTCAAGCGCTGAACTTGGAATCCAAATTCACGCAGCTGATCCGAAAGTCCGATCGAAGCTTGGTCGCCCACACGGCCACCAGCCGTTTGCACAAGACCCACATGCATCACCCCGTTCATAAAAGTTCCGGTGGTGATGACTGTCGCTTTCGCGAAAATTTCAGAGGCGTCATGCAAAACCACGCCCACACATTGGCTGCCATCCAAAATCAAACGCTTCACTTCGGCTTGTTTGACGGTCAAATTCGGCTGGGTCAGAAGTTTGTTGGTCATGTACTGCGAATACAAATGCTTATCACTTTGCACGCGCGATCCACGAACCGCCGGACCTTTTCTGGAATTCAAGCGTTTGAACTGAATGCAAGTGGCGTCGGCCGCAAGACCCATCTCGCCACCCATCACATCGATTTCGCGAACCATGTGACCTTTTGCCAATCCACCGATCGAAGGGTTGCAGCTCATGTAGGCGATGCGATCTGTATTTGTGGTCACCATCAAAGTGGAAAGCCCCAGGCGCGAAGACGCAAGTGCGGCTTCAACCCCGGCATGTCCGGCTCCAACAACGATGACATCAAAATCGCTTTTTCGAATCTGCATGTGTCTCAACTACTTTCCGATACAAAATTCTTTAAACACGCGGTCCATAATCTGATCATCAAACCGCTTTCCAATGGTCTCTTGAACTTTTAGCAAAGCTTCCTTCATTGAAAGTGCCGTCAGTTCGGGGCTCGCGCCTGTTTGAACCAAGCCATAAGCTTCGTTCATGTTATTCAGGGCCGCCTGCATATTCTCAAAGTGCCGCGCTTGCGAGATCACCGCTTGATCTTCGTAGCCGGTTTCATCCAGGCTTTTTACCAACAGGCCCTTTAGAAATTCCCCATCTCTTTTATCGAAAGCCGAGACAATATGGATCTTGTCTTTTAAAACACCTAAAAAAGGTTGCATTTTTTGATCATTTTTCAGGGTTTTTAGTAGGTTTTCGACCCTTTTTTCGGGGTTTTCGGAGCCCTGATCTCGCTTATTTCCAATCAAAAAGGTCTTGTTCAGGTCCAATTGGGCCAGTTCTTTCAGCTCTTCAGCGGACAATTCACGCGAGCTATCGAAGATAAAGAAGATTCCATCCGCGGCTTTCTGAGCAGAATAACTGCGTTCGATCCCGATTTTTTCAACCTGATCATGGGCCTGACGAAGGCCCGCGGTATCGACAGCGTTCACCTTGAATCCACCCGCCATAAACGAAGCTTCAATCAGATCACGGGTCGTACCCGGAATATCGGTGACGATGGCGCGATCGTCTTCAACCAGCAAATTCAACAGGCTGGATTTTCCCACGTTCGGGATGCCCGTCAAAACAAGCTGAAATCCATCTTTCAAAATGCGGCCCGTTTGAAAGCTTTCAACCAATCGTTGGATGCGCGATTTTAAAATGGAAACTTTCTCAAGCAGAACGTCTTCTTCGACGACTTCGATTCCTTCCGTCGAAAAATCGATCGAAGCCTCAATATGCGCCAAACACCAAATCAAACGATCTTCAATTTCTTCCAGATCGCGAGACAAATGTCCCTGCAGCTGACGAAGCGCCTGTCGGCTCGATTGGCGAGACTGGGATTCAATCAACGAAAGAACGCTTTCCGCTTGCACCAAATCCAGACGGCCGTTCATGAACGCACGATACGTAAACTCGCCCCGGTCCGCTGCCCGAGCACCGACATGGATCAGCTCTTCCAAAATGCGGCGAACAATTGCCGGAGATCCGTGACACGAAATTTCGGTGGTATGTTCGCCGGTGAAACTGCGACCCTTTTCAAAATACGTGACGACGACTTCGTCGATGGATTCACCATCAGTTTCGGACAAATGTGATGTTAGCAAGCCGTAATAGGCCCGGTGTGATTCGGGTTTTTCTGGAATAAAGGCGCAAAGGGCGCGAGTCACCGAAACCGCATTCGGACCGCTGACGCGAATAACGGAAATCCCCCCGACTCCGGCCGGAGTGGAGGCAGCGCATATGGTGTCTAAATCACGATCTTTGTTCAAAGTAGGTCCTTTAAAAACAAAAAAGCGATCTTAAGAGCCTCTGCCTTAAGATCGCTTTTGAAATTCATTTTCAAAATATTCGAAACTATTCAGCAGTTTCTTCGTGTGCTTCGTGCTGCTTCTGATTTCCACCCTTGGTTGGGTAGATCTTGATCTTCTTATAAAGACCATCTCCGATCGAGCGGCTTTTCACGCGATCATCGCCAGCCAGGTGTTGGTGAATGATCTTGCGATCTTTCGGCGGTAGCGCGCGGAAATACACGGACTTGCCTTTTTCCAAAGCGATGCCTTTCAATTTCTCAGCCAAATCGATCAACGCCTGGCTTGATTCTTCACGATAGCCATTGCAATCGATCACAACATTCGTGCGATCTTCTGGGAAGTTGTGTTGAATGACCCGCTTCAGGAAAAGCTGAATTGCATCGATCATCTTTCCTTCTTCTTCTTTTAACATCTCTTCATCGACGCCCGAAAACTCGATTGAAATTTGTGGTTCACCTTGGTCGTCGGTGCCGCTTTCAACGTCGAAGCTCAGCTCAAGGCCGGTTTTTTCGATCAAGCCTTCAACCGTATTGTTCACCAAAGTTTCGACTTCTGAGCCGCCAGTTTTTTTCTTACCACCAAATAATTTGCTGAAAAATCCAGACATATGAGTCCCCCTTCTTACGCTTTCGCCGCTTTTGCAGGCGCCGCAGTTTTACGATCATGCATGAAAATCTGCTGTAGAATGATCCCAGACAGAGTGTTGATAAAGATATAAAGAGTCAGTCCCGCCGGCAGATTGATCATCATCACGGCGAAAATCAGAGGCAAGAACTGCATCACTTTCGCTTGTGTCGGATCCATCGTCGTCGGAGTAATTTTTTGCTGCACGTACATACAAGCCGCCATCAAGATCGGCAAAACATAGAATGGATCTTTGATGCTGAGATCATGGATCCATCCAAAGAATGGCGCTTGATAAAGTTCGATGCTTTGACCCAAGACGCGATACAGGGCGAAGAAAATCGGAAGCTGCAACAGCATCGGCAAACATCCACCCAATGGATTGACCTTGTGTTCTTTCCACAAAGACATCATCTCGCGGTTCATCGCTTGCGGATCGTCTTTGTAGCGTTCACGCAAAGCTGTGATCATCGGCTGCATCTTTTGCATTTTCTTGGTCGAACGGAAAGTCGTGATATTCAAAGGTAGAACCAAGATACGAACCAAAAGCGTCAGCAAAATGATCGCTAAGCCCCAGTTCGGAATGATCGAGTGGAACCATTGCATGGTGTACAAAAGCCAGCGACCGATTGTCGCAAAGAAACCCAGATCCACCACTTTTGAAAGATCCTTATCGATCTTTTCCAAAGTCGGAACGGACTTGCCGCCCGAATACGCGATCCATTTCAGGTCCATCGTGTTTTTACCATTGGCAGCCGGCTTGTAAACCATCTGCGCAATCAATTCACCCGCACCTTTGCCGCCGTGAACTTTCGCTTCCGGTGCAATTTCAGATTTATCCAAAACCGCCGAAGCAAAGTACTGGGATCCGATCCCCAACAAAGTCACATTCGGAAAGCTTTGTTCGATTTTATCCGAAGCCGCTGAAGAGTGAAGGCGCTCTTCCGTTCCCGAGTGAATAACAACGAAATCTTGTACTTCCAAAGTCGGCATAAAGATGCTGTGAGAAATTTCACCCAAAGATTTTTCCGCCAAGCTGACGGTCAAACCCGGAAATGTCGTATCGACATTTTCAACCAAGACTGAATTGTGAAGGGCCCCGGTTGTCGCGTCGATTTCAAGCGTGCGACGAACGGTCGCTGAACCGACTTTCGCCGTTCCTTCAAATTGGTTCTCACCTTTTTGAGTGATCTCGAAATCCAAAACGTCAGCCGAACCTACCGCCGCCATTTCATAAAGAGAGTGCTTTTCGCTGACTCCCAATTTCAAAGGCTCGTGATGGCGATCGGTGTTGTTTTTCAAAGTGACGTGTTTCAAACCCATCCCTTTCGAAGAAATTTCGAAAGACATTTCCGAGTTTTCATACTTCAGGGTTTTTTCTTCTTTTACAGTCGACGCCGCAACCGGAGCGGCTGCGGCTGCAGTTCCTGCCGCTGTCTCTGTGGATTTCTCTGGGGAAGCTGGGGTTTCAAGACCCTGAGCAGCCGTCGGATTTGCTGGAGCCGTCGCTGCGGCTGGAGCTTGTTGATTGCCGTACTTGTTTTTCAAATAAGATTGCCAAGCAACGAAGAAAACCCCCACCAAAACGGCAGCAAGAAGGGTCTTTTTATCCATAAAATTATTATTCTGATTGTCCATGATGACCTCGGCAAGGAAGTGGATCGTAGCCACAGCCACCACCAGGGCGGCATCTTGATATACGATGAAGAGTCAGAGTTGTGGCTTTCAGTGGAGAGTATTGTTGAAAGGCTTGGACTGCGTATTCAGAGCAGCTGGGTTCAAAGCGACAGGCGCCGCCGAGCCATGCTGTTGCCAAAGTTCGGTAGAAACCAATCGCAAAAAGAGCCGCGTTCCTAATCAAAAAAACGCCGGATTTGTTCCAAAGTTGCAAAAAACTGTTGAGCCTCGAGGTCCTTAAAGAATCCTTCTGGCTGCGATCGAAACACCAAGTTAAGGTCGAATTCGGGATTAAATCCATCAGTCGCTGCTTTTCGAAAGTACTCGCGCGTCCATCTTTTCAACCGGTTACGGATCACAGCAGATCCCACTTTGCGGCCGATCGTACAGCCGTACCGTAGATGTCCAAGTTGATTCTTGCGATAAGCCAGAACCAACCAGGGACTGAGAGTCTTTCTTTTTCCTTTTTTTTGAATCTCGAGAAAGTCCGAGCTTCGTTTCAGTCCAGAAGCTTTCTTATTTTCCACTCGAAGAAACTGTCAATCGTTTGCGGCCTTTAGCGCGACGACGAGACAAAACGGTGCGGCCATCTTTTGACGCCATACGAGCGCGAAAGCCGTGAGCTGATTTTCTTTTCTTTTTCTTTGGTTGATACGTTCTTTTACTCATTCTAGAACTCCCGCGTTACGACGAATGACGTCTGTCTTAGTTTTTAAACTTATGCAAGGGCCGGGATAAAACCATATCGCATCAATCTGGTCAATACTTGTCATTGTGGAAAACTCGGTTGAAATAACCCCTCCCCCCTGATATCAGGGCCCTTCCGTAACACGAGCTCAGGGGGAAAAGCGCGTGACCACTGTTCAATTTGAACCAAATACAGGTCTTGATGCTGGCTTTTGGGAAGATATCAAAAGACGAATCAAAGCCCGTAATAAAGAGAACAAGTCGATCGAGACTTGGCTGGATCCTGTTTCCTATGTGGAAACTGTGGGGACACCAACGCTTCCACGATTGATTTTAGGGGTGCCTAGCGCCCTTCATCAGTATTTTGTCGTCGAAAATCTCTTGGATAAAATCTATGCCGAGGTGGCCGATCTTTTAAAGAAGGACTTCGAAGTCGATCTGGTTGTCACCGGAATGAAGGCTTTGGAGCCCGCGAACCTCAGTGATGCGTTTTCCGCTCACGAAAAGATTCAGGCACCTATTCAGCAGATGATGTCGGCTACCCCATCAATGTCCCCAAATCCTCCTCCAAAAGTGGACCTTTTGAATGTGGATTATACTTTCTCTACGTTTGTGGTGGGTCGAAACACCGAATTCGCCCATGCGGCCTCTTATAATGTCGCGCAAAATCCGGGGGCTGAGGGTTACAATCCTCTGTTTATCTGCGGTCCAGTTGGAATGGGTAAAACCCACTTGCTGCATGCGGTGGGAAATCACATCCGCACGACCCACCCCTATTTAAAGATCATGTACATCAGCGCCGAGAAGTTTTTGAACGAGTGCGTTTCGTCGATTCGTCGCTACGAAATGGATAAGTTCCGCCAGAAATATCGCGATACACCGGATGTTTTGATGGTGGATGACGTGCAAATGATCGGGAAAACCGAAGCCATTCAGGAAGAGTTCTTCCACACAATCAACTCGTTTATTGAGCGTAAGCGTCAAGTTGTGATCGCGGCCGATCGTATGCCGAAGGATATCCTGGGATTGGAAGATCGCAACCGATCTCGTTTGGAATGGGGCCTGATTGCGGACATTTCGATGCCGGATCTGGAAACCCGCGTTGCGATTCTTCGTTATAAATCCGAGAAAATGAACCTTCGCCTGCCAGAAGAGGTGGTCAATTACATCGCGCGGATATCCAAACGCTCGATCCGAGAGCTTGAAGGCAACCTGAAAAAAGTAAAAATGTTCAGTGAACTTCAGGGTTTATCTATTGATATCGAGTTGGCTCGTCGAGTTTTGGCTACTCACGAAACCCAAACCACAATTTCGGTCGAGGATATCCAAAAGATGGTGGCGGACCACTTTAAGGTGAAGATTTCGGACCTGAAATCGACGACTCGTGCGAAACAGATCGTCGTTCCTCGGCAAACCGCGATGTATTTGATCAAACGAACTTTGGACAAATCTTTGGTGGATATTGGCCGTGCTTTCGGCGGAAAAGATCACACGACAGTCATGAACGCGATGGATCGTGTCGAGTTTCTACTTTCGAAAGATATGGATTTTAAGAATGATCTCGATGAGTTAACGACCAGAATCCACAATATCACAGGGGTGTGAATGTGGAGACTGTACAACTTTGTGGAGAAGTTTGAGGAAGATTCTGAGGATTGAGCTTATCCCCGGTTTTTGAGATTTTGGGTCTCGATTCACTGCAGGGTTTATCCACGGAATTTCTTTTGAATTTACAGGAGCTTAGTTCGTTTGTTACGTTTTCCACGCTCCTAATACTACTACTAGTTTTATATATATAGATTATTAGTTCTTAAGAGGACTGTAAGTCAGGGGTTTATATGAAAATTGAAATCGAAAAAAAAGACCTGATGAATCTGATCGGCAAGACTCAGAATATTGTCGAAAAAAGAAACACCATGCCTGTCCTGATGAATGTTCTTTTGGATGCAGACCAAAATGAGCTGCGTGTTTTCGCAACAGATCTCGAAGTCAGTCTGACTGACACCGTGAAAGTGAAAGTTGTTCAAGCTGGTAAAGTTGCAGTTTCCGCAAAGAGCCTTTTTGAAATCGCGAAAGAATTATCAGAAGGAATCATTCAGCTTCATCGTAAAGACAACAATTGGTTGGAAATCAAACAGGGAAAATATCTTTCGAAAATCGTTGGTATCAGCGCTGAAGAATATCCTGTGTTCCCGACTTATTCTGGAAATAACTTTTTGAAAATCGATTCAGAAGTTTTAAGCGACATGATTGATAAAACAATCTACTCGGTTTCAAACGATGAAACCCGATACCATTTGAATGGCGTTTACTTTGAACAGAAGAATGATGCTGGATACACGATGGTTGCGACCGACGGTCACCGTTTGTGTTTGGTGAATCGTCAAATCCCATCGGCAAAAGGCATCGCGGCCGGACAGGGTGTGATCATTCCTCGTAAGGGTTTGCACGAAATCAAAAAACTTCTGGAATCTTTGTCTGGAGAATTTGAACTGGCGATCGAAGGTTCACAGCTGATCGTTCGAAAAGATTCGACCACATTGATGATCCGTCTGATTGAAGGAAAATATCCGAACTATCAACAGTTCATTCCGTCAAAGCTGACTCAGAAAATTCGCATCAATCGCGAAGCTTTCCTGACTTCATTAAAGCGCGTATCTTTGCTTGCCAATCACAAATCCAAAGCGGTGACGTTGTCTTTGACAAACGGTCGCATGGAAATCGCTTCGAACAACCCAGAACTGGGTGACGCGAAAGAAGAAATTGAAGTTGGTTACGAAGGTAAAGATATGAAAATTGGTTTCAACGCCAAATACATCACCGATGTCTTAAACGCCATCAATGATGAAGAGGTCGATTTCGAAATCAACGATCAGCTTTCACCAGGTCTCATGCGACCGCACAACGACCAGTCCTACACCTGCGTCGTCATGCCAATGCGTATTTGATAGGTTTTCTTGATTCAAGCTCTTCAACTTTATCAGTTTCGAAACTTCGCTGAAGGCGTGGCTCGTTTTTCTCCGAAGGTGAATATCTTTCTGGGCGAGAATGGCCAAGGGAAGTCGAATTTGCTTGAGGCGATTTCGCTTCTGACAACCGGTCAGTCCTTTCGTTACGCCGATAATGAGAATTTTTTGAAATTTGGTGCGCAGGAAGCTTTTCTGAAAGCGAAAGCGATCCATGGCGATTTGGAATATGAACTTCAGCTGAATATTTTAAAATCTCGTAAGAGCCATCAGATGAATGGCAAGAAGACCACGGCGCAAGAATTATCGAAGCGGTTTCCCAGCGTGATCTTTTCGCCTGAAAGTCTGGCGGCGATCAAAGAAGGCGCGGATCAGCGTCGGCAGTTGGTCGATGAATTGATCGTCAGCTTTCATCCTCGAAATGTGGATTTAGTTGGGGAATTCCGCCGAGCCTTGAAAACTCGGAACAAAGTTTTGAAGAATTACGTCGCTGGTGACGTTCCACGGGGCGAAACCGAGGCTTTGCTTGAAAGTTTGAACCCTAGCTTCCTGCGACTGGCGGTCGAACTCACCAATCAGCGCCTAGAGGCTGTCAGAGCCATCTACAAGGACTTCAATCAGGCCATGCAGTATATTTCCAATCGCGAGACTGTGGATATCTCGGTGGACTATGTGATTTCGGATCAGCATGCGCTGAATTTTCAGTCAAAAGACATCGAAATTCTGCTCGCAAAACGCATGAAAGAGCTGCATGATGCGGAGCTTGCGAGTGGCGCGTCATTAGTGGGTCCACAGAAGCATGATGTGGTCTTCCTATATGGTGAAAATGACTCGAGATTTTACTGCTCGCAAGGACAGCAAAGAGCCCTCATATTATCTTTCAAAATGGCTCAGATCGTGTATCATAGGCGGATTCATGGATCCTACCCCGCACTGATGCTCGATGATGTTTTATCTGAGCTAGATGCGGAAAAGCGGGACTCCTTGATCCGATTTTTGAGTGATATCAACACTCAAATTTTTATCACAACCACAGATTTCACTCTGCCGGGCAGTTTGAAATCTGAAGACTGCGCTGTACTCAAGATACGCGAAGGTCAGATCCAGAGTTAGTCGGCTTCACCAAAAAATTTGGAGGGCCGATCGGGATCTTCGACACCGATGAATCTTGGGCAGCCACAAAGGTATCGCAAAGAAGCGGTACTGGAGAGTGAGGCGACATGAGCGAATCGAATGTACCTACGAACCAACCGGTTCAGGGGAATTATGGTGCGGAATCTATTCAGGTTCTAGAAGGGCTTGAAGCTGTTCGAAAGCGTCCCGGTATGTATATCGGCGATACGGGCTTTCGCGGATTTCATCACCTTGTGTACGAAATCGTGGATAACTCGGTTGACGAAGCGTTGGCTGGGCATTGCAAGCGCATCAACATCACAATCAACACCGACGAATCCATCACGGTTGAAGATGATGGTCGCGGGATTCCTGTCGACACCCATAAAACTGGAAAATCAACTCTTGAAGTTGTAATGACCGTTCTGCATGCCGGAGGAAAATTCGATGGCGGCGGTTATAAGGTTTCCGGCGGTCTTCATGGTGTCGGCGCTTCGGTCGTGAATGCTCTTTCGTCTCGCGTTCGGGTCGAAGTTCACCGCCAAGGCGGTGTTTACGAACAAATTTATCATAAGGGCGTTCCTGAAGGCCCGGCGAAACGCATTGGCGATTCGAATAAAACCGGAACAAAAACAAATTTCAAACCTGACCGCGAAATTTTCAAAGATGAAACGATCAGCTTTGATTTCAATTACCTGACCAATCGTTTGCGCGAATTGGCTTTCCTGAACGCCGGTCTTTACATCGGCATCACGGACGAGCGAAACGCGAAAAAAAATGAATTTCAATTTTCGAACGGTATTGCCGAGTTCGTTAAATTCATGAATCAAAGTAAGAAATCCCTGCACAATGACGTGATTTACTTTAAAGGCGAAAAAGACGGCGTTGAAGCTGAGATCGCCATGCAGTGGAACGATTCTTACTCGGAATCTATTTTCTCTTATTGCAATAACATCAATACTCACGAAGGCGGAACTCACTTGATCGGCTTCCGTGGGGCGCTGACGCGAACGACGAATGCCTACGCTCAGGATAAAAATCTTTTAAAGGATCTGAAAGTTTCTTTGGAAGGTGAAGATATCCGCGAAGGCTTAGCGGCGGTCGTTTCGGTGAAAGTTCGTGAGCCACAATTCGAAGGACAGACGAAAACCAAACTTGGAAATACCGAAGTTAAAGGGATCGTCGAATCGCTTGTGAACGATAAACTTGCAGACTTTTTGGATCGCAATCCGTCGGTCGCAAAAAACGTGATCGGAAAATCTGTTGAGGCAGCCCGCGCACGCGAAGCTGCCAGAAAAGCTCGTGAGCTGACACGACGTAAGACGGCGCTAGATGGCGGATCGTTGCCAGGAAAAATGGCCGATTGCCAAGAGCGAGATCCGGCACTTTGTGAACTGTATCTGGTCGAGGGTGACTCGGCGGGTGGATCTGCAAAGATGGCCCGCAATCGCAAGACGCAGGCGATTTTGCCTTTGAAAGGTAAAATCCTGAACGTTGAAAAGGCCCGCTTTGATAAAATGCTTTCCAACGAAGAGATCAAAATGATGATTTCAGCCTTGGGAACGGGAATCGGGAAAGATCACGTCAATGTCGACAAGATTCGTTATCATAAAATTATCATCATGACCGATGCGGACGTGGACGGGTCGCACATTCGCACCCTGCTTTTGACTTTCTTCTATCGTCAGATGCCAGACGCGCTTGAACGCGGTTACATCTACATTGCTCAGCCACCTTTGTACCGAGCAAAAAAAGGCAGCCAAGAAGTTTATCTAAAAGACGACGCGGCTTTGACCGAATTCTTGCTGGGCCTGGGTTTGAACGGAGTGAAAATTCCTTCAGCGAAAAAGGCTTTGGCGGAAAATGATTTGAAAAAAATGATCCTGAATATTCAGCGCTTCAATCACATCTTGAAAGCGTCTTCAGCCAAGTACGATCCGGATATTCTTTACTTCTTGATCAGTAAAGTGGCCGATCACGAAGAAGTCATGTCGGGAGAAAAAAATCTGCAACAAACTTTGGAAGACCTACAGGCTTGGGTGAAGAACAATCCAAGTCGCGGCATCACCGAAGTGAAATCAAGCACCCGAAAAGAAGGCGACAAAGCGATTGCGACGATCAATACCGTTCGCTATGCAGACCGCATGACGACCCAGATTTCGAGCGACACATTGAAAACTCCAGAATGGACCGAGCTGATGACCCTTTGGGGTCAGATCCAAGGCGTTTCTCTTTTGCCGGTGTCGGTGCAAATCGATAAATCCGAGCAGTCGTTTGAAGATTACACAAGCTTCTATGATTACGTGATCGAGAACACAAAAAAGGGTTACTACATCCAGCGATACAAGGGATTGGGAGAAATGAATCCAGAGCAGCTTTGGGAAACCACGCTGAATCCGGAAAACCGCATTCTTCTGCAGGTCAATATCGACGACGCGGTGGCGGCGGACGAAACATTCTCGGTCCTGATGGGTGAGCACGTGGAACCACGCCGAAAATTCATTCACGACAATGCATTGATGGTCAAAGGCCTCGACGTTTAAGGAAAATAGGAAATCGCTATGGAAAACCAAGAACAAAAAGGCGTTACAGTCGTCGATATCAACAAAGAAATGCGCGATGCTTATCTGCAGTACTCGATGAGCGTGATCGTGGGCCGAGCTTTGCCAGACGTTCGCGATGGCTTGAAGCCAGTTCACCGCCGTATTCTTTTTGCTCAGCATGAAATGGGAAATAACCACGATAAGCCATATAAAAAATCGGCTCGTATCGTGGGCGATGTGATCGGTAAATACCATCCGCATGGTGATTCGGCCGTTTACGAAACCATGGTTCGTTTGGCGCAAGATTTTTCTCTTCGCTACCCGCTTGAAGATGGACAAGGAAACTTCGGTTCGATCGACGGCGACAGTCCAGCGGCCCAACGTTACACCGAAGTCCGCATGACCCGTCTTGCAGAAGAGCTTCTCGAAGACATCGACAAAGAAACAATTCCTTTCGGACCAAACTACGATGACTCGCTAGAAGTGCCGCTGGTTCTGCCGGCGAAGTTTCCAAACTTGCTGGTCAACGGTTCCGCCGGAATCGCCGTTGGTATGGCGACCAATATTCCACCACACAACTTGGGTGAAGTTTTGGATGGAACCATTCACTTGATTCACAACCCAGATTGTTCGATCGATGATTTGATCGAGCGAATTCCGGGACCTGACTTTCCGACAGCGGGCCAAATTGCTGGACGTGAAGGGATCTTGCAGGCCTACAAAAAAGGCCGCGGCATCATCACCCTGAAAGCCGTGACCGAAATCGTTCAGGTGAAAGACCACGAAGAAATCATTGTCAGCGAAATTCCTTACCAAGTGAATAAAGCCAAGCTGATCGAAACGATAGCCGATCTGGTTCGTGACAAGCAGCTGGAAGGCATCACTGATATTCGCGACGAATCTTCGCGCGAAGGTATGCGTATCGTGATCATTCTGAAAAAGGGTGAAAACGGCAGCGTGATCATGAACCGTTTGTTCAAGATGACTCAGCTTCAGGTGAGCTTCGGTATTATCATGCTGGCTCTGGATGCGAAAAATCAGCCGGTCACCTTCGATCTGAAAGGCATGCTGCAGGCGTTTGTCGAGCATCGCCGCGATGTTGTTACCAAGCGCTGCATTTTCGAACTGAAGAAAGCTCAAGATCGCGCGCATATTTTAGAAGGTTTGAAAAAAGCATTGGATAACATCGATGCCGTGATTCAAACGATCAAAGCGTCGAAAGAAGCGAACTCGGCGCGCGAAGCCTTGATGGCGCAGTTCAGTTTCAGCGAACGTCAAGCAACCGCAATTCTAGAAATGCGCCTGCAACGACTGACCGGTTTAGAGCGCGATAAGATCGAAGCCGAATTGGCCGAACTGATGAAAACCATCGAATGGCTGATGTTTGTTTTGTCTGACGTGAAAGAAATCTACAAAATCATCGTGACCGAGCTGGAAGAGATCCGCGAAAAATACGCCGACAAACGTCGTACCGAAATTACGGGCTCTGCCGACGACATCGAAGACGAAGACCTGATTGCCGATGAACGAGTGATCGTGACGATCACCAACACTGGATACATTAAACGCATTCCGGTTGAAGAATATCGGCTGCAAAAACGCGGCGGTAAAGGTTTGAAAGGGGCAGAAACTCGTGAAGAGGACTATGTCACCGATATCTTTACGGCCAGCACGAAAACGACCCTGATGGTTTTCACTGATAAAGGAAAACTGTATTGGGTGAAAGTGCACAAACTTCCGCAAGGAACACGAACCAGCAAAGGCAAGGCGATTGCCAACGTGGTTCAGCTTTCCAATGGTGAAAAAGTTCAGGCGATCTTACCAGTGGAAGAATTCTCGGAAAGCAAATATGTCGTGATGTTGACCCAAAAGGGCATCATCAAGAAAACATCGCTGGATGCGTTCTCGAACCCGCGTCCTTCAGGCCTGATCGCTTTGACGACGGACCTGGATGACAGTGTGATCGAAGCGAAAATCTCGGACGGCACCAGTGAAATCTTTATCGCGACGAAAGACGGTATGTCGATTCGCTTCAACGAAAGTGACGTGCGTCCGATGGGGCGGTCAGCTCGCGGCGTGAAGGGCATGACACTGGATAAAGCGGATATCGTGGTCGGCATGGAAGTGATCGAAAAAGATTCGAAAGACACATTGTTGCTTGTCACCGAAGGTGGATACGGGAAACGTTCTGAAATTCCGGATTACCGCGTGCAATCGCGCGGTGGGGTCGGAACCATCACCCAAAAAACGACCGACAAGGTCGGAAACGTGGTGGGCGCGAAAAAGGTTCGTCCAGATCAGGAAGTCATCTTGTCGACAGATAAGGGACAGAACATCCGTATGAAAATTTCCGACATCAGCGTTTTGGGCCGAAACACTCAAGGGGTTCGTTTGATCAACTTGAAAGATTCGGATGAAAAAGTTGCCAGCATGGCGATCGTGGATTCTGACGAAGAAGAGACACCAGGTACCGGTGATTCAGCTCCTCCGCAAGTTCATTAAGCCAAGTTTTTTGCTGATCTTTGGGCTCGTGGTGGGGTGTACCTCGCCCGAGCAAAAAGAGATGAACGAAGGCCGCCAGGCTTTCGCCGAAGGCCAGTTCCTGGTCGCCGTCGGCCACTTTGAGCGGGTTGTCACCCGTTCTCCGGAAAGCAAAATCGGTCTCGAGGCGGCCCGAGAAGCGGCGAAGATTTCTTTTTACGACACCAAAGATTTCCAAAAAGCGATCAAGTTCTATCAGCAGCTGGTTTTAAGCTCGCCCGATGCGAACGAACGATTGCTCGCGCAGAAACAAATCGTCTCGATCTGTTTCGATCATTTGACCGACTATCAGCGGGCGGTGATTGAAATCAACAAACTCATCGTGATGATTCCGGATCCGAAAGAAAAAGCCGAATACAAAATGAAGCTCGCCCGGGCTTACTATTACCAAAACAATTTTACCCAAGCGCAAAACGAAACGGACGAGTTCCTTCGCACCAGTCCGCCGGCCGACCAGAAGTTCGATATGACCTTCCTAAAAGGCAATATCGCCTTGGCCCAGAAAGATATGCCGACTGCAATTGCGCTGTTTAAAGGCCTTTTGGCCGAGTTTCCGGACCGAGCGGTGAAGGACAACGTGGGCCTGACCCTGTCGGTCTGCTACGAGGAGATTAAAGATTTCCGCTCGGCCATCGAAGTTTTGGAGCAGCTGAAATCCACCCACCCGATGCCTGAGTATATCGATATTCGCATCAAACGCCTGCAAGAGCGCCTGAAGAACCAACCGGGTGCACGCGGAAGGATCCGGAAATGAAGAACAAGTACATTGTCTTTGTGGCGATGGGGATCGAGCTGGTCGGAATTGTGGTCGGCTGTCTGCTGTTGGGTCAAAAATTGGATGAGATGTATGGCCTGAAAGGCCTTGGAATGATTGGACTTTCCATGGCTGGGCTGGCCGGATGGATCACTCAGATCGTGATGCTCGCTAAACGAGCAGATCAACAGTCAGGAGAGTAAACTTGAACCATTTAAAGCTCTTCATCATCATTCAGGCCGCGGTGACTTTGCTAGGATCCTTGATTTTGCTGGAAGGGCGAGATGGCAGCAGCGCCGCATCATTCGCTATTGGCAGCGGAATCGTGCTCGTGAATGTCCTGACTCTTGGATTTACCTTCTCTCGATTAATCCAGAAAAAACTCATTGCCCTCTCGATCTCGGTCATTGTATTTAAGTACGCGATTTTAGGGATCATTATTTACAAACTTTTAAGCTTCGCTTGGGTCGACCGTTTATGGCTCTGCGTGGGGCTTGGCAGTCTTGTTGTAAGCGCCCTCTTCTACGCCTCCGTCGCCAAAACCGACGATGACGAAGAAGAACAAACGTAAAACGTTAAGGAATACTTCATGTCGTTTACTTGGACCTCTCTCATTCCTGGTGTTGGCCACGAGTACGCTCACGTTGCAACAGCGGGAATCGTGACTGGCGGATTGGTTGTTGCGAGCTTCGCAGCGAAAAAAGCATTAGGCACTGGCGATGCAGCTGTCATTCCTGCCGATCGTTTTTCAATCAAAGGCTTTTTCGAAATGATCACCGAATTTATCGCCGGTCTTGTCGACATGGTGATTGGTGAAGGTGGTCGGGCTTATCTTCCGATGTTTGCCGCCTTTTTTACGTTCGTACTTGTGAACAACCTGGTCGGCGTGATTCCGGGAATGGCGCCAGCGACTGAAAATCTGAATACGACTTTGGCGATGGGTCTATTTGTCTTTATCGTCTACAACATGTTTGGTCTGATCCATAACGGTGTTGGCTATCTGAAGCATTTCTTGGGTCCGGTTTTGTGGCTGGGTCCTTTGATGTTGGTGATCGAGTTGATCTCGCACATCGTTCGTCCGATCTCTTTGGGACTTCGTCTTGCGAACGTTCTGAAGGGGGACCACACAGTTGTTGGAATCTTTTTGGACTTGGTTCCAATCGGACTTCCGATTCCATTCTATTTGTTAGGAATGTTCGTCGCATTTGTTCAGGCCTTCGTCTTCACATTGCTATCAATGGTTTACGTGGCTCTCGCAACCGCTCACGATCACTAAAAATAAAAACTGAATTTGCAAAAGTTTATAAAGGAGAAACAATGAAAAACTTCGCAAAAAACATGTTCTTGGCTCTGTCGACTCTTTTCGTAGCATCTGCTGCTTTCGCACAAGAAGCTGCTGCTGCCGCTACTCAAGCTGGTGGTGACCGCGGTTTGATCGCTCTTGGCGCTGGTTTGGCAATCGGTGTTGCTGCTTTGGGTGGCGCTCTTGGTCAAGCACGCACTGCTGCAGCTGCTCTGGAAGGTATCGCTCGCAATCCAGCGGCTCAAGGCAAGATCTTCACTCCAATGATCATCGGTTTGGCTCTGATCGAGTCACTGGTCATCTACGCATTCGTTATCGCGTTCTTCTTGAACGGTAAGTTCTAATTTGATTGCAAATTAAATTTGCAGATCATACAAAAAAGCCGGCTGTTTCAGTCGGCTTTTTGTTTTTGTGGCCCCTGTTCTGAATGGGTATAGAAACGAAAATCCCCACTGACGACTTCCGAGGGGGAAATATGAAATGGATTCTTTCAGCAATCTTGCTTGCGGCGATCTCTGCAAGCGCCAACACTCGTCCTAAATTTTTACCGCACATTCTGCCCGATGCTCCAAGCTCGGCTTATCGTGGAAAATACATTGTTCCACGCGAAGCTGCGACTGGCGCCGAAGCCGACGTTCAAGAAGCCGTCCGTGTCGGCGAGCGAAACATGGCTTGGCTTGAGCACATGAACAGCTTTCGTCCAGAAGGAAAGAAAATCCAGCTGACGAAGCCTGGAGATTTGAAAGGGATTCCGATCGAATCACCAAAGTATTACAACGCCGAAATCATCGCAGCTGACCACAAAGAAGTGTACACGCAGATGCCGGCCGAAATGGCAAAGATCCTATACAGCGCTTCTCCGCTGACGGACAACCCGCCGATCGATGAAGAAACCTATATCGAATGGGCAAAAAAGGTGGACCGCAATTATCAATCGGCTACCCGCTGGATCATGATGAAGCCGTATCTTCCGTACCTGATGGAGGCGCGCCAGGAAGATCTGCGCGGATTTTACTTCCTCAGCAAAAAGACACCGAATGTGGAAACAGTTCTGCGTTCTGTGGATTCGCTGCCGGCTGATCGCCAAGAACAGATTTTGGACTGGCTGACGCAAATGTGCCAAAACAGCGAAGGCCTTGTTGCCGACTGTGATCAACAGGCTGCCGAAGCGATTCAGAAAAAAACCGCTTACGAGTTTTATCTGAAATATTTAAATGGCAGCTCGCAACTTTGGGAGAATTACTTTTCCTTGGTGAATGCACGCCCTGAAATCACTTGGTCTGCGCAAAAGCCAGAATTGATGAACGTTCCTTTCCAAAACCCACTCAGCGATAAGATTTTGAATTTCCTTAAGTTCAATATCGAAGACGAATTTAAATGGGATGTTTGGAACCTGCGCCTGGACTTCGTCGCAAAAACACCGGTACATGTCGAATTCGAACCGGGCGTTACCCCGCATGTGAATGATGCCGGCGGTGACACCATCACGATGGATGCGAATGCTCCGCTGACCGAGTGGGATGTTCAATGGACCATCCGTCACGAATTCGGTCACGTCTTGGGCTTTGTCGACTGCTACGAAGAATTCTATGATGTGAAAAAGAATGCGATCATCAGCTATCAGCTGGATATCGATCATCTGATGTGCGCGCGCTCGGGCCGCATGCAGAAATCGATCTACGATACGCTGAAGAAATATTACTATAAGTAATCGTTTACAACTCAGATCTTAAAAATGAAGCCCCTCTTCGGACTGCGAAGAAGGGCTTTTTGTTTTTAAAGCATGGGATTGACGGTTTTTTCGATTTGGCCCTGGATGCGCTTTAAGCCATCTTCGGTCCAAGATTCGAAACGTAGAACTAGAACCGGTTGCGTGTTCGAGGCACGAGCCAAAGCCCAGCCGTCATTGAAGCTAATGCGAACGCCGTCGATCAGGTTTGTGGTGTAATCAGCTCCGCCCGAAAACTGGGTTTTCAAAGCTTCGACGATTTTGACCTTCTTTTCTTCGGTGGTGTCGATGCGAATTTCCGGAGTGTTAAAAGAAGGCTGAAGGCCCGCCATCAGTTCTGGAATGTTCTTTCCGCTTTTCGCCAGAATTTCACAGACGCGAAGACCGGCGTAAAGAGCATCGTCGTATCCATAGTTGCGATCGGCAAAAAAGATATGTCCTGACATTTCCCCACCAAAAGGAGCTTTTTCGACTTTGATTTTTTCTTTGATCAAAGAGTGGCCCGTCTTCCACATGATCGGTTCGCCACCGTGAGACTTGATATCGTCATACAAACGATCTGAACACTTCACGTCGCCAATGATCTTCGCACCCTTTTGCGTTTGCAGGATCGAGCGACTGATCAAGACCATGAGCTCGTCCCCATAAAGCATTTTCCCGGTGTGATCGACAACACCGATGCGATCGGCGTCCCCGTCAAAACCGATTCCAACGACGGCACCTTGCTTGCGAACCTCTTCGGCCAGCCATTTTAGATTTTTTTCGACGGTCGGATCCGGATGGTGATTCGGGAAGCGTCCATCCGGCTCTTCAAACAAAACGGTGGCGTTGATACCAAGGCCTTCAAATAATTTGCGAGCGATACATCCGGCAGCTCCGTTACCGCAATCTAAAACGACCTTCATGCCGTTGAAATTGCCGAACTCTTTTTTGTAGCGTTCCAGATAACGTGGGAAGATATCCAAAGCCTCTTCGAAGCCGCGACCGTTTTGGAATTCGCCTTTTTCGATGATCTTGCGAAGCTTTTGAATTTCTTCGCCGAAGATGGTGCCCTTGCCGACGCTGATCTTAAAACCGTTGTAATCCGGTGGATTGTGGCTGCCAGTGATCATGATGGCGCCATCTACGTTTGGCAGTTCAAAGGTGGTGAAATAAGAAATCGGAGATGTCACGAGACCGATATAGAAAACTTTGACGCCAGAATCTTGCAGACCTTTGGAAAGAGAGGCCTTGATTTCAGGACTTGAAACGCGAGCGTCGTGACCCAAGGTGACCGTGATATCTTTTTTGCCGGATTTCAAAAAGAAATACTGAGCGTAAGCGCGACCAAGCAGGTAAGCAAAATCCTTGTCGAACTCTTTACCGTAAACACCACGGATGTCGTACTCTCTAAAAATAACGTTCTGATACATATCACATTCCTTTTTGCGCGAGCCGGATGCCCCACTTCAGGGCTTCGATCATCGAACCGGGCTTCGCCTTGTTCTTTCCAAACAGATCCTTAGCTGTACCATGATCCACCGAGCTTCGTCGAATAGGAAGTCCTAGTGTCAAGTGTGCCCCCACGTCAAATCCGTGAGCCATCTTAAACGGAATCAGTCCCTGGTCATGATAAAGAGCCAGATAAAACGAAAATCGTTTCCAATTTTCAGTTAAGAAAGCCGCATCCGGAATCAGGGGGCCGGTCAGATCGCGGCCCTTGGGATCCAAATCTTGCATCCATGCCTGAAGCCGATCGCTTTCAAAATTTCCGATAAGCCCTTTATCGCCCGCGTGGGGGTTTAAACCCAGGACCCCGAGTGGACGCTTCGTGCGTGCCGTTTCCAGAAGCGTCCGGGCTTGTAGAGCGGCTGTGGTGGCTTCTTTAAATAATTCTGGGGATAAAGTCGACTGGATGTTTTCGACAGGCACGTGACCTGAAACCAAAAGCACGTTGAACTTGGGTCCGATAAAAGTCATGAAAGCGTGCTTGCGCTTTGAGAGACGTTTCAAGATGTCGGTGTGACCGATATCTTGAAGACCGGCCGCTTGAATCTCTTGCTTGGAAAGCGGGGCCGTGACCATCGAATCCAACTTTTGATCCAAACAGGCCTGTCCCACCTCTTCGACCCAAAGAGCTGGTGAAGTGCTTTGTACGATCTCGATCAGCCGATTCTTTTTAGGGGAAATCGTCAGCGCCTCTTTCAGATTTTCTGTTTCGATTCGTTCGAACTTTGGCAGGCGAAATTTCTGCGATTGAGGTGAGCGGAAAAGATAAAACTGCACCCCACGTTGGGGTCCCAGATGATTCAAGGCTTTGGCGGTGACCTCGAGGCCGATGCCATCGATATCACCCGAGGTGATAGCGACTTTCAGAAGGCTCACTGATTGATCCGGATAAAGCTTTCTTCGCGCTTGGTTTCGATCCAGTTTTTGAAATGCTTTTGAAAAGCCTGCTCGAAAAGCTGACCGCGAATTTTTTCCTTTTCACGCTCAAAGCGCGGATCCGTGATGATCTTTTTGCTTAAGACCTTGATGATGTGAAAGCCAGCGCGGGTCTGCACGACTTCGGAAACGTCGCCCGCACCCAACGAATGCACGGCCTTTTCCATCTCGGCACTGAATTCGCCAGCCTTGAAAACACCCAAGGTGCCGCCGGCCGTGAAGTTTGGATCTTCGCTGTTTTGTTCGGCCATCACGTCAAAAGAAGCGCCATCACGAATTTTCTTTAAAACTTCGTCTGCGCGATCTTTCGCTGCTTGCGGTCCGCCTTTGCGAGGGTTGAACAGAATATGCGCCAAAGAGTATTCGTAGATACCGGTGTTTCCGCTGGGATTCATGCGAGTGTACTGTGCCGAAACATCTTCGTCCGAAACGCGAATTTTTGAAGAGATCTCTTGTTCGATCAAAGACTGACGCTCGATGCGGGTTTTGATGAAGTCCTGATAATCAGAAGGATTCATCCCTTGAGCTTTGATGGCGTTCATCAGGTCGGCCCGAGAGACATTGTTTTTCTTTGCGATATCGCGGATTTCCTGTTCGACGCGTTCGATAGTGACAGACAAGTTCAAACGCTTGATTTCTGAATCCAGAATTTTTTCATTGATCAAATAATCCAGCTGAAGCTGACGATTATTTTTCAAAGCGTCCTGGCGCTGACCGAAAAGCAAAAGATCATCGATCATGCCACCCGTTTCAACTTTCCGAGCGAATGCTTTTTGATCCGAAAGCAAAACGATCTCTGTATTCACAACGGCCAAAATGCGATCGACCACCTCGGCAAAAGCAAGGCTAGAGCAAAGGATGGCTGTGGCGAATACAAGTTTTCGAATCATTTCTGACCTCTTGTCTCCACCGAAATCGCCGAGAGCAATTCGTTGTCTCTCAGGACGCGGCTGGAGCGAATCTGTTTATCGAGCCAGGACGCAAATTCCGCCTGCTCTTTTTTTCCGACCAGGGCGGCTACGATCTCGGGGCGAACCTCGTCGACAGCAGCGAATCCAGGGCCTGATTTCCGTTCTACTTTAAAGATATGAAAGCCGTAAGAGCTTTCGAGAACCTGACTCATGCCGCCAATCGGAAGCGCAAAAGCCTTATCGAAAATATCGACGGAGCCCTTCTCGATCCAGCCGACAAGGCCGCCATTCTTGGCCTCGGGCGCGACCGAATACTTTTTCGCCAGATCGGCAAAATCACGCTTCTTAAGCTCGTCACGCACGCTCTGCGCTTTCGATAGATCGTCCAAAATAATCTGACGAAGATAAATGCGCTCTTTGCGCTTATAAAGGTTCTTATTCTCTTCAAAGTATTTACGAACTTCTTCATCTGAAGGCTGCGGGATTTTTTCGGCCAGCTTCTTAAACACTTTGCGTGACAGCAAGGTGTGGCGAAGCTCCTCTTTCCAATCGGACATGGAAAGATTCTCTTCGGCCAAGGCGCGGCGGAAAGAAAGATCGTCCGGATACGACGAGCGGAACTGATTGATCTCTTTTTCAAGCTCGGGCTCTTCAACCGCAATGCCGTTGCTGCGAGCAAAATCGTCGATCAATGTTTGTAGAATGAAAACACGAATCACATCTTCTTTGGCGCGCTTGACGTTGTTTGGATCTTTGGCGGCCAGGGCATCAAAGTTCTTAAGACGGCGGGCCAAGCGATCCGAAAACTCTTTCGTCGTCATTTGGTGGTCGTTCACCTGAACCACGGGTTTTGAAGCGACACGGGTTGCCCCCAGATCGCAGCCGATTACAGACAAACCAACGCTCAAATAAAAAAGCCCCGTGATGGCGGGGCTTCTGAAAGAAAATCTCAAAGAAACCTCTTAGTTGATCAGTTTTTTATTCACCTGAATCTTGTAGCTCTTTTTCAACTTCTCAAAGTAATCATTAAACGCATCACGACGTTTTTCATCGAACACAGCCGCACGGATCGCACGTTTGTTGGCGTTATCGAAACTGCGACGACCCGTCACCTTGATGATGTGGTAACCGAACTGGGTTTCGATCAAACCGGCCACATCACCGACATTCATTTTCAGAGCGGTTTCGTAATAATTTGGAACCCAAGTCACACGGTTTCCCCAACCGATATCGCCGCCCGTTTGCTTGCTCATCGGATCGTCCGAGTACAACTTCACAAGTTCTTCGAACGGACGTTTGCTTTTTTTGACTTCTTTTTCGTAAATTTCTTCGGCGCGTTTACGAGCTTCAGCTTTTTGTTCGGCTGTCGCGCCAGGTTTTACTTCGATCAAGATGTGAGAAGTGCGGATCTCTGGATTCTTCTTGTAGTAAGCCTCCATCTCTTTATCCGAGACACTGATCTTTTGGACGCGATCGCCGAGATCTTTTTCAAGTAAGGCTTTGTAGAGCTCTTGGCGCATGCGATCTTGAACGACCGGATCGTTTTGCAGTTTGCGTTTTTCTGCCTCCTGCAAGCCGACTTCGTAACGAACATAGTCTTCAAGAAACTGATCTTTGGTTGGAGGATTCACGGTTTGGCTGCGAATCTCAGCGTACTTTTTATTGAACTCGTCCAAAGTGACTGATTTGTTTCCGATCACCGCAACGACTTCTTTCGACTGAGCACCAGCTGTCGAAAGCAGACATGAGACCAAAAGAAAAGTCATAAGAGCTTGGAAACGCTTCATATTTTGACATCCTTGATTAAAATATAACGTCTACATTAAAGGCTAACTGACAGAGGTAGGAGCGTCTATTTTTTTGAGGGCCCAGGTCTGGGCGTTGCGCAAGGCGTCTTCGACTTGAGAGGCGAGCTCTTCAGAGCGTGGATCCATGTCTTTTGTGACTGGACCAATCGGCCCTTCCCACTTCATGTAGATCTTGGCAAAAGGCTTCGGTAGATAAGCTTTGTTCCAGGCTTTTTCAAAGACCCATTTATGTGAACAAGCAACTCCGACAGAGTAAATCGGGCTGTTCATCAGGCGGCTGATCTCAAAAACACCGGGTTTTACTTTGTAAATCGGACCCTTAGGCCCATCGACGGCAAAGCTCGAATTTCTTTTTTCTTCGCGCACGATGCGAACTAGACCCTTCAGAGCGTTGATCGCACCACGCGTGGAAGATCCGCGCGTCGTCACGCCACCCAGCAGGTGAATCACCGTGTTCATCATTTCGCCGTCTTTGCTGGTCGAGGTGATGGTCGCAATTCGGTAGCGACCAATCAGATAAATCAAAGCCACCTCGTCCCCATGCCAATGCGCAAAGATCAAAGGCTCTTTGTTAGCGATGGATTTTTTCATTTCATCCGGCTCTTCAACCGTCACCCGCCAAGTGGCAGAGAGGGTTTTAAAGAAGAGCCAGACAACGAAGCCGAGAATGTATTTACGAAACCAAAGTTCGATCAATGATGAAGAGCCTTTTTGAATTCTTCAGTCAATTTTGGAACCACGTCGAACAAATCACCGACGATTCCGTAAGTCGCCTTCTGGAAGATCGGAGCATTTGGATCGTTGTTGATCGCGACAATCACTTTTGATCCGGACATGCCCGCCAAGTGCTGAATCGCACCCGAGATTCCAACCGCGATGTACAAGGTTGGGGCCACTGTTTTACCGGTTTGTCCAACCTGCATTCCGTGACTCACCCATCCGGCGTCAACCACCGCGCGAGAGGCGCCCACCGTTGCTCCCAGAACCTCAGCCAGATCGTTCAAAAGTTTAAAGTTTCCAGCCTCTTTCAAACCACGACCGCCAGAAACGATGATGTTCGCCTCTGTCAGATCCAGTTTTTCAGACGCACCTTTGACGACTTCTTTGATCAAGGTTTTCAGGTCCGCTTTTGCGGCCGCGTGCTCAACAACATTTGCTGTCACACCCGCAGCTGGCGGATCGATTGGCAATTGGTTCGCACGCATTAGAACGATTTTTACCGGGCTGTCTTGGAAAGTCATTTTTGCAAAAACTTTTCCAGAGTAAGTCGGACGCTTCACGGTGACATCGTCACCAGAAATGGTCAGCTCTGTGCAATCGCTTAAGACACCTGTGTTCAGGTGCGCTGCCACGCGTGGGAAAAGATCTTTTCCCAAAGAGCTTGAAGATGCCAAGATGATGGTTGGCTTGATTTCGGCAACCGCCTTGCTCATCATTTCAGTGAAAAGCTCGGGGTTGTATTGATCGAAGCTTGCATCTTTAAACATGTGAACTTCGGTTGCACCATATGCCGCACATTCATTGGCGAAGCTTGGCGCCTGCGATCCGCCAATCAAAGCCGCAACAGTCTGGCCCGATTTCTTAGCCGCCGTCAGAAGCTCTTGGGCGCTGCGCTTGATTTTGCCATTTGATGATTCAACGAAAACTAAAATTTTACCCATGATTCAAATCCTTTACAGAACTTTAGCTTCATCACGAAGCGATTTGACCAATGCCGAAACCTGGGCCGATGCATCGCCCGTCAAAAGCTTTACGGCTGGCTTGTCAGCTGGCAATTCCAAAGAAACAGTCTTCACTTTCGCTGTTGCGCCACCGGCAACCGCCGCGAAATCCAGCTCTTTGATCACTTTCTTTTTGGCCTTCATGATGCCCGGAAGGCTTGCGTAACGAGGCATGTTCAACCCCTTATTCGCAGCCACCACAGCCGGAGTCAGCATCTGCACGATTTCCTTTGCGCCGCCTTCCACATCTCTTTCCACAGTCACGTTTTCCGCGGTCATCGTAAATTTCGAGACCACCGTTGTGTGCGGAACCTTCAAGAATTCAGCCACCATTTGGCTCACTGACGAGGCATTGTCATCGATCGCCAGCTTGCCGGTGAAGATCACCTTACCGCCGCCTTCTTGCTGGATAACGGCAGCCAAAGCTTTTGCCGTTTGGAACGGATCTACATTTTCTGGAGAGTCGATGGCAATACCTTCGTCTGCTCCCATCGCCAAAGCCGTGCGGATGGTTTCAACCGTTCGCTTCTTTGGACCGACGCTCAGAACCCAGACCTGCGATCCGGCATTGGCGTCGCGAGTTTTGATAGCCTCTTCGACGGCGAATTCGTCGTAAGGGTTCATCACCCACTTAATACCCGTTGTGTCAATTGACTGAGAGTCCGCCCCGATCTTGATCTTCGTCTCGGTATCCGGAACTTGCTTGATACAAACAAAAATCTTCATATCTTCACCGTTTCCTAGTTGTTTAAGCGCTCGCAATATCAGTCAAAAAATGAATCGAATCAAAGCTTTCTTGAGGTCGGTAACATGATGCTCCGACTAGACAAAAAAGCCCCGTGGGTCTACAAATGAAAACAGATTGAAAACGCAGCTTTGAGATTCTTTTCCAGTTAAAGGACACCACGATGGAAGTTACAGCGACTCGTCCGTTTTTCCTCTCCAGCATCGGCAAGAAATACCTGATGGGCTTTACGGGCCTGATTTGGGCCGGTTTCGTTCTCTCACACATGCTCGGCAATATGCTGATTTTGGTGAGCCCCGACGCTTATAACAAATATGGTCACGGCATTGTGACCAGCGGGATTTTGATCCCGGCCGAGATCGTTCTGGTTCTGGCCTTTGTGGTTCACGTGTTGATGGCGGTTTTGCTGACGGTTGAAAACCGAAAAGCCCGCGGCAGCCGATATGCGGTGACACCAAAAGGTGACAAGGGCGGATCCTTGGCTTCAAGAACCATGGCCATGCAGGGAAGTATCGTGTTGGTGTTTGTGATCCTTCACCTCATCACTTTCAAATTCGGAACCTACTATGAAACGACTGTCGGCGGAGTCCAAATGCGCGACCTTCACCGTCTGATCATCGAAGTTTTCCACAACCCGGCGTATGTGACTTGGTACTGTGTTGCGCTTGTGATTTTGGGATTCCACTTGCGCCACGGGGTGCAGTCGATCTTCCAATCTTTCGGTTTTAAAAATGATCACTATGCACCGATGATTCAAAAAGCGGCGATTGCCTATGGTGTGATTGTGATTCTTGGATTTCTTTCTCAACCCTTCTATGTGTACTTCATCGCGGGATAGGTAATAAATATGGCAACACTTGACGGCAAAGTTCCCTCTGGTCCCATCGATCAAAAATGGGACGATCATAAATTTCATATGAAGCTGGTGAACCCGGCCAACAAACGAAAGCACACAGTGATTGTGGTGGGAACCGGCTTGGCGGGTGCCAGTGCCGCGGCTTCTTTGGGAGAGCTCGGTTACAATGTGAAAGCTTTCTGCGTTCACGAATCTCCCCGTCGCGCGCACTCGGTGGCAGCACAAGGCGGGATCAACGCGGCAAAAAACTACAAAAATGACGGCGACAGCATCCAGCGTCTTTTCTACGACACGGTTAAGGGCGGTGACTTCCGTGCGCGCGAAGCGAACGTGTACCGCTTGGCTCAGGTGTCGACTCAGATTATCGATCAGTGCGTGGCCCAAGGTGTTCCTTTGGCACGCGAATACGGCGGACTTTTGTCAAACCGTTCATTCGGTGGAGCGCAGGTATCGCGCACGTTCTATGCTCGCGGTCAAACCGGTCAGCAGCTTTTGTTGGGTGCTTATCAGGCGATGATGAGACAGGTTGAAAAGAAACAAGTACAGCTTTTCAATAAGCGCGAAGTTTTAGATATCGTGATGATCAACGGACAAGCTCGTGGCGTTGTCGCTCGCAATCTGCAAACGGGCGCGATCGAATCTCACGAAGCGGATGTTGTGGTGCTTGCGACGGGCGGGTACTCGAACGTTTTCTTCCTTTCAACAAATGCGATGGCTTGTGCGGTGACGGCGGCGTGGAAAGCTCACAAACGTGGGGCTTACTTTGCTAATCCGTGCTTCACGCAAATTCACCCGACGTGCATTCCGGTTTCGGGCGAGCTGCAGTCGAAACTGACTTTGATGTCTGAATCTTTGCGAAATGACGGACGCGTTTGGGTGCCGAAAACGAAAGGCGACAAGCGGCCTCCGGCTCAAATTCCTGAAAATGAGCGCGACTATTATCTTGAGCGCATTTATCCAAGCTTCGGAAATCTGGCGCCGCGAGACGTGGCTTCTCGTCAGGCGAAATATCGCGTGGACGAAGGTTACGGCGTGGGTCCGACGGGCGTCGCAGTCTATTTGGATTTCAAAGACGCGATTCAGCGTTTGGGCGCTAAGGCGATTTCAGAAAAATACGGAAACCTGTTCGAGATGTACGAAAAAATCACCGGACAAAATCCATATGAAACTCCGATGTGCATTTATCCGGCTCCGCACTACACCATGGGTGGTTTGTGGGTGGATTACAACTTGATGAGCAACATTCCAGGATTGTTTGTCGCTGGCGAAGCGAACTTCTCGGATCACGGTGCAAACCGCCTGGGAGCTTCAGCTTTGATGCAAGGTTTGGCTGATGGATATTTCGTTCTGCCGTTCACCGTCGGCAATTACATTGCCGGAACAAAAATCGAAAAAGTTCAAACGACACACGACGCTTTCAAGGCGGCCGAAGACAATGTGAAGTCGACGATCAACAAGATGATGTCGATCAAAGGTTCGCGCACCGTGGACAGCATTCACAAAGAACTGGGCCGAATCATGTGGGAAAATTGCGGCATGGGCCGCAATGAAAAGGGCCTAAAGTCAGCTTTAGAGCAAATTCCAAAATTGCGTGAAGAGTTCTGGAGCAATGTTCGCATTCCGGGCGAAGCAAACGATGTCAATCCCGAGCTTGAAAAGGCGGGCCGCGTGGCCGACTTTATCGAGCTTGGCGAGCTGATGTGCCGAGACGCTTTGGAGCGCAAAGAATCTTGCGGTGGACACTTCCGCGAAGAGTATCAAGAAAATGGCGAAGCAAAACGCGATGATGAAAACTTCTGTTATGTGGCCGCTTGGGAACATAACGGTGTCGGCAAGCCCGCGACTTTGCACAAAGAAGAGCTGAAGTTTGAAAATGTCAAACTCGCAACACGGTCATACAAATAGAGGTTGGACATGGGAAGCGGATCAGGAAAAGTACTGAATTTGAAATTGAAAGTTTGGCGCCAGAAATCGGCGAAAGACCAAGGACACTTTGTCGATCTTGATGCCAAGAACGTTTCCGAAGACGCTTCGTTTTTGGAAATGCTTGACCAGGTCAATGAACAGCTTGTGATGAAGGGCGAAGAACCAATCGTCTTCGATCACGACTGTCGCGAAGGCATTTGCGGAAGCTGCGGCTTTATGATCAACGGTCAGGCGCACGGTCCAATGAAACACACGACGGTTTGTCAGCTGCACATGCGCAACTTCCAGGACGGCGAAACCTTGGTGTTGGAACCATGGCGCGCCAATGCGTTTCCAATCGTCAAAGACTTGATGACCAATCGTTCGGCTTTGGATCGCATTATCGAAGCGGGCGGATATATCTCGGTCGACACCGGAAATGCTCAGGACGCAAACAGCTTGCCGATTCCAAAACCAGATGCGGATGCGGCTTTTGAATCGGCGACTTGTATTGGTTGCGGAGCCTGCGTTGCCAGCTGCAAAAACGCTTCGGCGATGCTCTTCACTTCGGCGAAGATCACTCACCTAGCGTTGCTGCCACAAGGACAAGTCGAAAGAAATGAACGAGTCACCGACATGGTCGCACAAATGGATGCCGAAGGTTTCGGAAACTGCACCACGACCGGCGCGTGCTCGGCCTCGTGTCCAAAAGGAATCTCTCTGTCAAACATCGCGCTGATGAACCGGGAGCTCTTCAAAGCCAGCCTCAATAAAAAGAAAACCGTCGAAGGCGACGGCATCTAAAAGTGCCAGGCCCCATTTCCGGACGCGGTCAGACGAAAGGTACGACGTACCTTCCGTCCGTCTGCATGACCTTTTGAGAATAAAACTACTGAAGAGGAGGCTAAAAACCTCCTCTTTCTTTTTTCCCTCCGACTGCCGCAGAGTGATAAAAGGTACGGCGTACCCACCGACCCTGTGCGGCTCACCTTTTTTCCTTAGGCTTCCGTCTTACTTAAGACCCACCTCGGTCGAGAGATTCACATCTAAAGTCCTGCATCAGAGTCGCCGACAAGACCAAAGCTTGGGAGAGCTTATGAAGAAAATGGGCGAGTTGATGCAAGAAATGGGTTTCCGAAAAGACGCACCCGACAGCGTGAAGGAAGCTTTCATCAAACATCTTATTAAAAGTGCCTACGGAGTTGACGTTCAAACCCCGTCGGAAAAAAAGATGGCTCAATCTGAAACGCCAAAGCCAGGCCCAGCCACCGTGACCAAGTTGGAAGTTCCGGCCAAACCAGCAATCAAGCCACAACCAACTCAGCTCGAGTTCCCGTTTTTCCAAGACCAAAGCCAGAAAAAGGAAAAAGTTTCCTAGAGCCAAAGCACAGATTCTGTGTCGAGCATCAGCCAAAGCCCGGCGCGATGATAAAATAAAATCGTCAGATCCTAACCACTCTTGACCCAGGAGGGATCATGGGGATTTTTGTCAGAGCGATGACGAGCATCGCTTTTGTGGCCGTGTTTTCTCCAGCAGCCATTGCCGCCACAGCCAGCGCCGATGTCGTGCCCGGCGAATACCTTGTGAAAATCAAAGATAGCGCCACCGTTCTGGACAATCACTCGCTGGGAGTTTCCCTGTCAGCGCAGGTGCTGCGAGAAATTCCCGAGAGAAGAATTTTTGTCGTCAAAAGATCCCTTGTCGAGACCACCACGTCAGCGGTGAAAAATCTTTCGAGCAATCCGCTTGTTGAAGTGGCAGAGCCGAACTTTGTTTATCATGTGGATAAGTCTCCTAACGATGTGGATTTTGGAAAACTTTGGGGCCTTCGAAATGTCGGGCAAGCCGATTCGCGAGTCAGCGGTACGCCCGGAATTGACATTGATGCCGAGAAGGCCTGGGATCTGACCACCGGATCTGATCAAGTCGTGGTGGCTGTGATCGACACGGGCGTCGATTACAAGCATCAGGACTTAAAAGAAAATATCTGGATCAATGAGGCTGAGAAAAACGGTCAGCCCGGCGTTGATGATGATGGCAATGGATACGTCGACGATATTTACGGCTACAACTTTTCCGACACCGACAATCTTTCACCAGACCCTTTAGATGACAATGGTCACGGATCGCACTGTGCAGGAACGATCGGCGCGCGCGGCAACGACGCATCTGGCGTGGTCGGTGTGAATTGGAAAGTGAAAATCATGCCGGTCAAATTTTTAGGCGCGGCGGGCGGTGGAACCCTGGAAAGCGCGATTCTGGCCATCGACTATGCGACAAAAATGAAGGCCAATATTCTCAGTAACTCTTGGGGTGGTGGCGGCGAATCGCAGCTTTTGAAAGAAGCCATTCAGCGATCGGCTGATGCCGGCGCGCTTTTTGTGGCCGCGTCCGGAAATGACGGCGTGAACACGGATCTCAATCCCCATTATCCATCGACATATCCGGTGGACAATATTCTTTCCGTGGCCGCGATCGATAATCAAGGGGAGCTGGCCAGCTTTTCAAATTACGGACGGCGTACGGTGCAGATCGCGGCTCCTGGCCTTAATATTTTCTCGACATTTATGGATGGCGGCTATGAATGGCTTTCGGGGACCTCGATGGCCACCCCCCACGTCAGCGGAGTCGCAGCTCTGCTTCTAGCACAAGAACCTACCTTGTCGGCGGCAGATTTGAAAAAACGAATCATGACGACCGGAAAGTTTCTACCTTCGCTGCGAAACAAAGTCACAAGCGGCGGCCTGGTCAATGCTTTCAATGCCCTGACAAATGTGCAAATGCCGGCGGATCCCGACGACCCCTTCTTGTGGCCGTCCCTTCCACTGAGCATTTCGTCTCCGCATCCATACGCGAAGGACACGAAAGAAAGCATCGATATCGCGGTACCGGGCGCCAAAGAATTCGCTCTGTATTTTGAAAAATTTGAAACCGAGCGAAATTTCGACAAGGCTTCGTTTTACGATCACGACGGAAACTTGCTGTTCATGATGACCGGTTTTCAAAGTGACTCTTTCACCCCGACCATCAAGGGTGATTGGGTGCGAATGGAGTTCACATCGGACAAGTCGGTGGAAAAGTACGGATTTGATTTAACCAAAGCCAACTACCGCTAAGAATTTGGCTTAAGAAGATTTCAGACCGGCCAAAAATTGATCGAGCTTCAGATTGATGTAATCTGGGAAATCCAACTGCGTGCAGTGCGATCCATAAGGCACCCGCACAAACAGGCTGCCCTTGATCAGATGGTGCAACTCCTCTTGAAACTTCAGCGGAGTCACCATGTCGCGATCCCCACTGATAATCAAAGCCGGCTTCTGAATTTTCGCCGCCACTTTTTCGCCAGGAAAAGACATCATATCTTCAAAGTAGGGAATAAAAACCCCCAAAGAAGTCTGGGCCAAGCCGCGGGCATAGATCTCGATATCCTTGAGCTGTGTCAACTTTAAGTTGAAGCCGCCAGCGACGCCCGCACCCAACATGGCGACCGGATTTTCGACCACCTTTTTCCAAATGAGGTCGATCGTATCGGGACTCTTTTCGAAACTCATTCGCATGAAATGAAAGAAAGGTTCGACGACATCCAGTCCGAACATACCCTTGATCGGATTCTTCGCAAAACCGTTCACGAAAGTCATCGATAGGAAAAGCTCAGGAGTCAGATCGTATGTTTTCAACATCGACTGCGCACCAAAGCTATGGCCGACAAAGTGCGCTTTTTTAACTCCGACTTCGCGTAAAAGATAAGGAATGTCTTTTGCCACCGCCTCGAGCGAAAGATTCTCGCGCTCTTTCGGCACGTCGGATTTATGATGGCCACGAATATCGAAAGTGATGACCTGGTAATTTTTCGCGAAATGATCGATCTGAAAATGCCAATGATTGATCAGGCATGCCAAACCGTAAATGAAAACGATCGGCTCGCCTTCACCGCGGACTTCGTAATAAATCGAGGTGCCATCGAAACTTTGAAAACGGCCCGTCTGCACAGGAATCGATTTTTTCTTCATGAAACCAGTTTGACCTCGATCAGCGAAGTGCCCACACGGATTTGATCGCCCGTTTTTAGATTTTCTGAAGCGAAAGAATGATCGTTCAGCAAAATCAATTCGGGATGAGCCGTGCGAAATAAAATCGAGCCATCTTCAAGCGGAATCAGCTCAAAAGCAATATCAGGAGAAGCCGGATCCTGCAGCTCGACGTCCAAAACGGCGCTGCCGGCTTTGCGGGGTCCGTATCCCAAAACCACCTTCGTGTCGGTTTGGACTCCTTCAATAAAGTGCAGTTCCACCAAAGATGAAAAAGGCATGATGGGGTGAATGGGGCTGACATTTCGAAGGTCTAAATCCGCAAGCTCGGTGCTCAGGGTGGTCTTCCAGGTGATCTGAGGTTCTTCGGCTTCAGCGGCGGGTTCTTCGCCAAAGAAGGTGGCCTCTTCCTCTTCCACCACTTTGAAGGTGGTTTTGCCAATTTTGAAGGTAACGCCAGGCATTAGGGCGACTTTTTGAACCTTGTTTCCATTAATCTTGATGCCGTTAGAGGACCCGCTATCTACCAGATATAACTTGCCATTTTCTGAACTTTTTACCTGGGCATGCAGGGCGGACATCTTGGGCTCGGAAAGAATGATTTCCCCCGTGGTTCGACCCACGCGAACCCCCGGAAGGATCTTAAATTTCTGCCCCTCTTCGGCGCCCGATGTGACCTCTAAGAAAAGTGCCATCCCATGATTCTAACTCCTCTTCTTCCCTTGAGAATAGTCCAAACCCGTGTTAACCCAAGCATTCCGAAAAAACCTTGCTAACAGGACTTAAATCCAACTGTTGGCTGTTAAACCGAAAGGGATCAAATGGAGAAGAACGAAGTAATCAAGAAGCCTTACGAGGTTGTGATCTTGATGCACCCTGATTCAACACTTCAGGACCAAAAGGACTTGTTCAACAAGAACAAGGGCATCATTCAAAGTTTCAAAGGATCAATCAATTCTTTGGAAACTTGGGGCAAGCGCACTTTGGCGAACCCAATCGGAAAAAATCGCAAAGCGGTTTATTTCCACTGCACTTTCGAAGCACAAACTGCTGCGGTTGCGGAACTTGAGCGTACAATGCGCATCAATGATAAAGTTCTGCGTTTCATGCACACCAAACTGGACCCACGCGTTTCTTTGACGAAATTCATGGAGAACTTCAAAAAAGGTCTTCAGGAAAGCGCTCAACGTGAACGTGAAAAAGAAGCGAAGATGCAAGCACGCCGCGCGGCTGCTGCAGCTGCACGCTCTCATGGTGACGAGTAATCTGTTACCTGTTTAAAGGAGAGAGTCAGTGAGACAGGAGCTTTCTGCAAAGCCCTCGTTTTTACGCTTCTTCGTGGTGCTCATCACTGCCACATTGATGACGGCTCTCTTTACATTTCTGGGGACTCCGCTTTTGCGAGTGATCAGAAATGTGTTCGGTCCTTGGAAATACTGGGCCTCTGGAATCTTGATTTCAGTGCTCATGCTGGTTGCAAGTCCGATCTTTTTGATTCTCAGTTTTATGATCCTTTCGCTCTGGGTGACGGTTGGTGTTTACCAAGAGTTTGAAGAGCGAGGACGAGGAAGCTTTTGGACCGCCTGTTTCAGCATCGGTCTTGGAAGTGCCCTCTTGATTCTGGGTCCGCATTTGTGGACCCAAGCTTTGGGACTGAACTTGGTGGAAAACCTCAAGGCAAGTCTCGAAGAACTGGCTCGGCAGTCGATGGGCGGCAAAAGCCTGAGCGAGTACGGTATGAGTAGCGATGCCATCGTTGGACAAATTCCTTCGATGTTGATTGTGGTGCAGACCGCATCTTTGGCCTTCGCTCTGATGCTGGATCGGAAGTTCGCGGTTCTCGTGGGACTTCGGTTCGAAAAGATAGCGTCTCAGATGAGATTGCTTGAATTTCGAGTTCCGGATTTCATGGTTTGGATCACGATGCTTTCGTTTTTGTTCAGTTTCATCAAAATGCCACAAGAGTGGATGTCGATTGCGGCATTGAACGTTTTTGTGGTGATGATGGGGCTGTACTTCTTCCAGGGGCTGGCAGTGCTAGAGCTGACGTTCCTGGTGTTTAGGGTGGGACCTTTTGTGAGGTTGCTGCTGTATTTATTTGTAGTAGGCCAACTGTTCTTTATGTTGAGCATAGTTGGATTGGCAGATTATTGGATCGATTTCAGACAGCGGGTGAAACGCTGGAAGCTGACTGAAAAAGACCAGAACAACGGAGAAAACGTATGAAAGTTATTCTTTCTAAAGACGTCAAAGATGTAGGTAAAGTTGGGGATTTGGTAAACGTATCTGAAGGTTTCGCTCGCAACTTCTTGTTCCCACGCAAAATGGCTTCTGAAGCCACTGAAACTCGTGTGAAAGAGTACGAACACTTGAAACGCGTTGCTGAAGCGAAGAAGAAAAAAGTTGTCGCTGAACGCAAAGATCTTTTGAACAAAATCAGCGGTGTTGCCGTGAAGTTCAAAATGTCTGCAGCTGAAAGCGATAAGATTTTCGGTTCCGTGACAACAACAGACGTGTCAAAAGAACTGGAAAAAATGGGCTACTCGGTAGACCGCCGTGATATCCACTTTGAAGATCAAATCAAAGTTTTGGGTAACCACAAAGCGACCGTGAAATTGGGCGAAGGCTTGGAAGCGACGATCCAAATCGCTGTCGAGCGCGCTTAATTGTTTCTTTAAATTGAAATAAGACGAAGCCCTGGCTGAAAAGTCGGGGCTTTTTCTTTTTTTAAAACGAGGTCGTTTGCTGGATCAGGTCCAACAAAAGATCTGCCAGCACGTCACGAACATGGTCCAGCTGAAGCTCTTCAAGCTGCAGACCTTTTTCATTCAGCAGCTGCGCGAAGCGCACGCGGACATACTCTTCAGGCAAACCTGTGTTTGAAACAAGGGTATTGAACAACTCTTGGCCCGACATTTCTCGACTCCTTGAGAATGGCTCCTGCTCCTGCAGGTGTTGTATCTTAAAGACAACTTGATTGAAGCAAAGGGTTAAGGACCACGCAAAGAATGGTTCCATGACTGTCGGCAAACTTAGTCCTTGGTCTATGCTAATTTTCACTATAAATTTGAAACGATGGAAATGACTGGCATTTTAATTACAGGTGGCGGCGGATTTTTAGGTTCTCATCTCGCCGAGTTCTATCTTAAAAAGGGCTTGCAAGTTGTCTGCGTTGATAACTTTTGCACGGGCTTAAAATCCAATCGCGAGTTTCTTGAAGGCTTACCGGAATCTCAGGGTCGCTTTCAGTTTATCGAAGCGGACGTCAGCCGCCCCTGGTCCCGCTGGACCGATCAGATCGCCTTTGATCCAAAAAAAATCTCTCATATTTTTCACTTTGCCTCGCCGGCCTCGCCACCGCATTATCAACGTCTTTCAATCGAGACAATGTGGGTGAACACCCTGGGTCTGCAAGAGGCGATGGTGTTTGCGGATTCGCATAAAGGACGCGTGATCTATGCCTCGACTAGCGAAATTTACGGTGATCCGGACATTTCTCCGCAACCGGAATCTTATTGGGGAAACGTCAACACCCAGGGTCCGCGTTCTTGTTATGATGAAGCGAAACGTTTCGGCGAAGCCTTGATGTACACACACAATCAGCGCTACCAAAGCCAGCACGGCATGGTTCGTATCTTCAACACTTATGGTCCGCGCATGAATCCCAACGATGGGCGCGTGATCATCAATTTCTTGATGCAGGCTTTGAAGAATCAAAAACTTTCGATCTATGGTGATGGTCAACAAAGCCGCAGCTTCTGTTACGTCGACGATTTGGTCGCCGGTATCCACCGTTATGCAAGCACTGACTTGAAAGAGGCCGTGAATATAGGGAGCGAAAATGAATTTACCATTCTTGAGCTTGCACAAGTGGTACAGGCGCAGTTTGCATCTAAAAACTTACAGCTTGCCTATTTCCCCTTACCGAAAGACGACCCAAAGCAGCGCCACCCCGCCTTGGCCAAAGCGCGAAGCGTGCTGAGCCCGTGGGAGCCAAAAGTATCTTTGAAAGAAGGCCTGGTTCGCATGGCGGATTGGTTGCAAACGTTGGATCTTTCGACTCTTGAAATTGCGGGGAGACCGCAGTGAGAGTTCTGGTCACGGGTGGAGCTGGCTACATTGGAAGCCACACATGCAAAGTCCTTTCGCAAAAAGGCTACACACCCGTCACGTACGACAGCTTGATTTATGGCCACGAGTGGGCCGTCAAGTGGGGACCGTTTTATCGTGGCGATATTCTTGAAACCGATCGTCTGGTCGAAATTCTGAAAAATGAAAAAATCGAAGGGGTCTTTCACTTTGCAGCCTTTGCCTATGTGGGCGAGTCGACGAAAGATCCGCTGAAGTACTATCGCAATAATGTTTTGGGTTCGATGAGCCTGCTTGCGGCGATGAAAACTGCGGGCGTGCGAAAGCTTGTGTTCTCGAGCACGTGCGCGACTTACGGTCTGCCACAGGAAGTTCCGATTCCTGAAACAAATCCGCAGGAGCCGATCAATCCTTATGGTCAAAGCAAGCTGATGGTCGAACAGATCTTGAAAGATATGGCCGCGGCTGAAAACTGGTCGGTCACCGCCCTTCGCTACTTCAATGCCAGCGGGGCCGATGCCGAAGGTGAAATCGGAGAAGATCATCAACCGGAAACGCACCTCATTCCGTTGACGTTGGATGCGGCCTTTCAGCAGGGCCCGGGCCTAACGGTCTTTGGAACCGACTATCCGACAGCCGATGGAACCTGTATTCGTGACTATATCCATGTCACCGATTTGGCTGAAGCTCACGTGCTGGCCTTTGAAAAACAGAAACCAGGTTTTCAAGCGTACAATTTAGGAACCGGCCAAGGTGCATCGGTACGTGAAATTATCCAAACTGTCGAGAAGCTCACATCCCGAAAAGTGGCGCACACCTTCGGCCCTCGCCGCGAAGGGGATCCACCGATGCTCGTTTCCGCCGGAGGACGGGCGCAAAGCGAGCTTTCGTGGCAGCCGCGACATTCAAGTTTAGAAAACATTATCGCCACGGCCCATCGCTGGTACGAAAAGCATTTCTTAAAGGCGTCTCGGTAAGATGGAAAAGAAAGTTCTTGTCTATCAGGCCTACGGATTGACAGAAATCTTGCAGCAGACCAAGTTTTCGATTCTTTCGCTGCTTCGCCAGTTGCAAGACTCTGAGACGCTTGAAATCTGGGTGTACACCGATCAGCCGGATTTCTTTCAAGGTTTTTATGGACCTCATCCCCGTTTGAAACTGATTTCGGTCACCATGGAACAAGTCCAGCAGTGGAAGGGGAAGATGCAATTCGTCCACCGCGTGAAAATTGAAATTCTTCGGCATGCCGCTTCGCAATTCAAAGGACATCTTTTTTATTGCGATGGCGACACCTATTTTTTGAATTCACCGATGTCCTTGTTGAGCAAGGTTAACGATCGCACCAGTCTGATGCATGTGGCGGAAGGGGCTTTGGATCAAAGCAAGGATCCGCTTTCAAAAAAGATTCTGAAGTTCGTCAAAAAACATCATTTCCAAATTCGCAACGAGCTCGTCGGCATCGGGCCATCGACGGTGATGTGGAACGCGGGATTTATCGGATTGTCGGAAAAAAACAAATCCTTATTATCATTCATTTTAGATCTGACGGATAAGACTTATGAGCTTTATCAAAAACATGTGATGGAGCAGTTGGCGGTTTCATTTTATCTTCAAACGCATTCGACGATCTTACCGGCAAATGGCAGTGTTTATCATTACTGGGATCAAAAGCCCCAATATCAAGCGGCGATCGATCAATTTTTGAAGAACCATTCTGAATTTTCATCAGCTTTAAAAGCCTGGGATCAGTTTCAGATTCCGGCGCCGACCCCGCCACCGCCGAAACGTTCATTGATCCAGAAAATATTGAAACGAAAATAAAGGGCCTGCGACTTTGGCCCATGCATTAGGATTTTGGTCTCTATAAGGAAAGATTTCTTCAGCTCCTTGTACCTTCGAGATAACCTAAAGGGACCTGATTTTGAGAGGGGTTAAGCTTGCCGAAAGGGCTCGTCGTTCCCAAACTCAAGATATCCATCTAGAAGAACGAGGTCCCTATGATTATTGCAAAAAGTCTGATCGATAAAACCTTGAATGAAGCTTTGTCGACGGGCGCTGATTTTGCCGAAATCTTCGCTGAAGAAAGCT
Organism: uncultured Bdellovibrio sp.; assembly: GCA_966211455.1. Classification (GTDB taxonomy): domain Bacteria; phylum Bdellovibrionota; class Bdellovibrionia; order Bdellovibrionales; family Bdellovibrionaceae; genus 21-14-0-10-47-8. The sequence continues at coordinate 132,474 of CBIHNI010000001.1, forward strand.
ATTCAAGCCGTCTGAGTGTTATGGATTCGGTGCCGAAAGAAGCGATTGTCGGTCGGCAATATGGGGCCGGGATCCGCGTGCATTTTGGTAAAGAAGAAATCTACATCACGACCAATGATCTTTCGGAAACGGGCCTGATCAAGGCCGCCCGCGTGGCTGCACAAGCGAAAAATGGACCCCGCAAAGCACCACCCGTTCATGTAGAAGATCCGGTGACGACTTTCGATGAGATCGGAAGCGACATCAAAATGCCCTGGGCCTTTGAGCGGGATCGCAAGTTTCAATTTCTAAAAAACATGGACCGCGCCGCCCGTAAACACAGCTCGCTGGTGACGCAAACGCAGCCGTCATTGATTGAAAAAGTTCAAAAAGTGCAAATCGCAAATTCGGCCGGCGTGCACGTTGAAGATCGCCGTACTCATTATCGCACTTACCTTGAAGTTTTCGTTGAAGAGCACGGCCAGAAGGAAAGCTTTCACACCAATACTTTTTCTGTCACGGATGCTCTTTTTTACGAACATCTACCGGTTGATCAGTGGGCACAAAAGACGGTCGATTCGGCTTTAACAGTTTTGCGCGCGGATTTTGCTCCGGCGGGCGAGATGCCGGTGATTATCGATAACGGCTTTGGTGGCGTTATCTTTCACGAAGCTTGCGGGCATGGTCTTGAGACGACATCGGTTTCAAAAGATGCTTCGGTTTTCTGTGGAAAGCTGGGTGAAAAAATCGCTCACGACTGTGTGACCGCGATTGACGATGGAACCATCGAAGGTGGTTGGGGCTCGTTGCAGTACGATGACGAAGGCAACAAAACCAAGAAGACGACCCTGATCGAAAACGGAGTACTGAAATCCTACATGGTCGATCAATTGGGGAATAAAAAGACCGGCTACAACATCACCGGCAGCGGTCGTCGCCAGAATTATAAATTTGCGCCGACATCTCGCATGCGCAACACATTCATCGCGGCCGGCAAGGACAGTCTTGAATCGATGATTCGCGATGTGGATTACGGAATTTACGCCAAAGACATGGGCGGTGGATCCGTCAACCCGGGAACAGGAGATTATAACTTTGCGATTCGTGAAGCGTACCTGATTAAGAATGGCCAAATCCAGGGCGCTGTGAAAGGCGCCAGCCTGATTGGTCAGGGTATCCAAACTTTGGGTCAGATCACCAAGGTTGGTGACGAGCTGAAGCTGGCCGCCGGCATGTGCGGTTCAGTCAGCGGTTCGATTCCGGCGGCGGTGGGACAGCCGGCGGTCTTGGTTTCAAAAATTCTGGTTGGAGGACGCGCATCATGAGCGAACAAATCAAGGATCTTTTTCAGACTGTTGAGAAAGCGGCGAAAGCTGATGGAGCTCAGGTTGAGATGGTTGTTTCTGAATCGGAAAGTTTTTCTGCGAATTACAATCGTGGGGAGCTGAATAAATATTCTTTCGATCAGGCGAATTCGGCCGGAGTGCGGGTTCTTTTCGGAAAAGGTGCTGGCTTTTCAACGACCGAGAAGCTTTCCAAAGACGCCTTGCTTGAAACTTATAAAGAAGCATTAACTTCGGCAAAGGACTTAAACAAGACCGCGAAGGCAGATAAAGCCGCGCAGGCCTTGTACAAACCGAACTCAACTCCGGCCCCAATGCAGCTGATCAGTGATGAAATGGACAAGGTTTCGACTGAAGAAAAGCTTGCGATTGCGCGCATGCTGGAAACGGCCGCACTGAACTATGATTCGAAAGTACAGAATGTACCTTACAGCCGATATGGTGAAAGCAAGGGTCGTCGCTATCTGTTCAATTCGCAGGGTCTTTCGGTTTCGACCGAATCTGGCGGCATCTCGGCGTTTTCATATGCCTTGGCGAAAGAGGGTGATCAATCAAAGACAGGTGGTTTTTCGACCTTCGTGCGTCGGCCAAAACTGATCAACGCTGAAAAAATTGCGCGCGAGGCGGCCAAGCGCTCGATCGAGCTTTTAGGCGCGACCCAACCGAAATCGGGAACCTATTCGATCGTTCTTTTTAATGAAGTCGCCTCTTCTTTGATCGACTTTATCAATTTTCATTTGTCTGCGAAGACGATCGACGAAGGTATTTCTCTTTTGGGAGATCAGCTGGGTCAGAAATTTTTCTCGGACAAAATCAATATGATCGACAATCCGTTCCGCACAGAAATGGGCGGGGCTCGTCCGTTTGACTCCGAAGGGGCCGCTTCGCAAAAGACGGTTATGATTGAAAACGGGATCATCCGAAACTTTATGACCAACTCTTACCTGGCGGAAAAAATGAGTCTGCCTCACACGGCTAATGCGGCCCGCGAAGGCGGCGAGATGGGTGTGGATGCTTCGAATTCAATCATTGAAGTGGGTACGGATTCGTTCGAATCCCTTTTGAAAGCGGACAAAGAGGTGATCTACATCACATCGATCGATGCCCTTCATTCGGGAATTAAAGAATCGACTTTGGATTTCTCTCTCCCCGCGCAAGGTTTTTTGTACCGGGCCGGAGAAAAAGTCGGCCCTTTGCACCAGATGGTTTTAAGCGGAAATCTATTAGCAATGATGAAAAAGGTCGAACGTCTCAGCTCTCGTCACAACCAAGATGGCGGATCGGTTCTGTCTCCGGACTTCTTTATTCCAGAAATGTCGATCGCAGGCGCTTAGTCCTGCGGTGGGCGAAAAACATCTAGAGCCTTCTGCATGAAGGCTCCGTTTTTCACGGCACGTTCGTAAATCTCGGCATTAGCGAACCGAGCCTGGTTCCAAATCTGATAAAGCTCTGAAATCAAAAACGGATATTTCGACTCTTCAATGCGTGCGACCTGATCTTGTAGATAAATTTTTCCCGGCTTCAAGATTCGAAAGTAAATTCCACTGCGGCCCACATCTTTTAAAAGCTGCTGGCCCTTTGGATGTTGCATGCGAATATTGACCTTGCCACATGGAATCCGCGGAAAGGTCGCTTGCGCCACGACTTCGCCGATCTGAAAAATGTCGCCGACGCTGATCTTCGTTTCATCAAGAGCGTCTAGGGAGAGGTTCTCTCCCAAATCACCAAAGTCGACTTTTTTGCCAAGCAGTTTTCCGTAAGCATCCAACGCGTCTTGTCCCATCATATACAGAACAGAGTCGATGGTGCCGTGGTTGACCGGATTCGAAAACGAGTCGCCTTCAATATGATCGAGATGAACGATTAAAGGACCCGGCACAGAAGTTTTGTGCATCGAGGTGACCGCGCTTTTTCCTTCCCAGCTGATTTCTGCCGGATGGCCGATGTTCAAAGAAAGAATTTGAGATTTCATAGACTGTAACCCTCGCGATCTATTGCAAAGACCAGGTAAGGAATCGGTTTCGTAAACCCCGGCGGAGTTCGTTCCATCGTTGAAATCACTTTGCCGCCGATTTTCGTCATGGCTTTTCTTGAGCGGGTGTTAGCTTCGGCCACATGGAAAATAGCGCGACGAAAAGTTTGAAACACATGATCCAGCATCAGCTTTTTCAACTCGCGGTTGTAAACGCCACCCCAGTATTGACGAGCCAGGAAAGTGTAACCGATCGCCACCGAATCTTCTTTCGCGTTGAGATCATAATACCGTGAACTGCCAATGATCTTACCGGTCTTCGCTTCGATAATCTTCAAAGCACCCTTTGACAGCATTGAATCTAGAAAAAACTTTTCAAAATTAGGACGCTTGTAGCGATCCGGTGTCGGATGTTGTTCCCAAATCAAGGGATCAGCACAGACCAGATAAAGGGCTTCAAGATCTTGTTCCAGTAATGGTTCAAGACGAAGAAGGGAACCTTGCAAAGTCGGTTGCAAATCAAAGCTCATACATTATTGCTAGCACAGATTTCCGCGATTCAAACAGAAGAAGCGCGACGGCGTGAAGAAAACAAAATAGCCGCGGTGACCCCGAAGCCAGAAAGCCACTTGAGACAAGTTACAACACCCAACCACAGTGTGGCGGGCGGCATTTCGCCGGTGTGAAGAACGGCTAGGATCGAAAGTGTTTCATAAAGATCAAAAAGAGTCGGAATAAAAACAACACGGCACAGTTTGGGATCCCAACTGGTTTTTCGTTCGGCCGATAGATACAGAATACTGGTGTAGAGAAAAATAAAAACCAGATCGCAGAGCTCGTTGATGAAATAGTGCTGCCGATCTTGGGCTCCCAAAGTTTGAAAGAACGTCCAGGCATCGAGCTGGTTGTAATAAAGTTTTGCGTCCAAAGTTTCAGACGGCGCGATCCAAGTCATCAGGCCCAGAAGAATCAGGGCCGCGACATAGAGAAAGATCATTTTGATATCGAAATACTTTTGAGAAATCAGACGGCACCAGGTGCAAAGTTACGAGGCTTTCCACCGGGACCCGGACCAGCCGTTGCTCCCGCTGGTGGCGGTGGCGGCGGAAGTGGGTGTTGAGTTTGTGGATCCGCATCGCGGAAACGACCGAATTCGGCCTCCCACTTCAGATGCACGGTTCCTGTCGGACCATTACGCTGTTTACCGATGATGACTTCGGCTTGACCTTGCTTATCCGGATCGTCTTTTTCGTAATAATCGTCACGATAAAGCATCATGATCACGTCGGCATCTTGCTCGATCGATCCCGATTCACGAAGATCGGAAAGCATCGGACGACGATCAGAACGGCCTTCTACGCCACGATTCAACTGGGCCAGAGCGATAACCGGAACTTCCAGCTCCTTGGCGATGGACTTTAATGTTTTTGAAATTTCGGAAACTGCACGTTCGCGGCTTTCGACCTTTTGTTTCAAATCCATCAACTGCAAGTAGTCGATCATGATGCAATCAAGGCCAACCTGGGCTTTTAGGCGACGTGCCCGCGCCCGAATTTCGAAGGGACTGATACCCGAAGTTTCATCGATATAAAGTTTCGATTCACTGACCTGGCCGGCGACATGAATCAGCTTTGGCCATACGTTGTCCGGAATTTTACCAGAACGAATGTCTTTCGCATTGATACGGGCTTCAGTTGCAAGCACACGCATCATGACCGCGTCGCGACCCATCTCGAGCGAGAAGTATGCGACCGTCTTCATTGCACGAAGGGCCATATGTTGAGCTAAGTTCAAAGAAAATGCGGTCTTACCCATTGAAGGACGAGCTGCGATGATAATCAATTCGCCCGGCTGCAGACCTGACGTCATACGATCCAGATGAGTAAAGCCGGTCGGAACGCCGGTGATATCAGTGCGACGTTTTGAAAGCTCCTCGATTTTCATGACGCTGGATTTGACCACGTCAATCGAGCTCATCAGACCTTCGGTTTTTTTGTTTTCACCCAGCTTGTAGAATTCGCCTTCGGCCTGATCGATGAAAGATTCAACGTCAATGAAATCTTCGTCGTATGCTTTTTCAATCAATTGTGAGCTGGATACGATAATTTTACGAAGAAGCGATTTGTCTTTTACGATTTTGGCGTAGCTTGTGATGTTGGCTGAAGAAATCGTGCGGTTGACCAGATCCACCAAGTAATCGGCACCACCGACCTGTTCTAGCTCCCCTTTACTCTGCAAAAGGTTTGAAACTGTGATCAAATCAACAGGCAAGCTTTTGCGATGAAGATCTTCAATCGCAGACCAAATTTTTTGATGGGAAGGTTTATAGAGATCGGCTCCAGAAATTAGATCGACGACAGAATCCCAGGCATCTTTTTCAAGCATAAGGCTGCCAAGAATGGACTGCTCAGCTTCAATATTTTGTGGTGGAATACGAGCCGCCATGAGTCCCCTCTCTCAGCGATAAACTGAACAAATCAGCTTTGATTTCCCCAGCGTTACTGCGTCGTCGACGTACCAACCGAGAAGGTTGGAAGTGTTGCGGGTCCAATCAAGGTGTCGGACAAAGCGACCCGCTGATGCAAAACTGGTGGTTCAATCTTAGTTCAGTTTTTTGACTCGAATCTTGTAGTTGTCAATTTTCTTCTTCAGAGTGTTGCGGTTGATGCCCAGCATTTGCGCGGTTTTCACCTGGTTGCCATTGTAGGCACGCAAAGCGATCTCGAGCAAAGGACGCTCGACTTGTTCCAACACGACGTTGTACAGACCGTTCAGTTCAACTTGCGCTTCTTTTTGTTGTTGGAAGAGAACTTCCAATTTGCTCTTCACGAGCTTTTCAAGGCTCACAGCTTGAAGATTAGCGACGAAAAGATTGTCGGAACTGTTCAGGTTCGGCGTCATGTCACTCCCACTCATCATATATCAGTTATTTCAGACTCAGTTATTAAGTTTTTAATCGTTAGTTCAGAAGAGTCAGCGTTCTAAAACTTTTTCTCTTCATCGACAAGCGAGATTTTTGAAAATCGAAAATCTTTTTTCAAACGCCGCGCAAATCGGGATTCCAAATATATTTATGAAGCTGCAATTGCAAGCGTGCGGACGATTTTTTTTCTAAAATATTTTCGGCCAACCAACGTTCAGATACTTGGCCATATGATGGACTGTATAAAACGACAAATTTTTTGAATAAATCATGTTGACGACAAAATTGTTCTGACCAGTTGAAATCTTCTTGCGAACAAACAACGAATTTAACTTCCGTTTTTTCATTCACAAAATCCAGATTCTCGAGAAGGAAAGAATCCTTCGCCCCCGAATCCGGAGTCTTTACGTCAAGAATAATTTTAACTCGTGGGTCGACGTCGCGACACGACTTAGAACCGCTGGTTTCCAAAGAAACATTGTAGCTTTTGTCACACAAAGTTTTCATCAGCGGCAAAATTTCCTTTTGCAGCAAAGGTTCGCCGCCGGTGATGCAGACGTAAGATGCGCCGTAACTTTCGATCTTTTGTAAGATCTCTTCAGAACTTAAAAACTGACCTTCATGATATGAATATTTCGTATCACAGTAAGTGCAACGAAGGTTGCAGCCGGTGGTTCGGACAAATACTGTCGGATGACCGGTGTAAGTGGTTTCACCCTGGATTGAATAGAAGATTTCATTGATTTTAATCATGAAAAATCGCGACCTTGGATCTAAGTCTTTATATTGCCGGTACTGGGTTTGAGGCCAAGGAAGACCAAAGTCAAGGCTCTGGCTTTCAGGCCTATTCAGGCTTTGTAAGATTTCGTAACCTTATGGGATGAGTCGACTCTTCCAAAAGTTCAAGCAGGACGTATTCGGTATTTTCTTTTTCGGGGCGGGTTTTTTCGTGGCTTTGGCCCTGGGGAGTTTTAACCCCCAAGACCCCTCATTCAACTCGATCGGTCAAAAGCTGAAAGTGGCCAATTATTGCGGTTATGTCGGCAGTTTCTTAGCTGACGGCCTTTTCCAGCTGTTTGGGTTGTCGGCGTGGATCTTTGCCTTAGGCCTTTTCCGCATGGCGGTCGTGAGCTTTCAGGGCGAGCGTATTTCCTTTAAAGACCTGAAGCTGATCTGGGCGTCTTTGTTGATATTGACTCTCAGTAGCTTGATCTCGGTTTATGCTCCGGAAACACGAATTTACCAGAATCAGATCTATCTAGGCGGAATCATTGGCGTCGGCATTTCCCAGGTGTTGATCAAGGCCTTTAATGAAGTTGGCGTGCAGATCATTCTGTGGAGCGCTTGCGCCGTTTTGGTGGTTTTTTACTCGGAAAAAACCGTGCAAGAGCTGATGGCGTGGCCCATGCGTGGCCTGCAGGCTTTGAAAGGCCTGAAGAAATTCTGGCCGAAGGATTTCTTTGCCGCCCAAGTGAAAGAAAAGAAGGAAAAAAAGAAACTGCTGAAAACCGTGGAAGAGCCAAAGGCCGCGGCTTTCGTGCCTTTGAAGCCCGAGCCGACTGTGGAAAAAGCTGGGGACGACGAGGACGTCGAAGAGATCAAGCCGGTCGCCCCTGTTCAGCTCGAGATGAAGGACGAAGAGGACGAGGAAATCGAAAGCCAGCGCCAACCGCAACGACGCAAAGTCGTCATGAAGGCCAAGGTCAGCCGCCATGTTGAGAACTGGGAGCTTCCAAAGATCTCGCTTCTGGAAGATCCTCCGGCCACCCGCTTTAAAATCGATGAAAAAGAGATCCGCCGCAAAGCCGACACCCTGACCGATAAACTGCTTCAGTTTTCCGTCACCGGCGAAGTCGTCGCAGCCAAACCAGGCCCCGCCGTGACAATGTTCGAGTTCAAACCGGCAGCTAACGTGCGCGTCAGCAAGATCACCGAGCTTGCCGATGACCTGTCCCTGGCGCTCTCTAGCGAATCTCTTCGTATCATCGCCCCGATTCCGGGCCGTGATGTGGTGGGGATTGAAACTTCAAATGCCCAGCGCGAAACCGTTTATTTGAAAGATATGCTGGCGGATGAAAATTTCTGGAAAGACGATTTAAAGTTGCCACTGGCTTTAGGAAAACAGGCCAATGGGGATCCACGCATCGTTGATTTGCGTAAGATGCCGCACTTGATGGTGGCAGGAACAACCGGATCTGGAAAATCGGTCTTCGTGGTTTCAACGATCACGGGGCTTTTGTTCAAACACTCGCCAAAGACCCTGCGTTTGATCATGATCGATCCGAAACAGGTCGACCTGGCAGCTTTCGAGAAAGTTCCGCACTTGGCGATGCCTTTGATCACGGAAACCCGCCAAGCGGTCAATGCTTTGAAGTGGGCCGTACGCGAAATGGAAAAGCGCTATAAGTCGATGAATAAATTCGGGGCGCGTGGTTTGGAAGCCTTCAACGAAACGGTTTCGAAGCTTTCAAAAGAGCAAATCGAAGAACACGATAAGTTCAATCAGGAGCTTGAGACGACCCCGGGTAAGAAGAACGATCAGTATTATTACTCGCAGCTTCCTTACATCGTGATCGTGGTGGAAGAATTCGGGGATTTGATGACGGTCGATAAGGCCAATGTCGAAACGGCGGTCGTTCGCCTGGCGCAGATGGCGCGCGCTTGCGGTATCCATCTGATCTTGGCCATGCAGTCGCCACGCAAAGAAGTCGTCACGGGTTTGATTAAGACCAATATTCCGGGCCGAATCAGCTTTAAAGTGAACTCGTCGATGGATTCCCGAATCATCTTGGACGAAACTGGTGCCGAACGTCTGCTGGCGCAAGGGGATATGCTTTATAAATCTCCGGGCGGATCCAGCCTGATTCGCCACCACGGCCCGTTCCTGAAGGATTCAGAAATCAACGACATCGCCAAATTCTGGGGCGGCCAAGCCGAACCTGAATACGATCCAGGTGCAATGAAAGCGATGGAGGCGGCTTCGTCCGGCGGTGGAGATTTGGGTTCAGATGGTGGCGCCGGCGGTGGTGAGTTCGGTGATGAGCAGTACGACGAAAGATACGATGAAATCTTATCTTGGGCGTCGACGCAGAAAGAAATCAGCGCATCGTTGATTCAGCGTCGCTTCCAGTTGGGTTATCCGCGCGCCGCACGAATTGTGGAAACATTCGAGCGAGAAGGCGTTGTTGGCCCAGCCAATGGCAGCAAGCCGCGTCAAGTTCTGGTGAACAACTTAAACGCATTGATGGATTAAAATTCTTTGCGCCGGATCGCCTAATTTTTCTTTGACTCTCCTTCGGGCAGTGCAATGATTTTGCGAAAGCAAAAGCACTGTCCAATAACTAAGGAGGGACATATGTTTAAGAAAATTCTTTTGGCTATGGGAATGATGGTTGCAGTAAGCGCTCAAGCTTCTGTGATGGAAAACGTCGCTTTCCAAGTCAGCAATGCAATGGTTCAGTCTGCGGACGTTCGTGGCGTATTTGACTTCAAAGTCGGCGACACAGCTTCATACAAAATCTCGATGGGATTCTTGCCGGCAACTATGGAAATGGTTGTTAAGGCGGTCACTGCTGACGAAGTGACAATCGGTCAGGTCATCAGCATGATGGGTCAAAAACAAGACTGCGTTCAGGTCATGAACCCAAACACAGGCGAAACTAAAAGCCTGACTTGCAACGGCCAACAACAAGATCAAGGTGACGCAAGCAATATCGAAGTGATCGAACAAAAAGAAGACACTGTGAAAGTTCCAGCGGGTACCTTCACTTGCTTGTACATCAAAGCTCAACAAAAGAGCGATGGTTCAACTATCGAGCAGTGGATCAACCCTTCTGAAATTCCAGTATTCGGAATGGCGAAAGCGATCACTCCAGGCCAATTCGGTCAAACGACGATCGAACTGACTTCATTCAAGAAAATGCCATAATGGAGATGGGTTTGAACGATCAAACCTTCAAAAGAGCCACGTTGATCGTGGCTCTTTTTTTTAGTGTTGCCGCCAAGAACGCAAGCTCGGGTGAGACCTATCAAGATATCATCGAAAAAGCCTACAATCTCAGTCTGCAAAAGGATCGCACACAAGCGATCACGCTTTTGTTGGGGGCTTTGAAAAAAGAATCGAAAAAGTCCACCGCGCAAAAAGAACTGACGGCGGCCTTGGATCAAGTTTCCAAAGTTTTCTATAGCGATAAAGCACAGCAGCTTTACGAGCTGGCCCTGTCATTGAAGGGTTCGGATCCATCATTGGCCCTCTCTAAACTTCAAGAGGCAGCAAGACTGGAACCCGAAAACACCTCGATTGAAATCGCAATTGCGCGCTTGGCACTTGCGAGCGGAGATTGCGCCGCTTCGGCGGGACGTCTTTTGAAACAAAAAGATCTGGTGCCGGCGATCGAAGAGCTTCGCCTGGTGGCGGCTCAAACCGCGCTCTGCCAGGGTAAATTTCCGGACTATTTGACTCATCGAAACACGCAGGACTCGAAGAATACGGAACTGAATGCTTTCTGGCAATCGGCCGAACTTGAGTATCTCTACCGAACGGCTGCTTTTGCGAAAGTGCAAGAGGGAGCCCAAACCCTGCAAAAGCAGGATTCCAGCTTTCCAGAATCGACCTATTGGCAATGGAAGGCCGAACAAGAGCTGAAGCTCAAGTCTGACAAGACGGCCCAGAAGTATCTCAATCAATGCAAGACTCTGAACAGTCGTCAGCAAAGAGTGTACTTACCGGAACCAATGCTCTGTCGTCGCACGACGGAAGTTGAAACTTTCCTCAAGAAAAACAATAATTCAGAAATATGAAGGCCATTATAGGCGCACTTATTTCCATTTCGTTTCTTTCCGCCTGTGGTGTAAAGGGAAAACCTTTGCCACCACTGACCGCGCCCGTTTTGGGTCGGGGCGAACCCAATTATTCGAAAGCCACCGAAGGCGTGAAAATCAAAAAGAAGAAAGCTAGCAATCCTAACGACTGGAATGAAAGCGACGATTTCACCGAGGAGAAAGAAAAATGAAATGGCCCCAAGGTTTGCGCATCAGCCGCATGTCGGGCGCCGAAAACACCTTTTTCGTGATCAACACCTTTGATGCCAAGTGGTCCGGTATATTTAAAGGCATGAAGGAGGCCGATAAGATTGCCTTGGCGTCACATCTTTGCCGGGACTTTTATGGCTTTCATACGGACGGAATTTTATTTTTACGTCCGGAAGATGGTTATGACTTTGCCTGGGATTTTTATAATTCCGACGGTTCGAAAGCCGAGATGTGCGGAAACGCCGCTCGATGCGCGACGCTTTTTTACCACCGCCACATTTCACCTAAAGATGAAATGAAATTTCTGACCGGAGCCGGGAAGATATCGGGCGAGGTTCTATCCGATCGTCAGGTGCGCGTGCGCATGACCGAAATTTCTGAAGGTCAAAACATGACAGTGCTTGGAAACGAGGGATACTTCGTGAATACCGGGGTGCCGCATTTTGTTTTTCCTCAAATACCGGATGCGGATCTTGCGCGATCGCTTCGCCGAGTGAATGACTTCGGTCCGGCCGGTGCGAACATCACTTTTGTGCAAGGGCATGCTTCGGATTACATCGAATGCGTCACCTTCGAACGCGGGGTCGAGAATTTCACTCGAGCTTGCGGTACGGGCGCGGTGGCGGCGGCCATGTACCTGCAGTCCATTCAAGGACATCGCGAAGTCGTACAGGTGCGCATGCCGGGAGGCCTGTTGATCGTTGAAGGCGCGAAGGCCGGGGCGCGACCATTTTTAAGTGGGCCGACGCAATTGGATTTTGATATTGAAAATTGGGAGATGAAATCATGAAAACTTTTAAAGGCGTTTTTCCGGCGTTGATCACACCTTTCGACAAAGGACAGGTGGATTATGCTTCTTTGAAAAAGCTGGTCGATTTCCAAATCGAAAAAGGCGTTCATGGTTTTGTGATCAACGGAACCACCGGTGAAAGCCCAACGCTCGAAGTCGACGAGCGCGAAAAAATCTTTCGCTCGGTGAAAGAATGGTCTCCGAAAAATTTCCCTTTGATCATGGGAACCGGCTCGAACTCGACGGCGAAGACGATTCAAGAATCAAAAGAAGCCGAACGTCTGGGTGCCGATGCCATTCTGGTCGTTGTCCCCTACTATAACAAACCGCCTCAACGCGGATTGCTCGAGCACTTTAAAGCGGTTGCGGATGCGACGACGATTCCAAACCTCTTGTACAATGTACCATCTCGTACGATCACTTTTTTGGAGCTCGAAACGATCAAGAAACTGAGCGAGCATCCAAATATTTACGGAATCAAAGAGGCATCTGGAAATATCGATTTCGCGCGCCAGATTCGCGAAGCCTGCGGCGAATCTTTCTGTCTGCTATCTGGCGACGACGGAACTTATGATGATTTTATGGCGGCCGGTGGTGACGGCGTCATTTCGGTTTCATCGATGATCCTTCCGGAAGCCATGGTGAAAGTGAAATCGAAAGAGCATCGCGACCTGATCGATATGCTTTTTGTCGAAGCGAATCCGATCCCATTGAAGAAAGCTTTGCAGCTGATGGGAATCATCAAAAGCGCCGAATGCCGCCTACCCTTGGTCAGTTTGTCGGATGTGCACACTGAAAAGCTGAAAAAGCTGATGAAAACAAAAGGTCTGATCTAATGAAAAAATTAAAGGTGGCCGTCTTTGGGGCCAGCGGCCGGATGGGACAAGAGGTGCTGGCGCTTTTAAAAGAAACCAAGGACATGACCTTGGTGGCGGAGATCAGCAGCAAAGTCAATCCAAGCAAGACGAAAATCGCCGAAGCCGATGTGATGATCGATTTTTCGGTTGCCGCCGCTTTTCCGGAAGCCGTGAAGCTTGCGCTTCAGTACAAATTGCCATTGGTCTCTGGAACGACCGGAATCACGACCTCCGACCAAAAAGCGCTCACGGCAGCCTCTCAAAAAATTCCCGTTTTATGGACTCCGAACATGAGCCTGGGCGTAGCGACACTGACAAAAGCTTTAGAAGTTTTCAGCGCGCTTTCGCATTTTGATTTCCAGATCGAGGAAACACATCACAAACACAAAAAAGATAAGCCTAGCGGAACCGCTTTGCATCTGCAGAAAAAGCTGGAATCCGTTTTAAAGCGCAAACTGCCCGAGCCTTTGGCTTTGCGTGGTGGCGGTGTTTTTGGTCTGCACCAGGTGCACGCAATGGGAGACAACGAGACCCTGATTTTTGAACACCGGGCTTTGAACCGAAAGCTTTTTGCCGACGGCGCATTGAAGGCCGCACAGTGGCTGGTGAAACAGAAAAAAGGCCTTTTTGAGCTCAAGGATATTTTAGACTGATGAACAAGCACGCGGCGCTGATTTGGATATCGACGGATTTGATGGCGGGACTGAAGCGCTTGCAACATTTGGTCGGTCAGCTTGAAAAAATCGGCAGCGTCGCACAAGTATCTTCGATCTACAAAAAATTTCTCAGCGGCCGCAGTGAAGATTTGAATTCAAATTTGGTGATGGTGTTACGACTCAATACGGCTCTCGAAATGAATGAGCTTTTTGATGGCTTGCAAACGTTGGAGGGCAACCGCGATGTCGCTTTTGGTGGCACTCAAGAAAATTTGCTGCTGCTTTCTTATGATCAAGAAATTCGCATGATGCCCGGAGAGAATCTTCCCAGTCCGAAACTTCACACGGACACATTAACACTGCGTTGCGCAGCCGAAGCTTGGGGAGATTATCGTCATCCAGTCCTTGGACAAACTTTGCAGGAGCTTGTAAGATTGAGCGACCCTTTGAAGCATGTTGAATTTTTCGCTCAAGGGCGCATTTTATTTTCCGGGGAGACCACATGAAGTTTTTTATTGATACCGCCGACATCGAAGAAATCAAAGCCGCCAACATGCGCGGATGGGTGGATGGTGTCACAACCAATCCCTCTTTGATCGCGAAAACAGGTCTTCCATTTCACGAAGTGATCAAAAGCATCTGCAAAGAAGTCAAAGGTCCTGTTTCGGCCGAAGTGATTGGACTTGAAACCGAGCAGATGCTGAAAGAGGGTCGCGAGCTTGCGAAGCTAGCGGACAACGTGGTGGTGAAAATTCCGATGACGGAAAACGGAATGATTGCCGTGAAGAAACTTTCTTCCGAAGGAATTAAAACAAATATCACGTTGGTGTTTTCGACGATGCAGGCTTTGTTGGTTGCCAAGGCGGGCGGGACGATGGTCTCTCCGTTTGTGGGGCGATTGGATGATATTGGACAAAATGGCATGGATCTGATTGCCGATATCGTGCAGATGTATCAAAACTATGACTTCGCGACAGAGGTTTTGGTGGCCAGCGTTCGCAGCCCGATGCACATTCAACATGCGGCCTTGTTAGGTGCGGATATTGCGACCATTCCTTACAAGGTGATGCAGCAGATGACCCATCACCCGTTGACGGACAAAGGGATTAAACTTTTCTTGGATGATTGGAATAAGGCTCAGAAAAAATGAGAATCGGGCTCGCAGCGGTTGTAGCTGTTTTTGTTCTTGTGGGATGCGCTAGCCAAAGTTATCGAATCAAGGACCAAAATTATTCATTAGGGGATATCAAACGCCTGGTCACATCGGTGATCGGCGATCCCCGAAAATTAAGCGAAAACCAGCGAACGTTTTACTCGCGCTATTTCAGCCGGAAAGCGGATGCAGCCTTTGATCCAGAAAAATCCAAAGAACGCCTTTATGCCAAGGTCGTGGTTCTGGGCGAACGTCGACCTTATGACGTCGAGGTCGAAGTGATTGTCGAAGAACGCGTGGGTCGCGCCTATCAAGAGGTCGGGCCGGATGTGTCAGAGGCCACAAAGCTAGGAAAAGACATTCGCAATCGCCTTAACCAAGGTCGCATTGAGCGTAACGCCATTGACGATTTCCGCGCATTCTAAATACCATATGAATATCCAGTGGATATTCCAATTAAGGACCTGAGACAGACAGCCGTTTTATCCCTTCTTGTGCTTGCAGGCACGATGTGGCCGTCTTTTACCAAACATCATCAGGTTCGAACTTTCAAAAAATTTCTGACTATTCAAACCTCGAAGGCCGATCCTCCGCGTTTGGCATTTGATGAAATCAATAGCGAAGAAAGGCGCGCGCAAAAAAACGATTGGGATTTGATGCGCGCCAAAAGCGGCGGAACTTTGCTTGTCGGCGAGACAGCTCCGCAGTTCGCGGCCAGGTCTCCGGCGCAATCGCTTCGCACGCGCAAGATCGTTCTTCGCACGATGTCTTTCACTCATGCCGAAGTTGCGGCCGTTCAGCAAGAACGCGAGTGGATTCAAGATCTCCCCGCTTCAGCCCAGGCTCGCGTGCAAGAAGCCCAGCAGCGCTTCGGAACATTGGATGAAGAGTGGCAACCACCAACGTTTAAAGAGCAAGCTGCGACTCGCATTCAAGAGGCACACCGACAGTTGGAAGCCGAAGACGCGGCAAAGAAATCAGCATCAAATATCATCGTTCAGTCCGTACAAGATGATGGCAGCACGCAGGATTCGATCAGAAAATCGGATGTGGCTGTTCGAGAAGATAAAACAGACATTGTATTAAATGGGATGATCGAGCTTCGTGGTCTGCCACCACCGACAGATTCACGCTGGCGCATGACGGTTTCCAGGTATGATGACGATGTGAAACAAGAAGATGCCAATGTCGACGTGAAAAGCAGCACCTATCGCATTCGGGTTCCGAATATGGAAGGAACCCTGGTGGCGACTTTGGTTGATACGACCACCGGGCTTTCGATTGGCGAAGGGCGCATGCGACTTTCAGAATACAATTCGACGGCGCAAAGAAAGATCACGATTTCAAAAGTCTTTCACGATGTCGCTTCGAACTTTGATAACTTCTATGATCATGCCACCCGTCTGCGGGGCGGGATCGCAAGCCGCAAGGCTCCTGTACAAACCAAAGTTCTTTTTGCATCGGTTGCCGCGGAAGGTAAGACGGATAAGGGCGGCGGATATCATTTCGAACAAGTCCAAAAAGGATCATGGGCTTTGCTGCGGACGGAAACAAAAGGTTTCTATGGCGGCATTCACCTGATTCAAAGCGGAAAAGAAAATCATGAGCCATTATTCCCAGAAAACATGATCAAAGCGCTTCGTCAGATTTCAGAGGATCAAAGCTTAACCAGCGAGTTCCAGACGAATGGATCGGTTGTGTGGGGCCAAGTCACGCAGAACGGAAAGCCACTGGCCAACGCGCAGGTGCAAGTCGAAGGCTTTGAAAATGCGAAGCCGATCTACTTCAATCAGTTGCTTCTCCCCGATTCGGCAATGAAGGGGACCAGCGAAAACGGATACTTTGCCTTCGTCAATCTGCCGGCCGGCTTCCATGCGATTTCGGCCCGTTTCGGGACGACGTCGATTTCGCACGCCAACGTGGTTGTGGATGATGAAACGGTTTCGATTGCTGAACTGGAAAGCCGGCTGCAAACCGAGAAATCAAATTTGAAAGTTTTCGATGCATTCACGGGTCAGCCGCAGGTGGCGACATTGGATTTGCAAAGCCTGCCGCAAGCTTTGGAAGTTCGCGGTTATGCCGAGATCAATATGCCGGATCTGGACCGCTTAAGCTTGATGAAGGTAACCCCGCAAGATCCCGCTTTCTCAGAGTCCTTGCAGATGTACGAAGATTCAATGGATTCGGTGCATGTCCCATTGGTTCGAACAGATTGGATTCAAAACTTGATGTCGCAACGAAAGAGCAACGTCGAGCCAGAGACCGGAGTGGTCGTTGGTTTTGTTCCATCATCAGAGTTCGAAGTGTATATGGGTCATGATCCCAATTTTCCGAAGGATCAAATTATCTATTTTGATCCGCAGGGACAAGTGACCACACAGGGCGTTCCGGGTGGCGGCTTTATTCTTTTCAATGTGCCAAAAGGTGTTCAGTCGATCGTGATTGCAGATACCAAAAACGATTTATTGCAAACCCAAGTCATCCCCATGGATGAATCAGCGCTTGTGACTTTGAAATTCCGCTAAGATCCAATTTTTAAAATACTTTCCACGCTCTTCGAAATTTTTGAACTCGTCCCAGCTGGTTCCGCCAGGACTGAGTAAGACCGTATCGCCCGCCCGCAGTTGGGATTTCAGATGCTTCAGTGCTTCGCCGAACTTTGCAAAGACGGGTCCTTGCAACTGGCTTTTCTGCTGAGCCAAAGGCCCGACCTCGCCGAAGAAATAATATTTCAAATGCGGATAACGAAGGGACACGCGTAGATTTTCCCAAGGCAGTCCTTTGTCTTTTCCACCCACCAACAAATGAAGAGTGCTGTTTGGATTTTCACCAACAACCGACGAGACCGCCTGCAAAACGGATTCAATCGAAGTCGCCTTGCTGTCATTCAGGAAAAGAATATCGTCGATGCGCCCACAGTTTTCCAAGCGATGCGCAAGGCCTGGGAATCGCAGCATGGCCGTGAAGCTTTCTTGCGGCCACGATTGATTTTCGGCTACGGCAAAGGCCATGGCCAGGTTGTCTAAATTGTGTGTTCCAACCAGATTGGGTGTCGTCGTCAGACGCTTTCTAAATTCAGGATCTTTTCGGTCGACCAGTTTCCAGGTCAAATTCGGATTTTGAGACGTGATGCGATCAATCTGATTGGAAATTTCACCGCCATTTTGGTTCAAAACGCCCAGCTTGGTTGCGTATCGAAAGAGATGGATTTTGGTGTCGAAATAGTGCTGAAGACTGTCGTATCTTTCCAAATGATTTGCACTGAGATGGGTGAGAACCGCGACGTCGCATTTCAAATTGCGGAAATTTTCCATTTGGTAAGATGACAACTCAAGAATCACATTTTGAGCTTTGTTGCGATTGCCTTCGATCAAGCCGGCGGCGTAATCGGCCAATGGCATCCCCAGGTTGCCACCCACAAAAGCATTGGGATCGATGGCTGAAACCCCAGCACCCAAAATGGAAGTGGTGGTGCTCTTTCCCACGGACCCCGTCAGCGCGATGACTTTTTCGGATGTCAGAAATGCAAATGCAATTTCCAATTCGCTGGTCAGACGCGCACCTTGGTTCAAAGCGTTTTGAATCCAATCGGCTTTCAACGCAACCCCTGGCGAAACACACAAGGTTCGGGGCTTACCTTCGATCAGAAGGTTGATGTGGTCTTGAAAGTCAGCTGGACTTTTCTGATCGAAAGTCAGAATTTGCGATCGATCGACACCGGCTGCCAGCAACAGGCGAAGGGCCGATTCACCGCTGAGACCTAGACCAATGATTGCGATGGGAAGTGGTAAATTCAATTTTTGAAGTTCTGGTCTCATGGGTCTGTCTTATCACATGTAGCTCTTGTATTTCACGGATCTTGAGCGAAAATATTCGTATGGAGCGTCAAGCGGAAGATTTTCAGAAAGCCCGATACACGGCGATCGTCAGCGATTTGCATTTGTGTGAAGCCGAACCGGTGAACACAAAGTATCCGCTTTGGAAAAAGTTTAAAACTCGACAATTCTTTTTCGACGACACCTTTGCAAAGTTCCTGCATCACATCCAGGAACGCGCCCATGGCGAACCGGTCGAGCTGATTTTGAACGGCGACATTTTCGATTTCGATTCGGTGATGGCTCGTCCAGATAAACCGGTGTTCCGTTTTCATTGGCTGGAAGAAAAACGCGGTCTGTATCCGCGCCCGGAAAGATCGAAATTTAAAATTCAGATTATCTTAAAGCATCATCATCAATGGGTGACGGCCCTGCGCGAATTTATCAAAAAGGGAAATCGCGCCGTCTTTGTGATCGGCAATCACGATTTGGAGCTTCATTTCCCGGATGTCCAAGCCGAGATTCTACACGCATTGGATTTGGGCCCCGCCGAGAGCCGCGTCCGATTTTGCGAGTGGTTCTATATCAGCAACCAGGACACCCTGATCGAACACGGCAATCAGTACGATCCGTATTGCATGTGCGAAGATCCGATCAATCCGTTTATTCAAGGCTACAATTACAAAAGTATCCGTCTGCCATTCGGAAACTTGGCCTGCCGTTACATTTTGAATGGCATGGGCTTTTTCAATCCGCATGTGGAAAGCAATTTCATCATGACCTTGAAAGAGTACATTGCCTTTTTCTTTAAATACATTTGGCGAGCACAGCCGCTTCTGGTTTGGGACTGGTTTTTCGGCGCGATGGCAACCCTGGTGGTGGCGCTGTCGGATCGTTTGTTGAAACCGATCAAGGACCCTTTGAAAATCGAAGACAAGGTGAATGCGATTTCCAGCAAGTCGAATGCCGAGCCCCGCATGGTGCGCGAGCTAAAGGAGCTTTTCGTCGCCCCCGCGACCAGCGATCCTTTTTTGATTGCGCGTGAACTTTGGTTGGACCGAGCCTTTTTGCTCTTTATCGGTTTTCTGGTGGTGTTCGAGATCATGATTCTGATCAAGCAGTTCTTTGACCTGTCATTCTTCTGGGCGCTGATCCCGCTTTTGTGCCTGCTGCCGTTCTTTTTGTTTTACTCCAAGTCGGTGACCTCGCTTGTTTCAAGCTTCAAGGAACCCGATGAACGGATTTTGGCGACCGCTTCGGCGATCACCAAGGTCAAACGGATCATATACGGGCACACTCATCTGATTCGTCATGAAATGATCGGCGCGGTGGAACATCTGAACAGCGGATGTTGGTCACCGGCATTTACCGATGTCGAATGCACCCAGGCGATGGATCAGAAAACATTCGTCTGGTTGCAGCCGACCCAAACAGAAGAACGCCACGCCCGTCTCTACACATTCGATGGGGACAAATCACAAGAAGCCATGGTATCCGCGAATCGCTCAACAACGCGGCGCAAATCTTAAATAATTTCGATCTCAAATCGAATTAATTTGCTTAGGCTAAGTCCCTATGTAACGCTCAATTCGTTCAACAAGGAGGCTTCAATGGCTGACGTATTGGTTGTAACCAGTAAGGTTAAGAAATTTATTAAAGAAAAAGGACAGATGAACACTTCTGCGGAGACAATCGATGTATTGAGCAAAGCCATCGAACAACTCTGCCAAAAGGGAATCGACAGCGCGAAAGCGGACGGTCGCAAAACTGTCATGGCTCGCGATATCGTGATCGATCATCTGTAATTATTGTCTTCAATTTTTAGAAATGACATGATCAATGGAGCTCTCAGGAGCTCCATTTTTTTTGCAATTTGTCGAAGGGGAGACCAAATGAAAATTCTAATGGCGAGCCTTTTGTTCCTGTCTTTGAACGCTCTTGCTGCCGAAGACGATCTGATGGCCCAGTTCGAACGCACGGTCTGCAAAACCAACGAAAAGACAAAAGAAGTCAGTTGCACTTTGGATGGTAAGAAGGTTCCGTCTGAAATCGACAAAAAGAAACAGGCCCAGGCGATTGACGACGAGCTGGACGCAACAACGACCAAGTAAAACCCAAGGCAAAGATGCCGATTTATTTCAGCATCTTCTGCAAATCATCCCAAGAAATCACAGTGACACCTAAGGATTGAGCTTTTTCAAGTTTCGATCCGGGGTCATCGCCCACGACAAGATAGTTCAGTTTCGAAGAAACCGATCCCAAGATCTTTCCACCATTTTGTTCGATGGCGTCCTTGGCATCGTCCCGCTTAACGGGCAAGGTCCCTGTGATTAAGAAGCTCTTCCCCGAAAGAGGTCCTTCGGTTTTACGCTGGGGTCCTTCGATCTTCACACCGAGCTTGGCAAGTTCGCGCACCTCTTTGACCAAAGCTTTCTTCGTCAGCCAATCGGTGATGGATTTTGCCACTTTCGGCCCGATATCGGGAACCTGCAAAAGATCTTCTTCGCCGGCATCCAAGAATTTTTCGACCGTGACAAAATGATCGGCCAAAGCTTTGGCCGTTTGTTCGCCAACGAAGCGGATGCCAAGAGCGAAAATCAAACGTGCTAAGGTGGTGTGCTTACTTTTGTCGATCGAATTGATAATGTTTTCAGCCGACTTGTCACCTTGACGGTCCAATTCCAAAATCTGCGATTTATCCAGGCGATAGAAATCCGAGAAAGATTTGACCAATCCTTGGTCGACAAAAGTTTCAATCAAGCGATCGCCAATTTTATCCAAGTTCATCGCACGTCGGGCGACAAAGTGCTTTAAAGATTCTTTCACGATCGCCGGACAGAATGGATTCACGCAGCGGGTGACGACCTCTTCTTCAAGCTTCACGGTTTTTTCCCCGCAAACCGGGCATTTGTGCGGAATTTCAAACGGAACGGCCGATTTGGGACGCTTATCCAGATTGACGGATACGACTTCCGGAATCACATCACCCGCCCGCTGAATCACGACTGTGTCACCGATGCGAATGTCTTTTCGTGATACTTCTTCTTGGTTGTGCAAAGTCGCATTGGTGACGGTCACGCCACCGACCCGCACCGGCTTCATCACCGCCACCGGAGTTAAAGCACCCGTTCTTCCCACTTGGACCACAATGTTTTCCACAATGGTTTCCGCTTGCTCGGGTTTGTATTTCGCGGCCGTCGCCCAGCGCGGATTTCGCGCCACAAAACCAAGATCATCCTGCAGACGAAGCGAATTCGCCTTCACCACGATGCCATCAATATCAAACGGAAGTTCATGCCGAACCTTTTCGACGTCATGATAATACCGAATGACTTCGTCGGGCCCCTTGCACACGCGACGAAGCTCAAGGGCTTTCGTGTTCTGCACAATCGGTAGACCCACTTCGCCAAAATACTCTTCCATTTCTTCTTGAGTCGAAAAGGTCTTGCCTTCAACGACACCAGACGAGTACGCGAAGAAACGCAAAGGTCGGGATGCCGAAATTTTCGAATCCAACTGACGAACGGTGCCCGCGGCCGCATTGCGAGGATTGGCAAAAGTTTGCTGGCCATTTTCCTGCTGAGTTTCATTTAGCTGCAAAAAATCTTTCTTGAACATTAAGACTTCGCCGCGCACCTCCAGCAAAGCTGGTGGTTTGGCCGTTTGAAGTTTCAAGGGGATCGAGCGGATGGTGCGGATATTTTCGGTCACCACTTCACCGGTGGTGCCATCACCGCGGGTCAAAGCGCCGGTGTAAACACCGTTTTCATATATCAGCTCGATCGCCAGGCCATCGAATTTGGGTTCGCAAAAGTATTCAATTTCTTTATCGCTCTTCAAAAACTTTTTTACACGAGCATCAAAATCTTTGATCTCTTCCGGCGAGTATGTGTTGGCCAAAGAGATCATCGGTGTCCGGTGTTGCGCTTTTTGAAACGCATCCAAAGCTTTCCCGCCCACACGTTGAGAAGGTGAATCCGAACGATCCCAATCCGGATGCTCTTTTTCGATTTTCAAGAGCTCGTCGAAAAGCTGATCGTATTCGTAATCCGTCAAAGTCGGCTGATCCAGGACATAGTACTGGTGGTCCAGTTGAGAGATCTTTTTTTTCAGCTTTTCGTAGGCTTCGCGAGTGACAGATTTCATGGGACCTAAGCTATCTCAAGCGCGCCGCAGAAAGCCATCATTTCTTGCAGAAAGAAAATCGGTTGTCTCGAATGAAAATTCCTCTACGCTGAATGTATCTATGATTGATCCCAAAACGATCGCCCACATTGCCAAATTAGCCCGACTTTATATCACCGACGAAGAAGCCAAACTTTACGGTGAGCAACTTTCCAAAGTGCTCGGACAATTCGAACAAATTTCGAAAGTCAGCACCGAAGGTATCGAACCACTTGTCACGCCGACGGATATCGAATCTTTCTGGCGCGAAGACGTTGCTAAAAAAGAACTCAGTGCCGAAGAAATCGTCGCCAATGCTCCGGAAAAAACGGGGAATCTTTTTACCGTGCCACCGGTGGTGTAAATGGATCTCAGTCTAGCTAGCTTTCAGCAAATTGCCGAAGCAATCAAATCCAAAAAGGTCAGCGCGCTCGAGGTCACTCGACATTTTGCAAAACGAATTCAGAATCTTGATGGCAAACTCAATTCATTCATCACGATCAACGAAAAAGTCGAAGACGAAGCCCGTGCCATCGATGCGAAAGTCGCCAAAGGCGAAACGCTGGGAGTCTTGGCCGGCGTCCCCTTCGGCATCAAAGATATGTTTTGCACAAAAGGTTTGAAAACGACGGCGGCTTCAAAAGTTCTAGAAAACTTTGTGCCGCCTTACGATTCCACGGTGGTGGCGCGACTGAAAGCTGCGGGCGTGACGATCCTTGGAAAACTCAATCAAGACGAATTCGCGATGGGATCATCGAACGAAAATTCATTCTTCGGATCTAGCAAAAATCCATGGAACACAAATTACGTTCCAGGCGGATCCAGCGGTGGCTCGGCGGCAGCCCAGGCGGCTCGCTTGGCCGCGGGAACGGTGGGCACTGACACCGGTGGATCGATCCGGCAACCGGCAAGCTTCTGCGGAATTGTCGGGGTGAAACCGACCTACGGTCGTGTTAGCCGTTACGGAATTATTGCCTTCGCTTCATCTTTGGATCAGGCGGGGCCGATGGTTTCTTGTGTCGAAGATGCGGCCCTGTCCTTGGAAGTGATCAGCGGCCGCGACGAAAAAGATGCGACGACTTCAAATCAACCGGTTCCGGCATTTTCGAAGAACCTGAAAGCCGATTTGCGCGGAATGAAAGTCGGCTTGATGAAAGAGTATCAAGCGGGAAAAATTCATCCTGACGTGCAAAAAACTTTTGAGCTGGCGATTGAGACTGTGAAAAAGCAGGGCGCGGAAATCGTCGAGATCTCGGTTCCAATGACCGATCACGCTGTGCCGATGTATTACCTGATTTCAGCGTCGGAAGCTTCGAGCAATTTGGCCCGATACGACGGCGTGAAATACGGATACCGCACGCCCGTCGAATCTTTGGCCGGGATGGAGCTTGACGAGTTTTACGAAAAAAGCCGCGGCGAAAGCTTTGGCCGCGAGGTCAAACGCCGAATCATGCTTGGAACCTATTGCCTTTCAAGCGGGTATTATGACGCCTATTACAACAAAGCCTGCCAGGTCCGCCGCATTCTAAGAGATCAGTACAAAGATGCGTTCCAAAAATGCGATGTGATTTTAAGTCCGGTGACGACTTCACCCGCCTTTAAGATCGGCGACCGCATTTCAGATCCACTGGCCATGTACCTAAATGACATTTTCACCGTTTCAACAAACCTGGCGGGTCTTCCGGGCATGAGCGTGCCTTTTGGCATGTCTGCGGACGGTCTGCCAATCGGGATGCAAGTCACAGCATCGCATTTTGAAGAGCAGAAAATGTTCAACGTTGGATACGCGCTTGAGCAAAGCTCGGGTTTGAAATGGAAGGTGCCGAATGTCTAACCAGGCACAAAAACATCTTCGGGGCTTCGAGGCGGTCATCGGTCTTGAAATCCATGCGCAGTTAAAAACGAATTCGAAAATGTTCTGTGCGGATTCGACTTCTTTCGAGGCTGGGGACAATGAAAACACCAGTCCGGTCAGCGTTGGCATGCCGGGCACATTGCCAGTCACAAATGCTCGCGCCGTCGAGTACGCTGTGAAAACCGGCTTAGCCTTGGGTTGTCAGATTCGTGAAAAATCGGTGTTCGCTCGTAAGAACTATTTTTATCCCGATCTGCCAAAAGGCTACCAGATTTCCCAGTACGATCTGCCGATTTGTTATAACGGAAAACTGGAATTCAAAGTCGATGGCGTGCCAAAAACGGTGCGCATCGAGCGCGCCCATATGGAAGAAGACGCCGGCAAATCCAGCCACCATGGCGATTACACCTTGATCAATTACAATCGAAGCGGCATTCCCCTTCTGGAAATCGTTTCCGGCCCCGATATGCGAAGCCCGCAAGAGGCGGCCGAATACGCCCGAAACATCCGACAGATTCTAAGATACTTGGATGTTTGCGACGGGAACCTGGAAGAAGGATCCCTGCGCTGCGATTGCAATGTCAGCATCCGCAAAGCGGGTGCGGAAAAACTTGGGACGCGGGTTGAGATTAAAAATATCAATTCCTTTCGGTTTGTCGAAAAAGCGATCGAATATGAAATCGAAAGACAGATCGATGCGGTCGAGCGCGGCGAAAAGATCGTGCAAGAAACAAGATTGTGGGATCCTGATAAGAACCGTACCTTCACCATGCGGACGAAAGAAGATGCGCAGGACTATCGCTACTTCCCGGATCCGGATCTTTTGCCGGTGGTCGTTTCGCCTTCGACAGTTGCCTCTTACAAAAAAGACCTGCCCGAGCTTCCGCTTGCCCGAGCTCAGCGATTTGTGCAAGCGCATGGCCTGCCAGAATACGATGCTGCAATCCTGACCACAGAAAAGGAAGTCGCCGATTATTTTGAGGCGACTACGAAGATTGCCGGCAATGCAAAAGCCGCGTCGAACTGGATTATGACCGAGCTGATTCGCGAATTGAATTTAGCGCATAAACCGATTGCACAATCCCCGATTCATCCCGACCAGTTGGGACGGATGATCGCCCTGATCGAAAAGGGAACCATTTCCGGCAAAATCGGCAAGCAGGTTTTTCAAGAGATGTGGGAATCCGGTAAAGACCCCGAAGCCATTATCAAAGAAAAAAATCTGGTGCAAATTTCAGATACTGGCGCGATCGAAAAAATCGTCGATGATGTCTTAAAAGCAAATCCCGCGCAGGTTGCGGACTACAAAGCGGGCAAAACGAAACTTTTGGGTTTCTTTGTCGGGAACGTGATGAAGGCCTCGAGGGGTCAGGCGAATCCGGATCTGGTCAATCAGATTCTGATAGATAAATTGGGTCAAGCTTAAATGAAAGTCGCGGCCCTTGATCTTGGAACCAACTCCTTTCTTTGCCTGATCGCCGAGGTTCGGCAAGGCCGCATCGAAAAAGTTTATTCGGATCAGGTGCAGATCGTCCGGCTGGGTCAGGATGTCAATCGCACCAAACAGTTTCACCCAGAGGCTTTGCAAAGAGCGAAAACCTGTCTTGCTGATTTTCAAAAAACCATTCAAGCCGAAAAGCCCGAAAAGGTTTTAGCCATGGCCACGTCGGCGGCCCGAGATGTGACCAATGCCGACGAACTTTTTTCCTTGGGTCGAAGCTTGGGAATTCCGATCGAGATTATTCCCGGTGGAAAAGAAGCCGAAATCACATTTCAAGGTTCGATCTCGGGTTTGCCACGAGATCAAAAGGTCCGCGCCGTGATCGATATCGGCGGCGGTTCGACGGAAATCATCGCCGGTACCGACCAAAAAATCTTGGGTGGGCGCAGCTTGAACGTGGGTGCGGTTCGTTTGACAGAAATGTTTTTCCCGCAACAACCCCCGACCGCTGATCAAGTTCAAAATTTCGAAGCGCATTTGCTTCCGCAAGTTCAGCAGCTGATTCAAGAATTAAAAGTGCATCATGTGCAGGAGCTTATCGCGGTGGCAGGTACCCCGACCGAGCTTGCGGCGGCCATGATTGGTCGTTTTGATCCGAAAGAAATCGATGGCTATCAAATGACCGCTTCGATGTTGCAACGTTGGATTGAAAAATTTCAAACCAGCACCACCGAAGACAGAATATCGAACTTGAAGATTTCAAAGGGTCGCGCCGATGTGATTTTGGCGGGAACCTTGATTCTCTATCATATTTTAAAAAGTTTTGGCTTTGCGGCTTTGACGGTGTCCACACGCGGAGTCCGCTACGGCGTCGCCCTGGAACTTGAAAAACGAGGTTAGAAAAACATGAAAGCACTGATTCTCTCACTTGGCCTTTTGTTCTCGATTTTTTCACATGCGGAAATTCATTTTTCCAAAAAGAAAATCAAATTGGGTGGCCAGACTTTGACGGTGGAAATCGCGGACACGCAGGAAAAGTCGGCACAAGGTCTGATGCACCGAAAAGATCTTCCCGAAGGAACCGGAATGCTTTTTGTCTTTCCCGACGAGCAAACAAGATCGTTTTGGATGAAGAATACTTATATTCCGCTGGCCATCGGTTATTTCAATGCTAAGAAAGA
Organism: uncultured Bdellovibrio sp.; assembly: GCA_966211455.1. Classification (GTDB taxonomy): domain Bacteria; phylum Bdellovibrionota; class Bdellovibrionia; order Bdellovibrionales; family Bdellovibrionaceae; genus 21-14-0-10-47-8. Next base: position 159,634 of record CBIHNI010000001.1, read on the forward strand.
GCTGATCGACATTCAGGAAATGGAACCCAGTGCGGGCGAAATACAGAAAGAATTCCCGACATATACAAGCAAAGGTCCTGCTCAGTACGCCTTAGAGGTGCCAAAGGGCTGGTTCAAAAAGCACAAAATCGGTGTGGATGACAGACCAAAGCAAAGTTTTTCGTTTCAATAGGACCTAGGTCCTGTCATTGATTTGCTTCGATGCAAAAAGAATTCTAAAATTTTCAAAGGGACAAGAAGTCCATTTTTCGATCGGTACGATCGTGAATAAAAATATCAAGGAAGAAACTATGAGAAAACTGACTGCATTCTTCACTGCAACGATCCTGGCTCTTCATCTCACGGCCTGCACCTCTGGTGACTCGCGCGAAGACGGAACCGAAGACGGCGCAGTCGCGGAAAGCACAGAAGGCACCGACGCTGATTTGGCAAACCTGGATGCTCCTCCGGCTGAAAACACAGACGGCGCGGCGGTCGCAAGCAATGACGGAGCCAACGAAGGCTTCCTTGACGAACAACTTCCAGAAGACGCACTTGGCGAATCAAACAAACCGATCGCGGCCGAGCCTCCTCCAGCGGTAGACATTGCAGACAACGCAACCCCTCCTCCTGCAATGGAAGAGCCGCCGGCAATGACCGAAGCGGCGCCGATCGAAACTCCATCGGATTCATCGGTGGCGGCAATCGATACAGGCTCGACTCCTTCAGATACGACATCGTCTTTGGATACATCTTCTTCAATGGCATCAACGACTTCGACCGAGCCATCTTTGACGGAAGAGAAACCGAAAGCGGCGCCTGTTTCTTTGAAGAAAGTTGAAACGGCTCCGTTCACGCGTGAAGGCGTTTTGCTGAATGCGGTTTACGTGGCTCGTTCGGGTGACAATTATAAGAAAATTTCTCAGTTGATCTACGGGAACGATTCAAAAGTAAAAGAACTGAAGAAAGTAAATCCTTCGGTGAAACCTCGTGTGGGCGATAAGATCTATTACAACTCGCCAGTTCGCGCCGCGGATGACACAAAAATCCTGACTTATTATGAAGATGCGGGACTTGTTCCAGATGTTTACGTGACCAAAGAAGGCGACAACTTGAAAAAAGTTGGCAAAGAACTTCTGGGTAACAAAGATTCTTGGAAAGAATTGTGGGCGACAAACATGATGGTCGAGAGCAAAGATGCTCTGCCGGCTGGAACGGAACTTCGCTACTGGAAGTCAGCTCCGGTTGCGATGACCGAAGCTCCAAAGCAAGAAGTAGCAATGAATGCGCCTCCTGCAGAGCTTCCTCCGCCGATGATGGAAACTCCTCCTCCAATGCCAGAGACTCCTCCACCTGCTGAGATGGCACCGCCGCCGCCACCGCCAGTTGCCGAGATGGCTCCGCCACCTCCTCCACCAGCGGAAATGGCGCCTCCACCTCCGCCGCCAGAGATGGCTCCTCCGCCACCTCCAGCAGAGGCGATCAATCCTCCGCCTCCGCCAACCGTGGCAAAGAAAGCTCCGCAAGACATGGAGACTGGCGGAATGGATAACGACATGATGATGTCTTTGGCTGGTGCAGGAATTATCGCCGCCGGTTTGGCAGCGGTGATCATCATCCGCAAACGCCGCCAGAATCGTGATATGGCCCAGGCCTTCAACGATACTCAGGTTGGAACTTAAGATCTGAGAAAAAGATAGACCTCAAAAAAGCAAAAAGCCTCTCGAACGGAGAGGCTTTTTTATTTCTTCATCGAAAAACAAGATGCAGATGTATTAAGAAACCTTCTTGAAGATGTCGTGGAGAATTTCACGGGTGTCGGTTCTTTTGTTTTCGACGAAATAGATCAAATCGTCGACGATTTGCACGTCACGATTGTTCATCGGCAAAAACTTAACGCCTGATCCAGCCGAGTTGGACCAAACAACCATCGCCTGTACATTTCTTTCGCGACCGCTGACTTTGAATTTCAGCGAAAGCTTTTCGCCGGCTCTCAAACCCAAACCTTGCGACTGCAAGAAGGCGCCTGTGATGCTGATATTCTTTAGAACTCCCGCTGATTCCTCGCGAGCATAGTTCTTCCGATACTCAACTTCGATATGAAGTGGGGTTCGGGGTGCTGGTGTCTTGAGTGTTTCCACAAAAGTCTCCTTTATAACCGTTGCTGTTGTGGCGGCTCATTTCAGTTCGTTATTTCAATTCGGTAAATAGGGGAAAAAACTCAACTCTTCGGACGTCGATTTTATAAGAGCGCCTAGGTTGAGACAGATAACGTGCCGCTGGTTACAACAGCTATTAGGCTATCAAGAGTATTGAAAAAATCCAATATATTCATATATTTGAGTCATTATGAGACATTTGCCAGTATTCAATTCGAGATCTGATTTCCGAATTGACAAAAACCCAGGACCCCTCCATTATCTGGGGAGTTCCCAATATAGACCTAAGTTTAGTTCCTAAGAACAAACCGTCATTTAAGCTATAACTCTTATCAACCCATATTTCGATTCAATACCAATTCAATTACTTAAAAATCTGAAATTTCAAATCGAAAAAACCAAGGAGATCCTGCTTGCCTGCTAATAAGGATGAAGTTGAAGTAGTAAAAAAACGAGGCCGCTCGAAAGCTGCAGCCAAAGATGAAGGCGCATCTGAAGCGGCACCGGAAACTTCTCGGGAATCAGCGCCTCCTCCAGCAGCCGAAGCTGCTCCGGCCCCGGCGCCTGAAGCTTCCGCTCCCGCAGCCTCTTCTGAAAGCGCTCCAGCTCAACAATCTCAGGAAAATTCTGGCGGTGGATCAGCTCCTCAGCAACAACAGCATCAAAATCAGAATCGCCAAAATAACAATAACAACAATCAAAACCGAAATCGCTACTTTGATAAACGCAACGGCGGTGGCGGCGGCTTTAAACATGGTGGCGATCGCGGCAACAACAATCGTCGCGATTTCCGTGGCGATCGTGACCGCAATGACAGAAATGATCGCGGCGATCGCAACGACCGCGGTGATCGTGGCGGATACCAACATCGTCAAGGCCAGCAGGATGATCATCAAGGTGGGCAGGGTGATCACCAAATGCACTCTCAAAACGAGAGCGAAATCGATTTGACAGACATCAATCTGACGGATGAAGAGAAAACATCTCTCAGCTCAAAAGATTTGAAATCAAAGAACATCACGCAGCTCAACGAGCTGGCGGTGAAACTGAAAATTGAAAACGCGGCCGGACTTCGTCGTCAGGATCTCGTGTTCGAAATCCTGAAACGTGCCGCTCGCCTGGGCGATATCTACGGATCGGGCGTTTTGGAAATCCTGCCAGACGGTTACGGCTTCTTGCGCAGCCCGGATTACAACTATCTACCAGGTCCGGATGATATCTACGTTTCTCCGTCACAGATTCGTCGTTTCGGTTTGCGCACCGGTGACACCATCACGGGAACGGTTCGTCCGCCCAAAGAAGGCGAGCGTTACTTTGCTCTCTTGAAAGTTGATTCGCTCAACTTCGAAACTTCTGAAACGAACAAAGATAAAATCCTGTTCGACAACTTGACGCCGCTGTATCCGACTCGTCGTCTGAAGTTGGAACACACGCCGGGCGACTACACGACCCGGGTTGTGGATTTGATGGCACCACTTGGAAAAGGTCAACGTGCCTTGATCGTGGCTCCTCCACGCACAGGTAAGACTGTTCTCATGCAACACATCGCAAACGCGATTACCACCAATCACCCCGAAGTGAAGCTGATCGTTCTTCTGATCGACGAGCGTCCGGAAGAGGTGACTGACATGCAACGTACGGTGAAGGGCGAAGTCGTATCGTCGACCTTCGACGAACCACCAACACGTCACGTTCAGGTCGCAGAAATGGTTCTGGAAAAAGCAAAGCGTTTGGTCGAGCATAAGCATGATGTTGTCATCTTGCTGGATTCGATCACTCGTTTGGCTCGCGCATACAATACGGTTGTGCCTCCGTCAGGAAAGATCTTGTCGGGCGGTGTGGACTCGAATGCACTTCACAAACCAAAACGTTTCTTCGGTGCCGCTCGTAATATCGAAGAGGGCGGATCATTGACCGTGATCGCAACGGCCCTGATCGATACCGGATCTCGTATGGACGAGGTTATCTTCGAGGAATTTAAAGGTACTGGTAACGCCGAGATCCACTTGGATCGCAAGCTGATGGAAAAACGTATCTTCCCTTGCTTGGACATCAATAAATCGGGAACTCGTAAAGAGGACCTGTTGATTGAAAAAGCAGACCTGAACCGTCTATGGATCCTACGTAAGGTTTTGGCTCCAATGAACGTTGTGGATGCGATGGAGTTCCTGCTGGATAAGATGCAGTCGACGAAATCGAATCAAAACTTCCTGGGAAGTATGTCGGGTGGCGGTTAAACGCGCCCTTAAGATATTGAATTTGCTTAATAAAAAAGCTCTTGATAGGCGCGGGGCATTATGTTAAACCCTGCCCTTCGATCAGCTAAAAGGACACGCTTATGAAAAAAGATCTTCACCCTAAAATTTACGATGTCGTATTCAAAGACATCTCTTGCGATTACTCATTCTTGGGTCAATCAACAATGACTTCAAAAGAAATGGTTAAATGGGAAGACGGCAAAGAATATCCTCTGCTTAAAGTAGAGATTTCTAGCGCTTCACACCCTTTCTTCACTGGAAAACAACGCGTTCTCGATACTGAAGGACGTATTGATCGTTTCAAAAAGAAGTACGGCAAGAAGTAGCTGGCGCAGGAGCCTTGGGCTCCGAAAAACTGAAGGGCTTCGGCCATTTCGTTTTCGTCGCCTGAAGGCTTTCATCAAAAATGCGGTCTCGAAAGAGGACCGCATTTTTATTTTGTGGGGTCCGAAGGTACGCCGTACCTTTTGGGTCGGTGCTCCATATTGCTCGACACAGCTGTTGCGGATGTAAACGATAGGCCGTCCGTCCATGTGAGGGCTGCCTTCTGGCCATCGTGGCCAGAAGGACTAAAAGATGGGGACGAAGACAGCAGGATTGTTGACTTTGATTGTTCTGAATCTCTCTCTCTGAATCTGTTTGAAGGAATTTGATTATGTTTTCGAAACTTGATGAAGTTGAATCGCGCTATGAAGAGGTGAATCTGCAGCTTCAGCGTCCTGACGTTGCTAGCAATCAGACTCAGTATCGTGCGTATATGAAAGAACTGTCCGACCTGGAAAAGATCGTGACGGTTTATCGCGACTTCAAAAAGAAAAAGAAGAACATTCAGGATAATAAGGACATGCTGGGCACCGAGACCGATGAAGAGCTTCGTGAGATGGCGAAAGAAGAAATTCGTCAGCTTGAGCCCGAGGTCACAGAGCTTGAAGAGCGTCTGAAGATCTTGCTGATTCCAAAAGATCCAAACGATGACAAGAATATCATTCTTGAGATTCGTGCCGGAGCAGGCGGCGACGAAGCCAGCCTTTTTGCTGACGAGCTTTTTCGTGGTTATGTTCATTACGCCTCCACCCAAGGTTGGAAGGTTGAGATGATGTCTTTCTCTGAAGGCAACGTTGGCGGCGCGAAAGAGGTCGTGGCCAGCATTTCCGGAGACTCGGTCTATAGCAAGTTGAAGTTTGAATCGGGTGTTCATCGCGTGCAACGTGTTCCAAAGACCGAAGCGGCGGGACGTATTCACACGTCGACCGTGACCGTAGCCGTGATTCCCGAAGTGGAAGAGGTCACCGTTAAAATCAATCCAAACGACTTGCACATCGAGACCATGCGCTCACAAGGTGCCGGTGGTCAGTCGGTCAACAGAACTGAATCTGCGGTTCGTGTCGTGCACTTGCCATCTGGCCTTGAGGTCAAATGCCAAGAGGGAAAATCTCAATCATCCAACCGCGAACGTGCGTTGCAAATCTTGGCGGCGAAACTGCAGCAGATCGAAGACGATAAAGCTCGTCAAGCGGCATCGGATGTTCGTTTGGACCAGATCGGAACGGGCGATCGCTCGGAGCGTATTCGCACTTACAATTTCCCGCAGACTCGCATTACAGATCACCGTATCGGGCTTACGATACACCAGCTGACACAGGTGATGGGCGGATCTTTTGAGTTGCTCATTGACCCGCTTGTGGCACACTTTCAGGCGGAGGCCTTGAAGAATCAAAGCAAGCAGGTATGAATTTAAAAGAAGTTCTGGATCGCACAGTTCAGTTTTTCAAAGATAAGAAGATTGAAACACCGCGATTGGATACGGAAATTTTGCTGACCGAAGCGCTCGGATATAAAAATCGAGTCGACCTGTATCTAAAATTTGATCAACCTTTGAAAGACGAAGAATTGGCAAAAAGCCGAGATTTTGTCCGTCGCAGATCCCAAGGCGAGCCTGTCGCTTACATCATCGGAAAGAAAGACTTCTTCGGATTCACATTCCAGGTGAATGACAATGTTTTGATTCCGCGCCCCGAAACCGAGCTTTTGGTTGAAGAAGCTTTGAAATGGTTCGAAAAACACAAAATCGAAAATCCAAAAATTTTAGATCTGGGTTGTGGTTCGGGCTGCATCGGCATTTCTTTGCTGAAGAAAATCCCAAATGCGACTTTGATTTCAGTCGATCAATCTTCAGAAGCCTTAGAGGTCGCAAAGAAGAACGGCCACAATCTTGGGGTCGCGGACCGCGCCGAGTTCGTTCATTCGGATGCGATGGCTTTGAAATTTGATTCGAATACTTTTGATATGATTTTATCAAATCCGCCTTACATCGCGGAAAATGATCCAGACATTCAAGCCGAGGTCAAAGCATACGAACCACCCATGGCTTTGTTCGCAGACGATGCGGGATACAAAGCACTGACTGATTGGTCGTCGAACGCAGTGTCGTGGTTGAAGCCCACCGCATTTATCGGTTTTGAAATGGGAGCCACCCAAGGTCCGCGTATGAAATCGCATTTTGAATCTTTGAAAGATTTGAAATCGGTTCGCATCGTGAAAGATCTGGCCGGATTGGATCGCCATATTGTGGGAGAGAAAAATGGATAAAATTGCTGTTGTCGGTGGAAAAATTCTGAACGGTTCCGTGAACACCAGCGGTGCAAAGAACGCCGCTCTTCCTATTCTTTTCTCAACTTTGCTGGCAGACGGCGAGCACGTTTTTAAAAATGTTCCCAAACTGAAAGACATCGAATCAACGTCCGAACTATTGAATTCACTGGGCTGCGAGACCGAATGGGTGGGCGATACTTTCCGTGTGCGCGTGAAGCGTTCCCAGTCCATGGAAGCTCACTATGATCTGGTTCGTAAAATGCGCGCCAGCATCTTATGCCTGGGCCCGTTGCTGGCTCGTTACGGCGAGGCGGTCGTGTCAATGCCAGGTGGCTGCGCGATTGGAACTCGTCCGATTGATTTGCATCTGGATGGCATGAAGGCTTTGGGTGCTGAGATCACTTTGGAAGAAGGTTACGTCAAAGCTCACAGCAAAAAACTGAAAGGCGCGAGCCTGGTTTTTGAAACTTGCACTGTCGGCGGAACCGAAAATGTTATGATGGCCGCTGTTCTTGCCGAAGGCCGCACCATTCTTGAAAATGCCGCCAAAGAACCCGAGATCGTCGACCTGGCCAATTACTTGATTGCGATGGGCGCGAAAATCCAGGGTCACGGCACAGGTGTGATCACCATCGACGGGGTTTCTCAGCTAAAGCCTGCCGAATACAGTATCATGTCGGACCGAATCGAAGCAGGAACCTTGCTGATCGCAGGTGCTATCACAGGCGGCGAAGTCACCGTGAACAAAATCAATCCCGAGCACATCGACTCGTTGATCACGAAGATGCGCGACGCCGGATTTAAAATCTCGACTGACAAACACAGTGTGACCGTTCACCCAACCAAATCATGGCAAGCGGTGGACATCACAACAAATCCTTATCCGCTTTTCCCAACAGATCTTCAGGCTCAGTACATGGCCCTGATGACCGCGGCTCAGGGAACAGCTGTGATCACGGAAACCGTATTTGAAAATCGTTTCATGCACGTTCAGGAATTAATTCGTCTGGGCGCAGACATCACTCCAAAAACCCGAGTCGCCATCGTCCGCGGAAAACCCCACGGCCTGAAAGGTGCGCCCGTCATGGCAACCGACCTTCGAGCCAGCGCAAGCCTGGTGCTTGCGGGCCTGGTAGCTGAAGGCGAAACCATCGTCGGTCGCATTTACCACTTAGATCGCGGCTACGAAAAACTCGAACAAAAGCTAGCGTCACTCGGCGCCAACATCCGCCGAGTCGAATAACGCGAAAAGGCAAAAGGTACGGCGTACCTTTTGGAGGCTTCCTCCAGATTTTGGGCAAAAAAAAGCCCCGTTCTGGAGGGGGGGTGAACGAGGCTTTGATAAACTTAAAATTTAGAGAAAGAAAAGTCTCAGCCCATGGAGGGGATCCGGGCTGAGACCCAAACCGCGAATCGCTTTAGTTGGCGACTCCGCTAATTCCAAAAACGACCAGCACAGGAGCAGCCACTGCTTGTTCGCCTCTTCCGGGGAGGGGGTCCACTGAAGAAGCACTGAATGCAGGGCCGATCGAGTGCATGATTTTGTAAGCTTCAACTTCCACATTTTGTCCGTTGAAATCGATCAAATCGATATTGGACTCGAGTTTATAAAACTCGGTTGTCGAAACGATGAGGTAGAATTCTTGATCTGCCGTCATCGCAACTTGGCCAACAAATGTTTCAGTGCGAACAGGTGCAACAGCCGTCGAATCAGTCAACACAGGGTTGATCGACATTTCAGCCTTAGCGGTAGCAGAGATTCCAAGAACGATAAGAATGTACAACGTGATGAGTGCATTTCGGATGATGTTCTTTTCGCCCAGTAATTTCAGCATAACCGTCACCTTTCTGAGTTTCCTGTTGAGCAACACGCGTGCCACACGCAAAACAGCCTCAAAACAAAACTAAGGTCCTAAGTGCTGCGCGTTAAGGTTCCAAGCTGGGTTGAGTGGTTCTACCGTGGAACCACCAAACTGGACCTTTGGACCTAGAATGGGTTCCAAGACTCATCGTTTTAAGAAAATCCAAGTACAATCAAACATCTATGCCTGATCCCCGCGGACCCCATTCTAGTATTCAATGGCTCATTAAAACTGAGACCGATCGACAGCTGGGTCCTTACTCGACAGAAGCCGTTTTGAAATTAATTTCGGAAGGGGCGCTCAGCGGTGGCGAGCAAATCAAACGCTATCCCGATGGCAAGTGGACGGCGATTTCACGTCAGCCAGATTTTTACGACAAACTTTTGGATGCGTTGGAAGAGATTCCGAAGTTCGATCCAAATAAGCACGATCAAATTAGCGCCGAAACGATCGTCGCACCCATCATGCCCGAGCGACAGCAAGTCGACGATACCGAAAAGACCGTGATCGTTCCACGCTCGTCATTGGTGCCGACCGAACCGAAGACAGAGCTTCCGGTGATCGCGAATGAAACGCCAATAGCGCGCAATGTGGTGCCAAGCTCGGGTTCCTCTAGCAAAGGTAAAAAGAAATCAAAATCAGATAAAGAATCTGTGCAGCAACCGCAACTACCGCAATCAACAGGATCGCAGGCGGCCCGCAAACAGAAGGTGAAATCGATCGTGATTCCGGCCTTCGTTGGTGCGGTGGCCCTGGTGTTCGCGGCGATCGTCATTTTGATTCCGGATCAAGCGGCGACAGGTAAGCCGCACCTTTTGGTTCCACGTGCGACGACGACGATGACCATGTCATCGAAAGATGTCAGCGCTGGAATTCAAAAAGCGATTCGCGAGTTCGAAAAAGACAGTTTCGAAGGCGCCGTTGAAGCTCAGAACAAGCTTGTCGCGGTGATCGAAGGTGCCCCACAAAATATTGATGCGCGTGGATCGCTTTGCCTGGTCTACAAAGATCTTTGGCCTTTTGTAAAACAAGACGCCAAAGATCTGGATGCAGTTTTCAACATGGCAAAAGCGACGCGAAGCTTGGATCCTACCGGCATCAACGGCGTGTACTGTGAAGCCGTGAAGCTGATGACGCTTGGCAAATACAAAGAAGCGCGTGGGGTGATCGAATACGCCCTGAATCAGCAGCAAATGTCGACAGCACCCGTTTTATACCAGTTAAAAGCCGAACTTCTTTTCGAAGAGAAGGACGTGCGCACGGCTTTGTTGTATGTCGACAAGGCCCGACAGCTTTGGCCCGAGTGGGTGAAGCCGCTTTACGAATCAGGTCGGTATTTTGCGCGGGGAGAACAGCCGGCCGAAGCGGTGAAAAGTTTTAAGACCGCCTTGCAAAGAAATCCAGGCCATCGCAAATCTCAAATCGAGCTTGGAATTTTACTTTTTAAAAGTTTCCATCAATCTGACGAAGCCTTGTCCCAACTGTCGGCGGCGACCGCCATTCCGGGAAGGGTTCCTTCGATGGAGCTTGCGCAGGCCTACTTTTTCTTAAGTCTGATCAATGCCGAAAAAAAGAATTTCCCGCAGGCGAAAAATTTTGCGCAAGAAGCCTTCAAGCTCAACCCGGGTGATTCGCAGATTAAGGAATTGGTCGTGCGTCTGGGGGGATCGGCCGAGGTCAGTGCCTCTGCAGGAAATGCCGAGCTTGTGTTTTTGGGCGATCAGCATCAGCGCACCGGAAACTGCTTGGCAGCACAAGCTGAATTCAAAGCGGCCTTCGAGCTGGATCCCACCAATGCGATGGCCGCGATGAAGGCGGCCCGGTGTTTGTGGCAATTAAACCAAAGCAACGAAGCGATCGTGTGGTTGCGAAAAGCGATCAAGGCCGACAGTAAACTGACGTCGGCTTACGTGACCCTGGCCGATTACCAATCGGATCGTTACGATTACATCGGGGCGACGCAGACCTTGAATAAAGCTTCGCAGCTTTTCCCAAATCATTATGAAGTTTTGCGCGGCTACGGCCTGGTTGAATTTCGCCGGAACAACATGAAAGACGCGATCGGATATCTGCAACGAGCGAACAAGATTTATGAAAACGATATCGACACCTTGATTCTGCTCGCCCGTGCACATATGGGGGTCGGTGATTATGCCTCGGCTCAGAAAGCATCTGTGCGTGCGATCGAGCTGGATTCCACCAGCACCGAAGCGCAGATCGTTTATGCCCGGGTGTTGACTCAGTTTCAGGGTTTGGAAACTGGGATTTTGTATCTGAAAGATCTGATCAATAAATTTTCCTACACTTCGGATTATCGGCTGGCTTTGGCCGATCTGTATCGCGAGCAAGAGCGCGCCAACCAAGCGCAGAAACTGTATGAGCAGTTGGTCGATGCGGATCCCAGAAATAAGGCGGCTCGCATCGGTTTGGGTCAGTCTTACCAGGCACAGGCACAGTTCGATAAAGCGCTCAGACAATACCTGTCGGCCAGCGTGACGGATCCTTCAGATGTAGAAGGCCTTTTCCGTGCAGGCTTGTTGTATCTGGAGATCAATAAATATTCGGACGCGATTACTCAGTTGAAGCGGGCGCAGGTGGTGAATCCCCTTTATCCGAGATTGAATTTTTATATGGGCCGCGCCTATTTCAAGGCCGGCGAGTACGAACATGCACTGACGGCAGCCATGGAAGAGCGCAAAATGAATCCAAACCTGGCGGATTCATACATTTTGGCGGCCGAGGTTTATTCGTCGACCAAGCAGTTTCAGAAATGTGCGACAGAGTATCAGCAGGCGATTAAACTGCGTCCGCAAGGAGCAGATCTGTATGTGAAGCTGGCCAAGTGCTACCGACAAAGTGGGAGCCCCGAAATTGCCGAGAGCATGCTGGGCATTGCGGCCACCCAAGAGTCCGGAATGCCAGAAATTTATAAGGAACAGGGCGCTGTGTATGAAACGAAAGGTGACATCCGGGCGGCAGTTCAGGCTTATAATAAGTATCTGACGCTGTCTCCGAATGCGCCGGACCGACACGAAATTGAAGCGCGCATCAACAGCATGGGAAAATAAAGGCGGAAAAATGGGAATTACAGATAAAGTCAGTCAAATCGCGGGACAAGTTCAAGACGGGGTCAAAAACAGCTCAGTGTCTTTTGCCAGTTTGTGTCTGAAGCTGCTGACCGCTTTTATGGTCGCTTTGACTTTGTCCTTGGTCGGTCAAGAGATGATGGGCTCGGGCATTTTCACTTTTGTTTTCACCATGGTTGTCATTATGGCTTTGATGATGAAGTTAATTGGCAAATGGAGTGTCGGAGCCGTGCTCCTATTTGACTTGTTTTGCGTGCTTGTGGCACTTCTTTTGAGATTGTATTTGCAAGTCGCGCCCTAATCGCCGGCGCAAGAAAGTTCTGGAAAACCACCATGATCGATATCAAACTGCTCGAAAAAAAATCTGAAGGCGGCCCTTCTTATTACGACGAATACAAACAATGCTTGATCAATCGTAAAGGCTCGGTGGAAACGCTTGAGCAAGTGATGACTTTGAATAAGAAGCGCAAAGAGCTGATCACCCAGGCCGAATCGGCGAAAGCCAATCAAAATAAAGTTTCTGGCGAAATCGCCAAGATGAAACGCGAAGGCAAAGACGCCGCCAGCTTGATCGAAGAGATGGGAAAAATCGCAAGCTCGGTCAAAGAGATGGAGCAAAAAGCCGGCGAAGCCGAAGAGCAGGTTAAAGGCCTGCTTTTGACTTTGCCGAACAAGACGCATGCGTCAGTACCGGTTGGATCTTCTGAAGCGGACAATAAAGAAATCAAAAAAATCGGCGAGCCCCGCAAATTTTCTTTCAAGGCGAAAGAGCATTGGGAGATCGGCGAGAAGCTTGGGATTTTGGATTTTGAGCGCGCGGGGAAAGTCACGGGCACGCGATTTACCTTCTTGAAAGGCGGGGCGGCCCAGCTTGAGCGAGCTTTGATCCAGTTCTTTATGGATTTGCATTCGCAAAAGCACGGCTACACCGAAATGATTCCGCCTTACATGACGAACAGCGCTTCGTTTGTGGGAACGGGTCAGTTTCCCAAATTTGTGGATGACGTGTTTCATCTGACCGGCACCGATTATCATCTGATTCCGACCGCCGAAGTTCCGGTGACCAATTATTTCGCGGAAGAAATTTTGAAAGAAGAAGAGCTGCCGTTGCGGTTCTGTGCTTTCTCTCCTTGCTTTCGCAGTGAAGCGGGATCTTCAGGCCGTGACACCAAGGGCTTGATTCGTCAGCACCAGTTCCACAAGGTCGAGCTGATGATTTTCGCTCACCCAAGCAATTCTTACGAGATGCATGAACAGCTCACCAGTCACGCCGAACAGGTGCTGGTGGAGCTCGAGCTTCCGTTCAAGCGCATGGCGCTTTCGACCGGGGATATCGGCTTCGGGGCGGCGAAATGCTATGATTTGGAAGTTTGGCTTCCGGGGGCCAACCAGTATCGCGAGATCAGCTCTTGCTCGAATTTCGAAGACTTCCAGGCTCGCCGAGCGAATATTCGCTTCCGCTCGCAGGGGGGGAAACCCCAGTTTGTGCACACTTTGAATGGCTCGGGCTTGGCGGTTGGACGAACTTTGATCGCGATTCTCGAGAATTATCAGCAAGAAGACGGCTCTGTGCTGATTCCGAAGGCACTTCAGAAATATATGAACGGAAAAACCACTCTGTAACCCAGAGTGGAATGTGTCGTTCTGCATTGCGATAATTTTGAAAGTCGTTGAAACCACTCGCCAAAACCCATAAAACGGTCGACGGAGAGCTGGTAGAGCGGTTGAATACACCAGTCTTGAAAACTGGCAAGCCTTCGCGGGCTTCGAGGGTTCGAATCCCTCGCTCTCCGCCATTTCGGTTCTTTTCTTAAGATTTCCCACTTACAACATCAAAAACTGAATTAGAAGCCGATTTCCAAATTTGTTTCGACCTGATTCTTGGTGATGCGGAAAAGCTTTTGGCTTCCGGAAAGCGGAGCCAGTTTTTTTTGCAAACGTTTGAAGAGAGCTCGCAATTTGGAAATGGCGGTTTCGCTGAGCTCTTCGCTGTAAAGATCTTGAATGGCTTGCTCGATCGGAACTTTCTTTTGATTCAAGAAAAGACCCAGGGCTTTGAATTCCAAAGAATCTTTTGGCAAGTAGATCATCATCTGCGAGTTTCCGATGGCGCCTGTCTGTGGGAAAATTCGCAAGGGCTCGGCTTTGTTTAAAAGGGATTCCCACTTTTTTTCGAGATGCTTTCGATCTTTGATGGGAAGGGCATTCATCAAAACGATCAAATGTCCGCGGCCCAGATGGTCGGTGCGATTTTTCTGAATCGCCAAGGCCAAAAGACGCATTTGTGAAAAATAGGAAATGGTTTTCGAGTTGCGGTCGAAGGTTTCGAAATCATATCTGTAATTTGGATCCTCTTGCAGTTTTAACAAGGATTCTTCGAACTGGTTTTGTGGTTTTGGAAGCTCCATGCCTTGGGTGTGCAGGCGTAAAGCGTCTGTCAGATCGTATTCCAACGCATATTCTAGCAAATCGAAATAGACCAAGCTTTCGTTGAAGGCGTTGGTCATATGACCTTTGATCTTTTTCCAACGCCAGATGGCCATTTCAATTCCCAAAGTGCGAGCTTCAAACAATAACAAGGCCTGATCGGCTTCGGATTGATTGATTTTGCTGTGAAGAATATTTGAAAGGCAAAAAGCATAGTCGCCAAAAATATCCGGCATCTGCAAAGCGGTGCTGAGACGCAGACGCTGGGCGCGGGCTTTCAACTGATATTCAAGCGACATTTCAGGAACCGAGATTGCGATCGAGTAATAATTCAAAGCCGAGTCGGCGAGAGCGGTTTCCTCATCGCACATCCCGATGAAAAGAGCTGTGCGAAACAGAGAATCTGAAGAGAGAAGAAACTCGTTCTTGTGAAATTCGGCTTTGAGATTGATGACGGATTCTTTCCAAAGGCCGATTTGGTCCAGCATGTAATGGCAAGCAGCGATGTCGGCCAAGATTCCCACATGCGCCCCATAGTTTTCCACAGTGGCTTTCAGCATTTGCAAAGATTTTTGATAATCGCCTTGGCGAAGCAAAGACTTTGCAGATTCGTGCGAGTTCATTCGGGCGGCGGCGCTCATCCGTTGTTCTCCTTTAAAGATGGGCGTTGTCCCGAAGAACGGGGGAGAGATTTTTCAAGTTCTTCGGTCAGTTGTTTGTTATCAATTCCGGGCATCCCTTGCCCTTTTTGTTTCATGTCGTTCAGTGTTTTTCGAAGCTTGTCCGCTTTTTCGGGAGCTTCGCCCTTCAAAAGAGATTTGTTTTCTTCTTTCGATCCCCAGCCATTGCCGATCGGTGGACGTGGGCCGCCGCCGAACATGTTCAGGATGTAATTGCCCCAGTCAGGCTCCATCATAAATTCGCATGCTGTTTGAACTTTTCCTGCTGCCGTTCGAATTTTTCCCTGGCGTAAAGCCATCAAATTCGCGATCGAATCGACTTCCGTCTCGGGGCAGGTTTTGTTTGTCCCCAGGCCATTCAAAAAACGCTGGTTGAATTCGAACATGGAATAAACTTTGTAAATATCTGGAAGACGTTCCAGCACGTGTTCGCCACAGATCTCTTCGGGTTCGCGTGGGTTTACGGGATATCCGAGCTCTTTTAATATCTGGTCTTCCAACATTTCAGCTCGCAATGATCCGAAAGCAAACTTCAAAGCCAAGTCTTGAAAGCCAGTCATGACAGGACAGATATTGTCTTCAACAATTTGGATTGTTTGACGGCCGAACATCAAAAGGGCAGGAAAGCTTTGGAAATCTTTCTGATCAACTTGCATGGCCATTTCGTGGATCATCAAACGCAAAAGATAGAGCCGGTTAATTTGGTTGGGTTTCAGAATAAATAAGGTCACCGCGCGGGCATTTGTCCACCCACCAACGACAGGCTCTTCGTCTTCGGTGACAGCGAAAATATACTGGCGCAGGTAATTGAGTTTGACGACAGGTGGTGGCAAAGATCCTTGCGGTCGGCAAACTCTGTCGACCTTTGCCGCAGCACTTGGTGAGATACCAAAATGGATCACCAGCGCTTGTGGATTTCCACGGCCAATGTCTTGACAGATTTTTTGAGCCGACGGGCTTGAGAAGATTTCTAAATACAAGCTATCGATCAAATTTTGAATTGGTGGCATCGGAGCTGAAGGATTTTTTCGAAAGTTGTCCGCAATTCCAAATTTCATGGGCAGAAGCGCAACGGTTTCGCGATATCGGGGGTTGACCATAATACTTTCAGCTCTAGCTGTTTCTTGCAGATCTGTGGCCAGGGTGTAAACAGCGGCCGGGTTGAGGGTGTCTTGCTTCAGATCCCGCAATACTTGAAGCGGATCCGCCTGCGCGAAAAGCGGCAGGGGAAAGAAGAGTAACATCATCATCAAGATTCGGACGGATTTCATAGAGATCTTCCATTGCGGGTTTTGTACCGATTCTAGAGGAAAATAAGGCAGATGAGCCCACTGTCCCAGAACTTGGCTCGACGAGTGTCAAATTCTTAGACAGTGGGGTGTAGCTATAGGCTAGTAGGTCGCGATACACGTGATGGCATTGTGAACAGTCGAATTTAGGCGACCACATTCTTTCACTTTGGCGGCTGTTGCGACAAGACCTAAACACTGCTGGTAATGGAACTGGCTATTGACAAAAACTTCTTGGCAGGCCTGTTGCTTTGTTTGTGCATCGCTTGCCTGCAGTTGTTTCTCGAGACGCTCAGCATACTCTTTCCACTCGATACGACTTTGTGCGATCTGTTCGCAGCTTGCTGTCGGCGCTTGTGGGGGGGCTTGAACCACGATCACAGCTGGTTGTGCAGGAGCTGGCGCCGGAGCAACCACCTGCTGCTGAGGTTGGCTGGATTCGCAAGTGACTTCTTTGTTGAAGGCGCAATGGATACCACATTTTCCTAAAGCTTCAGCAGCTGCTTCTGTTTGGGTTGCTCCGCGACCAGTATAAGGACCGAAGCCTTGATTCGTTGTGCTGCAATACCAAGGGTTGCTCTTCGCTTCGAGACGATCGACAGTGGCGCGAGTTGCAGCTCTTCCAATTTGTTTTATGTTGATTCCGACTTTTGCGCCTTCTTTACCGAGGTCTAAAGCAAATGCAGACGACACAGTTACCAAAGACATGATCAGGGTCAGTGACAGGGTTTTCATAAAATCTCCTACGATTGGGTTAGGTTGGGTTCGAACCGAAGATAATTTTTTCTAGGACTGTTTGCGATAGACTTCGGTGGACGTGGCCGCTGACGAACTTTTGGACAAAATAAGATCAGAGCTGGTTATTCGCTTTTCAGGTCGCGTTCGATGCGATTTTTGATGATCTCGCTGAGATACCAGTAGGATTCAGAGGTCGGATGCGTGTCACCCAAGATTTGCGGATGGGGGATGACCAGAACATTGTATATTTGAGTGTAATCGATGAGCTCGAAGCCATACTTTTGGAGCGATTGCCTCATCATGTCGAGACCGTCGAAGGTCTGATAGACGACGAGATACTTCTTCAAATACTTTTTGTTGGGAAGGCTTTCGCTGATTTGTTGCAAGGCCATGACAAAGATATCGTATTGCTCTTGTGTGTACTGGGGGGGATTTCGGCTTCCGAAGTATTCGCCGGTCGCCGTCCGCAAAAGGTATTGGTAAACCAAGCGATCCAAGCGCTTGCTTTCTGCGAACAAACCTTGGGGTTCCAGTTTATTTTCTTTTAAGATGTACTCGGTTTTATATTTCCAAATCCAACGGCTGTCGGGGGCATAACAGACCAACGGACAAAAAAAGCGGTTCATATGGTCTGGAATAAAAACCCAGACAAAAACCCCTTCGGGCTCTTCAACACCTTCAGCGTAAAGGGGAAACTTTTGGATGCCGTCGAGCGTATCGTTAGGACCCATACCGGGAAATCCAAAATTATAAACCTTCCACGAAGAATTCATCTTGGAAGCCAGTTGGGATGGATACTCGTCTCCGGTGCTGACGCCTTCGCCGAAAGTGTAAGAGCATCCGAAGGTCGCAATAAATTTAGAGGGTTTTTTGTTCGTTTGGTTCTGGACTTCCCTTCGGCCGTAGGGATCGAACGTGTACTGGACGTTGTAGACGGTCGAATTGTCATTCGGAAAGAATTTGCGAACCTGAAACGATTTGGAAATATGCGACGGGTAATCGTTGAACGTGAAAGGTTTGCCTTCGATCTCGGCATCTTGGCGGCGCCTGTTGCGATTGGCTTCGATCGGCGCGTAGGTCCGACTTTTTGGAAAGGGTATCAAAATGCTTTCGCCCAGATCCTGAATTGCGTCTTCCTTTTTGACCGTGACGGGATAGCGGGGAAACTGGGGTGCCGGAAGAAACTGAAGGCGTTGATTGATATAAAAGAAGGTCTCGACACCTGCCAAGAGAAGAATAAAAGTAATCAAATTCCAAAATAAAATTTTAAATACCTTCACTGTTTCTAAACTGACATCCCCAGATCCGCTTTGCAATGGCTTTGCGCAACAGGGCTTGCTGTGTTTCAGGGGCGAACATAGCATTTAGATCTTATTAGAGATTGGGGATTTGCCATGGAACTGGGGTTATCAACACAAAGCTATGTTCGTCTTGAACACAACAATCTCGATCACCAAAATTATGTGGTGGTGAACTGGTGTTTGGGAAGCGTGTGCAATTATGCCTGCTCTTACTGCCCCGAAGAACTGCATGATGGTAAAGGCAAATGGCCCGAGGGCGTCGAAGTCAAAAAATTCATCGACAAGGCGATCTCTCACTATGCCGGCAAGAAAATTTATTTCGAGTTCACCGGCGGTGAAGTCACATTGTGGAAAGATCTGATCGATGTTTCCCAGTATCTGCACGCAAAAGGTCACAAGGTCGGGATCATTTCAAATGGCTCGCGCTCTTTAGATTTTTATCAAAAGCTGGTCGATCATATTGATCACATTTGTCTGAGCTTTCACCCGGAAAGTGCCAAAGAGGATCACTTCTATTCGGTTGTAGAATTATTCGCGCAGAAGATTCGCACGCATGTGAATTTTATGATGAAGCCCGAGCTTTTCAACAAATGCCTGGCGCTTTCATTGAAGGTGAAGAACATCCCGAACATTAGCATCGCTTTGCAGCCGTTGATGGAAGGATTGAACGGGGCGATGTTTGATTATACGGATCTGCAAACACGCACGATGAACAATCAGCACGAACTTTTGGTGAAGCACATCAAGTACACCAAAGATTACGAGTACTATCGTGGAGCGATGGCGATGGTTCAAGACGGTGGCGAAAGAAAAACCATCGCGCCGCAAAGATTCATTTCTTCCGGAGAAAATTCTTGGGAAGGCTGGCATTGCTACGCCGGAATCGAGCAGATCGTGATCGATATGCAAGGTTCGATTTATCGCGGTTGGTGTTTGGCGGGCGGACGTGTTGGTAAAATCTTTGACGACGATTTGAAGCTTCCGACCAAGCCGATCAGGTGCAATGTTAAAAAGTGCCATTGCAATTTGGATATCATGTCAACCAAGGTGAAGAGCCTTGTTTAAGCTCTGGAAAAAGGATTTTTGAGATGAATTCTGATATCACTCCCGGTCGACCCATTCGAGCTTACAACGCAGACGGTGGCTTTTCTGATTTCAGTACGGATGATCTGGTCGGAAAAAGACTGAATTACTTTAAAGGCTGGAGCTGTGGCGTCGGCACCGACAATATCTTCGTCAATATGGACGGTGATATCTATGGGGCCTCGTGCAAAGTGGGCGGCAAGCTGGGGAATATCTACGAAGATTTCGAAATTCCGGATCAGTGGCTCAGTTGTCCACGGGAGTTATGTTCTTGTGGCGCGGATCTTTTCATTCCAAAAGCGAAAGCGGCAAATCAACAAAATCTTTTGGTGAAGACAAATGGCGCAAGCGTGGATCTTCTAAAGCGAAGTGCCAAAGAACTTGAAGGCTCCGAGATCATCGCCATGGAGCGCACCCATGCCTCGAATCAAAAACAGGTCTACTGGGAAATCGGTCGGCGTTGCAATTATGACTGCAGTTACTGCTGGCCATGGATTCACAACAAAACCGATCCGCATAAACCGTTAGATGTTTTGATTTCAGCAACCACTAAGGTGATCGAGAAATTTGCCAAAGGCTCGCAAGTGAATTTTATCATCTCCGGCGGCGAGCCGACCTTAAATCCCGATTTTCTGGAATGGGTTCAATACATTTCGGCCATGGGACATCATCTGAGCATGCACTCGAACGGCACGCGCCTTCCGGCTTATTATCGCGAGCTGATTCATTACGGTGATTTGAACTTAAGCGCTCATTTTGAAACTTTGGACGAAACCAAGTTTGCAAACGTGGTTGCTGCTGTGACTGATGAAAAAGTAAAGAATCGGAACCAAGGTGTTGGGCATCTCGAGATCAAGTTTATGATGGCACCTGGACGGCGCCAGCAGGCGCTAGGCTTGCGGGACCGTCTTTTGCAAATTCCGGAATTCAAAAATTACTGCACGTGGGCCTTTGTACCGATTCGCGATGGTAAAATGGGCGATCAGATCAAACAGGGATACGAGTCCGCAGACTTTGAACTTTTCGGTAACGGAATCATCTAGAGGTTTGAATTGGAATCAAAAGCCTGCATTTATCGCTGGGATTATCCCGTTATCAATCTTCAAAGATGCGAATCTAGAAGCTGCTGTCGGGTTCAACCCCGAGAAAAATCTTTTTCCGAAATCGAAACGGAAAAGGAGGGCACTTTTCTCAACGCCTCTTACGAATGCCAAATGCGGCTGGAGATGATCAAAGGAAAACTTCCTTCGGATTGTCACTCTTGCCAGACCTTAGAAGATCAGGGCTTTGAAAGTTCGAGACCACCCGTGGATTTGATTGTAAAATACTGGGAAAGTCAGCCAGAGTCTTCTCGTGAATTGGCAAAATTCAAAACGACCCAAGGTCATATTCAGTGGGAAAAACTGGCAGCCGAAGTCAATGAGTCTTCGCCTTTGGTGAAATCA
Source organism: uncultured Bdellovibrio sp. (assembly GCA_966211455.1). Taxonomy (GTDB): domain Bacteria; phylum Bdellovibrionota; class Bdellovibrionia; order Bdellovibrionales; family Bdellovibrionaceae; genus 21-14-0-10-47-8. The sequence continues at coordinate 180,533 of CBIHNI010000001.1, forward strand.
CAAAAACCCCGGATGCTGGAAATATCATTGGGAAATCTTTGTGATCTCAAATGCATTTATTGCTCCCATCATTACAGTTCGGCTTGGGCTTCGGAGCTGCGACAGTTCAAACAGATCGATGACGGTGAATATGCAAGGATTCAAAAAACATACACCGCCGATTTTGATGCCTATTTTTGGAAGTGGTTTCAAGAGACAGCAGGACCAAATCTCAGTGAGCTTAACATACTGGGCGGTGAGCCACTTATCAATCCGGGTTTTTATAAATTTGTCGAAAAGGCATCCGCACATTTTGAAGCTGTCGGAAATAAAAACGTCACTTTAAGTCTGGTCACGAATCTAAATCTGCCACCGATCTACCTGAAGAAATTTTTAGAGACCTTGCCGAAACTGACAAAAGCCTTTCGGAAGGTGGATCTGAATATCTCGATGGAAAGCTATGGAGCTCGGGCCGAATACATTCGCTCGGGTTTAGACTGGGAACGATGGGTTTCCAATCTGGATCAAGTCTTAAAGGTGCGCGAAGACAATTTAACCCTCTCATTGCAAATGGCGATCAATGCATTGAGCGTGACAAGCTTGAAGGATTATCTGGAATTTATTCTGCCTAGGTACGAAGGAAAGATTCCGTTTTATGCTCGAAAAAATGTAGTCACCATGCCGGAAGGCCTGTCTCCTTTAATCCTGCCAAAGACGTTTGCAAGGTATCTCCACGAAGCGGCTGATGTGGTAGCTCGATATCAAAAATCTTTGGACTCTCAGGTCAGCTGGATTGGGGGCCGATGGGATCTGTATGAAAAATTCCTTCGAGACCTGGCGGTATCCATTCAGCACGGAAAACAAAACCACAACGGCATGCTTCACTTTTATCGTCTGACAGGCGACCTGGATCGTAAACGTCAGACGGATGTTCTACAAGTCTTCCCCGAGTACAAAAGCTTTTGGGATGATTGTCAGCTTTTGCATGTGTTGGATTCTGAGGCGTCCGGCTTGCTTGAATCTTAAAATCGAGCAACAAAGTTGCAGCTTTGGAGACAAAGACGCCTTGGGTCTTCACATAAAGTCTAGCTGATCTCAATCTTAGAATGAGAATCACAAAAGAGCGGGGCATTTCAGGCTTTGGGGTCTTGAGAAAAGGCAAACTTGGTCCGTTAGTATGTGTGAATGTCGGCGACAGCATCTGTAAAAAAAGTCATTCTTTACCTAGGACAACCCCCTGTGGATCTAGAGGAAGCTCGCAAAGCTTTATGCGATTCATTGGGTGCGAAAGTGCAGCCGACTTTTATGACCGCCAAAGATGGTCCCGAAGCCGAACGCCGAACGCAGAACCAAAAGTTCGATGTGATCATTATCGATCCGCAAGTTCCGCGCATCAATGAAGGCTTGTTTTTGAAGACCCTGAAAACGGATCGCAATACAAAAAATGCCAATATCGTGTTGATGCTTCCGGATGAAAACTGGAATATTCCGGCGATGTTGACCGTCGCGGATCAAAAGCTGGTGGCACCTTGTGCGTTGGATTTGCTGGTGCGAGCCTTGGCCAAGTGCTTGGCAACCCCAGATGCCAAGGCGGATGTCAGCGCCGGCGGATCTTTTGCCGTTGATGCGCGCGTCTTGAATGCGATCGTTAAAGCTTCTTGCTTTGTGTGCCAGCAATTTGGAATCGAAGCGACCAAATTTCAAAAGCCGCAGGTGCAGAAAAAAGATGGCAGCTGGTCGGGCGATATCGCGGCCACCATCGATATCAAAAGTCAGAAATTTCAAGGCCGATTGGTGCTGTCTTTCGATCAAAGTGTTTATTTAAAATTGCTCGAGAACATGCTGGGCGAAGTTCAAACCGCCATCAACGCTGAGAACGCCGACGCCATTGGCGAGCTGACGAATATGATTTTGGGTAACGCCAAAGCCGATTTCACCGAATACAATATCGCCATGAGCATTCCTAAGATCTTACAAAAAGGCACGATACCGGATGCCGTTACTGGCTGCGCATCGATTCTGCTGGCGGGCGATACTCCGCATGGTCTTTTCTATATCGAAGTCGTCGCTTATCCGAAACAAGCGACCGCCGCGGCCTAATAAATACAATTCGGAACAGTATTCATATCGTAAACTCCACCTTGCTGAAAGCATTTGGCGACGGGCGAGAATGTTGTATCCGAGCAATAGACAACCTTTCCAGAAGGGTCGACCTCAAGATAGACCTCCCAGGTTTTCGACTTTTCTTGGCTAGCGTAATTCTCTCCGATTTTATCGACGGCAAATGTGTAACCCAGAATGAAGCGTTCATTCGCTCCGTTCTTTGGAATGTTGTTCCGAATGATCCGATCGAATTCTGATACCTTGGTTGTCAGGCCATTGTGGGTGACGCCGACTTCGGCCAAGGTGACGCCGGCGTAGACGACTTTGGCCACGCGGATCTTTTCTGCCGGCTGGAAAGCGTAAGGAGCCATCGCCCCGATAGGAAGTTTAAAGAGTAAATCTTTAAGAAACTTGGCGCACGGCTCGGGGCTCCCCAAGTACATGCCGATTTCGGCGGTGACTTCGTTGAACTGCATATTGCGCATGATGGTGTTCTGCGCCTTTTGCTGATTGGTCAAGGCCGACAACATGGCGTAACCGATGATCGTCACGATCGCCAAAGAGGCCAGCATTTCAAGCACAGAAAATCCGTTTCGCATGTCTGGACCATCATATCCGTATCACCCTGAGACGGCAAAACTGACCCGGCGCCAAGGATTCGAGTTTGGACTTAAGACCCGTGAGAAATGCTCCGTTAAGTAAAGGGTCAGGAGTAAAGATGAAATCGATTCTTTTTTCTTTGGTGTTGGTGCTACCAGGTGTTGTTTTAGCAGATGATGAAACGCGGAAAGCCGTCGAGCAAGTGCAACAGCAAATGCAGTCACCAAGCTTTCATCAAAACGCCGCCAAAGAATCCAAAGAAGCCGCCGCGGTCGAGCAGCATGTGAAATCCGTCGCGGGTTCTGCCGCGAACGAACAAGAGATGTACAACTTAGCAGCGCAGGTCTTGGGAAATATGAAAGACAAATCTCCGGAGGAGATGCAGAAAATCATCGAACAGGCGCAAAAAAATCCGGAAGCCTTTTTGAACTCTTGGACCCCAGAGCAGCAGAAAAAACTGAAAGAAATATCAGAACGCATTCCGGCCGCACAGAAAAAGAATCCCTAAATGATAGCCCTGCGCGAGACTTTGAAATTTTTCTGGATGATCGCCCGCTACTTTCTGGTCTGCTTGGTGGTGATGTTCATTACCATGTGTCTGGCAACGGGAAAATTTCCGCCACCAATCAAAGAAGTTTATCACAGCCTGCGCAATCTGCAGGAACAGGTGAAGATCATGGAGTCGACTTCGAATCTGGCAAAAGCTCAGCAGCAGCAAAGACAGATTTTGGATATGATCGACGAAAAACCGAATGCCACAGGTGCAGTTGTGACCATGCGCCCGCCAGGTGTGACCGATCAACAACGCATTCAAGCTTTAGAGTTTGAAGTGGCCTCGCTAAAATCCAAACTGGCCCGATCCCAGTGGGAAACGAAGCAGCTGAAAAGCTGTCAACCATCAACGTCAGCCCGTCGTTAAACCAAAACTGAAGCATTTGATCTATTTGTTGATTCCGTGGCGGGAAATCAATAGATTGTCGTTCCTATGGATTTGAAACAAAAATGGATGAGCCGGGCAATTGAACTTTCAAAACAGAACATCGAAAAAGGTGGCGGGCCTTTTGGCGCCGTGATCGTGAAAGATGGAAAAATTGTCGGTGAAGGTGCCAACCGCGTCACCGCGTCGAATGATCCCACTGCTCATGCCGAAGTTGAAGCGATTCGACATGCATGTAAAAACCTGGGAACTTTCGAACTGGATGGATGCGAGATTTACACCAGCTGTGAACCTTGTCCGATGTGCCTTTCAGCGATTTATTGGTCACATATTTCAAAGATCTATTTTGGAAACACGAAAAAAGATGCGGCCGCGATTCATTTTGATGACGACTTCATTTACCAGGAGATTCCTAAAAAGCCCGAAGACCGCCGAATCCCGATGCTGCAGCTTTCTCGGGAAGAAGCTTTGAAAGCATTTGAAATCTGGGACAAAAAGACGGACAAAATAGAGTATTAGGAGATTTGCTATGCAAAAGTGCCTTGGACTTGTTTTGTTACTTTTGGGTCTTTCTGCAAATGCCGGTACGGGCCCATGGCTGGTTGGCGGTATGATCGGTGATCCCACCGGTTTCACAACCAAATATGATAACGGAAATCATACAGCTTTCGACGGCGGTCTGTCTTATTCTTTGGGTGGCCGTTCGGGGGCCCAGCTGCATGGCGACTATCTGATCACAAGACCGCAGGTCATCGATGCCGGTGACACCGAACTGGATCTTTATTACGGGATCGGTCTTCGTATGATCACGCTCAGCTCGGGCGATGACAAAGGAAAGCTCAGCGTGGGTCCACGGGCACCATTGGGTTTGAAGCACGAAATGAAGAATCCTTCGGTCGAATTCTTTGGCGAGGCGGCTTTGATTATCGATGTCACTCCGTCGACTGCGGCAGATCTTGATTTGCTGGTGGGAGCTCGTTACCGTTTCTAAATGGACGGATTGACGATCGGAATTGTGTATTCTTACGAGCCTGAATCGCAGCTTCAGCGGTGCGTGCAGGCTCTGACCAGTCAAACGGCAGCCATTCAAAAGATAGCCGGGTCTGTTCATTTCAAATTGATCTGCACGCCGAAGGCTCGGGGTAAAGATCTTTCCTTTTTTCCCGGCGAAATTGTTTATTCAACATCCGAAAATTTGGCGCGTAATCGCAATCTGGCTTTGCAGAACTGTCAAACCGACGGCCTTTATTTCACAGATCCTGATTGCTGGGCGCACGAAAACACGATGACCCGGCTTCTTCAACATTTGCAGGAAACGCTTTCCAACCCCCAGGTGTATGCCATCGCCGGCCCCAATGTGATGCGAAGTGAAAATCCGCAATTGCAAAATTTCTTTCAGTGGTTGGGTGAAATGCGCTGGCTGAATGGGGGGCTTTCACAGATCGCAACCACTGGCAAAGATCGTCTGGATTGGCATTCGCCGACCTGTAACATTTTGTATTTCCGTCCACGTTTGGGAGATCTGCAGTTCGCAAATTCTTTTTCCCAAGTTGGGGAAGATCTTGAATTTCATTTCCGCCACAGTCAGCGGGATCGCAAAATCGCAATCTGCAATTCGGCTTTCGTTTGGCATGAGCAGCCGCAAAGCTTTCGGTCTTATTTAAAGAAAGTTTTCCAGTACGGGGTGGCGCAGAGCCTGCTATTTCGAACGCATCCTAGCAGCTGGCGAAATCCTCGGATTTGGCTGCTTTTTTCATTCTTATTTTTGGTCGCGGTTTTGTTGCTGTCTCCGTCGGTGGCCTTGATGGGACTTGCTGTCGCGACCGCGATTTTTGGTGCGATGCTAGTGATGGAAATCCGAAAAGGTCAAAGCGATCGTCCGCTTCAATTGGTCGTGTCGTATTTGGCGTTGGTGATGACTTACGGCTTCGGCCAGTTGGCGGGACTGTTTCGCCCGATCAGAAAATCAGAAGCTTAGATCTTTCGAGCGCACATGCTTGCGATAAGCTGCTGATAAAATCAAAGACAAGAAAATCCAACCGTCTTTCCAAACGGACAGTTTGGAGTCGCCCTTGCGTGGAAGGTAATCGATTTCATATTCTTTTGTTTTCCATCCTAAAGAGGAAAGACGAATGCTCATCTCCAGCGAATAACCCAACGTGTTTTCAGAAATTTTTAAAATCTCGGGCAGGCATTCGCGTTTGAAAATACGAAAGCCCGAACACACATCGCGCACCGGCGTACGAAAGAAAAATTTTGTTAAAACGCTGAACATCCAATTGCCGAAACCACGGGTGAGACTCATCCCCTGTGAATCAAAAGATCGGGCGCCCAGGACCACATCCAGATCGCCGTTCACCAGCGTGTCCCACATGGAGGGGATGTGGTGAGCGGGATAGGTGTTATCCATGTCGAAGAAACAAATCCACTGACCGCGAGCCAGCTTAAAGCCTGATTGCAGGCTGGTTCCGTAACCCTGGTTCCTGGTATGCCGATGAATTTCCACGAAGGTGAATTGCTGCAACAACTCAACCGAGCGGTCTTGCGAAGCGTCATCCACGACAACGACTTGCACCTCGGAAAAACCAAGGTGATTCAAAAAATGTCCACGGACTTGTGAGACAGTTTGAAGTACGCTGGGAATGGCCTCTTCCTCATTCCAGCAGGGAATGACGAAGGAAATTGATTTACTCATCTGGGAAAAACCATAGCTAAAAAATGCGAACTTATCGACTTCATTTTTCAAATCAGGACACAATCTTGGCCCGACGTCTCGAGAAGGCGCGGGGAAGTTCGTCGGAGCGTATTTTAGCGACGGGTTTTCACGCAGGACCCCCAAAACATCTGGCGCCCCATCTAATTTGGGCGTGGCAAGGAACGCTGACAGATCCGCGACCCGCAGGATGGGATCAATATCACCTGATTTTGAAAAATCCAAAAGAGCTTCACGAGGCTAACTTTGCTGAATTCACGAAAGTGGTGATCCAGCCGCAGTCAAAATCCGATCGCCGTGGCTGGCTTGAAGCCTGCAAACAGATTCCGCTTTCGATTTTGCAGGAGAAATTTTTCTTAGAGTTCGAACCTTGGAACGAGCAAAGACCTGAATTGATGACCGTTAATGAAGTCGTCAGTTTTTTGTACGAGCTTCGCTATCATTTGCCGCATTGGAAACCGGGACGCCGTCCTGGGGTCGAATTGTGGGATGCCAGAATTTCAGAATCTTTCGAGCTCGAGTCTTCGGATTGGCAGGAAACACGACTGGGTTACCAAGCGGAAGCCACACCGGATGTTTCGGTGGTGATCCCAAGCTTTAACAATAAATACTTTGTCCAGAATGTGATTCACCACCTCGGGCAGCAAACGTTGTCATCGGACCGATACGAGGTGATCGTCGTCGACGATGGCGGCACGGATCGCACGCTTGAATACCTGCAGCTTTTCGGTGTGCCGAAAAATCTGCAGCTTCGATTTGTGTACTGGCCGCGGCCGCAAGCGCGCAAACGGGGGGATAGCTTTTTCCGCGCCGGTCTTTGTCGCAACTTGGGTGTGCGATTGTCGCGCGGGCATTCGTTGGTCTTTCTGGATTCAGATATGCTAGTGCCTAACCATTTTCTAGAGACGGTTCTGAAGTCTTTGGAGGCCAGCGACGTGATTCAATTTCCAAGATGGCATGTGCATCAAGAACGAAGCTCGGGTGCGACCCGTTATGAAAGCGTGAAGCGCGAAGACCTTTATGTCGAAGAAGAAGAGTACTGGAAGCCGTTTTTTGAAAACAAAGACTGGATGAGCATCCCAAAGTTTTGGAAATACACCTGCACTTATGGATTGGCGATGAAGAAAGATCATTTTCTGCAGGCAGGACGCTTTTGTCGGTTCTATGTCTCTTATGGCTTCGAAGACACGGAACTTGGCTATCGATTGGCGCAACAGCAGCGAAAGTTTCAACTGGTGCCAGTCGATCTTTTGCATCTGACATCTTATTCGACATCCGAGTACCAATTTTCAAAAAAGAAACGACATTTGCTTTTGCGAAGAACGGCGAAGCAATTTTTCTTAAGCACGCTGGAGATCGAAAATTTTCATCATCTGCAAGGGCTGATGACCGGCGAGCCCAGTCTGTGGCCAAGGCTTAAAAAAGCTCTCGATTTTCGAGATAAAAACAGACTTTCTGGTGATAGCTGATTAGACGGTTTCTGAATCTGGCTAAACCAGACGAACCCGTGTTCTTTTTTAAAAACTGACGGTGAAAAAATCGCAGATAAAGATCTTTGTAGCGACTTGTTTTTCTGTTCGCGGCCAAGACCCAGGGCGCATCTAAAAAAAGACCAGCGTCTGTCAGGCGCGCATGTGTTTGTCCTTGCCGGACGGCCTTTTTCGCCAGAAGGGCTGGTGTCAGACGGGGCGAGTGCTCGACAAAAGCAGAAATCAACAAAAAGCGATATCCTTGTCGCTTGAGACGGAAAAAATACTCGGTTTCGGCCCCGCCATAGACGATCTGTTCGTCGAAAAGTGGAAGCTGATCTTGCTTGCGAATGGAGAAATGCCCACCTAGCAGCATCTGGCATTCGCCATTGGCATAAAGACGATTGCGCAGCAGCCATTCTTTTTGAATATCGTCGTAAGCCTTGGCGATTTCGGATGAATCTGGATTTTGGTAGAAACCACCCACGGCAAAGGCCCATGGATTTTGATGATGCGCTTTTTGATGTGTTCGTAAAAGATTGGGATCGGTGACGATGCAATCATCGTCTAAAAAAAGAATGAAGTTTCCTTTGGCTTCTTGCAGACCCAGATTGCGAGCCCGATTGACGCCGGCTGCGCAGCTAAGCAATCGCAAATGAAGGTCGGAAAATTCATGTTGAAACGGTACCAGCAAATCTGCAGGCGGCGGGTTTTGCACCAGCAATATTTCCGCTTTGTCGATTTCGCGAAGCTTGGTCAATGAGCTCAGCAAACGTCGCAGCTCGGGGATATTTCCCAAAGTCGGAATGACGATTGAAAAATTAGGACTCATGCGGGCGCTTTCGGAAGCGGATTCGCTTGTCGTATTCGTGCGAAAGGATCCAGTAGATTTTGCGCAGCGGGTACAGGGCCATCAATGCGTACTCGACCAGTCGGTAGCGCAGGAAAACCCAAAGGCCGATTCGGATTTTGTACCAGAAGAAGCTGATCACCGGCCACAGGGCTTTGTACCACAAAAGAATCGAATACTTTTTGATTCCCATATTCCAGGCGTAATCCAAAGGGCGGAACAAAATCTTGTACCAAACAAAACTGCAGACGGGCCAAATCACATGGTGCCAAGACCAAATCGATGCCCGTCGCACGCCCAGATTCCAAATCTGATCCGCAGGTTTGAAGATCAGCTTGTACCAAATGAACGTGGCAGCTTTTTTGAGCTGATGTCCCCAAGGACCCAATTGCAAAACATATCCCACGGCTTGGAACAATCGGATTACGCGGTAGCTGACCAAGAAGCCAAGCAGGGCTTCAAAAAACAAAATCAAATGGCCAAGTCCCGTGCGATCCAAAGCTCGCAGCGAGCGCAGCAAGGCTGGATTTTCGTTTTGCATGCGCTGGGCGATGTCTTCTTTTTTCAAACTGTGAAAGAAAGATGTTTCCGATTTTGGAAAATCTTGAACCAAAACCGGAATGTGCGTCGGGAGCTCTTTCATCTGCCAAAGAACCTCTTGCGGCCGCAAGAACGGATCCATGTCATGATGCGGAGGCAAGAAGCTGACGTAAATTCTTTGAAATGCGAAATAGATTTCAAGACTTGAATCTTCGATCAAAGATTTCCAGTCGCTGAGATGATTGACGGCGATCACGGCGCGGAAAAAGGGGTTTTCGTCCAAAGTTTCACGCAGATCTTTTCTTTCCTCGGCGGTCAGGGTGCGAAACACCCAAAGATCCAATGCGGATTTTTGCAGAAGCTTGCCAGAACCTTCGGTCAAGCGAAAGGCCTGCCACTCTTCAGGATAGCCCATGGTGAAGCGGGTCTTTTTCCCTTCGGGTTCTTGCAAAGCCTGCCAAAGCCAAGAGGAAGAGAAAACGGTCTCAGATGGATTGATCGAATTGAAGCCGCGATTCAAACGCGCAAACGGCGAATCTTTATGTGACCAAGCGCCGGACGAAATGAATTGTGAAACTGTCACATTTCTTTGTTCGGTGGTCATAGGTCTCCATTCCTTTGATCAGAAGGAATTCAAACATCACGGGCCTTGGGGTGTCAATGAGCCGAGCGCCAATGCCGGTGCAGCTTTCCGGCCAAAATATAGATCAAGGTCGCAGGCAGCAGCCAAAGCGAAGCCGACGGTCGACTCAGCCATTTGCGCACTGTCGCAGAAGTCGTCGGATTGTTGCTTTGCTGACGAGAAGAATTCTCAAACAACCGCGACCAAGACATCTCTGCGTCGTGAAGCACGGAAAGCTGGTGCGAAATTCGAATCTTCGCTTTGGGGTGAGCCTGGCGAAACTGTTGGTGAAAGAAAATCTCATCACCACCGTTGAAGACAGTCTCATTAAAGCGAATCTGCGGACGAAGATCTTGTCTTCGCAGTGACATATTGCCGCCCAAAAGAATGGGTTCCCCCTGTGCGACTCCTTTTTCCAACCACAGATTGCAGGTCGCATTGTAAATCCGTTGCGGCAGTGAAGAGCCTCGCAAACTGCGATAACCGCCGCCGATCAGCACGGGTCCTTGATGTTGGTTGAAAAGATCGAAAAGATTGTGCAGATGATCCGGGCGATCTAAGACCGTATCGTCATCCAGGAAATACATAATTCCGCCCCGAGCTTTTTCCAAACCCAGATTTCGGGCGCGATTGGCGCCGTGAAAGGAGCTGCGGACGTAATGGATTTTGAGTTGGGGGTAGACGCCCGCAAGATGCTTTTCTTGTCCATGGTCCGAATCGTCGACCAACACGATTTCAAATGAAAGGAAGGTCTGCCGAGCCAGGCTGTCCAAAAGGCGACGCACAGAAGCCGTCCGGTGACGGGTCGGAACAATCAGGCTGATTGCGGGGAGACTTCTTTCTGGACTATCCATTTCACTGTGCCCTTTGCCAAGGATCTCATGTTATTTTTAGGGGAGATGATGGATAAAACCAAGTTGGAAACAAAACTGACCGCGATTTTTTCGCTCCTGGCCATTGCGGCGGTTTCCATCTTTGCGATGTGCTCGTACACGGTGGATTCCGAGCTGTGGTCGGTGGTGCAGGCGAAAGATTTTGGCCGCTTCGATCATTTCGAGTACTCGGTTTACAATAAGCCGGTGTTTTATTTTTTTCTGCGGCTTTTATACTTTCTGCCGTTGGGAAATCTGCAACACGTTTTGGCGGCGAAATTTCTTTTCGTCTGTAATTTCTGGGCCCTGTCGTACGTGTGTTTTCAACTTTTCAAACGCGTGGCGGGCGATACGAAGATCGCGTGGCTGGGATTGTTATTTCTAAGTTGTCATCCAACCTGGATGTCAGAAAGCTTTCGGATCCGTTCAGACCTGCTAGCAATGACATTTTCGCTAGCCGCGCTGGTGAATTTTTTAAGCTACTGCGATTCCGGCAAACGAAAACAGCTGCTTTGGATGTGGGTCTGCTTTGCATTGTCCTTGCTCAGTACGCCAAAGGCGATCGTGTGGGATCTGCCGATTCTGACATTTGTACTGCTCAGCGGACGACTGAAGATCACGCGGGGGAACCTTGTCGTTTCCGCAGCGGTCGTGCTGTTCCTGGGATTTTCATTCGCAGCGCTGATTAGGTGGAATGAATTCATTGGGCATGCCTATGACGTGGCCTGGGAACATTTTGCGGAATCGATGCGGGAGTATTCGTTTGCAAGTGCTCAATACAAATCATTAGATTGGCTATTTGTACTTAATTCGGTTTATTCGACACCATTCTTATGGCTGCTTTTAGGACTTGGGCTTTTACTCTTGCCATGGACGATAAGACAAAATCCTTGTGTTTCTTCTAGACCCATTTTGCTGTCTTATGGATTACTTGCGATTTGTTTTATAATTTATACTCCAAAGCTGGCTTTCTTTTGGGGAGCGTTAGTGCCGTTTTGGACAATACCCGCAGTTTTGTTATGTAAGAGGATTTTTAGTGATGTAAGAATAAGTTTTCAAAAATTACTTTTACTGATTCCGGTTCTGATCGTGTCGAACGGTGGTCTTTGGTCTTATCGTCTTTTTAAAGAACAAAATGGTTTTTCAATTTACAACTTAATTACCGACTTCGACACCTACATTGGAGATCAGTCATTTAGTATGTTTGATTCGATGGGCCTATTGCCAAGAGGCAATGTGTTTATGGCTTATGTGGGCCCAGGAGATGTAATTGGAAGCCAGTCGGGTGTGAATCGTGTGATTGCGGAAAAGCCTGATATTATTTTTGAGACTGCAAGAATCAAGGCTTTTTCTCCTGAGATTTCTTATCTGATACTGGAATCACAATATATAGAAGTACAGAAGGGAATTTGGTTAAAAAAGGAAACTTTTGGAGATGCCCCAAAACCTATTACTCAGATTGAGAACACGTCTTTTCTATTCGCTCAACGATTGCTTTGGATACCGACCCGTTAGTTAAGGACCATATTGAACTGCAGGAGTAGGACGTGGCGAATAGCATCCGGGATCAATAGAAGAACCATCCCAAATAAACTTATTGAAATACCCGGTAGGACATGTGGCGGGAGTGCTTTGAATTTCACGACAGTCTACCACCATTGTTCCTGGGTTAAATCCCGCCACGTAAAACCCGGCAGCACACTCGACGTCTCCACCAGTTGAATAAGTCAGAGATCTGCATTTTGGAGTTCCGTTGGCGTTATAACCTTGGAAAATAGGAGTATTTGTTGGGCAGACGTATGAGGCTGTTTGAAGAATTTCAGCGGGAACGACAACGACAACTCGTCTTGGCTGAATGGCTGTTTCAGTTCCTTCATAGATGATATCAGCAGCATAGGTTCTATTTCCAGGGTCCCAACCTGGCCACGGAGGAGTTGCAGGTGGAGTCGCAACAACTATTGGAGTGCCAGTAGCAATTGCTGCTGCTGGAGCACCCCAATCAAAAGCCTTTACGACCTTTACTCCGCAGGGTGCTGGTGTGCACCCAGGAATGACCTCGTATAGAGAAGGAATACTTTCAATACCCGACACCGTAACCCGGACACCAGGTGCAGTATCGCAGGAGGAAAATCCTGCACCACTTGCATTGCAGGCCGTAAATGTAGCGGGCTGCATGAAAAGTTGTCGCAATCCTCCTTCGGCAGCCGTCATAGCAGCTTTGATGCGAGGGGCGCGAAGAGTTCGCACAGTTGTCAGGCTTTGCTGAAGAATAACGCCACTGATGATAGCGATAATGATAGTAGTAACAATCGCATTAAGAAGAATGGATCCATTCTCAGATGCTAACCTATTGCTGGGAACTCTATAGGGTTGTTGCATTTTCCGTTGTATTTCCCGAGTAAGTGCAAGTAGGAGTATCGCCAACTATCACAGTTTCCAATTGAATTTTTCCAGTCCAAAGAGCAGGTGGTTCTCTGCTCGGGCATGGAAACACACATTGTCCTGGGCCAGTTGGATAATTCCCTGGCTCGCTATTATTAAAAGGATGCGTTTCAACCTGGCAATTTACAGAGTCTGTATTTCCAGGAACAGTAGCATCTTGAAAACCGGCAGCCAATGTAGGTTTAAGTGTATCCGGCGTATCAAACTCGATCATAGTTCCTGAACAACTTGGAGTTGTACAGCATTTGCCTTTTGGTCTTGGATCTTCAACCACAACACACTTCAAATTATGAATATATTTATGTGGTGCCACTGGGGGCCGAGGACAAATTCGTGTAGCCAATGGATCTACAGGGGCAGGAATCGGAGCAACACCAGTTGTTTGTGCATTGAGAATACAAATAGGCCTATTCACTCCATCAACTAGAGGAATGCGCGGGTCGAAAACCCTCGGATCGGAAATAGTTTGCAGTGCATAGTCACCCGGGCAAGTAAATTGTCTCATGGTGACCAGAGAAGTTGGTGGCACAACTGTTTGGCCTGAAGGTGAGCAGTCTGGAACGAGTTGATTTCCATCTACAACGACAAGTTTTGTTGCCAGCATACCAACTGGACAAACATAATTCGGATTTGAGGCTGGACCACGTTTTAAGCAAGTAACTGCGCCCGAGTCGCGATTGATGCCCATGACTGCGACATCATTATTTGCCGGATCACACGCGGCAACATTTGCAGTTTTGTTAGAAAGATCAGGAACCGCTAGGCGGTAATCTGAAACATCAAATGGAGTACTTGGAGCATCAGTAGCGGAGCCAAAATAGCCAACAGGAATATCTAAATTTGGGTTTGTAATGATTCGATATGCTGCTTTCCAAAACCTTGGTGATGCAGGAGTCCCAGCTCCAAAAGGATTGAAATCAATGACAGCTTTAATTGTACATCCATCATTTGCAAAACCCCCCACACAAGGCTCTAGATCCTTATTAAAGAATTTTTCCTCATTTGGGGTGAAAGAAACAGTTCTTGGATTTGTATTTGCGTCAACATAGTTAATTGAAAAAGCCATACCGGTTTCATTGCCGGCCTGCCACTGTGCTCGAACCGTGGGAGAGTCAGTGTAGCTACTGTTGCGTGAAATCGCGTCTATGACGTAACCTTGAAGGGCAATAGCCCCATTTACGACTGCAAGACGACTGCGTGCTTTTCCCATCTGGACTAAAGAAATAGAAAGACCAGTGATTGCGATAGAGAAAATGCCTGCCGCAGCAAGCGATTCAATAAAAGAAACACCTGCTTCATTTTGAAACAAATGAAATCGAGACTTATGTCTCGCTTTGGGATTTCCGTCTTTTGAATTTTTCATAGTCTTATCTATCATGATTAAATAGAGTTTTCTGGGATGCAAGTTTTCAAAAAAGAAACCAGGCCTTTGTTCTTAAATGAGACGACGGTGAAGATGATTAAATTGAATAAAAATGGCTTTTCAGTAATGGAAGTTCTCACAGCTTCCGCTATTGCTAGCATTATTGCAATTAGCTCAGCTATGCTTGTTGCCCAGGGGAAGAGTGTGGCCACTTTTGGTGAGTTTCATGCTGCCCTTGAACAAAAGCACAATCTAGCACTTCATCGAGTTCGAAATACAACTCGCCTTTCTCTTCAAACTCGATTCGACCTTTTTAAAGACGACAGATGTTTCAAGGGTGTCAAAGATTCCTCAAACGCTTGTGATTCGGCTGCAAAAGATTGGCATGCATACATTTCAGATCCTATCCCTCTTTATAAAGATGACGGAAGTGGAGGGGTTTCAACAGAAGATACAGGTATTAGCAAAGATGAGCTAATAGAGTATTCCGTGAAGTATAAGTATGATTGTACGAGTACTTCCTGTAGCGAGATGCAAATAGTTGTTGAGACCAAACCTACAACTAAAGCAATGAATAGAGGGTTAGTTGCAAAATCTCGTTACACACAAATAACAATCCCATTTGTGATGCTTGGAAATAAAGAAGACCTTCGATTCACCTGTGCTGCAACTGCCGTTGTGACAGCTATTGATTACAACCAACACAAAGCAATTTGTACTCCCACAACGCAGGCATTTTGTGGCAACTTACCAGTGGCGGGAGGCGCAACAGCTTGCCAAGCAGGAGCCAATCAAACTGATTGTACTCAAGTAAAAGGGGTAAAAAAATTTGGTTTGGTCGCAACTCAAACAGACTGCAATCCACCTCTTGCCCCCTAACCCTGACTACCTCATCCCCAGAATCATATACCGATCAAACTCCAGCTCTGGATAAACAAACTGTTTCGTCCCCAAGAAAAGTGGTGCGCGAGAAGGTCTAACTCTGTCTCGCAGCTCCTCAGCGCTGTGAACCAGATTCACGTGCTCGTCATGTTTCATATTTGTTGATTGCAGCAGGTAATTGCATCCTTCAGGAATCGTCTTCCACCAGTCCATGCTTGCGATGTGTTCGCACGAAGTATTGATGACCAGATCAGGCTTTGCTCGACCCATGGTCGGAGCAGCACAGTCCTCGACACGGAAATCAAAGCGCACGTGATTGGCGAACATCCAGTGGTTCAAAACCTTTTTTGAAATCTCGATCGCCTCGGCGTCGATGTCGATCAAGGTGAAGGATTGAAAATTGTAGCGATCGCGGGTCAACATCAAGAATGGTAGCAGACCGTACCACGAGCCGTAGACCCACACGTTTGGGAAAGAATCTCGCTCTGGGAAAAACTTTTCCAAAATTTCGCACAGCCAAAGCTTCGAGCCCATTTGGCCGTCCGAAAACGCATCCATTTTAAATGAAACTGCAGAAGGGTGGGACATCAGCGATAGCCTAGCCCAGTTGCGATTGAATCTCAACCTTTCCACTGAGCAGTTTGTGAATCGGGCATTTGTTGGCAATCGCGAAAAGCTGATCGCGTTGTTCTTGTGTCAGATCGCCACGAAATTTGATATCGCGTGAAATGACCGTGCCATCCTTGGTTTCCGAGACAATTTTAGTCTCAACATCTGTCGACAGCAGAGGCCATTGTTTGCGATTTGCGTACATCTGAACCGTGATGATCGTGCAGGCGGTCAGGGCGGCTTCGATCAGTTCGTGGGGCGAGGGGCCTTCGTCTTGGCCCCCCAGCGCGGCGACAACACCGGCGATCAGTTCGTGATTTCGAATATGCAGTTCAGCTGCAAGAGATTTTTCTTTCAGATTTCCGGTGACCATATCAATTCCTTTTTCGTTAGGCCAAATCAAAGAGCAAAAATTCGCTGCCATCAAGAGCTTTGATTTTCAGAAGCTCTTCGTCACTGAAAGACAAAGCGTCCCCGGTTTCCAAAGTCTCGCCATTGACACTGATGCGGCCTTTGACCATTTGCAACCAAACCCCGCGGCCTTCACGCAGTTTGAATTCCAAATCTTCTCCGGATTTCAGACGAGAGATGTAAAGATCGGCGTCTTGTTTGATCTCGATCGATCCGTCGCGGCCGGATTCAGAAACGACCAGCACCAGCTTCTTTTCGTTCAGATCTTTTTCGAAAGATTTCTGACCGTAACCGGGATTTCCACCCCGAGCTTTCGGCGTGATCCAGATTTGGAAAAAGTGCGTCTCTTCTTCAGGAAGATGGTTGTATTCCGAATGCACGATTCCGGCGCCGGCGCTCATGCGTTGCACTTCGCCGGGGCGGATGATGGCCTTCGTGCCCATCGAATCTTTGTGTTCCAAAGCACCGCTGACAACGTAAGAAATGATTTCCATATCGCGGTGAGGATGGGAACCGAATCCGGTTCCCCCTTCGATGCGGTCTTCGTTGATCACGCGCAGGTTTCGAAATCCCATATTTTTTGGATCATAGTAATCTGCGAATGAAAACGTGTGTTTGCTTTTCAACCACTGGTGATCGGCGTATCCGCGTTCGTTTGATTTTCTGAGTTGAAGCATAAATGACCTCGTGTTCTTTCAATAATAATTAAGCTTGTTTTACAAACTGCACGTCAAGAGTGATCGTGACGTCGTCGCCGACAAGCAAACCACCGGTTTCCAGAGCCGCGTTCCATGTCAGACCAAAATCTTTGCGTTTGATCATGGTTTTTGCCGAAGCCCCGATCTTCACATTGCCCCATGGGTCTTTCATTTCATCGCTTGGACCTTCGACCTCTAAAGTCACTGATTTGGTCACGCCATGAATTGTCAGATCGCCGATAACTTTCAAGTTACCAGCTGCTCCTTCCACACGTGTCGATTTAAAGGTGATGGTCGGATATTTTTCGACATCGAAAAAGTCAGCACTTTTCAAGTGGGTGTCGCGTTGAGCTTCACGGGTGTTGATGCTCGCTGTTTCGATTGCGACTTCAATGCTCGATTTTGATGGATTGGTGGCATCGTATACCAGTTTGCCGCTCATCTTTTCAAAACCGCCGTGAACTTTGGCGATCATCATGTGTTTAATGCTGAAGTTTGCGCTCGAGTGAGAGGGATCAATTTGGAATGTTTGGCTCATATTGGACTCCTTGTGTGTTTTTTGAGGCTTGCGCCCGACACAAATAATATCGCCGATCCGAACATATTTTATTAGACGGCAAATCTTGCAATTATATTTCAATATATTGTATAATAGTCCCTATGGATCTGAATGAAATCGCTGTCTTTATCAAGGTTGTTCAAACAGGAAGCTTCAGCCAGGCTGCCAAGCAGCTAGGAATGCCAAATTCCACGGTCAGCTTTAAGGTCTCGTCATTGGAAAAACGACTGGGTCTCACTTTGATACAGCGAACAACACGAAAGCTGAATATTACGCCTGCAGGACAGTCCTATTTCAAAGCCTGTCTGCAGGGGATCGAGCAAATTCAAGCAGCCGAAACCGAAATGGCTTCGATTCAAGGCGAGCCGCAAGGTCTTCTGCGTATTACGGCTCCGATCGAACTTGGCAGCAGCGTGCTTCCGGATTTGGTTTCACAGTACACATCCAAATATCCGAAGGTTCGGGTCGAAGTGATTCTGTCAGGTCGGCGTGTGGATTTGCTTGCGGAAAGTGTGGATCTTGCCATTCGCGCCGGCGAGCTAAAAGACTCATCTTTGATCGCGAAGAAAATTGGCTCAGGATACTTTGCGCCGGTTGCCTCTCCCAAATACCTAAAAGCCAAAGGCAAGCCATCTCATCCGCGGGAGCTGAAAGATCACGACTGCGTGCAATTCACTCCGATGGGTTTAGAAGAGTGGAAACTGATCAGCTCCAAAGGTGCCTTCAATGCGGCGCTACCGGCCCGAATGATGATTGATGATCTGGCAATGGTGAAGCTGTTGACGTTAAAAGGTGACGGCATCGCTCTTCTGCCGACGCATCTTTGTTATCCGGAAATTCAGGCCGGAAAATTGGTGCGCATTCTTCCGGATTGGCGAACGGCGATCAATCCTGTGCATTTCGTCTATCCGGCCCAAAGATATGTGACCCCGAAGCTCAGCGCCTTTATGGAAATGGCGTTAGATGCTTTAAAGAAAAGCTTTGAGAATTTCGAGATTTAGCCAGGCCCTTCGATTTCACCCGGGTGATATTGACTTATCGATTATACCCGGGTATTATTAATTCTAAGAGGTGCCCATGGAAGACCAAAATTCACTGCAGTACACAGCATTTGAAGGTGAAAAGCTTTTATCGTCTGGATCCTTAGATCAGGTCGCATTAAAAGTGAAAAAACGTCTGAAAGCCAATCAGGCGGCCTCGATTCTGATCTTCAGCGATTCCACCGGAAAGCAAATGGATCTGGATCTTCGTGGATCCGATAGCGAAATTCTGGAAAGAATGAAGATCTACCTTTCGCCTAAATCTAGCGAGCAGACAACGACGGGCCCTGGTCGGCCCAAGCTTGGCGTGGTGTCGCGTGAAATTTCACTTTTACCCCGGCATTGGGAGTGGCTGGCCACGCAACCGGGCGGGGCATCGGTGACCCTGCGAAAGCTTGTCGATGAAGCACGCAAATCGTCCGAAGGAAAAGAATCCGCCAAAGTGATCCAAGAGCGAACCTATCAGTTTATGTCAGTGCTAGCCGGAAATCTTCCGAATTACGAAGAAGCACTTCGAGCCTTGTATGCGAAAGACAAGAAGAAATTTCAAGCCATGATTCGGGATTGGCCCGTGGATGTCCGCGATCATTCGAAGAATCTGTCCGACGGGGTGTGGGCTTAGACTTTTGTCTTAGATAAAGAATCCAGTTTCTGTCAGAAGCCCCTGATTTCCAAGACAGGGGCCAAGGCTCAGTTCTAAAATAGGATCAGTTTGAATTTGTGCCAAAGGACCACCTTATGCCCAGACTGATTTTATGTCTTTCATTGTTGATCACAAATGCGGCCTTCGCTTCTGCAGAGAAAGCTTTTTCCGAAGTGAAAGACCTTTTATTTCAGGTCAAAACATCGGCCAGCGCCAATCTTGAAAAAAGCTCTTACGGAACGGGCTTTGTCATCGACAAGCAAGGTCTGTTGATAACGAATTATCACGTGGTCTCGGAAGCTTTATGGAAACCAGAAAAGCAAAAGATCTTCGTCGTCATCGAAGGCAAAAACGAACCCGGTGAAATCCTGCAGGTCGATTACATCAACGATCTGGCCGTGGTGAAAGTCGACAAGCAATTTAAGAACCAAATTCAAATCACCAAAAATCCGCCAAAGCAAGGCGAAGACATTTACACCTTTGGTCTTCCGGAAGATATCGAGTGGGTCGTGACCAAAGGGATCTATAACGGCACCGTGAAACGCGGCCCCTACGAGCAAGTGCATATGACCACTTCTCTTAATCCAGGGATGAGCGGTGGTCCGACATTAAATGAACGAAACGAGCTGGTCGCCGTGAACTCGTCGATATATATGTTCTCGCAGCAGATCTCATTTGGTGTTCCCTATCAAAAGGTGATCAATCTTTTAAAGCGCAATCCCAAGCGGGAAACGCTCGGTGAAGCAGATCGTAAAAATGAATTGCAAACGCAATTGGGCGATCTGCAAGAAGAAATGACGGCCGAGATTCTAGATGCTTTTGCCAACACCAAAGAAATCAGCAAAGTCAAATGGCCGAACTTTAGCAAATACGTTAAATGCTGGGGCGAGGCCAGCAACGAGCGTGACGTGAAGTACACTTCGGAAAATGAAACATGCCAGCCGCAGCTATCGGTGCCGCTGGTCGATTCGACCTACACAGGATCTTTCAAATTTGAAACCGAGGTCTTCCAGAATCGTGGCTTGAACAGTCTGGCCTGGCATTCGCTGAAAACCGATCGCTGGACGGGTCCTTTAAGTGGGGTGGTGAATTTCGTGAATAAAGATTCGAAAATTAATTTCTCAAAGCCAAAATGCATTCGCAAACGCGTGATGAGTCCCGGGCAGCCGCTGACGCTTGCGATTTGCAGTCAGAAGGTTCTGCCCTTGGATGATCTTTACGAAATCTATGTCATGGCCATGAAGCCCTTGGGGCCAGAGAAATTTGTGCGCAGTAATTTTGCCTTGTCCGGCTTCAGCCAAAAGAACATGAAAAAAATCGTCGCGGCCTTTGCGGACCTGAAATTCGAGGAGGACAAATGATTCGTGTTGAAATCATCGATCCCCGTGGTCATTACGTTCAGACAAAAGACTTTTCAAAAGATGTGATCACGTGCGGGCGGGGGCTTGACTGCGATGTGATCATTCCGGATTTCAAGTTTGCCCTGCAAGAAGTGGCCATTCTTCGAAGGGAAGGCGGCTACCAAACCATCCATCAGCAGAAAGAACATGTGCTGAGCGGCGAGCAAGTGATCAAGCTGCACGGATACAAGATCCGCATTATCAACCTGATGCATTTTCAGAACGAACAAAATGCTGAGATCAAAGATCGTGATTGGATCCTGTCAGCGGTCTTGCTTGCGGTGGTGATTATCAATTCGGTGCTTGGAGATTTGCTTTTAGATCCCAACAGCACTGATCCCTGGGGAGCCCTTCGGAACCTGAGCAGTGTGCTGATCGTGGTGGCCATTATCAGTGTTGGCTTGTCCTTATTATCAAGAGCCGTCAATGGCGAGTACCGAATCTGGCAGGTGACCAATCGCTTGCTGGTGGCCATCCTGGCCTTGATCGTGGTTCAAACAAATTTGGTCGGCCTTCGTTGGCTGGGCCCACAGCTTTTATGGAATGAAGCGATCTGGGGGTTCATCTATTTTATTGGCGCCGGTATTTTGATGTGGTCACTTTCGAATGCGATCTTCGAACATGTATCGCCGAAGATCCGAAGAGGTTTGATCACGTTTGCTATCGTCTTGTCCGGAATCGCAAATTATATGACCTACTTCCCGGGTCGCGACAGCTATCGCTATCCACAGATTTCGCCGACGCCACCGTTGCCAGCGCTTTTCGAAAGCAAACCTTTGACCAAAGATAAGCTGGTTGAAGAAATGTCAGCCCTATTTTAGCGAAAAACCAATTTCGAGTTCGACTCGAGATCGGCATTTCCGACATAGAAAAACAAAAGGCCCTTGGCTTCTTGGCCGGGGCTCAATTCTTGTCGGGTGATCAGATAATTTTTGAAATCAATGTGAACATTCTTATAAAGACTGTTGTAGATCTCATCGTTTGAAGACGAGCCACCGCCACCGGCAAAGTCATTGGCTCCGATGGTTGGAAATGCTGAAGAGCCCCCGTGTTCAGCGGATATAATTACAAGACCCATAATCGCGGCGAAGCCAACAACCACAACACCTGTATTGTAAACATTGGCAGCTAAAGCTGTGGGACTGAACTCTTCAAATTTTCTTGGCAGCTGATCGGTGTTAAAGGCCTTCACTTCGCCGGCAGAATGATTGAGGGCGAAAGATTTCTCGTCGATCTGAAGAGGCGCGGCGCTTGTGTTTTTGATTTTCACATAAACCGGAACAAAGCCAGAGTCGATCAGTTCGGTCAGGATTTCGTCATCGTAATTGGCTGGCTTGTAGCGAATATCGATTTTTTGAAAAGCTTTTTTGTAATCGCCTTTGCGTAAATGGGTAAAGAACTGACCCAGCGGAAGCTGCGAAGGTCGATAAATCACGTACTGAAGGTCAGTTTCAGCCGTGGTGACAGATTCGAGACTGCCTTCATTCTTGTTTTGCACGACACGTGTTTCATCAGTGCGGGTGTGCACACAGCTCAGGTTCAGGATTAAAGCCAAAGCGACTGAAATGCGGGTCAATTTCTGTTTTGCTTTCATTGATAAAGGCTAGAATTCTTAAGTCATTGAAGCAACTTGGATCGATAATCCTGACCCACATTGACAGAAATCGGGTCTCGGGTTAAATTCTATTTAATAACGCAATCATGCGTTCTTAAAAAGGGAGGCTCATTATGAAAACTCAAAATTCTGGTTTCGCGGCCTTCCCATCTGACAGG
This sequence comes from uncultured Bdellovibrio sp., assembly GCA_966211455.1. Taxonomy (GTDB): domain Bacteria; phylum Bdellovibrionota; class Bdellovibrionia; order Bdellovibrionales; family Bdellovibrionaceae; genus 21-14-0-10-47-8. Next base: position 203,038 of record CBIHNI010000001.1, read on the forward strand.
TAGTCTTCAGACTTCATATTTATTCCAAATATGTCTCTCAACGCTCCTTAAAAGGCTGCATCGAAGCTTTTTTATTTTCGCTCATTGATTTGAGCCTTTTTAGGAGATTTATGAACAAAATGAAATTTACGCGCGATGTGCGTAAACCCGTTAAAACAAGCCGACTTGTATTACGAGCCTTAAGCGAGACAGACTATGAAGCGTGGTACGATGCTTACGTTAACGGATTGCCAAAGCAAACTAAATGGGACCGCGATCCTTTAAAACCAAGTCTTTGCACGAAGAAATGGTTTCAGAAAATCAAAAAGGAACACGAAGACCTGGCGAAGACGGATGATTACTATCGCTACTTTATCTATGAGAAGAAATCCGGAGCTATCATCGGCCAAGTGGATTTTGACATCCACGTCCGTGGGTGTCTGCAGTCCGCAAATTTCGGGTATCAAATCTACAACCGGCATTGGCGCAAAGGTTTCGGCAAAGAGGCCAGCGCCGCTGCTCTGAAAATTGGATTTCAACAATTGGGACTGAATCGGCTGGAAGCGGCGATCAATCTCGATAACAAGAATTCAATTCGTCTCGCTAAAGCGATCGGCATGCGCCGCGAAGGAATCAGGAAGCGATACTGGTTCGAAAACGGAAAATGGATCGATCATCTGATTTACGTCGCCAACCCGGAAGATATCGGCCTGAAAAGCCAGAAACCACGAGGCTTGCATGCCTAGAGAAGAATGATATAACACCAGCATGGTTTCGATGTATTATCCAGAGCGGGAATTTAAGGCGTATCTTTTTGATTTTGATGGAACGGTTGCGGACACGATGCCGGGGCATTTCGATGCCTGGAATCATGTGCTCAGCGCTTACAATGTGACTTTCACCCGAGAGCAGCATCAGGCCTGGGCCGGAAGGCCGACAAGGGAGATTGTCGGTCTTCTCAGTGATCTGTATAAAGTGAATCTTCCGGCTGACGAGATTTTGAAGGCGAAGGAAGTTCATTACTCAAAGTCCCTGCATTTGATTAAAGGTATTGTGCCTGTTGTCGAGATCATCGAAGCGGCTTATGGAAAAATTCCGATGGCGATTGTCTCTGGCAGTCGCCGTCATGCTGTTGCTTCGACCTTGAAAGTTTTAAAGATGGATCATTTCTTTGATCTGTTGGTTTGTGCAGAAGATTATGTCCACGGAAAACCGGCGCCTGATTGTTTTTTGAAAGCGGCCGAGCATTTCAATGTTTCACCAGCAGATTGTTTGGTGTTTGAAGACGCGCAGCTTGGGATTGAAGCAGCGAAAGCTGCGAATATGAATTATCTGAAAATCGAATTTCAAACGGAAAGCGGACATCGCATTGTCCGCGAGTAGCTTAGGCTGATTTCTGATAAGAGTCTTTAAGACTTTCCACCGAGAACCAAGTCATCAGACCTTCTTTGCCTTTGACCTTGATCGGTTCTAAGGCTTGGACGGTAACGATATCTTTCACACGGTCGTACATTGCATCTGTCAGAACCAGTTGCTGACGTTTAGCGATGGATTCGGCTCGCTGAGCGGTGTTCACGGTATCGCCAATGACAGTGTACTCCATACGCTCGGAGCTTCCAACAGATCCCGCGATCATCGGGCCACAGTTGATCCCAATTCCGATACCGACTTCGGATTTACCTTGGCGTTGCAGCTCTTCGTTCCATTTTTTCATTTCCGCTAGCATTTCCATGCCGGCGGTGACCGCTTTTCGTTCGGCGTCTTCGATCGATTTGGGGACGCCCCAGACGACCATCATGTTGTCACCGATAAATTTGTCGATCACACCTTGGTGACGCTGAACGATTCCAACCATGCGCTCAAAGAATTGATTCAGCATCTTGACGATCTCTTCTGGCGGCGTTTTTTCCGACAAAGTCGTAAAACCACGGACATCCGCAAACAACACGACGGCATCGACACGCGTGCCTTCGATGCGAACTTCGCTTTCCAGTCCGTCCAAAATGCGCTCGGCAATTTGATGATCGACGTACTTGCGGAATGTCTTTTCGATTTTCTCCCGTTTTTGCAAACCTTCGCCCATGCGGTTGATGGCGCTGCCAAGACTGCCGATTTCGTCTTTCGAGATGATCTGCACCTTGGCGTCGAATTGACCCTTTTCAATTTGATTGACCTTATCGCTGATCTCATTGATGGGCTCGATCACGGCGTGGGCGATGATTTTTCCAAGATGCGAAGCCAGGAAGAACGAAACGCCCCAGAATAAAAGGTAACTGGTCAGACCATCCACCGCGTTGGCGGATGGAAGCTGACCGTACAAAAGGGGAGCGCCTAAAATTTTCCAGTTTGAAACCAAATATGAAATCAAAAACGGCAAAGTCGCAGCAATCCCAATCCATCGAAGCGAGGTCACAAGACTGGTCCGCGAACGCAAAAATCCAATCAGCAAAGATCCGATCGTGCTATACAAAATCAAAGAACAGAAAAAGATCACCGCATAACGAAGATCCGGAATGTCGATGGTCGGCGCAATCGTTCCCAAAACCACGATGGTCGCAAGCGAGATCAAAACCTTTGTTCCGGCGGAAAAGCTATTCAGCTTCTTTGCCAGCAAAGTTCCATTTAAAATAAAGTAGAAAATTTTCGAGATAAACTTGAAAACGGGAACGTACACTTTGCGCAGTACTGGTTGTGCCAAAAAGAAAATCTGAACCCCAAAAAAGAAAAGCAAAGCGCCCAACGGCAAGGCCTTGCCGGTTTGATAGAAACGAAAAGCGAGAATCGGTGGCAAAAATAGAACCAAGATCGGCATGCCGATGGTGACCTCGGGCCAATCTTTCAATGCGACGACCTTGCGATAAGTGATCAAAGCGGCCATGGCCCAGATCAATGCCACCATGCCGATGCTGACGGCTAACGGATAAGCCAAAGCCATGACGTAAGCCAAGAAATACATCTGACCCGGGAAAGGCTCAGCTTTTGCCAAATAAGATTTGAAAAGACCTTCGGTTTGATCGGTTTGACCGCGCTTAAATTGCTCGGTGGCAAGCAAGATCATTGGCAGCGGATTGCTAGGGGCCGCCGTCATTGCGTCCTTTAAGGTTTGCATTTGCTTTTCGGGCTCGCCCAAGCGTTCATAGATCTCGTTGATCATCAAATAGTCAGTCAGACTTTTATCTTTTTTCACTTCGACTTCTTTTAAGATCGGAACCAGATCTTTTACTTGGGCGACCTCTAAAAGTTTCGGGACGATGGAAAGAATTTTCGACCGCTCGAAAATTTCTTTGGTTTCAGAGGCATAGCGGTTGACGTTCTCAGCACTTGAACATTTTGCGATTGTTTGCAAAGCGGGGAGATCATTCGCGTCTTCGGCGTAAATCGACTTGGCGATTGGCAAAGTCGTCAAGCAGGAGCTTTCCGCAACTGCCGACTCTGTTTTCAGCTTTGATTTAAGATTTTGCAGATCCTGTGGCGACATCAAAGCAAAGCTTTGAAATGTCAGAAATAAAATGGAAACCAAAAGCATGATTTGCATGCAGTTTATATCGGTCGGCTTAAGATTTGGGAGCAGGCTAGGATTGACGGTGCCAGGCCCTGTTTCCGGACGCCTAGCGGCTAGAAACGGAGACTGGCCTTTGGTCCATTCAAATTTGCGAAAGAACCATCATTTAAAGAGAGAGGCTTAAAGAAGATCTAGAAGTGTCCGAAAATGAAACTCGAACATTGACTCTAACCACCAGGAATTTCATGAGCCTTTCCAAATTTAGCTTCAGCTTGCGCGCCAAAGTTCTTTCTTTAACTTTATTAACGGCTGTCTCGATTGGGACTGTTTTTTCAGTCGCGCTGATACTGGCGGCCACCCAAAGCGAACATGTTGTTGAAAATTTGGTGGGACGTGCGCAAAAAATGCGAGACGTCGGTAAAATCTCATTTATTTTTAAAAGCGAAGTGCAGGCCTGGAAAGACATTTTGCTTCGCGGCCAGGATCCGGAAAGCTACACCAAGTATTCAAAGGAGCTCGAAGAGAAAAGTCACGAAGTGCGTGAGCTTGTCAAAAATCTGCAAACGAGATTGACGGATCCAGTGGACGTCGGTTTCACAAACGAGTTTCTAACTTCCGAAGCGAGCCTTTTTAGTCAATATCAAGAGGCCAAAACGAATTTCTTAAAACCTGAGAACCACAATTATCAAGCGGCCGACAAGGCGATGAAGGGCAAAGATCGACCTGTCACCGAGTCCCTGAATAAGCTCACTGAAAACTTTGAACGCAAACTGGAAAAGACCAGCAAAGAAAGTGCCGAGACGATTCATAAAACAATGATCACTGGATTCATTGCCGCTATCGGAATCGCCGTGATTTTTGTCGCTTTGGCGGCTTTCATGCTGGGACGAATTTCAAGTCGTTTGGCGAAGGTCTCGAATTCGATCGAAAGCGTTTCTTCCAGCATCGATGGCACCGTGATTGAAATTGCATCTGCCAGCGGCCAGCTTGCCAATGCCAATAGCGAAACTGCATCGTCGATCGAAGAAACCTCGGCGTCGCTGGAAGAAATTGCTAGCATGGTCAAAGGAACGAACGAGGTGCTAGTGAAGGCTTCGGATCTGGCTTCGAAAGGCGGGGAGACGGCGACCCAAGGCGAGTCCAAGATGTCTCATCTTGTGAGCTCGATGAATGAAATCAAGCAAAGCTCGGCAAAAATGGAAGAGATCATTGCGGTTATTGACGATATCGCTTTCCAGACAAATCTTCTGGCTTTGAACGCATCAGTCGAAGCGGCCCGCGCCGGCGAACAAGGGAAAGGTTTCGCCGTGGTCGCTGAAGCCGTCCGAACCTTGGCACAAAGAAGTGCGATTTCAGCAAAAGACATTTCAACTTTGATCCGAGATAGCATGGCCAAAATCGAAGGTGGCGCCCAAATCGCCGACGGAAATCAGGCGATCTTAAAAGAGCTTGCCTTCTCGATTCAGAAAATCACGGCCTTAAACTCTGAAGTCGTCTCGATGAGCTCGGAACAGCTGTCAGGCATCGATCAAATCTCGCAAGCCGTGCAAAATCTAGATCAAGCCTCACAAGCCAACGCCGCTTCGGCCGAAGAAACCGCAAGCTCCAGCGAACATCTCAGACAACAATCCAAAAGCCTGCAGCAAGCCGTCTTTGATTTGCGTCAGGTTGTTGAGGGGTAAAGGAGACAGGCCTGTTTCCGGACGAGTTGCGTCTTTTCAGGCCTGTGGTATTAGCCTAATTAGATATAATCCCCATTGCCGATGTAGAATGCTTGCTTTGCGTTTTCGTCGATAAAGAGAAGTCCGTGACCCATTGAATCGCCGCCGTTTCCCCAATCGACGAAGATGACACGTAGACCTTGTGCTTCGCTCATCATGCTGAGATCTGAATAGATCTGTTGCAAAGGTGCGTACTCGGATTTGTCTTCCATCGACAATTCTGGATCGTTGGCGAATTCCATCAGCTTATCTAAACTGCGACCCAACGATTTTTGGAAAGCAGCTTTGGTTGTCACGGGCTCAAGCACAACCGTATTTGCGTGTGGTAGGATGTGCAAGTTGAGCATCTCGCGGATTTCAGCGTTTGTTAGCGATCCTGCCTTTGTGTATTTTGCCTTTCCGATTTCCAAATTCATCTGATCCAAGTCGCCACCGAAAGTGACCGCCTTCGCCTCTAACGAGCGAAGCGACACGTTTTTCAAAGTTGTTTTTGTCGTATACCTGGTCGCGTTTGCAGGCTGAGCGATGAATTGACAAGTCGTCGTTTTCTTTCCGCGGGTAAATGTGTACTGAAGACGATCCGGAGCAATCTGACGAAGGCTCAGTTCCTCAGAGAAATACATTTTTGGTTCCTTGTCGGTTTCGCGTTTTTGCAAAATACCGGTCTTTGACGAAATCATCTCGGACGTGATTTTGGTATCCCAAACAAATTGTCCGCCATACGCTGCGCCACTTTTTTCGCTGCCGCTTTTAAAACGGAAAGATTGTTCTAAAGGTTCAAACTGATAAGCGGATACAACGAATTCCTTTTCGTTGCTCGTATAAGGGGTGATCGCAAGCTGCTTCTCTTTTCCTTTGCCGTACAAAGTGATGTAGACGTTGTCGTCCGGTCCTGCTGACAACGAACAGTTCTGCGGGTCGATTTTAAATTTGTTAAACGCAGCCGAGCCAATGACTCCGCCACCTTTGATCGCTGCCGTCGCGACCCGACCGATCAGTAAAGCGGCCATTCCTGTGTTCAAGGCAAGTTTCCAAGTTTTCATATCTCTTCCTTCTTTTATGGTTGGGTGGATGCCTTGCCGAACGCGCCAAAAAGCGGAAACAAAGCCAAAACATGCATCTTCAAATTAAAGGCCAAGGCAGCAAGGCCGTCAGAATGGATTTCAAGCGATTGCGTCTATTCAGGTTTTAGACAGTCTTGGCAAAATGGGAAATAAATCGATTCGCGTATACCTAGCGGGTTTACAGCCGGGTCTGGTTTTTCTGCCCTGACTTGACCTGTTTCGTGCCGAATTTGAACATAAATTCAGACAAGCGAGGCCGACATGAACGCAGTCCGTGACAGCAAAGAGCCCTCTGTTTTTCAGTATCTAGATGCCCATCAATTCCTGCAGGATTACTGCGGTTTTCTAAGAACCCGCGACAAAGACTTCTCTTATGAATCCTGGAGCCACAAGATCGGCTTTCACCGCAGTCGCGCTTTCGTCCGACTGATGGTGATTGGAAAAAAGAAAATCTCGGCGAACTTTACGGAAATTTTTGTCAGCAAATGCCTGGCGAACGAAGGGGAGCGAGAATATTTCCGCGTGCTGGTTTCTTACACCAACGCAGCTGATGCCGACGAAAAGCGCCTTTACGGAGACCAACTGGTTCGATTGCTTCGCAGATTGCCAAGATATCAACCCATCGAAAATCCGGACATGTTCTTGTCGCAGCCAATGCTACCAAGACTTCTGACCTTGCTGAGCTTTCAAGATCTGGATCGCGGCCTTGTGAATTTGGCAAAGCTGATGAAAAAAGATCCGCTGGAAATCCAACAGGCGTTAAGCAAGCTTTCTGAATTGGGCTTAGCTGAAAGCCAACACACAGATCAGGGCGAGCAGTGGATTTCGCTGAACCCGAACTTCGAAGTCCCAAGCAACAAAGGCAGCATGAATCTTTTGAAATTCCACGAACAAAGCTTGCAAGAAGCCGTGCAAGCCTTCGATCAACCCAAAGAGCTGCGCCAGTACAAAGCGGTGCTGCTGCCCATGTCGCCCGAAGAGATCAAAAACTTTTCAAAGTTCTTAGACGACTTCGTATCCGAGCAGTACGTGCGCTACAGCTCGGACAGCTTTGCGGGGAAGAGGGTCTTCCAGTTTAATTTCAATTACTATGCGGTGACGGGCGAGGGGAAGTAAGCCCCTTGCTTTTACACTAAGGCAAATTCTCCGCGTACCACTTGATAGCTCGTTCATAGCCATCAAAATTCTTATGCTCTAAATTGGCGATCGAAGAAAATAAAGTTTCCGAAGCGTCTTTGTATGAACCTAAGGAATACAACGTAAAAGACAAAAACACTTTCAGGGCCGGATAGTCCGGAAAAGCTTTCACCGCTTCTTCCAAAACACTTTTCGATTCCTGAAATTTCTTATTGTTTCAAAGTGTGCTGCCGAAGCTGACAAAAAATCCCGGCTGTTCTTTTAACGGCAATTTTTTGAAACCCAATTCCAAAGTTTTGCGATAGCAGGGTTCGGCTTCAAGCTCTTCACCGATAAAATCGTGGCAACCACCCAGATCATACCAGGCGATAGCGTCGTTCGGATTCTCGCGCAGATACTCTTGCAGAAGAGGAATGCATTTCTTGCGATCTTCTTCAGATTTTGAATCCTTCAAGGAATCGATAAGCTCGGATGTCTTCATGGGGAGGGTATAATGCAAAACTTTATTTAAAGGGACAAATTCTGCTAGAAAAAATTGGCAGAGACGGTAGGTAGTCTTTCGAATGGGTGGGCCCTGTTTCCGGATGCCGTGCGCTACAAAATTTTTACTATACCCATACGGCTCAAGTCTCGAAGAGATAGGTCGATCCACTTAACACTGGACTTGGTATTTAACTGAAATTTCCATCCATCCATAGAAATCCTTTCATCTAGCATTTTTCCAATCCAAGCACATGTACCTGGCTGTCCTTCCATTCCTCTAGAGTTGACTCCCACTACAGCTGGAATCGAGAAATCGATAGCCGGTCCGCCACTATGACCGCTGCAAATTTCCGCGGTAATTTCAAAGCAAGGATACCAGGATAAAACCTTATCTTTTCCATCAGGAAAGAGTTCAATAATAGTTCCGCTCGCTTCTATCAAAGCCAGGTGTGCCTCATACTTTCCATCAGATATTTCTTCGTAGGAGTTTGAAGAGCCGGGATAACCCAGAATTCTTATTTGCTGGCCAGTAGAGACATTCTCTTTGATTGGAAGAAAGGGATAGTTTATGGGACTTTGATTTTGAACAGCTAAAATTGCAATGTCATGTTCGACAAACATACTCATATTTTCAACGAGCTCGAGCTTCCAAGATGTATGATTCGCCTCTCCAATAAAGCGTAAAATACCAACTCGCATCTCGTCTCTATTCCATCGAAGTTTTTTTCTAAAGAGAGGATCTTTTCGCTGCTCATTCCAAAAATCTTGAAATGGTCCAAAATTGTGGGCAGCGGTGACATAAATTCCGGCGGCAGCTATCGGAAAGCAAGTGCCTAATAGTGATAGAATTTCCCCTTCAGGACTTACTTTTACTAGGGGGAAAACAACGTGATAAGCTGACACAGTAGGATCTTGTGGAAAAAATGATTGAGAGATGGGTATTCCACTATTTGTCGCTTTCATATGTATGACATCCTTCAGATTGTTATATGCTTTCCAAGCGTGGCATTTATCCAGTTATGAAGCTTAAATTTTAGATCTTCATGATCCGTCCATTCTAGGTACATAACTTGTTCAATATCAAAATATGGCTTCTTACCATCGGCATTCTATAAACCACTTAAGATAGACCACCTGAATCCTTTCGGCCAAAACGAACTGATTTTAAGTAAGTGTGCATGTTTATAAAATTGGAAATTCCAATAAATTTTGCGATCAAAATTTAAATATTTTTATACTTATTGCTTACAAACTTTTGAAATCTTGGAATTCTCTGTAAATCGAGTTTGGGATAGCGGGTTAGGAAATGTTTGGTCATTTCAAGCCCCTTCTCTCCGACAACTATAGGTATAGTCGCAACCTTAATGTGAAATCGAGTTTTGAGTAAAATCAATATGTTACGGGTTTAAACTCAAAAAAATAGCATTATTTAAAGATATGATGCTATTTTTTCTGAAAACTCGTGATATAGTAAAATCAATAGCTTACAGGTTTAAACTGAAAAAAATGGAAGTTTTATGAAGCCTACAACATTTGAGCATAGCAAAACAAAAGTTGATCGGGCGGGGGAGCTATTAAAAACCAAATCCGGCTCTTCCGATGATATAGCGAATGCTTTAGATATTCTATCTAGCTGGCGTGCTTATCATGCAATACCGCTTGATAACTTTGCGACAGTCCTAAGACAAAGAAGTCAGAAAATCAGTGCTCATGCAGTCATTGCACAAAGATTAAAAAGAACACCATCGATTTTACTTAAACTCTCGAATCACAAAACTATGCGATTATCCGCCATGCAAGATATTGGAGGACTGCGCGCTATCTTGGGTACAAACGAAGATGTTTATAAGTTGTTAGAGGTATATAAAAAATCAAAATCTAAACACACACTTTTTTCATTAGACGACTATATAGAAACACCCAAAAAAGATGGTTATCGAAGTATCCACCTGATTTACAAATTGGCAAAAACTCCCAATCTATTTTTGGAAATACAGCTAAGATCGCAATTGCAACATATTTGGGCCACTGGTGTAGAGGTATTCGGTACGCTAGAAAACAGTTCTTTTAAATCAGGACAAGGCAGTCGGAAGTGGTTGGATTTTTTTTCGCTATTGAGCTCAGTATTCGCAATAAAAGAGAATAGACCACCATTAAAAGCGCACGAAGGAATCTCGAAACTCGATCTTATTTCTCAGGTTCAAAAAGAAATTCAAGAATTGCAGGTGATCGAAAATCTGAGCGTGTATACAGCAGTATATAAAACGATCTCAAAAAATACAGCCAGAGGACGTAAGGGCCATTATAGTTTAATTTTACTGAATTCTAGAGAAAATACGATTTCTTTAGAAACATACAGCGCTAACCAATTTGAGGCTGCAGCTCAGGCGTATCTAAATTTGGAACGGAAACACTTTGGAGATAAGCAAATAAATGTCGTTCTTGTAAATACCGGGGATATCAAAAAACTTGAGCTAAGCTACCCAAACTATTTCATGGACACGAAAACTCTGGTGCAAAATCTCTCACTAATTGTAATGGGAAAATTTTTATAAATGTAAAAAAATTGGCGGAGACGGTGAGATTTGAACTCACGGTAGTCTTTTGGACTACGAGCATTTAGCAAACGCTTGGTTTAAGCCACTCACCCACGTCTCCGAATTGCTGACGGTCGTAAGTTGCCATAACGACCGGATCAAATCAATAGTTCTCGGGGAAGATTGCGCGTTCAACGGTCTCAATGACGGTGTGGATCAGCTTGATGTGCATCTCTTGAATGCGATCTGAAGTCTGCGCCGGGATGATGATCGCAAGATCCGCGATCCCCTTCATTTTCCCGCCGTCGCGACCCAATAAAGCGATGGTTTTCATGCCCTTTTTCTTGGCCGCTTCGAAGGCGGTGATGACGTTTTCGGAATTTCCGCTGGTCGACAGGCCGATCAGCACGTCGCCGGCGCGGCCTAAGCCTTCCACCTGGCGAGAGAAGATGAATTTAAAGCCGTAATCGTTGGAAACGCAGGTGGTGTGGGCGGCGTCGCCCAGGGCCAAAGCCCCCAGTGGGCGACGGTCTTTGCGGTAGCGGCCGGTCATCTCTTCGGCGAAATGCATAGCGTCGCAGTGGGAGCCCCCGTTGCCGCAGGAAAAGGCGGTGCCGCCGGCTTTATAGACGTCGATCAAAATGCGTGAAAATTGGACGCATTTTTCGATTTGGGCGGGGTCTTTCCAGAATTGCTCGACCGTTTTGTGCGCTTCTTCAAATGAGCTCAACCAGACATCTTGGACTTGCATAAAAACTCCCCAATTAGGGGTCCAGCTTAGCACTATTTTCTAAAAGCCGACAAACTCTCTGGAAAAATCTGTGCAAAGCCTTGATTTTGGATCGCGAAGTCGGCATATAGGTGGACTCGTTTTAATGTCTTAGCTTACGTGCAGTCGTAGCTCAGCTGGATAGAGTACCTGACTACGAATCAGGTGGTCGGAGGTTCGAATCCTCCCGTCTGCACCAATTTCTTCCTTATTTTCAGTTCATTTTCGATACGGTCCTTCGGCGCGCCAAAAAGCGATCCGATTTGACTTGGATCCTGGGCGCTGATGGATTCAGCCCATGCGCAAATCCATCTTGTTTTCACTTCTTTGCTTTGTCGTTGCCAGCGCTGCGATAGCCGCGCCTCTTAGCCAAAATGATATTTCGATTTTGATGCCGATGCCGGACGGGGCTTCGGTGGATTTGCTTTGGCAACCCAGCACGAAGGGCGCTTTTGGCGAGCTTTTGCCCGTGCGGGTTTACGATTTTATGCCAAGCCTGGGTTTTGAAACTCCGGAAGAGATGTATCCCAATTTGCGAGTCGTCGGCATCCGTTTGGATCCCTGCTTTGTCAAAGTCGATGCGGCACCCACGGACTGTCAGTCGCAAATCCGAATGGTGTGGCAACCATGGGAAAGCGATCTGCCACTGCGATTTCAAGACGTTGCGATTCATACATTCTACGATGTTCCGAATGCTGATTTTCCGCAGCTGATCGCAAAGCTTGAAGCTTTGAAAGACAAGTACCAACAAACCACCCAAGACGAAGCGGTCGGCGTGAACCCGATGCTCAAACGACAGGGCTTGGGCAGTGCTTATGCGAAAGAGCTTTTTGAAATTTTGCTCGCACAAGTTGGCGAGTCCCGCATGAGCCAGGCGACTTTCATGAAGCTATCGGGTGCGGGCAATATCTGGATCTTTGGTGGCTTGGTGGTGAGCGGGACTGTTATCAATCCGCTGCCGATTCCGCGAATCAAAACGGCGATGCAGACATTCACCAATAATCCGAACACACTGACGCCGACTTATTTTGCCAGCGGTAGCATTCGTCCGGTACCGACCGGGGCGGACACAGTGGGTTTTCTGACGGCGAATTCGAGCCTGTTGGCCCCGAAAGATGAGCCGCAGATTATCGAAAGCACCATGTCCGCATTTCGAATTGAAAATCCGCGCCGCCACGATACCAATTCGATGGACTGCGTGAGCTGCCATGTCGCCCAACCGGCACGCGTGTGGGCGACACGTCAGTATCCATGGCTCGTACTTGAATACCGCGGGAAAGAGTTCGCATTTCAGTCGAAATTGAATTTGAAGAACGAAAGTCCGAATCAAAATAACACGACGATCGTGCGAGCCTTCGGATACTTCCGCGCCGATCCAGCGATCAGTCAGCGTACGATCAATGAGACGGCCGCCGTGCTAGAGAAATTGTACCCACCGGCGACGCCACGTCGTTAATTCTGGCCTGGATAACGACGCTCGATTTGTTCGCCGTTGGCCGCATCGGTGCCTTTCAAGGTGACCGCAATCAATTTGCGTTTGAAGGGATTCCAGGTTCGTTTTGCTTCGGCGTAAATTGTATCCAGATGAATTTTGACGTTATGGTCGCTGGGCCCCAACTGCATTTCCGTTTTCAGCCCGCACTGGCCTTGTTTGTTTTTTTCGGCCGTGACCTGCAAGCGCAGCTCTTTCAGATCGGTTTTCATTTCGCTTAAATCACTGAGCAAAATTTCAAACCGGTGGGGGTCTTTGGTGTTTTCGATTTTTAGGCGCTGTCGGACCTCGCGTTTGATGATCGGGTGGACTTTTTTGAAGCGCTTGCGATCCATCATCCAGTAGAAATCAAAGACCGGCTGGCCTTCGTCTTTTTGAATTTCGCAGGTCGGGGTGAGCTTGGTGTAGACGATCATGGCGTTCTGAAAGTTTTCGTTTTTTTCGTAAGTAAAGATCGGAAAATGGGCTCCGATCTGCGGGATCTGGGTGACCGGCTCGGCCTGGGTTGCGAAGGCAGATAGCAAAATGCAGATCAAAACCAGGATCGCGTTCATACCCTGATTCTATGCCGAGCGGGGTGGTGGGAGATAGCAAAGGCGCGGGTTTCCGGCCGAAGCCTGAGAATTCACAAGTCCGAGCTGATTAAAAAAGCGTCAAATGGGGCCATGGGTTTTGGCGCATCGTATCGACGCCTGTTGTGGTCGGCGGGGGAGTTGGTTACAGTCAGTTCTATGGCTGCAGTTCGAGTCAAACCTTACTGGTGGATCAAAATCGTCGTGCTTCTTCTGGCTCTGGTCGGAGTGCTTTGGCTGATTCAATCTTTGAAGCAGCAGGGGCCGGCAACCCTGGATCTGCCGACCATTCCAGCCAAGGTGCAGTTCGAAAACCCACCGCCGACCCCGCCCGAGCCCAAATAATTTCCGAATTCTTGACAAGTTCCGTGAGCTTTCATAGGTTGGGTGTTCTGCAAATCAAGCAGAACACCGATTACGTTCAGGAGTAGCTCAGTCGGTAGAGCAAGCGGCTGTTAACCGCTGGGTCGGGGGTTCGAGTCCCTCCTCCTGAGCCATTTACTTACTATTCACTTGTTACAAATTGTTGATATGGAAAAACCCTCTTTCTACCCTTGTAGGAATATGCCTCGTCGTCTGTCAGACAAGGGATTTTAGCGCTCTATTTGACTCAGTTTTTTCGCGAATCGCGTACACCCCCTAAAGGTGAATCTATCGTCACTTAAGGTTCAAGAACGCTGGCCGATAAGTTGGAAGGTTATGCTTTTCATCAGGGAGGATTTCTCATGTCATCGGCAGCTCTAAAAATTGAATCATCAAAGACAACATTGTTCGATCAACTGGGTTCTTCTTGGGCTGCGGTTGAAATCGGACTTGATGACAAGATCATCAAAACCAGCGAACAGTTTTGTGCAGCATTAAATTACGGTGCCGAAGACCTGATCGGAAAGAAATTTTCGAGCTTCCTGAAAGAAGAAGCAACGGAAGAAAAAAGCGTTTCACTTCGTTGGCAAGCGGCCAAAAATGGTGATTTGCAAAAGCCTTCGGAATTCCGCTTTATCAGCAAAAATGGCCGGGACATCTGGTTGATGGGAAGTTTTCAAAGGGTTGGGGGCGAAGGTCAGGAGCCGGTCGTGGTATTCTCTGGTGCCGATATCTCTGAGATTAAGGCCGAGCTTCAAGTCCGCATCGATATCATGAATCAAACCAGCATCGTGTCCGAAGCAAATCTTCGTGGCGACATCTTGAATGTGAATGACAAGTTCATCGAGGTCTCAAAATACTCGAAAGACGAGTTGATCGGAAAACCTCATAACACGACTCGACACCCGGATATGCCAAAAGAAGTGTTTAAAGAAATGTGGGGAACGATCGGACGCGGGAATATCTTCCGTGGGATTGTTAAGAACCGTGCGAAAGATGGCACTCCTTATTATGTCGATGCGGTGATCGCGCCGATTTTGGGGGAAAATGGCAAGCCAAGGAAATATTTGGGCGTTCGTTACGACATCACCAAAGCCGAAAGCGAAAGACAGAATATGCAGGGTGTCCTGCGTGCTATCGATGCGTCCTTTGCGTATATCGAATTCGATACTGAAGGAAACGTTCTAAACTGCAATAAGCTATTTGAAACGGCGATGGGTTTTTCTTTAAGCGATATCAAAGGATCCCATCACCGCAAGTTTTGTGATGCGGCTTATGCGGCCAGCCCCGAATATCAACAGTTCTGGCCCGATTTAAAAAGTGGCAAATCCAAATCCGGAGTGTTCAAGCGATTCACTCGTGCCGGAAAAGAAATTTTCCTGCAAGCCGTGTATTCGCCGGTTACAGATGAAATGGGCCGCGTGATCAAGGTCATTAAGATCGCAACTGATGTGACTCCACAAATCCATTTGCAAAATGAAGTGCGTGAAATCGCCGAAGGATTTGCTTCCAAATCGAAAGAAATTTCACAGCAAGCCAACATGGTCGCGTCCGGCGCCCAATCTTTAGGTGCAACGACCGAAGAAATGAACGCGTCGGTCGAAGAACTCAGTGCCTCGATCGATTCGATTGCTCAGAACGGGAAATCCGCGGACTCGATTGCGAAGACGACCCAGTCGGAAGCGGATCTGGGATCGCAATCAATTGCAAAATCGATCGAAGCAATGGAACTGATCAACAAGTCGTCCGAAGAAATCAGCGAAATCGTGAAGGTCATCAGCGAAATCGCAAGCCAAACCAATCTTTTGGCCTTCAACGCCGCGATCGAAGCGGCCCGCGCCGGCGAACATGGACTGGGATTTTCGGTCGTCGCTGACGAGGTGAGAAAACTGGCCGAAAGATCGTCTCAAGCTACAAAAGATATTTCGAAGCTGATCAACGAATCTGTGAAGCGCGTGACCCAAGGTGGAGAGATCTCGAAAGAGGCCGCGAATTCATTCAAGAAGATTGTCGACGGGGTGGGTAAAACCACTTTGGCAATCTCGGAAATTTCGGTTGCCGCCCAAGAACAGCAAACGGCTTCGAAGGACGTGGCGCAAGCGATCCAACAGGTCGCCGATGCCACAGAAAAATCTGCGACAGCATCGGATGCGATTGCACAAGCCACCAAAGAATTGGCTGTCGGTGCAGAGCAACTGAAATCGGCCGTACAGAAATTCACATCGTAAGGTGACAAATGGATGTCGTTTTAAGTGAAAAATGCTTCGAAGATTTTCTAAAATTGATTCATGATTTGACCGGGATCACCATTGCTAAAAACCGGACATCGATGGTCGAAGGTCGCCTGCGAAAGCGTGTGACCGCATTGAATCTACCCAGTTACGAGCAATATCTTCGTCTGGTCAAAGAAGATAAGTCCGAGCAAGTCAGCTTCATTGATCTGGTGACGACAAACGAAACCTATTTCTTCCGGACCCCGCGGGTGTGGGATTATCTTGAAAAAAAGTTTCTGCCGGCATGGATCGCGGCCCATCCGAAACAGGTTTTTATGGCTTGGTCGGCGGCGGCTTCTTCTGGAGAAGAGGCACATTCGCTGGCGATCTTGTGCCAATCCTTTAAAGAAAAGCATCCCGGATTTCTGTATCAGATTTTGGGAACGGACATTTCGGCCGAGATGATCGGTCTTTGCCAAAGCGGAAAGTATTCCGGACGTTCGATTGAATCTTTTCGAAAAACAAAGGCTGCTACGTTTGAGCGGTACATGAAGCCAATGCCAGATGGATCCTTTCAGGTCCCGGCGGAAATTAAATCGCGATTGCGTTTCCAGCAGCACAATCTGTTTCGTTCGATCTCTGGATCGGAAAAATTTGATCTGATTCTGCTGCGAAATGTTTTGATCTATTTCACAGGACCGGATCAGGAAAAAGTGCTGTCATTGATGGCGCCAAAGCTTTCGTCCGAAGGGGTTTTGATCATCGGGGAATCCGAATCCCTTTCGCATATCAACACGGAATATAAGCAGATCGAGCCTTTGATTTATGAAATGAATGCGAACGCAGCGATCAAGACAAAGGCAGGCTAGAATGCAAAAGTTCGTAGATGTTCATATTGGCGAAGTCAAAGTCGCAAAAAAAGGCGAAACTCTGAAAGCTATTTTGGGCTCCTGCGTGGGGATCGGAATTATTTGGAAGAAAAACGAAATATGCGGTTTAGCGCATTGTCTGCTGCCCGAAAGCCCACAGCCTACATTTGCAATCGGTGGACGCTTTGTCGATCAGGCCATTCGGTCGTTGATTGCTCTGATGAAAATTCGGCAAGAGGATTACAAGAACATCGAGGTCGTGATTGTGGGCGGCGGCAACATGACAAGCCCTGGGTGCACAGATTCATCGGACCTGGTGGGCGCCAATAATTTCCGCGTGGCTTTGGCTGTTGCCGAAAAGACGGGCCTGAACGTGATTCATGCCGATGGTGGTGGCGAAGAGGGAAGAAAGATCTTCGTCAATAGTTCAGATTACACGTTTAAAGTCGAAAAAATCCCAAGAATTATCGAAGCGGCATAGGTGATGTATGAGTGACGGCAATGCAAAAGCGAATCCGGAATCGAAGCAAATTTTTGGTTCCTTTTTTTTGGCCGAGAGCGAATTCGCGGTTGCGGTTTCTTTCGTTCAAGAGGTCGTCAATGCACCCGCTTCTTATACGGCGGTGCCGCTTGCACCCAAATACCTGAAGGGTCTTTTCAATTTGCGTGGTGTGGTGATTCCGGTGCTGGACTTGAGAGATCATCTTCAGCTGGGTCACGCTGCAAGCGCCGAACATCAGAAGGTCGCCATCATTGAGCTGGAAAACGCCTGTGTCGGACTTCTTTTCGATAAGACGGGCGAGATTTTTCGAAGCCACGACGAAGAGCGAAGCGATTTCAACTTGGGAACCGGTTCTGAAGTCGTCAGTGGGGTGTTTAAAAAGAATGGCGGTAAACGCATCGTCCAGATTCTAGATGTCGCCAATCTCTTTAAGATGCAAAACGTACCGAAAGATGCAGATCGCAATCGGCGTGGTCGCGAAACCCTGGGAAAGAAGCGGGGGAATCGCAAGCAATGTATCTCATTTATGGTCGGTCCTGCCAAATGCGCTTTGGCCATTTCTGATATACAGGAGATTCTAAAAATCGAGAACTTGAATGAATCCGCGTTAAGCATCGGCCATTGCATTGGAACGATTGATTTGCGCGGGACCACGGTGCCAGTGATCGATTTCGCGGCCCTTTTGAAGTATCGAGAAGTGGATCGATCGGATTCGGCGACAAAGGGTGACCGTCGGATCATTGTGATGAAGCTGAATCAAGAACTGTTCGGGCTGCTGGTGGAATCAATCGATAGTATCGTTTCATTTTTCCCCGACGAGCTGGTGTCTTTTCCCCTAATCGAGCAGGACCGGGGCGAAATGTTTTTAGGCTGCATCACCGGACACGAGACACAAGACATTCTACTTCTGGATTACATCAAAATTCTGAACGACGCCGAAATTGCCGAAATCACACGTGGCCACAGCAAAATATATCAGGCTAAGAATTCGGCAAAAGATAATGCGGCGGGGGCTGGGGCCCGACGGACCTATATCACGTTCCAAATTGATGGAACCTATGCCATTCCAATTGGAGAGGTGAAGGAAATCATCGAATACCCTAAAACATTGTTGCAGCCACCCGGCTTAAAGAAACATGTTCGCGGCGTTCTGAATTTAAGAGGAGATATGGTCACCATCATAGATGCTCGAAGTCTATATACGAGCATGACTGAAGGAGAAGCCCGAAAGCCAGAGACCCAGAAAGTTCTAATCTTCAATAAAAATGGTGTCCATTTTGGTCTGATTGTCGATTCTGTGGAATCCATCGTCAGCTTCAATGACCGTGACAAGGTGAAGCTTCCGCCCATGCTGTACGAGCAAGGCGAGGGAAGCATCACGGCCGACATCACAGAGGCGGTGGAGGTAACAGATGCTGCCGGTCAGGTGCGAAGCATGCTGATCATCAATTCTGAATCGATCTCGAACCGCGCCTCGAAATCACTGGCCGCTTAATTTATCCTAACAAATGGGAACTCGGTCCCTTTTTGGCAAACTTGTCTTCGGGATTTCTTAAAGGCCAGTTCTGCGAGCCTTTGGATTCTCTGAAGATCAAAGATTCATTTCTGAATGATGGCCATGGACGCCGTTGGTATTATCTTTTTGTAAAGGCAGATAAACGATCATTCTGGCACCTTGCCCAGAAGCTTTGTCGCTGATTTCAAGGCGGCCTTTGTAGGACCGAATAATTTGGTGGCAAATGTTTAAGCCCAGGCCGGACGAGGTCTCGCCGCCTGTTGGTTTGGCGCTCAGTTTTTGAAATGGATTGAAGGCGTGTTTCTTGTCGTCGGCGGTGAATCCTGGGCCTTCGTCTTCGATTTCCACAACCAAAAAGTGATCTTGGCTTCTGGCTTTGACATAAATATTTGAATCATAGGGCGAGTATTTGACGGCATTGCCAATTAAATTCATGAACACATCCCATATTTTTTTGGGATCGCCATTCACGTTGGCCGACTGCAGGGACGACAGCCAGTGGATGCTTTGTCGCTTTCTTATTGTTTCAGGTCGAAGAGCGGCGCGAACCTCGTCAATGCAATCAATGACATTGATGGGCTGTTGGCTCATCGAAAGGCTTTGGGCTTCGACGTTCAATAACGAGTTGACGAGCTCTAAAGAGTGTTCAGACAGTCGTCGCAGGGATTGGCTCATTTCAACAACGGAGCTGTGGTCACTTTCCTCGCTGAGAAGTTCTGAGAATCCTTTAATCGAACCCAAAGGATTTTTCAGATCATGCACGGTTGTTCTCAGTTCTTGAGTTTTCTGGTCGAGAACGGTCCGCAGTTCGGCATTCGCTTCTTCTGTGTTCGCGATTGCGTCCGTCATGATCTTTTCGTTTGTCCGCCGAGACAAATCATAGTTTCGCCACAAAAGAGCCGCCGCCAGCATCAAAAGCAGATCGATCAAGGAGGCCATGATGATCTCATTTTTCGATGTGTTGTTCGCGCTCTGGTCGTCCGCCAATTTGACTTGAAGCTGTCGCTGCTCCGCGAGCCGTGCATCACGCGCCGCCATCTCAAGTGCATATGCACTTTTCTTTAATTGATCTAAGATGCTGTTTTCAGGTTCGGACGAGGAAAGAAAAGAAAAATTCGAAAAGCGCTTGGATTGAAGCTCGTCTTGGCGGATGGCTGTTAAAAGCTCGCGATAATGCTCGCGAATGCTGGAAAGTACGGCCGCTTCGGCATACTTGTCGTTTTGGATTTGCGCGTCCTTGAAATCGCGCAAGGATGAGGTGAGATCACCAAGAATATTTCGAATATTATAAGACTGAGCAATGGCCTGCCCCGTCTGATCCGTTTCGTAGCTTTGTCTGAAAGCCAGAAAATCGACGGTTGAATCAATAAGAATGGCCGTTACCAAAAGGCTCCAAAAAATCCTTCCGTATTGGCGATACTTCATACCGGACCCCTGAATAATCGTCTTATAGAAATCCGTTAAAACACAACCGAAAACTAAGAAGTCTCATTCAGATTGAATTGGTGATTGACCTATCATAGGCCCAGCGTGCAAAGGTCTTTAAATGGAGAAGAGAGAATCCTTTCTCAACAAAATGACGGCCTATCCATCCAAAATTCGATTGTTCTGGAAGTCCATTGGACCTGGCGTGATCACCGGGGCCGCCGATGACGATCCGTCGGGGATCGGAACTTACACGATAGCGGGAGCCCAATTTGGAACGCGATTCTTGTGGATGGCAATCCTCACCTGGCCTTTGATGGCGGTCGTGCAAATGGCTTGCGCCAGAATTGGAATGGTCACCGGTGAAGGCCTGGCATCCGCATTGGAAAAGAAATTTTCCCGACCGGTTTTGATCTTATTTTGCTTCGCTTTGTTTTTTGCCAACACGCTAAATGTCGGCGCCGATCTGGCAGCGATGGCGGACAGTGCTGAAATGTTAGGGGCCGGATCGTCCCATCTTTATGTCGTCGTGTTCGGGGTTGTCATCGCCTGGGCCACCGTTGAGCTGCACTATCATCAAATCGCCAACATTTTGAAATGGCTCGCGCTGGTGTTATTTTCTTATATCATTGCGGCTTTCATTGTCGGGCCCGATTGGTCCCAGACACTGAAGGATACCTTTGTTCCGCAGTTTCCTTCTAGCAGCGAACAGTGGGGTATGATCGTCGCAATCTTAGGCACCACCATCAGTCCCTATCTGTTTTTCTGGCAATCTTCGCAAGAAGTGGAAGAAGAAATTGCATCGGGTCGCAAAACACTGGAAAAGCGCATCGGCGCGACGGAACAAGAAATTCATCTTCGCAAATATGATATTGGTCTGGGGACTTTCTTTTCGAATATCGTGATGTATTTTATCATCCTTTCGACGGCGCTGACCTTGAACAAGCATGGTCTGACAAATATCGAAACCTCCCGGCAAGCGGCCGAAGCTTTGGTCCCGATCGCGGGAAGATTTGCCTCTTGGCTTTATGCGGTCGGCTTGTTAGGCGCGGGTTTCCTGGCGATTCCCACTTTGACGGCCTCGGCGGCTTACGCCATTGCGGAAACATTTGGTTGGGATCACAGTCTGGATGCTCCGCTTCGAAAGGCTCGCGCTTTTTACATGGTCATCCTGACCTCGACCCTGTTTGCGATTATTTTTGATTTTTCAGAGATCAATCCCATCAAGGCTCTTTACTGGTCGGCGCAGGTCAATGGCGTGTTGGCCCCGTTTATATTGCTGGGAATTTTCTTCGTCATCAAAGATTCAAAAGTGATGCAGGGACAGCCCAGCTCGAAACTGACCCAGTGGATTCTTGGATTCACAGTGGCCTTGATGTCGATCGCGGCGATTGGTCTATTCGTGCTTTAAGGAAAGCCAGCGAATTTGAAACTATTCTAGCAAGTGGGCGCCAGGTCCCTTTTTGGCGAGCTTGTCTTCGGGGTTTCTTAAGGGACAGCTCTTTGTTGCCAAGCAGCCGCAGCCGATGCAGCCGTCGAGTTGGTTGCGCAGTTTTGTGAGTCTTTGAATTCTTTGATCCAAATCTTTTTTCCAGATTTTTCCCAGCTCGCTCCATTGTTGGTTCGAGGGCACATCATTTTTTGGCAGGACGCTGAGGGCCTTTTTGATTTCACGCAACGAGAAACCCAAGCTCTGTGCGACCTTGATGATCGAGACGAATCTTAAAACGGCACGTGAAAATCTTCTTTGGTTGCCGTCGTTTCGTCTGGCGGTGATCAGGCCTTTGCTTTCGTAAAAGTGCAGGGCCGAAATTGCCACGCCCGCGCGTTTTGCCACTTGTCCGACAGTCAAGTCGTCACTGGCATCTTTTCTTTCATCTTTTTTATGCAGATTCATGTGATACCTCGTCTCAAATACAGAATGACCTGAAAAGCTCTTGACCTCAAGTTAACTTGAGGTCTTAGTCTGGGGGAAATTGAACCCTTTCAAAGGAATATGCAATGGCATTTGAATTACCTCCACTTCCTTACGCGCATGACGCTTTGGCGCCCCATATGTCAAAAGAGACGCTTGAATATCACCACGACAAGCACCACAAAACTTACGTCGACAATCTGAATAAACTGATCCCGGGCACCGAGTTCGAGAAAATGGATCTGGAATCCATCATCAAAAAATCATCGGGCGGAATTTTTAACAACGCAGCCCAAGTGTGGAATCACACCTTCTTTTGGAACTGTCTTTCACCTAAAGGCGGCGGGGAGCCGACGGGTCTTGCGGCTGAAGCCATCAAGTCGGCGTTTGGCTCTTTCGATGCTTTTAAAGAAAAATTTTCGGATGCATCGATCAAGCAATTTGGTTCGGGCTGGGGCTGGCTTGTGAAAAACCAAGACGGCAAGCTTGAGATCGTCACGACTTCCAACGCCGGCAACCCCATGACGGACGGAAAAACACCTCTCTTGACCTGCGACGTCTGGGAACACGCTTATTACATCGATTATCGCAACAAGCGCCCGGATTTCATGGGAGCGTTCTGGAAACTGGTCAACTGGGATTACGTTTCTGCGAATTTGAAGAAATAGATTTTAGCGCTTTGCCGAGAGTTGGTTTTGTTGAAGCCAGCTCTCGCGAGTTATTTCCCACACCTACGCCACACCGTATTTGGTTTTGAGCATTTCTTGGATGGATTCGATGTCGCGGAAATTGTTGACGTCCAGATCCTTGAAATCGAAAGTGATGCTGAATTGGCTTTCCATCAAGGTCACCAGCTGCACGATCGCGATCGAGTCGATAATGCCCGTATGAAACAAATTGTCCTGATCGCTGATGACTTGAACGTCGGGCCGCAATGAAACCTGGGATAAAAGAGAAACGATCTGTTCACGGTTAGAGATCATTGTTCATTCCTTGAAGGGCATTGCTGATGCGCCCGACGACATAGGTTCGGGAAAAATGTTTGCGGAAGCGGATCAGCTCTTCCATGGATGGCAAGCGATCGACTTTTCTGTTCAGTTTGTCGAAGGCTTGGACCAGATTTTCCCGCAAAACATCTTGTTCTGATTTTAGAAACGAAGATGTTGCTTTGGGATCTTGCGAGGTAGAGACGATCTGACCCCATTTCGGTTCCTGAAAAATCGAGTCGTATTTCGAGATCATCAACGAAATCTGGATCAGGATCGAATAGATAAAATCGATTTTCGCGACCGCCAACTGCTGTGCGGGCGCGAGAGATCCAAGATCGATTCGTGTTTGGCCGGGATTGAACACCGACGTGATCTCAATATTCTTAAAATTCATCACGGCACCCGGAACGTGCCGGGCGACTTTCATTGTCAGCGGAGTTTGGGTCTGGGTGTCCTTAAAAAGGAACCATTCATTCTTTGGGGACGACATAATTTTTCAAATCCTTCGCCGAAAGTTCGATGTAATTCTCATCTATCGCGACGCGCTTTTGGCTCAGCGAGTAGTTGCTGGCCAGGCTTTGCACTTTCAGCAAGGCCATCTGCGTCGGGTCTCCGGTCATCTGGGTCAGGAATTCCTTCGCGGCGAATTTATAACTGGTCCATCCTTGCGGCATTTTCTTTTCGTGATTGCAGAGACTCCATTTCTGGAACTCGATATCGTCGAAAAAGTGCAGCATCTCTGATCCATAGCGAGCATTTAAATCCCACGATTTTTTCTCTAGAAAACGGAATTTGACGTATTGCCATTTCTGCGTGAAGTTCAGCCACCAGAAAAAATCATGCGTCGTTTTCAATTTAAACGGAGCTTCATCCACGATTGGACGCAGGTATTCGAAAATATCCGGCGCCTTGTCGGCGTTCATCTTATTGATGGTCGCGATGTAAAGCGGAACGTATTTGTTGAAATCCATTTTCAAAGTCTCGTCCCCGTAAACCTGCGATCCGGGACTCATGATATCGGCCCCGAAGAGCTGATCTCCAAGGTCACCGGAAATCATCAGCGATCTTTCGTCGATCAAGCGCGCACTGATATCGGTGAAAGAAGACAGCAAAGGAAGATTCGAAACATGGCTTTTGAACAAAGACGGATTTTCGAGAATCGATTCGTGGCTGAGATAAACCGTCAGTCGCTTGATTTCGGATTGGGGCCAATACTTTAAAATCGATATCAAGGCGACGGAGCTATCGATACCGCCGCTGTACGACAGATAATATCTTTCACGATCCAGCTTCAGCAGATCCAGAGCCCGCTTTTCACAACATTCGGCCCAGGTCAGAGAGCCTTTCGTCTGCGCAATCAAGTCTGGAACGTGTTCGCTTTTCTGGGCAAATTGCAAAAGATCGGTTTTGTATTTCAGGCGACTGATAAAGCGGCCAAAAGGATGCGGCAAAAGATGAGACGGAACATAATCCGGCAGGTCCTCTTTCAGAAGACGTGTGCTTTTGGATGTCAGTGCCAACAACATAAATTATCCCCGACCCAGTTGATTCAAATAATGATAGGTCACGAAGGCAAAATAATAAAGAGAAGACATAAATACGTGTGTGCCGATCACCGAAGCCCAGGCGCGAAAAGCTTTTTCATCCAGGCGGGTGCGACGGAAAATCAGATACGAGAACTCGAGAGAAATAAACCAGTAAACCCAGTGAATCAAAGAGGCGTACTCGCGGGTCATGCTGTGATCCTTGGGCAAAATATTGTGATCCAACAAATGAAAGATCGCGAAAAGATAATTCAAAATCCCGATCTTCATATTCAGGAAGACGAAAAATGCAATCAAACGACAAAGACGTGGCGATTTCAAACGCGACAATAGCGGGACGTAAATGTACTTTAAAATCAAAAGATAGCTGTAAACCGATCCGCGCCGCCAGTATTCGGCCGGACTGCGTGACAACCAGACAAAGTTGGTCGCATCCAAAACACGGAATCCGAATAAGCGTAAAATTCCCGATAAGGTGTTCAGAAAGCTGATAATTCCAAGCACTGCCAAAAGATAATGGGCCGGATACTGGATAAAAGGCCTTTCAATGCCGATGATTTCAATATTTAAAAAAATGCAGATAAAGGCCGCGGCAAATCCCACCAGCAGATTCAATATTCCCCGCCACCAGATTTCGTGACGTTCTATCTGAGTCGGTGAAATGGCGGAAGATTCAGGTAAGATCAACGCGCGAGAAGCAAATGTCGGAGCCGCGATCATATCGCCTGCACCATTTTGATCTTTAAAAAGAAAACGAATCAGAAAGATCTGCAACACCAGGTACTGCGCCTTGGTCTGCCAAAAAGTAAAAAAGGCATGCGGCTTTTCCTGCATCAAAAGAACACTGAGCCAAGCCAGCGCCAGCAGATACAGGATCGAAATTAAGATCAGGGATGTGCGGCTGCGAAGAAATTTTGAAAGCGACGCCTGCGCCATCGCGTATCCCAAAGGATAAACGACCATAATGAAAATCAGAAGCTTCAAAGAAACTTCGTCTTGAAACGAATAAAAAGACGAAACCAACCAAGCGACAATATTCGTTGCAACCAAGATCCAGCGAACCTTTGATGGAAAGAAAAGAGCCATCACAGATCCCAAAAGGAAAATCGGCAAGTCCCACTGCAATCGCAGCAGAACATGCAATCCGCCATTGCCGCGCGACCCTTCGATCAAAGCGAAAAAATCATCATAATTGAAAATCAGAAAAGCCAAAGCGAGCGCTAAGACCGCCATCCACATGCGACCCAGCGATCGCGCCAACCATTTTGAAACTCGATTTTCCGACTGTTTGAGAAAGATCTCAAGCTTAAGAGGTGTCAGCCCGGACAATGCCATTCCGATCACTCGATCGCAAAGGTGCCGTTAAACATCGGATGATTGAAATCATGTCCCGGGATCGAGCTCCAGATATGAACGGGAAGCACGATCAGCTCGTCATCTTGCGTTTCAAAATGATGGGGACACATCGGCTCAAGAACGCAGACCATGCCCGGAAGCAGCTTATGCTTCGTGGTTCGTCCCGATGTCCCGACGACGCTAAGACCTTCGCCCTTTAGGACATACACCGCACGCGCGGTTGCATGAATGTGATGCTTTTGTTCTTTCACCCAAGGTGGCATCTTTAGCATTTGCCAGGTAGGATCCCCACTGCGTTCAGGATGAATTAGCTGTCGGGTCGAACAGCCGTTGATGTAAGGCAAATTTGTCGTGGATAGAATTTCGACGGAACGGTTGGGTGGAGCATAACCACGCACCACGGTTGCAAAATGTTTGGACTTCAGACGGGCCGGTCCGCGCAGGACGCGAGCCTCTTTGCCGTTATCGCTTAAGTAAAAACAGCAATCGCCTGCTTGAATTTCAATTTCATGCTTTCCTGAATAGGCGCGAAAGAAATACTGCTCTGATGGATCAGATTGGTAGGTCTCGGTGCCGGAAAAATACAGGGCTCCGCGGCCATCGCTTTTCTGCTTTTTCATTCAAACTAGACTAGATGGCGAAGCCGGGTGGGTCAAGACCGGTTCAGGACGATGTGCTCGAGCACAAACCTAAGATCGATTAACGTGGCCCACACAATCCCGAAGCTTCAGTCGCATTTTGCAAAGTGATTTGTTTTTCTTGGACGGCAACTGTTTTGGCTTCAAGCTGACGAGTGCAGACAGCAACCGTGTCACGATCCTGTATCAAGGGAGCTGAAATATTTTGGAAGTAGTTGCTGCTGGCGATCAAGTCGCCTTGCATATTAAGAAGATAGACGAACTGTCCGTGACGATTGGCCGCAAGTCCCATCAAGCCGTGATTGGTGATCAAAACGGATCGCGTACGGCCGCCAATTCTTTTTGACCAGATTTTATGCGGATTTGTGTCCAATGAGACAAACCAAAGATCAAACCCCTGCGTGACCAAAAGAAATTCGTTCGTGGAAAAAAGAATGTGAGCTTTGCCGCGGTAAGGTGAAAGCTGGATCAATGTTCCATCTTTCAGGGTGAGATCGCATTTCGAAAGACTTTCTTTTTCGTGATTGGCAGCCGTTGCTGGGGGCGCCACCGACGTGTGATAAGCCGGAAAAGAAAAGTAACGCGGATCGCTTTTTCGTGGGGACAATGTTTGGTCCATCTGAAAAAGAACGGGATTCACTT
This sequence comes from uncultured Bdellovibrio sp., assembly GCA_966211455.1. Classification (GTDB taxonomy): domain Bacteria; phylum Bdellovibrionota; class Bdellovibrionia; order Bdellovibrionales; family Bdellovibrionaceae; genus 21-14-0-10-47-8. The sequence goes on from CBIHNI010000001.1 coordinate 230,266, forward strand.
TTAGAATCAACAAGCCAACGACAAAAGCGGCGATCAGATTCAAGACGATATAAATCTTTTTCAAGCTTAGGTCCTTGCAAAGGCAAACAATCGATCGTCACCGGTGTGAGCAAAAAAATTCTGACTTTTCGGATCGAAGGCGATTTGATTCGGCACGCGATGAGGTGTTTGGTATGAGCCAATGGCGGTGAAGTTTTGGGTTTCGATTTCCAGAACGGATCCACCGTTGGTACCGACAAAAAAGCTGCCGTTCAAATACAAAGGCGAAGAAAGAGCTCGCGTTCCGGTTGCGACCTGTCCCAATAGCTTTCTTTGATATATATCAAAGAAATAAACAGAACAATCGCAAGAGCTGACGGCTAAAATGTGTTCAGCAAAAGTGGGCGTGGCCAAGATTGCTTTCCGTGTGCGGAAGCTCCAGACCAGATTTCCGGTCAGAGCTTCGACCAGATAAACGCCGCCGTCCATGCAGCCAAAAGCCAAAAGACTTTGATCGGCATTTAAAGCGGGGGCCATTTTCACAATGCCAGGCAAAGTGATACGCCATCTTTGCTTTCCGGTTTTAGCATCAAAGGCCATCATATCCGAATCATTTGACCCGCAGAACACCAGATCATGCTTTGAAGAATAAACCGGCGAAGAGTGCACATGCCGGTGGGTTCGATGCTCCCACACCAACGAACCATCGCGGGCATCGATACCGGCGACCGATCCTTGATGGGCCGGATTGGCGAATTCATAGCCGACAAAGATCATTTGGTGTTCTTGAGAGTAGCAAGGAGATGAGCCAATAAAATCGGCATGATCGTTGATCCAAATCACTTTTCCTGTTTTGCGATCCAGGTTGTAGAGGCTTCCGTCATAGGAACCAAAACAAACGCCATCTTCAACCTGACAGGGACTGGACCAGATGCCTTTCAGAAAGGACTTTTCCGGTCCTTCAAATTTCCATACCAAACTGCCATCACTGCAGCGATTGGCATAAAGCCGGTTTGTGTCCGTCCCCCAATACACGACTTCGTCAATCACCAACGGGTTGGACTTACAGAAAATCAGACTTTTGTTCCAATCCTGTTTGGGATCGAACACCCAACGCGTTTGAAAGAAGCGAGTGAAATCGATCACCTCTTGTCCGGTGCGAGAGGCCGGCAGGGTGAACTGAGACAAAGTAAAAAGCGACTTTGAAGCTAGATTGTAAAGAGATTTAATTTTTCCGAAAGAAGGAGATTCGCAGTCCAATAGCGAAAAGCAGTCCGTCGGTTTGATGCCGAGCTGCCCCAGCTTCAGCAAGCAAGTTTCGATCGTCGCACCCGAGTTGATTATGTCATCGATCAAAATTGTTTTCCGGTCGGGAATCGGTCTGCCTTCGATATCGTTGTGAGTGCCGTATTTCTTTGTCGTTTTGCGGACGATCAATCCGTTGACGGATTTTCCACGTGACGCGCCTTCGACCAAGATTGCCGACTGCAAGGGGACACCGGCCAATTCTAAGGTGGCGATTTGAAGCTCTGGCTGGTCGGCGTACAAATCCCAGAAGGCTTTTGCCATTTTCGCAAGAACGGCCCCATCCATCATCAGGATGCGAAAATCAAAAATCCAATTCATTCGACGGCCAGTGGCGCTGATAAAATTTTTCCCATCGCCTTGCAGAAGCGCTTTGGATTGCACCAGATCTTTCAGCTCGGCTGTGATTTCATTTTTGGTATCGTTGAAGCTCGACATATGGGATTCAGCTCTATGGCCTTGCAAAGGCAAAATGATTAAGATCCAATGATAGCATGAGCGACTTTCAGTTCAAGTTCGATCTTTCCGACGCCAGCGATATGCAAAGTGGCCAGGCGTGGCACAGTCAGGTGCTGACTCCTGAAACGATGGCTCAGTTTCAAAATCGAATTCAGAAATTTTTAGACCAGAAAAGCGTTCTTCGTTACGAGATCGAAAATGAGCAAAGCATTTTGGTGCCATTGGCAACACAGGCACCAAAGCTGAAAACCGACAGCCTGTCAGAAATTTTAAAAACCAGAAAATCCACCATCGAGTTTTCATCTGATGCGGTGGATTTTCAGACGCTTTCTTATCTTTTACGAACGGCCCTGACGCTGAATCGCCCGGGTCGTCGTCCTTATCCGTCTGCCGGAGCCTTGTATCCGGTGCAGGTGTCAGTGCTAGCCAGCAATGTTTCAGGTTTGTCGTCGGGACTTTACAAATATGTCTCGAAGAAACAGCACCTGGTGGAAATCTTTCAGCGCGATCAGATGCCGAATATTTACCAAGAACTGGGGTTGGTGGCGGCCGGCCATCCGCCGTTTTCGCTGATCTTCACGGCGCAGTTTGAAAACATCCAGGAAAAATATGGCGAGCGCGGCTGGAGATTTATTCAGTTCGAAGTTGGCAGCATGCTTCAAAGTCTGCAATTGGTGGCAACATCGTTGGGACTTGGGTCTTCAGCTTGGGGTTCTGGATACGATTTTGATTTGATGGCCATCACAAAAGCCCATCCCAGTCGCGAGATTTATATGATGACCATGCTCTTCGGATACCAAAAATCCTAATCTCTTTTTTCGATTTTCGAGTAAAACCAGCTCCAGGGTTGATGGAGATTGTGTTTTTCCAAAATGCCATACTCGACGTTCTGATTTGGATTTGAATACTCGAGGGTGCGAAACAGGCGATCCCAAATGTTCAGCACGCCGCCAAAATTTTTATGCGTTTCGCCCAGGCGGTGATGGATGCGATGATCTTGCGGGATCACGAGCAAAAGGCGCAAGAAGGTCGGCCATTTCTGCTCGCGTGCGTGCATAAAGAATTGGTACAGATTGACGACGCCGTTATAAAAAAGCACGACCCAGATGTTCAGACGCAAAAGACAGCACAGAGCAAAAATCAATATCAGCGAGATCCCCCGGTTCCAGCAGCTTTGCCGGAAATGCACCGAGTAATCCACATCGGTTGGGCTGTGGTGAATGGCGTGAATGGGCCAGAGAAATCGATGCTGAAGATAATGCGACAAGAAGAAAACAAAATCGGCCAGTAAGAAGCAAAGCACACCCAGGTAAATCCCGACCGGCCATTGAATGGGATTGGCTTTCATAAACGATCGGTACGTCGAAAGAACAAAATCCGATGCCAAAAGCTGTGACCACACCAAACGCGAAAAAACCATCAAGCACAAAGCAATAAAAATATTAAAGAAGGCGGTTCTCGAGGAAATCCGCCCGCGATAAACCATGACAAGCACGATTCCGATAAACACAAAATTGCCCAGTAAAAATAGATTTCGCCCGACCCAATTGATATCGATCATTTGCAACCCGCCAAAGCAAAAGCCCTTTGAAACAAAGCCTGTGACCAATCAGGTCGGTGCTGCCATTTTGATTTCTCTTGAAAAGTTTGAAGCCATTTTTCTGGAAACTTGCAGCTGGCATTGCCACGAATGTAATACTGAATCGAATTCACCGTCGCCAGGAACGGAAGCCCGCCGGCGGAAAGCATTTTGAAAAGTTCGCCTTCGTAGATTTCGGGAAAGGTGACTTTTGAATAGTAATAAACAAAGTTGATCCAAGCCATATTCACCTCGAAAAATCCCGAGCCAAGCTCATCCGCAAACCGGGCTTTGACGCCGGCAAGCTCGGCCCGACAGTCGGCAAGCGAAAGACAGCTTTCTTTCTTCAGGGCGCCCAGAAATCGAAGGTAAAACGAATACTGAGGATAAAGATTTAAGCCTTGCACCAAGGAGCGCAAGGCCTTTTGGTTTTTATCCGCAAAGGCTTTACGAACCTTGTTGTTCCACTCGACTTCGGGAGTCGGAAAGAAAGGCGATTTTTCCAGTGTCTGCTGCAGACGGGTTTTTATCGGACCGTCACGTAGAATTTCGATGGTCTCCTGAGCTGTCGTAAAGAAGAAACGGAAATCGGTCATCATCTTTAAAAGCTCTTGATCCATTTGCTCATCCTGCCATTTCAGATACCACCGGCAGCCCGGATTGGTGTTGGCGCGATTGCAAAAGACAAAGAAATCCATCGCGATTCTGGCTTTGATCCATGCATCCGCTTTTGAAGATCGCATCAGATCTTTTGAAAATTGCAGATAAGACTCGAAATCACCCATGACGTTCAGATTGTGAACCGTCATCAACCACTTTAAGGCAAAAGAAGCCTTTTCAAGATCTGGGTTCTGCCAGTAAATACGTCCATCTGCCAGCGCCTGGATCTGACCCTTTGGCCACAAGCCATTTTCGATATCGACTTTCAGAACTGAATCCATGTACCGCAAAGCTTTTTCGGTTTCTTTGGCTTCCTGGGGTCTGAAACTTCGACATTTGGGATAATCACAGACAACGCCTTCAAGTCCGTAAATGGTCGGCATCAGCGTCCAGTGGCGATCCTGTGAAAAGACGCTACGAGATTTCTGCATGATCAAATTGTCTTCAAAAGCCGGATTGACATGAAGCTTATCGCCTTGAAGCGCATAGACTTTGTCCACGGATCGATCGTGCATCACCAGCTGTGAATTGAAGATCGCCTTGGGCCAGATTCCGGACTCATAATAGCGATACGCGGGTTTTGGCAGTCGATCCGCAAATGGGACGGCTGTTTTCGGTTCAAGAGCGGTGCGGATTATTGCTCCGGCATCGATCAGGCTTGTCAGCCATGGAACGGTTTGCGGCTGCAAAGATGAAGCGTGGATAGCAAAGAAAGTGCGATAAGAATCGTCATCGAACAAGGCCGGTAGTCCGTGGGTCGGCATACTGCCTTTTTGATAACGAAAGCCAGGTTGCCAAAAGGACTCGCCATGGTCGGACATGATAATCAAAGTCAGATTTTGAAACTTTGAAGACGATTCAAGCAAACGCAGAAAAGGTTCGACACCTTCGTCGATCAGACGGTGAAACTGCCCTTTGGCGAGCTTTCGTAGACTTTGTGTCTCGTCCACCGTGCGACTGGTGCCCTGAAAGCGATAATCCGGATAGCCGGTGAGAATCGTCTCGTTGCCCGTCTGAAATTTCTGATAGTAAGGATACTGAGAATAGCCTGGGTAATGTATGGCGCAGGTGTGAGCCAATACAAAAAACGGCTGCTGTTGATTGGACTGCGCCAAAGCCGTTTTCAGACGGGTGAAAAAGTGAGCTGGATCATAAGCGTAGGAAAACGAAGCGTTGTCTTCAATGCTGGGAAAAAGAAGATGCCCGAAAGAATTGGAAAAGTAAGACCAGTACAAGCTGGATGTAAAAAGAAAGGGCAGGATATGATTCAAAACCGTATGCGGGGGAGCATAAATCCGATCAAAGACTTGGCCCGCACTGAAGGACGCGAACTTGGTTTCATCAAATACACCGGCGATTTGATAGTTGCGATCTTTAAAGTATTTAACCAGGCCCTTATTCTTGTAGAGCTCATCGGTGCTTAAGAAGTTTGAATACAGGTTGTCACGCAGGCCGTGTTCGGTCGGATACTGTTCTGTTAGGAAAGAGGACAAAGAGGGTTGGGTGCGGCCCAGGGGTGTGATGATATTTGAAAACTGCACGCTTTCTGAAATCACCCGGGCAAATCGCGATTGCGGATTTTCCTTCACGTATTCTGTGACGTAATCCGGTCTCATTGAATCAATGCTTAGTACAAGCACCGATTTTTCCGGGATTTCCATAGCAGATTCAAACTGGAAGACATTCAAAAGTTTTGGAATCAGAAAGCACAAAACCGAGACCGAAGCCGATGCAATCAAAACCCGTTGGATCAAGGCCGATCGCGCCAAAGCGATTTTCGTAAATTGATAACAGGCCAAAATCAAGCCCAGACCCAAAACAGCGAAAAACGCCGAATGGACAATCTGAATCCACGTCATCGAAATTTGCGAAAAGTACAGTTGCGGAATCTGATAGGTGTTCAGCAGAAAGCTGCAAACAATTGTAAACAATGAAATTGGCCAACGCCTTTGATGTTGCAAAAGATGAAAGATCATTTCGCAGGCGACGGACAAAATCGCCAATGAAAGACCAAACTGCAAAATAAAAGCAAGGTACTGTCCCCAAGATTGCACCAGGCTGTCAAAGACCGAATATTCAAAGGTTGCCGGGATGTAGCGCAATTTGAATACGGCTTGCAAAGTCATCTCGAATACCGAGAAGCCAAGATAGATCAGAAAGAATCGGACGAAGCCCTTAAGGAAGACGCGCATGGTTTGCGTGCCTTTCAAAAAATTCGGCATCCATCAAAACGCGAATTTGGCTTGGATCTTGAAACTTCTCTTCGAATGGAATTCGCAAGTCGCGTTCATACTGATCGCCAAACTGCGAGTTTTGCATTTTTCGATAATGTTCCTTGTAAAGCTCGAAGCCGGTTTGCTTCTGCAAATCATTTGAAACCTGAAATCCGGCTTCGCGATACGCGGCCACTTTGGATTCGTAGGTCATAATAAAGTTCTTTTCCATCGGACCAAAAAGATGATTTGCAATCGGCGAAAGCAACAGGGACGAGTAAAACTGTTCGGGACTGTACAAAAAGAAATATGAAATCCCCGGTTTGTTTTCGCCGATCAGGTGGCGATGAAACGAAAAGTATTTCATGTTCGGAACCAGAATATGCTTTCGCTCCTGGATGGTGAAAATATTCGGGATGTTCCATGAAAGCACGACCGGCGCCTCGATCATATCAAGAGCCCTCATGTGCACGGTCAACTGGGGGCTCGAGCAGCGATACTTTTCCGCATAGGCCTGATGAATTTGGTCGTGGTAAAACTCGTCAAGATTGATATCGATGTAGCGAACTTCGTTTTCCAATCCATACTTTTGAATAAACTGGTGGGCTTGGATCACATCGTAAGAATTGAACAAAGTTTCATGACGATCGTCATAATAGCGAAAGATCGCAAGCTCAAAAGGCTGACCGACTGCCAGAAACGAAAGCACCATCGCCTGACTGTCGATGCCGCCGCTTAACGCCAGTACTGGCGTGGGCCACTGTTGTGCGATCTGATCGGCGGCCTGTAAGCAATGGCTTTTAAATGAGAGATCGTCGGATTTGAAGACTCCCATTGAGACCGAAAGCGATTTCTGTCCTTCGCCGGAAACGCGATATTTCAGGTAATTGTTCCGGGTTAGATTGTATTGAAATTCTGTTCCATCAAGCACACGTTCAGTCTAAAATATTCGAACAGTGATTTCACCTACATTGAAATGGGTCACCGACCTTTTTAAACAGAACGTTGCCGAGATCAAATCTTCAAAGGCGCTTTGTCTTTACGGATTAATTTTGGGATTTAACAATCTGGCGACAGCTTTGGTGTGGTGGCCGCGAAGCCCGATGTTTTCAAACGAGCCGATTTGCTGGACCTTTGTCCCCGGCTGTCGCGCTTTGATTCCGTTCTATCAGAATTTCGGTATGGCGATTTTTATCGGCTATGCTTTGATTTCGGCTGTCAGTTTGATTTTTTTTGCCAATCGCAAGGTTGCGGTCGGTTACTCGTTCTTCGTGCTTGCCATCGTGATCAAGTTCGCCATTCAGATCTACGACTATCGGTTCATGGGCAACTATCACTATATGGTCAATATCGTGAGCTTGCTTTTCTTGTTCGCGACCAACAAATCACATCTGATCCGTCTTTTTATCGTTCTCTTTTACATCGGCGCGGGCGTCATCAAGTTCAATGCCGATTGGCTTTCTGGTGAAGCTTTGATGCGCCCGTCCTGGATTTCGGGAAAGCTTCTGGAATTTGCTTTGGCCTATGTGATTTTTATGGAGCTGTTTATCAGTCAGCTTCTGCTTTCAAAAAAATGGCGAGACTGGGCCCTGGCGGCGATCGTGATGTTTCATATTTTCTCGTACCCGGTGGTACTGTGGTTTTATCCGGTGACGATGCTATTGCTGCTGACAATTTTCATTTTGGACCGGCAAGATTTTTCTCTTGCGGCCGTCTTCAAACGCCGGGACAGCCTGATCTTCGTGACTGTTTTTGCGATTTGCCAGATTTATCCCATGGTTTTCGTCAAAGATCCGGCCATCACGGGCGAAGGCCGACTGCTCTCGTTGAATATGCTTGATGCGCGCGCCACTTGCGTCACTTACCTTGAAACTGAAAACTTGCCAGGTCGTCTGTCGTTCGGTGAAGTCAATCTGCGGTTGGGCCGCCGGCTGTTATGTGACCCCTTGGTGTACATCGAATCTTTAAAGAATATGTGCGAGACGGCCCCGACCGGTAAAAACCGGCGCTTTGCTTTGCTATCGCGGCCGTCGACCGAGCTTCAGTCAGCAGGATTCTATAATTTTGCGGGATTCTGCGAAAAGCCGCCGAAAATTTCGATCTTAGGGGCAGTGGAACACGAGGAGCGGGAGTTGTAGATCTTGGCGGATCGATCCGCGCTCAGGGAAAAGGATGCGGAGCCGACCACAATTCCCCCAAACTTTGAAGCCGAGGATGTCCGATCGCGCGCGACACGTGTGATGGATTCAGCTGGATCATCTGAGGGGACACGGCTTTCACCACCTTCAATCCCGTCTTGGCAAGTTCGGGTGCCGTCAGATCAACCATGTACATCTGGACACCTTTTTCCTTCAGCAATAATGGGAAATCTGAAACCGAGAATGACGAACAACTGTCAGGATTCAGCAGTGGTCCGGAAGAGCTGTGATGAAAAACACCCAGCAGCTGTTCTGACTCGGGGAGAGCGTACAAACTTCGGTGATCGGTGAAATTCAAAAGGGCTTGTTCGAAGTCCGCAAGCTCGTCCCAGGTTTTCTTGCGAACATTGCGACTGCCGGCCAGCACCTGACCGAGCTCGATCAGAGCTCTGGCCAAAGCGTCTTCAAGACGCGGCCGATAGGCCGCCGACATGGTGAAGAAAGGTCCTTGAGAGAGATCATGCGAAAGATAACTGGCCGTTACGGCGTAATCGCCCAACACTGTTGGCAGCAGACGAAGACGAATGGATTTCTGCAGCTTGTGAAAGCGCATCCAGATTTCCTGCAGATTTGGATTGGTTTTGATCAACGAAAGAGAATCGAATTCGAAAGGTTTTGACTGTGTCCACCAGGCAAACATCAAGGCATCGCGCTCGATCAGCTCGAACAACGCGGATTGCGAGGCCAGTTCGAAACTGGGGCCGGCGCCCATGCCGTTTGTGGTTGTCGGAAAGAAGGCCAAATTACGATCTAAGAAAACAGATCCCAATGGCAGAAGGGAGTTTTCATCCGCATCGCCAAAGCGTCGGGCCGAAATAAAGTACCGCGAATTTTTTCTGTTCTCTTCAAGGCGGCCTAACAGAGGATGTCCCAGCTGTTGGGGCTGAAAAGAAACAAAACTTTCAGCGGACACGATATCGGAAAACCGTGCCGTCTGATCCTGATGAATAATGCGGTCTTGAAATGCCGATGGCGGCAGCAAAAAGCAGTATCTTTCTAAAGATTCGATCAGCGAAATCAAACGGGCTTCTTTTTTTGAAAGAGCCGTCCCACTGCTATCAATTGTCATAACATGATCTTTTAGAAAGTATTTCGCGACCGCCCGATGGGTGTGAAAACGCGGTGAGTTTTCGGTCGGGGGCAGACTCCCCAAATCGGAAACGAAGCCGCTGACCGGATCAAGTGCCGCCCGCAAGAATTTTTCAAGCTTATCGGTGATCATACGAAACCGCAGGGTGGCACGACGGACAAACCGGAGATTTCAATACGGGATGAAAACCTGTTTGATCGCGTTCAAAATCATAAGTTTGCAATCCCGTCTGCAACTTGGCCAGCTCGTCATCCGATTGCAGACGGGGTAAAAAATTGGAAATCATCTCGGCCCACAAAGCAAAATTCTTTCGTGGTGGAGCTTGCAAGACTTGATTCGTTGGTTTCAGCAAAAGAAGTTCGCGGTCCAAGTTCTGGGCGTTCGCCAATCGTCGAACCGACAGACAATCAAAACAGAAGCTATCGCCGTGTTGGAACAAAGGGCCGATTTGCAAAGATTGAGGGCCAAGCTCGATCCAAATCCAGGGCTGCTTTAAATCCTTCAACCGATTGGCAACGGCCGGCATCTGCGAACGATAAGCCAAATCTGAAATCACCACCAAAGGAAGCGCATCAGCGGTTTTCTGCGGAGATGAAATCAACGAAACCGCCGAATCATTGCTGGGCAAAAAAGAAAGCAAACGGTCGCTTAAGCAAAGAATTGAAACCGGACCTGAATGAAACGATGACTGTCGGATGACTTTGCTTTTTATCAAAGCTTCGAACAGGCTTTTTAGATCTTGCAGTGGAAAACTGTTGGAAAGCCCCTCGTGAACTTCGTCAAGGGTGGCGCCCTTTGCCAGAGAGCGGAAAATTTCCGGGATAAACTGTTCGGCTTCTTTGTGCTCGAAAAGCACTTTGCCTTTGGCCGTCAGAAACAGAAACTGTGACGGCGAAACTTTCACCACATCGCAATCTGAAAGATAAATTGAGGTTGAAGGCTTGGACATCGGATCAGCCCTGCTTACGGTTTAGCTACAAGAATCGCTAGACCAGCACGAGCCGCAGGCCTTGCATGTTGGCACTCCACAAGTACCGCATCCATCCGAATCTCCGTCACCGCCGGCAATCAGGACCCGTGCGCCATCGTCGTCGGTCATCAAAGACCACTTTTCGTCACGGACCCAGCCCGAGAAATTCAAGGACTCGTCTGTCTCTTTTTTTGAGAGATCATTCAGGTCTAGGTTTGGAGATTTTTTGTTCTTGTCAGACAAAGTTCATCCCTATGGATTGTCTCGAAATGATACGGCAACTTTAGAGTTCTCTAGCCTTAAGAGTAGAGCAAATGCAGCTTACATTTCAAGTCAATTCGTGAGACGATAAAAGGGTCTCGTAGGGGAGTAACGTAGGTGGGCATCTCACGCCGCAGTTTTTTGACCGCTTCAGTTGGAACAATCACAGCAGTTTCGACGGCGCGATTTTCTTCTTGGAAAAATCCTTTTGCAAATCGTGAAAAGAAGAAAGTTCTGATCTATTTGATCGAAGACTTTCAGTCAGGCGTGATGAGCCAACAGGGTCATCTGCTGTTGGCCGAGCTGGGCTTGGTATTGCCGCAGTTCTCGTTTGAATTCACAAAGGACCCCAAGGCTTCTCATCTGTATGTGACCAGCACTTCACGTTTAAGGAACTCATCGGCCGAAATGCTGTTCTTCAGTCGTGTGCCGGGTGGTCTTGAAAGACAAGATTATCAAAAATGGTTGCGCAGCCCTGTCGCGCAGCAGATTTTGACTCAGAAATTGGCTCCGGCAGGCCAGCTACCGGTCGTGCTAGGTTTGGGTTCGGCGCGATTTCACCAAGCCGTTTCGCTTCATCCCGAATCTCCGTTCGTCATGGGAACATCAGAGCTGAACGGTTGGAGAAAAGGCATCAAAAATCTGAGCTTCGTGCAGTTGACGGGTTTCAAACAGGCCCAGGATCTTTTGCAAAAAGGCGAAATCCTTTCCATGGATTCGTTGTCGCCGGTTGTGGCAGCAAAATTTAAAAACGAGAAAACCGCTCTTTTGTCAGACGGCCTGCGAAGCACGGCGCCTCTGTATCTGATTTTTGTGAACCAAGCTTTTTGGGGTCATTTGGATTCCAGAAGCCAAGACCTTTTCCATGAAACCGTTCATCGGGTTTCAAATAATCTGGATCATGTTTTCCAAAGAGAACAGGAAAAATACCGACACCAAGCGGTGCGACTGGAAGATCTGTCACAAGCTCCATCGCATTTAATCAAACTGCGACATCTGGAAGAAAAATTGGCGCAACAATTCTTGTCTCAGGTGGCACGCAAGGCGAGTTTGAGTTCGCTTTTGGATGCCTACCAGGCTTTCCGTTCCTAATTAGCGTTTTAAAACTTCTTCGGACAATGCCACCGTTAGGTTGCCGTCGCTATTTCCGGCGGCCTTGGCTTTCGCGATATAATTCGAAAGCACAGCCTTATCCGCAGCGGTCAACGTCGGTTTCGCTATGGCCCGCATGATGTTGAGATCTTCTTGGACTCGCCAGTAAGTATTTTTGAAAGGCACCAGCGGCTTTTGCAAGCCGTTTGCGAGCCCCGCGCAACTGACGACATCTTTGGCGGAAGTGAGCTTCATCAGCAAGCACTTCATCGTTTGCAGCTGAATTTGCTCGGCCAGAACGCTTTCCTTTTCAGAATCCTTTAAAGCATTGTTGATGCTGACCAAAGCCTGCGGAAAGCTGCGCACGCGTTCAAACAGTTGCGCATCCAATAGATTTAAGGTGACGCTGTCGCCAAGGTTCAAAAGCTTGACGGTGCGAAGCTGAGTGATCTGCTTGCGGGCTTGAACGTAAGCGTTTTTCACCAACAAAATTTTGATCCGTTCAGAATCGATCGCAAATGCAAACTTGGCCTTCAGCGGATGTCCGGCAGTTTGATTTAGGGCCGCTTCGGCGGCGTTCAAATCTTTTTTCAAACGCGCAATCTTCGCATTCAAAATCATCGACCGAATGCGGTCTTCCGACTTGGGATCCTTATTCGACGCCAGATCTGAAGAGATCTTCGTCAAATCGCCAAGGGCCATCATTTCCACATTGATATCGATTTCACGACGAAGCACAAAAAGAGACTGAGCCATCTGCGGCAGTTCGCTTTGAAACTGCTGCAAGCAAGCCTTGGCATCCGTGAATTGCGCAAGGGCGTACAAGCCTTCGCATCGTTCCAGGTAAAACATCGCGTTGTGCACCATCAACGGCGTGCGCGGTACGGTGTTGAAGTAATCGATCACGATTTTCGACCACGCTTCGGGGGTCGTCTGCTTTTTGAGCTTCAGAATATTTGGGTACAGGCTGCGTGGAATTAAAAAAATACCCTTCTTTTTCAAATACTCGGGCGAAAAGACCGAAAAGAATTGATTCCATTCGGCGATCAGCTTTTGCACGGATCCACCTTGGATCGAATTGACAATGGTCTTAGTGCTAAGCAAATAAGCGATCGAACGGACATGGTTGTCAGAGATGGCCGTTTTCTTTTGATTGACGATATTCAGCTGGAAAATCACGCGGCGATCCAGTTTGGCCGCATTCTTTTTCAAGGACTCGACGGTGGGCTTTTTCCACAGATCGTTCATGAAGGTTGGCAGATCTCGATCTTTTTTCCCAGCTGCTTGCGATCCCAGGGAAATCAGTAATATCGTTGTTAAAAGAAGGATCTGCTTCATGAGCTTACTTTGAAGAAGAAATCGGAAAAACGCAATGGAGATCACGGGCACAGTGGGTAGCAACATCGAGATTCGCGAAGTTTCATTCGAGACTGTACTGCCCGTTTGGAAAGACAGTCTGTGGCCAGGTCGAGTTTCCGCGATCGAACCCATCAGCTGTATTGGATTCGATGGGCAAATCGATATTTCGATTCAGAATTACCAGGGCCATTTTTTTGGAGCATATGCTCGATCTGAACTGGTCGGTGTGATCAGTTGTCATCCGGTGACGTCGGACATGATGCGCCTTCGTGGTATTTTCGTGAAATCTGGAAACCGCGGTCAGCAGGTCGGTGAAAAATTGATTCAAAAGGTCAAAGATGCGGCTCGACAGACGGGGATGCGTCTGGTGTTTGGCTTGGTACGGGAACGAAATCAAAGTTATTTTGAAAAGAACGGTTTTCATTTTCGCAAGAAAGTGACCGGTTACGAATTTGGTCCGCACGTGATTATGGTCTGGGAGATTTTATGATTATCAGTGCTCGCGATAAAGATTTGGGCGGTTTTTTTGTTCATCGCATTTTACCATATGCGACCCACCGAATGGTCGGTCCTTTTATTTTTCTAGATCATATCGGCCCAGCAAAATTTGGTCCGGATCAGGGGATGGAAGTGCGGCCTCATCCGCATATCAATCTGGCGACCGTGACTTATCTTTACGAAGGAAAGATTCGCCATCAAGACAGCTTGGGTTCGGATCAATTGATCGAACCGGGTGCGATCAATTGGATGACCGCGGGTCGCGGGATCGTGCATTCCGAGCGGACCCCGGCCGATGTGAAAAAAGCTGGTGGGTCGATGCACGGGATTCAGTGCTGGGTGGCCTTGCCGACTGAAGCGGAGGAAATCGAGCCCAGTTTCAAACATCATCCAGCCACAAGTTTACCCGAGTTTTCAATTGGCGAGGTGAAAGCCAAGCTTTTGCTTGGAAAGGCATTTGGCCATCAAAGCCCGGTTGAACTTCACTCGGAACTTTTCTACTTGGATTTACGAATGCCGGCAGGGAGCTCGGTCACTCTTCCGCACGAGGATCAAGAAGCCGCCGTGTACGTCGTCGAAGGCGAGCTCAGCGGAAATGAAAAAACAGTCGAAGCCTTGAACATGATGGTCCGTGACGACGGAGAAAGCCTGACGGTCACCGCGAAAAAAGATTCGAAGGTTTTATTGGTGGGCGGAAAGCCCGTGGGAAAACGCCATATCTATTGGAATTTTGTCTCGAGCACGGAAGAAAGAATCAACGAAGCAAAAGCCCACTGGGTAAAAGGCCCTGGGGCCGAGGGCAGTCGCTTCGAAAAGATTCCCAATGACCATCACGAATTCATTCCGCTACCACCAGAGCCGGGCGGGCATCACAATCCGCCCGGAACGGTGATGAAGTAGAATTATTGGAAGCTGGCTTTCAGGCTGGCGCCCGAGAAAGCGGTGTAACCGCGAACCACCACGTGATAGGTGCCGACTTTGGGGGCTGCGACCGTGCAGGTTTCATTGTTCGTTCCTAAGAAGGGGCGGCAGTCGTAACTGGCCGTCGTCGGCTTCGAACCAAACTTCACGTACAAATCTGCATCCGGCGTTCCACCCGACAAAGCAATCACCAGATTCTTGGCGCCTGCCGGGACATCAACGCTGAAGACTTTCTCTTCGGCCTTGGCACCCGAAACTCCGGCAACGGCCACGCCATTTTTCAGTTTCGGATCTTGCGGTGGAGGAGGCGGCGGTGGTGGAGGTGTAACCCCACCTTGAATGAAGGCCACGTTCAGCAACCGATTTGGCGATCCTGTTCCGGGACTGCCAACCTTACCCGCAAGACTTCCCGCGATCAGGGCTTGCTTCACCTGCGCCGGAGTCGATTGCGGATTTCGCTCCAAGTACAGCGCGATCACACCCGCCACGTGCGGGGTCGCCATCGACGTACCGCTGATCGTGTTGGTCGATGTGGTCGATGTATCCCATGTCGATAAGATATCGCTTCCCGGGGCGAAGATGTCCACGCACTCGCCATAGTTCGAGAAAGAAGAACGTTGATCTGTATTGGTCGTCGCACCCACTTTGATTCCCAAAGCCAATCGCGATGGCGAGCTTAAGCACGCGGACTGATTTTCATTTCCGGCCGCCAGTGCGTAGGTCACCCCGGCCTTGATCGAATTGGTGATCGCGTCTTCTAAGGCTTGCGAGATCGGCCCGCCCAAGCTCATATTGGCGACGGCGGGCTTCACGTGATTGGCGGTCACCCAGTCAACGCCGGCGATGACCCCCGAATAGCTGCCGGAACCCGAGCAATCCAAGACGCGAACGGCGATCAGTTTCGCAGCCTTCGCAACCCCGTAAGATTTGCTGCCGATAGTGCCTGCCACGTGGGTTCCGTGCCCGTTACAATCAGTGGCATCGGCATCGTTATCGACAAAATCTTTACCGGAAACCGCACGGCCTTCGAACTCTTGATGAGTCGTTAAAATCCCGGTATCGATAACGTATGCATTTACGCCCGCACCACTGGCGGGATAAGTGTAGCTGCGATCCAAAGGCAGCGCCGCTTGGTCAATGCGATCAAGGCCCCAGGTCGGCGAGCTTTGAACGGCGTTGACGTGAATGATTTGGTCTTTTTCGACGTAAGCGACCAGCGAATCTTTGCCAAGCTTCTCGGCCTCGGCTTTGCTGAGATGAAGAACGCCTCCGTGTAAGGCCGCGGAAAAGACTTTGGAAGCGGGCTGCACCTGCAGTCGGCTTTCCAGTGCGCTGAAGGACGATTTCACCAGCGCTTTTTCCTGCACGGCATTTTGAGCCATGGCCAAGAGCGGACTTTTCTTCAGAACAACGATGTAATCGCTGGTCGTATTTTCGCTCTCGCTTTCGGCATTTGGCGTTTCGGATTCAGGTGCCGACGTATCCATCTTGGCGCAGGCACTGACAAATAGAGAAACTGCGGCACTGAGTAGCAGCGCCTTTTTTCGAAATTCCTTTTTCAATTTTCCCCCTCTTTGGAAAAACTCAACCCACATAAGGACATGCGCGCGCCGCCGAAAAGGTTAAACGGCAAAAAGATTTTTCAAGCCGGCTGTCGAGCAATCTTGCGCCCAGGGATGCAAAAAAGATCGGGAAGCTTTTATATGGCGACCGCAAGCGACGACACTGTCAAAGGATCAGACAGCGCCAACTGTGCTCTTCTCGAACTTGATTGAATCTGAACACAGTCATGGCTGGCCCCCTTCTTGAAGATGTCCTGCAACGGTTCGTTAACTGTAGGTGGATATGTTGAGATTCGGTTTTATTGCGATGTTGTTTTTGTCGGTTTCCCTGCAAGTCGGAGCTTCAATCGTGGCCGCCACGGCAAGTTCGTCATTGAAGGGTTATCACGAGTGGAAGAACGAAAAGGTTCAATCCGCCGTGAATCAGGGCGCTTCGTTGCGCCAACAATTGATCAAAGCCCAAACCGAGGGCAACCGCAAGCAGGTGGAAGCCCTGGAAAAACAGCAAATGCAGCTGAATTGGAATATCGAGGTCGCCCGCGACCTCTCGGTCACGGATTACGTCGTTCTTTATCTTTCCCAGCAAAATCATCCGGATCGTTTCCAACAGGCAGCTCAAAAAATGAGCACAAAAGAGGTGGCCGAGCTGATGGAAGCCTACTCGAACACCCTGGAAGTGACGCCATCTGAAAATGTCGTCAAACCCGCACCCCAAGCGGTCGTGCCGGCGAAATTGCCGATCCAAGCCATCCAGGCCAAATAGGTTCGTTTTAACGCCTATTTTCCCACCGATTTTGCCGCTTTCCGAGAATCCTAACTTATTAGGATTGCGGCGTTTTCTAATAATTTCTTTTCCGACCTTGACAGCCTATGGGTGCCCTCCATATTCATTGCGTTTCGATTCTTTAAAACTGAATACAAATCCAATTCGAGGAGGAGACACAATGGCTAAGAGTGAACTTGGTGTAAGACCTTTGCATGACCGTATTTTGGTTCGTCGCATGGCTGAAGAAGAAAAAACGGCGGGCGGACTTTTCATCCCAGACACGGCAAAAGAAAAGCCGCAAAAAGGTGAAATCGTGGCGACTGGTAAAGGTCGCGTGACTGAAGACGGAAAAACTCTTCCACTGGAAGTTCGCGTTGGCGATAAAGTTCTGTTCAGCAAATATGCTGGCACTGAACTGAAGCTCGAAGGCGCTGAATACTTGATGATGCGCGAAGAAGATATCCTGGGCGTATTCAACTAAATCTAATTCTTTAAAATTAATAAGCAGTAATTAAACGGAGAAAAAAATGTCTAAAGAACTTCTGTTTTCAGAACATGCACGTGCAAGCATCCTGAAGGGTGTTAACACTTTGGCAAACGCGGTGAAAGTCACTTTGGGACCAAAAGGTCGCAACGTTGTGATCGAAAAATCTTTCGGTTCACCTTTGATCACGAAAGACGGTGTGACCGTTGCGAAAGAAATCGAATTGGAAAACAAATTCGAAAACATGGGCGCACAGATGGTGAAAGAAGTTGCTTCTAAAACCAACGATCAGGCTGGTGACGGAACGACAACTGCAACTGTTTTGGCTCAAGCAATCTACCGTGAAGGCGTGAAACTTGTTTCTGCCGGTCACAACCCAACAGCTTTGAAGCGTGGAATCGATAAAGCGGTTGCCACTGTTGTTGAAGAGCTGAAAGGCTTGGCAAAACCAATCAAGTCATCTTCTGAAGTGGCTCAGGTTGGAACAATTTCTGCGAACAACGATCCAGAAATCGGAAAAATGTTGGCAGATGCGATGGACAAAGTAACCCGTGAAGGCGTTATCACCATCGAAGAATCAAAAACTGCAAAAACTGAAGTGACTGTTGTTGAAGGTATGCAATTCGACCGTGGTTACTTGTCTCCGTACTTCGTAACAAACGCTGAGCGTATGGAAGCCGTTCTCGAGAACGCTTTCGTTTTGGTTTACGATAAAAAGATCGCAAACATGAAAGACATGTTGGGCGTTCTGGAAGCGGTTGCAAAATCAGGCCGTCCTTTGTTGATCATCGCTGAAGACGTTGAAGGCGAAGCGCTGGCAACTTTGGTTGTGAACCGTTTGCGTGGCACTCTGCACGTTGCGGCAGTGAAAGCTCCAGGCTTCGGCGATCGTCGTAAAGCAATGCTTGAAGACATCGCAATCCTGACAAACGCAAAAGTCATCTCTGAAGACGTTGGCCGTAAACTCGAGCAAGCGACTCAGGCTGATCTGGGTGTTGCGAAACGCATCGTTGTCGACAAAGACAACACAACAATCATCGATGGCGCTGGTAAAAAAGCGGACATCCAAGCACGCGTTGCTCAAATCAAAGCTCAGATCGAAGAGACTTCTTCTGACTATGACAAAGAGAAACTGAAAGAGCGTTTGGCTAAATTGTCTGGCGGTGTTGCGATCGTTCACGTTGGTGCACCTTCAGAAGTTGAAATGAAAGAAAAGAAAGCTCGTGTTGAAGACGCTTTGAACGCGACTCGCGCAGCTGTTGAAGAAGGTATCGTCGCGGGCGGTGGTACTGCTTTGTTGCGCGCTTCTTCTAAATTGCAAAAAGGCACTTTCGGTGAAGAAGAACAATTCGGCGCGAACATCATCCGCCGTGCTTGCGAAGAGCCTATCCGTCAAATCGCGGCAAATGCTGGTTTGGATGGCGCGATCGTTTTGGACCGCGTTCTTCAAAACAAAGCGGCGACTTACGGTTACAACGCTTACAGCGATGAATACACGGACTTGCTGAAAGACGGCGTTATCGATCCAGTTAAAGTTGTTCGTTGTGCTCTTGAAAACGCAGCTTCTGTTGCGTCTTTGATGCTGACAACTGAAACGATGATCGCTGAAGCTCCGAAGAAAGATGCTCCTGCTGCTGGTGCTCCTGGAATGGGTGGCATGGGCGGTATGGGTGGTATGGACGGCATGATGTAATCTGCCTTCCTTGCCTTGTATTTGCTTTCAAAGCCCTGGGTTTCCCCCGGGGCTTTTTTTTTGGCCAGCGCGCAGAACCCCGAGGAGGGAATCCCCTCTCTCAAGGGGACACGGCCTTCCTGGCCTCGCCGCGCTTTGGTACCGCGTCGTGCGGGCGCGGAGGTCCCCTTGAGAGAGGGGATTCCCTCCTCGGGGTTCTGAGGTCTGTGGATTGGGGAAAAAGCTTTGGGAAATTGGGAATTCGTTAATATTTGTTTTGGAATGACGAATTGAATTGCTCGGTTGCAAATGGCAAATGATGATCAGATTCATTGGATTTAATCTCAAGGCTGTCAGGATTTTAACGTGTGGCCGTGATTATTTTTGGGGTAGTTTTGGATCTATAAAATTCACGAAAGGACCTAGTAATGAAATTTTTGACGACGTTTTCAGCACTCATATTTTTTTCTGGAATAATAGCTCAGGCAGAGGTTGTACAAAGTGGGGAGTATAAAATTGTATCTGACACTTGCTACGATCGAAGTGGTAAGCCAAAACAGACCTGTGACTCCGACTGGACGACCATTGTACAAGAGATGCAAATTGCACTCACTCAAGGAGTTAGCCCGCTAGATGGCTCTATTCGCGTAGTTCCGACTAAACAAATAGTTCCGACTCAAATCTACAACGGAATTGCTTATTCTGTTGGAGACGCAACCGTTCCATCTGGATTTTTCTCAAGCAATTCCGTTGTTGAAGATGATATCATAACCTATGTGTATGAAAATGAAGCATGGGTTTCAAATAAGTATGTGGGAGAGAGTGAGAAAGGTCGGTTTCTCTATAAATTCGACAATGACAAACTTACTTTTACGGTTTTCGGGATATCTGTTTCTGGCCTAGTCGACAGAAAAATACGCGAAACTACTTTTCAAAAATAATTTTTTTCATATTCACGACTTTAAGCCACTTTGTTACCAAACAATCTGTGGTCGTAAAGGTATACATTTTTGGTCGATGATTTGTGGAGGTGACCCCAGGGTCGCCTTTTTTTCTGCGAAATCAAAATCCGTTTTAAATGTGCTTAGATTTTAGATTGTAAATAGGATCTGAGGACTTGATTGTCCTCAGTTTCTTTGGTTGGCCTTTTCTTTTTAGATTTTCTAAGTGTTGTGAATGATAGGGGTTTTTTGATTCTTCTGTGGGGGCTTTGGTAGGCATTCTGGCTCCAACCAAATCTGGACATTGCAGTGTGCATTTAGTGCTTTATTTTCCTTCATCTGTGAAATAAGACAGGGCGCATGAAACGGCTGCTGCAACTTTTGATTCTCACCCCGTTGTTGTTGGGTGCAGGGCGCATCATTAACGGAGTTCCTGTCACCAAGCGGGATCCGAACTATTGGAAGACGGTTCGTCTTCTTTCGAAAACATTTAATGGAAAATATGTTCCGGCTTGCACGGGGACCATTATTGGGCCGGATTTGATTTTGCTTGCGGCTCACTGCGTGGAATCGGTTTCGGTTGAAGAAACTTTGATCGGTTACGAAGTTCAACCTTTGACGATCGCCAATCAGCAGAACTCGAAAACGGCGGTGGATGTTTCGTCTCGGTTTAAAACAAGTCGCGTGCTGAATTGGATGGTTCATCCGAAATATGGAACGGTCGATTACGATCATGACATTGCTGTTATTCAAATCGAAGGTCACATCCCCGAAGGTTTTCAGCCGGCGACCATTTTGCCGAAAGTTTTGATGGATCAAATTTTGATGGGTAAGGGTTTTAGCTATAAGCTGGAAATCTTGGGTTACGGTCTGACCAATGACAGTCCGTGGACGGAAAGTGAAATTCTACGTCGAACCGAAGTGGAAGCTTATTTTGAAGGGCTTCATGTCATCACCGATCAGTCCAAGGGATCTGGCGGTTGTCATGGTGATTCGGGCGGGCCGGCTTACCTGGAAATCAAAGGCACTTTGTATTTGGTTGGTGTGACCCATGGACCGACGACCGATTCTTTGGGCTGTAAGCAAAAAGGCGTGTGGGTGAATCCCGCCCTTGAGACCGAATTCCTCAACGATGCGGCCGGCAGCTTCGGCTCGGAAATCCGTTTTTAATTAAAACAAGTACTCGATCCCGCCGGCCAAAGTTGTCAGCGTGTGACTTGCCGATGAAGCAGACGGCGTGCGACTGCCATTTCCCGAGAAGCTAGCGCTGAAGAGATCATACATCAGCTCGCCACGGAAATTCATATGCTCGGTCCAGCGATAAGTTCCGAACAGAGAAAAGCTGGTGATATTGCCAGAAGCCTTCGAGCCTGATGTGACGGGTGATTCGTCGACGGACGAGTTGAGGTAATACATCAGCTTGGCACCCAAGGTGAGCGGCGTTTCGTCGCTGACCGGAAGCGAACCCGCAATCCCCATGGCAAAGCCGCTGAAGCTTAAAGATGTGTAAGCGGTCGGCGACGAGGTGTCGACCGTCGAGGCGAACTTTGAATAACCACCCAAAACTTGAAATTTCGGTCCGAAGAAATTTTCACCCAGCAAAAAATTGTAGCCGGCTTGCAAGGTCGTTTGATTCGAAGAAACGCTGATGCGACCGGGGCCCGAACCTGGGTAAGAATTATTCAGACTGAGAAGATACTGTTTCAAACCCAAACTTAAAAACCAGTTTGTCGTCAACCACAGCTCGCCATCCAAATGGATCGACGGGGTCGGCGTCTGGCCGGCGTTGACCGATCCGACGGTGCTGAGCGTGTTGTTGATCGCATAATTTCCGAGACCCAACATGAATGAAATTTTTCCGAGGCTTGGAGATTCTTTCGGAACCCACTCGGTCGGATTCTCGCCAAGCGCGACCTGACTGTCGGGACGTTGAGACAAATCGGTCAAAGCTTTACCGTCAGCGCCGCGCGGGGGGGTAGGATAGACGACGAAATCAATGGGCTCGACCTTCATATTTGTCTGCACGACGTTTTCCGAGCGCTCCATGATCAAAGATCCGAAGCTGAGAGATTCTTCCGCCTTGTCGATATGGATGCGGCCGATAATTTCTTTTTCCGTGCTGACCACGAATTTGAATCTGGGGTGGCGATTGACTTTCAAGATTTGGATGACCGAAAGCTCTTTTCCGTCCTGAACGCCTTGAAGATTTCCAAGGTTGACGGTGACCTGGTTGTTTTTACGGCTCAGGATGACGCCGGCGTAGGGGAGATGTGATTTCAGCTGCAGGTACAAACGCTCGAGCTGATTGCGTAGATCCGAAATTTCAAAACCCGAGTAATCTTGCAAAAGCTCTTGCGAGAAAAGCAGACCATCTTTTGCCAAGAAAAGATTCAGTTTGATCGAAATGCCTTTTGGTCCTTTCGTCAGGCGGCCACTGATCAAAGCGTCGGCATTGGCTTTTGCCGCCGCGGTCTTGACGGTTTCGGGTTTGTCTTCGAAATCTTCGGGGGTATTCTGCGAAGGCTCGGGGAATGTTCGTGCGTTCCACTGACGATCGCTTTCGACAATTGCGCGCAATTGCTGGGTCAATGGTTTGGCGTAAATTTGCGAGACATTGTCGGCCAGTGGCGCGACCGTAACATGCTTGATCGAGATCGAATCGTCGACGCTGTTTTTCAGAATTGTCTTCTGGCCGTAGGTCAGAGAAGAGAAGAAGAAAAACAAAAGCGAAATAGATGTTCGTCGAATTTTGCGCATCATGTCCTTCATTATGATCTGTGCTTTTCGAGGGGTCAAATTCTCTTCAAGCTTCCGGCCTTTTCCTCCGAAAACGGAACATGCGATTTTTCATCTTAGCTGCGAGCTTCATTTTATTTTCGGAACTGGGTTGGGCCCAGTCGGAAATGTCGCAGGTCGATCTTTCTTCGGAACTTTTGCTTCGACCTAGCCCGCGAAATCCGGATGAAGCTGGACTTGAATCGGGCCGCTACAAACAGAAAAGCGCCAAAGGTCCTGCTTCCGGGGACGAGATGACGATCAAGCTGAAGAAAATCAAATCGCTTCCGGGAAAGAAAGTTTCCGGCTCTGAAGTTCCACTGGAAAAAGATCTGGGTGCGACGACTTCGGTGGTGATAACTCCATCGACGACGACGACCAGCGTGACTTCGACCACGACAAAAACGGCGGCACCGAAGAAAGAAAAAGAATCTGAAATCAGCAAACTTCTTTTTTCGCAACCACCGACAAATGACAAACCGGCAGCCGGCAAGACCGCGACTGCAACGGGACCTCAGGCTCCAGCGGCGCCAGCTCCGACACAGGCACCTGCACCCTTAGCGGCACCTGCGCCGGTCGTGACACCAGCTCCAGTTGCCGGCGCGACGGTTCCGGTCAATGCGGAATCCGAAGAGCCTTCGATGACGGATCAGGTTCGCGACATGGTAATGGGAACTGGTTCTGATTCTGTCGAAGCTTACAAAGAGCAGATTCATCCCGACGATATCCGCATGAACCGCATCGAAGTGAATGTGGCGCCGGGTGTGATTTCCAATCAATCCAAATCCAGTTATTCGTTCCGAAACTACAGTACGTTTTCGCCGAAGGTTTCTTTGGGCGCGAATTTCTGGCTGACTCCGTTTATGGGTTTATACGGCGACTATACGACGTCGATGGGCTCGGATGTGGCCAGTGATTCGGCGACGGGTGCGCGCGTGTCGGCTCAGCACGAGTGGACCGAGCTTGGTTTCGATGTGCGCAAGTTTTTCGGGATGTCTCGCAAGTCGAACTCGTTACAGTTCGGAATTCATTTGTCCGAGTACAAGTTTGTGATCCCAGGAGACGACACCCACCGAGTGGGTCTGCGCTCGACAGGGATCGGTGTTCATTTGATGACACGGATTCCGGTGGCTCCTTCGTATGCTTGGGTCTTTGGCGGAAAATTGATCCCGCGGGTTCAGCACACCGAACTGGGCACAGGTCTAGATCTGTCTTCGGGCTCGGGCGGTGAATCAACGCGTGTCGATCTCACGGTCGGGGGCGAATTCAAACTGGCCCGTCAGAACCAAATCATTTGGTCGATCACATCATCTTTCGAAAAAAACCAGTTCAATGGCCAGGCCAACATCGTCGATCCAGAAAAAGGCTCGGCGCCAAAAGGCGTGTCGGTCGAAAATGCCTTCTATCTCTTCTCTCTAGGCTACCGCTGGGGCCAATAACGCCATTTTTGTCCAGTCCTGAATTCTGGACTCTCAAAAGGTATCAGGTACCTCTAAAATAAGGGCATGGCTTTACGGGTGTTGATTGCAGATGATGCGGGATTTGTGCGAGAACTGTTGACCCAGGCTTGCAATGCTTTGGGTGTGGTTGTGGTCGGCGAAGCGGTTCATGGCGATCATGTCGTCGAGATGGCCGAGATGTTTCGTCCCGATGTGGTCATCATGGATTTGGTGATGCCGCGGATGAACGGGCTGGAAGCGACACAAAGAATTCACGAAATTTTGCCGGATGTGACGGTTGTCGCTTGCTCCAGTATGGATGACGACATCACGTTGAAGCAGGCCGAAGCGGCGGGCTGCAAAGCCTTCTTGCGCAAGCCTTTTACCAGACAAAGTTTGAAAGTCATTTTTCAACAAATTGAAACTCAAAGGAAAGAGTCGAAGCATGCCTGAAGTGATGTTTGTTCTAAAATCTTTGGCGATCACTGTGGTTTTGATGATTGGTTTGCAAATCAAGATCGGCAACACAAGCCTGGAAGATTCTCTTCAAGGTTGGATTCGCACTTCGAGCATTTCCAATTATGTGCATGGAGTTTCATCGGGGGCGGTGCTGGCGATTCGCAATGCCGCACAGACGACAAAAGATTTTGTCGCCGAAACCTTCGGCCACGAAAGCGGCACGCAACGGGCCGGACGCTTGAACTTTGAGTTCAAGCGCAGCCAAAAATATCAAGACGAACACGATAACAAATAAACCGCGAAATTATCCGCGATTGTCCGAACCTTGCGCTTGAGCCGTGCGCTCAGGCTGGCGGGTGCGCTGGTATGGCGTCGATTTGTCCTGATAGAAAGAGGACCAATCGGTCTTTGCTTTATCGAAGGTCGTACCTGCAGAACGATACGGGCAAGGTGCATTTGCTTTTGTATCCGGCGTTGAAGCCAAAGCCTGCCAAGAGATCAGACCCACGAGAGCAGCAAGAACTACAGTTTTCATAACAGTCTCCTTCGGTAGACACGTCTACCTATGCAGATGCTATAGCGAACCATGTGCCAAGGTGAGATCCGTTAGGGGAAAAGAAAAAGCCCTCTTTTCAAGGGCTTAGCTAGGTGTCTCAAAATGAGAATGACTGAAAGATCGACAGGCGCGAAGCGAAAATCGGCCTGTCGGATTAAGGGCCTTTCGGTTTCGTCGAATCCGCGCCACCAGCAGGTGCCTGCTGCTGAGGTGTCGTCCCTTGAGCTGGCAGCAACTGCTCTGCATAAGCCTGAGCCTTGATCTCCAGGACCTCGTTGATCGAAGCCGAGCTTGTGTTGCAAGGGCATGGGGTGCCTTCACCCTGTGGCAGAATTGCGCCCGGAACAACCGGCACCGCCTGAGTCTGCGCGCTTTGTGCAAAAGCCATCGATGTCGTAGCGAGAAGAACTGCGAAAACTGTTGTGATCATTTTTTTCATACTTTCTCCTCAATTACTGGAACACTTCGGCCGTGGCCGGAGCGATCACGTCTAACAGATTATTAAATGTGCTGGCAACCTGCATGGCCACCGTTGGACCTTCAGCGCTGTTGACCTTGTCGATTTCACCGCTTGGCTTGTAGCTGACTTTGATCGTGCCCAAACCGGGACGGGTGACGACAGCCGGTTTACCAAAACGCTCTTCATATTCAATCTTCACGATCTTCTTGGCTTGATCGGTGATCGTCGCAATACGACCGCGTTGATCGTAAGTCATCGTTACCTTTTGGCCATCGGTATTCTGCGCGAAAACCAAGTTTCCTTTTGGATCATATTTGAAATCAGCCCGGCGAGTTTGAACGACCTTGCCCTTGTCGTTCATGTAAACGCTTGTAACCTGGCTGACTTTGCCGGACTTCTGATCGTACTCGAAGGTGAGTTTGGCGTTGTCGCTGTTTTTGACTCGGACTTGTCCGTTTGAGAAGTACTCATAAGTGAAGCGTTCGTTGTTACGACGAATCGCGATCGGTTTTCCGTAGACTTCGTGGTAAGTGATGTCGGTAATATTGTCGTTCACCGTTGAAGCCACTCGTGACAGGTAAGTCTGGCCGTCTTTGCGTTCTGCGTACCAGAATTCATGCTTTGAATTGTTGACGACTTCTTTGCCGCAGACTTTTTTAACCGATGACCAGTAATGCATCTTTGGATCTTTTTCGTCGAATTCGTATTTGTAATCTTCTTTACACTTTTCGCGATCCACGAAGCTTGTCACCCAGTCGTTCTTCTTGTCATAAGTCAGAACGATCGTCGTATTGTCAGGGTAAGTCGCCTTCGTCAGGTTGTGAACGTCATCGTATTCGTAGGTGAATGAATTGTTCCAAGCCGTTTTCACCGAGCTGAGATCGTTCATGTTGCTGAATTTGTATTCGGCGGTCATATTGCTTGGGCCAGTGATGGTTTTCACCTTTTTGTTCGAATACAATTTGAACGTCAGCTTGCGACCATTGTTGTCGGTGATTTCTTTCAAAGAGCTGCCGTCATAATCCAGCTTCAGATAATTTCCATTTTTGTCGTACATATGGGTCATGCGTCCGTCTTTATCGAAACGCATGTAAGAACCATCCGGAAGATTGCGAGTATAAAGACCCTTCGAGAAAATGATGTTCTCGACTTCGCGACCGTTGGCGAAGAACTGAGTTCCTTCTTTCACCGGCAATGCCACTTTGTAGGCGAAGGCGAATTTCGAACGAAGATCATGGTCTGTCGCCAAATCTTCAGCGAGCTTTTTCAGCGTTTTCTCGTCCGGCTTTTTTGCCGCCTTCACCTTTTCGATGATTTGTGCGACGGTCTTATCGATTTCTTTCTTACCGAATTCACGCGGGGTGAAGTAGATCTCTTGACCAGCTCCGCACTCGGTCAGTTTGATGTTTCCTTCGGCGGTGAGATTCAAGGTCGTTTCAAAGTCCGAGCACCATCCGAAGCCGAACATCCCGTCAAAAAGGGACTTGCTGTTGTAGGTGCGGTTGATCTTCAGATCATAGCCAGATCCCGGAACTTCCAGATCGACCCACGAGTTGGCAAAGTTGGCATTCTTCATGTCGACAATCGCGAAAGCAGGGGCCGCGAGCAATGTCACGAAGAGGAGCGACAGTTTTTTCATCCATGAACCTCAAACGAGAATAGGAGTTATCGTAACTCCTGGTTATTCCGAAGCTCACGAAGTTACAGGCTTTGCGAGATTCGGCTATACCTTGATTTTAACTATTTTTCGGATTGTTAATCCACCGATAATTTGCAGAGTAAATACCAGCCCTAGCAGGATCAGTCCGAAGGTCGTATTGAACAGAACGCTCATGTAACCCGGATTCACCATAGGAATGAAGATCAACAGGGCGAGCGGGACCAAAGTAATAATGGTTCCTTGCATAATTCCCTGGGCCGTCATCGCTTGAATTTTCTTCTCGATTTTCTGACGTTCACGAATGGTCGCGCAAATGGTTGTAAATGTTTCGCCCATGTTACCGCCAGTTTCGCTTAAGATGTTGATCGATGACACAAACATCTGGACGTCTGGACGGGGGATGCGATTGCCAAGATCGGACAGGGCTTGCTCGGGCGTGCGATTCAAGCGCACCTGCGACAGAACCAAACCAAATTCTTGGCTGATCGGATGTGGAAGATTGTCCACCACGCGCTCCATGGACTGGGTGATGCCCAGACCGCTAGATGCACCATTGGCCATAATGGTTAGACCATCCACCATTTGATCGACAAACTTGTCGCAGCGGCGATCGTACATCATCTTCACCAGCATCAATGGCAAAGTCCAACCGGCAACCGTCACCGCGCCACCGAAAATAATTCCGGCGATCACGTTGGGAAGCAAAACTAGAAACACAATTGATCCCAAACCGAAACTTAAAAGCAGCATCAAGATGGTGATCTTCTTGCGATCGACTTCAACAAACATCAAATCCAGAAGACGCAAAATCTCTTCGCGGCTTCCCAAACTTTTTTCTTGCAGGTAATTCAGGGTGCGGTCAGCCCACATGTAAACGGCCAAGAACACACAGAACGAAACGGCGATAATCATAAACCATGTGTTACCTAAAAGTGCACTCATGGTTTACCTCCGGTTCCGGTCTTTTTCAAAGGCGGCATACCGGCCATCGGATTCATCGCGGCTGCTGGATTTGGCTTTGGAGCTTGTGGCGTCTTCGACATTTCAGGACTGAAGATCTCGCGTGGGATGACCACACCTTTTTGCTCGAGCTTTTCCAGAAACTTTGGAATATTTCCGGCGGGCATAAAGTGACCTTCGATTTTTCGGTTCTTGTCGATTCCGGTTTCTTTGAACTTGAAAATTTCTTGCGTCGTATAAGTATCACCCTGCATACCGCAAATTTCGGTTATGCTTGTGATGCGACGACTTCCGTCACTGAGACGAGAAATCTGCACGATCAACTGAATCGCAGAAGCCACTTGATCACGAATCGCTTTTGCTGGAAGCTCCATGCCGGCCATCATGCACAATGTTTCCAGACGGCTTAAACATTCGCGGGGCGAGTTGGCGTGGGTCGTGGTCATGGAACCATCATGGCCCGTGTTCATGGCTTGCAACATATCCAGTGCGGCACCATCACGCGTTTCCCCGACGACGATTCGATCGGGACGCATACGCAGGGCATTTCGAACCAAGTCACGGATCGTGATGGCTCCGGTTCCTTCCATATTGGCAGGACGTGTTTCCAATCGTACGACGTGTTCTTGCTGCATTTGCAGTTCGGCTGCGTCTTCGACGGTGACGATACGTTCGTTGGATGGAATAAAGCTCGACATCATGTTCAGCAAACTGGTTTTACCGGAACCGGTACCGCCCGAGATCACGATGTTCAAACCGTTCTCGACACAGATCCGAATGAAATCCAGCATCGGTTTTGTCAAAGAGCCGAACTCGATATACTTTTCCGGTGCGATACCACCTTTTTTAAACTTACGAATGGTCAAAGCGGGTCCATCAATCGCCAAAGGTTCGATCACGGCGTTGACACGGCTGCCATCTTTCAAGCGGGCGTCGACGTAAGGGGTTTTTTCGTCAATACGACGACCCAAAGGCGTCACGATCCGACCGATGACATTTCGAAGATGCATGTTCGAAGTGAAGGTGACCGGGCTCAATTGAACCTTGCCACCTCTTTCGACGAAGATTTTCTTGTAACCATTGACCATGATCTCGGTGACCGAGTTATCTGCCAAAAGATCTTCCAGTGGTCCCAGACCCAAGGCTTCTTCTAAAACTTCTTTGATAATGCGCGAGCGTTCGTCCCGCTGCATGCCCGGAGATTCGCGGTCCACGATCTGCGTGATCATCTGCAAAGTCTTCTGACGAAGAGCTGCTTCTTTCACCGGATCGTTGTTGGTTTCAGTGATCCCTTTTGTCAGATCCATCGCCTTGATCAATTCGTTGTGGAAGCGGATCTTCATGGCATTACGAGCATCGGCCCCAGAAGCGTCGCCGCCAGAAGCTGCAGTCGCACCATTTGCGTTTGCCGTTGTCGCAGCAGGGGGTGGCGGACGGTTGAGGCTTTTTAATTTCTGTAATGGGCCACCGGTCAAGCGGCGAACGAACTCGTGGTAAGCCGCCGACAGTGGCGCCTTGTTCTGGGCAATCACGAAAGGTTGACCGCGCTGCAAAGCTCCCAGTGTGGTGACATCATCTTGTGGGATCATGCCCATGACCGGCAGACGCAAAGCTTGTGAAATTGTTTGCGGGTTCATGCCGCCTTGGCTGGCGCGATTGATGACCAACTGGAACATATCCATTGGCAAAGTCGCCGTCAGAAGATCTTGAATCAAACGTTGAGTTTGATTGATCACCAAAACTTCGGGCACGGTGACAATCGTGATGGCCGTGGCTTCACGAAGCAAAGCCATCTGGAAATCTTTCAGTTCATTGCCAAGGTCGGCCACGATAAATTTGTACTGACGGGAAAAGAAATCAAGCTGCTTTAAGAAAAGCTCGATGTTCACATTCAAAACTTCTTCAGGGCCACGCACGGCTGGCAGGTAAGCCAATCCCGACGGATGCATGGTTAACAGCTGTGGAAGAACCTGTGGAGTCAGTGAACCTTGAAACTGCGTGACTTCGGAAATCGTTTTGTTGGGACGAAGACCCAAGATGATATTTTGGTCACCGCAAGATTTGGCATCGGCATCGATCAGCATGACGGGTGCGCGCAGCTCGAGCATCAAAGCCGAAGCAAAGTTCGCCGCAAAGACGGATTTACCAACTCCGCCTTTACCTCCGACAACTGCAATCAAATGACAATTCGGTCCAACAACCATGTTTCACCTAGTCCGCAAGTCTGAATTTCTTTTTCACTTTCTCTGAACCCGATGACGCCGACGATTTAATAATCGGAGTCACAAACACCACAAACTGGCTTTGGTTTCGTTGAAAGTCCTTTGAAGCATACAAGCTGATAATCGGATTCTTTACGCCGTCAGGAGGGTTGTTGTAACCCGTGCTGGTGCGGCTTTTGATCAATCCCCCGATGGCAGCACTTTGACCGCTGCGAACCACGATCGCGGTTTCGATCGAGTTCGTGCTGGTCAGTGGACCGGCCTGGGTTTGACCCAAGAAAGCATCAATCTTAAAGCTGACATCCATGCTGATGGAATCCGATCGTTCGCCTAAAATAATCGGCGTGATCTTTGATGCAATTCCCACCGGCTTAAATGCCGTCGATGTTCCTTTGTCCGTCGCAATCGTATACGGTACGTCCGAATACGCATTGATCGTTCCAGTTTTTCCGTCTTGAACGATCATCGTCGAGCTTTCCAAAACGCGGGCATGGCCATGTGTTTTCGCCCAGTTCAGTTTCGGGATCAGGTTGCTGATCGTCGCCATGATCTGTGTCCCAATACCACCGCTGGTATTGCTACCGCTTTGGATTGTCACACCCGAACCATCGCTGATTTCCGGAGTGAATTGGAAACGGAAGCTTTTTCCATAGTCCTTTTTCAATTCCACATAGTGCACGACCAACTGAATGATCTTTCCTGGAGGAGGAGGTGCCGCTGCTTTCACGGTGATCAAGTTGATCACACCATCATTGGCAGGTTTAGGTCTTTTCACCGCGCCATCCAATTCGGCCTTTTCGATAATCAGGGCTGGAACATAAGTCTTTGCGATAATTTCAGCGCGATTCTTTTCATCTTCGCTGTTGGCGACGCCTTGAAGAATGAACTTGTCGTTTACGGCGCGAACTTCGATTTCAGGATTATTGATATCCCGAGCAATGAACTCGGCAATTTTCTTTTGCGCCAACGGGGACAAGGTGACAAGCGATGAAGCCTGATCACCGAATTGGCTGACAACGTTGTAAATGCGGTTCATATCTCGTGGCAGAAGAATTTGTCCATCAACCACGACCTTGTTGTTTACGATCTTGATGTTGATACCTTCGATATCGCCCAGCAAGGCCTGCATTTCACGAACGACGGCATCCAGTTTCGATTTGCGGACATCAACACGATACTCGGCGACGATTTTACCGGTGCTCATCTCTTTGATGGTGAATGTACAAAGACCTTCACGCTTCGGAGTGAATCGCAAAGAATCCGCCGCTTCTGAATAAAGCACATCCGCGATGTTCAAACTTTTACAGTCACCACCGGACTTAAATGGCTTCGGTACCGGAGGAAGTTTTTCGTCTTGTTCGAGACCCAATGTCAGATTCAGGAATTTACGAGGCCGCGTTGGCTGCTTCGTTTCCTCTTCTTCTTGAGCAAAGGCAGGACGGCTCATCACAACAGAAAAAAGCAAAACCAAAAGCATTGGCAGTGCTTGAATCGATGATTTCATGTCTTTCCCCCTCTTTTTAACCCACGTGAGCTAAACCCCACAAAAACCCCTTAGAAATCGCGATAATTTCCAGTCTTCTTTTTTGGCAAAGTCGTCGGAATCGACGGCTGCTGCCGCTGTGGCGGAATCGGTGCCACAACCATTGGTGCCTGCGATGGCTGAGACGGTGCCATCGAAGGTTGTGTTTCCAGACTGATCGACGGATGTCCCATCACCGTGTCCGATGTCGAGCTTGGTAAACGCGGCGGGACGGCGCGATCGTTTGGATTTCTTAAAGTGAAAAATATATTTCCCGGCGAAGTCGAAACGATATAGATCAAATCCTGCGCTTCTTTCGGAGTCGCCTCGATCGTTAGCGAATTGTACTTGGTGTCCTGAGACAATGGCGTCAGGATCAAATTTTTACCCGTGCTGTCTGTTTCTACGGTACGGGGAATATTATTTACAACGTTCACGCCTGTCGCCAGCACCACCACGTCTTGCATGATCATGGTGACTTCACGTTTCTGACTTAATCCTTTTCCTGAATCGATGGCGGCATAGATATCGACGCGATCTCCGGGACGGATCAGTTTGGCCACGCCACGAACTTCATCGATAGGTAAAGTCACCGCACGCTTGCTCGGCGCCACTTGTAAAGAAATTCCGGTCTCAGGACCCGGAAGCAAAAGCTTACTGTCCAAAAGCTGCTCGCCTTTTTTGATCGCTTTGCCGGCGACCTGGCCGACAGCTTGCTCTGGATCTTGAAGCGCACCAGGTTCGACAAAATCAGCAGGGCGTTCGATCACTTCTAACATGGTGTCGTCGATGGTGCTCATCTCAGCGATGTTTTGCTTTGCGACCACGACGTTTTTCATGGCGCCATAGACCTTGTCGTATTGGGCTTTTTTCTCTTGCGAATAAGAGTAAAGCAAAAACGCCGCAAACAATCCAGCCCCTAAGGATATCCAAAGTGTTCTTGATTCGTTATTCATCGCTGCATCCCCATTGCTTTAGCCCCCACAGTTGGCGACAAGGCACATACCGTATGCGCTTCTCACCCATGCCGGATTGACACCCTCTTCAATGCCGACATCAGAGGCTCTTCGTCCTTCAATAATTGTTTTATTTCTTTCATGTTCTTGCGCCGATCCCACCGCTTCTGCGACGCCACGGATTTCCGAAAATTTAATCGGACGTCGGGTGGCGTAGAATCGATCTCCGCTGACCGGCGCGGTTTCATTTTTGATCACGTGAAAGCGCTGCTGTGACTTTGTATAAGTAAATGACGAGTCACTGCCGGCCGTATCACGAAGATAAGTCAGGTTCGAGCGATTGCGGAACGTCTCGAAGGCGTAGTTGCGTGCGCCGATCGAATTCATAATTCCTGAATGAATCAAACCAAAGAACCCCAAAGAGAAATTGATGACCAAAATGAAGATGGCCAAAATCGGAATGATTTCGATAATCGCATTCCCACGCGAGTTCTTCAGACGTCTCAGTTTTAACATCCGTTGTCCTCCCATGGTGTGGGGAGGTCCCCTGACGGTTTAAATCTTGAGAAGCGACCGCCACCATCAAAGTTCCATAAGAACTCGCGGCGTTGGTTCATGTAATCGATGCATTCTTGTTGGCTGACTTCGCGGATCAGAATCGCGTTCAGCTTGGCGGCAAAGCCATCGTCTTCCGGAGAGACGTTGCCGATCATTGGCAGACGCATTTCCAAAATCTTGGCTTTGAAAGTGGCGCGCACACCCTGAAGGTTCTTACGCGGATCGGTGCCGCCATATTCGCGTTCAAAGTTGTCACCATTGCCCGAGCGAATTTCAGGCTGGCTGATGGTGAACCATCCGTTGCCAAACAAAGGCGCCAAGGAAGGGCTGGCCATTAAATTGTTAAACTTATTTGTGGCCGCCTTTTTTTGCGCATCCACATCATAATTTGCCGCCGAGTGCGCACGTGAAGACGAGAAAACCACATACTGAGCCACTTCAACCACAGACAAAGTCATGGTCAAAGAAAAGGTCAACACCGTGAGACCAAAGGCGATCACGATGGCGATCAGGAACTCGGCTGTGACAAAACCCTTTTGGTTTTTCATCTCACTCACTCGTTCGGTTTAAAGGACAGAATTCGGTTGGCCGAACTGGGATGGTACCCTGGTTTACATCCTTCCCACGTCCCACACTCAATCATCCCCGACAGGGTCAGCCAGGGTCTTGCAATTAAATTCTGAGCAAACTCGTTACTTCGTAGAAAGTTGGTTGCCATCAACGCCACGGTCACACCCAGCGCCATCAGCAAAACCATTTCTACCAAGAACTGACCACTTTGATTTTTCAGACGGTTTTGCGGCTTCATAAAATTCCCGTCCACACAAAGCTGGTTAAAACTCCAAGCAAAAGCGCGATCGTGTAAGGCACCTTGTGGGTTTTTTGTTCTGGCAATCGGGCTTTAGAAGTAAAGATCGCAATCATATTGTGTGCGAATGCTTTTCCTTCACCCTTCAAGATCACCTGAACCACCCCTAAGATCGATCCCCAGATCAGCGATCCGATCAGAGAAATCAAAACTTGCTGCCAATTCAAAAGAACTGAAACAGCCAAAAACAATTTCACGTCTCCACCGCCGATGGCTTTCACCAGGTACAGTGGCAACACGGCAACAAAAGCCGTAACAAACGAAAGTGCTGCGATCATCAAGCCCGAAAGCCCTTGAACAAACAGCACGCAAAACAAACCCAACACCAGTGTGATCAAAACGCTGACGTTTGAAACTTTGCGCGAACGAAGATCTTCTCTGATCCCATTGATCAAAGAGACGATCACCAGTCCGAATTGCAAAGAAGCTAAACTCAACATTCTATTCCCATTGCAGGGGAGCGGTGCCGGAACCTTTTTTGGAACCGAAGCCATCTCCCGTTGTCAGATGTTTCTCGACTCGCGCCCCCAGTTTCGGTCCCGCATTATCAAAAGACCGCTGAGGGCTGCTGACCATGGCGCCCATGACGAAGAAAACAAACATTGCTAAAAGCAGAATGTATTCGACTGTCACGCAACACCTTCTTCGCGATTACTGGATTTGATCCATCTGACCTGAAATGGTGTTCCACTTGTCAGTCAGTTTTTGCTTCAAAGCCGGGCCAAAGATAATCAAAGCGCCGACAACAATTGCGATCAGCAAAACGTATTCAGCCGTTCCTTGTCCGCTTTCGTCTTTCAAAAGATTCTTCGCGAAGTTCTTCAGTTTTTTCATGTACATCCCCCTTCAATTGGTTAAGCAAAGGTCTTCACCTTATCCATCTATTTATCGGCTCATTTTGGAAAAACCCTGAGTCTTTCAGCACATAAAAACCCGACTGCGCACTTGCTGGACGTCCAGCCGCGGGTGTCGAAGGATTCCTCGACAGTCGTCAAGTTTTCGCTCTTTAAAAACAAAGCAAACTCAGTGATTTGCCCCCAGATTTAGAGATTGCAAGAGTCGGGCAAATATCAAAATGATATGGAATTTTGAGTGTCTCTGATTGAGACAGGCCAAAAGGCTAGGGCAAGTGATCCGGAAATCGGACGACAAAAGTCTCTCTATCGCTTTAATGAGTTTTGGGTTTGATTTCTAGATTGCACAAATGGAAAAACGACCTTGCGGTCGTTCTTCCGAGAAAAGGATTTCTCCTCTTTGGCAGAGAGGAGGTTTTATGTCGAGCAGACATAAAATAGATCGGCTCTTTTCCAAGAAAGTTGAAGCGAGACTGAAGTTCTACCTTCTTTTTCTGCAGATTCTTTCTTTGATTGTTCTGATTCTAAATCAAGCGTTTCGGACTTAGGTCCAGTGTTTGATCTGTGCGACCGGTTTTAATCGGCACGAGAGATTGTCATGATGACGGCGACCGCAGGGTCACCGTTAAGAGCTAACTAACGAAAACGTTTACAAGAAATAGAACGACAACGGAACAGACGAATAGGACGACAAGTTGGCGTGGTAGCATAGACTCAAAAACTCCTTTTTTGATCTATTAGTTTTTCATCACATAGATATCCGGATAATTCCGGCCGAACTCTTCTGAATCCATCCCGTATCCAACCACATAGCGGTCTTCAATCGTTCGGCCGATATAATCAGCACGAATTGGCAATTCACGACGAGCAGGTTTATCCAACAATGTTACAATCTTTAACGACGCAGGGGAAGAGGCCAGAAGACGATTTCTTAAAAAACTCAGGGTCCGGCCGGTATCGATGATTTCTTCGATGATCAGAACGTGCTTTCCCGCAATGTTCACGCTGATGTCTTTGATAATCTTGATCGCACCACCGCGTTCAACGGCTTGCAGATGAACAAAGTCCACTTGTTGCAAAAGTTGAATCTGACGAGCCAAATCCGCCGTAAAGTGCATCGATCCGCGCAGTGGACAGATCAAGATCACTTCTTTGCCTTCGTAATCGTATTCGATTTGTTTCGCCAAAGACTTCACCATCTTGGCGATTTCGTCTTTGGTGATGAATGGAAGCATGTCTTCTTTGACTTGGCTCATGGTGGACCTCTTATAAACTCAAGGTGGTGATACCAGCCGCATTGGCCATCTTCAGATGTTGAAGGGCTTCCGGATGGTGAGGATCGCGAAGCAGAATATTTTCCCACTGTTCGGTCGCTTCGGCGAGATTGTTCAAATTGTAATAGATCACCCCGAGCTTCAAACGGGCCGGAATGAAATGCGGATATTCGCGGATCAAGCCTTTCAGCTCGCGGATCGAGCGATCGGCGTCGCCCATTTTCACGTAGCATTCGGCGATGCGCATGACGATCTCCGCTTTTCGCGTCGTCAATTTCTGAGCGCGGAACAGCTGATCCAAAGCTTCGGAATAGAATTTGTACTGGAAGTAAATATCGGCCAGCTCTTCATGTTTGCTGGCCAGTTTTTCTTCGACGTATGAATCCATTTTACCGGATTTGCGATCCAAAAGTTTCTGCGCGTCTTCGAAAATCTGTTTGCCTTCATCGTAGCGGCCCAAATCGTTCAAGATAATCGACAGGCCAACGCTGGCATCGGTGTAAGTCGGATCGATTTCCAAAGCGCGTTTGAAAGTGCGGATCGCCTTGTTGAACTGACCTTTGTCGTAAAAGATCGTCGCCAACATTTGGTAAACTTCAGCGTTGCGAGAATTTTGCAGGATCAGCTGATTGAGAATGGGTTCGGCGACTTTATAATTGCCATTGATGAAATTTTCTTTCGCTTCCGCGAGCATTTCATCCCACATTGAATCAGCCATTACTTGATTTCCTTTTTTGCGAATTCAACTTCATCCGAACCAGGAAAACGTTTTTGCAGTTCAGCCATGTACTGACGAGCCCGATTGGGTTCGCCCACTTTCGAAGCGCAAACAGCGGCATGAGCCAATGCCTTGGCGTCGAAACCTTGACCCGGATACTTGCGCAAAAGACCGTCATAACGAGTCAGCGCCGAATCGAACTTTTCACGAATGAAATAGAACTCGGCGATATAGTTTTCCTTTTCCGCCAGCATCTTCAAAGTTGCAGATTTCTTTTCTTTCGCTTCCGCCACATGCTCTGAATTTGGATACTGGTTGATCACCTCGTCGAAATACAAAAGCGTATTCTGCGATAGGGTCAGGTCGCGATCGATGGTCGGTGGCAACTGATTGAAATAGCTCATCGCCAAACGGTAAGTGACATAATCGATCTTGGCATGTTTCGGATGCAGATCTTTGAAAGTTTGATATGCAACTTGAGCTTCGGCGTAAGATTCTTGCTTGAAATATGCATCGGCGACGGACAGTTCGGCCATCGTTGCATACTTTGAATACGGAAACTTATTTTTGATATCTTGATAACGCTTGATCGCTTCTTCATAACGTTCATCTTTATCGAACTCTTGGGCGATTTCGTACGCGCCTTCCGGAGTATCCGATTTCTTGTCAGCAGATGAGCACGCGGTGAGCGAGTTCAAAGCTAGCCATATACTTGAAATTAAAAGAAGAACTGAAATATTGACTCGAAGCATCTTACACCTGGACGTCAGTGTAAAACTAACTTCGAAAGTCGGTCAAATGTTTATAGATTGCCGAAACAGAAACTTTCATCGCACTGAAGAGCGGAATCGAGATAATCATTCCCAAAATTCCCATCACCTGAGAACCCACGATCACGGCCAAAACCACGGTGACAGGATGCAAATCGACGATGCGAGCCACGACGAAAGGGATAATCAAAACAATATCAAGAACTTGAGCAAGTGCGTAAATTAAGATCACCCAAGGAAGCAGCGAATTCGGCTCGGGGCTGGCGAAGCAGATCACCAACGCCGGAGCGGCTCCGATAAAAGGGCCTAAATATGGAATCACGTTCAAAATACCGGCAAAAATCGCCAAAATCAGGGCGTAAGGAAAACCCAGAATCAAAAGCCCGATCCAAATCACCATCCCGATTAAGGCACTTTCCAAAATACGGGCTCGGATAAAGCCACCCATTTGCTCGCTGACCTGGTGACTGAGATTCAGTGCCAATTCGAAGAAATTATTCGGCACCAGATTCAAGATGCGGCGAACGAAATCGCGCCCATCCAGCAGCATGAAGTACGCCAGAAAGGGGGTCAGTAAAAAAATCGTGATCGAACGCGAAAGGTAATCCGGAAGATTGCGGAAAAATTCTTCGGCGAAAGCCATGACTTTCGGTTCGACGTGGCCGCGAATATCCAGCGGATATACCTGCGCCATGAAATTCGTGGCCTGCTTTTCAAGGTTGGTGAGAAACCTTGTCGTCGCATCCAGGTAGTGTGGAAATTCAACCTTCAGTGACAGAACCTGATTGACCAAGATTGGCGAAAAAGTTTGCACCAATCCAATCAAGAGCAAAGTCACCATCAGAAAAGGAACGGTGGTCGACCACTGTCGCGAAAACCCGCGCCGCTCGAGCAAATCAACGATCGGAGCCAAGACATAATAGATAACGAAAGCCAGCAAGAAAGAAACGAAAACATTCTTAATCAAAAGAATCGCGACCGTGAGCAAAAACAAAGCGCTCAGAAAAAAGAAAAGCTTCAATTTCCTTTCGCGTTCGATAGCCCGGGTGGCGAGACTCATGGTTTTCTTTGTTCTTTCTTCAGTTCGGTGATGCGATTCGTGGTTTGTCGCAAACGGCTTCCCAAAACCTCGCCCAGTCTCATCAGAATTTTGACTCCGGCTGAAGGGCTTCGCTCGACGATTTCGATCAAATCCGGCTTGTAAAATCCGATCAGCACGCATTCTTCGTGGGCTGTGGCCGATGCGCTTCGGCGGCCTTCGGTTTCAACCAAGGCCAGTTCGCCAAAAAAATCTCCGGCTTTTAATTGCGTGACATGGGTCGTGACCGTGCGGTTGTCGCTGGCGTTCAGTTCTTCAACGTAAATATTGATGACGCCGCTCATGATCATATACATGCCGACGCCGACTTCGCCTTGCTTGAAAATCGGCTCGCCAGGGCGATAGTGTCGGATGTTGACGATATTTTCGACCAGGCGGATTTCATTGAAATTCAAATCCTGAAAGAGAATATTTTGCTTGAGCTGATGGCGGACGCTTTCGGTTTTATTTTTGTCGCGGAAAAGATTTTCCCAAACGTAATTTACCAAGCGGCTCTCCCAGATGTTTGAAATACACTGGATTTCGGAATCCACCCTGTCGAAGCGCCGGGATAGGTGACCTGCACCCAATCGCCACTGTCTTGTCGAAGCACAACTTCAAGGCCGGCATACAAATCAAATAAAGCCACACTTTGCTCGTTCGGTGCCGAAAAGACAGTGACCTTTTCGTTGACCACGGTGCCGCGTGGGACGCTTTGATCCAAAACTTTCATCAATGTCAGAGCCAAAACCGCGATGAAAATCAAAGCGATCAAGGTCGGAATCACCGGGAAAGGCGGCAAAGATTTGTCTTCGCGGAAAGCTTCGCGGCGACGACCCACATAATGCAGCCACAACCAGCCAGTTGCGAAAAGACAAAGAGCGCTAAGGGCTAAAAACCCATTCAAAGTAAAAGGCACGATAAAGTTCTCGCGAGCCGTTTCCCACAGCTGAATTTCATGCGGGATCTCTTTCACGTCGAGCTGCGGCAGAATGAAATCCAAAGAGGCCCGAGGGGTGGAAAAGTCGGGATCCAGGTTTTGTGCCTTACGAAGCAATGCGACAGCCCATCCTTTTTGACCCAATTGGAACTGGACCAAAGCCAAGTTCGTGAGCGTTTGCACGCTGAGCGGTTCCAACTGCAAAGCATGTGAAAACGCGAGACGAGCCTCGTCATATTTCTTGGCCTGATAGGCAACAACACCAGCCTCAAAGGCCTTCTCGAAATTAGGCCATGCCGGAGTTTCCGGAGCGAGATTCGCATTGACCTGTGTGGTGGTCGTTGTCGATTCAACTGTTGTGCTGGTGGTACTGGTCGGACTTTCGCTCTGTGGTTCTTGTGCAACGGCCGTTGCATGAAGGCTACAACTCAAGGTGGCAATCAAAAATAGTCGAGAGAAAAGAGGTCCGAGCTTCATTGTTCCAAAAGTCTAATCTGCTTCATTCTCACTGTCTAGAGTGATAAAATAAGT
Organism: uncultured Bdellovibrio sp.; assembly: GCA_966211455.1. Taxonomy (GTDB): domain Bacteria; phylum Bdellovibrionota; class Bdellovibrionia; order Bdellovibrionales; family Bdellovibrionaceae; genus 21-14-0-10-47-8. The sequence goes on from CBIHNI010000001.1 coordinate 270,875, forward strand.
CTCAAATTTACTCTCTTAAGAAGGATTAAAAATGGCGCAACTGTTCGGTCACCAAATCGACGAATCATCTCAGATCCAAAAACTTGTGCAAAACCTTGTGGACGAAGTGGGCAAAGTGAATTCGCAAATCAAAGGAATTCAAGCGGCGCACCCCGAGCACGCGGAAAAGGGCAAAGCGATCATCGAGAAAACCGGAAAAGTTCGTGGCCGTCCTTTGCATTACCCTTACGTTGGCTCGGGTGCCGGTAACGGCGCTTACGTCGAGCTGGAAGACGGAAGTGTTAAATTGGATTTGATCAACGGTATCGGCATTCACTTGATGGGTCACGCCAACCCACGCGTGATGGCGGCGACCGTTCGCGGAGCTTTGTCGGATATCGTCAATCAGGGAAACCTTCAGCCCAATCGCGAGTACGAAAAATTCTTGGAAACTTTGGTGGGTCTTGCCGGACGCCGCAGCCGTTTGAAATACGGATGGCTTGCAACTTGCGGAACCATGGCCAATGAAAGCGCTTTGAAGATCACTCGTCAAAAGCATTCACCAGCGCGTATGGTGATGTCTTTCAAAAATGCTTTCGCCGGTCGTTCGACAATGATGGCCGAAGTCACGGACAATGCCGCTTATAAAGTCGGCTTACCAGAATATCACGAACTTTTGCGCATTCCTTTCTTCGACAAACGCGATCCTCAAAGCGGCGAAAAAGCTTTGCGTGCGATGAAAGACCATGTCGCGAAACACGAAAAGAACATTTCGACTTTCGTGTTCGAACCGATGCTGGGCGAAGGCGGATATCAAGCGGCGCCGCGCGAATTCTTTGTGCCGATGTTGGAATTCTGCAAAGAGCAAAAAATCGCCATCTGGGCGGACGAAGTCCAAACTTTCACTCGGACGGGTGAGATGTTTGCGTTTGAAACTTTGGATATCGGCCAATATATCGATCTGTGCACAATCGCAAAAACGGCTCAGGTCGGTGCGACTTTGTATACAGAAGAGTACAATCCGCAACCGGGTTTGATTGCCGGAACTTTCTCGGGTACGTCGCCGGCCCTGTCTGCCGGAATCGAAATTCTGACGATGTTGCAAGAGGGATATCTAGGGCCGAATGGACGTATCATGCAGATCCACAAAAAATTCATCGGCATGTTGAATGAGCTGAATGAGACGACCTGCAAAGGCAAGCTCAACGATGCGGGTGGCATGGGATTGATGATCGCGGTGACTCCATACGACGGAAAAAAAGAACAAGTCGATGCGCTGTTAAAGCGAATGTTTGCCAATGGTCTGATCGCATTCCCTTGTGGGAAAGATCCGATTCGCGTTCGCTTCTTGGTGCCGGCGATCATTCAAGATGCTGACATCGAAGTCGCCCGCAAGCTCATCGAGAAGAGCGTTCTCGAGGGTGCTTAATTGAATTTTGTTGAAGCGTGCCGGAAAATGATCTCCTTTGACAGTTCCCCTCAGCAGGGAACGCGGGAGCTTGTTGCCTGGCTTGCAGAATTGGCGCGTGCCCGTGGCTTGAATGTCGAGGTGCAAGAAGAACATCTGGGCGATCAGCCGCAGGCGAACATTTTGATTCGTCCAGTTCGCGAAAGACCTTCGCTAGAGCTTTTACTGCAAACCCATTTGGACACTCCGGATCCGGGGCCTTTCGGTCTGTGGGCCGAAACGGGACACAATCCATTCGATGCGACCATCATGGATAACAAAATCTATGGTTTGGGCGCGGCCGACGTGAAGTTGGATTTTTTATGTAAGCTCGAAGCGATGTCGAGCTTTGCGCAAGATACGGCCTGGAGACTGCCACCGGTTTTGGTCGGCACTTACGGTGAAGAGCTTGGTATGGCGGGCGCATTGAAAGTCATTCGCAAAAACAAAGTTTCGGCGAAGATGGCGTTGATCGGGGAGCCCAGCGAACTGCAGGTGATCACGGCCGGAAAAGGAATTGCGACCGTCGAAATTCGCATTCCTTACAGCGAAGAAGAGCGCCAGTATCGGTACGAGCACAACTTGCGTGAAAGCACATCGACCCAAAGCCGCATCTTCAATGGCAAGGCGGCGCATTCGTCGACACCGCATCTGGGTGAAAGTGCGATCAAAAAGATGCTGGATTATTTGCTGCAGCTTCCGGAAAACATCGTGATCATGGAAGCCGATGGCGGAGTGAACTTTAACACGGTCCCGGCCAGCGCGTTTTTAGAGATCGATCCGGTTTCCAGCATCGCCGATCCAATGTCGAAAAAATTGGCCGCAATCTACCGTGCGACCCAAGAGCTGGAAACGCAGTTTTTGTCTTATCAAGATCGCGATTTCAGTCCCAGCCATCCGACTTTGAATATCGGTTTGATTCGGACTTTCGAAGATCATATTTTCTTATCGGGAAGTTGTCGAATTCCCCCGATCGTGACGAATGAGATTTACGAAACTTGGATGGCGAAGCTTCGACAAAAATGCGAGGACTTGAAAGCTGAATTTCGGGTCACCGATTACAAGCGTCCGTACCGCACGGACGAGAATTCAATTTTTGTGCGCGGATGTTTGGCTGAATTGGATGAAATGGGAATGCCGGTCAAGACGACGACGCAGTCTTCATCGAATGAAGCAAGCCTTTGGTGTCGTACGGGGATCGAATGCATTTCCTTTGGTCCCGGCGTTCGCGATGGAAATATTCACACGCCCAAGGAACACGTTCTGATCGATGACCTGAAGAAATCGATCGAATTTTACCGACGGGTGATTGGAAGGTTTTGTTTATGAGTTTTATCGTACGACCTGTTCGCCATGAAGATGTGAATCAGCTGACCGATTTGGCAAAACAATTCGGTTTGCTGAATCTTCCGGGTGATAAAAAGGTGATCACTAAGAAAATCGAGCGCAGCATTGCCGCTTTCGAAGGCGGCCTTAGCAAGCCAGAGTCTGAATATCTTTTCGTGCTTGAAGACACCGAAGAACAACTGGTTGTCGGCAGTTCCTTGATCATGGCTAAACACGGAACTGAAGAGATTCCGCACAATTTTTTTAAAATCTTGAAGCGCAACCATTACAGCGACGATTTGGGGATCGGATTTATCCATCAGGTTTTGCGCTTCCAACTGGATACCGATGGGCCTACGGAAATCGGCGGCCTGTTGGTGGACAAGATCTATCGCCGTCGTCCCGAGAAACTTGGAAAGCAAATTTCCTTATCTCGCTTCCTTTATATGGGGCTGCATCTGGATCGCTTCGAAGATCGCGTGCTTTGCGAGCTGACACCGCCATTGACGGACGAAGGCCGCTCGGAATTTTGGGAGGCTTTGGGACGTCGATTCACCGGTCTTCCTTACCAAGAGGCGGATTTGCTTTCGCAAAGCCATAAGGAATTCATCAGCTCGCTTTTTCCAGAAGATGACATCTACCTTTGTTTGTTGGATGCCAAAGCTCGTGCGGTGCTGGGGCGTGTGGGCGAATTTACGAAACCCGCGCAACATTTGCTTGAAAGTATCGGTTTCGAGTACTTGGATGAAGTGGATCCCTTTGACGGAGGTCCGCACTATGGTTGCAACACAATGGATATCTTGCCAATCAAACACGGACGTCGGGTGCGCGTGACCGAGTTCAAAGATGCTTCTTATAAAGAGCAAGGCTTGATGGGAACGACGCAAGACGAATTTAAGTCCACCCTGGTCAGTTACGATCTGCGCGGCGACGAGGTCGCGATTCCTTCGAAGTCGCGATCGGTCCTGGGTTTGGATTTGGATGAGGAAGTATTTTTAGCGCCTTTTAATTACACGAAGGCTTCGAAACGGGAGCAAACATGAACTATCTTGGCGATTTTATTAACGGCAAATTTATTCCAGTGCAAAAACCGGATGGAAGCATCAAAGACGTTTCCCCAGGTGATTTGAATGACACGATTATGGTGGCTTCTTTCTCGCACTCGCATGTCGATATGGCGGTGGAAGCAGCAAAGAAAGCTTATCTTCCATGGGCCCGTCTTAGCATGGATGAACGCAAACGCTATCTGATGCGCCTGAAGGAAACTTTCGATTCGGTCAAAAATGAAATGGCCGAGGCGATTTCTCGGGATACTGGAAAACCAAAGTGGGAAACGTTGACGGAAGCGGCAGCACTCAGCGCGAAGATCGATATCACTTTGAATGCCTCATTGGATCTGGTGAAAGAAGATCGCGTCCCGAACGCGCTTCCGCAAGTTGAAGGCGTGATTCGTCACAAGCCGCGCGGGGTGATGGCGGTGATTGGGCCTTTCAACTTCCCGGCCCATTTGCCAAATGGACACATCATTCCGGCTTTGATCATGGGGAACACGGTGGTGTTCAAACCATCCGAGCAAACTCCGTACGTTGGACAGCTGATGGCAAAATGCTTCGAGAAAGCAGATTTCCCACCGGGTGTTTTCAACATGATCCAAGGCGATGGGGAGACGGGCCGCAAGATCGTCATGCACGAATCGGTTGATGGAATCCTGTTCACCGGTTCTTACGAAGTCGGTCTGAAAATCAAGCAAGAGACCATGAATCATTACTGGAAAATCTTGGCGCTGGAAATGGGTGGCAAGAACGCGACGGTCGTTTGGAACGATACCGATATGGACAAAGCGATCTACGAAACGTTGGTCGGCGCGTACATGACATCAGGTCAGCGCTGCGCTTGCACCAGCCGCGTGATCATCCATCCGGATATCGCCGAAAAGTTCACCGAGCGTTTTTACCAGGCGGCCAAACGCCTGACGATCGGTCACTGGTCCGAAAATCCGTTTATGGGTCCTTTGATCAATTCGGCTGCGGTCGAAAAATATATTCGATTCCAAGAAATCGCCAACCGCGAAAATTGCGAAAGCTTGATGCGCGGAAAGCAATTGGATTTGAAACACAAAGGATACTATGTGACGCCAAGTATTCACTTGGTGAAAAAATTCGATCCGAACTCGGTTTATCAAAAAAGCGAAATCTTCGGCCCGAATGTGGCAATCTATCAAACCCGCGATTTCGACGAAGCTTTAAGCATCGTGAATTCGACCGGTTACGGGTTGGTGATGGCGCTGTTCACGAAAGATCGCGCTTTGTACGACAAAGCTCTGTTGGAAGCGCGCGTGGGTCTTTTGAATTGGAATCGCACGACCAATGGCGCCAGCTCGCGCTTGCCATTTGGCGGTATGGGTAAGTCCGGCAACGATCGTCCATCAGCGCACTATGCAATTCAGTATTGCTCGGTGCCTGTTTCAAGTCTGGAAGATCCAACGGGTTTTGATGCTGGCAAGATGCTTCCGGGAATCACTTTCGGAGCAGAAAACGGATGAAGTCCATCGTCGTCGGTTTAACCAGTCTTTTGATGATCGTGATTTTAATCGGCGGGTTTGCGGGTTATCACTTTGTGAACTCGCGCCCCAGCGACAATCCCGAAGAAGTCGTCTTCGAGGTTCGCCAGGGCCAAAGCTTTTCCAAGATCGCGTCCGAGCTTCAGTCTTTGCAGCTTGTGAATAACGCGCAACTTTTCACCTGGTTCGCACGCTTTCAGGGCGCCACCGGAAAAATGAAAGTCGGCGAATACGCGCTTCGCAAGAATATGAAACCATCCGAAGTTTTATCGGTGATCATCAGCGGAAAATCCATCGGTCATCCATTCACGGTGTCCGAAGGCTTGAATCTTTTTGAAATCGCCGAGCTTTACGAAAAACAGAACTTCGGCACGCGCGAAGACTTTATCAAGTTTGCGACCGACCCCGAATTCGTCAAAATGCTTTTGGGCGAAGAGCATAGCAGCTTGGAAGGATATCTTTATCCGGAAACCTATCAGCTGACAAAATTCACAACCACCAAAGAACTCTTGCAGGCGATGGTCAGCAATTTCCATCAGGCTTACAAAGAGATCGAAGCGCAGAATACGCTCAAAGGATTCACTCGGCATCAGATCGTCACCTTGGCGAGCATCATCGAAAAAGAAACCGGGGCGCCGGAAGAAAGACCTAAAATCTCGTCGGTCTTCCACAACCGTTTGCTGAAGGGGATGTTGCTGCAAACCGATCCAACCATTATTTACGGTTTGGCCGAGCAAGCGCAGAAGACAGTCTACAATATCACAAAGGCCGATATCCTTCGTCCCACCAAGTACAATACTTATGTGATCAAGGGATTGCCACCCGGTCCAATTGCGAATCCGGGGAAAGCCGCGATGGAAGCGGCTGTAAAACCCGAGAAGACAGAGTATCTCTTCTTTGTTTCGCAGAATGATGGCACGCATGTTTTCACCAGTACTTATGAAGCGCATTCGGCGGCGGTGAAAAAGTTCCAGCTGGATCGCAAGGCCCGCGAAGGAAAATCATGGCGGGATCTGAGCAAGAAATCGGCCGAAGCTCCAGAAGCTCCGGCAAAATCGACGAAATAATCTTAAAGACTGAAACTTTCCGGTCCCAAACGATAGAAATCATGTCGTTCGGGATCGAACTTGTAGACGTTCAGGCGCGGAATCAAATTTTCATCAAAGGTCGGGGCGACGATCTCCAAAGTTCCATCGCCATCCACGTCGGTCACCACCAGATTCGTGGCGTTGCCGCGGAAATTAAAATAGGCATCGCGTTTTTCCGGCAGCACCAGACGTTTTGTGAATTTCATTTGGCCGGACGCCCCTTCGGTTTCGAAAATTTCAAGCGACAAAGTGTCCGCCGTTTTCACTTTCACGATGGCAACATGCAAGCCCTGTCCGGTCAGATCGGCATCGGCTTTTGCTAAAATCTGGCGCGAATTCGAGATGATCACGCTGCGGATGAATTCGCGTGATGCGGGGATCAGGGTTAGCACGGCCAAACAAATCGAGATCAGGCAGAGCGTTGGAAAGCTCAGCCAGAACAGTTTTTGTTTCTGGACCGCGGTCATTTGGGACATACTTTGATGGTATGAAGAAAGAAGAATTTTATCAACTGATCGAGTCCCGAAAATCCATCCGCAAGTTCAAACCGGACGTTCCTCCACGTGAAGTGATCGAACGGATCCTGACAGCCGGCATGCACGCGCCTTCAGGTAAGAATCGGCAAAACTGGCGCTTCTTCGTGGTGACCGGCAAAAAACGGGACGAGTATCTGAAGTACTCGCAAAAATCTTGGGTCGGAATCAAAGACGTTCTTCAGCAAAGATTGAAACCGTCGCTGTATCAATTCACCGAAAGATTTTTCTACACCTTGGGTGACGCCCCGGTTTTGCTTTTCTGCTATTCGATCAACACACCCGAAGAGCGCTATCACACCAGCATTGGCAGTGTGTACATGGCGGTCGAAAACATAAATCTGGCTTGCCTGGTTGAAGGCCTTGGCTGCTGCACGATGGGTGCGCCGCTGGAAATCAAAGACGAAGTCGATAAATTTTTGGGCGTCACGGAACTTCCCGAATACAAAGCCGGCGAAATGGAGCTGCTTTGCGGGGTCGTGATGGGCTATCCGGATCACGAACCACCCAAGGCGCCTCGGCAAACCGACGGCCGCGTGACTTGGATGTCTTAGACTGATAACTGCAGCGGTTCAGGCGAGAGTCGTCGTGGGCGATACCAATGTCGAGACGATGGTTTCTTCTTCATCGCTTCCAAAGCTTCTTGGAAAGCTTTTTCAATTTTCTTTTTCTCTTCGGCCGTAACCGTACTTCCGCCAGTTGTTGTATTTAAAGTTGCGGTCGTTGTCGAACTGCCCGGCAGGGTCATATCGACTCGGAAAAGTATTTGATCCAACTTCTCTCGAGGGATTTCACCTTGAAGATTTTTACGCAGCTGTTTTTCGATGCTTTCGCCGGTCACACCCAGCATGGCGCGACCATTTTCCGGCACACCAGCAGGAATCGAGCTCATCCGAATCGATGAAGGATTCATCACTTTCGCAATTTCTTGCGCGATCTGATCTTGCATTTCTTTTGTAAAAGGCTTGTCTGGAATCAAAACCATGTCGTCGCCACTGGCTTTGACTGCGATTCTCAAACCGTACTTTGAAGCGGCTTTTTCGGCCACACTGCGGATGGCATCTTTCTTCACGTTGAAAATGGTGGTGACGGCATTTTCTCCAAGTCGGGCTTCCTCGACAGCTCTGGCAACACTTCGCTGATTGGCCAATGCCTCGGCAGTTTCTTTTAAGTTCTGCCCACCCATACCCTTAAAGTCGATGATGATCCCGCCCTGCTTAGCTGGGGTTAAGCTTGCCGTTTCACGATTGACGATATTGATTCCCGGAGAAAATGTATCGATCGATTTCGAATATTTCAAAATCTCATCGGCTTGCTCGGTTGTGATATTCGTTCCCAAAGAAAGCTGAATTTGCTTCTTGAGATCTTCTGGGCTTTGCGCTTTTCGCGCCAGCTCGAAGACTTCGACTCGCAAAGTTTGTCTTCCGGCTTCTTTGTCCCATAGATCTGTTTTGCCAAGCGATCGGCTTAGGCTGTTTCGATAACCTTCGGCATCGGTCATCGTCCGCGCCAATCCTCTTTGCACTCGCTGTTCCGTAAAGCTGTAAAGTCGGTTCTCACCTTGATCGCGTGCATAACGGGTGGCGATATTGGCTTGATCGCCGGTTTCACCATAACCAAAACGGAACCAAGTGTTGGCTTCATTTGCTTCACGTACCAGCTGTCTTTCTTGGACCATTTTTGCGAAATCGTCGTTGATTGCCATCAGCGTTTGATTCAGGTCCTCGCGGAATTTCTTTGGGATTTGTTGCAGTGGTGGCTTCGGTGAAAAAGCATAGCGCAAAGTTTTGAAATCCACGTACAAAGAAGAAAGATCGCCCTCGATTTCTGGGTACTTCTTCATCAGATCTTTGAACATTTGATCCGACATGGGTTGTTTCAATTCGCCTCGCACCTGCGGAAATTTGTCGACGAAGTGAGCCAGTTCAATATCATCCAGGTGATTGGTCGTAAATTTCACTTCGACATTTGGATACTTGTTTTTGAGAAGATCTTCGATGCCTTTCATCGACTTCTCTTGATGCATATGCGTGATGGATGTGATTAGGTCTTTGTCCAAGGTCGTGTCATTCAGTTGTTTCATCTTCGTATTCTGAATATCCAAGAACCAAGTTTTCCCATCCGGTGTCACCTTCGATCCAGATTGCAGCCACGCTTTATTCTGTGTCGGTGAGCTCAGCTGTTTGTGTGCGTATTCGTCGACAGCTTGCTGACGGCTGGCGCTGCGATGGTACTTTGATGTTTCGTCTGATGTGTGCGCGACCTCAGGATGACGTCGCTCGGGGCGGGTCATTCCTGATGTGCCGATTTCAGATTTTGGGTCACGCACGATGGTCGCGCTATCAGCCGCACGGGCGGCGGCTTGAGCCTCTTTTTCCGTTTGCGTGACCGCGTTTTTCAAATTTCTTGTCGCGGCTGACGCAAGTCCGGCTGACAATGTGTCAGTCAAACCGAAAGCGCTATCCAAATAGCAACTGGTCGCCAGCCGCACGCCTTGTGAAGCCGAAGTCGACTGCGCAGGACATGTGCCCTCTTCCAATGCGCGATTCTGCGCTAAACTTAATGCTGCTTTCGGTTTGTCATTGAAGCATGCATCGATGGCCTGTCGAACACTATCGCTTGCAACATAAGCCTCTCCACCAACGATTGTTGCTCCGGCTGCAAGTCGCGCCATGCGAGACAGGCTTGAAATTCGGGATACGGCGGCCGGTGCGGCTAAGCCGCCAGTCAGCATTGAGATACCGGTGATCCCGATGGTCTTCAAGCCTTCCGAACTCATCGAAGAAAGCTTGTCGCGTTCGGTGTGAATTTCGATCAGATTTTGCTGACATTGGTAGAGGTCGATGGCGGATCTTCGTTTGCCGTCGCCCCGAATGCGATCGTCTTCGGGCATGTAGACGCCGTTTGTGACTTTATTTAAAAACTCGGGCGAGCAATTGTCGTTTGAAGCTTGGTTTGAAACCTTCTGACCGGTCAGGCAATAGTAAGCCGATTCGAAATCTTTTTTTGTCTGCTTAAGGCCTTCACGATTCGCACTGAGCTGATTGCTGATCGCTTTTTGAACCTGTTTCGGATCAAATGGAAACTTTCCCGCAGCAGGCCCCGTGATCGAGTAGCCCTTGATATTTTCAAGCTTCGAGATAATCGGTCGCACCGACGCTGTTGGGTCGACAAGTTTTTTAAACTCTTCGCCAAACATAAACGGGTAGGTACCGATGGTTTGCTCGACGACTTGCTTGTTTTTCTTGGCATCGCAGAAAACAGTCTGCATGTCGTCTGCATTCGCCAGCACAGAATCGGTTGCATCTTTCGACAAAATGCCAATGCACTGACGAAGCTGCGGTGATGACGAAGATTTCAGAATCTGCACCAACCCTTTGCCGCCACCGTTATAGCGACAATTTTGATCGACCAAGTTCACACAGAAAACTTTGCTGGCAGCAATTGCTGCATCTTTGGCAAGAGCTTCGAACTCGTCAGCGCTTGCCATATTTTGGCAGGCCTTCTTGTAGGTCGCGCACTTATCACGATGGGTTTTAAAGACGCTGCCGCAGAAGGACTCATCAAACGGAGTATTCGGCATGGTCGCATTGATCGCGGCTGACTCATCCATCACGCGCGAAAGGCCTTCGTCAATTCGGCGAAGGGCTGCGAAGTATTTCGAAGTCGCGTGGACTCCTTCTTCGCCATTTGGAAGCGCGCAGTTTTGGATTGGCGAAAGATTGGTGTCTTTGAAGCGATCTGAAAAAGTCTCGCGGAAAGTGTTTCTCAGATCATTCACATCGGATGTCTTGTTGCTATCAAGGGCATTGCGACAAACACTGTTTTGCTCAGACTTCAACGGAAAGACGAGAAAGAATTTTTTATCTTTTTTATCGTCGCGAACCCAATCTAACAAAGATTCGGGACACTGGCCGGTCGAAGGAATTCGTGCTGTCGTCGCGGAAGTCGACGAATTCGGGGTTGGTCGAGTGTTCGGAGTCGCCGTTTCCGAAACAGCAAATGCGCCAATCGCTTGCAGAGAAGCGACAATCAAAATCAGAATGTGGCGCAAGATGGGCGAAAACATACCTCTTCTTATCGGAATTTTGAGGCTCTGAATTGAGAGGTAAGTGCTTGAAAACTCGAAATATTTAGAAGAACCGGGAATGCTTTTTCTTGGACTCAACGCCTGTCCTTGAATTCTTCACATTTGTCTTTCCGCCAAGCTCTTGAAATGTGACAGGAAACAATTGGCTGTAAATAAGCTAAGAGTTCAGAATTCTTGATAAAATCCAGATGCTTTTCGCCTTCAGTTTGTGTTAAAGACCTGGACCTTAGACGCGTTGTTGCTACCAAAAAAGGATGGACGACTTTTGTTGCTCGAGACACTTCGACAGAATCCGTTTGTTTTGGCTCCCATGGCGGGGATTACCGACCATGCGTTTCGCACGTTCATGAAGGCTCGCAAGGCCGGGATTGTGGTGACCGAACTGATTTCTGCAACTGGGGTCGAGTACAAATCCGATCGCACTTTGAAAATCATGAGCTACGACGAGACTCAGCGTCCGATCGGCATTCAGCTCTTCGGTGAAGATCCGGAAATCATGGCGCGCGCGGCGCAATTTGCTGAGGAAAAAGGCGCAGACTTTATCGATCTCAATTTTGGTTGCCCGGTTCCGAAGGTCACCAAGAAGGGCGCCGGATCCGCGATCCTCAAGGATTTGCCGCATATGATCTTGATGATTTCGACCATCAAGAAGGCCATTAAAATTCCGCTCACCATCAAAATTCGGACAGGATGGGATCAGGGCACCCGCAACGCCGACGAAGTCGTCAAAATTGCTTACAATGAAGGTGTTTCTTGGGTTGCGATTCACGGTCGCACGCGGGCGCAAAGCTATTCGGGATTGGCCGATTGGGATTACATCGCGCAGGTCAAAGCTGGAGCCAAACTTCCAGTTTTGGGGAACGGCGACATCCTAACGGCGGAACAAGCCGTCCAGCGCTTGAAAGAAACTGGTGTTGACGGCGTGTTGATTGGCAGAGGCTGCCTGAAGAACCCGCATATTTTCGCAGATGCTCTGGCTCTGTGGCGGGGAGAGAAACTCGACTCGACTCTCGAGCGGGATTATGTCAATTTGTACAAACAATTACACGAAGTTCTGACCGCTCATTGCGATGAGCGCGTTTTGCAGATTCAGCTCAAAAAGTTTGCGGCTTGGTTTGCAACTGGGTACCCCGGTGCCTCAGCGTTTCGTAAAAGTATTTTCCAAGCGAAATCGACGGACGACATCGTCTCAAGCAGCTTGGAATTTTTTGGTGGAATTCAAAACACTCATCAAGAGGACACTTCCGGTGAAGCGTTCCTGATGGGTGGTCACGGTTAGGAAGAGGAAAGAATGGCTACTCAGGATCCTAGTAAAATTCGCAATATCGCAATCATCGCGCACGTCGACCACGGAAAGACGACGCTGGTTGACCACTTGATCAAGCAGGCGGGAACGTTCCGTGAAAACGAACACGTCGCCGAACGTTTGATGGACTCGATGGATCTTGAAAAAGAGCGTGGGATCACCATCGCGGCGAAGAACGCCTCTTTCCAATACAAAGATTATAAAATCAATATCGTCGACACCCCCGGGCACAGCGACTTCGGTGGAGAGGTCGAGCGTGTTTTGAACATGGTTGATGGCGCGATCCTTCTGGTCGACGCTTCCGAAGGACCTCTTCCACAGACACGTTTCGTGTTGAAGAAAGCTCTCGAGCAGAACATCAAGGTTATGGTTTGTATCAACAAGATCGACCGTGCCGATGCCCGTATTCAAGAAGTTCACAACGAAGTTTTCGATTTGTTTATCGATTTGGAAGCGACCGAAGAACAAGCCGATTTCACCACGATCTATGCGATCGCGCGTGAAGGGATGGCGACTTTGGATCCGAACGTGAAAACGGACAGCCTGACTTGCATGTACGATAAGATCATCGAGCTGGTTCCGCCGCCGAAGATCGATACGACGGCTCCGCTGCAGATCTTGGTTTCAAATATTTCTTACAGCTCTTTCGTTGGTCGTTTGGCGATTGGCCGCGTTCGCGCCGGTCAAATCAAAGTCGGCGACAACGTGACCTGCACCATGGAAAAAGGCAATAAGACGATGAAGGTCAGCGCCCTTTTCCAATACCACGTCAACCAGCCTGTACAGGTTCAAGAAATCGGCGCCGGTGACATCGCGATCGTCGCGGGCATGGAAGACTTCAGCATCGGTGACACCATCACGTCGTCAACCGATCCACGCCCGCTGCCACGGATTCGCGTTGAAGAGCCAACCGTCGGGGTCATCTTCTCGGTCAACAACGGTCCTTTCGCCGGTCTTGATGGTAAGAAAGTGACAAGCCGTCAGATCCTGGAGCGCTTGGAAAAAGAACTTCTTCACAACGTTGCCATCCGTATGGAGCGCACGGATTCAAATGAATCTTTCAAAGTCATCGGCCGTGGTGAGCTGCAATTGGGTGTCTTGGTCGAGCAAATGCGCCGTGAAGGTTTCGAACTTTGCGTATCGAAGCCGCAAGTTATCTTCAAAAAAGAAGAAGGCAAATTGCTAGAGCCGTTTGAAAACGCGATCATCGATATCGAAGACAGCTTCGTCGGTGTCGTGACCGAAAAGATGGGGATTCGTAAAGGTGTCATGACCAATATGAAAACCAACGGTTCGGGCCGTACTCGTTTGGAATTCCGTATTCCAGCTCGTGGTTTGATCGGTTATCGTTCTGAATTCTTGACCGACACTCGTGGTACCGGTCTTTTGAATACCCAGTATGATGGTTACGACGAATACCGTGGTGACATCACCGCTCGTCAGAATGGCTCGATGATTGCCGACCGCAAAGGCGTGGCCGTTGCTTACGCGATCTGGGGTCTGCAAGAGCGTGGCCGCATGTTCGTGCATCCGCAAACGGACGTTTACGAAGGCATGGTTGTCGGTGAACACGCAAAAGAAAATGACCTGGTCGTCAACATCTGCCGTGAAAAGAAACTGACCAACGTTCGTGCTTCTGGTGCGGACGAAGCGATTCGCCTGGTTCCGGTGAAATCAATGACATTGGAACAAGCGATGGAATGGATTTCGGACGACGAACTGATCGAAGTCACTCCGAACCACATCCGTATCCGCTGCCGCGAACTGGATCCGCACAAGCGTAAGCGCAAGTCTTCAGCTGACGCTTAATTCTGTTTGCGAAGAAAAATTCGAATTGAGACGAAAACCCGGGTGATGAATCCGGGTTTTTGTTTTTTTGGATTACTCGTCACAGCGGTGGGTTGGTGTAATTGCAGGTGCATCCGTCCGTGTGCCTGGCCGGCCGCGAAGGCTGCAAGACGGCCCTCGTGGCCGTCTTGTCTAAAATTAGGGGACAAAGTCAGAATATGAATGCTTGGGAGAGAATCTGGGGCTTGGATTTGAGGAGCTTTCTTTTTCTAAGACGGTGCCTGAGAGTGAAATTTAGCAAGAAAATGCATTCGTCCACACAGCCACGGGTACTCAATGCTTTGAAGTGGGTCTTTAAGTCCCCTCACAAAGTCTGGAACCAGTTGGTTCCGAACTTTGTGAGGCAGGTGTCTGAAGACCCCTCAGAGAAATGACTCCCAACTGGAAGTCATTTCTCTGAGGTCACCAACACAACAAAAATCGACGAATGAATTTTCCCAGAATATTGGAATCGCCGGTCGCGGCCGGCTAGTTCGATTGCACGGACGCACGGCCCTCATGATTAAGACAGGCTCCATTTACAAACCCAACAGACCAGATTTACCAAAAAACCCAGACCGAGGAATAGGTGCCAGCACGGCTTCCTTGAGCTCCAAGCGTGAATTAGCGAAAATTAGAAGGCTCTTCGTTTATTTGGAGGACTTTTGAAACTTGTTGAAGCTCGGGGCTTAGCGAAAAAATTCGGCGATCATTTGGTGCTGAACGATATCAGTCTCGAAATTCTTCAGGGCGAATGCTTTGGCATTCTGGCTCCCAATGGATCTGGGAAATCGACTTTGACCCGATTGATGTATGGGTCGGCGTCTTTGCAAGATGGCGAGCTTTATATTGTCGGACTGAATGCGCGGACTAATATCAAAGAAATCAAAGCTCGTATCGGCGTTCTTCCGCAGGACGAGGGCCTGGATAACGAATTCACCGTGCGCGAAAATTTGCGTTTGTATGGTGGCTATCACGGCATCGATGCGGATGTGATTTCTCATCGCATGGAAGATCTTTTGAAGATGATGCGGCTCGAAGACCAAGGTAATCAGTTCGTCGGGATTTTAAGCAGCGGGATGAAGCGGCGCTTGGGAATAGCGCGGGCCATGATCAATCAGCCCGAGCTTTTGATTTTGGACGAACCGACATCCGGTTTGGATCCACAGGCGCGCACCTGGGTTTGGGATTTTCTAAAAAGATTGAAAAGTGAAAACGGCACCGTTCTGATGACAACCCATTACATGGAAGAAGCCGAATTGATTTGCGATCGCATTGCGGTGATGGACAAAGGGCGAATTTTGACTGTTGGCGAACCGGCGAAATTGATTCGCGATCATATCGGCACCAACGTGGTCGAACTGCAGGTCAGCACGCACGAGATGCAGTATTACCTGTCGCGGCTGACGTCGAATCGTTATCCTTATCAGGTCGTACGCGATCAGGTGAATGTGCATTTGCAGTCTTCAGACGACGTGCAGAAAGTTTTAGGCCTGGTGCAAAGTTTAAAAGTGACCATCCGTCAGCCGACATTGTCGGATGTATTTTTGAAACTGGCCGGTCACGACCTACGGGATGAGCCACTATGAAAACGGAATCGTTTCGTCTTCCGACATTTGCATCGGGTGCGCTTCAGGTTTGGAAAAGAAGTTTCTTTCAGTTTCGTCGTGCCTGGCTGATGAATTTCTTTTGGATTGTGTTAGAGCCTTGCCTGATTTTACTGGCGATCGGTTACGGGCTGGGGACTTTCGTTTCGAAT
This sequence comes from uncultured Bdellovibrio sp., assembly GCA_966211455.1. Taxonomy (GTDB): domain Bacteria; phylum Bdellovibrionota; class Bdellovibrionia; order Bdellovibrionales; family Bdellovibrionaceae; genus 21-14-0-10-47-8. Next base: position 286,790 of record CBIHNI010000001.1, read on the forward strand.
ATCCAGGGATTTTCATACACGGATTATTTTTTTCCGGCCTTGCTTTGCATGTCGGCTATGATGGTTTCCTTCTTGGAGGCGTCTTACGGAAATTTTTCGAAACTGAATTTTCAGCACACCTATTCGACGATGCTTCTGACCTCGCTTGAACCGCGACAGATCGTGGTGGGCGAAATCTTATGGGCTGCGACCAAGGGAACGATGAGCTCATTGATCGTGGCCCTGATCGCTGGCATTTTTGGCCATTTGGACAATCTGATGCTGATCCCGGCGCTGCTGGTGATTTTTCTTTCTAGCTGCGTTTTCGGTGCCTTCGGCATGTGGGTGGCGGCGACAGCGAAAAGCTATGATTCGATTATCTATCCGACTTCCGGCTTCATTATTCCGATGGCGCTTTTCAGCGGAACCTATTTTCCACTTGAGCAATTGCCGTTCGGGGCGAAATACATTCTTTATATTTTTCCGCTGACGCATTCAGTATCTTTGGTGCGCGGGATGCTTTTGATCAACACCATGCCTTGGTGGCAGACCTTGCTTCACGTTGTGATTTTGCTGATTTTAAGTGCGCTGCTTTTAAAATGGTCGATTCAAAAAGTTGTGAAGCGATTGATCACTTAAAGAATCAACAAATCGATCTACTGATCCCAGTCGGAATCCGTTTCCGCATTTTCTTCGCTCATTTGATCCAAGTCCGGATCGATCACCGGCGGCTCTTGTCCCGTTAAGAAATACTCGAGCTCGGCCTTGGCGGTAAGATAGCTGTCATCATTGATATAGTTGTACTGATACAGACGATCGACGATCTCGTTCAAACGTTTCTTCGCAAAAGGCGTGAGCTTCTTTTTATAGAAGGATTTGGAGTACACTTCGGGGCTGGGAAGCAAAAAAGCGAAAAATGCGGACTCCAGAAGACTGAGTTGGCTGGGATCTTTTTTGAAATAGAACTGCGAAGCTTGTTTGACTCCGTAAATGTCTTTTCCCAGCTGAACGACATTTAGATATCGCTCCATGATCTCTTTCTTTGTCAGAACTTTTTCGATGCGAACGGTGATGATGGCTTCGATAAACTTTCGCACCAAGGTTTTATCTTTGGAAAGAAACATATTCTTTGCCAGCTGCTGAGTGATCGTCGAGCCTCCGCGTGCGAACTTTCCTTTTTCCAGATTGGATTTCAGACTGTTCTGCATTTCCTGCAAATCAAATCCATGGTGATTCCAAAATGTTCCATCTTCAGTCAGGACCACGGCCTTCGGTAAGTGCGGAGAAATGCCGGAAAGCTTGGTGTAAGTCTTCGAACCCGGGCAAAGATTGACCTTGTACATCTCGGTCGTCAGACAACCTTTAATGGTTTTGTCAGACGGAATTTTTGAAAATCCCCAAAGAAAAGCAAAACCCAAGATCAGAACGATCAGGATGGCCACCTTCAAACTCAAGGACAAAGTTTGAAATGACATTCGAATTACTTTGAGGAATTTTCCAGCAGTCCGTTTTCTTTGATCCATTTTACACTTTGAGAAATCGCCATTTCAGCAGGGCGCGGTTTAAAGTCAAGTTCTCTCTGGGCTTTGCTCGAGTCAAACCAGTGAAACATCGTCGAGGTCCATGCGTTCTCGCGACTGATGGGGGATTTCATTCCCAGGCTTCCCATCAGATCGCCAATCATCCCAATCAGGTGAAGCGCAAAAGAAGGCAGCAGGGTTTTTGGTGGTGCTTGGCCTGCCTCGCGAGCAATGATTTCAAACAGCCTTTTGATACTGAGATTTTCACCGGCCAGAATGTAGCGCTCGCCGGTGCGGCCTTTTTTCCAGGCCGACACGATTCCAGAAACCGCATCTTCAACGGCGACAACGTTGACCCCGCCAGACGTGTAGAATTTGAATTTGCCTTGTGCCACTTTCAGCTGGGTTTTACGGCTGCCTTTGCGTGCATCGCCCGGTCCGTAGATGGTGCTGGGATTTAGGATAACGGCATCGATCTCTTTGCGATCGCATGCGGCCTTGACGATTTTTTCGGCCTCGTGCTTGGTTTCAAAATATCCCAAATTCAAATGCGAAATATTGTAAGCGGACTCTTCATTGAGAATTTGATCGGCCGTGAATCCGGCACCAACGGCCACCACCGAGCTGATATAAACAAGCCGGGGGGTGTGCGCCGCTTGACAAGCCTCGACCACATTGCGGGTTCCTTGCACGTTCACCTTTTCCATTTTTTCGCGTTCGGATTTTTTATAAGCGATCAATCCAGCCAAATGAAAGACAGCATCCATTCCAGGAAAGGCTGCCATCAAGCTTTGCAAATCCGTGACATCGCCATACAGATAATTTGTCGGAATACCCTCGAGCTCGGAAAGATCGCTGGTCTTTCGCACCAAAGAGAAAACTTCGTGGCCGTCGGCGATCAGGCGGCGCACCAGCCAGCTTCCCAAAAAACCGTTGGCTCCGGTGACCAGAACTTTTGCCATTATCGCCATCTCCTTCGGGGCATGCCGTCTTCGATCCATTCATTGATCTGCATCGCCAATCGCGAAGCAATAAATCCCACCGAAGCGCCAAGCAGGCCGCCACCAAGAATATCCGAAGGATAATGAACGCCATTATAGACCCGGCTCAGCGCGACCAAAGAGGCGAAGATAAAGAGCGGGACCCGCCATCTTGGGAAGGCCGCGGAAAGAAAAACAGCCGCGCAGAACATATTGACGGCATGATTGCTTGGAAAGCTGTAACCGCCGGCGGCGCTTCGTTGAATGAATTCGATATCCGCTTCGAAAGGGCGGGGACGCATCACAAATCTCTTTGCGATCCCACCAATCAAATCCGAAATCCCAAGACTGACGGCAAGCAAAACAAAGATGATAAAGCCGCGCAGTTTGTACAAAGAAACCCAAAGAATAAAAAGGAACGGGATAAAAATGATACGGAAAATATAGGTCTTGTGCAGGTCCGTGATGGTCGGAAAAAAGACATCAAGAAATGGATTGCTGAGACTGATATTGATCAGATGAAAAAAAGCTCGATCCAAGGCCTGCAAAAATTCCATCACTCATGAATACTGCGAAAGGGGCGTTGACGTCACTGAATAAAGGTCCAGCGTCGGAAAAAATCTGGCCCTCGACGAAAGAGCAGACAGACCATTCAGTTTTCCTTCCGTCCCACGACTTGTGGCAAAATAAAACTGTATGATTGAGCTTACTTCATTAGTCGGAAAAACGGTTTTCGTAAACCCGGATTTGATTCGCAGTATTGAATCAACACCGGACACAATTCTTTGCTTCTTGGATGGCACACGCGTGCCGGTGAAAGAATCGCCGCAACAAATCCAGGAAAAATTCATTCTGTTTAAAAAATTGATTTTTCAAGTCAGCGGGAAGGGCATCGAGACATGGGAATGACAACATTGCTGGGATTGTTGGTTGGCATCGGCGGAATTCTGCTGGGGAATGTGCTGGAGGGCGGCCATCTTGGATCCTTGGTGCAAGGTGCGGCATTGGTGATCGTTCTGTCCGGAACTTTTGGCGCCGTGCTGGTTTCGTCTCGAAAAGAAGACGTGAAGCTGGGTTGGCAGATGTTCAAAAAAGCTTTCCAAAATAGCAAAGGCCCCGATTCGTCAGAGCAAGTTCTGAACGAAATCATGGACTGTGCCCGATTGGCTCGCCGCGAATCGATCCTGTCGATCGAAGCGCGCATCAATCAGATGTCCGATCCTTTCATGCAAAATGTGATGCGCACGGTTGTGGACGGCGTGGACCCGCATGTCCTGCGCGATTTGTTCGAAAAACAAATCGACCTTGAAGAAGAGCGCCTGATGAGCGGCGCCAAAGTTTGGACCGAAGCGGGCGGCTACGCACCGACCATCGGAATCATCGGTGCGGTCTTGGGTTTGATTCACGTTATGGGAAATCTCAGTGACACCAGCAAGCTGGGCGCTGGTATCGCGGTTGCCTTCGTTGCGACGATTTACGGTGTTGGTTTTGCCAATCTTTTGTTCCTGCCGATCGGCACCAAGCTGAAAAAATGGGTGGCGAAAGAAGTTCTGGTGAAAGAAATGATTCTTGAAGGTGGATTGTGCATTCAATCCGGATTGAATCCGACTTTGACCGAAGTGAAACTGAAACCTTTCGTTCAGAAAGCCAGCTAATGAGAGCGAAGAAGCACGAAGAGCATGAAAATCATGAAAGATGGTTGGTGTCCTACGCCGACTTCATCACTTTGCTTTTTGCTTTCTTCGTCGTTTTGTATGCGACCTCGAATCAGAATGAAGAAAAAGAAAAGAAGTTCGAAGAATCCATCCGGGCGAATTTGAAATTCGCCGGTGGTGGTTTGGGCGGAGCCGCCAATATGGGGGCGGGTCCTTTGGGACAAGTCTTCGATCCGCTGGAGATGTTGCAGAAGCGCAATATTGGAAATGAAGAGCTCGAGGACTCTGTCGAGCGATTGTTAGATAAAAACATGACCAAAGAAGAAAGACAAAGCTCGGTCAGCGGCATCGCGCACGACACATCCGGTGTTCGCATCCGACTGGCGGCTTCGACTTTCTTTCCGTCGGCTTCATCGAAGCTCAGATTGCCAGCGCTGAAATCCTTGGACAAGGTCGCGCAAATCTTGAAACTTTCAAATCGCAATATCGTGATCGAAGGCCATACGGACGATCAGGCTTTGGTGGGTGGGAATCTGGAATCCAACTGGGAGCTTGCAAGCCTGCGTGCGACCAGTGTTGTTCGCTACTTGATCAAGTATCATTCTTTAGACCCCAAAAAGATTTCGGCCGCTTCCTACGCGGATCAGCGGCCGATCGTGGACAATTCAACTGAAGAAAACCGGGCTCAAAATCGACGAATCGAAATCCTGATCGTCAACAAGCACCAGGAAGATTAAAGGCAATCACGCTGACGCTGGCGAGCGTCTTCCGGAACACCCTGAGTGTAAACTTGGTCCGGTGTCGCGTTTGGATTGTTCTTTTTATAAGCTTCAAAACCACGGCCCAAAACAACGTAAGATTCGATATCAGCTGCTTCTGATTTCGGATTGATCATGGTCTCGATGTAATCGTTTGCAAACTTCATCGTTTCTTTGTTCGCAGTTTCAACCATCTTAGCTGACATCCCTGGACGAGCACCAGAAGACAGAGTCGCCAAGCTTTCAAGCAAAGTCATGCCAATCTGAACTGACTCGACGCTAGCACCTTTTTTCTCCGCTTCCTCTAACTTGCGGAATAGCTCTTCTGCTCGAACTGTCTTTGTTACGAACTGTGCTTTTTCACCTTCTTTTGCTGGCAATGGCTCTTCAAATGTCAGTTCTTTTTCAAGAGCGGCCGCCATTTTGTTTTTATCAACAGAGTAGCGCTTTGCTGCAGCTTCAATACGAGTCAAACGCTCGTTTGTCGCAGCGTTGGATTTGCTTGCAACCGTCTCAACTTTGCCACCAGCGCGTTCGTGTTCCAGGCGCTCTTTTTCTTTGGTGTTGATGTTCACTTTAGGACCGCCTGCAAGAGCTGCAGAAGCCATCATCAATGCTGTCACGGTGAATGTGATCTGTTTTTTCATGTTCCCTCTTTCCTCGATCTGTTTAAAACTTTGTCATCTGCCGCAAATTGTCCTGCTTTCAGGTTCAGCCTGCTTTTAGATGCACGTTAATTTTCGTCATTTGTGTTTGCTTCAATTCCAGTGCCAGTTGGTTCCTCGTAATCCTCTTCCGAAACGCGGTCCATTTGCTCGGATTCGGTCAAAGCTGGGGTCGGATCTTGTGGCACGGCCAGGGCTTTTCCCATACTCGAGTAAGCACTTGTGTCTATTGTAAACTCTGGCAATGCCTGCGCTGGCAGCTCTGGAATTCTGAAGACTTCAGATTCTTTCGCTGGCATTTCACGGGACAGAACCGAGCATCCGCGACGCTCGAACTTTTGCGGCTTCTGACCAAAAGTATTCTTGCGGCTTGATGACATGCTAAGGCTCGAGCACAAAGAGCTGCGGCCCGAAGCATCTTCGCCATCCACAGAGCGAGTGTAGCTGACCGAATTGATGATGCGGCCAATATCACCTTGCTGCATAGATAGCATTTCTAAGCCGCGCAAAGTGGCGATGGCCGAATTGTAGGCCAAAGTATTTTTCGCTTTCAGACCCGAATCTTTCAACTGTTGCTGAATGTCGGCGATTGTTTTGCCGATCTTGTCTTGCACTTCGGAAATCTGTTTGTTCAAGACAGAAGAGACAACGATTTTCTTCGTCATATCCAGATCGATGGTTCCACCTTCGACCGGAATTTGGTATTTGCCGCCGTCGACAGCTGTGATCTTCATCTGCTCGATCAAATTTGCCAGCTCGTTGAACTGAGTATTGAGCTGATCTTGGATTTCATAATGACGAGTGATCTTTTCTTGGTTATTGCCGTAAGGTTTGATGCCTCGTCGTGCATAAGTCGAAACCAATTTCGAGAAGTTATAAACCTCATTCTTAGCCATGATCTTCAGAACCGGGATATTCGGAACGTAAGTCGTATTGGCCTGAACGCACTCTTGATACTGTTTGGCTGTCGGGACTTTGCAACGAGCCGGAGCCTGACGGCGACGATCGTTCGAAGTCAGTTGCGACAAAGGGAAAGTGCTAAGATCGACAACAGGGTCTTGCGCTCCAGCTTTCAGCAAAGGATGGTTTTCGCCTAAGCTCGCGGTTTGTTCGCGCAAAATTTCACCCAAAAGCATCAGATAAAACCGGCGCTCTTGCAGCATGCTTTCCTTCAGGCCGTTGGCCAGTGGACCTGTTTTCATTCCCGTGACACGGAACTCTTTCCACTTGTCGCCCAGGTGTTCCCAGGTATCGGCCAGTTTATCCCACCAGCTGCCAAACTGTTTTTCTTCAGCTGGGGCAAAGTGATAGCGCTCTAATGTCTTCACCATGATTTTTTGGTATTCGTTTTCGTATTTGTTCCAGCCTTGGATGTACTTGGATTCGACGTTTTTATTCCACCACTCCATAAAGCCTTTTTCGTGTGGCTCGTTCTTTTCATTGACGAAGATGGATTTCAAAAGGTTGTTTCCCAGAACCACCGCAAATGCGTTTCTATACTTGTGACCGCTAACCGAAATCGGAGTGTTGAATATCGTCGGAGTCGCGGCGACACTTCCTTGCTTCAAGAAATCATGGATTTCGTATTTGAAGTTGTCGACCAAACGAGGCGGCAAGAACTGAGCTGGATAACCCGATTTTTCCTTGAAAATCGCTTGGCCTTGATCGGCGCGTGGACCGTCCAAAATCTGTGTGAACAGATACTGGGACGGACGAATGTAAGAGATTCTTTGCTTCCAATGAGAAGGGGCATTCATTGAATTTAAAATTTCCGCGCGCTTGCCATCGCGATCATAGGCGTGGAAAAAAGCCTGGCCTGGTTCATATAACGGGAATGGTGCGCCAATGTCGGCGCGCAAACCTTCCAGCAAAGAGTTGCCCTCTGGATTTTCTGGCGTTTTCAGCAATGGACGCGAGATTCCCAATTGTCGGTTGTAGGTCACTTTGACTTTTTGATTCAACAGATCCAAACCTTTTGCGATGCGCGGAAGGTTTAGCTCTTTGATATTTTCCCAGTCCACTTTGGGTGGAAGGTAATCCAAAATTTCGCGCAGTTCGCGGAACTCGGTGGCGTAAGTCGTCAAATCTTTTGCATCTGTCTTTGTGATCATTTCTTCCCAGTTGGCGCGAACATTCATCAAATGTTCGTACTGGCGATTCTCAAAATCGGCTTTGTTATTCAAAAGATCCAATGTCGCGCCGTTGTTCACGCCAGCAGTTTTGACACCGGCCAGGTAGGCTGGTGCATCGATCAAGCTTGGCTTACCCAGGTAATATCTCTTTTTATATTCTTCAGCGAAGAAGGTATCAAAATCCAAAGCCGCTTTGTAAGTCGTCGTCATGTCCATCAAGAAGCTTTGCCAAGCGCCATGCGAATTCAGGATGTCCATCATATTTCCGCGACGCCATTCTTTCGCACGATCGATGAATTTATGAATCGCCAAATCTAAATCGTACTGTTCAAGGCGATCATTTGCTGGCTTTGGATTCCAGCCATTTCGCTTTTTCTGATCTAACAAAAACAGAACCGAATTTTCGGCTTCAGCCAGCTGGTCGCCATCGGCCCAGTTCTTAAACCATTGGGTCAGGCCGGGCTCGTGAAGCATTTGGAATTCGGTGAACAGCATGATGTTGACGATTTTATAGGACCAGCGCAAAGCGGTGATGGTAAAGCCGTAAGGATTTCCTTTGGTTGCGACTTCGACGATGACACCCCAGCCAACAGCACGGATGACTTTCTTGATGGTGAATTCTTCAACCACGCCGGCCAGGATTGTCGATGTCACCATCGCCATCAAAGTCGGGGCGTACTCTTGCATCTTTTCGATACCGACTTCAGCCCACGAATCATAGGCTTTTTCGCAAGTCGAAAATTTCTCATCATCTGAAATGCGTTCGTTTAAGGCGGCCACGCATTTTTTCAAATCGCCGAAATGTGCGATCTCATGAATAATGTTCGACGCCATAAAACCGATGGTCATGGCCTTGTAAGGAACGAACATATTCAGTCTAGATCCTGGTTTCAGATAAGTCTGCGCCATTGCCATGGTGCCACGATTTCCAAGCATGAAAGCGTAAAATCCCAAACCGCCAATCAAACCATCGGCTGTGCGATAGTCATGCGACATCATGTGCTGCATCGATAAAACTGGATTGTCGGCGTAATTCAAAACCAGATTGGATTCATTCAAAGCACCCACGCCGATAAAGAAGGCCAGTGATTCGGCCGGAAGCTCTTTCAGAACATGCCAAGCACCAGCGCGAGCTTTTCGCAGCAGGCTGACCACGTTGACCTTCTTCTTTGCGCCATCAACGATGATATTACCGACGACTTGGCCGGCTTTGACAACCGGCACGCCAAGACTGCCGCGCAAAGGATGACCGGCCGGCAAAACTGCGGCAGGGCCTGCAGACAACTCTTCAACGGCTTGGGAAATTGCGGACTTTCCTTGTGAAAGTTCGGCTGCGACGACGCTGCCTCCAGCTTTCGGGGTGACTCGCAAAGAAATTGCCAAAGCCTGATGCGGGAAGAACAGCACCGACTGCGCAAAAAAGAGAGCCGCCAAAAGAAGATGGGCATATGAGTTTCGCATCATGGTCTTCAAACACAGCAAAGGGCAGACCCATGTGTCTGGATTCAGTTGAAAAATAAGGCTTTCCCAGATCTCAAAAGGCAACCTGGAACACTTTAAGACCAAATTGGTCAGGGGCCTGTCAAAAGAATCAACAGCCCGTTTCATTCTGAGACATGTGACTCGGACCGATATGGGGACCGTGAACTTGCCTTTTTCGGGGTGATCAGAGACTCTCAAAATCCGGTTGAAGTGACATCACGAGGATGTTCGAAAAAGAAGGATTTTTATGAAAACAGTGACAAAGTGCTCTTTGTATTCAGCTCTGATTTTAGCAGCGGCTTTGGTTTTGGCGGCAGGACATGCTTCCGCGCAAGAAACGACTGCGACTTCTGAAAAGAAGGAAGAAGTGAAGACGGAAAAAACAGAGACAAAAGAAACCAAGACAGAAAAAAAAGACAAAAAAACAAAAGCTGACAAGACTGAAAAATCAAAATCAGATCTGTTCAAAGTTGGAGGATCAAAAATGACAACAGTGGTGATGGAAACATCGATGGGAACAATCGAAATGGAGTTGAACGCGGACAAAGCTCCAATTTCAGTCGAAAACTTTTTGAAATACGTCGACAAGAAACATTATGACGGAACAATTTTCCACCGAATCATCCCAACATTCATGATTCAAGGTGGCGGTATGACCGAAAAAATGGATCAAAAGAAAACTGACGCTCCTATCAAAAACGAAGCCGCAAACGGCCTGAAAAACGACCGCGGAACCGTCGCGATGGCGCGAACTTCGGTCATCGATTCCGCAACATCACAGTTCTTTATCAACGTGGTTGATAATGATTTCTTGAATTACAAAAACGAAAGCCCGGGTGGCTTCGGCTATGCCGTTTTCGGAAAAGTCACCAGCGGGATGGATGTGGTCGATAAGATCCGCAACGTTGAAACCGGCTTTCAGGACGTACCGAAGACAGCTGTCGTGATCAAATCGATTCGTCGGAAGTAATTGGGAGCTCTGACTCTCGATTGGAGAGTCGGCCATCCATGGCACGTTCATCCCGAAAACTCGCGCATCGTGCGCTCGGCCTTCGGCTTCTGGCTTCGCCAGAATTTTCGCGATGGTTATTGGTGGGGAGGGGGAAAAGACAGCCCCTCTCAAATCTTCAAGACTCTCGTTACAAATAAACGCATTTATAGAAAACTACTAAGTACGGCTGGCCCGGACGGCCAGACGTCCGCGGGTTCGGGGCGCGATAGTCCGGGGACGCCCAGTCCGATTGCATGGACGCAGACACTACATGGAATAGACAGATCTACAGAACCAAGAACTCAAACTAAGACCGAGCCACAGCCTTAGCTTCGTGGCCAGTCTTCCCACTCTTCGCCTCAGAATGAAAAGTCAGTCCCAACAAAAGCAAAGCCATCAGATAAATCAGCAAAGCTTTGATCGAGTTTTGACGCGCATGATTAGATTTCACGCCTTAGGCTCCTCTTAACAAATTTCGAAGGTTAAGGAATTATTCTTGAGCCCTTCGAGGGTCAAGCCGTTTTAGCAGCTGCTGACTGTCATTCAATGCAGAGCGCAGTCGTCTCTCCAAATCTATAGGGGTTTCACGCAAAAGACTGGCGACAGACTGAAAACTTTCGCTTTGAAAGTCTAAAACTGAAAGCGAAGCCAGCTCGATCGTTTGGTGAATCTGCTCGGCCAAACGCATGAATTCATAATGCTTGGAAAGCTCGTCCCAACCCAGCTCTTTCATCTGCGCGGTCGTTTGTTTGGTCGTGATATTTTGTCGAAGCAAAACGGCGGCTTGGGTCGCAAGCTCTAAATCAACCAGACCGCCTTCACCGTATTTGATATCGATACTGTGCAAGCTTTCTTTCGAATTCTTCAGCAAGCCTTTGCGAATTTCATTCAGCTCTTTCAATTCATCACGGGTCAAACCGCGCCGAAGACAGATGCTTTGAATTTCAGTTTCCTGCAAAGGTGAACCGACAAATCTGGAACGCAAGTAAGCCTGTCGCTCCCAAGCGGCGGACTCGGTCTGAAGATAAGTCTGAAGCTGACTGAAAGAGGTCACGACCAGGCCGCCTTTTCCCGAAGGCTTCAGGCGCATGTCGATACTGTAAAGCGAGCCACCCCGATGATGGCTTTCCGTCAGACGATGAAAGAATTTGCGCGCGGCTTTCAGATGCGTTTCGTTGGGCTCTTGTTCGGTGATAAAAATAAAATCCAAATCCGAACGCAGGCCCATCTCAGCTCCACCCCATTTTCCCAAAGCCAAAACATGCAAATCCACCTGGGTCTCTTTGCGAATCAAGGACATCAAATCGGTCGCGATTTGATCGGCGGTGTTGCTCATGCGGGTGGTGAGATCCTTGATGTCCAGGGCGCTTAAGAAATCTGTCCCCGCAATCAGTTCGGTTAAAAGCTTGCGCTCGCTAAGACCATCCAAGAAAGCTTGTGGATCTTCCATCGATAACTGACCTTGATTTCGATAGATATAGCTATCGATCAATTCGGGCCGAGAACAAACAAGACTTGCCAGATAAGGAGAGCTGGCAAAGAGCCTTGCCAATTGTTCGATGAGATTCTCCCGGTTTAGGAAAAGAGAGTAGAACGTGGCTTTCGCACGGGTCGCTTTCAAAAAGTCTCGAAGCATGGCGAGCGAACGATTTTGGCTGCGATGGTATTTGGCAATTTCACCGACAAACAAATACAAAAAGCGCAGACGGTAATTTTCATCTCGTTCGCGTTGTCGGGAAAGCACGGTGGTCGAAATGATTTCAGGCCAAATCTGATTTGCGATCTCTTCGTCAAAACCCAGCTCTTTCAGCCATTTCAGTTGATCGCTTTCGTTTTCTGGAAGGGTGCGCGCATCCAGATCGACTTTACCCAACAAACCACTGACCATCTGATCGCACTTTTGCATTTGGGATAGCAGCTCTGCAAAGGGCGGATTCAATTTGAAATCTATTTTCAACAAATGAGTCTGCTGATCGCCTTCGGCTTGCACCAGATTTTCCCAACGACGAAGGGTCCAGTAATGCTTTAGCAGAAACTGAACGTCTTCTTTTGGCAAAATGTTCTTCTGCTCTAAAGATCGCAAGGCTTCTGAGGTGCTTCGCTGGCGAAGATCTGGATCGCGTCCGCCGTGCACGACTTGCAGCGCGTGCACGAAAAGCTCAAGGTCCCGAATCCCACCAACACCCAGCTTCAGATCGATCTGATCATCAAGGCTGCGATGTGCGTACTGTGCATGGATGCGCTGACGCAAGCTTTGCAGATCCGATAGCATGGTGTAATCCAGGTGCTTACGGAACGTGAATTTCGAAGTGAACTTTAAAACATTCGCGATCAGCCCGGCGTCGCCCCAAATCGGACGCAGGCGCACGAAGGCCAAACGTTCCCAGGTCTCGCCATAATTTCCATAGTAATCCTGAAACTGATCGTCCGTCGGAATCAACGGACCCATCCGCCCGCCGGGGCGCAAATCAAAATCATTGCGAAAGCAAAAGCCGATATCGGTGAACTCTTGAATCAGGTTCTGAAACTTGCGCAAGAAGGCGACTTCCACTTGAAATTTGGCATCGGAAACAAAAACCAGATCGATATCCGAGCTTAAATTCAATTCTTGCGATCCCAGCTTTCCGTAAGCGAAAAGACCCAAGTGTGGACCCGCTAATATTTTGCAGACTTCATTTAGGATCTCGTCGGCGGTAATAGACCAATGTCGGCAAATTTCTTCCGAGCTTGCAGTTTGAAAGAATTCGGCACAAATGCATTCCAACCAGGCTTTGTGTCGCTTCAGCCGAATTTCATCGGCGATGCCATTCGGAGATTTTTTGAGAAACTGAAAATACTGGGACGAGATGGGCGAGAAATCCTGAACTTTCTGGATCTGATCGGCTTGATAAGAAGAAAGTTCAGGGATGGCCACTGATGATTTACTCGAAATTTTTCGACCACTTTGGACTGAAATAGTTCGCGTCATCATTGGTGATTCGGCGCTCTTCCGAACCATCTAAATTTGAAATATAAATCTGGTAGCTGCCGGTGCGATTGCTGGTGTACATCAGCAGGCGCCCATCCGGAGAATAAACCGGTGTTTCATTCTGGGCCCATTTGCCGCTTTTCTTTTTCGCGGAAGTGATGCGGATCATGTCTGAACCGTCCGCATTCATCGTGAAGATATCAAAGTGATCGTCGCTCCAGCCGGCAAAAGCCAAACGCTTTCCGTCCGGTGACCACGAAGGTGTCGCATTGTACTTGCCGGCAAAGGTCACGCGTTTTGGATTGGATCCGTCGGCATCCATCACGTAGATCATCGGATTTCCGCTGCGATCTGAAGAGAAAGCGATTCTTTTTCCATCCGGGCTGATCGATGGCTCGACGTTCATCGCACCACGCGGCCCGTTGGTGATTCGCTTATCCAAAGTTCCGTCCGAAGACATTTTGTAAATGTCCGGCGTTCCCGATTGCGAAATCGTCAGGAACAGATCGTCTCCCTTCGAATCGAAATTCGCACCCGAGTTGATGCCCTGACGGAAAGAAGCCAGCCATCTTTTGCCGGTGACCAATTCGTAAATGAAAAGATCGGCATTGCGAGTTTTGGTCTTCGCCCGCTGTACGAAAGCGGTGTAGGCGACCTTCGTACCATCCGGTGACCATGCCGGCGACAAAGCAACGGATTTGTGATTGGTGATCTTGTCGATATTGGCGCTATCCCAATCCATCACGTAAATTTCTTTGAACTTGCCACCGCCACGATCACTGGCCGTGACCACACGTGAAAGGAACATGCCTTTCGATCCGGTCAAGGCCTCCATGAAATCGTTCGAGAAGGTGTGGGCGATTCGGCGGGATGCGCCCAAGGTGCCTTTGTATTTCTTAGCCAGAACCGCGGTTCCTTTACCCACATGGTACACATAGGTTTCCAGATTCAAAGTATCACCGGCGATCGAGAAAGTTCCGCGCACCAGGAACTCGGCACCGATTTGCTTCCAGGAATCGAATTTAAATCCATTCGGATCGATCGGGGCCGGCCGAATGCTGGTCTTTGCTGTGTCTTCTAAGAACGCATTTTGAGAAATGAATTGGAAGTAACTGGTGACGCTCAGATCGTTAAAGATCACGCGGAAAAGTTCGGCGCCCACGCTTTCATAGTTTTTGTTCAAAGCGGGATTTCCCAAAAACTGCAAAGGTGGGAAAGCGATCAAGCTTTTGCGCGTTTTGGCTTGCGTGACGTCGATTTGAACTTGGGCGGTGGCACCCTCGCCCGGTTGAGACGTGACGGTTTGTGAAAATGCCACAGAACCTGATAGCAAGCTCGCTAATAAAATCGACAACATGAAACACCTCTTCAAGTTTACTGATCTGGAGTGAATCGGAACAAAAATCCTTCCACCGACGCAATCTTAGCAAATTTAGCTGGGGGAGGAGGAACTGGCGAACTATTTTGAACGGCTGAAAGCACAATGTCATCGAAGGCGCTATTGCCGCTGGATTTCACGATGGTTTTCGAAAGAATATTTCCCGCTTCGTCAAAGCGAACCAGGACAGAAGCGCTGAGCCCATTGTTTTTGATGTACTGTGGGATCTCCCAATAAGCTTTCATATGGCGCAACACTTCGCCGGTGTAATTATCGGCCTGCATCTTGTTCATGCCCGTCAGCTCGGAGCCATTTGATAGAACATTGCCTTTGTATTTCACCTGGCTGGCCGCTTGCGCCGCCTTCTTTTTATTTTCGGCTTCGATATCTTTTTGGATCGATTCCAGGGCTTCCATCTGCTTCAATTTTTCCAAAGCCTGCTTCTGTTTGCTTTTGGCTTTGTCCAAGTTGATTGCTTCGGGATCCTTCACTTTCGGTGTGGGTTTCACTGGCTCGGGCTTCGCAACCACCGGTGGCGGAGTCGGCTCTTTCTTTGGCATTTCGACTTGCTTCGGAGTTTCCGCCGGAGTCGCCGGTGCCGAAGCTGGGGGAGCTTCTTGAATTTTGTCCGGTAGCCCGACCATGTCGACACGAATGGCATTTTCAATCAGGATCGGATCATCGGTGAAAAAGGTCGCCTTGATCGTCAAAGCCAAAAAGACAACCACATGAGCTATCACCGATAGCTTGATGTACTTTTTAAGGCTTAGATTTTCAAATTCCCAATCCGATGTTCGGTTCATGGTTACTGCGTTTTCGGTAAAGTGATCAACCCGATATTTGTGATCCCGGCCGCGCGGATTTCCGCCATCGCTTCGGCGACGTAGCCGTAATCGACTTTACGATCGGCTTGCAGATAGATCTGTTTGTTTTTCCGTTTTTCAAAAATGGCTTTCAATTTGGTTTGCAGATCCTTCATCGCCATCGGCTGTTTGCCGGCGGTGATTTTTTGATCGGCGGTGATCACCAAAATAAAAGGCTCGTCGGTGGGCTCGACTCCGGAAGCGGCCGTTTTCGGCAGATCCACGTCGATCCCTTGTTGCATCAGCGGAGTCGTCACCATGAACATGATCAAAAGCACAAGCATGACGTCCACCAGTGGGGTCACGTTGATCTCGCTTAAGGCCATTCGACTTTTTCCGCCGCCGGTACTCATTCCCATAATGGACTACTCTTTGAAGAAGTTGCGTTTGACGATGTTCAGGAAATCCGTGCTGAAGTTATTCAGCGCCATCTCTTGTTTGCGAATCTGAGCGATAAAATGATTGTACAAAACAACCGCCGGGATCGCTGCCGCCAAACCGATCGCGGTCGCAATCAGGGCTTCTGAAATACCGGGGGCGACAACCGCAAGGCTGGCCGATCCAGTCTGACCGATTTTATGGAAAGAGGTCATGATCCCCCAAACGGTTCCGAAGAGACCGATGAAAGGGCCGGTACTGCCCGTTGTGGCCAAGATCGTCAGTTTGGATTCCAGATGCGCGACTTCAAGGTCGACGGCTTTGCGCAGCTCACGCTCAAGATTGTCCGATCCTGAAAGCTGCATTTGCATCATCGAGTCAGACTTTTTTTGGCCCGCCAATTTTTGCAGTTCCAAATATCCGGCACGGAACACGCGAGCCAGCGGACTGCGTTTGTGATTTTCAAAATCGCTGTAAAGATTATCCAACGAAGTTGCTTTCCAGAAATGGGCCAAAAATCTTTCGTTGGCTTTGGCGAGCGCAGAGAACTGCTTGAATTTCAAAATTGCGATTGCCCAGACGACCACCGACAGGCTGACCAAAATCAGCAGGGTCAGTTGAACAACGAAACTGGCTTGAAGAATGGCATCGAGCGCACCGGCATTCACCTTCACGGTTTTTCCTCCACAGAAGTTTATTCTTCAAACTATCAAATGGAGGAAGGGCCGACAAACCGAAACGCGCCCGCGAACTCGACCTTGGTCTACTGACGCAGGTAAAAGCCACCTTTGCTGACGACAGGCTTTATGATTTCAGACACATAAGGCAGAAGATTGATCTTCGAACCGTTATCCAAGGTCACAGGTTCGGCCGACACGCCGACGATACGAATCGATTTCTGCAATGTGGTACGATTGCCTGTCAATTTCGAGATCTCAACTCGGGACCCAATTCCGATCTCTTCTTTCTCTTCCGAAATTTGCAAGAAGGCGGTCGTTTCATTCAGGTCAACAACCGTTCCGATCGCGACCGCATAATTCGGCGACTTGTACTCGCCATAATAATTGCTGGCACATGGGGTTCCATCCCACTGCGCTTCAACGTTGTAGATAAAGAACTCGTCACCTTTGCGAACGCCAGCCAGCAATCCAACCGGAATACGAGCCACTCCATTTTGCACTTCCGACACGTGGGTCGCCCATTCCAAAGGCAATTGTGCCAGCTCATTCTTTGTCTCATTCAAAGTGTTGGTCAATCCACGCTCGACAAGTGTGGTCAGTGGAATCGCGCTAGAAGTATTCAAACCCGTTTGGATTGCACCGAAATCGATCGTGAAACCGATTTCCTTTTTGCTGTATTCGCCAGCCGCCATCGTGCTTTTGATAATGTTCTTTGTATCTTGGGGCTTGGTCAGATCCATGCGGAAGGTCATCTGACCTTTTTTCACCTTGAACTTGATGCTGAAAGCTTCAAAGAATTTGCTGATCAAGTTGAAACCGAAAGAGACATCGGTGTTGTTGGTCATCTCGAAAGCCAGAAGATGAGCACGCAATTCGTAATCAGCCGGATCCCACTCGCACGAGCGTTGCTTCAATTTTGCAACTGGATCTTCGGGTACCTTCTCAAACGAAACATCGCTTTGCAGTTTGTTACATCCCATCAAAGCGAGACTGAGGGCGAGTACGATCGAAAGTGATTTCATTCTTATCTCCCGGTTCAAGGTCTGACTACTAGATCGGACCCTGGACGGAAAGCTTAAGCACAAGGTCCAATTTCTGAACCATGGTCGCGCGACTAGATCGGGCGTTGGTCGGGGTTTTGGGATGTTTTGATATTAGCAGCGGCTCTTGGGCACAGCTGTTCTGGGTATCTGGGTAGATTTGTGGGCCGTCCATCCATGTGATGGGCTGCACGCCGGCCATCGTGGCCGCCGTGTCCAAAATTTGAGGGAGGGGAAGGTGAGTACGCTTTAGTCCGACACCTCATGAACAAGTCATCAAATTTGATGACTTGTTCATGAGCAGGGAAAAGAGTGTCATCGCTCCCACTCATCCTATCTCTAATATCTATTCTGATTCTGTATTCTTACTTGGGACAAGCCGGTCAGGCACCGCTGTGTCGAGTAATCCCAACAACTACTGCCCCAGAACCAAAAACGGATCCTCAACAAACAATCCGTCCGGTTCGAACTCGCGGGCGGCCGTGACTTCTTCTTTCGTCTTCAGCGGTCCCAAAAAGACCTTTTTAAATCGGCGCTTCATTTCTTGCACGATGCCTTTTGAGACGGCGGCGCGGTCGCGGTATTTTAATGGCGCGAAAAAGACGTCACCGGCGAAACTTGCTGAAGGCAGAAGCCACATGGATTCGAAAGTTTTCAGTCGGGCGATGTCTGCAACGGTGGAACCGAAGACCAACATAGGTTCCATCTCTTTGGCGCTGATCAAGATGGTGTTGTAATCGGATTGCAGCAGAACTCGATCGACCGATTTGGTTTCTTGCAGCACTTGGACGATTTGCTTTTGGATGTCTTGAACGTTGTCGTTACAGTTGACGACGAATTTTGTGGTGGGAAATTTTTGGAGCAGATCCTTCAGTAAAGGACGGGCCGGGGTGGCCACTTGTTCCAGGTCTTTCTTCGCCTTATTTCGGTCCGCCCATGGCTTCACCAAAAGGTTTTCATCTTGAGCCCGATAAATGTCGACCCACAGAATCAGATCTGGCTTCTTTTCCAGCAGGAAATTCTGCTCCCAACCGACGACGACCGCCGGGCCCGCCTCTGTTTCCAGCTTTAAAAAGGGGGCATCAAAAGGCCGAAATGTCTGGTTTTCGCCCCACATACGGACGGCCATAAAGAGGATAAAAAAGATAAGAAGGGTGCCAATGATCAGACTGATTAAACGCATTCCCTGAAGTACGCCAAAAAAAGGCGTAATTCAATTGATTTTCACATGGCTTTCATTTAAACCGAAGCCGCAATGAACAAATTAAATCGCAAGGTCGAATACTCGTTGATGGCTCTCAAGCATATGAGCCGCAAGATGCCAGGAGAACTGACATCTGCCAAAGAGGTGTCTGAAAGCTATCAGGCTCCCTTTGATGCCACTGCGCGCGTGATGCAGCTGATGGCTCAAAGCGGAATTCTTCGCTCCGAGCAGGGGGCGCAAGGCGGCTATCAGATCACCAAAGATCTATCGAAGGTGACCCTGCACGATTTGATGGAGCTGATCCAGGGGCCGACCCAAATTGCCAAATGCTTGAACAAGCAAGAGCCTTGCGAAATGCAAACAAGCTGCAACATCGTTTCTCCGGTGCAGGCTTTGAATCACAAACTGAACGAATTTTATAAGAACGTGACTCTGAAAGAGTTGCTCTTCTCCCACGTGGGCCACGCCAAAAGCAGCCCTGACAAAAGTGGAAGCGAAGCGAGTAGTAGGTAGGAATGGCGGATACGAAAGAGCAAAACTCAATTCCTGGCAGTGACGAGTACAAGTACGGGTTCGTCACCGAGATTGAAACCGATCAGGCACCAAAAGGCCTGAACGAAGAGATCATCCGTTTGATCTCGGCCAAGAAAAATGAACCCGAGTGGATGTTGGATTACCGTTTGAAGGCGTATCGTCACTGGTTGACGCTGGAAGAGCCCACATGGGCCAACGTCAAATATCCGAAAATCGATTTCCAAGATATTCGCTACTATTCAGCTCCGAAGAAAAAATCCGAAGGTCCGAAATCCTTGGACGAACTGGATCCCGAATTGGTGAAAACCTTCGAGCGCCTGGGAATCCCTTTGCAAGAGCAAAAGCGAATCTCTGGGGTTGCGGTCGATGTCGTCTTTGACTCGGTTTCGGTCGGAACGACTCATACCGAAGTTTTAGAAAAAGCAGGGGTCATCTTCTGCTCGATTTCGGAAGCGATTCAGAAATACCCGGACAAAGTGAAAAAATATCTGGGGAGCGTGGTCCCTGTTTCGGACAATTACTATGCGGCTTTAAATGCCGCAGTCTTTACGGATGGATCTTTCTGTTACATCCCGAAAGGTGTGCGCTGTCCGATCGATCTTTCGACTTATTTCCGGATCAATGCATCCGATACAGGTCAGTTTGAACGAACCTTGCTGGTCGCCGATGAAGGCAGTTACGTGAATTACCTTGAAGGCTGCACGGCTCCTCAACGCGATGAAAATCAGCTGCACGCAGCGGTCGTCGAGCTGATCGCGCATGACAATGCGGAAATTAAATATTCAACCGTGCAGAACTGGTACACCGGCGACAAGCAAGGTCGCGGTGGGATCTACAACTTTGTCACCAAGCGTGGAAAATGCGTGGGTCAACATTCGAAAATCTCGTGGACGCAAGTCGAAAGCGGATCGGCCATCACCTGGAAATATCCGTCGGTGATCTTGCAGGGCGATTATTCGGAAGGTGCTTTCTATTCGGTGGCGCTGACCCACGATTACATGCAGGCCGATACCGGCACCAAGATGATCCATATTGGAAAAAACACGAAAAGCACGATCATCTCGAAGGGGATTTCGACGGGTCATTCCAGCAATGCTTACCGCGGTCAGGTGAAGATCATGCCGTCGGCAGAAAACGCGCGCAATTATTCGCAGTGTGATTCGATGCTGGTCGGGGATAAATGCAGTGCCCATACCTATCCATATATCGAAGTGAAAAATAAGACCGCGACCTTGGAGCATGAAGCTTCCACATCGCGAATCAGCGAAGATCAGATTTTTTATCTGCAGTCTCGGGGCCTTGACATGGAAGCGTCGATCTCGATGTTGGTGAATGGATTTTGTAAAGAAGTATTCAAAGAGCTTCCTCTCGAATTTTCCGTGGAAGCTGTCAAATTGATCGAAATGAAATTGGAAAATTCAGTCGGGTGATCGCATGTTAGAAATTAAAAATCTCCACGCACAAGTTGAAGGCAAAGAAGTTTTAAAAGGTTTGAACCTGACAGTTCACCCGGGCGAAGTGCACGCCATCATGGGCCCGAACGGCTCCGGCAAAAGCACTTTGTCAAAAATCCTTGCGGGACATCCGGCTTACGAAGTCACCGCTGGCGAAGTGAATTACGATATCAACTTCAACAAGACCAACCTGCTTGAGCTTGAGCCAGATGTTCGTGCCAAAGAAGGCATCTTCTTGGCCATGCAATACCCGGTCGAAGTCCCGGGCGTATCGAACTTCCAGTTCCTGATGACTTGTTTCAATTCGATTTTGAAATATCAAGGCTCGGAAGAGCTTTCCGAAAACGAATTCCGTTCATTCTTAAAAACCAAAATGAACCTGGTACAGATGCGCGAAGATTTCTTGGATCGTTCGGTGAACGTCGGTTTTTCGGGTGGTGAAAAGAAACGCAACGAGATCTTGCAAATGGCGGTTCTGTCCCCACGTTTGTCTTTGCTAGACGAAACGGATTCGGGCTTGGATATCGATGCACTTCGAATTGTGGCTGAAGGTGTAAACAAACTTCGCCGCAAAGACAATGCGATCGTGTTGATCACTCACTATCAGCGGTTGTTGGATTATATCAAACCGGATTTCGTGCACGTTCTGGCCGGCGGCAAGATCATCGAAACCGGTGATGCAAGCCTGGCATTGAAGTTGGAAAAACAAGGCTACGATTGGTTGATGTAAAATGAGTCTGCAAAACGCCTTTCAAAAATTCAATCAGACAGTTAAAGCGAAGGCGCCTTGGGACACCATTCGTATGAATGGCTTTCGCTATTTCGAAAGCAAAGGTCTGCCAACCAAGTCTGATGAAGCCTGGCATTACACCAGCCTGAAAAGCCTGCCGTCCGAGATGCTGTTACCGACTTCTGCTAGCAAAGCGTCGGCGCCTGCCGCTTTGAAAAAAGAGCTGAATGCGAGCTTCTATAAGATTGTCTTCTTCAACGGTCAGTTGGTTGAATCCCTGTCCGATCTTTCCGCTTTGAAAAAAGTGAAAGTGGTCACGTTGGATCAGGTCGAGAAAACTTCGACTTTGAAATCGATCCGTGCGGCCCGCAAAGATGTTCAGACTTTGCGCCAAGATTCGATGGAAGCCCTGAATTCGGCATTTGCCCAAAGCGGGATCGTGATCGAAATTCCGGCTGAAACTGTTCTTTCAAAACCTTTGCAGGTTTTGTATGTGAACGATCAGAAAACCGCTTCTTATCCCAAAACTTTGGTGAAAGTCGGCGCGCGCGCCAAGCTTTCATTGATCGAGACCTATCAAGCTGGTGACCAGAAATCTTTGACCAGCGCCGTAACGGAAATCGTGGTCGAAGACTCTGCGAAGCTTGAATACGTTCGTGTTCAAGCGGAAGGATCAAGCGCGACCCACGTCGGTCGCACACGTCTTTTCTTAAGGCAGCATGCAAATGCGGAAACGCTGAGCTATTCGGTGGGAGCGGCTTTGAGCCGTCACAATCTAGAAGTTTACTGTTTGGGAACTGAAGCTTCGGCTCAGATCAAAGGTCTAACCCTAGGATCAGGCGAGCAGCATCATGACAATTCGACTTTGATCGACCATGTGGTCGGCCATTGCACGACGACCCAGCTTTACAAATCAATTTTGGATGGCAAATCAAAAGCCATCTTTGTCGGTCGGGTGCAAATCCGCGAGCAAGCCCAGAAAGCGTCCAGCGAACAGTTGAATCAGAACCTGCTTCTGACGTCGCAAGCTGAAGCCGATAGCAAACCCGAGCTTGGCATCTTCGCGGATGATGTCAAAGCCACGCACGGAAGCACCGTCGGACAATTAAATCCGGACGAGCTTTTCTATTTTATGAGCCGGGCCATCCCGCGCGATAAAGCGGTGGAAATGTTGAGCCTTGGTTTCGTCAATGAATTGATCGATCGCGTTTCCAACGAAGAGATCCGTCACTGGCTGTCTGAACATTTGGCCGCAAGCTACCGTCAAATGAAAGGCGCAAAAGCATGAGCCTGATTGAAGCCAATAAACTGAGAGCTGATTTTCCGGCGTTGACCCAAAAGGTCCGCGGGAAAAACTTGGTTTATCTGGATAGCGCGGCTTCCGCGCTGAAACCATGGCCCGTGATCGAGCGCATTTCTCATTTTTATACTTACGAAACTTCAAACGTGCATCGTGGGGCTCATTACCTTTCCGACAAGGCAACGCAAGCGTTCGAGGAATCCCGCGAAAAAGTCCGCGCCTTCTTAAATGCTTCCAGCATCGAAGAGGTGATTTGGACCGCGGGGACGACCGCGTCTTTGAATCTGATCGCGCAGACCTGGGCTCGTCAGAACCTGAAAGCGGGCGATGAAATTCTGGTTTCCGAGATGGAACACCACGCGAACATTGTGCCTTGGCAGATGGTCGCCGAAGAAAAAGGCGCACAGGTCAAAAGCATTCCGGTCACCGATTCCGGTGAATTGGACTGGACCGCTTTCGAAAAGCTTCTTTCACACAAGACCAAACTGGTGGCACTGACCCATTGCTCGAACACCTTGGGAACTTATGTGGACATCGAGCGAGCGGCGAAGCTGGCACATGCAAAGGGTGCTTTGATTTCGGTCGACGGCGCGCAAGCGGTGTCAACCCGCCCGGTGGATGTGCAGAAGCTGGATGCGGATTTTTACTCGTTTTCGGGTCATAAACTTTTTGGCCCTTATGGGATCGGCGTTTTGTACGGAAAGAAAGAGCATTTGCTGAAGATGCCACCCTACCAAGGTGGCGGCAGCATGATCGCCAAAGTTTCTTTCGAGAAAACGACCTACAACGATCTGCCATTTAAGTTCGAAGCCGGCACCCCGAATATCGAAGGCGCAATCGCGCTGGGAACCGCGATCGATTACGTGAACAAAGTTGGTTTCGAAAAAATTCAAGAGATCGAGCATGCGCTTTTGACCTACGCCACCCAGGAACTTAAAAAAATTCCGGGACTGAAAATCATTGGCGAAGCAAAAGACAAAGCTCCGATTCTTTCATTCTCGATTCAGGGTCTGCACCATTCCGATGTGTCGCAGATCTTGGATCAAGAAGGCGTTGCGGTTCGCGCTGGTCACCATTGCACGATGCCTTTGTGCAATCGTTTCCATGTGACGGGCACTTTGCGCGCCTCGTTTTCTGTGTTTAACAATCAAGCGGATGTAGATGCTTTGGTGAAAGCTTTGATCAAAGCAAAGGAGATGCTCTCATGAGCTCGCAAGATGTACTGATTCGTGTTCAACCGACACCCAATCCAGCGGCTTGGAAATTTGTTCTGGATCGTCCTGTTTTGCTCGAAGGCAAAGCGACCTACTCGACACCTGACGAAGCGGCAGGAAACCGCATGGCTTTGGATCTTTTGGCGTTGGAAGGCGTCAAACAGGTTCACTTTTTCCAGAACGTGGTGACGGTGACCCATCGCTTTGATGCCGATCCGGAACAGGTGCAGAAGGAAGTTTGCGCGGTGATTCAGACGCGTTTGCCCGTGCACAATCCCAGCTTCGGTGTGGCGGAATCTTTGAAAGAGCTGCGAAAGCGTCTGCCACCAGATGTGCAAGAGATCGAAGAGATCCTGGATCGTTGGGTCCGCCCGGATTTACAGCGCGATGGCGGTGACCTTGAAGTCTTGAGCTACGAAGACGGAAAACTGTACGTGCGCTATGAAGGTGCTTGCGGGACTTGCGCCAGTGCTTCAACCGGGACTTTGATGGGAATCGAAGGCGTGCTTCGCAACGAATACAATCCGCAAATCGAAGTTATTCTGGCGTAAGTTATTCGGCTCGGGGATTTGCCGAGGCGGTGGCGGGAATGCGCATCACCTTGCGAGCTTCAACTTTTGAAGTCTTTGCGAAGGCCAGTCCAAACAAAAATAAAAACAAAGCAATTGAGATCACCATTGGTTTTTTCATTTTAGTTTCGATCACTCCCCATGTCCGTCAGTTTTACTGGTGGACCTTTTCCATTTTTGCAGCAGCCTTGGATTTCTTCAAGACCAGTTCTTCGGAACCTTGAATTTTCATCTGACCTTCTTGTTCGGCCGCCGCCATCTGTTCGCCCGAGTTTGTCGCAAAACTGCCTGAACTTGCGTACTTAACGCTGCCACCTTGGGCCGCGACATGTAAGGTGATCGTTTTTGCGATGCTCTCTTTTGAGACATTCAATACTGAGATTTCAGTCGTTGCGCTTTGACCGGCTTGCAACCCAGGCCAGACATCAGAAAGCTCGCCACTGACCAACGAGGCATCGGCAGGCAGACTCCACTGATATTCCACATCGCCCGTCATGGCTTGGTTTAAGGTCACGGTGGCCTTCAGACGCAGCTCTTGATCATCGCGATCGGGAACGCCGCCCACGGTGGTGATTTCGATATTGATGGCTTGATTCATTTTACCTTGGGTCGATTCGGACCAAGGCTGCAGCTTCAGTTTCGGAGCCGGCAAGTGAGCAACCGAAGCCGGTTTGCGGCCGCCAGATTCTTGGATCCAAGCGGTCACCCCACCAAGGCTCAGGCCAAGTACGGCCAGGATGGAAATTTTCTTTAAGGACATAAGCGCTCCGTTCCCGAGTTGGTATCCAAGTAGTAATCTGCTGATTGATTCACGCTGTCTGGATCGGCTTGAATTTGAAGCATATAGTATCCGGCCGGGTAACCCGAGAACGAGACGACCTCGACGCCGACCCCGCCGGCTTCCGGATAGAAACGCGCGCTGGAATCGACCAAGCTTGCCGAATCGTTTTGCACGTAATTTTCTTTCCAGGCGTGCAGATCCAGGTCGGTCGGCGTTCCGCCACCGGAACCCGCATAGTGCAAGGTGATCGAAGCATGGGCCGCGGTGCCGTCATAGTAATACATCATAAAGTCATTGGTTTTCGCCAAATTGTTCACGCCCGCCACACCCTGCAGATTGAAGCTGCAGGTCGCACCGTTTTGCGGAGTCAACGGATACGCGTACTCGCTACGGTTGGAAAGCTGGCGTTCATTTAAGACAAGCGAGTCATAGGCGGCCAGACTTGAATTCGCATTCGTGTTGATCAAACCACGCATGATTTCATTGAAGTGACCGATGTTACGGAAATGGATATTCGAAGAGCGGAAACCGATCGAAGCATCCGAGAAGACCTTCCAGATATAAGCGAAGCCGACGTTGGCGCCCTGGTTGTCGCCGCTGGCGTTGCTTTCCATCGTATCCCAAAGAACGCGGGACACGGAAACTTCACGGAAGATGCCTTCGCCCAGATAGGTTGCGCCGCTGACAGCATCTTGCCCGGAAACGATGTTTTCAAGATTCAAACTGACCGAGATCCCGGTGCCACCCGAGCAATCGCTGTTACCGGTCGTATCCAAGTAACGAGCTTCGCCGCGAACCGCGCCCTGCAGGAAGTTCGACCAGCCTTCCGACCAAGCCAAGCGGGGATCGATCACCGAGTTCCCGTTGTGCGATCCGCCTGGCGAGTTGGTGTAAGCGAAAGCGCTTTCTAGGAAATGGCCGTATTCGTGGATGATCACCGAGTTGTCATAGTGATCCGTGTCCACGCAAGTGCTGTTGTTGACCCCGCCCATGATGTAAATGCCGGAGGCCATTCCGTAAGCCGGCTCATCGCTGGAGATAAAGAAAGAAATCGAAGCGGTCGGTTGCGAGTAGTATGCGCCAGGACTCAGACCCGGTGTCCAGAATACGCGAACTTTAGATGCTACCGTGAACGTCGTGCAGAACGCGCAGGCCGAATTGTTGCGGATGTATTCGTTGGCCTGAAAAATTTGATCCAAAATATTGAAAGCGCCACCTTCTAAAGTGCCCGTGTAAGTCGCGGCCGAAAGGGTGACGGCTTTCGAAGTTTCATTTCCGGCCAGTGTGAAAGAAGCCGAGATCGAATACGGACTCATCGAAGTCGGATTGTTCAGGACGCTGGCCTTCAGGTGAGTGTTGTCCGCGCGCGAGTAGACTTTCAAAGTGTAGGTTCCGGCCGTGCGCGGAATGTTGATGCTGATCGCGCCGGTACTGCTGGTTTCACCGCACTGGATGGTGGCTCCGCTGGAATCCAGAACCGCGACTTCGGCGTAGCGGATATTGGCGGTCAATGCGGATCCCAAGCCGGCAAGACTGACTTGGCGATAGCGGTACTGAGCTGTCGCTGTGATGGTTGTTGCCGTGGTTGGATTGCTGACGCTTGAGCAGTAAGTTTTCTCGGCACCAATCGAACCAAAGAGCATACCAGAAGTATCCTCGTTGATGGTCGCCGCTTTCATACAGCCTACGAGCATGAAATAGACAAGAAGAGTAAGGCCTTTGTATCTCTGAAACATACCTTATCTTTTCGGTATTTTCAGAGAGCGGCTGAATTGTTAGAAACCTGACGTTTTCAAAAACATTCCCAACCTGAGACAGAAATATCAAATTGATCCATTTTCCATGGACATCTTTATATGACTAACTTCGAAGTAAACAAGGATTGGACGAGACGCAAGGAGGAAGGCGCGGCCGGCGAGGCATACGCCAGTACGTCGACGACGCGGCAACGAAGTATGAAAAAAAAAGTCCCAGGAAAGGTGTGAAACAATAACCCCGTTATGCAAGGTGGGTGGCCATGGTAACAACTTTAGGCTTCTCAATACGAGTTGAGCTTGCACACCATTGTCAGGGACAGCCCCCAAAAATATGCTTGTCGGGTTATTTTTCTTACAACTTCCTGAGACCCGAATTAGATCCTACATCAACTGCCAGAAAGTGAAAAGGTCCAGTCAACTTTTTTGCCCGAATGGCCGAGAAAAAGACGGTATGAATTCGATGAGCTTGCAAACACTCGATTTTATTTTCCCATTTCTCGTGTTTTTCTATGGAATTCTCATGATTTTTGTGATCGAAAACAAGGGTCTTGACAAGCTTGCCAGACAGCGAATGCCAGAGATGGCGGCGACTCTGCGCAGCCACCGCGGCTTGGCCTACACTTCTTTGTTTGTCGGCGGTCTTTGGTCGCTGCAAAATCTCCTGTTTTCTTGACTCGCGACACGGCCTTCTCTACCTTGCCTGTGAATGAACGAAGGCTCGGCATTGCAATCTTCAAATCCTATTTCGGATCGAACATCAGACAGTTCGGAAACCACCGTTTTATCGGTGGAGCAGCTCAATCGCCAGATCCGGCAACTGATCGAAGGCGAGCTGGGATTGGTTTGGGTTCAGGGAGAGATCTCCAACTTTAAGGCCCACACTTCGGGACATTTTTATTTTTCTTTGAAAGATGCCAAATCTCAGGTCAGTGCGGTCATGTTCCGCGGTCACAACTCGCGCCTAAAGTTCAAACCGACTGACGGTCTTGAGGTCATCGTGCGTGGACGCGTCTCCGTGTACGAACCGCGCGGCTCTTACCAAATCGTTGCCGAGATGATGGAGCCTGTCGGGGCTGGGGCTTTGCAAAAAGCCTACGAACAATTGAAAGCCAAACTGAAAAGCGAGGGTCTGTTCGAAGCCTCTCGCAAACGTCCGTTGCCTGCGATCCCAAGACATATTGCGATCGTCACCTCGCCAACGGGTGCGGCGATTCGCGATATGCTCAATGTTTTAAGCCGAAGAAATCGCGGCGTGCCGGTCACTCTGGTTCCGACCCTGGTGCAAGGCGAAGGTGCAGCCCCACAAATCGTCGAAGCTTTGCAGAAGGCGGCGAAGCTTCCAAACGTTGACGTGATCATCATTGGTCGCGGTGGTGGATCGATCGAAGATCTGTGGGCATTCAACGATGAAAAGCTGGCGCGGGCGATCGCAGCCTGCCCGGTTCCGGTGATTTCCGCTGTGGGCCACGAAATCGATTTCACGATTGCGGATTTTGTCGCGGACTTGCGTGCGCCGACTCCGTCAGCGGCAGCCGAGCTTGTCGTGAAAAACACGTCCGATGTTGCTCATCGCGTGGAAGGTCTGCAGAAGAATCTTATTTTGGCGCTGACCCGATTCTTGCGTCTGGAAAGCCAGAAGCTTCAGACTCTGACCGCGCGTTTGGTGGATCCGAAGCGTCGTTTGCAAGATTTGATTTTGCGAAATGACGAACTTCACTCGCGATTGCAACAGGCGCAGAAGACATATCTGTCGCGACGCCGACTCGAACTGAAGGCTGCAACCGACAGCCTGACGCCGCCAGCGCAATTGATTGGCGAAAAGCGATCTGAAATCAATATGCTTCATTTGCGAATGAAGAATCATGTGACCTGTTTGGTGGATTTGAAAAAGCAAGACATGCACCGATTTATGTCATTGCTAGAAAGTCTCAGCCCACTGAAGGTGGTCGAGCGCGGATACTCGGTTGTGACCAAAGGATCTGATTTGGTAAAGACCAGCGCGCAAATAAAAAAGGGCGACGAAATTTCAGTACGCCTGATGAAGGGCGAGCTGATCGCCACCGTGAAGGAGATTAAATAATGGAAACAAAAGGGGCTCCGATGGATTTCGAAAAGAAACTGGGACGCTTGGAAGAGATCGTTCAGAAAATGGAAAAAGGCGACTCGAGCCTGGAAGACTCTTTGAAGCTGTTCGAAGAGGGCATCAAGCTGTCTCGCGAATGTCACACGCGCCTGAATGAAGCCGAAGCGAAAGTCAAAAAACTGGTGGCGATGGACGCAACCGGAAACGCGACACTGCAGGATTTCGCCGTTGAGGACGAGTAACGAAGACCGCAAGGAATGGGTGGACCAGGCGATCGATCGATTGCTGGCAAGCTGGGATCTTCCCGCATCGCCGGGTCTTGCCAAATTGAAAGATTCCATAGCGTATTCGTACTCGCGCGGGGGGAAGCGGTTTCGTCCCGTGCTGTCTTTGCTGATCGCTGAAAGCTTCGCGGTTCACCCACAGCGGGTGCTGCCTTGGGCTTTGGCGGTTGAAATGATTCATACGTACTCTTTGATCCACGACGACCTTCCTTGCATGGACAACGATGATTTCCGTCGTGGGGAGCCCACCAATCACAAGAAATTTGGCGAGACCACGGCCCTTCTGGCGGGTGATGCGCTTTTGACGGAAGCGTTCTCGCAAATTGCAAATAGCTACAAAGACGATCCGAATGTGGGTCTGAAACTGGTGGCACTGCTATCGCAAGCAGCCGGTTTGTTTGGAATGGTCGGCGGTCAGGCCATCGATCTCGAATTTCAAAAGCAAAAACCAAATTTTCAAGATCTGGAACAAATGCATCTGATGAAAACCGGGGCCTTAATTCGGGTCAGTGCTGAAGGTGCGGCTTTCGTTTGCGGATTGCCAGTCGAAAAGGTGGAGCTCTGCCGCCAGTTCGGCGAGAATCTGGGGCTTGCTTTCCAGATCCAAGACGACCTTCTGGACGCAAAAGAAAAAGAAGAACCCGGAAGCTTCCCGGCCGTTTTGGGACACGAACAGACTGAAAGGTATCTGACCGATCTCACCCAGCGCTGTCTGCAAAGCTTAAAAGATCTGGGCATCACCGAAGGCTCTTTGACCGAGCTGGTTCTGTACAACCAATCCCGCAGCAAATGAAAAAGCGTCTCGATCTTCGCTTGGTGGAAATGGGCCAAGCCTCATCTCGCACCAAAGCTCAGGATCTGATCAAATCCGGTTCGGTTCGCGTTGATGGCAAAATCGCAAGCTCGCCAAGTCAAAATGTCGACGAGCAAAACCAAATCGAAGTCTTAGAGTCCGAACTGAACCGCTTTGTCTCGCGTGGGGGGCTGAAGCTCGAGGGGGCTCTTCATCATGCCCGAATCCAAGTGAGCGGGCTTGACGTTTTGGATGTCGGGATTTCCACAGGTGGGTTCACAGATTGTCTTTTGAAATGCGGCGCTAAGCATGTGACCGGTGTGGATGTTGGACACGAGCAACTGCACCCTTCTTTGAAGTCGAATCCGAAACTGACGAATATCGAAGGCATCAACGCGCGCGAGCTGCATTTGAATCCACGGGTTTTGCAAACCAAACCAGAAGGCGGATGGCCTTTGATTGTGATCGATGTTTCATTTATTTCGCTGACGCTGGTGTTGCCGGCCCTTGCTGCAGTTCTGAAATCTGGCGGATCGATTCTGGCTTTGGTGAAACCGCAGTTCGAAGTCGGGCCCGAAGGATTGGGGAAAGGTGGAATCGTCAAAGATCCCGCTCTGTATCAACAGATCGAAAGTAAAATCCGCCAAACAGCTCAAGAACTGGGGCTGACCACGACGGACTATTTTGACTCGCCCATCGAGGGCAAAGATGGCAATCGCGAGTTCTTTGCGCTTCTGCAAAAAAAGCCTTGAGCTCATCGCCACTGTTCGAGATCATCTGAGACCGGAAATCGGGGGCAGATTATGACCACGGCAAGATTTTGGTTACTTCCACTTTTGACATTCGTTTTTCTGGCCTGTCAGACAAAACAGCCATCAAGACCCGAAGCTCCTTCTAGACAAATTCCGCCGACAGGTCCGATCAAGAATATGGAACCTGCTCCGTCACAACCGACCCCGACTTCTCCGGCCGAGACTTCTCAGCCGAAAGAGGAAACCGCGGCTCCTTTGCCAGTGGGCGTGATGCCAAAGATCGCGTTGATTTTGGGCCCGGGGGCTTTGCGCTCTTATGCCCACGTTGGGGTCGTGCAAGAGTTTGCGAAACAAAAAATGCCGATCTCGGCCGTGGCGGGAATTGAAATGGGTGCCTTGGTGGCGGCGATTTATGCCAACAAAGGTCAGCCTTATGACGTCGAGTGGCAGATGATGAAGCTGAAAGAAAGCGATCTGGTGCAAAAGGGTCTGCTTTCAAGTCACGTCAAACCGGGTGATGTGAAAGCTTTGAATGAATTTATGAATATCGCATTGAGCTCGAGTAAAGCCGAAAATTCGAAAGTTCCATTCGCATGTCCGGCTTTGCAGATGGACAAACAGCAGGTTTACATCATGAGCCGCGGAACCTTTACCGATATGTTGCCGTTCTGCCTGTCGTTTCCCCCGCTGTTTAAGCCTTACCAGCAAAATGTGGCCGGTGTTTTCAGTTTGAAAGCTTTGGTGGATACGGTTCGGGCGAAGGGGGCGACCTATGTTGTGTACGTCGACCTGCTTTCGGGTCCTTTGAAGCTGGAAAATGCCGAAACAGAGACGCAAGTGCTCTGGAGTCTGGCGGCCGAAAGCCTGAATCGCAAAGAAAAGGGCATCGACATGGTGATCAAGGTGCCTTTGCGCGACTATGATTTATTGGATTTCAATAAACGCCGGGAAATGATACAGAAAGGCCAACAATCTGCTCAAGAGGCTTCGGCGAAGATCGCTCGCGATTTGAATCTGTGAGCCCGTTGAAGCACATGGGTCAGTGACAAAGAGGTCTGTATGAGAAAACCACGAGAGAATGTTAAAATTTTTGCTGAACGCCGTGCCCGCGTTGCCACTGAAATGCAAGGATCGGCTTTGATCCTGTCGTCACCGGCCGAAACGATCCGCAATGGCAGCGTTCACCATTCGTTCCGCCAAGATTCAAACTTGTATTACATGACGGGCTTTGAAGAGCCGAGCTCGATCTTCTTGTTCCGCCCGGGCATGAAACCGGAAAGCATTTTGTTCGTGCGCAAGAAAAACGTCGAGCGCGAAACCTGGGACGGCTTCCGCTTCGGACCCGAAGCGGTTGAATCCGAATTCCGCATCGATAAAGCCTATCCGATTGAAGAGTTTGATCATCTGGCGCCACAGCTTCTGAAAGGTGTCGACAAGGTTTATTATCGTCGCCACAAAAACACCGAATCCGATTTGAAGATCGACAATGCTTTGATGAGTTTGAAAACAAGCCAAGGCCGCACGGGCTTCGGTTTGCTGCCAATCTATGACGCCGACGAATTCCTGGGCGAGTTCCGTCTGAAAAAAGGCGAAGCGGATCTGGCGAACTTGCGTAAAGCTTGCGAACTTTCATCTGAAGCGCACATCGAAACCATGAAATACACCCAGGCCGGGATGACCGAGCGTGAACTGCATGGTTATTTCACCTATCAAATCATGAAACGCGGGGCGGCCCGCGAGGGATACGGCGGTATCTTTGCGGCCGGGGCCAATGCCACGACTCTGCATTATGTCTTTAACGACCAGCCTTTAAAGTCGGGAGAGCTGATGCTGATCGATGCCGCCGGCGAGTACAATTACTTCACTTCGGACATCACGCGCACTTATCCCATCAACGGACGCTTCAACGAAGAACAAGCTGAAGTATATGCGGGTGTTTTGAAGATTCAAAAAGATCTGATCGGCATGGTGAAACCAGGTTTGCCGTTCCAAACATTGCAAGACACAGCAACCGATATGCTGACCGAGCTGATGTTGGAGCTGGGTCTTCTGACCGGTCGTAAAGACGACATCATCAAAGCCGCCGAACAAAAGAAATATTATCCGCACGGAATTGGTCACTTCTTAGGAATGGACGTGCACGACGCCGGAATGTATTTCTCGAAACGTGGTCACGAGCCCCGCCAAATTGAAGAAAATATGATCTTCACCATCGAGCCCGGAATCTACATTCCAGCCAATGACATGACGGTCGCTGACGAGTACCGCGGTATCGGCGTGCGCATCGAGGATAACATTCGAGTGACCAGCAACGGCTTTGAGAATTTGACGGAAAAAGCGCCGAAGGAAATCGCCGATCTGGAAAAAATTGTCGGCTTCTACAAGTCGTAAAGTGATTCTTCTTAAAGTCGACACCGAAAAAGGCAGAATTCTACTGAACAATGTCGAGATCCAGCCGGGTCTTGACAAAATTTCTCTGGCAAAACGCTTGGCTGCGATTTCAAAACTGGAATTCCAAAAATCCACCGGTCCCTACGAATTCACAGGGATATCCACAATCCAGTTCGCAAATGAAAGCTTTCATCTGGGCTTTTCGTTCCGCTACGACCAGCTTTATCAAGCCTCGCTGGTATGGCCAAAAGGCCCCGCAACCCAAAAAGAATGGGATGCCACCGAAGCTGATCTACAAAAAGAAAAAGAACAACTGGCAAAAAAGATCGAACAAGAGCTAGGAATCAAAAGATCCAACGAATGGATCGGAGGGGTCTCTTACCAGCTCAACTGGGGAGCGATCTCGGTCGCAATAGACCTTAGAAACCAATCGGTCAGCACAACAATCCATTTCAAATCCAACTTCAACCGCAAAGATCTTCAGATGGTATTGAATGAAAATGATATTGAAAAAAATCAGTACGCTCTTTTTGAACAAGGCGAACCAGGCCAATTGGTCCTGACCCAGGAAAAAGCCGAATTCAAAATCTACGAATTGAAGACCGATAAGGGCCGAGACGGCGAAGTTACATTTCAAGATGAAGCAGAAGCCGCCTTCCACTTCTTAGCACGTCTAGAGAATCGCCTAAATAAAAAAATAATTTTAAAAATCTAAAGCATCATCAATCCAGCCGCATTTGATTGCGCATGGACGGATGCACTCACGTTTACAGTGCGGCACCGCTGTGCTCGAGAACTCCTAAAACCGATGCACAAACCAATTCCGTGATTTCGCTTCTTCCCGAAGCTTTTCTTCGGTTGCAAAAAGCTCGTGCCCTTCGGGTGCGGCCCCGACCGCCAGCTGCAGACGTGTCGCGGACTCGAGCAAAGCAAAATCCCCCATGGTATTTCCGCATGCAAAGAAAGGTTTGCGGCCCTTCGTCTTCTCGAGCAAAGCCGCAGGCTTGCCTTCGCGATAAGTGATCATTCCATCTTGATGATCGGTGACAACACCGTCTTCAACCTTGGTTACCACGCCCAAGACATCTTGGAAACGCAAACCCAAGCGCTGCGCGCCTGGTTCAACCGCCCATTTGATCGAAGCGGTGATAATGTAGACTTGTACTTTGTTTTTTAAAAGCCAGTGGATCAGCTTTTGTTGATCCGGAAAAATCGGAAGCGGTTCCAAAGATTTCGCCGCCGCTTCGGCCCATGCATGCACTTGCTCTAGCTTTTGGTCCTGGTTGATCTGCGCCAGCCACAGGTAGGCCGGCCTTGGATCACCCGAATTCTTCCAATCGCGATAATATTTCCAAGGATCGGCGGGCATATTGGGAAGCTGCGAATTCTTAATCTGCCATTTGAAAAAGCTTTCTCCCAGATCTATGTCCCACAAAGTTCCGTCCGCGTCGAAAGCGGCGACAGGATTCGAATTTGTTTTCAGTTCTTGGTCGAGCGCCTTTGACAGTTGCTCCCAAAACTGGGGAGAAAAGCTTTTGTACTTCATAGCTTCCAAGTCTAAGATTATTTCCTGCAGGGAGCAACGAGATGTCTCTTTATTTGCGAGTGATTCAAACATCGGATCTTGACGAAATCGTCGACTTCGAAAAGACCAAATTGAAAGAGACAATGACCGACGAAATGGAGCGCGAGCTTTATTCGTGGAACGCCCGTTGGCGCAACGAATCTTTGAATCATTACCTGCCCATGGGATGGAGCTTCCTGGCGCGTGATCGCAATCAGCCCAGCAAATTTTCAAATGAAGGTTTGCTTGTCGGATATTTCCTAGCGCAGCCTTTTCTATTTTTCGACGGGCACACCCAATCCCTATGGGTCGAGCATATGCAATGTGCAAGCTTACAAGCCTGCAATGAGCTTTGCGAGCTGGCCTATAAACTGTCGCGTGAAAAACATTTTCAAAAAGTTCTTCTGCCCGAATCTCCCACGATCTTAGAGGCCGTGAAGACATTCAAAGCCGAAAACTGGGACCCCGCAGTTTTATTGGTACCGACGACAAAGGCCACAAGATGAAGTCATTTTCCTTCGAAGATCGAAAACGCAATCTGCAATCTTTAGCCAAAACCAAGTACGACATTTTCATTATCGGCGGTGGCATCACCGGTGCCGGCGTCGCCCGCGATGCGGCTTTGCGCGGAATGAAGGTCGGATTGATCGAAGCATCTGATTTCGCGTCAGGGACCAGCTCTCGTTCCAGCAAGCTGATTCATGGCGGGATTCGCTATCTTGAAAATATGGAATTCAAATTGGTTTTCGAAGCTCTGAGCGAAAGGCAAAAGCTATTTCAGATCGCTCCTCATTTGGTGCATCCATTGCGTTTTATGATTCCACTCTACGAGCAAGGCCGTGTCGGCATGTTTAAAATGGGCTTAGGCATGTGGGCTTACGATGCGCTATCGTTGTTTCAGGCACCAGAAATGCACGAACGCTTGAATCCGGCCCAGACGGTGGCGCGCATGCCCAGTCTGCAAGGGCAAAAGCTCTTAGGTTCATACGTTTATTCGGATGCTTACATGGACGACGACCGCTTGGTGTTCGAAACTTTGCGTTCGGCCAATGAGGCCGGTGCCGAATGCGTGAATTACGTCAAAGCCGTCGGCGCCGAAATGTCAGCCGATGGAAAGTTAAAGAAAGTGATCTGTGAAGATCAATTGACCAAAACTAAATTCACGGTCGAGGCCCGGCACTTTGTCAGCACGGTGGGCCCATGGACCGACGAATTGGGAACTTCGCTTTTTAAAACTTGGAAAAGTATTTTGCGTCCGACGAAAGGCATTCACCTGACCTTCGAAAAAAAGCGCTTCCCACTTTCCAGCGCGTTGGTGATGGGGGCGGAAAAGCGTATCGTTTTCGGAATTCCTCGACACGAAATGGTGATTGTTGGCACAACCGATACCGATTTTAACGGCGATCTCAACGATGTGGTCGCGACCCCGGATGATGTTCAATACCTGCTGAAAGTGATCGAAAACTATTTCCCTGGGGCTCAAATCAAGGCATCTGACATAGTCGCGTCGTACGCCGGAGTTCGACCCTTGGTGAATGATGGGGCGTCGACAGAAGGCAAGACCAGCCGCGAGCACGTGATTTTCACCGAGGACCATGGCGTCACGTTTGTGGCGGGTGGCAAATACACGACCTATCGCCTGATGGCCGAGCAGATCGTGACAGAATGTCTGCGTTTCTTCCCGATCGAAGACAAAGTGAAATTCAACCACTGCCGAACCGAGCAGCCGGTCAATCCATTGGTCACCATCGAGTCCCGCTACGAAGACCACGTTTTGGTCGATCAATTCAGTCAAATCGGCTACTTATCTCGATCCGATGCGGCTCGTTTCGTCGACCGTCACGGAGGGGAAGCGCGTCGAATTTGGCAAACTTTCGGTCCTGGAAGTTACTGGGAACTTGAGGCGCAGCACGCAGTCGAAAACACGATGTGTCTGCATCTTGTGGATTTCTACACTCGACGTGCGCCGCTTTTCTTGGCCGAACCAGATCATGGTGTCTCGCAGATCCCAAAAATCAGCGCTGTGTTTGCGCATCGATTGGGCTGGAACAAGGATCAGATCGCCGCCGAAGAGAAGCTTTTGGCAAACCACATGACGCATGAACTCGCATGGCGTCAGAAAATCGTCTAACTGAGTGCATTGACTCTCATTTTTGTGCTGTCTAGACTGTTTAAATTAGACATGACAACATCCATTCCTAGCGAGTGATTTAATGGCCATTTTTGACAAATTTTCGGACTATTTTTCCAACGACATTGCAATCGATCTCGGCACAGCGAACACGCTTGTTTACGTTCGCGGACAAGGCATCGTTCTTGATGAACCTTCGGTCGTTGCGGTTCAAAAAAATTATCGCGGATCTCAAAACCGAGTTCTGGCAGTTGGTAAAGAAGCGAAAGACATGCTGGGCCGAACGCCGGGAAGCATCGTCGCGATCCGTCCGATCAAAGACGGTGTTATCGCCGACTTCGAAGTCACGCAATCGATGTTGAAGTATTTCATCACCAAAGCGATGGGCGCGAAAAAATCTTTCATCCGTCCACGCATCATCATCTGCGTTCCTTACGGCATCACTCAGGTTGAAAAACGTGCGGTGAAAGAATCGGCGCAATCGGCCGGTGCTCGTGAAGTTTACCTGATCGAAGAGCCGATGGCGGCCGCGATCGGTGCGGGTCTGCCAATCACCGAACCAAGCGGCAACATGGTTGTCGATATGGGCGGCGGTACGACAGGTGTCGCGGTGATTTCTTTGGGTGGTATCGTGTATTGCAAATCGATCAAAGTGGCCGGCGATAAATTTGACGAAGCGATCGTCAACTATGTTCGTCGCCAGTTCAACTTGCTGATCGGTGAGCGCACGGCTGAAAATATCAAAATCCAAATCGGAAACGCTTACCCATTCGAAGAAGAAAAAACGATGGAAATCAAAGGCCGTGACTTGGTGGCCGGTGCTCCGAAAACGATCGAAATCACCAGCTCTCAGGTGAATGATGCTTTGATGGATCCATTGTCTGAAGTTGTCGACGCTGTTCGTACGGCTTTGGAAAAAACTCCGCCAGAATTGGCTTCCGATATCGTCGATAACGGGATTGTTCTGACTGGTGGTGGTGGATTGCTTGCGAACTTGGATGTTTTGCTTCGTGAACGTACGGGCCTTCCGGTTTCAATTGCTGAAGATCCTTTGACTTGTGTCGTGCTTGGTTCCGGCCGCGTTTTGGAAGAGCTGGATCTGCTGCGACAATTGACAGTGGATTAGTACCTTTATGATCGGAGTGGATTCGAAATCCATTGCGCTCTTTTTCTTTTATGCTCTGTTGGACGAGCAAAGAGCGATCGAAGCCACTTCGAAAGCGATCACCAACTATCGCGCCCGCATGGCAAAGAATCCCGAAATCAAGCCGAACATCACTTTGGTGGCGGCGACTGCACAAGTCTGGCAGACAGAAGGTGCAAGCCTCGTTCGCGGACGACAAAATTTCAGTTTCGCCGCCGGTTGGACATTACCTGAAAATTTAGATTTGGGACCCTGGAAAGAGTTTCAGAAAACCGCGCAAGAAGACGAGTTCCTTGCCTTGATTTGGTCGCAGATTTTACAGCTGCCGGATGAAGACATCGCCATAGGACTGAATATTTCCGTGGGAACTTTACGCTACCGTTTAGGAAAGGCCCTGCGCAAGTTGGGGGCTTTGACCAATCCGGTGTTTGTGAAAACACCACCCGGTAAAAAGTTGGGAATCGTGGTCGAATGAGCGAAGATCAAGATCAGTTCTATTCGAAAAAAGATCAGCGAATCATGAGCGCTTTCATCGGTCAGGGTTTGCTGTTCGACTTCATGATGGATTCTTTGGACGAAGAGCGCCGCAAGGCCGTTGACGAATTCGTCCGCAACAGCCCCGAAGCCCAAGCGGACATTCAAAAAATCCAGAACGGTTTGAACTACACGGCTCGATTGCGCGAAACCCAGATTGTGGCCGAGCTTTTGGATAAAGTCACCGTTTCTTCCAGCTATACACAATCGGTACTGGATAAAATTCGCTTCGATCAATGGTCGCCGGCCCTGAAAATGGGGATCGAAGGGACGATCGTCGCATTGGGGATCACGACTTTCGCGATTTTGATTCCGTGGCATAAAGTGATGGATCTGAAGTTCGGTTCGCAAGAAGTGATCTTGGCCGAAGTCGACAAAGCGCAAACGGCGAAGGTGGCTTCAGAGACGGATGCGACCTCGAAAGAAAGCGAAGTCTTCCCGGACGACGCGACGACGGCCGCATCAAGTACGGCGACGACGACTTTGGTGACCACAACGACAGTTCAAGTCGCGGTGAAAACGCCAGAACCTGAAGCCGCAAAGACCCCGGTTGAAGCCAAAGCTCCATCGACGACCACATTGCCTGCGCCAGCGCAAACCGCGGCGGTTGAAAAAAACAAAGCGGTGGCGATGGCCAATTCAGACAAAAAGGCTGGCGTCCTTTACCGCGGAACCATCAGCGTCACCAATATCAAAGCCGTGACTCCGAAGCTGGTCGAAAAGCTTCAAGAGCTGGGCGGTCGCAAAGCCGGACAGGTGGAGCTGGGTTGGTACAAAGCCGACAGTTCTTATTTCCACTTCACAATGCCTGAAAGCCGTTATCAAGAATTGCAAGACTTCTTCAAAGAGTATGGAACTTTGAGCATTCAACAAGAAGCGCACGAACGCGTGATGCCTGAAGGGATTCGCAGGATTATCATCACCGTTTACGAGAAGAAAAAGTAGGCGAGATGGCCCAACAAAAGAAGAGAGCGCGTCGATCTTTACGGACGATTCTGATCATCTGGTTCTTGCTCTTTTCTTTGATCCCAATCGTTTTCGTGACCCTTTATTCCATTCAAAAGTATGAAGTCGCAATCGATAATGAGCTGTCTCAGCGTTTAGGCGGAAACGCGCGCGAAATCGGATCGATTCTGGACGATTTCCGCGCCGGCCTGAAGCAAAAACGCGATCGCTACATTAAAGACAACGGCTTGATTTACCATCTTTCCACAGGGGATTCGGCCGAAGTGCGAAGCCTGGGCATGAATTGGCTGAAATCTGATTTTGCCTCCAGTCTGACCTTCTTCAACCGTGACGGAAAAATGCTGGCCTCGGTTTTTAAAGATGAAAACGGCGATATTCGGGATTTCACCCCACAAGCCAACGCGCCGATTTTCCTTTCAGACCAAAATCTTTCCAAACTGCAAGGCGTGAAAGAGTACGCCTTCATCGAATTTTCGAACAATCGCAAGATGTCCCTGATTCTTTTCTCGAAGGTGACGGGCGCTGGAAACCGACACGTCGGATACCTTGAGCAGCTGATCGACATCGATCAGACCTTCTTGAATCGTTTGAAGCAACGAATGAAGCTCGAGCTGGTTTTGATCCGACCATCGGGGCAAGTGGCCGTCGGAACCCATCCTGATTTTTATCTGTATAAAAAAGAGCTGTTTCAAGACTTGATGAAGGCAGACAGCAAACCCTTCTTCGAATTGAACGTGCGTTCGAACCCTTACGGATTTCTTTTGTACCCGATGGTTTGGGGCCAATCCGAAGTTTACCTGGCGCTGGGCGCTTCGAAAGTGGAAGCCAAAGCTGTTTTGAAAAATGTGAATTATGCGTTCTTCACTGTCGTGGGTACGGTGATTTTACTTTTGACCATCACCATCGTTTTCGCGTCGAACACGATCCTAAAACCGCTGAATGATTTGGTTGCGGCCCTTCAAAATGTGCAAAGCGGGGACAAGCCCGTGGAAATTCCAATCAAAAGCGACACGGAAATCGGTTTGCTGACGGAAAGCTTCAACCAAATGAGCCGCAACGTGATTCAGGCCCGGTCGGATCTCAAAAAGAAAATCACCGAGCTTGAATCCGCCAATCTCGAGCTGAAGGAAACGCAGTCCCGTCTGGTGCACTCTTCAAAAATGGTAAGCCTGGGCCAATTGGTCGCGGGTGTCGCACACGAATTGAACAATCCAATTGGCTTCATCTACAGCAACATGAGCCATCTTCGCGAGTACTCGGATAAGCTGTTGCAGCTGGCGGACGCGGCCGAAGCGAATCCCCAGTCGATCACCGAAAAGAAAAAAGAACTCGACATCGATTACATCAAAGAAGATCTGCCAAAACTGGTCGCGTCCTGTGAAGACGGTGCGCGAAGGACTCGGGATATCGTATTGGGCCTGCGCAACTTTTCTCGGCTCGAAGAATCGAAGCTCAAAGAGGTCGACATCCATGAAAGCATCGACAACACTTTAAATCTTTTGGCCGGCGAAACGAAGAATCGCATCCAAATCGTCCGCGACTATGGAAAACTTCCGTTGGTCACTTGTTACGCCAGCCAAATCAATCAGGTCTTCATGAACATTCTTTCGAATGCCGTGCAAGCGATCGAAGGTTCCGGAAATATCTGGATCACAACGCGATTGCAGTCTCGTCCTGATGGCAAAGAGCAGGTTCAAATCTCCTTCCAGGATTCGGGAAAGGGTATGACCCCGCAGGTGATGGAGAAAATATTCGACCCTTTCTTCTCTACCAAGGGAGTCGGACAGGGAACCGGCTTGGGATTGAGCATCTCTTACGGCATCATCGAAAGCCATGGCGGCGAAATCCAGGTCAAATCACAGATTGGAATTGGCACCGAGTTTATCGTCGTTATTCCGGTTCGCCCCGTCTCAAATTGAGATTTTCGCTCTCGAAATCTGGGATCTGCAGAGCTTTCTTATCATTTCAGATAGAATTTCCGATATGTCAGATGTGGAAAAGAAGAGATCTTCTTCGCTATTTTGGCTTTTGGTCGGGGCGCTAGGCTTCGTGTTCGCCTTTCTTCTTTGGCCGACGCCGAAAAAGAAACATCCGCTGACAAAAGGTGAGATCTCTTCCAGCTCGCTTCATCCTGTCGACACGACCTCTGAACTTGTGAATAAGCATCTGTGGATCACCAACCAAGCGCAAGAACTGGCCGAGCAGCGGGTGGCCGTGCAAAATACTCTGAACAGTCCGAAAGTTGGAGATTCGATTTGGCCCAAGGGCATCGACAAATCCAAACAGTACGGCGTCGATCACTCGCCAGATTCCAACGAGACGACGGCATTTGAAGATTTGAATCGTTACAAAAAAGAATTGAATACGGAAAAACCGGACAACGTGATTCAGGCACAGCTTCGCGATCAAGACCGCCAGCGCGAGTACGAGAAAGCCTACCGCGAAGCTTACGCCAAGCAGTTTATCGAAAATGCCCGCCGTGCGGGCTATGATGTTCGGTTGAACGATGACATGGTTGTGGTCAGCGTTCGGCCGATCCGCAATCCCAGCAGCAGCGATCTAGGGCCGCAAGCGAAGTGATTTCAGCTCGGCAAAACGAGCCAAAATTCCGGTATCCGCAAAACTAAAGTAGCGCTCTTTTGTCAAAATCAGATGATCCTTCATGGGGATTTCCACCAACTGTGACAGCATATAAAAACGCTTCGTGACCTCGAGATCTTGCTTTGAAGGACGGGGATCCCCACTGGGATGGTTGTGAGCCATGACAAAGGCGGCGGCGTTTTGCGAACATAAAAAGCGAATCATGTCGCGGGGATGGATCAGGCAGCGATCGACTGTGCCTTTGAACAAAAGTTTTTTATCGATAATTTCAAGATTGGAATTCAGGGCAGCGACCCAAAACTCTTCAACCGTATAATCGATGCATTTTTGGAAGATCTTGTAAGCATTGTGGCTAGAGTTCATGCGCATATTTTCGAGAAGGGAAGCAATTAACTGCGAAGGCGCAGCTCTGTGTATTTCCGTCTACAGATCCGGAGTCCGGGTGTGTCCGGTCGGACACCGAATCATCTCTTGCTCTCAAAGAGCAGAAGGGTAAAATGATCTCACTCTTTGGAGGTTTCATGAAATTCAAGTCCCTATGTTCGGTGATGTTCGTTACTGTTGCTTTGGCATTGACCGCTTGCGGTCCGAAAGCTTTCGTTAAAGGTCAATACGACGATCCGGAAAAAGAAAATTTGTTGGATGATCAATGGTCTGAAACAGATATGCAAAAAACTGTCGAATCGATGGTGGCCAGCATGGTTGCTCACCCTGCGATTGCGGGAGCAAAAACTCCTCCGATGGTGATGGTGACTCAGCTGCAGAATAAAACTTCGGAGCATATCGACACTCAAAGCGTGATGGACATGGTCCGCGTCGATCTGACAAAAACTGGTAAGGTCGCGTTCATCGATAAAGAAGCTCGCGGTGATATCGCGGACGAATACAATTATCAAAATTCTGGAATGGTTAGCAACGAGACGAGAAAAGGTCCGGGCGGTCAGACGGGTGCGGATTACATCGTCAATGGACGTTTGGATTCTATCGTAAAAGAAGTCGGCAAAGAAAAGACGGTTTATTACAAAATCACTTTGAACATGACCAACTTGAAAACTGGCGTGATCACTTGGACCGACCAAAAACAGCTGCGCAAAGCTTATAAGAAAAAGACAATTGGTCTTTAATCAGTTCTAACCTAACGAAAGGGCAGAATGAAACTTTCGATTTTAAAAAAGTTTTCCATTCTGCTCTGTCTTGTTCTTGGCACCGGCTGTGCCACTTATCAGGGGCAAGTGACGGGGCCGCGCAATCTTTTAAAAAGTGGCCAATTCACCGAAGCTCTCGAACAGTTTCAAAAGCTGGCAGAAAAAGATGATCGCGACCAGCTGGTTCATATGATGGATTACGCGATGGCTTTGCAAATCGCCGGTCAATACAAAGAATCAGCCCAAGCTTTTCAGCGCGCCGATAAATTGGTCGATCTCAATGACTATCATTCCGTGACCAATGTGGTCAGCGCCACG
This sequence comes from uncultured Bdellovibrio sp., assembly GCA_966211455.1. GTDB lineage: Bacteria > Bdellovibrionota > Bdellovibrionia > Bdellovibrionales > Bdellovibrionaceae > 21-14-0-10-47-8. The sequence continues at coordinate 330,508 of CBIHNI010000001.1, forward strand.
TTGGGCGGCGAAGAGATGGTTCAGTATAAAGGCGAGTCTTACGAAAAATTTCTGATCAACACGATGAACGCCATCAACTATTTGATGATGGGCCAGTATGACGACGCTTTGGTCGAAGCTCGTCGAATCAACGATAAGATCAGCCGCATGAAGATGGATGGTCGTGAACCTTACGAGCTTTCTCCGTTCGCTCGTTATCTCGCGGCTTTATTGTGGGAAGCGGAAAAAAAGTATGATGATGCTTACATCGAATATGAAGGCAGCTACAAACTGGATGGCAGCAATCCTTTGCTGCCAGAGGATTTGATTCGCTCGGCAAAATTGGCTCGTCGACCGGATGCTCAGAAAAAATGGAAATCCGAATTTCCAAAAATTGTCGAAGATCCGGCTTGGTACGATAAAAATAAGGGCGAGCTGATCGTGATTTTCCAACAAGGCTGGGGTCCGGAAAAGCAAGCGCGACGGCAATATCGATTTCCGGAACTGCATCACGTTTTCTCGCAAACAACGGGTGCTCGAATCACCGTGGACGGTAAATCTGAAAATACGCAGCTTGTGTACAATATCGAAAATGTCGCAGTGACCACTCTCGAAAAGGATTTTGGCGCTCTGGTGGCCCGTCGGGTTGGCGGAATTGCGGCCAAAGCTGTGGTTGCCGATCAAGTTCGTCAGAAGAACGAACTTCTGGGTGGATTGGCTTGGATCGCCATGAACGTCGCGGACCGCGCAGATCTTCGTCACTGGTCAACACTTCCGCAGACAATTCAAATCGCGCGCATCACGTTGCCGCCCGGAAAATACAAATTCAGCATTCAAGGTTTGGATTCGGGCGGCTCGCCCAGCGCCGACAGTTCCCCCGAACGAGAGATCAATATCAAAGCCGGCCAAAAAACCTTCATCAACTGGCGCTCCCTCCACTAATCCCGAGCCCTTCCCAGGTACGCCGTACCTTTGGACGCAGCTTGACGAAAGGTACGGCGTACCTGGGACCGAGCCTTTTTATTTTTCGAGGGATTTGCGGATGGTTTTGAGGAGCTCTTCGAAATCGGGCTTATCACAGGTTCCAAGAAAGTTTTTGCTTAGGTTGCTGGGGAGCTTTGGCAAAATCTGCGAAGTGTACAAAAGAAAATCGATGTCAGGCCGGCTCTCATTGACGAACTTTAACAGGTCATAGCCATTTCCATCCTGCATTTCATAGTCTGAAACGATCAAATCGAAATGATCTTGGGAAATCAGACTCATCGCTTGATTTCCGCTGCTGGCCTGAAAAATTAGACAGTTCGGAACGTTGTAGACCAGAATGTGCGCCAAGGTTTCGCGCATTTCTAAGCAATCGTCGACGACTAGGATGCATTTCATTTGGTGGATCCCTCGCTTAAGTCCGAATCTTTCTTTTCTTCCACCCGGCGGATCGAGATTTCAAAGCGACCATTCAAGATCTCCTCATAAGATGGATGAATGGACTTGCCCTTGAGATCATCGACCCCAAATAGGAAGTAATGAAGGCTGACGCCAAAATGGTTGGCCACAAGTGCGGCCTGGACTGGATTTGGAACCCGGCTGGCCATCCAGTCACCAATGGTAGATTTAGGAACGCCAGTCGCTTTAGAAAGCGAGCTGATGGTTTCTCCTTTTTGTTTCAGGAGATCTTTCAAGACCGTGCTGACCTTCAGCTGAAGTTTGATAGGCATAAATAGTTTTTTATATTGAGGTAATTCGATATTTAAGCCCCTTTCCGACATCTAGCTCATAATTCCCACTTCTCGCTCTCCCACCGTGAAATTTCCGACATCTCGGTAGAAGAGAGCTGATTTTATCCCTTATGGGGGATATACTTTTATCCCTAATAAGGGATTTGTCAATTTCAAATGGCGATAAGCTGAGTTCATGCCCAAGGCAAAAAAGTCGCGTTACAAAAATGATGTTTTTCTGAAAGCGCTGGGTCGCCACTGCCGACAACTCCGTATGCGGAAGGGTTATTCGATCGATCGTCTGACGAAGGAATCTGATCAGCTTTCTGCCGGAACAATTGATCGCTTAGAGCGCGGATTGTCGGATTCGCAAATTTTGGTTCTGGTCCGCTATGCCGAAGCGCTGAACTTGTCCCTTTTTGATCTTTTCGAGTTCTTACGCGAATCACCTGAATTGTCTTTGTACAGGGATGCCCGAGTCATTCCTTATGAGGAAGGGGTCAAGCCTCCGGCGAAACATGTTCCTGTCTTTCCTTTAAAGGTAGCAGCCGGAAAATTTGCCGAAGGAACTGAAATCGAAGAATTGATCCCGATTGGTTGGGTCGAAGCGCCAATCAAGGCGGATGTTGCCGACTACTTCGCCTCTTATGTGAAGGGCGATTCAATGAGTCCAAAGATCAACGATGGGGATCTGGTACTTTTCAAAAAATATACGGGCGGCAGCCGTCAGGGACATGTTTTTTTGATTCAAGCCCGTGGTCTAAAGGATGTCGTGACGGGCGAATCCTTTGTGATCAAAAAATATCAACGAATCACTCCACCACGACAGTCCGAAGATGATGAGCCATCGGTTGTCCACTTGCTTTCAGAGAATCCAAAGTACCCACCCATTATCCTAATGGGAGCAACAGACGAAGACGTCCAAGTCCTAGCCGAATTCACACGTGTCCTTTGAGGAGGTACGCCGTACCTTTGGACGCAGTTGGGCGAAAGGTACGGCGTACCTTTGGTTGGGGTGCGAAAATAAAAAACCCGGATTTTTGACCCGGGTTTTTCATAACATCAAAATTTGAAATTCAAATTAGTTGTTGAAGTTGCTTGAAGTTGGAAGAGTCGGAGTTGACTCGTCCTGAGCACCTGGAAGGATTGTTGCTTTTTCAGCAGCAACTTTCGCAGTTGAATCAGCAGCGACGCGAGCCGCAGCAGAAGCAACACGAGCTTCCAAGTTTTGTTTCAAGTCTTCGTTTGAAGCGCGCTCAGCTTGAGCAGCCAAAGCTGCAGCTTGCTTAAGCATGTAGTCCTGAGGGAATGCACCCAATTTAGCCAGGTAGTTAGAAATGCTACCGTTGCCGTTTTGGATGATTTCGCGCAGTGTGAAAAGTGGAGCGTATTGTGACGCTTTCTTTTCTGCTTCGAAAATGATTTGAGTCAGAGTAGCAGCAGTGATGTCGTTTTTCGACTTGTTGTCGATAACCATCACTTCTTCGTTGGTACGGATCATCTTTGCGATATCGTCCAGAGTCACATAGCAGCTCTGCTGAGTGTCGTAGAGCTTACGATTCTGATAACGCTTAATGATTTTAACTTTGCCGCTGTTCACAGCTTTTACGCCTGCTACAGTTTCAGTTTGATTCATCAAAGTGGCCTCCCCAGTTAATTTATCAAAAACTCTCGGGTTTTAGATGAGCCGGAACCTATTCCCACCGCCACAGCTTGTCAAGCGGCCCTTCCTCAATTTCCAGCAGAAAGGACACACCCTGTCAGCCTACAGGTTAAACACTTCAAAAAACCCGTAAAGTTTTCCAGACATTAGGCCGAAATGGTTAGAACTGGACCTAGGTCATACGCTGGAAAGTTGAATGAAAGAGCATAAAAAACAATACGTTAGATCTCATGGCATTATATCTTTGTTTATGCTGATTGGCTGTACAGCCATGGTCTGCTTGCCGGTCTGGAGTGGTCGCTCTGGGGTGTATCAACAAAAGACGCTGCACAGGGCCGAGAGTCTAGCCTACCAGCTTTTGGACGGCCGAAAATCTGCTTCTCCAGCGAGCGCGGGACGTGGTCCTGCCTCTGTCGAGGGCAGTCTGAATCAACTGACTAAGGAGCAAGGCGAGATCGGTTTAGATCCCTGGGGGCATCCATTTCAGTACAAACTTTTGAAGCCAACCAACAATCAACCGACGAAAATCTTGGTCTGGTCGCTTGGACCGAACGGACAAGCTGAGACGAAGGACCAAACTCTCGACCAAAACCGAGACAAAGCGAATCCCGAATTTTCTGGTGATGATTTGGGCATCATGCTCTCGGTCAAATAGCCGCTTATACCCAATATCAATCGCGAAGACTTAAGACCGGATTGCGTTTCTTGGCTCGGGAAATGTTCAAGCCAGTCTCATTCTGCGCCGAAAAGCTAAGGGAATAGGGGGCTTCATGCTTTCCAAAATTTCTCTTTTCGGTTTGTGTCTTGCCATGATGGCTTGTGCTTCGTCGTCGTCACGTTCGCGTGTCGATCATGATGCGACGGGGAATGCAGGATACTATTACGATTCTGCTTACAACGACCGCAACCGGGCTCCGGCCTCGATGTCGCCTCCGGCAGGCAAGCCTTCGCAAGAAGACGAATTGGATCCGGTTTATCTGCGCACTCAGGCGGATTATTACTTCCAAGTCGGCGAGGCGCAAAGTCTTGAGGGTAATCATCAGAAGGCCGTCGAGGCTTTCAAAATGGTTTTGGTTTATGACTCGAAATCGTCTTTGGTTCACCTTCGACTGGCGGCCGAGTACGTCAAGGTCGGTCAGCTGACGCAAGCTTTGGAAAATGCCGAGCTCGCGGTTCGTAAAGATCCGAAATCGACGGACGCCCGAATCTTGCTGGGCGGTTTGTATTCAACATTGAAGGTCTATGACAAAGCTTTGGCTCAGTACGAAGAAGTTCTGAAAATCGATCCTTCCAGCACCGAAGGTCCGATGTATATCGGGGCTTTATATGCCGAGCAAAAACAATACGACAAAGCCGTGAAGTATTTTGAAAAGCTGGCAAAGCATGAAGACTACACGACTCCATATTTAGCTTGGTATTACATTGGTCGCATTCGTTCCGAGCAGAATGGCCGCGCATTTGAAAAAGCGACTGAAGATGCTTACAAAAAGTCTTTGTCATTGAAATCGGATTATGTCGATGCGCTTCTGGCTTTGGGTGGCTTCTATATGAAGAAGGACCAAGAGAAAAAGGCCATCGAACTTTATAAAAACTTTCAGCGCGAGCAAGGCAACAATCCGCGCGTGGCCGAGATCCTGGCACAGGCGTATCTCGAGCACGAACAATATGATCTGGCTTACGAGCAATTGGAAATCGTCGAAGCTTCGGCTGAAGACGTGCTGAGCGCCCGTATGCGCATGGCCCTGGTTCTGATCGAACAAAAGAAATTCGAACAGGCGGTTGTGAAATTGAAAGAGGTTCTGCGCCAGGTTCCAGAGAGTGATAAGATCCGTTTCTACCTGGCCGCTATCTATGAAGAGATGGGAAAGCGAACCGAGGCGATTGAAAACTTCTCTCGCATTCCGGCTGAAAGTCAGTACTTTGGCGAATCCGTGGTGCATGCCGCTTATCTTTTAAAGCAAGAAAAGAAGTTGGATGCCGCCATCGATGTAGTGAAAGAGGGCCTTGCAAAACGTCAAGACGTGGCTCAGTTCTATTCGATCTACGCGTCTTTGTTGGATGAAAAGGGCGACTATAAAAAGGCCGCTTCCGTTCTGGCAGACGGTGGACAGAAGTTTCCGGATAATATTCAGCTGCAGTTCTTCTTAGGCACGATCCAAGATCGCATGGGCGACAAACGCAAAGTCGTCGAGCAGATGAAAAAAGTCATCGAGATGGATCCAAATCACGTGCAGGGCCTGAATTACCTGGCTTTCACTTATGCGGAATCCAACAACAATCTTGAAGAAGCTGAAAAGCTTGTTCGCCGTGCCTTGGAAATCGAGCCGCATGACGGTTACATCTTGGATACATTGGGATGGATCCTTTATAAAAAGGGCAAGTTCCAAGAATCGATCAAGGTCCTGGAAGCGGCTTTGAAGAGCCAACCAAACGAGTCAATCATCGCGGAACACCTGGGGGATGCTTACAACAAACACCAGTTGGTTGATAAAGCCCGTCAGATGTACAAGCGGGCAGCCGATGCGGAAACCGACGCAAGAAAAGTGCGCGAGATCCGCGAAAAGATCACAGCCTTGGACCGCCAAGAGCTGCGGGCTTCAGATCGCCAACCGGCTTCTTATCAGGATCGCAACCGCTAGGACCTGTTTGATATCAAAAGAATCTCGAAAAGTGCGTTGGAGACAGCGCACTTTTTCTTTTTTGGTTGCCTGATCTTAAAATCCGACCCCAAAATTAGGTTTATGAAAATCAAACTGACGTTTTTGATGGTTGTGATCGGGTTTCTTTCCGGCTGTGCGACGGCTCCGGTGGCTTACAATTCTGGAAAAGACGAAGGGCAATGGGAGGCCAAAGCGCAAATCAAGAATTTGCAGACTGGAAAAGCGGATACGATCAGCCTTGATGTCATGTCGGTTCGCGATCAGGCCTTGCGCATGGAAGTCAGCGGCACGCTGGGTGTGCACGTGGCGAGCTTCCTTTTGAAAAACTCGAATGTCAGTTATTTGGTGCACACGCAAAAGAAGTATTTCTCGGGCCCCGTTTCTGAAAGATCGTTGCGTCCTTTGCTTCGTGCCGATATTGATCCACGGTGGCTGTATGCAATCTTTTTTGATGAGCCTTTGAAAGGCTGGACCTGCACCGGGACGCCGTTGGAAAAATGCGAGCGTGCGGACGGAGCGCAGGTTCTTTGGTCCGAGCGAAATGGCGAGCGAAAACGAATCACCATCACAAATCAGCAGTTTGAGTTGCAGGTTCTCGTCAAGAATTTTACGACGAAAGTCCAGTCTCCGGACAAAGCTTTCAGTCTCGATGCGCCTGACAGCTATAAGAGATATAAGCTGCAGTAATAGCGATCTATAAACAGCGTCCAATTTGAGATTTTTCGAATAGAAAATTAACTCTTTAGTCCTGCATCTGGGTTATACTATCTAACAGAGATCAGACAGGGATGTGCTGTTCTCTCATAATGATTTTTGGTTCCAAAACATTTTTCTCAAGGAGAGATCTATGGCCACCAAAGTTGATCTTTCGTCTCTGGTCCGCAACTGGCAGTCAAGTACTGGAAACTTCAATGCCAATTGGAGTGGGACATTTCAAGAATACCTGGATCTCGTCAAAGCCAATCCGAAGATCACGCGAAATGCGTTTCAGCGCATGTACGATATGGTCATCGAGGCCGGAACCGAAGAGTACGTCGACTTCAAAAAGCAAGTCATCCGCTACAAATTCTTTGATGATGATAAAAATAACGGCAAAGACGCGGTCTTCGGTTTGGATGTTCCGCTGATGAAACTGGTGAATGTTTTGAAATCCGCGGCGCTTGGCTACGGAACTGAAAAACGTGTCATCCTTTTGCACGGTCCCGTGGGATCAGCGAAATCAACAATCTGCCGCATGCTGAAAAAAGGTGTCGAGGCTTACTCGAAAACGGAAGCTGGAGCGATGTACACCTTTGAATGGATCGATCCAGATGGAAAACTGGAAGGTCTATTGGGTAAAGAAACACGCGTGTTCCATTCGCCGATGAATGAAGAGCCTTTGTGGTTGATTCCGGAAGATATGCGCGCCCAATTGTGCGAAGAAATCAATCGCGGCTTGGATGGCACTTTCCGTGTCAGTATTGAAGGGGAGCTTTCTCCGCCAAGCCGTTACATCTTTAAAGGTTTGATGGATCGCTACGGTGGCGACTTGATGAAAGTGATGAATCATGTTCGCGTCAAGCGCTTGGTTCTGTCAGAAAGCGATCGTATCGGGATCGGGACCTTCCAGCCGAAAGATGAAAAGAATCAAGACTCGACAGAGCTGACCGGTGATTTGAATTATCGTAAGATTGCCGAGTACGGTTCGGATTCAGATCCCCGCGCCTTCAATTTCGACGGCGAATTCAACGTCGCCAATCGCGGGATGATCGAATTCGTCGAGGTTCTGAAGTTGGACGTCGCTTTCTTGTACGATCTTTTAGGAGCGTCACAAGAACACCGAATCAAGCCGAAGAAATTTGCGCAGACTTATATTGATGAAGTGATCATCGGTCACACCAATGAGCCTGAATACCGTCGCCTGCAAGACAATGAATTCATGGAAGCTTTGCGCGACCGTACCGTGAAGATCGATATTCCGTACATCACGCGTTGGAAGCATGAAATCAATATCTATAAAAAGGATTTCAATTCACAACGTCTGCGCGGGATTTCGATTGCGCCTCATACGATTGAAATGGCGGCGATGTGGGCCGTGCTGACACGTTTGGAAAAACCAAAGAAAGCCAATCTGACGCGCATTCAGAAGCTGAAGCTGTATAACGGTAAAACGTTGGCCAATTACACTGAAGACAACGTGAAAGAGCTTCGCAAAGAAACAATCCGTGAAGGTTTGGAAGGGATTTCGCCTCGTTACATTCAGGATAAGTTGTCAAATGCGATCGTGGCGGCCCAGCAGAACAATCGCGGCTCGGTGAATCCTTTCATGATCATGAACGAGCTTGATAGCGGCTTGAAAAATCACTCGCTGATTTCCAGCGAAGAGCTGAAAGCGGATTATCGCGAGCTCTTGGGCATGGTGAAGCAAGAGTACGAAGAGATCATCAAAGGCGAAGTGCAAAGAGCGATCAGCGCGGACGAGTCGGCTCTGCAAAGACTTTGCGCCAACTATATTGATAACGTGAAGGCTTATACTCAAAAGGAAAAAGTGCGCAACCAGTTCACTGGTCAGGACGATGAGCCAGATGAGCGTTTGATGCGCGCGGTGGAAGAGAAGATCGAAATTCCAGAATCGCGCAAGGACGATTTCCGCCGAGAGATCATGAATTACATCGGTGCCTTGGCTTTGGATGGCAAGAAGTTCAATTACAAGATGAACGAACGCTTGCACAAAGCTTTGGAATTGAAACTGTTCGAAGATCAAAAAGACAGTATCAAGCTCACGTCATTGGTTTCTTCGGTGGTCGATAAAGACACCCAAGAAAAAATCGATATCGTGAAGACCAGATTGATCAAAGATTTTGGTTATGACGAAATCTCGGCGACAGATGTGCTTCATTACGTCGCGAGCATCTTTGCTCGTGGTGATGTGAAGAACAAATAAGGGTGCCATTAACAATGGGGGGAGAGGTGGCGAGCCTCTCTTGATGTCGTGTCAATTAAAGAAGACCACAACAGGTTCAGAGACATCATCAAAGGGAAGATCAAGCAGGACTTTAAGCGCTTTGTCTCGCAGGGCGAGATGATCGGAAAGCGCGAAAACGAGTTCATCAAGATCCCATTGCCTCATATCGAGATTCCAACTTTCCGCTACGGCCCTAAAAACGAGGGCGGCGTCGGCCAAGGCGAAGGCAAACCCGGTGACGGCGTTGGCGAGCCTGGCGATGGACAAGGCCAAGCCGGCGATCAACCTGGCGAGCATTTGTTAGAAGCCGAGCTTTCAATTGACGAGCTTGCGGAAATCTTGGGCGAGAAGCTTGAGCTTCCCAATATCAAACCGAAAGGTCACAAGAATATCGATACGACCAAGACGAAGTATTCGGGTCTTGCGCCTGTGGGACCGGAAGGTCTTCGTCATTTTAAATCGTCTTACAAAAAAGCATTGAAGCGATATGTGACATCAGGAACTTACAATCCCGATGAGCCCATCATTATTCCGATCAAACGGGATATGCAGTATCGAACTTTCAAAACTGTTTCCAAGCCGCAAACCAAAGCCGTTGTCATCTACATGATGGACGTGTCGGGTTCGATGGGTGACGAGCAGAAGGAAATCGTACGCCTTGAAAGTTTTTGGATCAATGCGTGGCTGCGCAAGCATTACAAAGGCTTGGAAACTCGTTTCATTATTCACGATGCCGCAGCAAAGATTGTCGACGAAGACACGTTCTTCCGCACCAGCGAATCGGGTGGAACTTTGATCAGTTCGGCTTACAAGCTTTGCCAAGAACTGATTGAAACCGAATACAATCCGGCCGAGTGGAATATCTATCCATTTCATTTTTCGGATGGCGACAACTGGAGCGGAGAAGACACGAGACTTTGCACAAAGATTTTGAAAGATTTCTTTCTTCCGAACTGCAATGTGTTCTGTTACGGCCAGGTGGAAAGCAAGTACGGCTCGGGACAGTTTCTGAAGGATCTTCAGAAAGATTTCCCAGGGGACGAGCGCATTATCCTGAGCCAGATTGAAAATCGCGATAAAATTTTGGACTCGATCAAAGATTTCTTAGGAAAAGGGAAATAACGTGGCCAATCTCACGCTGGAACTGGAAGCTGAAAGAAAAAAGATCTGCCAGATCGCCAAAGACGCCGGCCTGGATTTCTTTGAGACGATCTTTGAGCTGGTGACCTACGATCAGATCAGTCAGTTTGCGGCTTACGGCGGTTTTCCCGTGAGATATCCACATTGGAAATTCGGGATGGAGTACGAACATCTTTCGAAGTCCTATGAGTACGGTCTTTCTAAAATCTACGAAATGGTGATCAACACGGATCCTTGCTACGCTTATCTGATGGAAGGCAACGCCATGATGGACCAGAAGCTGGTCATGGCGCACGTGTATGGTCACTGCGACTTCTTTAAGAACAATATCTGGTTTTCGAAAACCAATCGCAAAATGATGGACGAGATGGCCAATCACGCCACCCGCATCCGTCGTTACATGGATCGCTATGGCGTTGAAGTGGTGGAAAACTTTATCGACAAGTGCTTAAGCCTGGAAAATCTGATCGATCGTCACAGTGTTTACACGACAACATCAATCGTTCCGAAAGAAGAGCGTCCCAAAGACGCCAATTTCATGCTGAAATACGACCGCGAGTACATGCGCGATTACATCAACCCGCCAAGCTTCATCGCCGAGCAGAAAAAGAAGGCGCAAGAAGCGATGATGAAAAAGCAAAAGTTCCCGATGGAACCCGAGCGAGACGTGCTGAAGTTCTTGCTTCATTATGCCCCGCTTGAAGACTGGCAGCAGGATGTGCTGACCATCGTGCGCGACGAAGCCTATTACTTTGCACCGCAGGGGATGACCAAGACCATGAACGAAGGTTGGGCGTCGTACTGGCATTCGCGCTTAATGACCGAAAAGATCATGAACGATTCGGAAATCATCGATTTCGCCGATCACCATTCCGGAACGGTGGCGATGAACCCGCAAGGCTACAACCCTTACAAGGTGGGCATCGAGCTGATGCGCGATATCGAAGATCGTTGGAACAAGGGTCGCTTTGGTCGCGACTGGGAACAATGCGACGACATCCGCGAACGCCAACATTGGGACAAGAAATTGGGCTTGGGGCGCGAAAAGATTTTCGAAGTCCGCAAGATCTACAATGACGTGACCTTCATTGACGAATTTTTAACGGAAGAGTTTTGCGTGAAGAACAAGCTCTTTGTTTACAAATTCAATAAGCGAACCAATCAGTTCGAGATCGACACGAAAGATTTCAAGGCGATCAAAGCCAAGCTGCTGTTCCATATGACCAACTTTGGCCAGCCGATCATCAAAGTTCTGGACGGGAACTTTGAAAATCGCGGCGAGCTGTTGATCGGTCACATGTGGGAAGGTATTGATATGCAACCGGATTATCTGAACGAAACCTTGAAGAATTTGTTTTTTATTTGGGGTCGTCCGGTGAATATTGCAACCGTCATGGATGGAGAAGGTCAGCTTTACCGCTTCGACGGCGAAAAGATTGAAAACTTCAAGTCGGAAAGCGAACAGCCGAAAGAGAAGGGCGATCTGCCTCCGGGTTCAAACTCGGGATCGAATACTCCTTAAAAGCCGGCTCTGCCTGACGCGGTGGGGTTTTGAGACCTGCCGAGTCGTACAATTTTATTTATTTCTGACGCTAAATCTGAAATTTTCAAATGGATCTTATAACCACTTAAAAGGGGGATTCATTTGAAAACATTGATCGTCGCCTTGATCGCATTGGCGAGCTTGGCTGTATCTGCTGACGAAGGCACGGCTTGGAACGGAATTGCTCCGGCTCTTCAGGATGTTCATCGTCCGCCGCCGCAACAACCTCAACCACCGCATCACACTCCGCCGCCGATGAATCCGCCGCATCAGCCGCCAAACAATCCTCCTCCGTATTATCCTCCACCGAACAGTCCTCCGCCATACTACCCACCAAACAACAGCAGTTATTATGACTGGGGTACGGGCCAGAATGGTTTCGGTTATTGCTATCAATGGGTGAATGGTCAGCCGTTGAACAACGGTCAGCCGGTGAGCGATTTCTACTGTGAACAGCGCAGCCCATCTTATTACAATTGGGGTCAAGGTCAGAACGGTTGGGGCTATTGCTATCACTACACTGGTCAAGGCGTCGTGATGAACTTGGGTCAACCACAGTCGAACTACAACTGTGAACAACGTTCGCCTTCTTACTATGCTTGGGGGAATGGTCAGGACGGATATGTTCATTGCTACCAGTGGACTTCGAACGGTTATGCGATGAACGAAGGCCAGCCTGTTTCCAACTACTACTGCCAGTAATCACAGATCCCATCTGTCCTGATTGCCAAAATTTAGGGGGGCATGTAATCTGCCCCTCTATGAGCAACAGTCGTCTTGTCTGGTCCGATGATCCCAAGGATCAGAAATGTCCCAAATGCAAAGAGTTCAAGCAGGATTGCATCTGCGAGCCTGAACCCATCGTCAAAAGCACGAATTGGGTCGCCATTTTCCGCATGGAGAAAAGCGGACGCGGTGGCAAAACCGTCACTGTGATCGACAATCTTCCGAAACAAGAAATTTTCCTGAAAGATCTGTGCAAGGAACTGAAGAACAAGTGCGGCACGGGTGGCACTTATCTGATGGACGGCAAAGAGGGTATCATCGAGATTCAAGGCGATAAGCGTGTCCAGATCAAAGCGATCTTCGATAAAAAAGGCTACAAGTACAAAGGAATGTAAGATGAAAAAAATGTTGTTGGCATCGATCCTGATGATTTCATTCCAAGCTTTTGCGGAAGAAACAAAGCAGCCTCAGACTCCGGCTCCGGCGCCCCAGCCTAAGATGACCACGCGAGATGCGAAGAAGTCATGTAAGGATGAAGGTAAAACCGGAGCCGATCTCGTTCAATGCATGAAAGACAAGAAAGAAGAAAAATAAGCGCTAAGGCTGTTAGCGGACCGGAGTTCTGGCTTTGCTTTTTTCTGTCTGACGGCTTTTCACTTTCGAGCTGTGAGCACCGCTATTTTCATCGCCCGCAAAGGCGCCATTGACGTTGTCGCGAGCCAAGGCCGGTTGTGCGTTGATGTCCCGGTCCACGTTGTTGTGAACGCCAGAGCGAGTCACCTGAGATCCTTTAGAGACATGTGGCATGGCAGTCCTCCTTATTTTTCGGTGCGTACATCTTGACCCTGATGACTGGCGCGAAAGTCCTCGCCATATTCAGCTGACTGGATAATTTTTGCGCGCAGGTTTTTGCCGCGGTCCTGGGTTACGGGTTTTTCACGGTTCTGAGTATTCTGAACTTTTTTTGAAGCCATAGAAACCTCCTGATAGACCTTAGCGAAGCAACGCCTGTGCCATCAGAAGGACTGACAAGAAACAGATCTATAAAGTTTTATTTCTTTCCAGCTTTGGTTGGGGCGACGACGGTTCCGTCAACCGGGTTGAAGTGGTGAGTGACCTTTTTGCCATCCAATTCGCCGGTGATTTCGAAACATTTTTCAAGCGTCATGAACTTTTTAATTTTGTAACCCATGAGCTCGGCTTTCTTTTTCATCTCGTCGGACTTCATCCATTTTTCCCGAGGTTCCGTCGTGCATTCAGGTGTTTGTGCATGCGCCAGTCCGGAAAGAAGCATCAGGCCGGTGAACAATAGAGCTGTTTTCATCTCTCACTCCTTCTGTCGTCTCATCTTAAAAAAGTCTTTCAAAAGTTGCGAGCATTCTTGCTCCATGACGCCACCAATGATTTCAAAACGATGGTTCAGTCGCACGTCTGTCCCGATTTGATACAGGGACCGGAGCCCACCACCTTTTGGATCTGTGGCCCCGTAGACCACACGGCTGACCCGAGACTGGACCAAGGCTCCTGCGCACATCACGCAGGGTTCTAGCGTCACGTAAAGCGTGCAATCCAAAAGTCGCCACGCCTTCAGGGACTGAGAAGCCCTTTGCAAGGCAATGATCTCGGCATGACCCAGCGGGGTGTGCCATTCTTCCCGGCGATTGCTGGCGCAGGCGATCTCTTCGTCGCCGCGGACCAGGACGGCGCCAACCGGGACCTCGCCACGACCGGCAGCCTTTTCGGCCAAGCGCAGGGCTTTTTTCATCCAAAACTCGTGAGATTTCATGGTCTCCTTCGACGGGTTGCATAAAAAGCAGGCAGATTCGCCTATTCTAGAGTCTCCAACCTGTGAAATCCATTGGAAAAACGGGGGGTGCTCTGTTATACCAGCTCGATCTGAACAACTTTCCGGAATCTCTTAAATCTCGAATTTAAGACTCCCGTTCAGAAATCTATAAATGAAGGGCGGGTGAAATTCTATGGCAATGGTTAAATTGAAAGAGGGCGAAAGCTTCGAATCAGCTTTCCGTCGTTTCAAAAAACAATGCGAAAAAGCCGGGATCCTTTCTGAAGTGAAAAAACGCGAACACTTCGAAAAACCAAGCGTCCGTCTGAAAAAGAAATCGATTTCTGCACGTAAACGCGCGATGAAAAAGTCTCGTCGTAGCTTCGGCGACTAATTTCGTTATTCAAAAACTTGAAAGAGGGAGATCGCCATGCGATTTCCCTTTTTTCGTTCTAGGATCGAAAACCGATACCTGGACTTTACGAATCCAAATTTGATCCCATCTTCTTTGAGGAGGAACTTATGGAAATCCGAGAAAAAATCATGAGTGATATGAAAACCGCAATGCGCGACAAAGACCAGGTTCGTCTTGAAGCGATTCGTTTCCTGCAAGCGGCAATCAAAAATCGTGAAATCGAAGTTCGCCCGAACGCCATCACTGGTGACGACGTGTTGGCCGTGATCAAAAAAATGGTCAAGCAACGCAAAGAATCCATCGAACAGTACCAAGTGGCGAACCGCCAGGACTTGGTCGATAAAGAAAACGCCGAATTGAAAGTGATCGAAGGTTATCTGCCAGCGCAGATGTCCAAAGAGCAAATCGAAGCGATCGTCGCACAGGTCATCACCGAAACGAAAGCTTCTTCGATCAAAGATATGGGCGCAGTCATGAAGGCTGTGATCGCAAAAACAGCCGGAGCCGCCGACAACAAGTTGGTGAGCGAAGCGATCAAGTCGAAATTGTCCTAAGTTTCTAACCAGGAGCGAAAGCTTTGAAGTTCACTCCCGAGTTCATCGAGAGGGTGAGTGAGGCGAATAACATCGTCGACATCATCTCTCAGCATACTCAGTTGAAGCCCGCAGGCGGTGGCCTGATGGGTCGCTGTCCTTTTCCGGATCATCCTGAAAAGACGCCGAGCTTTTCCGTTTCTGAATCGAAACAAGTTTACAACTGCTTTGGCTGTCACAAAAAGGGAAACATCTTCACCTTCTTGCAACAATACAACGGTATGTCCTTCCGTGAAGCGATCGAGTATCTGGCATCGCGTGCACAAATTCCGCTGCCGCAAATGAATCCCGAAGAAGCTTCGAAGCAAGACGTGGTCGCGCAGAAAAAGAAGCTTCTCACCCGCGTGAACAAGATGGCGGCTTCGTACTTTCATGAGACTTTTAAGAAGCTTCCGCATTCGCATCCGGTGCGCGAGTATGCGCGCAAACGCGGTCTCTCTGACCAGATCATTGACACTTTTCAGATCGGATATGCGACCGAAGAATGGGATGGTTTGGTCGCCAACCTGGAAAGCAAGAACGTTCCGATGCCGTTAGCGGAAGAAGCTCGCCTGGTGAAGGCCCGCACCGGTGGCAAAAACGGTTACTTTGACATTTTTCGCGACCGTTTGATCTTTCCGATCATTTCGATGATGGGGGATGCCATTGCGTTTGGTGGGCGGATTATCGCCCAGGGCGAGCCCAAGTATTTGAACTCGCCAGAAACGTTGATTTTCCATAAGGGAAAAATTCTGTACGGCCTTTCCCAGACGGCGAAATACATTCGCAGCGAAGATCAGGCCATCGTGGTCGAAGGCTATATGGATCTGGTTTCGCTTTATCAGGCTGGGGTGACCAATGTGGTGGCCACCATGGGGACCGCGCTGACGGCGGATCACGGGCGCCTTTTAAATCGCATTACGAAGAATATTGTCGTGTTATTTGACGGAGACAGTGCCGGTCGCGAGGCGGCCGAGCGCAGTTTGCCGATCCTATTGGCTTCGGACGTCTATCCAAAGGGATTGGTCTTACCTGACGACCAGGATCCCGACGATTTTGTGAAAAACCATGGTGTCGAGGCTTTGCAAAAGCTGGTTTCTGAGGCACCGGATCTGTTTTCCATGATTTTGGGGATGTGGCTGCAAGGTTACCGGGGAGAGGCCTCCGAGAAAGTTCGCATCAGCACTTTGCTTCAACCGGTTTTCCAGGCCATTCAGGATCCTCGACTGAAACAGCTTTACCTCCGCGAGGCGGCGGGAAAGATGGCGGTCGACGAGAAATGGCTTCGTGAAGCCCTGGTTTCGCAGCGAAATGAGCGAAATGACTTTGGGCAGAAAAGCCCAAATGAGCCCTTCCAAAGGCGCCAATTTTCCTCGACACAGGCGGGAAACTCGCCGGGGATGCAAAACTCTCACCAGGCACCAAGTCCAGAGCTTGCAAAGCCATTAACCGAAGAAACTGGTGATCAGATCCAATTAAAAGGGGCTTCGCAGGCCGAGATCTTGTTGCTTGGGCTTGCATTGAAAAATCATGCCAACTTCGAGATTTTCGCTCAGGCACAATCTTTGGAAGAGATCTCCCACAAAGGCGTGCGTGAGGTGCTGACAAGAGCCGCAGAGGTTTCTAGACAAGCCCCTGAAAAGTTTGATAAATTGACCAGTCTTCTCGCTACCTTTGTCGATCATCCAGAGTGGCTCATCATGGTGAGCAAAGCTGACGTGAAGTCGGCCAACGAGAGCAGCGATGATTCGAAACTGATTTTGGACTGTGTTCGCAAGCTCAAGGAGCAGAACATCGTCGCGAAGAGAAAGCAGCTGACTCTCGAACTGAAAAGCAGCAACGGTTCCGACAAGCATGAAGAGCTGATGAAAGCTCTGATGGAACTGAAGAAAGAAGAACTGCAGCTGAAAGCGCTTGGACTGCCGACGACCTAGGGTTCGTCTAACCAGCCCGCCGCCAAATTGATTTTTGTTTTTAGGTTTTTTGAAAACAGAGGAACGTGGATGAAATCAAATTCGAAAGAAGAAACAGGAAAAGAGCTTTCGTTGCCAGAACAAGAAGCGCTGATCAAAGAAGAGATTCAGCGATTCTTGAAGCTTGCTAAAGAGAAGGGCTCCCTGACCATCGAAGAGATCAATGAACTCTTGCCGCCAGAAATTATCGCGGCCAGCGTTCTTGACTCTTTCATGCAGGCGCTGGAAATCAATGGCGTCGTGATCACTGATCTTTCCGAAGTGAAGGGCAGTGAAGAAGAAGGCAAAGAAGCTTTCTTGGCCGATCCGGACAAGGAAGATGAAGAAGTTGACGAAGACGAAAAAGCTGAAGGCGAAGACGTTAAGGGGAACGACCCTGTGCGTTTGTACCTTCGCAAGATGGGATCGGTTTCCCTGCTCACTCGCGAGGGTGAGGTTGAAATCGCCCGTCGTATCGAAAAAGGGGAGCGTGAGATCGTTCGTGCGATCTTGATGTCACCGATCGGTACAGTTGAAATCATCAATCTGGGTAAGCGCTTGGATGAGGGCCGAATCAAGGTCAAATCGATCTTCCGTGGTTTGGAAGATGAAGGCGTTCAGTACGACGAAAAGGAATACGTCGATAAGATTCACGGCTTGATCGCCAAGGTCACCGAGTATCAGAAGAATGCGGCGAAAATGTTCGGCGCGCTTCGCAACGAGCAGATTCCTTTCGCGCAAAAAGAACAGGTGATGAAAGAGCTGACCGCGATCAACGAAAAGTTGATGGCGAATTTCGAAAGCATCAACTTCAACCGTAAGACGATCAATCGCATCGTCATCAAGTTCAAAAACTTGGTGAACCGTATGGCGACTTTGCGCAAGCGTATCAAAGACGGGACCGAGCGCACATTCTCGAAAGACGTCGCTTTGATGGTCGAGCGCTTGAAACTGATCGAGAGCAACGAAAAAGAGCTCATGAAAATGACTCGCGATACGGGGCTTAACTACAATAAATTTAAATCATACGTCGTTGCGGCCGAAGATGCTCAAGAGCGTCTGGTGCGTCTGCAAAACGAAACCGAGATGAACTACACCTGGATCAAGGACACTTACACCGCGATCTGGAAAGGTGAGCGCGAAGCCGACGCCGCAAAGGCGGAATTGGTCGAAGCGAACTTGCGTCTGGTGGTTTCGATCGCCAAGAAGTACACGAACCGTGGTCTTCAGTTCTTGGATCTGATCCAAGAAGGAAACATCGGTTTGATGAAAGCCGTCGACAAATTCGAATACCGTCGTGGTTACAAGTTCTCGACTTATGCCACCTGGTGGATTCGTCAGGCGATCACACGTGCGATTGCCGATCAGGCGCGCACAATCCGTATCCCAGTTCACATGATCGAAACGATCAACAAGCTGGTGCGTACGTCTCGCTATCTAGTTCAAGAGCTGGGCCGCGAGCCAATTCCTGAAGAGATTGCCGAGAAGATGGACATGCCGGTCGACAAGGTCCGCAAGGTCCTTAAAATCGCGAAAGAACCAATCTCTTTGGAAACTCCAGTCGGTGAAGAAGAAGATTCGCACCTTGGGGACTTTATCGAAGACAAAAAGGTCATCAATCCTTCAGAAGCGATTGTGAACCTGAACTTGGCGGAACAAACTCGCCGAGTGCTGTCGACGCTGACTCCGCGTGAAGAAAAAGTTCTGCGCATGCGTTTCGGTATCGGTGAAGAATCGGATCACACTTTGGAAGAAGTGGGTCAGGACTTCAACGTGACTCGTGAACGCATCCGTCAGATCGAAGCCAAGGCTCTTCGCAAGCTGCGCCATCCAAGCCGCAGCAACAAGCTGAAGACCTTCATGGATTCATAACGAGAGGTACCTGTTACCTTTTGGGAATGCGGAAAAGGAGCTCGAGAGGGCTCCTTTTTTTATTTTCTGCGGGACCTTCGTTGTCATCGTCCAATCTTTAGACGGCCTGGATGTGCTTATGGACGTGTTATCCGTCCTTAAGCAGGTGCTTTCCTTGCAGTTGTTGGGTCATGATGTCTCTTCAATCAGCCTTCACATTTGTGATGTTTCTTTTCCTGACCGTTGTGGGTTGGGCACAGCCTGTTTTGAGTCCACAGATGGAAGAAATCCGGTATCACGAGATCAATAACAATCCATACAATTTTCTAAGCAGTATGAAGCGGACGAACGAGGCGACACTGCTGGAACATTTCAATATTCCAAGACAGATGCTTATTGAAAGCTTGTCTGCGGATGTGCCGGAAGAACTTTTGAAGTCGATGGTTTTTACTGAAAATGGAATCGAATACGTGCGATGGGTCATTCATCCTGACGATCAAAGCACGGTCAAAGATATCGAGCGTTGGCTTCAGCGAAATAATGTTTCAACTGAAAGACATCGATACTTTACCGCATATAAAACGGCATCCCGAAGTTATTTTGTGATCGATCCTGAAAGCGGAGAAGAGTTCTCACTGAAAACTTCGACGGATCATATTGGAGATCAATACGTCTCAAAGAAGACCCAGAGCTGGACAGATGCTTTGTTTGTTCGCCAAATTGCAGATTATCTGCGGGACTTACTGCAAAGAAGTGGTGGTTTCAGAAAAGTCATTGTGCTTGACGAGCCCATCGCTTTCGGAATTCCGAGTTTGTATCTGAATGCTAGTTCGAACCGGGGAATGCTGATCCGGTCTTACAAAGCTTTGAAAAAGGGGAACCATTATCTACCACTGTTTTCGATTTTCGATACGCAATTGGGAGCAGAGATCGCTCGAAGAAATGGATCCAACAATCCGGCCGAGTTTTGGGATCTGCATGTGAACCAGGCCCTGGGTCGTGCTTCAGCCGAGTTTTTTGCCAAGACGGGTTTGGTTGCCGAGAATCCGCATTCACAAAATTATCTTGTCGAATTTGATGAGTATTGGAGACCCACGGGCCGGATTGTCTTTAAAGATTTAGGAGACTTCTATGTCATCAAAGAATTTTTCAAAAGGGTCGGGGATAAATTTGAAATTTTGAAGACTCGAATGAAAGATCAAATTAAGTCAGGTCTAAAAGTGCAGATGGGCGTCGTGATCATGGGAGGCCTTTCGTTTCCAGACTGGTTGAACTCGCGAGATAAAGATAAGACCAACCCAACCAATTATAGTGGCTGGGGGCGATCTTTCTTCACCGCCTTTGGAAAAGAGCTTCAGGAAATTTTGGGTGTGAGTTTAACCTCGACGAGAAAAGATCCAATCAGTCGCAACAGGGCTTTTGTGACCGGCTATCAATTGGATGATGAGGCGGGTGAGAAACTTTTATCTCAGGCAGCGCGCTTGCATCTAAGTGGTGCGGCCTTGATATGCCGCAAGGCTCATTCGGGCCGGCACTAAATCCGCGCGAAAATTCGTCTCAGTGTGCCTTCGGCCGCTTCCAGCACGGCTTCTCTCCATGAATCGCTGTTTGGGTAGGAGCGTTCGAAGTTTCGATCCCGCACAAGTTTCTTAAGTTCTTCGCTCGCGTATCCGTAGATATGGCCCTGGTGTTCCGTCATGAATGAATTCCAGTCCTGCACTTGCTGTTCGAGAGTGTGGCCCAGGGTTCCGAATTCCAAAGTCAGCGCGCAGACCCGCTGTCCCGCTAGCGCCAGATCGCCGAACATGATGTTTGTTGAGCCATCGACCTCGTAAAAGCCTTCGGCTTCTGGCGGGGTCAGGACGTAGAATTCTTTATCCTCTTCGGTATGCAGAATTTGTTTTAGCAGCTCGGGGTTCAGGGTTTGGCCGTAGCCATCGGTCAGCAGATGCAGTCTTCCGCGATCGCCAAGACCTGTGTGTATATCCAGGCCAATGACATTTTCGTACTTGGGCATCAGGCGTCCGACCAGATCGATCAAAGCTTTGGTTTGCGGTTCTGTTTGTTTACCGCCGTATTCAAGGAATTCTGGTTTTTCGAATTGGCCGGGGGCGATGGATTTGGTCAATTGGTCGACCGAGATATCATCGTTGAAGAAAATCTTGTCCGCGACCTTTTTCATCATGTGGATCAATTTTGAATTTGAATCTGTCACAGGTCCGGCCGTGTGGAAAAGATCGTGCATTTCGCTCGAGGCCTGATTTTTCTTTTTGAAAATCTCGCCGGTCACTGAAAAATTGCGATTCAGATTTACATGATTTTCAGTGCAGCGCTGGTGATACTTGAATCCATACGGATTCATTGCGTGAACCACCAGTACGCCGGTATGTCGGCGGTCAATCCCAGGCAAAATTTCTTGCATGAAAAGATGAAGCACGGCCGAAGCGGTGTAAGTTTCGGATCCATGAATTCCGGAAATCAGCACGACCAAGTTTTTTGGATCTTTGGTTTGTGGCAGCCACGCATAATCCACGGTCAAATCCGGATCGATCCTGGACGGAATCACCCAGCGCCCCAGCGAACAATCAGCTCCAAGAGCTTTTGCATCTGCTAAGAAACGAGACCGAGATTCGATGTAATTTTTAGGAAAGTATTCGGCGGCATGATTCTTATGCATGCAATCAGTTTAGGTGATGTCGCCAAGTATGCAAATTCCCCAGAGACTTTTGGGACTTCATTAACGCTGCTGGGCATGCCAGCTCCTGTTTCGTGGTCTAGCGTTTAAGAGCCATGAAAGACTACGAAAATTTTGATTTCGAAAACTTGGTTCGGTTGGTTCTGAAGGAAATCCGTGGGAATCGTACGCAAAAAGAGATGAGCGAGCGTCTTCAGTACACCTACAACCAATGGCACAAATGGGAATCCGGTCAAAAAAAATTAATGTGGAGTGATCTGGAAAAGATCGCTTCGGTTTTACAGATCAATTTGGAAACTGCAAAACAGACCGTTTCTCTGAAAAAAAATATCGGCGATGACGGGCGCGAATTTGTTTTAAATATTCTGAAAGCTCACGGTGGACCCAATACCAAGTTCGCCAAAGAAAAGCTGAAGCTGTCTCCGGCGGCTTATCATCGCTTGAAGAGCTCGAAGAAAGATGTGGAAGTTGCTTTTGTATTTCGGTGCTTGGGCATCTTGAGCTCGATGCTTCCATACTTTCTTGACGAACTGGTGAGGGGTATATCGGGCAAGGTCTTTCAGGGCGCTGTCGAAGTTTTAGGTCGACAGGTGCAATTGGAATCCGCATTTCCATGGCTAAGCTCTTTAGAAGCTTGCATCGAATTGGACGCTTACAAACAACTTTCCGAGCACAACGACTTGTTCATTGCCGAAATTTTGGGTCTTTCTGAAAAGCAGGTCCGGGCAGGACTTAAGATGTTGGTTGAGAACGAGACCATCCTGCGCGAAGGTGAAAAGTACGTTCTGAATATCAAACGGGTCGATCTGCAATCCAATATCGAAGAGAGCGCCAAATTTGCAAAGTTTTGGTCCGAGATCAGTCTGCGCCGCTTTCAAACTGCTGACGGTGTCCCCAGCTCCCGTAAGGGCTTCGCAAACCGCGTAACACCGGTATCTGCCGAAGCGATGCAGAAGATTCATGAACTGCGTTTTAAGTTCTACGAAGAAATGAATAAAGTCTTTCAGTCGGATGGCGATCGCCCTAAAGAGCATATTTTGGTTTTTAACATGCACGTCTTTGATAACGACGAGCTTAAAGAGCTTAAAATCCTGGGATAAAATACCCAAAAACGAAACTAGACCATGCGATTCTGGAAATTTGGGTTTCCAAGGAATGCGCCTATCGAAATGATTGCTGTATGAGTGGGACAGACAAATTCGATTACAATCTGGCGTTTTCAAGAAACTTGGGCTGGTTCAGCCCGCAAGATCAAGAGCTGATCAAAAGCAAACGCATCGCCATCCCGGGATTGGGGGGTGTCGGTGGTCACCACATGCACAACTTCCTGAGATTGGGGTTTGAGAAATTCAATATCGCCGATCCCGATATTTTCGAAGTGCAAAATTTCAATCGCCAACAAGGGGCTTCATGCGAAACGGTCGGGGAAGCCAAAGGCGAAGTCATGCTGAAGCTTGCCAAGTCGATCAATCCCAAGGTGGATATTCGATTTTTCCGCGAAGGGGTGAATGCTCAAAATCAGGAAGAGTTCCTAAAAGACGTCGATATCGTGGTCGATGCTTTGGATCTTTTTGCTATGGATATTCGTATCACTTTGTACGATCTAGCTTACAAAAAAGGAATTCCGGTCATCACGGCGGGGCCTTTCGGTATGGGAACTTCGATTATGGCTTTCAATCCGAAGGGCATGAGCTTCAACCAGTATTTTGATTTGAACCATTCGAATTTAACGGTCGAAGCGAAGATCATTCGCTTCTTGGCTGGGGTCACGCCAAGCCTAATGCACCAAAAGTATCTTCGGTACCGCGAAGTCGTGGATTTGTTTGCGCGCCGATTGCCCTCATTGAATATCGGCTGCTTTGCTGCCGGGGCGGCGATGGGTGCGATGGTGACCAAGATCGTGTTGGGTGATCGCAATATCCGTTGGGCTCCGCATGGATTTCATGCGGATTTCAATTTGCAGAAATCGATTCGTTTCTACCGCCCTTGGGGAAATCGCAATCCGTTGCAGAAAATGAAAATCAAGGTTTACCACCGCTTTTTCCACAAGGACGAATACACAAAAGATTAGAAGCTATCGCTCTATTTCATTTTTTGATACCGGTCCGAATCGCATGCGATGTACAATTAGCTCATGCAAGTCTTGAAATACATTGGTATCGGTTTGGGAGGTTTGGTTCTGCTCGGTATTTTGGCTTTTGGGGCCATCATGCTGATGATGTACATGTCTTCGAAGAGAGCGTTTACGATGATCGATATATTGCAAAGGGAATTTCCGGTGGGTGCGTCGGTTGAAAGTCTGATCGACCGCGCTCAGGAGCTTCAGATCAATGAAATCTATTTGAACGTGGGCTCGAACCCTGCAGAGATCTTTGCGGATTCGTCTTCCCCAATTTCGAGACTTGAACGCGCCAATTTGGATTTCCAGGTCGTGAAAGAGCGGCTCCAGGCGACGCCTTCGGGTCGGATCACCCTGTTGGCGCGGGGACCGATGATCCAGCGACATCTGATCTACATCGACTTTGAAAATCGCAAGGTAACGGCGGCCAAAACGCATACGGTGGATTAAACCGACTGCCCCTTGATTTCTGAAGGAGCTTTGCTAGGCTGACCCTGTTTAATCCAGATGGGGAGTTAGCTTAGTTGGTTAAAGCAGCCGGCTCATAACCGGCGGACCGGGGGTTCAAGTCCCTCACTCCCTACCAGATTTCGCTGCTCTGTCTTTGCCGGCTTTGATGGGGCTTAAGGCAACACCGGGTAGAAATCGAAGCAATAAACATATGCGGTTTCTTCTGCAGATTTTTGGACGACATCGATGTTCTTTTTAAATTGATCGGCCAGCATCTGTTTTATTTTTAGGGCATCTTCGAAAGAAATGCTGACCACGCCCGAGTAATGCAAATCATCTTTGCCAGAGTTGCCAAGTTTTGAAAGCGTGTGCAGTCGCCAATTTGCGTGATGCTTTTCGATCAAGTCGCTGTCATTTCCCAAATGGAAACTTTTTCCGGGTTTGAGCACGCCGTTGTTTTCCGTGAGCAATCCTATCTTAAGAAGCAAATCGATCGAGTCTGTGATCCGAGCGATGGGTATTCGCAAAGCTTCAGAAAGGGCCTTTCGGGTTTGATATTGAGGTATCGACGTCAGGACGTGAATCGCTCCGTGCAAGTAACTGGAATAGAATCGGATCTGATCTTCGCGCAGGATCGCGGATTGATCTGGCACCTTATTTTTTAAAACCGACCGGCGTAAGATGATTTCATCCAGCTTAGCTTGAAACTTGTCTCTTAAGCTTTTGGTCCCGGCTCGGTTTGCCAGAACCAGCAATAGAAAGAAATCGGCTTCTTCTGAAGAGTGTTCCAGAAAGGCGTTCATGAGGTCGGCTTGCTCGGCGCTGAGATGGGCCCGGCCATTCAGAACCAGTGAAATAAACGTCGTATGCACTTTGAGCGCTTTTGCCGCCTTTCCCTTAATGCCGGACTTGGGCCCTTTCGACTCGAGGCGCGATCGAAGGTAGGGAACATATTGTTTGTACTCAAATATTGAACTCATGGGGCCTCTTGCGGCTAATTTTAATAAAACTCACAATAAACTAGAATATTTTACTAAAATAATCTATCTAAACAATTCCGTGAATGTTTAAAGTCCCTGCATCGAACGACTTACCATTTAGGAGGTAATGTGAAAGGGATGCTTGTTTCATTTATTTTTTTAGTGAGTGCGCATATGGCCCAAGCGGGTGTTTTCAATGGCGGCGGATGGCCAAATCCAGATGCCTATTGCGAAGCCAACGGCGGACGCTTGGTCGTCATGCAAAAAAATGCTCTGGGTGATGAGCATTACTGCCAGCTTGGAACAGCTTTGATCGAGTCATTCACCTTGCTGGCTTCATCAGATCCGGACAATGCGAAAATCGAGGCGCCTCGAACAGCGGGCAAAGTCTTCCTAAGCCACCCAGCACCTGTTGCTTCTGCACCGGGCATGCAACCTGCCAATGCCTACTGTCAGCAAGTCGGCGGTCAGGTAAAATCTTTGCAAGATGCAGCCGGCAAGTCTTTTGAGATTTGCACTTTTAGCGACGCCACCGCAATCGAGACGTCGACTCTTTTCCTGGGTCCAAGTGATAAAAGCAACGCGCAATTGACGACTCTTTTAAAGAGACTGGACGCGTCCGCAGTTTTGCGCGCAAGCAAGCGTGCTCTGGCGCGTTTTTCAGAAGCCGCGCAAAAGACTTGCTATGAAGTCACGCTGGCACCTGGCGCTTGGAATTCCGGTGAAATGTTATGCATTGATAATTCGCCGGCCGCTGATGGATCGTTTTTGATGACAATGGGTAAAGGCACGCAGGAATTCATTCAGCTTCGATATCCACTGCTCGTTAATGACAAATTGAAAGATGGAACCGTCATTCGAATTTTTGGTCTGACAGATGATGTTTCTGCAACATTCAGTCAGTTCTTTGTGCGATTTGAAGGATCCGTTCAAGCTGACGGGACAGAGGTTGGGACTCTTGTGTTTGCAGGACAAACATTTGGATACCGAACCCCAGCTCGCAATTGATTTGTGACTTCTTTAGCCTGACTTCTTAGTACAAAGTTCTCCAAGAATAGGCGTCGGCGGCATCTTTCGCGCAGACTTCTACGGTGTCTTTAACGCCGGCGGCGCCTTGAGCCATCCAAAAAGTTCCGCGGCTTGTGGCATCGCAGGTCGGTTTTGCAGTCGCGGTATTTAATCTGACTCCGCCATTCACTTCCAATTTTTGCCCCGGGGATGTTGTACCCACGCCAACACTTCCTGCAAAATAATTCTTCTGTGATGTGCCTGCCTGATAGAAACCGAAATTATCCGTGGTCGATGAACCTGTAAAACTGCCGACATAAACGCCGTATCGATTTGTGACCGTGCCGCCCGTCGTGGAGACGTCGCGGACTCGAATTCCGTACTGATTGGTCGTAGTTCCAGAGCCGGTATCAACAAATGTATCAAAACCGGCTTGTGTGGCCGTCGTACCGCCCGAGTAGGAACCCACTTCGGTCGTGACGCCGATACTGTCCGTCATGGCGCCACCAGAGGTCTTGTAAGACAGAAAACGGGCTCCAAGTACGGAATTCACTGTCGAGTTACCCCAATCCTGACTGACATACGTATCAATACCGATCAATTTACCAATCGAGCTTCCGTTTGAAGTTCCGGCAGAAATGTTGATATTCAGGCCTGTATTTTTAACGGCAGCGCCTTGGGCCGAGCTCACGTCGACGGTGTAATCGATCAGAGATGCGTAAAGATTTGAAGCCGTTGTATTTGTTTCGACAATGGACAGTTTGGCGGTTGGATTTGTTGTGCCAATACCCACTTTGCCGCTGGAACTGATTCGCACCCGCTCGGTCCCGCTTGTGCTTGCGGCCAATGTGTTTGCGGCTGGGCGAAACCATCCTGTGTCCGGATCTCCCGCAAAGCTAAAAGTGGGAGCTGCCGCTGTGCCGTTCGCGGTGGTCACCAAACCACCGCCTGTGGTGACGGATGTAAGCCCACCGGAAGAGACGCTGAAGACGTCGGCACCGCTGACGGACAGGCTTGTGGCCGCTCCCGCCGTAAAGTTCTCCCAGCCCCCGGCCCCGGCATTGAGAGCCGTATTCCATCGAATGCTTTGACCGTTCGATGGCGCAGGCAAAGAGGCTCCGTAGAGCTGTGTCACCTGGTCCGTGGGTTTGACGAATTTATTGGATGTCCCCGCGATCAGCGCTAACAGATCGGTCCAAGAAGTCGACGACAGTTCTGTTTGCGCGGTGCTGACTCCGTCGGCCACCCTTAGCAACTGATCTTTTTTGTAACCGGCGATTTGTTGGGCTTCGATCGCCATCGGTACAAAGTTAACGGCCATGGCAGGCATTGCCTCCCATTGTCCTGAAGGGATCACGCCGTCGTTGAAGTAGACTTGGATTTTACGCCCATCAGTGGCGCTGGCATTGTAAGTCGTGCCCGATGTGCACTGTCCGGCAGCGAACGTGAAACTTCCACGATTTGAAAAAATTTGATCGATTGCATATCCACTTGTGTCCGTGCGGGTTCCAGAGCCGTCATTCAAGGTGACCGCGAAGATTCCGTCCGTTTGAGACAGATCCTTTGTTTGCAGTTCTTCATACATCAGACAATTTTCATTGCCGGGGGTTCGAAGCTGAACGCGAAACTGAACGCTGGCTCCGACAACGGCGTGGCCGTTGGGATCGATCAATCTGCCATGATAGGTGATACCGGATCCAGCAGCCTGGGCCAGCATTGGTGACAAAAGAATTCCATAAAGAAGACCTATGACAAATTGCTTCATTGTTGAATTTTTCGGCTAACCTTTAACTGGCCTTAAGTCTTAAGAAGAGAGTGTCATCTTTATGATTTAAAGTGAGACGTGTCTGAATCAATTCGCATCCAGGGAAAGAAGGACTCCCTGAACGGAAGAATAAACTTTATATCCACGTGGTGAAATTTGTACCGTTTCTTGATTCATGCTTCCGACGGCCGCGGAAGTGGAATACCCACGCGGGGAAGTTTGGCTGTAAGGCTTGCTGCCGGATGTGAATTCGGTGGCCGTTGCAATACTCGGACTGGTTGGTGATTGGGGAAGGGTGCCGGGCAAATTTCTGCCGAGAGTCGTCCAGTCTTCAAGCTGTTTTCCGCAGGCAGAGAGAACGGTCGTCATAAGAAATAGAAGCAAGAGTGCAGCTCGTGCGGCCCATCGGGACGGCTTTCGTGTCTGATTGCTGTCGATGTTAGCAATTGAGTTCATAATGTCTTATCGACAAAAGATTGGAATTTCTTGAAAACCGTTTTATTTTGAGCCAGTCGATCTCGGAGCTTAAAGTATCTGCAAAACAACAAGGTGTTTAATGATACCAATCCATATTTGATTGTGGGAAACACGGACCAAAGTCTTTTCGCGAAAAATTCTCATCTCTTTCTCGCGTCATTAAGATAGTGTAATAAAACTGTATTTATCGAATAACAAAGTCGACTTTCGGAATTATATCGAGAAATGACGAAACTTTATTTCTATCTTTTTCTCTCCGCGTGTCTTTGCGGTATCGGGGCTTTCGCAGGCCCGGCTGTCTCCGCTCAGCAAGCGCAGGTCGAAGCGGCTTTCATCTATCAGTTTCGAAACTATATCACTTGGCCGGACGAGGCCGAAGCTGCCGGATCGCGTGATTTTGTCATTTCGGTGGTTGGCCCCGAAAGCGGACTTTTTCAAGAGCTGGAGCAACTGGCAAAAACCAAAAAAATGAAAAACCGATCCATCGAAGTTCGTCTCGTTGAGAATGTCTCTAAGCTGTCAAAAAGCGATATCGTCATTGTTGGATCCAGCAGCCTGGATCTTCTTCAGGATGTGGTCCGAAAAGTCAAAGGAGAGCACGCCTTGATCGTGAGCCATGCGGAAGATTTCGCAAAGAAGGGCGCAATGATCAATTTCTTTCTGGAAGACGATCGGCTTCGATTTGAAATTAATCCGAGCGCGATCAAAAAAGAAAATCTTCAAGTTGGCTCTCAGTTGCTCAATCTTGCGAGAATCATCAATGATTAAACGGGTCGGGAATTGGCAGAGATGAAATCAAAACAAGATTTAGTTTCGATTCGCACAAAATTGATCAAAATGCAGCTGCTTTTGGCGTTTGTGATCCTTTTGGTGTGCACAGCCGCCTTCTTTCTTAAGGACATCTTTTATTTCAAACGATCCATTGAACGCAACTTGGAATCCACGGCTCGTATTTTAGGTCAGAATTTGGTCCCGGCCTTGGCCTTTGCCGATTCAACACAGGCGACAAAAATTCTTCTATCTTTGCAGTCTGAGCCTGGCATCTCTGCGGCTTGGGTAGCGGATACCAATGGAAATATTTTCGCTAAGTACGGTCGTCCTCAGTTAGAGGCTCTTTCCGAGCAGGATATGTTGCAGCAGAATGAAGGCTCATTTCTGCATCAAGATCAGCTGTTCTTTTATAAAAAGTTAGAACAGAACGACGAGACTTTGGGGACGATTTTCCTGGTGGGCAGTATGAGATTCTTCTTTTCCGAATACACCGTTTACATGTGGATCGGGTTCGGAGTTTTTCTGTCAGGGCTCCTGATGGCGTTTGGATTGGCCCAATGGAGCCATCGCGCTTTGTCGGAACCTATGATGACTTTGGCTCGCACCGCGAGAAAAATTTCTCGTTCAGGAGATTCGTCCCTGCGAGTTGGTGCCGAGATGGCGCAAGAAATTGAGGAGATTGACATTCTTTCGACCGAATTCAATCAGATGCTGGATCAGTTGCAGGCGAAAGAGCAGAAGATTCAGTATGAAAAAGATGTCGCCGAAGGGGCGAATCAAGCCAAATCTCAGTTTTTAGCCAATATCTCCCACGAACTGCGGACGCCAATGCACGGGATTCTGAGTTTTGCCCGTTTTGGCCAGCAAAAGTTTGAGACTTCTTCGAAAGAAAAATTGAAATCCTATTTTGATGAGATTCATGACAGCGGTGCCCGTCTTATGAGTCTGCTGAATGATCTCTTGGACCTGTCGAAGCTCGAGGCGGGTAAGACAGAATATATCATGGAAGAAGCGGATCTAGTCGAAATTGCAAAAACTGTTCGGTCAGAGCTTGGAGCATTTGCTTCGGAACAAAATTTGACGGTCGAAGTGGTGCATAACTCTGGGAGTGTCAGCGCTTTTCTGGACGCGGAAAAAATGATGCAGGTGTTTCGAAATATTCTTTCGAATGCCATTAAGTTCTCCAGCAAAGGAAGCGTGATTCGCATCGTTGTGGAAGATGGCCCAAAGAACACGGTGATTTGTCGGATCATCAATCAAGGAGTCGGTATTCCGGCAAGCGAAATTGAGACAATCTTCGACAAGTTCATCCAAAGTACGAAAACAAGAACGGGAGCCGGCGGCACGGGACTTGGGTTGGCAATTTGCCGAGAAATCGTCCGGCAGCATGGTGGTCGAATTTGGGCGGAAAGCATTCTGGACATGGAAACAAAGTTCATCATCGAATTGCCGAAGCGGAATGCAAGTCACAAAACCGAATCCACACAACAAGGAGCGTGATCATGTCATCGAAACAAAAAGTACTGATTGTTGACGACGAGCCTAGAAATCAAAGAATCGTTATGGAAACGCTCGAAGACTTATTCGAATTGCAAGTCGCAAGTTCTGGCGAAGAGGCTTTGGAATGTTTGAAGACCAATCCTCCGGACCTTGTGTTGCTTGATATTATGATGCCGGGAATTAGCGGTTACGAAGTTTGCTCTCAAATTCGCAGGGACGCTGAGCTGCGATTTACCAAAGTCATTCTAGTTTCCGGTAAGGCCATGATCGATGAGCGCTTGAAAGGGTATGCGGCCGGCGCCGATGACTATATGACCAAACCCTTTGTGTCTGAAGAGCTATTGGCGAAGTCCAAAGTTTTCTTGCGGTTGGTGCAAATTGAAAAAGAATTGGATCACATGAATCGTCTTCTAGATGCCAAAGTTCAGGAGAAGGTCAAGCTTCTGCTGGAAGCGGAAGGAAAGCTCATCAACTCGGCAAAGATGTCGGCACTGGGAGAAATGGCGGGCGGAGTCGCGCACGAAATCAATACTCCGCTGGCGACGATTTTGTTGCTGGCCGATCAACAGCTCGAAGAATTATCGCAGCATGCGATCAGCCAGGAAGAAATGCAGAATCATTTCCGCATCATCGAAACGGCCGGAAAACATATCGCAAAAATCGTACAGGGATTGCGTTTCTTTTCCCGCAATAGCTCGACCGATCCCTTTATTAAGTCGGATCTTGCGAAAATCATCGCCGACACAACCTTGTTGTGCGCAGAAAGATTCAAGACCCATAATATTCGCTTGCAGGTCGAGGGACCGTCTTTTTCTGTCGTTTGCCGCCCCGTCGAAATCGCGCAGGTTTTGCTGAATCTTTTGAATAATTCATTTCATGCGATTGAGAATCTACAGGAAAAGTGGGTGCGGATCTCGGTTCAAGAAGATCAAGATAATATTGAGATTTCGGTGACAGATTCGGGTACGGGGATCTCTTCGCAAGTCCGGGAAAAGATTTTTCAGCCTTTCTTCACGACGAAAGGGGTTGGCCAAGGAACAGGATTGGGACTGAGCATATCGAAAGGGATTATTGAAAACCACAAAGGAACGTTGATGTTGGACGAAACCTCGGCCCACACACGCTTCGTGCTGCGGCTACCAAAGTCGCCGGATTCTCTTCAGGTGGCGGGTTGACGTATGCAGGCCCCTGGCTCGGAAAAGAAAAAGATCTTAATCGTCGATGATGACGATTTGTTGCGCCAAGTTTTGGCAAACGATTTTGTTCGTCGCGGTTACGATGTCGATCAGGCTTGCGATGGCAGCCAGGCGTTGGAACTGTTGGGACGGCAGAAATTTGATCTTGTCATTTCGGATGTTCAGATGCCCAGATTGAGCGGTGTCGAGCTGTTGACGCAGATTCGGCAAAGGTCCGAGGAAATTCCTGTTTTTATGTTCGTCACTGGTTTTTCAGAATTGACCTTGGAAGACGCTTATCACAAGGGTGCCAATGCTCTTTTCTCGAAGCCCTTCAATCGGAAAAATTTTTTGAAGGCCGTCGACGGAATTCTTTTGCCGTCCCCGGAGCCGCCGAAAGAAGCGGCACCATGGCTTTCCACGGATTTTGAAATCGAAATGATGTTGAAAAAAACGCCGCAATCCGTTCGGGGACAAATGTTGAACATTGGGCAGGGAGGCATGTTTGTCAGTCTGGACACTCCTCAGCTTCCTGGCGTCGGCGAAACCTTGGATTTTAAAATATTATTTCAGCAGGTCTCGGCGATTCAGATCACGGGGCAGGGGATCGTGCGGTGGGTTCGCGGAAAATCGACCTCCGGGCCTCTGCCGGGATGTGGAATTGAATTTCTGAATCTTGATAACAACGATATTCCTGAAGCTGCCCACTTGATAGAAGCCTTCAAACCTCTCAACTCGGAGACATAGAAAATGACATCGCCGACATGGAAAGTTCCACCGAGCATCGTATCAGCCCTCATCTTATTGTTTGCACCACTTTTGGCTCAATCTCAGGAGCTGTGGGATAAATCTTTGGAAGAGCTGGTCAATATCAAAGTTGTCTCGGCCACACGCACGGAAGCCACGGCTCTTCACTTGCCTTCGGTTGTAACGGTCTTGGACGAAGCGGACTTATCGCGATGGGGGGCAGAAAACTTGGCAGATGGGTTGAGGACTGCGGCCGGAATGCAAATTCGAAAATCTCCGGCAGACTTTCCTCAGTATTCGGCCAGCGTTCGCGGAAATACGGCTGACTTCCTCAATATTCGGACGCTGTTCATGATCGATGGAGTTGCCGTCCGAAACCCCAATGCGGGGTTTGATCCGGGTTGGATTCCGATTGCGATGATCAAACGAGTCGAAATCGTCAAAGGCCCGGCATCGAATCTTTATGGTGCGAATGCTTTTGGAGGAGTGGTCAATGTGATCACAAAAAACGGTCAGGACGTCGGGTCTGACCATCAGCTGGGTCTTGACGCCAGGATCGGTTATCGAATTCAGAAAGACGTTCCGAAAGGCGGGGATGTTGGCGGCGCTTCAGGTCAACTCAATCTAGGAAAAGATGATGGAACGTTGGATTCGTTCCTTTCGGCTCAGTACTCCAGTATCGACCATCGGGATGGCAGCTATCCAGGATATCAGTATCAAGATGCATTTGGGAAATTGCGATACCGGCTCTCTGACAATGTTGAGATTTCAAGTTCTGCCTTGCTGTCTTATGATCGCAATCAAATCGCCTTGTCTAATACGGATTCGCCAATACAGAACGATTTCATTCATGCCGCAGTATCCGCAAATGCAAATGTTGATAGCCAATCGAAGCTCTCGATCACGGGACATTTTTCGCAGTTCACGCACTTTCTCAAGTACACCGACAGTCTAGACAAGTATGACAATCAAGGTCGGGTTTATGGAGTCAGTTCACAGTATTCGACTCGCTGGGGACAGGATCATTCATTTTTGGTTGGGGCCGAGTTTGCCGAAGAGAAAGGATCTTTGGAAACCATGGAAAATGATTATGCGACATTTCCGCCGACCCTAAAGAAGGCAGGGTGGAGTGCGAAAAGCGAAAACACCTACGGCGTGTATTCGCAGTATGAA
The DNA here is from genome assembly GCA_966211455.1 of uncultured Bdellovibrio sp. Classification (GTDB taxonomy): domain Bacteria; phylum Bdellovibrionota; class Bdellovibrionia; order Bdellovibrionales; family Bdellovibrionaceae; genus 21-14-0-10-47-8. The sequence goes on from CBIHNI010000001.1 coordinate 364,311, forward strand.
TATTCAGGTTGGGCCGATTACTTACCTATCGCGGGTATTCGCTATGATACGAATTCCAATTATGGCAGTGCGGTCAGTCCGCGGGTGGCCTTGGCTTATTTAGCCAATGAGAATACGACATTCTATGCTTCGGTTGGCAGCGGTTTCCGCGCCCCAGTTTTTAACGAAACAGAAATTCAAGGATTCGGGAAGGTTGGAAATTCAAACTTAAAGCCCGAGACGACGATCACCTACGAAGTCGGCATGAAGTCCGTTCATAGGGTCACTCAGAACACCATTTCATTTTTTAAAGAAGAGATTTCCAAGAAGATCAGTCTAGAGCCTGTTCCGTCGAGCAACCTCAGCACTTACACGAATGCCGGTGGGGCCTCGATTGCAGGTGTCGAAATAGACGGAGCTTACAAGCCTGTTTCGAATCTCCGAATTTTTTATAACACAACGTTGCTGCGAACTGAGACGGGGAACCACCAGCGCATTGATCGAGTGGCCGAACAAAAATACGTCTTAGGAGCCGGTTGGATATTAAATAAATGGACGTTCGACCTCGCGGTCATCCATGAATCGGAAATGTTCTTCTATAACTCTAACGCCGCGATCCCGTCGGATTCGCAGGGGCGATTTTTCCTTCCAAGTATCACGACGGCGGACTTTCAGGTGAAGCGGCAAATTTCGCCGAAGACATTCGGAACTTTTTATATCAACAATCTCACAGATCAAACATACAAAGAAGTTTTCTCGCCTTTTGTAAATCAAGATGGACTTTATCGTCCTGGCCGGAGCTTCGGAGTAAAACTGACTTCACAGTTCGAGTGAGTATTTGCTAACAAAGCAATTTGCTAGAATTCGCCATATCTAGGCGACAATTGTGGCGATTTTTTTGATTTGCTTGTCAAATTTTGTGAAGTGTTCGCGAAACGCCTCAGTCTGGCGCAAGTTTTCTTCAGATAGACAAAGAAATAGACCGATAAGTTAGCACTATTATGAAGACGAAAGCTCTTGTCGGCTTGGCCAGCTTCGTACTTGCGGCGTTAAGCACTGGCTGTGGAAAAACGATCGAAGATTATGTGACCTTGGGAAAGGACGACAACCCTTTAGCGTCATCGCCTTCTGTCACCTCAACAACGACCACCACCACATCTACAACCAGACCGACCACAAATACACCCACCACAACAACCACGACCAAAACAACACCAACGACAACAACAACACCGACGACAACAACAACACCGACGACTGTGCCAATGGCGACCGCGACGATTTCTGCTGCAAGCGATTCGCAGCTGGTTTCGGGACCATTTCAGGTGACTGTGACTTTTTCGGAAGCGGTGTCGGCTTTCGCGCTTTCGAATTTTTCGATCACCAATGGCACAGCGGGATCTTTAAGCGGTGGACCGACGGTCTGGACCGCGACGGTGACGCCGACGGCAGCGGCTTCGGGGGTTTTTGATGGGGCCGTGCAAATCGGATTGAATGTAACGGGTCTTAGCGCAGATTCGGGGCACGCCGTGCAAAATCCGACGGCGCAAACCGTGTATTATGATCTGACACCGGCAACTTTGACATTGTCGAATTATCAAAAAATTCTAACGGCGGGACCTATCAGCAGCGATGTCACGGTCAGCATTTCAGCGGCAAAGCCTTATCCCGTGGTGGTTGGGTATGATGTGTATGGTAACGTCACATTCGGAAGCGATCACGATCTTTCGAATATCGGCACGATCACAATTCCCGCCAATGTGACATCGGTGACGAAAAGCATTTCCATCACGGGGGCTTCGCTTCCTTCGGTGAAAACTTTGGGAATTCAACTGTCAAAAGCAAATCCACTTTTCAGTTTTGGCAGCAACATCGTCTCCAATCAGTATCTTTATGCCAGCAGCATTCCACGCTATACGTCAGTCTCAAGTTCGACGATTGCGACTCACGCTTGTGCGATCCGATCGACGGGTGATTTGTACTGTTGGGGGACCAATACCAACGGGCAATTGGGAACGGGCGATACCGTAGACCGGGGTGCGCAGACATGGATCGGATCCGGATTTTCAAAAGTCGGAAACGGATACATTCACACCTGTGCTTTGAAAGCGAACGGTGAGATCTACTGTTGGGGAAACAACGCCAATGGACAAGTCGGGGATGGCAGCACCACTCAAAGAACTTCGGCGGTGCAGGTGGATGCCGGTGTTTCGACATTTATCGATTTATCTGTCGGAACCTATCACGTTTGCGGGATCACAAACACCAATGCTCTTAGGTGCTGGGGGGCAAATAACACGGGTCAAATCGGAGACAACTCGACGACGAACAGGCCTTCTCCGGTCACCGTTGATGCCGGAACGGGATACGCCTACATCGCCGCTGGTGCAACGAACACCTGTGGGATTACGACTTTAGGTGCTTTGAAGTGCTGGGGCAAAAATTCGGTCGGTGCGGTTGGTAACGGTGCTTCAGGCGCAGACGTTTTGGTGCCGACGGGGATTGATGTGGGAACGACCTACTCGCGCGTTTCGGTCGGACAAAGGCAAGGGATCGGAATCACCACCACGGGAGTTCTGAAAGGCTGGGGCACGGAAGCGTACTCGGAGCTGGGATTGTCAGGCGCGACTCAGCTGACACCGCTTTCGCTGGATGCGGGGACGACTTATAGCGAGGTCAGTGCGACCGGAAGTTCAGGCTCGGGCTGGTCTTGCGGGATCACGACAGGTGGCGTTTTAAAATGTGTCGACACTTTAACGAAGGCAAGTTGGGTGGTCGTCGATAACTCGGACTATTACCGCCAGCTTTCGATCAATACCGGTTACAACATTTGCGCTTTGTTTGATGTCGATGCCGGGTCACCAGGATTAAAATGCAAAGGATCTCAGCTGTTGCCGCTGCGAATTTCAGCAAGCCCTGCCGTGAATGATGACAAGCACGTGATTGCATCTTTATCCCCGGCCATGAATCAAAAGCTTTGCCGCGTGACGAGTGGCGGTCTTTTAAGATGCACGGGCGGCAGCACCAATATCAGCGCCGTCACTGTCGATTCGTTGGTGACATACTCGAAAGTTTCAGAAGGCTACGATGCCACCTGTGCCATCACCGGCGCCGGTGTCTTGAAATGTTGGGGGGCCAATGCATCGGGCGCCGTTGGTGACGGCACTACGACGACCGTGACATCACCGAAAGTCATCGATGCAGGCGTCAGCTATATCGATGTTTCGGTTGGCTATCAGCACACGTGTGGCGTGACTTCGACTTTCGATTTGAAGTGTTGGGGCGCGAATGGCTCCGGTCAGCTGGGCGACAACTCGACGACCCAGCGATTAAGCCCGGTGGTGATCACGGCGGGGACTCAGTACGTGAAGGTCCGTGCGGGCTACAAATACACCTGCGCCATTGGGCAAACCGCGGTTCCATCCAATCCACTTTACTGCTGGGGGATGAATTTCAGCGGACAAGTGGGAGACAACTCGATCGTTCAAAGAAACGTTCCCACCTTAATCAATGCGGGAACTTCTTATTCTGAAGTGGCCGTCGGTGGTGCGCCACCGCCACTGTTCCCGACTGAAAGTGTTCACACCTGCGGTATTACGACTGGCGGTGCTTTGCAGTGTTGGGGTGCGAATAACATGGGGCAGTTGGGTGATGGAACAACAGGAAGTCATCTGACTCCGTTTGCAATCGACAATACCAATACCTATAAAGCGGTTTCGGTCTCGCCTTACCTGTCTGGATTTGGCGGCACTGTTGGAGGTGCAACCTGTGCGGTGCTTGCCACTGGAAGTATGGAATTGCGATGTTGGGGTCGAAACGTCAATTCGTTTTTAGGTGATGGGACGACAACGCAACGACTGACACCAACGACAATCGATTCTGGCGTCGCCTATCAATCGGTGACTTTGGGTGGAGCTTCAGGATGTGGTTTGACCGCGGCTGGTGTTCTGAAATGCTGGGGCCCCGTGATCGAGACGCGGCAGAACCGCAGCGTCTTTACGATCATTGATAACTAGAAGCTAACCTATAAATACAAACTCCGCATTGCTACGTCGTCGACGTACTAGCGTACGCCTTCCTCCTTGCGCCTTGATTTGTATTTATGGGATAGCTTCTAGGGTCGCTCGTCTCGAATCGAGACTGATTTTTCAACTTTTCTTCAAATTTTGCCGATAAGTCTTAACACGTATGTTGAAACTAGATGCGGTACGTTTATTCGGAGTCATCTGCTGGGCCAGCCTTTGTGTTGGTTGTGGCAAGACTATTGAAGAGTACGTCACGCTATCAAAGCCATCATCACGGCTCAGCTCAGAGGCCACTTCGGTAATTTCAGCGACAAGTTATTCACAGCTTGTGACGGGAGCCTTCCCGGTTTCGGTGACCTTTTCGGAACCGGTGTCGGCCTTTTCTTTGGCGAATTTCAATATTACAAATGGCGTGGCCTCGTCTTTAAGTGGGGGACCTTTGGTTTACACGGCAACGGTGACGCCGACATCTCCGGGGCAAATCGATATTGGATTGAGTGTCGTAGGACTGATAGCCGATTCGAAAAAACCAGCGGAAGCGCCGACGGTGCAAACGGTTTATTATGATCTAACGCCAGCCACGATCAGTATCAAAGGATCCGACATGCAAAAAGTCATCGCGGCCGGCGCTGTGTCTGGAGACTTCACCGTTCAACTTTCGACGGCGAAACCTTATCCGGTCGAGGTTTCATACGACATGTATGGTGATGCCACAACGGGCGTGGAACATGACCTGGCGGCAACAGGTACAATCACAATTCCCGCAAATACCACATCGGTGACGAAGAGCTATTCATTCTTGGTGGGATCGGTGGCAAGCCGAAAATATGTGGGTGTTCAGCTGACCAAGGCGCATCCGCTTTTCAATATCGGTGCGAACGCGTTTTCAACCCAATGGTTGCAATTGCCACAAATGGTTTCTTATCAAAGCGTTTCCATCTCGCATACCTCCATACATCATTGTGCGATTCGATCGAATGATCTTTACTGCTGGGGATTTGCCATTAACGGACAGATGGGAACGGGATTCGCTGGTAACGAATACGCTGTGCCGACTTTGATTACGACTGGTTACGCAAAGGTCGAAGTTGGAGGCCTTCACACCTGCGGTATCAAGACGAACGGAGCTTTGTACTGCTGGGGTGACAACACCAGCAGTAAAGTTGGAGACGGTTCAACGACCCAGCGAAATTCGCCGACAGCAATCGATGTCGGGACAGTCTATGTGGATTTGTCAGTGGGTTTGAACCATGCCTGCGGAATCACGGATACGGGTGTACTGAAGTGTTGGGGCCACAGTGGTGGCGGACAAGCGGGTACCGGCTCGACAACGACCGTGACCACGCCAACTGTGGTTGATGCCGGCGTTACTTATAGAAAAGTGGCGGCTGGTGGTCAGAATACCTGCGGGATCACAACGGCGGGTGCCATGAAGTGTTGGGGCGAAGGAAATAGCGGTGCTAACGGTGACGGAACCCAGTTTACAGATCGCCCCACGCCTGTCGCCATTGATCCGACCGAAACCTACAGCGAAGTTTCGATTGGATGGCGTCACGTTTTGGCCGTGACCACTTCGGGTGTGTTAAAAGGCTGGGGAACCGTTTCCGCATATGATGAGCTTGGTTTGAATGATGGTCTGGATAAACTGTCGCCAGTTGTTGTCGATGCCGGAACTACTTATTCAAAAGTCGCTGCTTCCGGATCTTCGGGTTCTGGTCATTCTTGCGGGATTACGACCGGTGGGGTGCTGAAGTGCCGAGTTATGGGCGCGGGCTTTCAGGTCGTTGATGCCGACAATTCGAATTATACGGATTTAAGTTTGAATTCCGATGGCAGCATCTGCGCTTTGGCGAATTATGGAGCTGGCGGAGACCTGATGAAGTGCATTGGGGATCCATTTCCGAAAAAGAATCCCAAAGTCTTCACGGCCTATGACACGGCCGAAACGATCTCGTCAGTTTCACCCAGCTACAATGGCAAATTGTGCCGTATCACCACGACAGGTGCGATGAGATGCACAGGGGACTCTTCGGTGGCTCCGGTCATCTTCGATATGTTAAATCAATATGTGCAAGTTGCAAACGGAGCGCAAGCGACCTGCGGTCTCATGACGACAGGCGAACTGAAGTGTTGGGGCGCCAACACCAACGGCGCTGTCGGAAACGGTTCAACCACCGCAGTGACAAGTCCGACGGTTATTGATTCGGGTGTCACTTATGCCGAGGTTTCTGGCGGCGTCAGCCACACTTGCGGAATCACGACGGCGGGTGTTTTGAAATGTTGGGGCGATAACAGCTCAGGGCAATTGGGCGATGGGTCCACCACGCAGCGGCCATTACCAACCGTGATCAATGCCGGAACTTCGTATTCGCAAGTCAGCGCTGGATTCAATTACACCTGCGCCATCACCGCCACGGGTTCGATCCTGCACTGCTGGGGAGCAAATGGCTTCGGACAATTGGGCGATGCCTCCACCACGCAAAGAACATCGCCAACCGTGATCGATTCGGGAACGGCTTACTCGTTCATTCGTGCCGCTGGTGCGACTCCAATAACCGGAACCACCGCTAGACCGCATACGTGCGCCATTACGACAGCTGGTGTCCTGAAATGCTGGGGATACAATTTTATGAGTCAGGTGGGAGATGGCACCACCACACAGCAAACATCACCCGTTGTGATCGATACGGGTGTGACTTACAAAGCTGTCGGAGTTTCCGCACTGCAATTTAATGGCAGTTTCTACGGTGGCTCGAGCTGTGCGATCACGACCGCAGGTGTATTAAAATGTTGGGGAGGCAGCAGCTATCGCGAAGACGGACGAGGCAATGCCGTTCTGAACGCATCCACCCCGACCGTCGTGGATGCCGGTGTGAGCTATACTTCTTTGAGCATGGGAACGCAGATCACTTGCGGAGTCACGACTGCCGGGGTTTTGAAGTGTTCAGGGCTGTTGCTTGAGAATTATGAAGATCCAACCAAGCTGAATCTGGTGAATTATTAGTTCTAGTAAGTAAAGCTTGATGACAGCACGATATCCAATCGATTCATGGTCCACGAATTTTCTGACGTCTGCGCGTCTCTTTGATAGCTTTTCGAGGTGATTTGTCCGAACGAAATTCCGCTGCCGATTTCCGCAGCCTTGTATTTTCGAAGAAGGCCGATTGAAGCCATTGGACTTTCCATTTTTTGCTGACCTTCGGTTTCGTTGACAGACTGGGTCCAGCGTCCGCCGCCAACAAGGGAAAGCTTCTGGGAAATTTGCAGCTGACCGTAACCGCCAACCGAGATGGTGGGGGCGACATTGAGATCTGATTTCAGACCGCCATAGCTTTCGGTGCCAGCGTTGATCCATTGAAAATCGAATCCGAAGGAATTTTGTCCGGTCAAAAGAAATTCGGCCCCGCCCGCGAACCCAAAACCGCCCGAGGTGCGATAGTTTCCGTCCTTCGAAAACTCGTCAAAGGATCCGCTGGTCGCCGAGCGGGTGATTTCACTGCGCGTTTTTCCCCAGGTCGATATTCCTTCAGGTTTGATCGCCAACGAATATCGGGCACCGGTGCCTTCATAGGTGATTCCGGCCATGCTGATAATTCTTCTTTCGATCGAAAGCTCATCTTGAAACTGGGTGATGTACTGTCCGCCTTGAAGATATTTAACGAAGCCTGATTCCTTCTGCTCGGATTGGTTGAAACCCACCGAGACCCCCCAGCTGAGAGAGCCTGATTTTCCGGCCAAATAAGTCCCCACCAGCAATTGTGAATCGCGATTGGAAGTCTGAATCGTTCCTTTGGATCCACCGGCGGGAGTGTAAGAGTAGCTTCGCTCTTGATTGACGTTTGAAATGGCACCCCACATCCCGTAACTGAGATTGTCTTGATGAGCGGATTGCGAAAAAATTGAAAGTCCGGGACCCGTTTGGACTTCGGAACCTTGCAGATCTTGATAAGTGCCCGAGCCATCGCTGACCTTGGTTTGTGCGGCATAGAAGCTGGTCGAAGCAAAGGATTCGGCCAAAGCATCTTTACTTTCGCAATGAAGGCCAGCCGGATTTTTTAAAAACTGTCCGGCGCTGCAAAGGTTTGTCAAACCACCATTGGCCTGCATGGCTTCGCGGTGGCCTGTCGATATCAAAGTCGTGATAGCAAAGCAGGGCAGACCGAACAAAGATAGGATCAAAAAAAGGAAATTATTATTTTTCATTGCTGCTAGCGAAGCTTGTTTTTTCGGTGCCAGCAAAAGCACCGAGCTCCTTGCTCCAATCAAATTTGGGTTCATTTGCCGGCAGGACTTCTTTGACCGCTTGGTAGCTTAGCAGTTTGATGCCGGTTTCAGATTTCGTTCCCAGCACCAAAAGGGCATGGCCATACTTTGAAATATTCGCATCAAGCTGAACATTTTGATCCGGAAAAGATTTGATCATCAACTGGAAGTCGCCCGTACTTTTATCCAAGCGAACATAGAAAGAGAGCTGACCAGTTTTAAGTGTGACGACCATCGGTGTGGTGTCGCTGCGATTGGCTTCCAGATCGAAGCCGAACTTTTGATCATTGGCGTCCACGTTCAAAACCAGATCGACGGATTTGTCTTTGCCAAGTTCCAGACTGATTTCGGTCAGAACCAGGCGTTCGCCACCGTCGATTTTGGTGACGCCATCGGCTTCAAGTTTGTTTAAAAATGATGTCAGAAAAAACTGAAGTTTGCCTTCTTGTTCGGGCGCAATTGAAAGCCAGGACAATAAAATCTGTCCTTGCTGCGAATTGTTCACTTTGATTCGGGTGTCGGGACGATCGACTTTGCTGCAGGCTGCGCCTACAAAAATGGAAATCCCAAATGACATCAACAGCATCCACTTTGTCATGCAGCCCGGAAATTTAACATTTTGGCAGGAAACGAGAAAGAATGTCCCAAGCCCAGGAAAGTTTTTTTAGGCTTGTCGAAAAGTTCGTCGCCCATAGAACACCGCGAACTATATCGTGTTGCTTCTGACTTGAAAGGGCCATTACATTCTGGAGCCATGAAGAAGACCAAAGTTCTTTTTGTCTGCCTGGGAAATATCTGTCGTTCACCAACGGCCGAAGCCATTTTTCGAAAGATGTCCGCCGCTCATGGAGAAGGCTGGCATTTCGATTCGGCCGGAACCGCCAATTATCACGTGGGTGAGCGTTCCGATCAGCGAAGCATTCATCACGCCGAAAAACGTGGCTACCGCATGACCCACCTGGCTCGTCAGGTGCAGGTTCAGGACTTCGAGATCTTCGACTGGATCTTTGCCATGGATCAGAAAAACCTGAAGCACCTGATGGACATGTCTCCAGAGGCGCATCGGGAAAAAGTGAAATTGGTGACTGAATACTGCCAAGGTGAAAATCCGGGATTGATCCCGGATCCTTATTACGGTGGCGAACAAGATTTCGAACTGGTGCTAGATCTTTTGGAAGACGCCGCCACCGAGTTCTTTAAAAAACACAAATAATCACTGCAAAGTCTTAAGCAAATCTTCCATGCTCTTCTTGGAAGACTTCATTTTATCCATCTGCAGTTCGGGGCGGGTCAAATAGGCCGTCAGCACGCGCTTGGCTTCGTCTTTCTTTTCCAAACCGATATAGGACTTGGCTAAGAGCTCGGCCACCCAGAATTCATTTCGGCCTTCGACCGAAGGCAAAATTTGCTCGGCCAGTTTGACGGCCTCACCGTACTTTTTCAAAGCATTTAGGATGCGAACCTTGCGGCGTTTGTAATCGGTATTTTTGGGCGCCTGCTGCAGAAGCTGGTTGATCTGCATTTCGGCTTCAGGCCAACGTTTTGCGGACGTCAGCATCACCAGCTGGCGCAAAGCGGGTCCCTGTTTGGTCATCGGAATTTTGTATTGGATGCCAAGGTCGGCAGCCTCACTCATGACTTTGATTTGTTCATCTTCTGGCGCTTCGCTGGCTTCAACCAGATCCGCTTTGTAAGAAGCCACAACCCATTTCTCGTAACCCTTAAACTCACCAATCGAATCTGTGGCCACGGCTTTCTTCAATTTCTCGTCGTCTTTCATCAGTTCATCAGCCAATTGGACCCCGTCCGCCACCGCTTTTTTTGCTTCATCCGATTTTGGATTGAGACGCACAAATTCGACTCGCCATCCGATCGATCGGGTCGAGCTCGGTTCTTGCTTCAAGGCATCACGCACTTCTTTGGCGAAGGCTTCTTTGAGAGCCACATTGTCTTTGTCTTTTTCGTAAGCCTCTTGTGCGGCGGTGACCTTGGCGTACAAAAGCTCGGGGGGTGCGGGTTGGACGCGGCCGAGGAAAGGAATGCTTTCCGCCGTTTTGCCGGAAGCCAGAAGACGCTGTCCTGCCTTCAGCTGAGTGGCCTGATCGGCCGAAGCATCCAGCTTCATCCAATCCTGAATGGGGGTCGGATCTTTCTGGGCGGCGCCAACAAAGGTTTTTAATTTGTCGATCGGTTCAAATCCGACAAGGCGATCGATCTCATTATTATTTGCGTTCACCAAAATCAAGGTCGGGATGCCTTTGATTTGGTATTGCTCGGATGCCTTAAAGTTTTCGAAAAGATCGGTGTCGATTTTGACTTTGACGACGTCTTTGGTCAGTTTCTTAAATTCGGCTGTGCCGAAGATTTCGTTCTTATTGCGTTGGCAACCCGGGCACCAGATGGCGGTGAAATCCAAAAGCACCAACTGATTTTTCTTCTTCGCCTCTTGCAAAGCTTTCTCTAGCTGACCGTTATAAAACCCATGCTCATCTTTCTCTGCTTTGCCGGATTTATCCGCCAAAGTCTTTGTGGTGGCCGCGACCGCTGCGCCTTTTACGTTCAAAGTATGGGTTTCACAGTAAGTGATCGCATCGTCACAAACATATAGCTGCGCCTGAGCATTCTTGAAACCCGCCGGAAGATCGAAGCGAATCTGACGGTTGTCTTTTTGTGATGGCTGGATGTTTTTGCCATCGGCATTGACGTTATTGGGGGCTTTGTAATTGAAGTGAAAACCTTCTTTCAAAGCACCGGTGTAAGTTTGCTTTTCAAGCTTCGTGGTCAAAGCCACGGCACTGCGAAGCTGCGGAGCTTGCGCAAAGCCCGTCAAAGAGATGAACAACAAGAGAAGAGAATAAAAAGAAAATAATTTTGTCATGCCTTAGTCATGGCATGATTGCTTTAGGGGGTCAAAACCTTGCGCAGATTCTGGATCACCTCGACAAAAGCTTCGGGTTGATCAACTGGCACCGCGTGTCCAGCCTGCGGTACGATCACCGAAAGGTTTGAAATCCCAATGACTTTTTCATACTTGGCGATGGCTTCTTGCTGCGCTTTCAATCGGGCACTGGCCTCTTTTTCGCCCAGAACAAAGAAACGCTTGGGGCCTTTTGCGAAATCTTGTCTGCGCAAATCAAAACCCTCTGAAGCCTTGCTTAAGGCGATGTATCCCTGCAAAGCGCGCTCGTGATATTCGGGCGATTGCAGCTCGGGCAGACGTTCTTTGGCGTACTCTTGCACTTGCGGTTCCCAGTGTTGTCTCAACTGGGCCGTCTTGGTCTGATCAAGCCAAATCGGTCCGTAGAAGGGCACCGTCAACACCCAGTACTTCCAGTACTCATAAAAGGCCGCCACGTTCGCCGGAAGACCATCCGTATCCGTGCTGATGGGTGCCGTTTCGATCACCACGGGAAAGAGTTTTGTATCAAAATGAGATGTGACGATTGCGCTGTAAGACAATGTCACCGGCACCGCCTGTTTGATTTTCAGTTCTTTTGCCAAAGCGGAAACTTCGTCGGCCAAGGTCTTTGCCGTGACATCGGCAAAGCTTGGGGTCTCTTTGCCGGTTTTGGCAACCGAATCCGGATGTTCGGCAAAATTCATCAACACGTAAGGGATGTCATGCTTTTGCAAAGACTGAACAAATGCCTCGTTGGAATTGAAGCCGCGATAAATGCCAGGCAAGAAAATGAAGACCGGACCATCTGCATCAGCTTTGAAACTTTCGTACGCAACAACCCGGTGATTCGGCAGCTGTAAAACTTGGTCGGCCCAAGTGAAAGTGGACAGAAAAAGCAGACCCAAGAGAATTGTGATTTTCGACATAGTCCAAGAGGGATAAAGCAAAACAAGAACAAAATCCATAGCGATTTGCAGACTTCACAAAATCTTGCATCGACCCTTTCCAATTCTGAGACGGAAATTAGAAAGGAAGCGCCAATAGCTGCCTCAGCCGTCAATTGCCGCCGTCAAACTACCGATACAATTACAAATTCCTTACAAATTGGGTGAGTGATTATGCTGAATAAAATGAGTTTGAAGTGGAAGATGGTTTTGGCCTTCGTTGGAGTATCCGCTCTACTTTTGATCCAGAGCCTGGTGTCCATGTATAGCCGCGACGCGATTTCAGCAAACTTTAAACAAGTCACCAAAGAGAACTTACCCAATTTGGTGGTTGTGTCCGAGATGTCCCATTTGATTCAAAAAGGACAAGGCACCATCGAAAATCTGGGATTGGCAAATGACCCCAAAGACGCCGAAAAATTCATGAAAGCTTTCGAGGGAATGACCGCTGAATTCGAAGCCTTGGACAAGAAATATCGAGAGGTACCATTCAGTGAAGGCGAGCAACCGATTTACGACTCGGTTTTGACAAGTTGGAAAGACTGGTTAGCTGTTGCAACCAAAGCTGTGGAGATGCAAAAGTCCGGTAAGCGAGCCGGCAACGAAGACGCCTTTGAAAAGTTCCTGATTTCAGATGTTTTAAATGTTCATGAAAAAATGGAAAGCCAACTGACCAAGTTGGAAGAATTTCATGTCGCGTCGGCACGAAAAGCCGAAGAGCGTGGAGATCACGCGACGACAATCGCACGAACCCTTTCCGTTCTGATGGTCTGTTTTGGATTGCTGGTTTCGATCGCTCTGGGATTTATCTTTTCGACGGTTCTTTCAAAAAAATTGCGCGAGATCACAAATCAAATCGATCAATCATCTGGCGGCACTTCTGCCGCCGGCCAACAGCTGATGGTCGCAAGCCAGCAGCTGTCGGATGGTTCGACAAACTCGGCCGCGTCGTTGGAAGAGACGGTGGCTTCGCTTGAAGAATTATCCAGCATGGTTAAAACAAACTCGGATCACGCCAAAGAAGCCAACGCTCTATCGCAGAAATCGAAAGATTCAGCCGAACATGGCGAAAAAGAAATCGCACGTTTGATTCAAAGTATGTCTTCTATCGCGGCGGGCTCGAAAAAGATCGAAGAGATCATCAACGTGATTGACGATATCGCCTTCCAAACCAATCTTTTGGCCCTGAACGCGGCGGTTGAAGCCGCACGTGCGGGCGAGCAAGGCAAAGGTTTTGCGGTCGTCGCCGAAGCCGTACGCAATCTGGCGCAGCGATCGGCGATTGCGGCCAAAGACATTGCAACCTTGATCCAAGAAAACGTGGCGAAATCAGAAGAAGGCGCGAAAGTCGCCGAAGTCAGCGGGGTTGTGCTGACCGAAATCGTGACCAACGTAAAGAAAGTTTCTGATTTGAATAACGAAATATCGACCGCGAGCCAAGAGCAAGCGACGGGCATCGAGCAAATCAGCAAAGCGATGAATCAGCTGGACAAAGCAACGCAGGAAAATGCCTCGTCGTCCGAGCAGGTGTCTTCAAGCGCTAAAATGATGTCATCCCAGTCTACGCAATTGATGGGTCTGGTGAAAGACCTGCGTGTCATCGTCGACGGCTCGGCCGAAGCGGTCGTGAAAAAGGCGGAAAAGAAAGCCGAGAAGGCGAAAGTCGAAAAGCCAAAGACACATGCCAAGGCTCATTCGCAACCGGGGGCAAAGCCGGCTCCTGTTGTGGCAAAAGGCAAACCTCAATCGCCGAAGCCAGCTCCTGTGCAAGAGGCAGCACCGGTAGAAGAAGCGACCGTTATTCAGATGGAAACCAAAAGACCTATGAGCAAGAAAGAATTGGATCTCGAAGCGCTTCTGCCTTTGGAGGGCGGAGATTCCTCGAGAAAGGTCGGGAAAGTTGAAGGTTTTTAGGTAGACATCAGTCTAGATTTCCCGCGTGGCTCTAGGCCGAGCGGGCGTTTCCCCCGACAATTGAAGAATGCGAAAAATTCTTCTTTTATCGGCGCTGGCTTTGACGGCCTGCCAACCGAATATGTCGACGTTGGATTCAAGCTCGGAAAATGCCATTGAACAGATCGCTTGCCCCCAGTCGCAAAGCGGTCTTTACGATGTGCTTTATAAAAGTCTGGTCGATCTCAATACAATTCCGACGGAAAAAGATCTGCAAGATTCTTTTGAACGTTCTTTGGAAGCTCGACCTGATTTGAAGGTCAATCACGAAGAGCTGCTCGAGCTGACTCACGAGTTCTATCAAATACTTCTCAGCGTTCAGGCCACAAATTCACAAGAACTTTTGGAAAAACTAACGGCATTGGAAATCGGAAATCAAACAACTGAGGAATCAAAACAGGCGCAAAATGAATTGAAGCGCTTTCAAGAAAAATGGGACAAGTTCGCAACCCAGCAAGATATGGACTGCCCCAGCGCAACGCCGGTCAATCCGACGCAACCGGTGACTCAGCCACCAGCGAATGTTTCAAATATTGTTATTGGCGCACGAAAAGTTTTGGTAACCGCGTATCAAAGCTGCGAAGCGATCGCCTTGCCGCCGATGACCAAATCCACCCCCAGTGTAGAAGGCATCAGCCGCGTGGGAACGCACGCCGACGGCGTGGGTGCGAAACGCGCAATTTCCGATCTGCAATCTTTGCTGAAGACGGATTATTACTTACAAAACTACAAAACGAATTCGGCTTGCCAAGACATTCGCTCGAATCCGCCGATTTACGATTACGGCGGAAAGCCAAGCGCTTCATCCGATGCAAGTTCAGCGTTGGACTTTTTCACCAATGCCGGCTCGGGGACTACGGTTCGCGGCGTCGACTGTTCGGCTTATGTTTTCTCGGCGGTGGCGGCGGGCGGTTTGAGACTGAGTCCGGGTAAAAAGTTGAAAGCGATCTTGGTGAACGGGATCAGTTCGACGATGTACATGGATCCCGCCAACAATGGCATGACCTGCTTCGACAAAGTCAAAATGGGAGTCTCAAGCACACTGAAAGCCGGAGACATTGCGGCAATCAAAGGCCACGTGATCTTGATTGATTCAGTGGGAAGCGATCCTTTCGGAATTGCAAAAATTCAGAACAGTTCGCAATGTTCTTCGCTGACGATTGCAAATTTTGATTTTGTTGTCGCACAAAGCAGTCCCAGCAAAAATGGCATCGGGATCAATCGCTATCGGGGCCAAGACTATCTTTCAGAAGAGCCGACATTGCGGACTGGTTTCGAAGCCTACGCGCGCCAAGCCTGCACGGCAAAATTCCAAAACAAAGATGTGGCGATGACGGCGACCAATTTTCAAATCATCCGACACAATCAATCTGCAACCTGCCGCGATAATCCGGTGGCGTTGGTGGGTGAAAGCTGTGCGAAAGCTTGCAGCAGTCTATAACGCAGCAAGCTGAATAATCCTAAACAAAGCCTGACAGAAAGCTCAAAAGGCTCGTGTTAGATCTTTTTTATACAAAAAGGAGTCTTTCATGAGCCGTGCTTTGCGCCAACTCTCGAACTACGTAGATTTGCACCTGTTGACGACATCTTTGATCGCCGCATTGGTATTGCTGCTGACTGCCAGTGCTTTCGCGCAAGACAAAAAGACCATCAAGATTGACGGCTCATCGACCGTATTCCCGATCACCGAAGCGGTTGCGGAAGAATTCCAAAACGCCCAAAAGGGTAAAGTTCAAGTCACTGTTGGTATTTCAGGTACCGGTGGTGGATTCAAAAAATTCTGCCGTGGTGAAACAGATGTGCAAAACGCATCTCGCCCGATTCAGACTTCTGAAATGGAAGATTGCAAAAAAGCGGGCGTCAAATTCTTTGAACTTCCTGTCGCGTTCGATGCGATTGCGGTTGTTGTAAATCCGAAAAATGACTGGATGAAAGATATCACCACAGAAGATCTAAAAAAAATGTGGGAACCTTCGGCTCAGGGCAAAGTCATGAAATGGTCGGACGTCAATCCAAAATGGCCGGCGCAACCTTTGAAACTTTTCGGTCCGGGATCTGATTCTGGAACATTCGATTACTTCACAGAAGCGATCGTCGGAAAAGCGAAACAAAGCCGTGGCGATTACACAGCCAGCGAAGATGACAACGTCATCGTTCAAGGCATTGCGACCGACAAATATGCTTTGGGTTACTTTGGCCTGTCATATGCCGAAGGCAGCAAGGGTAAATTGAAACTCATGGGCGTGATCGGGGGCGATAAGGCTCCGAAGAAGAGCGCCGCTGTTCTGCCTTCAAAAGAGACAGTTGAAAATGGCAGCTACTTTCCATTGGCTCGTCCAATCTTCATCTACGTGAATGAAGCTTCATACAAGCGTGTTGAAGTTGCTGACTTTGCTAAATTTTATCTGCAAAATGCAAAGACCTTGGTGCCTCAGGTGAAGTACATCGCTTTGCCGCCTAAAGCTTACGACCTGGGTCTTGAGCATTTGACCAAAGGTCAATTGGGTACCAAGTTCGGTGGTCATTCTGAAGTTGGAATGAAAATCGAAGAACTGATGAAAAAAGAAGGCACTTTGTAGTTTGGCCCTAACAGAAAATCGAACGAAATCAAAAGTTCGTCAGACGAGAGCTTTCACATCCGCCAACCATCCGGTTCGGCGGATTCGTCGTTTAAAAGAGCTCTTGATCGAAGGCTTTTTGTTTTTGTGCGCGGCCTCTTCAGTGTTGGTCACTTTGGGGATTGTGTGGATTCTGGTTTCTGAATCCCTTCCGTTTTTCGAGCATGTTTCCCTGACAGAATTTCTGACCGGACGTGAATGGACGCCGATGTTCGCGGATGCCAAATTCGGTATTTTACCTTTGGTCTCTGGAACTTTGATGGTGACGGGGATTGCGCTGCTGTTTGCGATTCCGCTGGGAACCGTTATTGCCACTTTCTTATCCGAGTACGTCTCCCAAACAAAAAAGGAAATCATCAAGCCGATCCTGGAACTTTTGGCGGCGGTTCCGACCGTTGTTTATGGATATTTCGCTTTGTTTGTCGTGACGCCTTTTTATCAAAAGATTTTTCCAGAAATTTCCGGTTTCAATATTCTGTCGGCGGGAACGGTGATCGGCATCATGATCATTCCTTACGTCAGTTCGCTGACCGAAGATGCCATGCGCTCGGTTCCGAATTACCTGCGGGAAGGCAGTTACGCTTTAGGATCTTCACGACTGCAGACTTCATTTCGTGTCGTCTATCCGGCGGCCCTTTCAGGGATCACATCTGCTTACATCCTAGGAATTTCGCGCGCATTGGGTGAAACGATGGTCGTTGCCATCGCGGCCGGGATGCAGGCGCAGATCTCGTTCAATCCGCTGGAGCCTTCGGAAACCATCACGGCCTTTATCGTGCAAGTCAGCTTGGGCGATCTACCGCATGGCTCGGTTGGTTACCAATCCATTTATGTCGCGGGCCTGACATTATTGGTGATGACTTTGGTGTTTAATATCTTCGGATTCTGGTTGCGAAAACGTTATCGCGAGGTCGTGGCATGATTCGCAGTGAAGAACTCAAGTTTGATAGCGGTTTGATTCAGAAAAAGAAATTTCTGGATTTCTTTTTCGCGTTCATGGGCCTTTTGTCTCTGCTGATTGCGCTTCTGACATTGCTGGCGTTGTTGGTTGATCTCGGATCGACAGGGCTGGCTCGTATCGACTGGGCTTTTTTAACAAGCTTTCCATCGCGCATGCCGGAACGGGCAGGTATTTTGTCTGCCTGGGTTGGATCACTTTGTATCATGATGGTCACAGCTTGCTGTGCGATTCCGCTGGGAATTGCGGCCGGCGTTTATCTGGAAGAGTACGCTCCGAAGAACGTGCTGACGGCTTTGATCGAGCTGAATATCATCAACTTGGCGGGTGTTCCTTCGATCACTTTCGGTCTGATGGCGCTGGGCCTTTTCGTTTATAAATTGGGTCTGGGCCAAAGCATTTTGACCGCTGGCTTAACACTGGGTCTTTTGGTTTTACCGATTATCATTGTGACGACTCGGGAATCGATCCGTTCGATTCCGCCTAGCATTCGCGAAGCCGCTTATGCTATGGGCGCCAGCAAATGGCAGATGATTCAGCATCATCTGCTGCCATATTCAACGGGCGGGATTTTGACGGGGATCATCATTTCCTTGTCTCGTGCGATTGGCGAGACGGCACCATTGATCACAATCGGGGCTTTGACCTTTATCGCCTTCTTACCGACAGCGCCGGTGGGGCCTCAATTCCCCTATATCAATTTTGAATGGTTGAAAGACCCCTTCACCGTGCTTCCAATTCAGATGTTCAACTGGGTGTCGCGTCCGCAGGAAGAATTTCATGTCAACGCCGCTGCGACGGGCGTCATTTTGCTGATCATGACCCTTGCGATGAACGCAATTGCTATTTACATTCGCTATCGATTCAGAAAGAAGATCAAATGGTAGCGGAAATGGAACCGAAAAGCGCTGAGGTCAAAAATCTCAGTTTTTCATACGGCGAAAAAACAGTCCTGAATAAGGTCAGTCTGCCGATCTATGAAAACAAGATCACGGCGTTGATCGGACCTTCGGGTTGCGGAAAGACGACCTTGCTTCGTTGCTTCAACCGCATGCACGACCTGTATCAGACAACCCAGTACCAGGGCGAAATCCTGCTTTATCCCGAGGGCAAAAACATCCTGGATCGCGATGTCGATCCGATGGAAGTCCGCATGCGCATCGGGATGGTTTTCCAAAAGCCCAATCCATTTCCGAAAACGATTTTTGAAAACGTCGCCTACGGTCTTCGTGTTCGCGGCATCAAAAAGAAAAGCTTCATTCAAGAAAAGATCGAACAGTCGCTTCGTCAAGCCAGTCTGTGGGACGAAGTCAAAGATCGCATGAATACCTCGGCACAAATGCTGTCGGGTGGTCAGCAACAACGTCTATGCATCGCCCGCGCTCTGGCAACCGAGCCCGAAATCTTGCTTCTGGATGAACCGACTTCGGCTCTGGATCCGATCTCAACAGGCCATATCGAAGAACTGGTGGTCGAGCTGAAAAAATCTGTGACCATCATCATGGTGACTCACAACTTGCATCAAGCGGCCCGCGTTTCCGATCACACGGCCTTCATGTATCTGGGTGATTTGATCGAGTTCGGACCAACCAATCGACTGTTCACCACACCCACCGACCGTCGCACCGAAAATTATATAACTGGCCGATTCGGGTAGCTTTTTCCGGACTTTGTTTAAAAGTTCGACACCCATTTTGCCCTGAGGGCCACTATAGCCATGCTCGCCATGGTCCTGAGACTGCACAAGTGTCCCATATGGTGCGTATCCTACTTTTCTTATTCGCATTATCGACCCTGATTGCTTGCGCGAAAACCCCCGGTTTTAAGGCCGAGGATTTCACCTACGCGGTCGCGCTCAAAGAAGACAAGCCCACTGACAAAAAAGAAGAGCCGACTTATCAGCCCGGCTCTGTCGTGCGTACGTCTCAGCGTGTGGCGATGAAACCCCTTGAAACCAAATGGACCGACAAGAATTTGACCATGACCGCCGAAGTGAAAATCGACGGCAAGTCCTATGGTTCCGTTAAATTCAAGGGTGTGCAGCAGGATTCAAAAGTCGTTTTGACGGCCGAAGACCCGGCATTGAAAGACACCCTGAAGGCGCAAGTTCACTGTACTTCGGACGAAGGCACCTGCGAAAACTTCTTTATTGATATTGTCTTCAAAGATAACGACGTTCTTTATCATGACCAGATGATCGCGACTCCGAAGGATCCGACGAAACAGGATCCGATCCCTAAGCCAGCTCCGAAGCCATCATCGCCGACTCCGGCTCCAAGCAAAGATCCGAAGAATCCAACGCCGGCGCCTGCACCTGCACCCGCGGAACCAGCCGAGCCAGCAGACGAAACATTCGAGTTCATCGATCTTGAAAAAATCAAGACGTCGGGATTTATCGGGATTTCGGACGATGAGGCGCGCGAGCTTTTCAATATATCCGTAGCAAAGCCCGCCGATAAGTCGGGAGAAGCTGGAAAATCTCCGACTCAGCAAGACGGTGGAAAGAAAGAAGAACCCCAAAGACCGGTTCCAAAACCGCCGGTCGTAACGCCGCAGCCGACGCCATCTCGTCCAGTTCCGCCCGTGCAACCGCCAATCAAAGGCGATGGTCCCGTGGAGCCGACAGACGGAAAAAAAGACGATGGCAAAACACCATCTGCAGATCCCAGCGACGTTCCGGCGCCAATCATGGCTCTTCGCAAATTCAAAGTGAAAGATCAGGCGATCAACTGGCCATTCCGCTTCGAAGGGGTCAATGGTCGTTTGGATCGCGGATTGGATTTCCGTCAGATTGCGACAAGTATTCCGGATATCGGTTTCAAAGTTGTTGGCAATACGATTCACAACTTTGGAACTTACAATATGGTTCAGACGATCGCGAGCCTGGGCCAGTGGGTGAAAGAGATTCTGCCGAATCGTTATTTGCAAATCACATCAATCGCTTTGAAAGCTGGCGGCCCTTCGAATTTGCATTCGTCTCACCAGAATGGGACGGACATCGATATTCTGTACATGCGCAATAACGAAAACGCGGCCAGCGACATCGTTGAAGGCAGTCGCGTGAGCACGAACTTTTTGGTAAAAGAGCAGTGGGCTTTAACGAAGAGGGCCTTCCAGTCCGGTCAGATCGATATGATATTCATGGATAAAGTGGTGAAGAAATCACTTTGCGATTACGCGGTTTCCATCAGTGATTACAAACGTGGAGATCAGGAAAGCGAAGCGGCCGATATTTTCAGACGCATTCAGCACGTCGATGGCCACCAAAATCATTTTCATATTCGCGTGAAGTGTGGGGCCGATGACCCCCGCTGCCGGAAAGTACCTTACAAAACAATGCCAATCGGCTGCTAAAAAGCCCGAAGATCTAGTCCTCGAGCAAGCTTCGCAGCATCCACGCGGTTTTTTCGTGGACTTGCAGGCGTTGGGTCAAAAGATCTGCAGTGGCTTCATCGCCGCCGTCTTCGGCTGCAGGGAAAACGCTGCGGGCGGTTTTTGCGACCGCTTCGTGACCTTCCATCAACATTTGAATCATGTCGTTGGCTTTCGGAACACCTTTTGGTTCAGACAGTGAAGTCAGTTTCGCAAACTGCGCGTAGGTGCCCGGAGCCGGATGGCCCAACGAACGAATGCGCTCGGCGATCAGATCCAATGAATTCCACAGCTCTGTGTATTGTTCCATGAACATCACGTGCAAAGTGTTGAACATCGGGCCGGTCACGTTCCAATGGAAGTTGTGGGTTGTTAGATACAAAGTGTAAGAATCCGCCAACAGGTGCGACAGGCCATCGGCAATTTCTTTGCGTTTCTTGTCGGGGATGCCGATATCGATTTGTGTGCTCGAGCTTTTTTTAGACATTGCGGACTCCTTACTATTCTTCGTCTTCTTCTTCCCAGTCTTCATCTTCGTCGTTTTCTTCGTCTTCGTCCTCATCATCCTCGTCGTCTTCATCTTCTTCATCGGGTTCCGAATAATCTTCGTCCGATTCGATTTTGAAAAGCCAAGCATCGTAAGGATCGTCTTGGATCAGGCTTGGATCTTCCAGAACGGTGCTGTTCACTTCGACGACATTTCCTGAAACAGGAGCATAGATGTCGATGGGGCCTTCGTCGGTTTCCATGGTGCCGCAGACGACTTCGGCTTCGGCCGCTTCGCCTTCTGGAGGCAGTTCCAGAGATTCGATTTTTTCGAAAGTCTCTAGAGCATCTTCGTTGAAGCCAACCGTGTAGATGTTGTCTTCACGTTGAAACCAGAAGTTTCCCATAAAGTTTTTGTATTGCTCAGCCATGTCTTCTCCACTGTTTCGACGAAACTCAAGTCAGTCAGAAAATTTACTCTGATTTTTCAGACAGGACAAAAGAAAAGCGGCCCTTTTCAGGCCGCCTTTTTGAAGTCGCTCCGCATAATGCAGAAGGAATTCTTTAGAGATCGTAATACAAATAGAACTCGTAAGGAACCGGACGTTGTTGAACGGGGCGGATTTCCTTGTCGATTTTGTACTGAACCCAAGTCTCGATCATATCCGGAGAGAAGACGTCGCCTTTTTTCAAGAAGTCGCCTTTGGTCTTCAGATTGATCAATGCTTCTTCCAAAGATCCAGGGATGCTTGGAACTTTCGCTGCTTCTTCTGGTGCCAATCCGTAGATGTCTTTATCCAATGGATCGCCCGGGTGGATTTTGTTGATGATGCCGTCGATTCCCGCCATCAACAAAGCCGCTTGTGCGAGATAAATGTTCGCCGAAGGATCTGGCGTGCGGAATTCGATGCGTTTTGCCGCCTGCGAAGCACCTGTGTTCGGGATGCGGATCGCCGCTGAGCGATTCTTAAAGCTGTAAGCCAGCTTGATCGGGGCTTCGAATCCAGGAACCAAGCGTTTGTATGAATTGGTCGTTGGATTGATGATTCCGCACAAAGCCGGAGCATGCTTCAAGATCCCGCCGATAAAGTGCAAAGCGGTTTCTGAAAGGCCCGCGTACTTGTTACCGGCGAAAAGATTTTTTCCATCTTTCCACAAAGAAATGTGCACGTGCATGCCCGAACCGTTGTCGCCGAACAAAGGCTTCGGCATGAAGGTGACGGTCTTGTGATGACGGCGAGCCACGTTCTTAATGATGTACTTGAACCACATCATCTTATCGGCCATCGGCAGTGCCGCATCGTACTTGATGTTGATCTCAGCTTGTCCGGCAGTCGCGACTTCGTGGTGCTGGCGCTCGACGATCATACCGGCTTTTTCAAGCTCCAGGCACATTTCGGTGCGCAGATCATGCAATGAATCCACTGGCAAAACCGGGAAATAACCTTCTTTGTGACGAGGTTTGTAACCCAGGTTTTTTCCGCCTTGATCGCGTCCGGTGTTCCAAGTTCCTTCGTCCGAGTCGACTTGGTAGAAAGCGCCGTTATTGGTTTGATCGTAGCGAACATCATCGAAGATGAAGAATTCAGCTTCGGGTCCAAAGTAAGCTTGATCCGCCAAACCCGTTGATTTCAGGTAAGCCATCGCTTTTTTCAAAACCTGGCGTGGGTCGCGGTTGTATGGCTGCAAAGTCTCTGGAAGAACAACGTCGCAGATGAAAGAGACGGTTGGGACTTCCATAAATGGATCCATTTTCGCCGTCGCAGGGTCCGGCATGACGACCATGTCGGATTCTTCGATACCGCGCCATCCGCGGATCGAGCTTCCGTCAAAGCCCAAGCCTTCTTCGAAAAACTCCATATTCAGCTGACTTGCTGAAATTGTGAAATGCTGCCAGGTTCCCATCAAGTCGCAAAACTTGAGGTCCACCATGCGAGCGCCTTTTTCTTTCGCAAACTGAATTGCCTCTTGTGCGTTCATGCATCCTCCCTATTTATTTTTGAGCACCAAAATTTAAATCACACACCAAAGTTACAGCGCTTGTTCGTCCTTTTCACCCGTACGAATGCGAACCGATTGTTCGACGGGGAGAACGAAAATTTTCCCATCACCGATCTTACCGGTGAAAGCCGATTTTTGAATCGCTTCAACCGCTTGATCAGCAAGTCCTGATGGGACCACGATTTCCAATTTAATTTTCGGTAGAAAATCGACGACGTATTCGGCACCTTTGTAAATTTCAGTGCGACCTTTTTGTCGTCCGAACCCGCGAATTTCAGTGACAGAGACCCCTTCAACGCCAACTTCTGATAGCGCATCGACAACATCGTCGAGTTTAAAAGGCTTGATGATAGCCTCAATTTTTTTCATTCGGGTCCTAGTGGAAAACCTGAGCGTGTGCCCAAGTGCTGGTTTGAAAGATTAAACCGCATCGTCCATGTCCAGTCAAAAAATCAAAAACTGACAATCCGCGAGCTGACGCGTTTCACAAAGCGTCACCGCCGGTGTAAATGCTCTAAAAAATGCAGATGGTCGTTGCGGAATAGACACAGCTTTGATACCAAGGCGCCTTCGAATTGCGGTTTTATCAATGTAATTGATGGAGGGGATCAATGACTGAGATGAAATTTTTCGTTTATGGCTCTTTGTGTGAAGGCCTTGTTCACTTCAACAAGATCCAGGAATTCATCAACATTTCGATGCCTGCGACCACTGTTGGCTCAGCGTATCGTCTCAAGGTCGGTTATCCGGTTTTGATGCACGAAGGCTCTGACACGGTCGGCGGTCAGTTGATCGAGCTGCGCGCCAGCGATCTTTTGGTCGCCTTGCTCGATGAATTTCACGGCTTTCACAAGCTGGACGAATCAAAAAGCCTGTATTTCCGTCGTGAAGTCACAGTTCAAACTGTGCGTGGCGAAGAAACGGCATGGGCCTACGTTCTGAATCCAAAGAAGCTGCCAAAAACAGCAACTTTGATTGCGGGCGGGGATTGGAAAGCTTCATTGGAAGCCGAACCACCGTTGACCGAAAAACTGACCGAGCGTCAGCGCACTTACATTCAACGCTTGGGAAAATCCACGGGTCGAGAAATCATTCCAATCGATCTGCCGCTGTATCGCGAGCTAATGAATCTGGAAATGATCGTGGATAAGGGCCGTCGTCTTGCGCTTTCAAAGACCGGTCAGGAAGTTTACCGACATTTGGGGTAGCGAGAGCGGGTGACCCTGCGGTTACCCGTCAGTCCCTGACTATCTCCAACTAAGTTTCAAACGCAGCAGCACATGTCTTCAACTAGACTTAAGCCCGTAGAACGTGATCAAGAACAACAAGGATCGCAGAAAGAATCTGAAGCACCAACAGGTAGAGCTTTAATCTTGCTTCAGTCTTCCTTGAAAAGAGCCGATCCGCCTTATGTCTCCTAGACATAAAATTCTCCTCTCTGCCGGAGAGGAGCTCCGAAGCTCCGCACCTTTGGTGCGAGCCGTTTCTCGAGAAAGGCGACCACAGGGTCGCTTTTTCTTTTTGCAAATACAGAAACCAGCTCAATTCCAATTCAAAGGCAGCAGAGATCAGCCGAGTCCGCCTTTCGGACCATTCTGCTTGCGCTCTCAGCAAGACCTGGGCTATCAAAGATCGCCATGAAATTCGTGAAAAGCCAGAATGATCCATTGCTAACCGGAAACGATCCGCAACAGTCCGAGCCACCGCTCTTTCACGTTGCTTTGATCGAACCCGAAATTCCGCAGAACACCGGCAATATCGGCCGCACTTGTGTGGGGACGCGGGCGGATTTGCATCTGGTTGGTAAGCTGGGCTTTGATATCACCGATAGCAATTTGAAACGCGCCGGCCTTGATTACTGGCAACATCTTAGCTGGAAGCACCATCAAAAATTTGGGGACTGGGAAAAGCAGATCGAAAATCCCAAACGAGTTTTTTATTTCACCACCAAGGCGACTCGCAGTTATTTCGAAGCCAAATTTGAACCTGGGGATTGGTTTGTCTTTGGCAAGGAGACGAAAGGACTGGATGAAGACTTATTGCGTCGAAATCCAGAGCAGCTGCTGAAAATTCCGATCTTGGGGCCCATCCGCAGTCTGAATGTGGCAACCGCCGTGACTGTCGTCCTGTACGAAGCCATTCGACAAGTCCAAATGCAGAATCCAGAAGTGGGAAAAATCAGTTCAATCTAGACTCGGATCGCCTTGATCATCCCGTCGCTGGCGTCATAGACTCGAAGATCTATGGTTGAAGCAGTCCTGCGTAAAATATTTGGTACGAAGCACGAACGTGAAATGAAATCGATCCAGCCAGTGATCAACAAGATCAACTCGTTGGAACCTCAGATGCAATCTTTATCGGATGAGCAGCTGAAAGCAAAGACACCCGAATTTCAACAGCGTTTGAAAAATGGCGAAACAGTTCACGACATTTTGCCGGAAGCTTTTGCGGTTTGCCGTGAAGCTTCGAAGCGTGTCCTGGGTATGCGCCATTATGACGTGCAGCTGATCGGTGGATTTATCCTGAATCGCGGTAGCATCGCCGAAATGAGAACCGGTGAAGGTAAAACCCTGGTTGCGACCTTGCCTGTGTATCTGAATGCACTGACAGGTCGTGGCGTTCACGTTGTATCTGTCAATGATTACCTGATTCGTCGTGACGCCGAATGGATGGGTCGCCTTTATACATGGCTCGGTCTTTCGGTCGGTATCATCGTGCATGATCTTTCGGATCAGCAGCGTCGTCAGGCTTATGCTGCCGACATCACTTATGCGACCAACAATGAATTGGGTTTCGATTATCTTCGCGACAATATGAAGTTCGATCTGGCGGATATGGTTCAGCGCGAACATCATTTTGCCATCGTCGACGAGTGCGACTCGATTTTAATCGACGAAGCTCGTACGCCGCTGATCATTTCGGGTCCGGCTGAAGCTTCGACCGATAAGTACTACACCGTGAACAAGGTCATCCCGCATTTGAAGCGCGATGTGCACTTTACGATGGAAGAAAAAACCAAAACGGCTTCTTTGACTGAAGAGGGGAACTCGAAGGTCGAAGAGCTTTTGGGTATCGAAAATCTTTACGATCCTCAGCACATTGAACTTCTGCACCACATTTACCAAGGCTTGAAGGCCCATTACCTGTATCGTCTGGATGTCGAGTACATGATCCAAAATGGCGAAGTCGTGATCGTCGACGAATTCACGGGTCGTTTGATGCCGGGTCGTCGCTGGAGCGACGGTCTTCACCAAGCCATCGAGGCCAAAGAAGGCGTCGAAGTGAAGAATGAAAACCAAACTTTGGCGACCATCACTTTCCAGAACTTCTTCAAGATGTACGCGAAGCTTGCGGGTATGACCGGTACGGCGGATACCGAAGCGGTCGAATTTAAAAAGATCTACAATCTGGATGTTTCCGTCATTCCGACCAATAAACCGATCCGTCGTCGCGACGAAGAAGATCTGGTTTACAAATCAGAAAAAGGAAAATTCAAGGCGATCATCGAAGATGTGAAAGTTCGTCACGAAAAAGGTCAGCCGGTTTTGATCGGTACAGCCAGCATTGAAAAATCAGAACTGCTTTCGGCGGCTTTGAAGCGTGAAGGCGTTCGCCACGATGTTTTGAACGCCAAAGCCCACGAGCGCGAAGCGGAAATCGTGGCGCAAGCGGGACGTAAAGGTGCGATCACGATCGCCACCAATATGGCCGGTCGTGGAACCGACATCGTACTGGGCGGAAATGCCGAGAACATGGCCAAACGAACCACGGGTACCGATGCAGGTCCCGAGTTCGAAGAGGCCTACAAGAAATTCAAGATCCAAACCGACGCCGAGAAGCCGCAGGTTCTGGAAGCCGGTGGTTTGTACATCATCGGGACTGAACGTCACGAATCTCGTCGTATCGACAATCAGCTTCGCGGTCGTTCGGGTCGTCAAGGCGATCCGGGCGAATCCAGATTCTATCTGTCTTTGGAAGACAATCTGATGCGCATCTTCAACGGCGAGATGATCCAAAGAATCATGGACCGCATGAACGTCCCAGATGACGAGCCGATCGTGGCACGTATGGTGTCCCGTTCGATCGAAGGGGCTCAGCGCAAGGTCGAAGGACACAACTTTGATATTCGTAAGCATTTGCTCGACTATGACAACGTCATGAATCAACAGCGCACGATCATCTATGGGATGCGCAAACAGATCATGAACGGTGAAAACGTCGATCGCACCACGCTGGATTTCATGGGTGATGTGACTTCAAACATCTTGGATGCTCACGTCCCTGAAAATGGTCGTAAAGAAGAGTGGAATCTGGAAGCTTTGAATACGGCGCTGACCCAGCAGTTTGGTATTCGTATCGATTTCCAAAGCTTCCCGCACCTGGATGGTGAGGTGATCACCAGCGCCGTCAGCAAAGCGGTGAAAGACGTTTACGATCGTCAGAAACAAAACTTGGGTCAATTCTTTGCGCAAATCCAGAAAATGGTTTTGCTTCAAAGTATCGATCAACGCTGGAAAGAGCACTTGGCTCGTATCGATCGTTTGAAAGAGGGCATCAGTCTTCGCGGTTACTCGGGGAAAGATCCGGTGATCGAGTACAAAAAAGAAGCCTTCAATGCTTTCGATATGCTGAACCAACAGATCAAAGGCGACTGTGTCGAGCGTCTGTTGAAAGTTCAAATCGTGGCGCAAGAGCAAGCCGACGCGATGGAAGAAATGTTGCGAGCTCCGGATATGAATGAGCTCGAATACCACGGTGCGGACGAGTCTGCGGCTGGTGGCGGTGTGAACATTGCTTCCCAACAGGCTTCGGCTCAGCAGCAGGCCCAACAGCCAGAAGAATCGCAACGTCAGCGCATGCGCATGACTGCTGGACCTCCACAGCCAAACGATCGCCCGATGAACCGGGCCGATCGCCGCAAGATGGAAAAAAGCCGTCGTTAATCTCTTGATGGCGAATCCGATCTGGGTTCGCCTCGTAGCTTGGTGGTCCGGTCTAGGACCTCCAACCAGACTTCTCCCATTTATCGAACAGCGCTATCCTTAAAGAATGAGACTTCCGTTCGCCTTGGCTATTGCATGCCTATATTTCCTATCACCCCAGTTCAGCTGGTCGAATGAACACGAAGCACCGGCGGAACATGAAGCGCCGGCGAGCGAAGGTCACGGTGAAGGTGGCGAGAAAAAAGAAGAAGGCGGCGGTCACGGTGGGGGGTCGGAAAAAGTCAATCTCGCACCTTGGGTCGAGTACGAAAACAAAGTTCAAGAGCTGTACTCGAAAGTCAAATCCAAGGAAGCGACGGTCATGCAGCTTCTGGAGGAGAAAGACCATCTTCCCAACAATTCGGCTCAGCTTCAGCACACGGTGAAAGAAATCGTTCGCGAGCACAAAGAGCTTCTGCGCTTGATCGAAGATTACGACAAAAACGTCAGCATCCTGAAATATCGTTTCCCTGAAAGAAACGCGAAACAGCTTCGCACCTACGAGCGTTTCGAAGTGAAATCGATCGACGATATGGAGCAATCCTTGGGGATCGATGGCAAGCTTTCCCGCAATATCAAACGCATGCGCAAGCAATACAAGCCGGACGAGCCGGTGCCGGTCGTCGAGCATCGCACGCCCGCTTCGGTGAAACAAAAACCGAAGGGCGAGCAATCCATCGAAGAAGCAAGCTCGATCATTCTGCAAAAATAATGGAATTATTGAACGGGCGAGTACTGGGGCACGTACCGGATCGTATCTTGACCCTTCATGTGCAGTTCGTAATCTGAAAAGGCTTTGCGCGCCTCTTGTTTTTGGCTCGCCATCAAATCGGCCACTTCTTTATTTGAAGCCTCATTGCGATTGTCCCGCTCGTCGGCCGACAGGGCTGGAACATAAGGACCACCCACATAACTTGCGCGGCCTTCGGCAAAATGAACTTCCATTTCTTGTCGTTGATCTTCGTTGTAGAAAATGTAAGTCCAGCGATCCATCCCATGCCAGCGCTGGGTCCTTTGCGGCGAATCCATTAAAGCCAAGACGTCGTTCTTCTCCATGCCGACTTTGACCTTCTGAAATTGGGTGTTCATGCTGGAAGCACAACCCAACATCAAAAAGCATAGGAATAAGAGTAAAAAACTGCGTTTCATGGCCTGTTTCCATTTTCCATGGTCTCAACGCCCGACACAAGCGGCCCTTGAAAATACGTCTCAAAACGAGACAAAGTTTTAAATTTTCGCCGGGGAAATTCAGCACTTATCGGCGTTCCGATACCCACTGCGTTCAAACCTTTGCCGGCTTTTGAAGCAGGACATTATACACCAAAGATTCATGTTTATTTCCGAAGCTATTTTGGTAGAACCCGGTCGACTTAATCATTCAGAGAAATTGGGGACCAAAATGAACAAATGGATCGCTTTCTTCACTTTCGCAATGGCCGTACAGTTCGCATCTGCCTCTCAAGACTTCACTTGTACGCAGATGGGATCGAACAGCAAGAACGTCGCTGAAAAGCTGGCGCTTTCATTGAACAGCACACGCGAAATTGAAGTCGCATTCGGCGAAGAGACTGATGGCATTTACCAAATCAATTCGGCCCCACAGCGCATCCTGACGCCATTCATTTCGGCCGAAAACTGGAACGTCGAATTCGTCGTCGAAGGCGAAATGTTCCTGGGCCGCCGCGGAACCGTTCGCAAAGTCGTGGACCTTGGGGGCGGAGAGCTTGCCGTGACTTCATACTTCTGCCGCCCAGGCTGGAGATAAGCGCTCGGCTTCCGCCCGCGTTGGAGATGTTTTTCTCGAGCCCTGCAGTCTTTTGCGTATCATATGGGCCGTCCATTCCATTGGTCAGGGGAAAATTTTGGTGAGCTTAATTGGGGTTTCTCTCGAAGGCCGGTAAACCGGCGAAACCGACGGTTTACCGGAATCGAAAAAAGAGACCCTCAAATCCAAAACAGATTGTCCCATGCATTTGCATTTTGTATTTATATTTTAGACAAGCTGGCCACGATGGCCGGGGGCGCCCAGCCAGCTTGCAGCGTTCGCATGGACGGATGCGCCAACATTTACAGTAAGGCACTGCTGTGACTAGCACTCCCAAATAGAGCTTACTGCAAGACCGAGCCAGAAATCTCAACAAGCTTGCGTTTCAAGATTTTTCCGCTTTCGCCTTTTGGCAGTTCCGGAAGAAATTGGAAATATTTTGGCACTTTGAATTTCGCCAGGTTTTGCAGGCAGTATTCAGTGATGGCGGATTCGCTTAAGACGATCCCATTTTCGATGGCGATGAAGGCTTTGCCGACTTCGCCCCATTTGGTGTCGGGGACGCCGATCACAGCGACTTCGCGGATGCCTGGCAGGCTGCGGATCACTTTTTCAAGTTCGGCCGGGTAGACGTTTTCGCCACCGCTTTTGAACATTTCCTTTTTTCGGCCAACCACATAGTAATAACCTTCTTCATCTCGGCGGACCAGGTCGCCTGTGTGCAGCCACTCGTCCGTGATGGTATCGGCTGTGGCTTTTGGGTTGTTCCAATAGCCTGTCATGCGCATCGGGCCCTTCAGCCACAATTCGCCGATTTGGTTGGCGCCCAGCTCTTCACCTTTTTCGCCGACGACTTTGGCTGAAACATAAAAATTGGGAAAGCCGATCGAGCCGATTTTGCGAAGTGCATCTTGCTCGTTCAACGAGAAAACATTCGGTCCAAATTCCGTCAAGCCATAGCCCTGACGGACGGGGATGCCCTTTTCGTGCCACTTATGAATCAGTTCAATCGGCATGGGCTCGCCACCAACGATGGCATAGCGGATCGACGAGAGATCGATTTTCTCGAAATTCGCCGATCGTGACATCATGTCCATGGTGGTTGGAACGCCAAAAAGCAAAGTCGCTTTTTCTTTTTCACTGAGAGATAAAATCTGCTCACCATCAAATTTCTTTAAGAAGACAACCTTGGCCCCACGGTGCAGGAAAGGTGTGGTCAGCACGTTCCATCCGCCCGTGTGGAAGAATGGCAAGAAGATCACCGTGCAGTCTGTTTGTGACAGATTCAATCGCAGGGTCGTGTTCACCGAATTCCAGAAAAGCATTTCATGTGAAATCAAGGCCCCTTTCGGAGCCCCGGTGGTGCCCGAAGTGTAGATGATCATCGCCGCTGTTTCAGGAGCGGAATCGAAATTCAGATAGGCATCTGACGAAAAGAAAGGGATCTCGCTCAGCAAAACTTTGTGACAAGGGTGCTGAAGGCTTGAAGCGATGGCCGCGTAATCTGATTGATGAACCACAAGCTTCGGGGTGCAATCCGAAACGATATGATCGACTTCTCGTTGAGTCAGTCGGAAATTGATCGGAACCAGGGTCGCACCCAAGCGCTGCAGGGCAAAGAATAAGAAAACGTATTCAAGCTCGTTGACGGATAAAACCGCAACGCGATCTCCGGCTTGGATTTGATACTTCGATTTCAGAAACGAAGCACCTGCTGCGGCCGCGGCAAAGAATTGCGCGTAAGTGTATTCACGTCCGGTATCACCGTCTTTGATCGCGACGGCGTTCGGAGAGAAAAGCTTCCACTGTTTGAGCCAATCCAGCTCGTAGGGCAGATGCGTGTGCATGCAGGGCCTTTATGTATCGTAAGACCAAGTCATGGCAAGGGCTGCCATCGACAGACCGCCGCCAGAGCCCAAAAGCACAACCAAATCACCTTTTTTCAATTTCTTCGAACGGGCTGCATCCGCCACGCACATGCCAACCGCCGCGGATCCCGTGTAACCGAAGCGATCCATAATGTTATGTGAAAGAGTCCGAGGCAGCTTCAGATTGTCCAAAGCTTCGTTGATTGAATTGATATTAATCTGGGTCAGAAAAAACTGACGGACGTCTTCAGGACGCTTCTGAACGCGATCCAACAGCTTGTGTGTGAGGCGTGGCCAGTGCGTGCCGTTGGTTTCGATCGGAATCTTCTTTGCAAAGTTTAGAAGATGAGCCTTGCTTTCAACCACCTGATGAGTGATCGGCTGATAAGTTCCACCCGCGTAGACACCCATATAGTCGTGATACTGGCCGTCGGTGTAGAGCTCCGAAGCCAAAATCCCGGTGTCATCCTTTGATGGTTGAACGACGACCGCGCTGGCCCCATCCGCAAAGAGTGTCGCAATTTTGAAGTCGTCGAAGTTCAAATATTTACTCATGCCGTAGGCGCCAACGACCAAGATGTTTTGGTATTTTTTATCGGCCGCGATGTATTTCGAAGCCAGATCCAAGGCCGTCACAAATCCCGCGCAGGCCGAATTGACATCGAATGTTCCGGCGTTGACCGCTTTCAATTTATACTGAACCACGGCCGCCGTCGAAGGAGACATATAGTCTGGAGTATCAGTCGCAACGACGATCAAATCGATATCGCGAGCGGTGATCCTGGCATTCTTCATCGCCTCTTCAGCAGCCGGTAGAATCAAGTCCGAAGTGGCTTGCTCGTCAGACATCCAACGGCGTTCGTGAATATTTCTTTGCTCGCGCAAAAACGTATCGATGTCTTTTTTATACATGTCGTTGAAATATTGATTCTTCACCACGCGTTCAGGGACGTACATTCCGGTGCCAGCGATGGTGGCGCGTCTGATTTCTTGCATGCCTTAACTCCTTGAAGGCCCTAGTCTTTGATCAAAATTCATCGCCGAGGCAAGTGAAAAAATCTAGAGTATTCGCTCTAACTGCTGCAGAATTCACAAGGAATTTTTTTGACTTGCGCATTTGCTCTATGGAATGAAGGGGCCCATACACATCCAGAACGAGGGGGCTTTTCGTGCAGAACGTATCTTACAACTTCCAAAATAAAAACGTAGTTATCACTGGCGGCGCGCAAGGAATTGGATTGCAAATCGTTCAACAATTTCTTCAGAGCGGCGCAAAAGTTTCCATTTGGGATTACAGCGAACAAGCTTTGGAATCTGTGAAGAAGGAGCTTTCTTCTTTCTCTTCGCAACTTCACACGGCAAAAGTTGACGTGTCTTCAGCGGATTCGGTGGCGCAAGCGGCGGCAAGTCTTCCGTGGGCGGTTGACGTGCTGGTGAACAATGCCGGCATCACTCGTGATAAATCTTTTGCGAAAATGGGACATGCCGAGTGGGATGCGGTGATCGCGACCAATCTGACGGGTCTTTTCAATGTGACAAAAGGTCTGTTCGAAAAGTTCAACGCCTCTTCAAACAACAAACGCATCATCAATATTTCAAGTGTTGTCGGTCTTTACGGAAACTTCGGTCAAACCAACTATGCAGCGGCGAAAGCTGGTGTGATCGGAATGACAAAAACTTTGGGTAAAGAGTTGGGTCGCAAAGGTTGGACCGTGAACGCGATTGCCCCGGGCTTTATCGCGACGGCGATGACCAAAGCGATGCCGAAAGAAGTGATCGACGGTATGGTTGCAAAAGTTCCGGTCGCACGCATGGGTGAGACTTCGGACATCGCCAATGCCACCATGTTCTTAGCCAGTGAACAAGCCAGCTACATCAACGCCACTGTGATCAGTGTCGACGGGGGGATCGTATTATGATGAAGTTTATTTTCGCTCTTTTATTGGTTCCGTCTTTTTTATTGGCGGGAACAATCGGTACAACCAAAGATGAATCCGGCTTGATGCAAAAATTCGTCAAGATCCGTGACGGCCGCGAGCTTTATGTCGATTGGGCTTACGCAAAGCCAGGCAAGCCAACTGTTGTTTTGCTCAATGGCCTGACTTACTCGACCGTGCAATGGAATCGTTTTACCAAGCAACTGGTTGATCAAGGTGTTGGCGTTGTTCGTTTCGACCCAATGGGCATGGGACAGACTTTGTTGCAGAATGTTCCGGTGCTGGCCGATATCAAAATCGAAGATCAGGCTCAGGATCTGCATGATCTGATCGTCGCGCTGAAGCTGCAGACGCCGGTGAATTTGGTCGGTCTCTCTTACGGTGGCGGACTTGAATTGGTTTATGCTTCTCTTCATCCCGAAAACGTGAACAAGATTATCGCCATGGCTCCTTACACCGAGCCTTTGCAATCTCAGAACGAGTGGATCAAATCGCAAATCTGGTACACGCGCCAAGTGCAACCTTGGAATCAAGCAACAGACGACGAGCTTTATGCTTATTACTTCCGTCAGATTGTTTATTCGACTTATCCAATGGTCGAACCCGTAGTTCTGGAAAATCCTTTTAAGCTCGAGGCGATCTTCCGCATGGGGTTGGGTATTCGTCATTTCCGCGCGAACGATATCGCAAGCAAATTGCCAGCGCATTCGTTGCACTTGGTGATCGCGGGTCGCGATCAGTACATCCCGCGTGGGGTGCTTGAAGATTTCTGGGCGCATGTTCCAGCTTCTGTTCAAGCTAGCAAATTGGTGATTGCCAATTCAGAACATAAAATTGTCGAGGACGTTCCAAAGTTTGCGGCGTCTTGGGTGATGGAAATTCTGAAAGATTCGCAGCCTGTTCGTGGCAACACTTTGTTTGAAGCCGATCCTTACACGGGTTTGGTGAAATTCCCAGGTGGAGAAATCCAACTGACCAAGGAGTACTAGTTATGCCGATGCACAATCACGTTCACTATGAAATCATCCCGAACGTTCTGCCTGAAAACACCGTGTTCATTCATGGCAATCTGGCTTCGAATCGCTGGTGGTACCCAGCCGAGCAAGAGTGGCGCCGAAAAGCGCAAGGTAAAGATCTGAAGGGTTCGATGATTCTGGTCGAATTTCGTGGTTGCGGCAAAAGCACGGCTCCACAGTCGCAGGCCGACGTTGATATGCACGTCTTCGCCGAAGACTTTATTTCTGTGATTCAGGCAAACAAATTGGGTCCGGCCCATGTGGTTGGACACTCGACTGGGGGCCTTATCGCGGCTCTGATGCTGGCGAAGGCTCCTTCTCTCTTCCGCAAGGCTGTGTTGCTGGATCCAGTGGGTGCAACCGGCGTGAAGTTCCACGATTCGATGACCGAAGCTTTCGAGCAAATGAAGGCCAGCAAAGAGCTGGTGTCAGTGGTCATGGGATCGACCATTCACCAAAACAATCCGGACTCTGACTTCTTCCGTCAGATTGTGGTCGAGGATGCTTTTCATGCTGTGAAAACGGTTGGCGTTGGTGTTTTGAAAGCTTTGGATGGCTTGGATGTTCGCGAAGAATGCTCAAAGATTCAGCATAATGTCCTAGTTTTGCACGGCGAACATGACAAACTGTTGCCAATTGAAGACAGCAAGGCGCTTTCGGGCTTGATGAAAAATTCAAAATTCCAAATCATCCCCGGTCATGGTCACTGCACGAATGCTGAAAATCCAGGCGTTTTTGTGGAGCTCGTCGACTCTTTCGCATTTTGTCATTGATCACCGGGAAATTCCTCGTTCTTGCCGATCATTTCATTTTCAACTAAGTTCCCTAATGGTCGGTTAAGTATTCAAACACACTGAGAGAGTTGGCAATTCTGCGAACTTGAAGCGCTTGAGCCTCGGTGTCTGTGCGTGAGGAGTCCTGTCATCTATGTCTGACAATCGTGACCAGTACAATCATGGTGGAATGATCGCCTTCATGTTTTCAATGGCGTTCGTTTTTGTTTTCTTCATCTACATCGTTGCCATTCATCCTGGGATCGATCTCAAAGAGAATATTCAAGATCCTCCTTCGCAGACAGTTGCTGCTGAACCTGCCGTCGATGTTTCAAAAATTGCGGAGCCATGGGTTGCGAACGCAGACATGGTGAAACACGGGGCAAAAATTTTCGCACAGAACTGTGCTATGTGCCACGGAGCTGAAGGCCACGGTGACGGTGCTGCCGGCCAAGCTTTGAATCCAAAGCCACGCAACTTGGTTGAAGGTCCTTGGAAAAAAGGCGGTGGATATTTGGGTTGGTTCGATGTCGTGACTCACGGTATCCCGGGAACGTCGATGGCGGCTTTCGGCCATTTGGCCGTGAAAGATCGTTGGGCGTTGGTTCAATTCATCGACTCGATCACAAAAGCCAAAGTGAAAGAAGATGCAGCTAAAGTTGCGGAGTTCGCAAAAACCGCAAAATAAGATGCTGAACCTTTCTTCTTCTCTTTTTCTTAAATCAGTTTTAGCCGCGGGGATCCTGCTGGGTTCCGGGGTATCGATGGCCGATGGAGATCATCTGTCATCGGGCGCGACCCGTCCCGAAGCTGGCATGGCTTCGACCGAAACCGCGCGTGAACTGAAGAACGTTGGCATCACCGAACATCTGGGTGAAACCCCAGATTTGGACCTGACATTTAAAAATGAAAAAGGCGAGATGGTTCCTTTGCGAAGCTTCTACAACGGCAAAAATCCCGTTGTTCTCAGTCTTGTCTATTACAGTTGCCCAGGTCTTTGCAGCTTCCATCTCAATGGTGTGGTTGATGCTTTGAAGGGCCTGAACTGGTCTGTCGGAAAAGAATTCCAATATGTTGTCGTCAGTTTCGATGCCAAAGAAGGTCCGGATCTGGCTCAGCAGAAAAAAGAAAGCTATCTAAAGATTTACCAGCGTCCGACAGCCGCTGAAGGCTGGCACTTCCTGACGGGCGATGCGGAAACGATCCAAAAGCTGACGGAACAAGTCGGCTTTAAATACGAATGGAAAGACGACACGAAAGAGTGGGCTCATGCCTCCGCCGCGATCGTCACCACTCCGAATGGAAAGATCTCTCGTTATCTACACGGAATTATTTTCGAAGATAAAACCTTTCGCTTGGCTTTGACCGAGGCTAGCGAAGGCAAGATCGGCACATTTGTCGATCGTATGATCTGGTACTGTTTTCATTATGATCCAAAGCAAAGTAAGTACGTTCTGGCCGCGACTCAAATTATGAAAGTGGGCGGACTCGGAATTATTTTGTTCCTGGTGGCCGTAATGGTGCCGTTTTGGATGCGTTCTCGCAGAGAACAGACATAAAGATTTTAGCAGCCTAAGTTAAGAGTGAGGAGAACTGCTCAATGACGTGGATGATGTTTTTAGCCGAAAAAGCTTTCGCAAACGGGGGATCTTTCATGCCTCCGCAAGCGACTGATATCGCCGGACAGGTGGATAATCTCTATTCCTTCCTGCTCTGGTCCAGCCTCATTTCGTGCGTGATTTTGATCGGCGGAATGATTTTCTTCGTTTGGAAATACAAACGTAAGACCGACACCGATAAAACTCCGTACATCAGCCACAATACATTCTTAGAATTCTTGTGGTCCTTCATCCCGTTGGTGTTCTTCTTGGGCTTCTTTGCTTGGGGCTGGTACATTTACCACCAAATGCGAACGATGCCGGAAAACGCTCTCGAAGTTCACGTGATCGGCCGTCAATGGTCATGGGAATTCGCTTATAAGAGCGGTAAAACCGTGGGCGCGGAATTCTTGGTTCCGGTGAACACTCCGGTGAAACTGATCATGACTTCTCGTGATGTTCTTCACTCGTTTTACATTCCTTCGATGCGTATCAAACAAGACGTGATCCCGGGAACATACACGGCTCTGACATTCACCGCGCAAAAACTGGGTGACTTCCAGATCTTCTGTGCCGAGTTCTGCGGAACTTCTCACTCGGGTATGTTGGCGAAAATGAAAGTCGTCACCATGGCGGACTATGAAAAATGGATCCAAGAAAACGAAGAAGGTATGACGATGGCGGAACGTGGCCACAAGTACTTTACCGATAAAGGTTGCGTGGCTTGCCACACGGTCGACGGAACTCCGAAAGTGGGTCCAACTTGGAAAGGTGTCTTCGGCTCTGAACGTCAGTTCGCAGACGGAAGCACGGCAAAAGCAGACGAAAATTATATTCGTGAATCGATCTTAAATCCGAATGCGAAAGTCGTAAAAGGCTTCGCGGCTGGTGTGATGCCGACCTTCCAAGGTCAGCTGAACGAAGACCAGTTGAACGCCCTGATCGAATTCATCAAGAGCTTGAAGTAGGAGACGAAATAAATGGGAAATACTTCATCTGGAAAAAACTATATCAATGAATTTGCCGGGATTAAATCTTGGCTGACCAGTCTCGATCACAAACGCATCGGCTTGATGTACATGATTTCGGTTATGTTCTTCTTCTTGCTGGGCGGGATCATGGCCCTTTTGGTTCGCGGAGAATTGTTCTCTGCCGGTCCAACCATTTTCCAAAACGGTGACCAGTACAACCAAGTGATGACTTATCACGGAGCGATCATGGTCTTCATGGTCATCATCCCTGGTATCCCGGCCATCCTTGGAAACTTCTTCCTGCCTTTGCATATCGGCGCGAAAGACGTGGCTTTCCCTCGTCTGAACTTGCTCAGCTGGTACGTGTTCATGGCAGGTGCTTTGTTGGCGATGAGCACTTTGCTCACTCAACACATCGACACCGGTTGGACTTTCTATACCCCTTATTCAATTAAGACGAGCACCGCTGTTGTTCAGATGGTGATGGCTGCCTTCATTATGGGTATGTCTTCGATCCTGACCGGATTGAATTTCATCGTGACGGTTCACAAGTTGCGCGCACCTGGAATGACCATGTCTCGTATCCCGCTGTTCGTATGGGCGGTTTATTCAACGGCGATCCTTCAGGTGATCGCGACTCCGGTTTTGGGTATCACTTTGATGTTGTTGGCGGCTGAACGTTTGTTCGGTGTCGGTATCTTCAACCCAGAATTGGGTGGGGATCCGGTCTTGTTCCAGCACTTCTTCTGGTTTTACTCGCACCCGGCGGTTTACATCATGATCTTGCCAGCGATGGGTGTGGTCTCTGAATTGATCGCGGCGTTCTCGCGCAAGACGATCTTCGGGTACACGGCGATTGCGTTCTCGTCTTTGGGAATCGCTGCGGTATCGTTCTTTGTTTGGGGTCACCACATGTTCGTTTCAGGTCAATCTGAAGTGGCAGGTGTTGTGTTCTCGTTCTTGACGATGCTGGTGGGTGTTCCGACGGCGATCAAGATGTTCAACTGGTTGGCGACTTTGTACCGCGGTTCGATCTCTTTCCAATCTCCGATGCTGTTCGCGCTGGGCTTTTTGTTCCTGTTCGCGATCGGTGGCGTGACGGGAATCATGCTTGCGGTTATCGGTCTTGATGTTCACTTCCACGATACATACTTTGTGGTGGCTCACTTCCATTACGTGATGGTGGGTGGAACCTTGATGGCATTGATGGGTGGCTTCTATTACTGGCTGCCGAAGATGTTCGGAAAGATGTACAACGAAGGTTGGGCACGCATGTCTTTCGTATTCATCTTCATCGGCTTCAACGTGACCTTCTTCCCTCAGTTCGTTCTGGGTGCGATGGGGATGCCACGACGTTATTTCGATTATTTGCCGGCCTATGAATCTTTGAACAAGATTTCAACCATGGGTTCTTGGCTGATCGGTGTCGGTTTCCTGATCGGTCTTGCGACAATCATCCAGTCGCTGACCAAAGGAAAGCCAGCACCGGCAAATCCTTGGGGAGCAAAAACTTTGGAGTGGCAGACACCGTCTCCTCCTCCACACCATAACTTTGATGTCGAACCAGTCGTCACAGCGGGGCCTTATGAGTACCGGTAATCATTCAGCAACTACAGGCGGTCACAAACACCACTTTGCGCATCACTTTAAAGATGCCATGCACGAGTTCTTAAGTGCGAAAGAAGGAATCTGGTTGTTCATGACAACCGAGATCCTGATGTTCGGTGGTCTCTTTGTTGGCTATTTCTTGATGCATGCTCTTTACCCAGCGACTTTCGCTGAAGGTGCGGGCCATTTGGACTGGCGATTGGGTTCTTTGAACACGGTCGTTCTGATCTTGAGCTCGTGGACGATGGCATTGGGGATCCACTTCATCCAGGTTGGCAAGAACAAGAAGGCGACAATGGCCTTGGTGTTCACACTGCTTTGCGCGGTGACCTTCATGGTGATCAAAGGTTTCGAGTATTCTCACAAGTTCCACGAAGGTTTGTTGCCGGGAAAATTCTTCCATGGTGAACACGTGGCTCAGAACTTGGGACTGTATTTCGGATTCTACTTTATGATGACGGGTCTTCACGGACTTCACGTGATCATCGGTGCAAGTTTGATTGTCTGGGTTTTGATCCGTCACCTTCGTGGCGAGTTCGATCCGCACTATTTCACAGCGGTGGAAGGTGTCGGAATCTTCTGGCACATCGTCGACTTGGTTTGGATCTTCCTATTCCCTCTACTTTATTTGATCGGTTAAGGAGAAGCACATGGCACAAAATCACAAGAACGATCACAATCATCAAGACCACCATGTGATTCCGTTTCCGGTTCTGGCAAAAGTAGCGGTGGCCCTGCTGGCACTGACGGCTTTGACTGTTATCACCTCGCGCATGCATTTGGGCGTGATGGCGGCGCCGGTCGCTTTCGCGATTGCGCTGGTGAAAGCTTTCTTGGTCATGGGTTTCTTCATGGGTCTGAAGTACGACGTGAAATCAAACCGACTGATCTTCGCTTCGGGCTTCTTCTTCCTGCTGCTGCTGTTCTTTATCTGCGCGCTGGATGTGTGGACCCGAATCCACCAAATGTCGACCCTCTAAAGGTCGCCTTCCCTTTTTTGTAGCGCACTTGCGTTAACTATGAATCCCAGGTCTTCGGATCTGGGATTTTTTTTTAAAGCGAGGTCGGAGTGTGCTATCACCTTTTCATGTTTCGGGTTTATGCAGACTTAACCAAATTTGGGATTGTGATCTTTGTTGTTCTCAGTGGTGTTGCGGGATACGCGACCAGCTTTGCAATCGAAAACACCTTCAACTGGATTCATTTCTTAAATTTGCTTGGCGGCTTGTTTTTCTTAAGCTCGGGCAGTCTGGCGCTGAACCAAGTCCAAGAATATAAAATCGATCAAAAAATGCCGCGAACGGCGAAGCGTCCGATCGCCTCTGGCAAGATCAAACCGGCGGCTGCGGGGATTTTGTCCGTCACCTTTTTGGTAATCGGTTCAGATCTGTTGTTTAAGTCTTCCGAGCTTGCAGGCCTTTTGGGTTGGGCGACCGTGGTTTTGTACAATGGCGTCTACACGTACTGGTGGAAACCAAAGTGGGTGTTTGCGGCGATTCCGGGTGCAATCCCTGGCGCTTTGCCGGTGACAATTGGTTACGCGGCGAACGACGCCAACATTCAAAATTCGGATTCGATTTATTTATTTCTGATTTTGTTCCTGTGGCAGATGCCGCACTTCTGGGCTTTGGCGATCCGGTTCAAAGACGATTACGCAAAAGGTGGAGTCCCCACTTTGCCGGCTGCACTTGGCATCCATAAAACTTTGTACCATATGGGGCTTTGGACCTTTTTGTATGTGGTGGTTGCGGTGGGCTCGCCTTGGATGATTCACACCAGCTGGGTCTATCTTTTGGCCGTGATGCCGTTCGGTTTCAAAATTCTGCAAGAGTTTTTCAGATTCTATAAATCCGAAGGGCAGCAACGATGGCTGGCCTTCTTTATGTGGGTGAATATCAGCGTGCTGGTCTTCTTATTCGTCCCAGTTTTCGACAAATGGATCTTCCTGATCCAATAATCTGATCAGTTTTATATACGGAGCTCGGGTGGGGTGTCGATTTGCTTTCCCGGATGAGCTTTCTTGAAAGCTTCGTCTTCGGCGCAGGCGGCTTGAATCTTTTGGATGGTTTTGCAAGAGGTCGGCACGATGTTGAAGCGATTTGCGGCGTACAGCTGCGGGATCAAAAAGATATCGGCGGCGGTGATCTGATCGCCGAAGCAGAAGCGACCGGCCGTTTGTTGCAGAATTTTTTCCGAGCTTTCGAAATTTCGGCCCAACCAGTAATTCATCCATTTGTCTTTTTGCTCGGACGAAAACTGAAAATCCTTTTCCAGCACCTGTGTTGTCCGCAAATTTTGATAAGGCTGGGTGCAATTGATGCCTTCGCAAAATTGGATCACTTTTGCTTTTTGAAACGGATCTTTTGGGAAAAGCGGATGTTGCGGAAAAACCTCGTCCAGATATTGCAAAATAGCCATTGATTGGCTCAACGCCTTGCCATTGTGAACCAGCGTGGGGACCTCGCCCGCCGGATTTAAATTTTTGTATTCGGCAGTGTTCTGCTCGCCGCCGTTATTCAGCAGATGAACGGCTTTATATTCGAATGGAAGTCGTTTGTGGTGAAGGGCGATACGGACGCGGTAAGAAGCCGAGCTGCGAAAATAGTTGTAGAGCACTAAGTCAGACATGGTACCTCCACCTAAGAGAGAGTAATTTTACTTAAGAACCATAAAACGAAAGGTGGGCACATGAAAGCCATTTTCACAGCGACAATCACTTTGCTTCTGGGATCTTTGATCGGTCTTTCGGCTCAGGCCAATGACTTTGCGGCGGCGATCGGCTTCCGCTCAAACAGCGCGGACGCGGTTAACTCGGGCGTCAATGTTTCTTCAAAATCAGGTTTCGGACTGGGTGTGATCGGATTCTTTGACGTGGCTCAAAGCCTGCAAGTCCGTTCCGGATTTTTGTACAATCAGCGCAACTTTGCCATCGGTGCAAACGGTGGAACCGAATACGATATCAACGCTTCTTACGTCGATATTCCGGTGACCGCAATGTATCGCTTCGCTGAATATGGCGGCGTTTTCGCGGGTCCCGTTCTGGCGTTGCTAGCTTCAAAAGAGTGCAAAGCTCCGGGTGGATGCTCGACAAGTCCGGAAAGCATGAACATCGGCGTGCAGTTCGGTGCTAGCTTCAAGTTCGCTCCGCAATTGGGTGCCGAGCTTTATTACGAAATGCTGCCTTCGACATTCTGGAAAGATTATATGAAAAGTGCTCGCACCGTCGGCGCGAATCTTCTTTTCACCTTCGAGTAACCGGTCAAGCTGATGAAGTCGATCTTGTCTTTCTTTAAAGTGCTGTTGATTTTGGTGGGGCTTGCCTCATCGCAGGCCGAAGCCCAGATCGATTTCGGGGTCTCGGTTGGTGGCCGTTCAAATCAGGCCGAAACCGACATCCGCGGGGCGACGATCAACGCGCGCACCGGAATGAATTTCGGTGTGCTGACGATCTTTGATATCAACAAGGGTTTTGCTGCTCGCAGTGGATTTTTCTACACGCAACGCTATTCTGAAATTCAGAACACGGCGGCCGGTGTGGTCAGCGTCGATTACACTTATTTTGATATCCCGCTGACGGCGATGTATCGCTTCAATGAAGCGGCCGGTGTTTTTGCTGGACCAGTGATTGCTTTCAGTCAGTCGAAGGAAGTCAGCTGCACCAACCGCGCGAATTGCGCGGCCCTGGATGTGAATTCGGTGATCGTTCCTTGGCAACTGGGTTTGAATTTTAAATTCATGCCTCAGGTTGGTGCCGAGCTGGTATTCGAATACACGCCGGGCGACCTGTCGACCAATGTTTCCAATATGCGCGGTATCGGCGGAAACCTTATTTACTATTTTGAGTGATTTATGAAATTAGGAACTTTGAAGAGCAAAGCTCACCGTGATGGCGAGCTGTGCGTGATCAGTCGAGATTTGAAAACGGCCGTCAAGGTGACGGACATTGCCCCGAACCTTCGCGAAGCGATGGAAAAAT
Source organism: uncultured Bdellovibrio sp. (assembly GCA_966211455.1). Taxonomy (GTDB): domain Bacteria; phylum Bdellovibrionota; class Bdellovibrionia; order Bdellovibrionales; family Bdellovibrionaceae; genus 21-14-0-10-47-8. The sequence goes on from CBIHNI010000001.1 coordinate 408,303, forward strand.
GGAGCGAAGTTCTGCCACGTTTGCAGAACGTTTCCAATGATCTGAATCAAGGGAAAGCTTCGAACAGCTTTGCCGTCAAGGCCGATGACTTTCATTCAGCTTTGCCGCGCACGTGGCTTTTCGCCGATGGCTCGGCCTTCATTCACCATATCAAGTTGGTTCGTCAGGCTCGCAATGCGGCTTTGCCCGAGACCTTACTGACGGTTCCCTTGATGTATCAGGCGGAAAGCGGTCAGTTTTTGGCTCCGACCGAAGATATCCCACAACGTGATATGAAACATGGAACTGACTTTGAAGCCGAGGTCGGTGTGATCGTCGACGAAGTCCCGATGGGAATTTCACCCGAAGACGCTTTGAAAAAGATCCGTCTTTTGGTTTTGATCAATGACGTGTCTTTGCGCGGTTTGATCCCGGAAGAACTGGCTGCCGGATTTGGTTTCTTTCAAAGCAAGCCGGCAAAAGCCTTGTCGCCATTTGCGCTGACCCTGGACGAAGTCGGCGACGCTTGGAAAGAAGGACGCCTGCATTTGCCGCTGCAGGTTCAGTACAATGGACAGTTCTTTGGTAAGGCCAATGCGGGCGAGATGCATTTCCATTTCGGGCAATTGATCGCGCACGCGGCGAAGACCCGAAACCTGGTGGCCGGAACCCTGATCGGTAGCGGAACGGTGGCGAATGAAAATTACACCGAAGTCGGCTCCAGCTGCTTGGCGGAAAAGCGTACGCTCGAACAAATCAATGAAGGCGCAATCAAGACTCCGTTTATGAAAGTCGGCGATAGCATCGAGATCTGGATGCAAAACGAAAAAGGCGAAGACCTGTTCGGTCATATCAAGCAAAAGGTCACGACCCACGCATGAAGCGATTCTGCTTTTTGCTTTCGGTTTTAATCATGGGCTGCTCGTGCAGTTCGTTGATGTATTACCCGCGCAAAGAGCAGCTCTACAATCCGGCCAAGTTCAATTTGAAGCCGGACGATGTGTACTTTACCAATAAGGAAAATCAAAAGCTGCACGGCTGGTGGTTTGAATCAAAAACAAAGCCCGCAAAAGGGACTTTCGTGTTCTTTCATGGCAACGGCGAAAACTTGAGCTCGCACTTTGCTTCGATGAGCTGGCTTCCGGATCAGGGCTACAATTATTTTATTTTCGATTACCCTGGTTACGGGCAGTCGGAAGGGGAGCCGGGCCCTTACGAAAATGTCAGCTCGGGGCGCGCAGCTTTGCACTGGGTGCATGACAACAAAGACAAATCTCCGCTGATCATCTATGGCCAAAGCATGGGTGGGATCGTGGCGATGCGAACGGTGATCGAAGAAAAAGACGTGATCCCGATGAAGCTTGTGATTGCCGACGGAACTTTTTCGTCCTTTCAAAGAATCGCGCGCAAAAAAATGGGTCAGCACTGGCTGACATGGCTTTTGCAGCCCTTCGCTTATGTCGTGCTGAGCGATCGTTGGGCGCCGGATGTGGAAAAGATTTCGCCGATCCCGATGATCGTGATGCACGGAAAAATGGATCCAGTTGTCGAGTTCGAGCACGGCGAGCGTCTTTATAAGGACGCCAAAGAGCCAAAAACCTTTATCGAGGTTCCTGAAGGCCAGCACGGAAACCTGTTCTGGGTGCGTGACGGCTATTTCCGCAGAGTGGTTCTTGATCGGATCGAAGGTCGAGTCGTTGCTCAATAGTCTTTAGTTTATCTTTGTACAAGGCGAGACCTTTGGCTAAGGTATCCCGCTTTGAGCTGAGAATTTGGCGCTATCCCGAAGTGCCTTCACTTTAAGAGATGAGTTCCCCTTCCGATATAAGAAGTAAGTCCGATCGATTGGATCGGCGTCGGAGGTCCATTTGAAACTTTCAATTTCTCGTCAACTTTGGTTTCTCAGCTTTGGCTTTTTGGTCATTCTGACGGCGACTTCGACGTGTTCTTACTTCATCTGCAAATACTTGATGGGACAATTGGATCGCGCTGTGAACACGCAGATGGTGGCGATTCGAAATATGACCTTGGCCGATATGATGCATGACGGGATCCGTGGTGTTGTGGCCGAAGCTCTGGTTGGGGCCAACGAAAAGAATATCGAAGCGGTGAAGAAGCTGGTCGGTGAGACAGACGAAAAATGTGCCGATTTTCAAAAGTACATTTCCGTTTTGGATGGGCTCGAGCTGAACTCGGAAACCAAAGCGGCTATTGCGGAAACTAAGCCTGCTATCCAAAAATATGTCGATCAATCCAAGGCCGTCGTCAAAGCGGCTCAAGAAAAAAGCTACGTTGAGGCGCATACCCTGTTCCCGGCTTTCGCCGAATCCTTTTCTTTTCTGGAAGAGAAAATGGAAAAGCTGGGAGATTTGATTGAAAAGGATGCCCATGCGGATTTATCGGCGGGGACCTTTTACACGAACTTGAATTTACTCTTTGCTCTTTTCGCTTTGGTCTTAGGGGCGGCGTCCGCGATGTGGGTGCTATCACGCCTGATGAAAGAACTTCGCGGCTTTATTTCGCAGATTCGCGATGCCGGGAACCAAGTCCATATGACATCCGAACATATGACGGAAACCAGTAAGAACACTTCTTCGGTTTCGGCGTCTTCTGCTGCCTCGTTAGAAGAAACCGTGGCTTCTTTAGAGCAATTGAACAGCATGGTCCGAGTGAACTCTGACAATGCGCAAGCTGCTTCGGCCTTGTCGCAATCCAGCCTGACGGCTGCGCGTACGGGTAAAGAAGAAATGACATCTTTGATCAGCACCATGTCGGATCTCGAACAGTCTTCAAAGAAAATGGAAGAGATTATCAACGTCATCGACGATATCGCTTTCCAGACCAATCTTCTGGCTTTGAACGCCGCGGTCGAGGCGGCCCGTGCGGGTGAGCAAGGAAAGGGATTTGCGGTCGTCGCCGAAGCGGTTCGAAGTTTGGCGCAACGATCGGCCATCGCGGCAAAAGATATTTCGCAGATGATCCAATCCAGCGTCGATAAAATTTCGGCAGGAAATGGAATCGCGTCTCGCAGCGGTCAGTCGTTGGAAAATATTGTCTCTTCAGTCACGAAAGTGTCTGATCTCAACACCGAAATCGCCGGCGCCAGCAAAGAGCAATCTGCGGGATTGGCCCAAATCAGCAAAGCCATGCACAGCCTGGATCAATCCACGCAGCAAAATGCGCAAGCCAGCGAAGACATCACCAATGCCGCCCAGGACATGTTGAAGCAATCAACCCAACTGGAAGGCCTGGTCCACAAATTCGAAGCCATGGCCCTGGGAAATTCGGGTCCTTCGGTGCCAGGCCCTATTTCCGGACGCAATGTGGCTTAAGGCTTGATGGCCTGGGTAAAAAGGGCTAAATCCAATCTCGGTTTTGGAGAGATGGGAGAGTGGCTGAATCCGCTCGCTTGGAAAGCGAGTTTACCCGTCAAAAGGTAACGCGAGTTCGAATCTCGCTCTCTCCGCCAAATTTCTCGATTTTCAAAAAGCCAAAGTAAAGATTTAAAAATAACAATGATAACAAGGTTTTAAGAAAGTGGCGTGCTCAACGTCCGCCGATTCTATATCACAATATCTCATAGCTGATAATAGTGGTTTGAACATTTTTGTCTGTTGCAGTGTTTGTGGAAGTTGAAAATAAACAATTTTTTGTGTTGTGATCTGAAAATCTAAACACACTACCTAGTATTCGAAAAAATCAATATTTAAGCAGCGCACACACTCGGATTCAGAAGGGCCTACAATTGCATGGATGGAATCAATCCATGTCGGGATGAGCTTCCTGATTTTTTCGGCATCTTTTTCAGATAAAGACATTGGAAATGTGAAATAGAGGTCATCGGTTTTTTTCAAAATCATCTTCTGCAAACTGCGATCACGCCAGTTGCGATGATGCTGAGAAACCCAAGGTGAGTCCGCTGCGACATGAGTTCTACTAGGTCCAAAGGAGAGGCCTTTCTCAGCTTGAAGGCAAAGACCCTGCTCAAGAAGAAATTCCACTATTGCTTGTACCAACTCGCGTGGCAGATCGAGCTTTGCCGCGATCTCATCTGCTGATTTCATGGTCTGTAGCGCAGTCAGATTACGAACCGCCGAATAAGTCCATGATGAGTAGAACTTTCCCTTTGCCTCTTCTGACAAAATATTTTTTACATTCAGGCGGGAAGAAATATTTTTTGATCTTTCTTGTGCCTCGAGAATTCGTCGTTTGAACTTTCTTCTCAAATTTTGTGATCCAGCTCGCTCGTGCAACACTAGCAATAAAAAGTACTCAGACTCTTGTTCACTCAGATTCAAGATTTCAGAAAGACGATCAGCCTGTTCTAAGCTAAGATCTTTTTTTCCATTCAAAATCTGACTGAGCAAAGTCGAGTGTACAGCCATTGATTCTGCCCATGACTTGACAACGCCATGGCCTCTTTTTGGCTGCTGGTAAATCCATTCTTGCAAGAATTTTACATATTTGTCGTAGTCATAAATATTCATAATTTACGAAAAGTTATATCATAAAAATGACGAAATGGTCATTTTTATATTGATAAAATGACTTCTTTGATCTGGATGAAAATCCGGGCCTCACATACTATTTACGCATAGCATTAACTGCCAAACTGGCACAACCAAAGGAGATCCCATGAAAGCATTCTTATCAATCATTGTTACAGGACTTTTGCTCGTCACCGCAACGGCCTCAGCCGATACTTTTGCGAATTGCACGCCCTCAAAAATGCAGGATTTTGCAGTAGCGAACTCCATGCTTCCGAAAACTTACGGCGAGCCTATCATTCGAGTTGGAGGAGCCTCTTCAATAAACCAAGACGAAGGGAATTTTCTGAGTTCTTTGGTCAGTTCGAGTGGCCATCAGGAAATTCAGTTTATCAGATGCGATTCCGAGGGAAATATGACCTTGGTCAGCAGCCACAATCCTGCATTAAGAGTTGTTCTGCCGTGATGCTTTGAATGCGGCGAAAAAGGAGCCTGTCTAAAACTTTGACAGAGAAAAGGTATGCGCTGCCTTCTCAGCGTCCCTTTTCTCTCGTCTTTCAGGCAAGAGTTTTGCTCTGAATCTCAAGGGAAATGCGAATGAAAAATTTGAATACTTTAATAGCTTTGTTTGTGGCGACAGCCCTCTTTGGATGCGCTGGAAATAAAGGTGGCTCCAATAAAGGCGATGTCCCACAGTCGCCTCCGGTTTCGCCAGGAGGTTCACCTGCTTCTCCGGCACCGACAGCGGCTGGAACCGGCGACAGTGGTGGCGGCAACCTTTACAGGGGAAAACCTTTAGAAAGCTATGTTCAAAAAGTGACCGATCTTCCCGCCTATAAAAATATCGTTCAACGAATCGTGAAAGAGGCCATTGCCGACATTCGATTTCCCATGACATATATTTTGGAAATGAAGACTTGGTACTTCGTTCCTGGTCCTCTTTCTTCCCTTAAACCTGAGCAAATAGGCTCAGTTGTTCCGACTGAGCAAGCAGCTTTGCAAAATTTCACACAGGTTTGGATCGACCAAGATTTATTCGCCAAGATGACAGAAGCTGATCAAGCGCAACTGATCCTCCATGAAGTCTTGATGGGATTCAAACTTTTGAAGTTTGAATCTCCTCGTGTGGGATGCTCCGCTTTGAAGTATGGGGTTTGGTCTGGAAGTCAGTCTGAATGTGAAAGTCTTTCGAATAAAAAGCTGGGAAAAATCTCCGGCCTTTCTGCTCTTGATTACGATGATATCCGCCACACAACGTCTTTCTTGCTGACGGCGGATCTTTCGAAAATGGCTTCTGATGGCTTGGAGTGGAGAACTGTATTCAATAAAGGAAATTTTCATTTTTATACAATGTACTATGTCAGCAAAGATCAGTTCGTCGATTCGCCTTTTGAAAAATCTCTCGGTGAAGCAAAAAATTCGATGGAAAATGGTTACAAGCTTCAATTTGGATATTCAATAAGAGATCTTGATGCAAAGCTGCCAAATTGGAAAAGAAGCGAGGCGGTTCCCGATGGATTGAATTGGCAGTCGACGTTACCGTGCAAAGTTGATCTGTCTCTGAGTAAAGACGTGTATGATCTGAAAATTCAAGTGGGAGACTATAAAATTGAAACCAGTTTTCAGATTCGTAAAGAGGACGAGTCTACAGCTCTGGATTTGAAATCCGGAAATTATTTTTGGGCCAATGGAGAGCAGTTTTGGCAAAAAGATCTAACGCCATTTGTTTCGGGCAATCCCCCTAGCCAATACTCTCAAAATCAACGTGAGCGACTGGATCGAATCGTTGGTCTCTTTGATGGCTCGGGCAATTTGAAAATGGTGACCGTGCAAGAGTGGTATGTTCGCAAGTTCGAAAATGGAATGACTTCGCGCTGGTCGGCTTATAGCGACGATCTTTTGCTGGGAGACTACTTTATTTGTTCGACTTCTTCGGAAATCAAATTTCAAAGGAAACCGAATACTCCAAAAGGGCGGTGGTAGATTTGGAACCTTGTAGAGGCGAGTGAAAGCAATCGCGAGGGTCTGTTGGAAATGCTATCTCCTCAAATCGGTCGGTATGCTATGGCATCGGAAAATTCCCCTACAAAAAATGACAACCGTTTGAAGGTGATGGTCTTCGGAATATTGAGGGGTCATTATAGGAAAAAAACTTCGAACTCTGCTTGGCTGTTCTTGATTCAGAACCATTGCTGGAGTTTCAGAAACAACTTGGCGTAAAAGACTGTGATATTGACCAGTTGGCGTGATAATTATGGGCGGCTGGAAAGATCTTGAGACCATGATAATTTATTGCCGCAAGTCGGGGATCACAGTGAAAGGAGCCGGGAGAGTTGAAATCATTGGATTTTCCAAGATCGAAATACTCTCCGCCATTATTACCTATGACTCAAAAAAAGAAGATCCTCTCCATTGAAAACGCCAAGAAAATCTGGATGCGCCACCAAGGTCTCCACAAGGCATCGGCTTTTGGTACGGGGACCAAAGGAACTTTGAAAGCCATTCAGCAGCTTGGCTATGTGCAGATTGATACGATCAATGTGATCGAGCGGGCTCATCATCATATTTTGTGGTCGCGGGTTCCGAACTACAGGCCCCAGCATTTGGTTCGTCTTCAAAGCGTCGAGAAATCTGTTTTTGAATATTGGAGTCATGTCCTTTCTTACTTCCCAACCGAGAGCTTTTATTTTCACCGGCTGCGGATGGAGACAAATAAAGTTAAACCGAACAAATGGTATTCGAGCGTTTCGGGGATGGATCGCAAGCGATTGTTAGAACGAATCGAAGTCGACGGTCCGATTTCAATTCGTGATATCACCGACGATGTTCTGGTTGAAAAAGATCACGAGTGGTCCAGCAAGAAACCGTCAAAGAAAGTTCTGCAGCTGCTGTTCAATCGGGGCGAGCTGGTGATTTCGGAGCGCCAAGGAATGCTGAAAAAATACGAGCTCACCGAAAGGCATTTTGATCAACATGAAGAAATGCAAATCCCGACGGAAGAAGAAGTCTTCGCTTATAAGCTAGAAAGAGAATTGCGAGCCCAAGGCATTGTTTCCATCCAGTCGATGATGCCCATGACCTATAAAGCAGATAAAGTGAAAATGGAAAAACTGGTTCGTGCGCAGGAAGAAGATGGAAAACTGGTCGGCGTGCAAATTCCAGGAATTGCCGGCGAACATTGGATGCTGAAGAAAGAGAGCAAATCCACTTTCGACGAAGAGTTGGTTCACATTCTGTCGCCTTTTGATCCTTTGGTTTACAATCGAAAGCGCTTTCATTCCTTTTTTAATCACGATTATCGGTTTGAAGCTTACGTACCGAAGAACAAAAGAAAATACGGATATTTTGCCTTACCTGTTATTGTCGGCTCAGAATTGGTGGCCCTGATCGATATGAAAGCGGATCGGGAAAAGGAGCAGCTCTTGATTCAACAGTGGACCTGGATGATCAAGAAGCCGTCACGAAAAGTCAAAAATCGGATTGAAGACCGCATTGGTGAGTTTGAGAAATTCCAGTTCAATCGTCGATAGATTTAAACCTCTTTTACAAACCATTCCCGCGGCAGGCGAAGCTGCGAACCCCAAACCCCATCCGGGGCTCGCTCGCCGATCGAAATCACCATCACGACTCGGGCTCGCCAGCCCAGCTTCAGGGTTCGCTTGATGCGAAACTCGTCGATGCCCTCCATCGGGCAGGAATCGTAGCCCAAGGCCGCTGCGGCTAACATGATGTTTTCCGAAGCCAAGGCTGCCGATTTGATCGCGATTTCGCTGATGTCCCGTGCAGACCATGGTTTTCGCATGATGGGTCTAAAAAATCCGATCGCGTTGAACAAAAGCCATTTCAGTGGGGCTAGCAGGCGAAAGCCGTAAGCGACCGGTATGATCTTTCCATAGTAATCCAGCATTCGCTTTTCGTTTCGTTCGCCAAAAATCCGCAGAAGCTCTTTTTGATTTCGCTTCCACAGTGAATCGTCTGCGACAACGACGATCAGTTCTTGAGCGGTGCGGGCGGCGCTTTGGCTGAGACAGGCCTTTACCAGCGCGTCTTTCTTTTCTGGCGATCGAACCCAGTAAAACTCCCAGGTTTGCATGTTCGAAGAATTCGGGGCCAGCAGGGCGGCATCGAAAATCTTTTGCATGATTTCGGGCGGGACGGGTTTTGCAGTGTACTTGCGAATACTGCGACGGCGCTGAAGGGCTTCGAAAAATTCCATACTTTTAGCGTACTCTACAATTTTCAATCTGAGCAGCTTGGATTGCTTTGGTCGTGACAAATTCGTGGGAACGGCCTAAGGATTCCCACTCAGATCCGTTAACGAAGAGGTTCATATCGAAGACTTTGTTCCACCCCAGCCTAAAAACACCGTCCGCATCGTACTTGAATTGCGAACTGCCGCTCGTCGTTTGGATACTGCTTTGCTTGAAGCCATCAAGGCGCAAAAAGAAGATCTGAATCTGAAAAACATCACTCGCACCGCTTACAAAGAGCTTTTCAACGAAGGCAAAATCACGATCAAGGGGCAGGCCGCGCGTCCGTCTTCGGGCGTCGCGAAGGGTACGACTTACGTTGATATCGTTTGGAAAAAATCGAAATAATTCTGGCACAGATCTCGCTATTGGAACCCTTGGTATCAATATGATTCTAAAGGAGATTCCGTGAAATCACTTATTATGCTTGGCGTTCTTTTTGGAAATTTGGCGTTGGCCCAAGCCAGCGTTGGATACGTTTGCGTTGGTGGCTATCTATACAAGCCCAACAGCGAAAAGGAATACGTCGGCACCTACGACTGCGAGCGCGCTAAAATCAAAGGCAGTTTCGCCTGTTTGAATGGGTACCTTTATGGCCCCAATAGCGACAAAACTTATGTGGGCACTTCGGACTGTGAAAGCAGCAATTTGGGTGGAGGCTATGCCTGTGTCGGCGGCTATCTTTCGAAACCAGACGGCAGCAAAGATTACGTCGGCACTTCGGATTGTGCGGGCGCAAGGCTTGGAAACGGTTTTGCTTGCGTTGGTGGCTATTTGCATTTGCCCGATTCAAGCAAAACATACGTTGGCACTTCCGAGTGCCAGTCTGCTAATTTTGGCGAATAAGAAGAACGCTCGAGTTCATTGACGGTCCCCAACAGCTTAGGATTAACTGATGAAGGAACGACTTCATCAGGGGGATCATTTGCTATATTGGCTGGGGCAAGCGTTAGAACAGTATTTCGGTCCTTTTCGTCTTTTGACATCCCACTTATTCTTGGGCGGCCTTAGCACCATTCTGTGCTTTGGCCTTAGCTTTTACCTGCTTCCAAAACTGATGGGCCTGCTGCCCACGGATCGCGGTCGTGCGCATGCGATTCAAAGCGGTGCTTCGAAAGGCAAGCCGACCGGCGCGGGTGTGATCTTTGTTTCCATCTTTGCCTTTATCCAATTGATCATGCTTCCCCCGTCCGTGCAGGCCTGGGGAATCTTGCTGGTGACGTTCTTGGAAATGCTGTCCGGTTACTTTGACGATCGTTCGGTTGATTCTTGGGGCGAGTACAAGAAAGCCCTGTTCGATGCGGTCTTGGCTATCGGGGCTGCCGCTTTGCTTTGCGAAATGCAAGATGTGCAGATGTGGCTGCCGTTTACGACCACGACTTTTATGATTCCACCGATTGTGTTCATCCCGCTGGCGGCGATCTTGATTTGGGCCGCGATCAATTGCACCAACTGCAGCGATGGCGTCGATGGCTTGTCGGCGACCTTGTCGGTCTTGGCCTTTGCAAGCTTGGGATCGATTTTGTATTTCGTGGTCGGACACAAAGACATTTCCAATTACCTGCGCCTGCCGCATTTCCAAGACGGGGCGGTCTGGGGAATCATGGCCTTCTCGATGGTCGGATGCATGTTGGGATACCTGTGGTACAACGCCAATCCATCGATCCTTTTGATGGGCGACGCCGGATCCAGAGCCATCGGCTTTTTGCTGGGGGTTCTTGTCATCAAGTCCGGCAATCCATTTACGATCTTTATCGTTTCGGCCGTGCTGCTGGTCAACGGCGGAACCGGTTTGGTGAAAGTCGCCCTGTTGCGGTTCTTAAAGTTTTCGCTGTTCAAAACGATCCGCTTTCCGCTGCACGATCACGTCCGCCACAATAAGGGTTGGTCCAACACGCAAGTTCTGGTGCGCTTTTCATTGATCCAGGTGATGTTGGTGATTGTTCTATTGGTGACTTTGCTGAAGGTCCGCTAGAATCTTTGTCGAACTTTTCAACACACCCGAAACATTTACGAAGGCTTCTGACCGGGCTCGTCCGAGCCTGCAATTTTCAGGTATAAGATCGGTTCTTGGATTTTATCTGGAGGACCCTATGGTGAAACAAGTATTGTTTCTTTCAGTTTTGGCTATCGCTCAAATTTCTTCTGCAGCCGTGTGCTCTTCTTATTCGAAGAAAATGGCGGCTAGCAATTATGATGACATCTTGAAATTTCAAAACGCAGGAGTCGCAACAAAGACAGATGCTTTGCTTGCCCAAAAAGCGCTGATCGAAGCGCAGCTCTGTGACAATGCGATGGACATCGAGGCTTTGGCCAAGCTTTCAACGAACATCAAAGAACGCGTTAAAACCATTCAGAATTCTTACGAGTACAGCTCCAGTACCCAGGAAGCAGTTGATGCCGTAAAGGCAGAGCTGACGTCCTTTTTAGCGCTTTGCCGATCGACGTATCTTCCTTCAGCAAAGAAGCTGGAAAAATTTGGTGAGATCACACCAGGCCAGCTGGACACTTTGTCTGATGCTTGCACAGCTGAATAAGCTTTTCTAAAAAAAGTACGAGTAGCTGAGTCCGTAACGGGTCGATTTCTTTTCGACCTCTTGCTCGGAACCGCCCACGGATAATTTCTGTGGCCCGGTGCTGGTGGATTGCGAGAACGAAGCGCCGAAGCCATGGCCTTTGGATGTCTTTAGACCGCCGAAGAATCCGTATTCTTGAACCGGATCTGTTCCCAGGTGATCAATTTTAAAAAAGTACGGAATCAAGTTGTACGGATCAATGTAATAGCCGGTTTTTCTTGTCGCTTCGACGCCGACACGGAAATAAATAAAGTTGGTTTCGGCGATAAAACGGAACATTTCTCCGTTCGGATAGCCTTGCACTTTTGTCAGCGGTGGCATTTTCTCGTAAGAGATTTCGCTGCGGAAATTATTGCTGCCCGAAAATTTCCGACTGTATCCCAAGCCAATCACATCTTTGCGGGCGATAATTGCGTCCGAACTTTTTATATCGGTGGTCGTGAGCTCGCCCACGCCGATACTGGTTTCGACTGCCAATCGATCGACCGTGCCTTGGATGGATTGGTCGTTTTGAAACCGCAAAAACTCGGCCACGTAAGCCAGGGCAAAGCCCGATGTTCCCCATTGATAGATGACACCGGGCGCGGCCACCAGAAACGAGCCGCTCAATTTTTTGGTCTGCTGGATTTTTTCGTTGGTGTTCGGGGTGTTTGTTTCCAGATCCACGTCATCGTTAAAATTAAATCCGGTGTACATGATCTTTAAACCGAAGCTGAGATTCGTTCCAAATTTCGTCGCACCGATCGCCTGCACAGGGATCAGGCTCAGGCTGGAAGAGGTATTTGTGTGCTCGGGCCCCGAATTGGTGATGTTGGTCGAAGCCGTGTCCTTCGTTCCTCGTTGTGGAGACACGCTGAGCTCCCAAACAAAATTTCCAGTTCGAAAGACGCTATTGGTATTGGCGCCTTCAATTTTTGTCTTAATTTCGATCGAAGCCTTGGTCAGACCTAGCACGGTTTCATTGTCCGTCTGCTGACTGGCGTCGATGGCAAATCCAAAAGAATCACGGAAAGCGGCCGCCGCTGGATTGATCAATCGCTGATCGGCCGACGTCGGAGTCGTCACCACTCGCGCATAAATGGGCCCAGAAAGCGTTACGCCCACCAGAAGAAGCAGTCTAAAGAAAAAGCCTGTCAAGCCCATGAAGGTTTCAGTGTCCTAGGACGATCTTTGGAAGTAAATGTAAATTCTTGCGACATGCTTTTGAAAAAGGAATACTAAACGCATGAGATGGATTTTTGCGGTCCTAGTGTGCGGTTCGTTGTTGGGGTGTGGAAGCGCGCAGCCCACCGGCGATTTGAATGAATGCACGGGCCAGGTCAACGTCACTGAAAGCAATACGGATATTTTCGGCAATCAGAACTTCAATCTGGCGCCTGGGACCACGATCGGTCAGTATGTTCGCTTTCGCACGGGGATCGTGGTCAAAGAAATCATGATCAATGCTTACGCAAATAATGCGACATCCATCAAGGTCAGCATTTATAAAAATAATTATAGCGATACGATGACCGCCAGTTCTTTGCCGATCAAAGAAATGACGGTCACCGAAGGGCTGACACCGAACATCAGCAAGTTTCAAATGTGGCTGGTTTTGCCCGAGTCCTTTGAGTTTCCAGCCACTTCGGATGAAGACCTGGCTGCCGGAAACATGTATTTCATTTCTTTTGAACCGACTGGCGGCACAGTGAACATGTACCTAAACGCCCGCGACGGGATGAGCCGCTGGCGCCAAGGCCTGCGCTATGGCAGCGGCAGCAATGTCTTCAATGCTGCCAGCAAAACAAACGCGATGGACATGGGATTCAAAGGCGAATCCAACTGCCAGTCGACCTCGAATTAAGAGCAAGCCGCCGAGATCGCTTCGAAAATCGTCAGCACCACTTGATTCGAAACGCGGTGAAATTCTTCGTCGATCGGAATCTGGACATCATTCCAACTGGCCATGCCGGCAAAGGCATCAGCTGCTAGGGCTGCTTGCAAGAGCTGGTACTGTTCGGCAGATTTGCCGCTTTGGATCCAAAGATCGGTCGGGGCGGGTGCGGCACCCGTTAGAATTTGAAGTCCGTTTTGAAAAGGACCGGCGTCGCCCGAACATGATTTTCGGTTTGCGAAATCGCAAATCTTTTCCAAAGCGGATTTCAGATTGGATTTCGCTGTTTCGAAATCCACCATCAAGGTCATCGGGTCTATTTTCGGACGTTGGATTAAAAATTCCAAAGTGGCTTCGGCCTTGCTATTGGGCTCGAAAAGATAGGCCGCTTGCTTCAATTGCTCTGGCGTTTGGAAATAGTATCCGTCGGCCATTTGAATGGTGCGCATCACGAAATCCAAGCCGCGCTCTTCATTTTCGGCAAAAAATAACTTCAGATCATCCAAAGATTTCAGCGAGTAAGAAAACTGAATGCCTATTTCCACGTCTGATAGAACCTGATTCAGATACTCAAAGCGTTTCAAAAATTCAAGGACCTCGTCCGACGTGCGCGCGAAATAGGGGCCCGACAGACCCTTGCGCACAATTATCAAATAGCCTTGATCCGAATATCCCGAAAGCCAAGGTCGATTCTCAAAAGGAATACTGTCATGCACTTTGCTGATCAGAAACTGTTCATAATCTTCTTTCTTCAAACGCCAATACGAAACCGGCGAATACATCAAAAGACCCGTTTTGGGACGCAAGAGATCGGCGGCTTCCTGCAAAGATAAAGATTTGCGGCCCTGTTCTTCTTCCAGAAGGAAAGCGATCTTGTCCGGATTCAGCGAGTGAAAAGCCAAAGAATCGGGAGGGGTTTCTTTGCTCATCAGTTTAGTTGTGAATTCCGTCAAAGCGTCTTTTTTTCCGGCCATCAAATAAGAATTGAAAGCGGTTACGCCTTCGATCGTCAGCATTTCGGTTGGCTTGATCAGCATGATTTATCCTTATGAAGATTGCATGAGAAAAGAAAAATGCTTGGGATCTACTGTGCATTGGAACAAGTATGCTTGGCCGCGATCGCCGAATGCGAATCCTGATTTTGCTCTATTTTGAGATGCGAACTGCAGCACAAATTTCAAAGGCTTTCGTTTTCCTGCCTGACAGAAGGGGCAATCATGGACTTGTGAATCTTGCAACCAGCGGGGAGAGCCGCCGAATTTGTCCTCATCAAGCGGATAGACTTTGTCGTAGCGCTCTTGAAACGCCAGGGACTGAGACCACTCGCGGATTTTCGTGTCTTTTGCAGAAGCAAGATCTGACAATGTTGGGCCATCGACAGTCCTTTTCCAATCCGTAATATATCGGGGTTTCAGAATGGCGCCCTTCATTTTCTTTTCCATCGCGAGATCAATCGGTTTGAGCTTTGTGGCGCTTTCAAGCCGGCACAACCAAGCGTATTCTCCCTGTTCGGATTCATCGCCCATCAAATTGATGCAATTTTCTTTTGGGCAATGGAAAAGCTGAAGAATACCCGTACCCTGGATACTTTTCTGTGCGGTCTTCGGCAAATTTATTGTTGGCAGCTGAAGAATCAAGGCCATGGGAGATTTGCAGCACTGACATATCGGCCATTCTTCGTCCTTCTTCAGAAGGGGAGCTCCGCCCCAATGCGCTTGAGACCTTTCGGTTTTCGACACTTGCGCCAAGAATGCTTGTAGAGTTGAAATCGGAAATTTTTTTCGAATGGCCGCTAACGCCTTTTTGAACTCTGCTGGCGAAACATTCTTGATCTTGAGTTCTTTATAAGGAAACAGCTGATCTTTCTGAAATTCGGAAAAAATGCAGATCTGCTTCGTCTTTTGATAAAGACTGATGCCAAAGTTCGGTGCGATCAGATGGTCCCCGTCGTACCATTCCGCTTTATTATACTGTGGATCCAATGGTTTCATGGTCTGCGAGAAAAATTTCTCTTCTGATTTCACGGCGCTCTTTGCTTGTGAAAGCGAAAGCACAAATTTTTCGGGTAGACGCAGATAACGAAATGACATCGAGTTGGTAAAGCATCCTTGAATCGGACCCTGGGCTGTTTGGTAAACGCGAATCAGCTCAGAAGTTTGAGGGCCGACCTCTTCCTTGATATGGGGGCCAAAGATGTCTTCTAGATCCCATGTTTCAATTTCTTGTGAAAGATTTAGGGGCCCCCAGCTTTGATAAGGAACCAGTTTCCAGTCTTGGATCGATTTCATCCTAGTTATTCACACCGACGGAAATCGAAACGGTGTTTTGCACATCGTTCTTTGCCATATCTGAATTGTCCTTAAAGACGACAGTCGTGCCGGCCGAAATTGAAACGTAACCGCCCAGGCTGACGCCAAGACTTGCGCCGGCATAAGGATGGTACTTGATCGGGTTGTCGGTGCGGGTGACGACTCCGCTAGAAGTTTCTTCGTTCCAGCCTTTGGTTCCTTGTCCACCCACGCGACCGGTGATGAAAAAGTAATTGTTAAATCGATAAGTCGAGCGCACGCCCAGTTTTCCTTTTTCATCTTGGCTTTCGATTTTTTCCGGAGCCGAAGTGAAATATTCGGTGTCTTTACCGACGGTGTATTCCAATTCTGCCGCCAGCAAATCGCTACCCAAAGCCAAGCGGCCGCCATAAATATTGCGGGTTAACGTGTGGGGTTTCGGAGAATCGCGATAAATTGTCTCGTATCCCAGAATCGGTTCGATCTTTAGGCCGGCCAAATTGAAAGAAGCGGTGCCAGCTGCGTGAGCCGTATTCAGTCCGATCAGGGTGAGCAAAATAGAAACAAAAATGAGATTTTTCATGCAGATGTCCTTTTGCTTATTTTAAAAGGACATCTGAAAATATCGAACTGGTTTGTGCGAAGTCGCGACCTTTATCGAGCTAAAGAAAGCCCGATTTATTGTTCGCCGATGCAACTTAAGAAATGCTGGCCAGATCCATAGGTTGGTTCTTGCTGGCAGTTTAAGATTTCACGTGGAGCCAGACCTTTTTCGCTGGCGGCGATACATTTTGTAAATGCCAGGCGTGAAGGCGATACCTTGGTGCAGGCCAGGATGTTTTCGGCGCGGGTCGTGGTTTGGCGGCAGGTGGATTCGACGAAAACAGAGCGGTGATCATTCTTTGCTGCCAGATCACAAGCTTGCTTTTTGCCTTCGGCAGTTTCACCACTCATCAAATTTAAGATGCGCTGAACGTTGGTCGTATCTTTTTGGCCAAGTTCGGCACCGACTTCGGCGATCGCCGCGCGGTAATCAACAGGAATTCCGTTCACTCCCCAATTTTGCGTGGCGATTTCAGCCGCATGTTGTGGCGAGCAACCCAGGTATCCCAAAAGCATGGCAAACATATTCGGTCCGCGGTGAAGCATGCCCGCGCAGCCAAAAGCCAAGAACTGATTTTCAATCAAGCAAGAAGCAAAGTTATTCTGATTTTCGAAGAACAAAGGGCTCATCGCCTTTCTGTACCCAGCCGCGGTTTCGGCCGCTGAATTATTCTTCATATCAGGATATTTCTTCTGCACATAATGCCAGTTGAATTCGTTGCGGGCCTTTTTATCCCAGAAGGGGAACAGTTCCGTGTTGTGCAAATACCAAGTGCAAGATTTTTTGCTTTCCGGAATATGTCGGGCCCGAGCCTCTTCTTGAATCGAGCTCGCCAATGAAGAGCCAACACCCGTTCCAACCAAAGTGATTGAACCGATTTGGAAAGTTCTGTCGTTAAAGAAACCCAGTTTGTCCTGCTGGCCATCCCGGTAAAGGTTAAAGATCGCCGGATCGCAGAACATCGGCTCGGCAGCGAAGGCATTGATGGATATCAGCAGAAGCAAGACTAGGTATTTCATATAGCCGGTAGCAATGCGAAGGCTGGGCCGCTTTCTATTCAAATCCATCCTTTTCAAGAAAAAACTGATGTTTAAAGATTTGGCGGCGGACCTAAAATTGTAGCTTCTTGCGAAGATTGGGCGATAATATGAGCTATGCTATCACCTACCTCCTGTCCGAAATGCCACTCTGAAAACATCTACGAAGACGGAAATCTATGGGTCTGTCCCGAATGCTCGCACGAATGGAACGCCAGCCAAACTGCAGTGGCTTCTGTTCCCCAAGAAACCGTGACCGACACGCGTATCAAAGATGCCTATGGCAATGTTTTGGCTGACGGCGATACGGTGGTGGTGATCAAAGATCTGAAAATCAAAGGCTCGTCATCGGTCGTCAAGGGGGGCACCAAAGTGAAAAACATCCGCCTGACCGACGGGGATGATGGTCACAACATCGCCTGCAAGATCGACGGCATCGGCGCCATGAATTTGAAATCCGAATTCGTAAAAAAAGCCTAACTCTTATTTGAACCGATTTAGTTCGAATTGATCTGTGGGTTCGTCCGCAATTTTTTCCACATATACAGATGAAAGAAAAAAGCGATCACCCATTTCACCCAAATGGCCGTGGCCCCATGGGCGTAACCGTAGATTCCGGTGGTGATGGAGGTGAACAGGCCCCACTCGTGCAGACGAACCCGCTGTGGCAGTACGATTGAAACCAGAAAGGTTAGCGTTGAAATCCAACCGATGACTTCGATGACCACCGTGTTCCAATTGATATTTGATAAATCCATGCCGCGAGCCTAGCATCCTTGCGGACTTGGAAAAAGACGCTGAGCAGGGTATATGAACTGATATGTCATACTGTAAAGCAATTACCACCATGTCGGACGAGCGTCGACCGATCCATCAAGCCTATCATGATCTGCAATACGGATTTCCCATCCATGATGATGACGAACTGTTTGCGCGTTTGATTTTAGAGATCAATCAGGCGGGCTTAAGCTGGGAAATTATTTTGAAAAAGCAGGACAGCTTTCGCAAAGCTTACTCGGGATTTAAAATCAAAAAAGTCGCAAGCTTCACGGCAGCTGATCGCAAGCGTTTGATGAAAGATCCAGGTGTGATCCGTAATAAACTGAAGATCAATGCGGCCATCGAAAATGCCAAGACTATTTTGTCTTTGCAGAAAGAGCACGGCTCTTTCAAGCAATGGTTGGAATCCCATCATCCACTGACCAAAGAGGAATGGGTGAAGCTTTTTAAAAAGACTTTCCGATTCACCGGTGGCGAAATCGTGAACGAGTTCTTGATGAGCATCGGTATGCTTCCGGGCGCCCATGAAAAATCATGCGCGATCTATGCGAAAGTCGCTAAAAGCAAACCGCTGTGGATGAAAGCTGTCAAAAAGTAGGACTTACTTTTTGCTCCATTTGGCTTTTTTCTTTTTTGAATCTTTAAATTCGTCTTCGCTATCCAGCAAAGACTGAAGGCTGGCATCGATATCATTGATCGGTGCCGGTGGCTTAGCGATCATTTCGTAATCGCCCTTGCTGACCTTGATTTCTTCGATGGGCTTGTTCAGGATCTCTTCGATTTCGCGCAGAAGTTCTTTCTCCTCTGAAGCACAGAAAGAAACGGCGATGCCTTTATTGAAGCCACGACCGGTACGACCGATACGGTGAACGTAATTTTCCGGGACTTCAGGTAAATCGTAATTGATGACATGTGTGACGTCGGCGATATCGATTCCACGCGCGGTGATATCGGTTGCGATCAAAAGTTTGCATTCGCCGCTACGGAAAGCCTTCATCACTTGATCGCGATCGGTCTGGTCCTTTTCACCATGCAAAGTCATGCTGGCGATGTTGACCCGAGCCATGGCTTTTGCGACTCGCTCGGCACGTACGCGTGTGCGGACGAAGACGATGAATTTTCCTTCTGGGAGCTGCTTGATGTACTCTTCCAAGAAGAAGCGTTTGTCGTCCATTTCCACGAACATCACATAATGGGTGACGTTCTTTGAAACCGGATCGTCCGGCGAAATCTGAATGCGAATGGCGTTGCTGCGAACCTGTGAATATGCAAGCTTCTTGATTTCAGGATTGATCGTCGCCGAAAAGAATAGCGTTTGGTGCTGTCGGGTCAGCTTTTTCTTCACCGCTTGCACGTCGTCAATAAATCCCAAATCCAACATGCGGTCCGCTTCATCCAGCACTAGCATCTGCACATGATTCAGATCCAGATATCCTTGGCGGATCAGCTGAAACATACGACCCGGGGTTGCGATTAGAATATCAATCCCATCCTGCAGTTTTTGGATCTGCGGGTCCTGTTCGACACCACCAAATACGGCAAAAGCTTTGACCTTGGTGTGATGGGTCAGCTTGTGAAAGACTTCGCCGATTTGCTGGGCCAGCTCGCGTGTTGGAACCAGCACCAAACATTTGATGCCATTGCTGCGTTTGCTGGATTTATCGGCATGAATCATGTCGATAATCGGAATCGCAAACGCCGCCGTTTTACCGGTGCCGGTCTGGGCAATGGCTAGAACGTCTTCGCCTTTCAAAATGGAAGGAATTGATTTGAATTGGATATCGGTCGTTCGAAAAAATCCGTTGTCGTTCAGATTGCGAATTAAGTCTTCAGAGAGATGGAACTTTTCGAATTTCAAAGGGAACCTCGATCCAGATTTACGCGGCTGATTTCAAAGAGTTGATCTACCACTTCCCTTGGAGGCGCGATAGTCGGGATGTTGCTTTTTCAAGCCTGTCGAAAAGATGGACAGCGCGGTATAAAGTGATAGCCACCTACCTCCGCACAATCCCAGCCTGTCGGCGGTACTTGTAAGCATTATGAGCCGCACA
>CBIHNI010000002.1:0-370574 GCA_966211455.1 uncultured Bdellovibrio sp.
CCAAAGCCCAGATCCGGCGAGAGGTTTATCTGAGAGCTCAAGGCAAATGTGAGAAGTGTGGGTCCACTCATGCTCTCGAGATTGATCATATTTACCCCAAAGCTTTGGGTGGCAGTGACTCCGCGGAAAATCTCAGGCTTCTTTGCAGGCACTGCAATCAGCGGGCGGCGATTCGAAGTATGGGGTTGCGAAAGATGGATCGGTTTCTCGATTGACGGAGCAAGCTCCGAAGCAGAGGAATTGGTTTTCGAAGAGAGGGGGGATTCTTTCGAGCCCAAGCCTCTTCCGCTATCGAAACTGAGCGTTACATTTGGAGGCGAAACTCCTGGGTCTCAATCGATGAGCTGTCACCACGAAATGGATCTACGAGCTGCATGCTACGGATTGTAAGCGACGGGTAATAAACGCTAGCGAAAGCCTTCGGGCAAAAAAAAGCGGAGCTTTCGCTCCGCGGAAGGTTGAAGAGGGGAACCACCAAACCCTCAGCAACCTTTAAAAACACAAACTACTAACAACCACTAACACTTAAGGAGGAACCACAGAACTTACTTGATTCGCTGCTTTTGCGGCTTCGCTGCCACTGTCGAGTACAGTGAAGCCAAAACAACCACCGAGTAAGCTCCGACAAACCAAAAAACCACATTCAACTCTGCCAACATCTTCGACTCCCTTCGAAAATTTCAGTCCTTGGCACTGACACTGACCCTCAACCTGCCGCAGTCTCAGCTGCTTGTTGAGGGTCTATTGGAAACAAGGATTCTCCATCCTAGATTCTCCCTCTGTTCCCCTCCAGAGCATCCGTGCTCCTGCCAATATGACAATCCAACCTTGCGTATAGGTTAGGTATACGGGCTTCGCGGTGAAAATTCAAAGACGGTGGCTATGTTATTGAAATAAAACATATTTTTAGAATATTTAGTGTCACTATAAATTCTTTTTTTGACGAAAGTTTCAAATAAATTCGAAAAGCCTGCCAGACATCAGTCGTGCTTAAGCCGCAGGCAGCGCGCAGGCGAGATTTGACAAGTTTTTAAAAACCGGGTTTAACAAAGGTCCCTGTCTGTTGGATTCAAAGACCGATGCGCTTGTGGTGGAATTGGTAGACACGTATGTTTGAGGGGCATATGTCGAAAGACGTCGCGGTTCAAGTCCGCGCAGGCGCACCAATTATTTTTCCATTCGCTATTTCAAAATCACGATGATGCGCTGGCAATCGAACTGACGATTCCGCTGATTGAGCTGCCATTTGAAAGGTTCTTCGAGAACAGGCATTTAACGTTCTTAATCGGTAGTTTTGAAAGCTCCTATAGCTCAGTGCCCGCACACCAATGACGACTCGGTCGTTAGCTTCTCAAGCAAACTCGCAAGCTGTTCTTTTGTCATTTTCTTTTCTGCGATAGCGATCATCGCATCGTAGAGCTCCATCTGCTCATCTTCGATTTCAAAACCGTTGATAGCCAAGAAGGTCAGAGCCACATCAAGAGCAGCTCGTTTATTGCCATCCACGAAAGCTTGAGATTCAGCCAAATGATAAACTGGGCGTGACCGCTCGCCTGAATACAAATCCGGCAGACGAAGAAGATTTCGGAAAAATCTCTTTGTCGATTGCAAAGACATCCGTCAGTCTTTCAGTTCCTAAAGATCCATTTCGTCCGCGGAACATATCGTTGCCGCGGATGAATCAGTGAAGCTAGCGTTTGCTTTGAAGTGTCGTTGAAACCATCGCGTCGCATTTCAAGTAAGCGGCCTGCAATTCGCCGATCTGGATCTGAATATATCTTGCCGATTCTTCATCAGAACGGCTTCTTTCTTCGATCAGCAGATCGATCGCCTTCGAAATATTTCTTTGAGTTTCCAACAAACGTAACAGTCCGTCTCCAGGAATCGAGCAGTTCAAGCTAGATGTGCTTCTTGTCTGAGCCGATGCGAAAGTCGACATTGCCAGCAAAGCGATCATAACGAGTGATTTCATAAGAGAGCTCCTTTTGAGTTGGAAATAGAAAAGTCCAGCCAGCTCCAAAGAAGGAGAACAAAAATCGACGAGTAAAAGGGTACAGATCGGTTTTTTACTCTTCTTCGGAGTGGCCGTTTGCTTCGGATGTGAAATTATAAGAAGTTCGAGAAAAGCTCCACGAACATCAAGTAAACTGAAGCGTCTAGAAGATCGACAGACCTCCGATTTCGGGTGTCGGCAGCAACCCATTTGTTTTAGTATTAGAAAGAGAAGGGACAGACGGATTTAGATAATGAGCAAAGATAAAAAAATGAGCAAAAGCAAAAAACAAACCTGCGAACACCTGGCCGGGCAAGACGATACGATTGACGTCAAAATGAAGGGGCATCAAGTGAAGGCCGATTACCTGTTCACTTGGTTCGTGGATCTGAACTCGTTGAAAATCCCGCCAGAGACCATCGTTTTTGCGATTGGCACCGTGGACCTGAATCTCAAAGCAGGCAACACGCTGTTTGAGCAGCATGAAGGTGCCTATTATCTGAAACCTGAATTTGTCGAAGTCATGAACGAGCCCGGTGAAAACACCGATTATTTCAATATAAATGAAATTGAAGCCTGCTTGGCTGCGGGCAACAGTATTTTCGTCGATGGCTTCCAGCTGGAAAGCCTGAAGCCTTTTTACGCGGCCACGGGTTTGACTTTCAATAAAAAGCCCAAAGAAGCCTTCGCCGAGTACAAAAAATCCCTAACAATCTTTCCCGAAGCCTGTCTCACGCTTTGCGGGATGGGGGATTTGCTCAGTCGCGAAGGGGATTTTGAAAAAGCTCTGGGCTTCTATCAAAAAGCGGTTCCCTTGGCGCCACCGGGGATTCGCTATGAGCACCGAGCCGCGCGCGAAGCGGCCAAGTGCACGCTGGCCTTGGGGCAGTACGAAGAGACCTTGGATTTGGTGGATTTGATTTTAGCGCACACAAATCGCGATGAAATTTTCTTTCGGACGAACGACGCCTTCACGCATCGCTTGGCGGGCGAGGCTTACGTTTTGCTAAATCAGTTGCCACTCGCCAAGCAATCCTTAGAAAAAGCCCTTCAGATCGACGAGCATTTAGGGTCGGCCCTGTGGCTGACGGGACTTGTCTGTTATCTCGAAGGCGACGAGAAAAAGGCGCAACAATATCACAAGAAGGCCGTGGCAAGATCCGACGTCTTTGGTCCTTATTATGACAAAGAAAAAAGCTTGGCTTTCCGCAACCCACCCAAAACCCAAGTGGACTGGTAGAAGATCCTTAAGGCTTGGCGGCTTTTGCCATCTCCGCGCGCACGCGGCTGCGGATTTGTTCCATGAGTTGAATCAGTTCGGTGAAAACAGGCGAGATCAGTCGGGTCGAGTCCATGTAAAAAGAAATGGCTGTGCCGTATCGGAAAGACAGGCAGTCACGACCTTCAAAATGCCGCTCGCCATCGGCGGGATGCTGTCCAAGCCCTGGTTGGCTGAAGTTGGGTGGAAGCTTTGCGATCAAAGATAAAAGTTCGGCCGCTTCGTGTTCCAAAAGCTCGGAATCGAAAAAGAAGTAAGTCATCGGCTTTCCAGCTTCATCGTCTTCTTGCGAAGGGCGATAGCGAAGCCCGGTGCCAGGCAAATAAGCCAACGACCAAATCACATGATCGTTCCCCAAGGAAAAATTGAAATTGGCAATTTGCTGAAGGCTCATCACCAAATACTATCCCGACTTCGTGAAATGTGCCAGGCCCTGTTTCTTGACGCGACGTTTTCGTGGCGCGATGGATTTCGCGTTTCAAGCCTTTGCGGGTTTGACTGTGTTTTCAGTCTCGCATGAAATAGAAACAGGCGGTTTTATGACGAAACAAATGTCCTTCTCTGTTTTGATGTTTTCGCTTCTCACTTCTCTGACGGCATCGGCCCAGCGCGGGGGTTATCCAACCGACGAAGGCCTTTTCGACAAACCCCTGCAGTCCGAATTTCGAAACCTGCCGATCCCAGCGGATCAGCCCAATTTCAAACGCACAGTCCAGTGTCAAAGCTTCGGCGAAGTCTGGGTGAAGGTCATCGACGACGGCGAAAAAGGTGCGACACAAATTTCCTTCGTGTCGGTCGCAGGCGATCGCAAGTTTGCATGTGAAGAAAAAAACCTGGATCAGGAAACGGTCATATCGTGGCCGGGATATTTTTTGGGTGTGAAAAAAGATCTGATCTTTTTAGCCGCTGATGACGGCAACACCTTCGGCGGAGTCGGCTTTGCGGTTTACCACGCCAAAGAAAAACGGTTTCTTTTCATCGATGGCGTTGCGGACGAAAAGGGAAAGCTTGCCTTTCGTTTGATTTCCAGAGACTCGCAAAAACTTTTGATCAAGTACCAGCGAAGCTACCTGGCTTCATGCTCGGTGAAAGAAAAAGGTGAGGCTTGCCGCAGGGAGATCCACCAGCAGACGGGGCTCGCATCCACCTCGGTGCAGCGAATTTGTGCTGCGGCCTATAAGAAGAATCCGAAAAACGCGCGCACGGCTTTGAATTACGAAGCCGAAGCGCAAGTGCCATTCACAAGCAATTTCAACGATCAGATTCGAGCTGGTATTCTGGAAAATGAAGCCAAAGCAAACCCAATGATCAATAAAATCAGCGAAGCCAAGCGCTGCGGAGCCGAGGGGTAGCCGTCAGTCGATGAATTTCTGACCCGGGCGGTCCCTCAGTATCCCTTAGATTTCGTAATGAATTCGATGAACCACCGCTTCTTTCTCCATAAGATCTTCAATTTGGGTATAACCATTTTTTGCTAAACAAAACAAAAAGGGTGGATCCATGAAATCAACATTTTTAATCCTGATGGGACTTGTGTTTGTCTCGATGTCGGCACAAGCGTTTCAAATAAATGGGGGTCGGTTGAATGCCGACAAAACAAATCTGCGAATTGATGTCACCTACACGGGCGGTTGCGAGAAGCATCAGTTCCAATTGCTGATGGATGCCTGTGTGAACAGCTCGCCCGTTCAGTGCCGCATGACTTTGGTGGACGAAAATGAAAATGACGCCTGCGAAGCTTTGATCAACGAAACAGTTGAAATCAATTTGGCCAAGGCGGGGATTCAGGGTTCTTTTTATTCTTCGGCACTGCTCAAGATCAACGGACCTGGTCAAAATAATTCTCTCAGAATTCAGCTGCCAGCCCATGTTCCACTGGCGCCGTTAAACGACATTGCCTGCACTTCAGATTCAAAATTGCAAATGAACATCTATCCGACCAAAGGGATCCTTGAACTGATCACGGCCGAAGGAAAAAAATCTTCGGTGAAGATCTTCGATACCGCCGTGCAAATGATCGAGCCCGGAATTTTGCCATCCATCCTGCAAAGCGAATTCGCGTTGGATGATCAGCGCAGCGCGATCATCGAATTCCCGCAAGGCTCAAAGCTTGGCACCGGTTACCTGACCCAGTGGTCTGGCGGTCCGGTCACGACTTTTGCTTGCGAGCTGAAATAAGACGGCTGCAAGACATCCGTTTTGATAGATTAAAATGCAGCCTAACACCGTTTGTAGAGATTAGGCTGACGGCGACCGGAAAGCCTTAACGCAGCTTTTCCGGCGCGCAACGATTTCCGATTACTCGCTGATATCAAAGCAAGCTGTGCCTTGAACCACCGTTTGTTCGCCGCTGAATTTCAGTGAAAGTTCCTGATCTGAATTTAACAGCAGGCGCGACGGCTGGCCGTTTGTGTACTGGATGCGGATCAAAGTCTCGTCTGACGAGTCGCCAATTTGCGCATAAGTCTTGATCGCACTTTGGAAGGGGCCCGAGTCTTTCGAAACTTCTTCGACTTTCGATGACAAAAGACGAAGTCCGTTGATGTTGACGATCATAATTTTAAGTTCTGTGCTTTCAAAAGCGGATTTGGTCGTGTCGGCGGTTTCGAAGCAGATCGCGGTCGGCGCTTTTTTGCTTTCAGCACTTTTGCCAGCAGCAAATGCAGAAGATACGGACAAAGACGCAAGAACAGCCATGGTCACAAACATCGATTTTTTCATTGGTTTCTCCTTTTATTGATTCATTTGTTTTACGCAGAAGGAGAATAAATAAGACGGGGGATGACGGCCACGGACATCGGCTAAACTGACCTGTGTAAAAAATCGACAGATTTTCCCGTAGACGCAAGAATTGCGCGGGGTTAAGCGATTGATTTTTCGCCGCGACGGGTGATTTGAATATGGGGATTTAGAACGATTTGATCTTTATTGAGCTTAAAGGCTTTCGGCAAGCCCAATTCGGATGCCAATCGCTTGTTCGCGCGTGAAATGAAAACACGCAAGCGATCCAAGGATTCAGTGTCCATTTGGGTTTGATACAGATTTGCGATCAGTTCTTCGGTTGGCCACACCGGGGCCTGCGACATCAAGACGAAAAGCTTTTGCAGGATGGGGCTATTGGTTAAATCCAATTTCAGACCGCGAGAATGCAGCTGATCCTCTGAGAGAATCAAGATCGCTTGGCTCTGGCTTTCGGATTTCAAATCCCAGCCGCCCAAAAGCATCTTCTGCGACGAAGAATCTAAGTTTTGAATTAGAAACTGCAATTTGATACGCGCCTCGACCGCAAGCTCGAAACGGCCTTCGCGCATTTGCAGCAGATGCAGGTAACGAAGACGCGACAGTGGGCTCATGCGATCACCCCGATGCAAAGTCAAAGTCTCGGCCGGGGTTTCGTTATGATCCCATTTCAGTAAATCCCACAAAGCTTTCTCGTAAGTGTCGCACTGAAGATAGTCAAAACCGGTAAAGAAATCCGTCGGTGGTGACCACTGCGGAGCTTTTAAAGCTTCGGCCAGATAATTAAAAAGCAGCAACCTGCGGTAAGACTGGGAATGCTTCGAATCTCGCACCAACGTTTGAATGCGGGCCCAAGCCACCTTTTCGCCGAACAATTTAAAATCCGCCAGCATCAAAGAATTTTGCAGATCGCCTTCGAGTGTCGTCTCGCGGGCTAGGATCTGCTCGCAAAGAGCATACTCTTGCGATAAGATCTCTTTCGCTCCGGTCAGGCTTAAAACCCGCAGGTTCTGCGCACGAATCTTATCTGTAATGGTCGTTGAAAGCGGCATCTGCGACCAGTAGCGCATTCCCATGGCGTAAAGATCCAGAGCTTGCTGCAGGTGTCCGATTTCCTCTAGCAATTTACCAAGCCCCAAAATGACATGCAGTTTGGTGCCATCATTTAGAATCGGGAAAACTTCGCGGAACTGTGTTTCCGTGAAAAGAGTGTATTCGCGGTACTTGGCAAAATCGTCCAGCATGTAATAGCAAGACGCCAGATCCACCAACAGATGAACGTGCGGCCCATAGGCATCCATTGCCCCGCGAAGGCAAGACACGGCATCCGCAAACTGATCCTTCGCCATCAAGGCGCGGGCTTCTTTATGGGCAAGCAGGCGTTCTTTCATGCTTTCAAACAATTGCAATTCCTATGCTTCAGGGCCTGGGCATGAAGGAATGAAATTTGAAAACGAATTTGATGAAATCCAAGAGCTTAGGTTTGCGGCCCAATTCGAATGAATTGGGTTTCAGGTCTTCGTGGGATTGAAGGGCCGCCTTTTGCTGTCCATGTTTTGCACAGGTGTCAGCAATGACGGGCCTATTTTAAAGGAGTGATTCTGCAGCTGCGATTTTTAAGCCTCTTTTTGCCGCTTTTTCTAGGGTGCCTGCAGGGCTTGGCAGAGCCGTCCTTAAATATAGAGGCGGTCAAAAAAGAGTGGGACACAAGTCCTATGGAGTCGCAAAGCGAGATCCTGGGCTCGATCCCGCGACAGCTTCATCCTGTTCGCAGTTTGAAAGTCGTCTCAAGCCGCAGTCCCCACAATCCCGAGATCGGCAAAATGGTCGATCAGCTGCTGCTGCAAATCCTGTCGACGCCGACCGGGCAAAGACTGTGTCGCGAGTACGCAGGTCAGGCGAAGATCCCAGCCATAAACACCGCACCCGTTTTGGATTTTCAGGTGGCCTTCGGTCTTTCGGCCGCAGCTGCCGAGCAAGCCTACCAGATTTGCCAAGTGTCAGGTCGTGAAATCGTCACCCAGAAACGAAAACCGCGCACTTATATTTTGGCCTTGCTGGATCCGATCGAAAACAAAAAATTTGATAGCTGGACATTTGGAACGTCGGAAGGCTGGGGGCCGCGCGCCGGGGATCTTTCAACGCTGATCAACTTGAAAAAAGAAGATCTCAGTCCGCTGTATCTGTTCTCGGCGATGGCACATGAATTTGCCATGACGATCGATTCGCGCGAGGACTCGTTCAGCCGTTTTGAAGCGCATCATGAAATTTTCGTCGAAGACAGCGATCAAGAGACCACAGCCCGCGAGGTCGCCGGGGACCCCGTGGTTCGCATGGTGATGAGCGAGATTCGCGCCTTCCGGATCGAAAACCAAATTCTGCGCGAGCTGGGCTTTCAGGTCGGCGATGAGAAGTGGCGGCTGAAAAATTGTCTCGCGCAAGTGACCGAGCTTCTGCCTTTGATCACACCGATGGCCCAATGGGCGCAGCTGTATAAAATCGCAAACTTGGCGAAAATCGGGAGCGCAGAAAGCCGGATGTCGCTTGAAGCGATCCTATCGCATTTG
Organism: uncultured Bdellovibrio sp.; assembly: GCA_966211455.1. GTDB lineage: Bacteria > Bdellovibrionota > Bdellovibrionia > Bdellovibrionales > Bdellovibrionaceae > 21-14-0-10-47-8. The sequence continues at coordinate 8,579 of CBIHNI010000002.1, forward strand.
CAGTCGATTCGCTTTCAAGCTGGTGATGGCAAGATCCGAAATCTGTGTGAAACCCTGGCAAGGCCGCAGGCTTCCTGGTGGGGCTTTCGCCGGGCCGATGCGGATCCAGGGCCCCGGCCGCCGATCGGCAATGGCGGCGGTCTTGAGCTTGGTAAAAAAGACGGAAATCTTGAAAAGCTCAAAGCGCAAGGACGTTTCGCAACTGAACCCGATTCTGATCTTTTGCAGCGGCGGCGTCTGCAGCTGCAAACCGCCGAAAGCGAACCCAAGTCGCGTCTTCGCCTTGATCAACGGCGCCGGGAATCGATCTTCATGTCGGACACCCGGCCGGGCCTTTCTGAGCCAAAAAAAACGATCGACAGAGATTGATTTCAAGCCCGCATGTCCTTTGTCCCTTCGTGCTGAAGGGGTTGATTCGTGGTGCGGTTTTTCCGTCGCGCTCCGGGGAATTATAAGATATAAGCTCTCCTGAAATGAAGCTCGCAGATCTGCAATTTGATTATCCTGAAAATCTCGTCGCGACAAAGCCGCAACGGCCTTCGCGCGTTTTATGGGTTGAAAATAAAACCCCGCTAGAAATCTCTCTGACGGATCTGCTGCAAAAAATCCCGGCTGGTGATGTTTTGGTCGTCAATAACACCAAGGTTTTAAAACGCCGCGTGTTCGCCGGCGATCTGGAGATTCTTTTCTTAGGCAAGCTTTCCGGCGAAGGCGAGCAGTGGGAGGTCCTTTTCCCGTCGAAAAGATACAAGCTGGGCGAAAAGATCGAGCTGCCTTTGGGAAAATCGATGACCTTAAAGCAAAAAGGCCGGCCGCAAATCGTCGAAGCTTCCGAAGCTCTGACCGAAGACTATTTCAATCAGGTCGCAGAGCTGCCGCTGCCACCCTACATCCAGAAAGCGCGGGGCGAACGCCATACGGTCGGTGCCGATGAAAGCTGGTATCAAACCCATTGGGCTTCCGAGCCCGGCAGTTTTGCCGCCCCCACGGCAAGTCTTCATTTTTCCAAAGACGATTTTCAAATGCTCAAAGATCGCGGCGTGAAAATTCTTGAGCTCACTTTGCATGTGGGGCTTGGAACATTTTTGCCGGTGACGGCCGAAGATCTGGATCAGCACGATATGCACGCCGAATGGGTGCATATCCCGCAGGCCACCTGGGCCGAGATTCAAAAAGCAAAATCCGAAGATCGCAAGATCTGGTCGCTGGGAACCACGGCCACGCGCGCACTGGAAAGCGCCGGGCAGGGGATTTTAAAAGAAAGCGCGGATGGGTTGCAGGGCTTTACCAAAATTCTGATTCAGCCGGGCTACGAATGGCGTGTGATTGATCGTCTGTTGACCAATTTCCACCAACCGGAAAGCACGCTGCTGGCATTGGTTGCGGCCTTTGCGGATCTGCAGACCGTGAAATCCGTGTACCGCTTTGCCATCGGTAAAGAATTCCGCCTTTTCAGTTACGGCGATCTGTCCGTGTGGATTCGGCCCTCAGTCCCCTGACGATCCGGGCTTAAAGAAATCCAGATTCAGGCAGACGAGCTCTTCCGGTGCCGAAGGTGAGGCGATTTTCGAAAACTCTTTCACCCATTGCATGATCTTAAGCTTTAATTTTTCCACATCTTCTTTGCTGATCGATTGCACGACCGAATAGTGAAGTGATTCGGGACGCGGCATGGTTGCATCCAAAGCGGCCTGTCCGCGCCAGTTGCCGTGGTGAAGACCAATCCACTGGGACTGCGAAGACAAATGCAGATCGCCGCTCAGCCAGTGCCAGCGATCGCGCTGGCGTTTGATGAGACCCATTTTCTCGAGCCTGAAAAGGTGAATTTGAATGTGTGCAGCCGGCAGAGAAAATCTTTTGCTCAGGGCTGAAAGAGTCTGAAGTTCGGGGATGCTGACCGCGATATGCAAGGCCGAATAAAGCCAGTTGCTGTAATATAGCGCGGCCGATTGATTGTCTTCATGGCTGGAAAGCTCGTCTTTTTTTCCGACCTGGTTTTTAAGTTCCAGGTACTCGGTCTTCAGCTCTGCCAGCCGCTCTTTGATGTGCTCGCGGTACTTGGGGCTCGAGGCGCGGTCCTTTTCCAGAAGCAAAGCCAAGAACCGGGTCTGTTTTTCATCCAGGTTTAAATAGCGGGAAATGCCGTGCATATGATCCGGAGTCAGGTGCACGCCGGATTCCGGCTGTAGAACTTTTGATAGGTAGGGGCGCTGGCATTCGGCCGCTTCGGACAGGCGGGATAGCATTCCCCGTGGCTCTGATTGCAGTAGAGCCTGTAAATAGCCTTTATAAGATGAAAATTCGAAGACCGCGCGCATGGATTTTATTGTAACAAAAAATTACCGAAATGGGAATAAATTAATAACTATGCAATAGAGAAAGATTTCAAACCCCGGTATTCTCTCTTTATCAGCTAGGCACTCCCAGAGAAGGATTCTCTGGTCGACGCTCAAAGGATTGTCTCTCCTCTCCCTTGGAGACAGTTGCTATGGATTGTGGTGAATGGCTGGTGGCTTTCTCCCTGGACACTGGCATAGATGCTGAAGTTCGAAATCAAGGATGAGATTTCGAACTTCAGCATTGAGCCTAACCTTGATTTTGGCGACACAAATCGTCACCTGTCTGTGCTTTGGACAGTCCCGCCTTTCCGACTCGAAAAATGCATCAACTTCCAAAGAAAATCTCACTCTTTCGACGTCGACTCGGTCCGCTGAAGTCCGACCCCAGCTGCAAGAAAAAACAAGCTCTTTATCGTCCACTTCCAAACGCCTGTCCGAAGCCGATGGATCCGCTCGAAACGAAAACCGCCTGCTTTTAAACCTTAAAAAAATGCAGATCGACGAACGCGGCAAGGCCAGTCCTTTGAGCGCCGAAAAGCTGACCGAGGTTGGCCCCGGATCCGGCGGTGGCGGCGGCAGCTGTGCGCTGGTGCTGGTGGCCCATCTGCGTGTGCTTTTAAATTATCTGGATCCCGAAGATCCCAGTACCGGATGGCTTTTGACCCCCGAGCAGAAAGCCGCGGTTCTCAGCGCCATCAAGCAAACCGAATTCTTCTTGCAATCGGATTTAGCCCACAAGGGATTGAAGGTCGATTTCATCAATTACAAGGATCGCGATATCAAAGGCGACTTTCCGGCGTATTCGATTCTGGTTGATCAGAAATTTTGCGAGACCACTTCAAGGCTCACGGCCAAAACGACTGCAACCTTGCTGCACGAGTTTTTGCGTCTGGCGGAAATCGAAGATGCGGCCCCTGATTTTCCGGTTTCAAGCCTGTTGCTGTCACGTCTCAGTTTTTCAATGCGCGAAACTTTGCTGAAAGGACAGGTTTACACCTGCACCTTGAATCAATCCGAAACTCAGCAGCCGCTGCAACGTTTCGAAGTCACCTTGCACGGGGCGAAGGTGGGCGGGCGCCTGTTGTTGGTGGATGCCAAAACAAATGCCGAGAAAGAACTGGATTATTTCACCAACGAAGGCAATCAAGCCAACGTCCTGGGACTTAATACCTTCGGTTCCCGGAAGATGCTTCAGGTTCATTTGACGGCTGGGACGGATGATTACATCGCCAATCTCAATTTCAATGCTCAGCAAGGACGGGTCGTGATGCAAGGGCGACGAACCGGAGTCAGCTTTCGGCAGGACTCTCAGATGACTTGCTCCGAGCGCGCCATGCCATAATTGGCTCAAGTTTCCCGGAATGTCCGCATTTTCAGATTGAAACACCGTGAAATTGGACCCTCAGTGTGTTATCCCCAAGCACTTTCGTTTTTTATCAGTTACGGAGATTCGTCAGTATGGCTGAAGTCGCAACCCATCCAACGCCAAAACCAACAGGCACTTTTGAATTGCACGCGCAAGACGGCGAAGCTCGTCGAGGCACCGTGTGGACCGCGCGTGGACCTGTGCAGACTCCGGTCTTTATGGCGGTTGGAACGAAGGCCACGGTCAAAGCCATGACCCCCGAAGAGCTGAAAGATTGCGGCACGCAAATCGTTTTGGGAAACACCTATCATCTGCATCTGCGTCCGGGCGAAAAATTGATTCAAAAAATGGGTGGCCTGCACAAGTTTATGAACTGGCAGGGGCCGATTTTGACCGACAGCGGTGGGTTTCAGGTTTTTTCTTTAAGTCAGCTTCGCACCATGAGCGAAGAGGGTGTCGAGTTTAGATCGCATCTGGATGGCGCGAAATATTTCATCTCGCCGGAAAAATCCATGGAGATCCAAATGGACCTGGGCTCGGACATCATCATGGCTTTTGACGAATGTCTGAAATATCCCGCAACCGATGATGAAATCAAAAAAAGCATGGATCTGACACATCGCTGGCTTTTGCGATCAAAGGCGGCCATGACGCGCAAGGAAAGCCTTTTATTCGGAATCGTGCAGGGGGGCTTGTCGCTTCAACACCGCAAATATTCATTGGATCAAGTCACCAGTGTGGATCTGCCGGGTTATGCCTTGGGTGGATTCAGTGTCGGCGAGCCGATCGAGCTGATGCATGAACTGGTTCCGCAGATCGCACCCTTGATGCCGAAAAATAAACCTCGCTACCTGATGGGGGTGGGGACTCCGCTGGATTTGATTTTGGCGATCGATGGTGGTGTGGATATGTTTGATTGCGTCATGCCTACAAGAGTGGCACGAAATGGAACCCTGTACACCTGGAGTGGCAAGGTCAGCATCAAGCGCAACGAGTACCGCGAAGACAACTCGCCGTTGGATCCGGAATGCGATTGTTACACCTGCCGCACCTACAGCCGAGCCTATCTGCGGCATTTGTTCTTAAGTGGTGAAATCTTAGGCAGCCGTTTGAACACCATTCACAATCTTCACTTCTATATGTCTTTAATGAGCCGCGCGCGCCAAGCCATTGAGCAGAAAAAATGGGCCGAGTTCAAAGCGTTTTGTATCGGGCGATTCACAAAGAACAAGGGTAACGCTGAACCTGGAGCTTAGCCCGTACACTTCAATCGATGCGCTGAGAGAATGAACTAAGTATTGATTTCCTATCGGAAAAATGTTGCGATTCAGCCTTTGGAATCACTACCAAAGGAGTTCTTGTATGCAACCGGCACAGCCATCGATGCTTGAGATGTTTTTCCCGTTCGCGATCGTTTTGGTCGCAATGTATTTCATGATGATCCGTCCTCAAAGCAAGCGTCTGCGCGCGCACGAAGCTTTCTTGAAAGATTTGAAGCGTGGCGACCAGGTTGTCACAAGCTCTGGAATCTTGGGAACCGTTGATGGTCTGACAGACCAGTTCGTTACTTTGGAAATCGCCAGCGGAGTCAAAATCAAAATGCTCCGCAAGCAGATTGCCTCTTCCGCAGCCGCGGCCACCGCACAAGCGACGCCCGCTGCGAATCCGACAGAAACTAAAAAGGCATAAGAAGAAGGGAAACAGTTATCCATGGAAAATCTTCGAGTCAGAACGATTCTTGCGATTTTGGGAATTTTGCTCGCCATTATGTGGGTGGCGCCGAATTTTGGAAATATCGGCGACAAATGGATCACCTCGAAAAAGCTGAACTACGGTTTGGATATTCAGGGTGGTTTGCACTTGGTGATGGGCGTGGATGTCGAGGGCGTTGTGAAGGAATCCGCAAGCCGCTTGTCGTTGAGCCTGAAATCAGAACTGGAACGTGACGGGATCACCGTCAGCGACGTGAAAGCTCTGAGCGCCGAATCGGGCGAAATCGAAATTTCATTTCCGTCTCCGGATTTGAAAGACAAAGTCGTCAAACACATCGAAGACAAATACTCGACGATGTTGCAGGTGATGGGCGCGACCGAACAAGCGGTGACGGTTCGTTACTTTGATGCTTATATGCGTGATTACAAATCGAAGGTGATCCAGCAGGCGATCGAAACCATCCGCAATCGTATCGACGAATTCGGCGTGGCCGAGCCGAGCATTTCTCAGCAGGGTTCGGATCGCATCTTGGTGCAGCTGCCAGGTATGGCCGATGCGGAAAAAGCCAAATCTCTGATCAACACCGCGGCCAAACTTGATTTCATGTTGGTGGCGGACGAGCAGGTTCCGGCCGATCTTCCAAAGATCATCGAAGACGCGGAAAAAGCGGGGAACTACAATCTGACGACTTTAAAGTACTCGGACTATGTGACTCGTTTGAACAACGACCTGAAAGGAAAAATTCCTGAAAAGACGGTCGTTCTGTTCGAGCGCGACCCCAATGCCAAAGATCTGGAAACGGGCCGCATTCCGTATCTGCTGCATTCCAACGTTGAACTGGGTGGCGGAGATCTGGACGATGCTTTTGTCAGCTTCGATCAATACGGGGCGCCCGAAGTTTCTTTGCGCTTTAATTCAGTGGGCGCCAACAAATTTAAAAACCTGACGGCGGCGAATATTCGCAAGCGCATGGCTGTCGTCTTGGATCGCGTGGTGAAAACAGCGCCGGTGATCCAAGTGGAAATCGGGACCGGTTCGGCGGTGATCACTTTGGGTGGCGGCCGTGACCGTGAAAAAGGAATGGAAGAAGCGAAAATGATTTCAACCGCTTTGCGTGCCGGTGCTTTGCCTGCAACGCTCGAGCAGTTGGAAGAGCGCCGTGTGGGTCCAACCTTGGGTGCGGACTCGATCCGAAAGGCGGTTCACGCCAGCTGGATTGGTGCCATCGTCATCTTTATCTTTATGCTTCTTCGTTACCGCACCATGGGAGCCGTCGCAGACTTGGTTCTGTGTTTGAATATCCTTTGCGTGCTAGCACTTCTGACAACGCTGGGGGCGACATTGACGCTTCCGGGGATTGCGGGGATTGCGCTGACCGTGGGTTTTGCGGTCGACGCCAACGTCTTGATCTACGAGCGGATGCGCGAAGAGCTGGCCAAGGGTGCAAGTTACGCGCAGGCCGTGAAAGAAGGTTACAACCGTGCGATGTCGGCGATCTTGGATGCCAACGTGACCGTCGCGGCGACAGCTTTGGTTCTGTTGTACTTTGGAACAGGTCCGGTCAAAGGTTTCGCGGTGACATTGCTCATCGGTATCGTGACCACCTTGTTTGCGAACGTTTTCGTTTCCAAGGTGCTTGTGGATCTTTTGATTCATAAATTCGGCGTGAAAAAATTGGCAGTGTAGGAGAAAGCAAATGAAACAAAATTCAAAACAACACGATTTCGGACGTTTCGACTTTGCCTCGAAGGTCGGCCTTTTTGGTGGGATTTCATTGGCTTTGGTGGTGATCTCTTTGGCGTATCTGGCGATTCGCGGGATCACTTACGGGATCGACTTTGCCGGTGGTTCTGAAATTCAGGTGAAATTCGCGCAGCCAACTACGATCGAAGAAGTTCGCGCTCCGATGGAGAAGCTGAACCTTCACGGTTTCGGTCTGCAAGGTTTCGGTGAAGGAAGCGAATACATCATCCGTTTCCAAACAGAGCCTGGAAAATCAGATAAAGAAACCAATGAAATTCAAAATAAGGCGGTCGGTGACATTCGAAAAATTATCGAAGTCGATATGGCCGCAAAGCAGCCGGAAATTCGTCGCGTGGGCTCTGTCGGTCCGCAGGTCGGTGCCGAGCTGAAGCGAAACGGTCTTTTGGCTGTCTTCTATTGCTTGCTTGTGATCTTGATATACGTCTCTTTGCGTTTCGATCCAAAGTTTGCACCGGGTGCGGTGATCTGCTTGGCGCACGATGCGATCATCACGCTGGCAATCTTCGTTTTGACCGGTCGTGAAGTGAACGTGGCGATCTTGGCGGCGATTCTGACCCTGATCGGTTACTCGCTCAACGATACGATTGTGGTTTTTGACAGGATTCGTGAGACAGAACCAATCTATCGCGAGCGCGGACTTCGCTGGGTGATCAATAAGGCGACCAATGATATGATCGGACGCACTTTGATCACATCGGGAACCGTCTTCATGTCGGCTTTGTCTTTGTACCTGTTTGCGGATGGAACTGTTTCCGATATCGCCTTTGCGACGTGCATCGGGGTTTTGTTTGGAACTTACTCGTCCATTTATGTGGCGGCTCCGGTCATCCTATTGGTCGACAAGTTTAAAGGCCACGCGGCCTAAGGGGTTTTGATACCGGAAGGATTCTATTTTGGAAGTTCAGTGGCATTCGCGCGAAGAAAAAGCAAAGAATGAGCTCGTAGACCAGGGGCTTTCCGATTCTCTCGGAGAGCTCTCGGCCGCTGAATATCCTCCCTTGATCCGACGTCTTCTTTTTTCTCGTGGCTTTCGCGATGACAGCCTTGTCCAGAAATGGCTTGCTCCCAAACTTGCAGAACTGAAAGATCCTTTTTCCATGCAGGACATGCGAAAAGGGGTGGACCGTTTGGTTGAAGCCTTTCGCAATAAAGAAAAAGTCTGCGTTTATGCGGACTTTGATTTGGATGGAACTTCGGGGCTCGCACTTTTGAATGACGGTCTCAAACAGCTGGGCTATCAAAGTCTCAGGCTCGCGCAGCCCAAGCGTTTGTCGGAAGGCTACGGATTTCACTCGCATATCGTTGAAGATTTAAAGTCCGAAGGTGTCTCGGTGATTATCACGGTCGATGTCGGGATCACCGCGTTCGAAGCCTGTGAAAAAGCCAGATCGTTGGGCGTGGATGTGGTTCTCACGGACCATCACCAGCCGGCCGATTCGCTGCCGCCGGCATTTGCCGTGATCAATCCCAATCGTCGTGATGATGAATCGAAGCTTGGCTTTTTGTGCGGTGCGGGTGTGGCCTTTTATTTCCTGCGGGCTTTGAAACGGGGACTGGTGGAAGCCGGATTGATTTCGCCTTCGACTTTGGATTTGAAATCCGTTTTGGATTGCTTCTGCATCGGCACGTTGACCGACATGGTCCCGCTGATTGACGACAACCGCGCTTTGGTGAAGCAGGGCCTTTTGATGCTCGAGCAAACCAGGAGGCCGGGACTGCGCGCACTTTTGGAATCTTTGGATCTGTCCAACCGCAGTTTATCAAGCCAGGATGTGGCGATTCGTTTTGCGCCGAAGCTCAATGCGCTTTCGCGGATGGAGATGGGCATTTTGCCGATCGATATTTTCTTGATCGAAGATCGTGCCGAGGCTCAAAAAATGGTGAAGACCGTGCTCGAAAACAATTCGACACGGGTGCAGCTTCAGGGCGCCGGCGAAGACGAGGCTTTCGAAAAGCTTCGTCAGTGGCCGCATGATCAGTTTGTGTTTTTAGCTTCGCAAAATTTCCACAAAGGTGTGGTGGGATTGATCGCAACTAAAATCAGTCTGGCGAAGAATGTTCCGACATTTATTGGTGCAATCAATGCCGAAGGCGTGATCACCGGCAGTGCCCGTCTGCCGCAGGGACGTGCGGACAGTCTGCTTGAAGCTTTGGAATCCGCGAAAGCGCACCTGGTCCGCTTCGGCGGCCACGACGCGGCGGCGGGGTTTGAGCTGAAAGAAGGAAACTTCGATCAGGTTCTCAAGGCTTTTCAAACTCACTATGAAACCCAGAAACCTGCGACCTCGAAAAGCTTTCATTATGATCTTGAAGCCCGTCTGGAAGAGGTCAACGAAAGCCTGATGCGTTGGTTTGATATCTTGGGGCCTTTCGGACAAAGTTTTGAGACTCCGGTCCTGTGTTTCCGCAACGTGCAAATCGACGATGTGTTGGTGTTAAAAGCGAAGCATCTGAAAATGAAACTGGTGGACCCGGAAAGCAAACGCCGGATCGAGTCCTTGTATTTCTCGGCCCCGCCGGATGTGCTGCAAAACCTGCCGGCTCGTGGATCAAAGGTCGACGTGATCGGAGAGGTTCAGTGGAATTATTTTTCGGGTCGCCGCACTTTGCAGCTTTTGATCAAAGATTTTAAAATCGCAAAAATGGATTCCTAATGAAAAAGAAAACCAGCAAAAAAACCGCAACCAAAGCCAAAGCATCGACAAAAAAAGCAGCGGTCGCGCCCGTCAAAAAAGAGCGCAAGATCAAGCGCGCCTCCAAGAAAATCTTGTCGGCTGCAAGCCATATTCAAAAAGCCACCAAGAAAATGGTCGACGATGTATTTTTGAAGGTCGTGGGTTTGCGCGTGTTGGAGCGGGCCCAGGAGATGACAAAGTCCTTGCACAAAGAAAAGTCGGCTTCGAAACGCAAAGGCCGCGCGAAATGAAGAAATCCGTCGTCCTCTTAAGCGGGGGGCTGGATTCGACCGTGAATCTTCTGGCCGCGCGTGAAGAGTCCGACGTGGTCTTGGCCTTAACCTTCGATTACGGTCAGCGAGCCGTTCAAAAGGAAATCGAAGCTTCCAGCCGCATCACCAAGCATTTTGGGATTCGTCACCACGTCCTGGCACTGCCATTTTTCAAAGATTTCGGGCAGAGCTCTTTGACCGATCATTCGAAATCGATTCCGACCGGGGCGCAAGTTTCGATCGACGATATGAAGACCTCGCAGGAAACGGCGAAATCCGTTTGGGTTCCCAATCGCAACGGCATTTTTTTGAATGTTGCCGCGGGCTTCGCTGAAACTTTGAAAGCCGATCAAATCATTCCGGGTTTCAACCGCGAAGAGGCCGCCACATTTCCGGATAACTCGAAAGATTTCTTGAACGCGGCGACGTCGGCATTTTCCTACTCGACTTCAAATAAAGTCCAGGTTCGTTGTCTGACAACGGATTTAAACAAATCCGAAATCGTGAAGCTTGCACTGAAGCTTCACATCGATTGGTCTTGGGTGTGGCCTTGTTACTTCAGCAAAGAGAAATGGTGCGGGCAGTGCGAATCTTGCTTGCGCTCGAAGCGTGCTCTTCAGCACAATGGCATTGAGATCTCGACATTGTTCGAAAAACCTTAAGAAGTGAAGACATCATGAAGACAAAATGGCTCAAGCAAAACGTCAAATACGATGGGACGCAACTTCGTTCCTTGTACGCCTATCTGGAACATAAGATTTTGGGCGATTCGATGGTCGCTTGGGCCGGGGCTTGCGATGTCAGTTTCGATCACATGGTCGACGGCGAGGACCTGCTGGATAAATCTGTTATTCGCGGCTCGAATATGGTTCACTTTATTGTAGAAGTGTTCGATCGAGAACTGATGTCAGGGGTCCTTTTGCAAAGATTGTTTGCGAGCATCGTGCGCGATGTCCTGTATGAACTCAGTCCCTTGAAGTCCCTGGAAATTCTAAGAATCGGGGATGATCTCTATTGGAAGAATAAAAAACTCAGCATCAGCATTGCGACTTCGTCGCCGGTCTCGACCCTGGTTCATTTTGCCGTCAATATTTCGGCCAAAGGCACGCCTGTCGATGCGGGCGGTTTGGAAGACCTAAAAGTCGAAACGCAAGCTTTTGCCGAGAAATGTTTAAACACTTTCAAAGAAGAATATGAGTCCTCTCTCGAAGCGACTCGGAAGGTGAGACCGGTTCCATGAGTGCATCGTCACGATTGAATTTTCTGTGCATCGGTTCCGATTCGGGGGCGGTGACCCGCTGTCAGGAGCTGGCGCAAGAGTTCGAATATTCATTCGTGAACGTGCCGACCGCCGATGCGGTTTTGGACATGGAAGGCAAATACGATCTGGTGCAGTTCGTGTTGATCCACGCCGTCGCTTTCGCCAAAAAAGAAGACATGACGATGACGGTGCAGACCGTTCGCCACGTCTTTAAAGACAGCTTCATCTGCGTCATCGCGGACCGCAAGATCCCGGCCGACGTGGCCGCCTTTGTGAAAAAATCCGGCGCCAATATGGTGATGCTTGAAAACGAGTTCATGGAAACAAGCCGCATTGAATTCGTGGCTTCGCAAATCATTCGGGCCAGCTACGTTCCGGTGAAGCCCAGCGAATTCCCGAAAGACAGTGTTCTGGATTTCACCCTGTATCACTTGATGCCTTTGAACCAAAAGCTGCTGCCGGTTTTACCGAAGGGCACGCCTTTCAACGAAGCCCGGATGAAGAAGCTGGAATCGGTCGGCGAAGTTTTCGTTCGGCGGGACGAGGTCGATCGCTACCGGCACTATGTCGAAGCCAATCAGGATCCTTCGGCACTGGGATTGAAAAGTCGGTGCCGCGCTCAGTATTTGTCTTTTTGCAATTCGCACAGTCAGCTTGTTTTCTTGCTGGTGGATCAAAGCGAAAGCGCCTCGTTCAAAGAGGGCAAATGGCTCTACGATCGTTGCGAAATTTTGGCGCGCGATCTGCTGACCACGCTTTCTTCCGTCGGCGAAGCTTGGGACGTGGTGAACAACTCTTCATTGGGCGAGTTTGGCTCAGTGGAACGTTCTCCAACCGTCGCGGCCTACGCGGGTTTGATGAGCTTGCTTGCAACGATCGGCGAGCCCGTGGATGTCATGGTGGCGGCGCTGTTATCGGATGTCGGGATGCTGGAGCTGCACCCGAAAATTTCAAAAAAACTTCGTCAAACGCAAGATCCAGGACAGCTCAAAGAAGAGGAGCTGCAAGAGTACCAAAAGCATCCGATCTTCAGTCTGAATCTTTCTTTGTCCCGCAAACTGCAAATCAAAGATACGATCAAAGAGATGATCCTGAACACGCACGAGCGCAACGATGGAACGGGTTTCCCCAAAAAAGAAGGGGGAGCCAAAATCCCGCTCGAGGCGATGTTGATTCAGTTCAGCGAGATGATCGATCGCGGCGCCATGGTCAAGATGGGTCAAGCCCGCGCCGAAGTCTCACAAGTCCGCAAGGATCTGATGACGAAGGAAATGAACGAAGGCAAAATCTTCTCTCTGAATTTCCTGCAAAAGCTAAGACCGGTGCTTTAGGCAAGCCCTTCGCCCCGAGGCCTCTCGGTTACCTTCGGCACCGCTGTGCTCGAGAGATTTTGTCCACATAGCGCAAACTGGCTGGATCTAATTCCCGCGGAAAACGAAATAAACTGCGCCCACAAGGCAAAGGCTGGCCCAAAGATAATCCAGCTTCAGGGGCTGCTTCATGTACCAGACTGAAAATCCGGCGAAGACGATCATCGTGATCACCTCTTGAATGATCTTCAGCTGCGGCAGTGAATAGGTCTCGCTGCCGATGCGATTGGCGGGGACTTGCAGAACGTACTCGAAAAAAGCGATGCCCCAGCTGACCAAGATCGCCCAGTACAGCGGTGAATCCTTCAGGCTTTTTAAATGCCCGTACCACGCAAAGGTCATAAAGATGTTCGAAAAGAACAAAAGCAAAATCGGCGTGACGGGCATGGTGGTCTCCCTTTTTAAGTGCGGGTGTTGTAAGCGTGGGCGCAAAGAAGGCTTGCGATGCGTTTGTACTCGGAAAGCAGATCCAAATGGATCGAGCTTGTGTTGATACTTTCGCGCAGGCCCCGGTTCAGACGGGAAATGTGATTTTCCCGCATCTGGATTTCAAGCTTTGCCAGCTCGCGCTTGAGCTGAATCGCCTCTTCGCACATCTCACGGTGGTTATATGCGTTGATCGCCATCTGGGCGACACGCATGACCTGGGCATGCATCTGCTTGATCTCGTCCCAGCCTTCCCTTGAAAACTCGAGACGAAGGGCGTTCTTCTTGATCGCCAGCGTGATCAGGTTGATATCGATCGAATCGGCGGCGCGTTCCAGATCGCTTAAGAACATGATCATGCTCATGATACCTTGGTGAACGGCGGTCGAGCTTTTGTTGGCGTGATCGAGCAAAAACATCTTGGTTTCGCGGTACAGGTAATCGACCTTATTATCGCGGTCCTTGATGGATTCGATCATCGATGGGTCATTGTGGTCAAACAGACGCAAAGAATCCTGAATCATCGAAAGCACGATGTCGGCCGTGCGCATGATCTCGCGATTGGCATAGGACACCGCAAGCGCCGTGCTTTGATAATTGTTCATGGTGAGATATTCGGCCGTGAAATCTTCTTTCGGGTCTTTCGGGAAAAGCTTTTCGATAAAGCGCGAAGCCGGACGGATGAACGGGAAGAAGATCACGGCCGAAATCAGATTGAAGACCAAATGCCCGTTGGCGATTTCACGCGCCGAGGTGTTGTGGAACTGTTGCAAGAACTTGATAAAGTATTCGTGAATGGGACCGATCAAGAAGATCACAACACTTAAAGTTTTATAAAAGAAATGCGCCCAGGCCACCTGACGGCCGACGTGATTGCTGCCAACCGCCGCAATCAAAGCGGTCGATGTGGTTCCGATATTGGCGCCGTAGACCCAGAACATGGCATCATGCAACGACAAAGCGCCCGCTTGCACCAAGGTCATCACAAGTCCCACGGTGACCGCCGAGCTTTGCACAAAAGCGCAGAACACGATCGAGATAAAAAGCGACAGATGCGGATTGGCTTTCAGGGTCGCGATCGACTCTTTCAAGCTTTCCAGTTCGGCATAGTAATGGGCGGCCGACGAGATCATGCCTAAGCCTAAGAACAAAAACGAAAATCCCAAAAACACGCTTGAGATCGTTTTCAGTCCCGGTTTTTTCGAAAAGAAGAAAACCGCGAAAGAAACGATCAAGGCCGGAAGCGCGTACTGCGAAAGATCGAAAGAGATCAGCTGCACGGTGATCGTCGAGCCGATGGCGGTCCCGATGATGACGCCCATCACTTGCGGCAGCGAAATGACCTTCGCTGATCCCAGCCCCACCAGCATCGAGGTAACCGCCCCCGAGCTTTGCAGCAGGGTGGTCAGCGAAATTCCGATCACGATGGCGAAAAAGTGACTGCTGGAAAGTTTATTGAGAAGCATCGAGATGCGGCCGGCCATCAATGTTTCCAAAGAATGGCTTGCGATACTCATTCCGTAGAGAAAGATGCAGACTCCGCCGAAAAGAATCACCAAGTAGCTGTTGTGGAGATCAAGCATAAGAGCTTTAGCTTATCGCATTTTACTTTGAAATTAAAGTCGGGCAGACTCATCTTTGATGAAAAGTCCTGCTCGGATCCCGGTGGTCGCCGGCGTGTTTTCAAGATGGAATTCGGTGATCGGTCAACCCGAGGTTTTGCTGTTTCAACGGGCACACAGTGACGTCGGCGGCGGTTACTGGGAGTTCCCGGGCGGCAAGGTCGAGCTCGGCGAAAGCGACGCGCAGGCTTTGGTGCGCGAACTTGAGGAAGAAATCAGCATCCGGGTCCAGGTTCAAGACTTTCTCGGCACATCAAACGTCAAATCGCCTTCGGGTCGCGAATATGAACTGCGGGTTTACTTTGTCCAAGGCCCGGCGGACGAGATTGTGCTGCTGGAACATTTGGCAAAAAAGTGGGTCAGCGAGTCGACCATGGTCTTGCCAGAGATTGCCGAAGGCGACCGGCCTTTGATGGCTTCATGTTTCGAGATTTTAAGAAAACGTCTTCAGGGTAAAAGCTGACCTTTTTCATGGGGCTGTGGAAGCCGGCAGCTTTCGCGCTCGCCAAACCATTGGTAACGATGGCGGGCAACGAAGTCATAAATTAAATTGCGTAGAAACCTTGGAACCAAAAATCCCAAACTTCCGAAAAGGGAAAAAGGCAGTTTCATTTCCCGCAGGATCCGCAAAACCGCATCGGATTTTTTGAAGAGCTTTCCGTCCGATAAAAAGATCACAGTTGCGAGAGTTTTCTGATCCGTCTCGGGGAGATACTGCTGGGCTGTCGTACCTTGCAGAGGGGCATAGCTTAATTTCGTTTGGGCCGTCTCATTTTGAATCAAAAAATCCACGAAGCCATTGCACAGATGGCAAACACCATCGAAAAAGACGATTTTAAGACGAGGATCGATTTGCCTTTCATCCATGGCTTCCCCCTGAGAGAATAAAGATATCATGAAAGTTTTTGTGTTTCCATTGGGGAACGTCGTGTTTTATCCCAGCACTTCAAAGCCCCTGAACATTTACGAACCCCGCTACCTGCAAATGGTACGGGACGCGATCGCGACAAACACGCCGATTGCGCTGGGTTACGTGGATGATCCCAAGCACGAGCACTTGTACTATGCCGGCCAGCCTTTGGGCTTCGTGCGTGAAATCGCGGGCTTTGGTCATCCGGTGATTTTAGAAGAGCGTCCCGACGGAAGTCTGCTGATTTTCCTGCAAGGCCACGGCAAAGCGAAGCTTGGCAAAGTCATCGGGGGTGCGGAGCCGTACATCGTCTGCGAAGCGGAAGAGATCCCGGAAAATCACGAAATGATGGGCTCGATCAGCCGCGAATTTATCATGATCAACAAAGTTCTCAAGAATTGGATCGAGCAACACATCCCCGAACCCAACAACCGCAGCCAATTCATGCAAAGCATCCGCTCGGCCGAAGAGGTCATCGGCTGTTTCGCCTCTTACCTGGTCGCCGATCACGACATGCAGCAGCTGCTGCTTGAAAGCAACGACATCACCGAAAAAATCCACATGGTCAGCCGCCTGATCGCCAGCGGCGAGATCGTCTAGATCCCGCCGGGGCTTTGGATTCGGATTACAATCCCTGACATTGTACTGAAACTGATTCGGAAGTCTCATTGTATTGACGAGAGATGCGGACGTCTTTGATATCCACGCCATCAGCAGATTCTGCAAGTTCGATTGTGAACTGGGTGTAGATAGGACTCTTTGGTTCTTCTGTTGATTGCTGAATGAGAAGTGGAATTAAATCTTTCCCAATACAGCTCAGCACATTTGGAGCCGTGGTTTTGTAATCTTCGGCCGCACAGGAGCTAATTTTGATTCCAAAGCTTTGTAACTTCTCCAAAAGTTTTGGGTCCGCTTCAAATTGTCCAGGAGTCGCTCGCTGCAATTGCAGTTGCGCTGCGTATTGTTCTAAAATCATGAGGCCGCCAGGGAATTGCTCTTCATGCCATGGGCTTCGAGCCGTGCTTGCAAAGCTTTGCAGGGTGCTTCGCTGGATCAGGTAGTCGGATTTCTTGCCTTTGCAATAAATAGCGTCATTTTCAACGGCTGTTAGAAAAGTCATTCCAAAATTTTCTGACTCATCTTCGTTTAAATTCCACAGGTGGGCGGATTCATGAAGCATCTTTAAACGCAGATCCAAGATGTGTTTCTTGAGATCGGTTTTGGACATGAACTTGATTGGGACTGCGCCATAGATATGAAAGAAAGGGCTCAGCGCAACGATGTAAGGGCCATTTGCGTCTGAGCCAAAGTCGAACATCAGCTCTTGGCCATTGCGCCAGTTTCGATCGTTGGGCGCGACGCGGATGTTCTGGAAAATTTCAGAAAGCTGTCTTCGAGTGTAGGGGATTTTCAGATTGGCGAAAATCTTTCTCGAAGTGCGCTTCACAATCGTGCTCAGTTCCTGCGAGCTCATCTCCAGCAGGCGAAGCGAATTTTCACTGACAAAGCCGCCGCCATCACTGCTTCCGCCATTTTTTGCCAGAGAGCTTCGATCCTTGACGAACTCTTTCAACGTCAGAAGATTTTTTCGCTCTTTTTTCTCGGAATCCTGTTTCAGATCTTTGTCTTGTGAAAGAGATTGTGCCTTCTTTTTCAGAGACTCTTGGGCTAGTGAAAGTTTTGAAGCTGCAAGAGACGGCGATTCTGGTGGACGGTTTTGCGCAAAGGATGTCAAAGACATCGACAGAAGAGCCGCAGTCAAAGTGAAGGTGGTGATTTTTGTTCGCATATTTTCTCTTAAAAATACGAGTTTCAATTCGTGTGCCTGAAGTGGGTTTGGAAAGTTCATAGTGACTCCTGTTTGGTTGTGTGTTGACATCTCAGAAACGTTTTAATGCATAGCGGCAATTGACGATAGGTCTATTTGCTTTAATAATTTATCTTAACTAAAGCAAAACTGCCTTAAACCCGATAAAATACTGAAATGAAAGATCAAAATGTCTTCGATTTTAATGATTACAAAAGCTATTTAGAAGCCAAGGCGGGCCGGTCGGGGACTCGAAAAGGCATCAAGGCTGCTATGGCCAAGGCGCTGAACTGTCAGCCCACCTATATCTCGCAGATCATTCACAACAAAGCCCATCTCAGTCTCGAGCAGGCAGATGAGCTGAATCATTTTTTCGGCCATTCGCAAGATGAATCCTTTTTCTTTATGCTGCTCGTGCAGAAGGATCGATCGGGAACAAAGAAGCTGAAAGAGTTTTTTCAGAAACAGATCGATGCTGCGACCGAAAGGCGACTGAATCTGAGCAAGCGCTTGGGATCGAAGACGGTCTTAAGCGAAATTCATCAATCCACTTACTATAGTTCCTGGATCTATGCGGCTCTTCATATCGCGGTGACCATCCCTGAGCTGCGAACCCGCGAAGCGCTTTCGCAGTACTTTAAGCTGCCAATCAAAAGGATCACCGAAGCCTTGGATTTTCTGGTTTTGATCGAGCTGGTTGAACACACATCACAAGGGTATCAAGCAACGAATTCACAGATCCGACTGGGAAATGATTCAAAGAATATCATCAAACATCACACGAACTGGAGACTGCAAGCGGCCGAATCTTTAGACCGCGAAGAGGTCACCGATCTGCATTACTCGGGAGTGGTCAGTCTTTCACAGAAAGATGTTCTAAAAATCAAAAATATTTTGCTGGAAGCCGTTCGTGAATCGCAATCGGTGATCAAAGAGTCCAAAGAAGAAGAAATCTTTGCCATCGGAATGGATTTTTTCACTTTAAAAAAGTAACCCTAAACTTCTTTTTGCAAAAGAACTTCGCGGATCCAAAGCACAATCAAAATCCAAATGCTATGGGCCAATGTCAGATGCACAAGCTTCATCCAAACCGGTGATAGGAACAGCAAAGTTCCAATCCCGAAAGCGATACCCACACCTGTGGTGATCGCCAGGATTCGACTTCGTTTTTTGAGATTCTCTTCATGCGGTTTCTGCAGCTGAATCGAAAGCCATGCGGTCAGCGCAATGCTGCCACCGAATAAAATCCCCATCAGCGGATGCAGCCCGCGCAGGCGCACCAAAAAGTGCGAATCCTGATTCCAGTCCGCTTGAAAGCCTTCCGCCAAACTGAAGGATGGGAACAGTGTATTCGCTAATGCTGCAATCGCACCCGTCACGCCAATGATGAAGAATGACAAAAGCAGCCCGCTGACAATGCGACGGGGTTTGAGGCCATCAAATGTCCATGGTGATGAGTCCCGGAATTTCCATTTTGCAGTCCCAGCCAAATCCGCCGTCAAAGCAATACTTGCGGTTAGCATCAGTGAGTTGATCAGATGCAGACTCATAATAAAAGCGCGGTAAGGAGAATCATTGGTGCCGACCAGCTTAAACAGCACAAGCTTCGCACCCAAAAGCGCTTCCGTGATCGTGAAAAACAAACTCCAACCAGCCCAGCGGCGAACCAAATGTCCTTTGGGATAAACTTGGCGAGCCCAGAAAAATAAACCCAAAATCAGAAAGCCAAAAATCCCGGACATGCCTCGGTGTGCGAATTCGACCCAGGTTTTTCCTTGTTCCGCTTCAGGGATCAATTGCCCGCGGCACAAAGGCCAAGTGTCGCCGCATCCATCGCCTGAATGCGAGATGCGCACCCATGCGCCCCACAAGATCACAATCACCGTGTACACAACCAGAATCCGAGTCCATTTTTGAAAACGTGTCATGGCCGGCATCCAATCATTTTCAGCCCCATCTGTAAAGCCAGACTTGTCCGAGAAGCGGCGCTCTTGATCCTCTTGCAAACTTGTCGTCACATTCAGCGACAAGTTCGTGAGGGGGTGCCAAAGGCTCCCAAGAAGTGGCTGAAACGCCCTCATGAACAAGTTTTGAAATTTCAATACTTGTTCATGAGGCGGCAGAAGAGAGGCTAAAGCTCGATTTTCGCAAGATGCTGCAGCAAAAGTTCGCGGCCGCGGATTTTAGCTCCCAAAACGGACAAGAAGACAAAAACGCCGCCGGTTTTTCGATCCAAAAAGACAACCTCGCGCGGGGGTGTGCGCAGCGGAAAACCGCGAATGATCTGCAAAGCTTTTTGTGTCAGCCGCTTTGGTAGATCTGATTTCTTCCAATCGTAAAAACCACCGACATCCATATAGCGAGCTTTGGGATCGGTGGGATCTAAAAAGGGCTCGACCGTCATCAGGCAGAACTCTTGAAAATGTTCTTTCAATTCGGGCGAATCTGTTTCGGCAATAAAATTTAAATCCAGCGAAGCTTTCTCTAAAGCTTTCTTATCCCGTAGAAGGGCGGCTTTGATCATGCGTGAATAGGCTTGCATGAAACCCGGATCGTACTGGCGAAGCGCACCGAAATCCAAAAGCACCAATTGGTCCTCGCCACTGGCGTGCAAGCGCACTTTGTAATTTCCCAAATGGGGATCCGTTTGCACAAAATGCCAATCAAAAAGTTCCATAAAATACAGATCTAAGAAAGACATGGCCAAACGATTGCGACGATCCGGGCTTAATGCAACGACCAAAGGATCATCGGGAGCCAGACCCTTTTCGAAACTGCCGGCGATCACGTGTTGGCTGCAAAAATTTTCGCGGATTTCCGGCACCACAAATCGGCGATCGTCTTTTAAAAGATTGCCGTACATTTCGGTCTGGCGCATCTCGAGTGGATAATTCAGCTCTTGCTCGAGCATATCGCGCACTTCACGAAACAAAACATCGGTCTGAAGCTGCGTCGGCAAAAGGTTCATCACCGACAAAAGCGAGCGAATCGATTTCAGATCGCTATCGATCGCTTCGGCCACGCCTGGATACTGAACCTTCAGCGCGATCATTTCGCCGGTGGCTTTAATCTTCGCTTTGTGAACCTGACCCAAAGAGGCCGATCCCACGGCAACCGGATCGATTTCAAGCTCGTTCATTTTTTCACCCAGCTCGGCTTTCAGGATTTTTTCGATCTCAGAAAACTGCAGTGGGGGCGACTTGCTTTGCAAGGTCTTTAAGAACTCGTTCGCCTCAGGCGGTAAAAACAGCTCGCCGTACATGGAAATGGCCTGGCCCGCCTTCATCAGGCTGCCTTTCAATTGGCCTAACTCTTTGGATAATTTCTGGGCTTGGCTGGCCAAAAGCTTCTGCCATTTCTGATCTTTGCTGTCGGCATTGGCAAAAAGGGTCGTCAAGTTGTGACCCACCACCTTAGAGCCTGTGTCAATTGTGAGCTTGGTGAGGCTTAAGCTTCTTTGAAGAATCGAAGACTTGATTTTTTTGAGAGGTTTCATATTGTCTTCAGACATGAGTATCACCCTGTTCTGGCACCGCCGCGATTTAAGACTAAATGATAATGCCGGGCTTTTTCATTCTCTCAAAAAGCGGGGGCAGGTTCAGCCAGTTTTTATTTTTGACACGCAGATCTTAGGCGCATTGAAAGACAAACGAGACGCGCGTGTGTCTTTTCTGCACGACCAGCTGCAGGAACTGCAAAGCCAGTATCGAAAACACGGCTCGGATCTTTGGGTGTTGCACGGCAAACCGCTTGAAGTTTTTAAAGAGCTTGTATCAAAGCATCAAATCCAGGCGGTTTTCACCAATCACGATTACGAGCCTTCGGCCATCCGCCGAGACGAAGAGGTCGGAAAATTTCTCGATTCAAAAGGAATCGAATTTGCGACCTACAAAGATCAGGTGATCTTCGAAAAAACCGAAATCCAAACCGATGCGGGGAAGCCCTATACCGTTTACACTCCGTTTAAAAACAAATGGCTCAAAAGTGTCGACACTTTTTATCTGAAATCCTATCCGACGGAAAAATGGGTTTCAAAATTGAACCCAGCTTCAAAGCCCAAGATCATCCTGTCGCTGAAAGATTTGGGTTTCGAGAAAAACACCAGCATTCCCATCCCCGATGGGCGTGTGACACCCGGGATGCTAAAAAAATACGCTGAGCTTCGCGATTTTCCGGCCCAAGATGCGACAACTCATCTGGGTCTGTCTTTGCGGTTTGGAACCACCAGCATTCGCGACTGGGCCAGACGTGGAAAAGAGCACAGCCCCGTGTGGCTTTCCGAATTGATCTGGCGGGATTTTTTCACGCAGATTCTGTTTCATTTTCCGCATGTGGAAAAGTCTTCTTTTCGGCCCGAATATGAAAAGGTTGAGTGGCGCACAAGCAAATCTGAATTTGATCGGTGGTGTGAAGGCCAAACCGGTTATCCCATCGTGGATGCGGGCATGCGCGAGCTCAACCAAACTGGCTATATGCACAACCGCGTGCGCATGATCACGGCAAGCTTTCTGACCAAGCATCTCTTGATGCATTGGTATCAAGGTGAAAGATACTTTGCCGAAAAGCTTTTGGATTACGAGCTCGCTTCGAACAACGGCAACTGGCAATGGGCGGCCGGCACGGGCTGCGATGCGGCCCCTTACTTCCGCATCTTCAATCCCGAAGCGCAGACGGAAAGATTCGATAAAAATTTGGAATACATTCGAAAATGGGTGCCTGAATTTGAAACCACGAAATATCCAAAGCCCATGATCGATCACAAAGAAGCTCGCGAGCGGGCCTTAGCCACTTTTGCGAAAGCCTTGAAAGGAAAAAAATCATGAAAATCCTGATCACAGGGGCCACCGGTTTTATTGGTCAAGAGCTTGGAAAAGCTTTGGTTCGCGACGGGCACGAGATTTTTGCGATCTCCCGGGACGGGGAAAAGGCGAAGCTGCATCTTTCTTATCCCGCCACCGTGATCGAGACAGATTTAATGAAAGCCCCACCGCTGGCCGAAAAGCTTGCGCAAATCGAAGCCGTCGTGCATTTGGCCGGTGAAAATATCGGCGAAACCAGATGGAGCAACGAGCGCAAAGAAAAAATCCTGCGATCACGGACCCAGACATCCGAAAACCTGATCAAAAGCTTACCTGAAAGTTTAAAAGTTTTCGTCGGCACTTCGGCCGTTGGATTTTACGGTGACCGTGGTTCTGAAATTTTAAATGAAAAAAGCGCCCCCGGAAGCGGGTTTTTATCCGAGGTCTGCCAGCAATGGGAGCACAGTGAGCTTTCGGGGCTGTCCCGGTTTTCGAAGACTCGGGCTGTGATTTTCCGCTGCGGAGTGGTCTTTGGGCCTTTCGGCGGGGCTTTGATGAAAATGATCCCCGCCTTTCAAATGAACGTCGCCGGAAAGCTCGGGTCGGGCGAGCAGTGGATGAGCTGGATTCACGTGCAAGACCTGGTTTCGCTGTACCGAAAAGCGGTGCAGGATTCAGGGATGCAGGGGATCTACAATGCGGTGGCCCCCGAGCCGATCACCAACGCCCAGTTCACAAAGGAGCTTGCGCAGTCACTGAAAGCCCGTGCCGGATTTTCGGCGCCGAAATTCGCTTTGAAAATAGGCTTGGGGGAAATGTCACAGCTGCTTCTTTCTTCACAGCGGGTGCATAACGAGAGGCTTGCTGATTTTGCATTTCGATTTCCGGATTTGAAATCGGCTTTGCAGGATTGTGTCGCGCCCTACAAGGATGGCGATCAGGTTTTGTACGCCGAGCAGTACTTGCCATTTCCGCGCGATCAGGTTTTTAAATTTTTTGCCAAAGCCGAAAATCTTGAATCCATCACGCCGCCGCTTTTAAAATTTCACATCCAAAAAATGTCCACGGCCCAAGTCGAAAAAGGCACCTTGATCGATTACCGCTTGAAAATCCGCGGCGTTCCCCTGGGGTGGCAAACCCGGATCGACGAGTGGAGTCCGCCGCAGTTTTTTGTCGACACTCAGTTAAAGGGTCCTTACAAGAAATGGCATCACACGCACAGCTTTGAAGAGCTTGGGGCTGGCACCTTGATGACGGATCAGGTTCGTTATCGAATGCCATTCGGATTCGCTGGATCCTTGGTCGGCCCCTTGGTGCGAAAAGATGTGGAAGGTATTTTCGATTACCGACGGAAAACGGTCTTAGATCTTATAAAGAAATAATCTGATCCTGGGTCCAAGTCTGAAACCAGGCAAAGATTTGGATCGGGTCTTGCTCAGAAAAAGTCTCGGTGAAGCTTTCAAAAATCTCCGCCAAACTTTTTCCGGCTTGAATCTGGGACAAAATCCACGCTTGCGGTGGACTTAATTTCTGCAGCCAGGTCGATTGCGAATTTCGAAAAAGAACAAAGACCGAATTTTCCGCCGCCTGGACGTAGGCTTCGGGGTTTGCGTGGCGCCACATCAGATCCAAAGGCCATGCGGAATTGATCAATTGCAAAGACGGATTCAGTTTCAAAAAAACCTGATCGGGCTCGGTGTCCGTCATTCTCTCGATGCCATGAGAAGAAGCCTCAAAAGATCGGGTCCAAACCTGCGCCGTCAACTTCCATTCCAGATCGATCAAAATTGGTAGATAAGGAAGCTCATCGCTTAAAGCCAGCTCGCCGACAAAATGGGAAAAATGTGCGGCCACTTCGTTGATGTTGTGGGTCCTTGATGGGTGTTCGCGCAGATACGAAGCCACCAATTTTTGAAAGAAGGCTTCGCCCAAAACTTGGTGGGTCCGCGGAAAATCCTGCACGAAAACTTCCAGCAATCGCAAAAAATAAGCATCAGCGTAAATGCCCATTCTCTGCAAAAAGGTTTCGGATTCTGTCACGGCAAGCTCTGAGGCCATGGCGGGGCTGCCGACGCGGGGGTCGGTGATGATCCGTTTCATTCGGATTTGCAGCTCACGCAAAGAGGGAGGGCTCATCGGCTTGCCTTAAGAAGGGTTGAAGGATTTTTTGCGCTTTGAATGCTTCTATTTCCAGAATTGGAAAATCGGGAATCCGATCGTCCCATTCGATCATCGTGGCTTTGGGGCCTAAATGCTTCAAAGCGATTTGATAAAGGTCCCAAACCGGATCGATCACAGGGGCATCGTGCGTATCAATTAAAATCCCGTTTGTTTCTGAATGGCCGGCCAGATGAATTTGTTGAACCTGCTCGGGCGGAATCGCTTTGATAAACTCAACCGGGTCGAAATTTTGATTGCGGCTGCTGACAAAAATATTATTCACGTCCAAAAGCAGCCGGCAGCCGGACCTTCGTGAAAGCTCACCTAAAAAATCCCACTCGCTCATTTCGGAATGCTGAAAGGACAAATAGGCCGAGACATTTTCAAAAACCATTTTCCGGCCCAAAAAGTTTTGCACTTGATCGATGCGCTCACAAAGATGCTGCAAACTTTCCCGGGTGTAGGGAAGCGGCAAAAGGTCATGCAGATTTTCGCCGTTCACGCCGGTCCAGCAGATATGATCGGACACCCACATGGGATCCATCTCATGGATCAGGCGCTTGAGATTTTTCAGATACTCGAAATTCAGCTCGTCCGTCGAACCGATGGAAAGCGAAACCCCATGCAGAGCGATGGGGTAAAGCTCGCGGATTTTTTTTAAGAACTCGAGCGGGCGGCCTTCGGTTTGCGATTGAAAGCCCATGTAATTTTCTGAAATCGCCTCGAGCCAGCCAATGGATTTTGGCCGATGCTCAAGAAGATGAAAATAATGAGGAGCCCGAAGGCCCAAGCCCACCGGATTCAAAATCAACCGTGAGAATCTTTCTTTGGCATTTCGAATTTAATTTTGGGATCTTTTTTCGCCAGCTTCTCGCATTCGGCCTTCGTGGTTTCAATAAAGCTTTGGCCTTTGCAGGCATTTTGTCCGGCGCAGGCATTGGTCGCCGTGTGACAAGCGCCCTTGCCTTTGCAGGCGTTTGCGCCCTGGCACTGACCTTTTTCGTGGTGATTGGCCAAGGCAGCCTGTGGTGCGGCAACCGCGCCCATCATTCCGGCCATCGCGGCTTTGACCAAAAGACTGTTCATCTTATTCATCAACGTCTCCTTGTTGAATTTGGCTGTTATATTTGGAAAATGAGTCGTTCATTTTCATCTTTGTATTTTCTTTAGATTTTCCGCCGGCTTGCGGTCCGTGACAAGCAGAATTCAGGCTTGTCGGACCATTCCATTTGACACGGCTGTCGGCGCTTGATTCTGTAGGCCACGCAAAATAAATGCTTTCGATCTGCGACTTATCAAGGAGACTTAAAATGAAACTTTTCGCATCCATTTTGGTAACTTTGGCTTCATCTGCGGCTTTGGCTTATCCGGCGGTTGGCGACATGACCATCAGCAATGGCACTTACACGATCAACGGTCAGTCTTATCCGATGGTGGTGAAGCAGGAAATTCTTGCTCGCACGGCTCATTCGTTCTCGGTGCGGGGAACTTTCATTTTGAACGGCGAAAGCCAAATTGAAAACCAGCAAATCGAAAGCAACCGTTTGTCGACCCGTCAGGAAGTGAAGATCCTTTTGGCGAACTGTGGAAAAGCGGAAGGAACTTTGGAAACGATCACCGTCCCGGCAGGAACTTTTGAAACCTGCCATTTCAAGTACGTGAACGACCAGGGCGTTTCGGAAGTTTGGATGGGCGATGTGCCGTTCCAAAATGTGCGTCAAATCCAGACCAGCAATCAAGATGGTTCCGTGATCGATATCGCGCTCACCGAATACAAAAACGGCGAACAACAATAGTTTTCGTGTCATTCGGTTTCATCTATTGACACCCCTTCGGGCCCTTGCTCTGCTGAACCCCTTAAAGAACACCAAGCCTTGCTCCGACGGCAGGGCTTTTAAATAAAAAGGGGAATCAAATGAAAATTTTTGCATCTCTTGTCGTGACTTTGGCTTCAGCCATGGCCGTTGCTTATCCAGCAATAAACGACCGCGCATCTTTCAGCGGAACGTATAGCATCCAAGGCCAGGATCTGCCAGTGACTCTGCAAATGGAAGTCACTTCAATTTCAGGCTCCATGGTGACTGTGACTCAAACATCTCGGATCGAAAATCAAACCAGCACCGAACAACAAACCGCCAACATCAGCGATATGGCAACTTCGGCTCAGGTCCAGGAGCTTTTGGCTAGCTGTCCTCAGGCTGGCGGCCGATTTGAAACAATCACGGTTGCGGCTGGAACTTATCCAACTTGCCACGTTGGCCAAGAAGGATCTGATGCTTTCACTGAGACATGGATTGGCGACGTTCCATTTCAAATCATTCGCTTGGTTCAAATTTCGAAAAAGAATGGCGCGGTTTTGACTCTTGAGCTTTCAAGCTACAAGAACGGTCCCTAGTTAAATCTGGTCCGGCGGGGCGGGCTTCATCGCTCCGCTGATTTCTTGAATCAAGCCGTGCGCGATATCCACATCGCAAACTTTCGAAATTCCCTCCAGACCCGGCGTCGGGTTGGCCTCGAGCAAAAGGGGCCCGGCCGAAGTTCTTAAAAAATCCACCCCGGAATAAAAAAGCCCTAAGGCTTGGGCGGCTTTCTTGACCAAAGATTCTTCAGCGTCCGACAAATCGGTTGCAACAGCTTTGCCACCTTGATGCAAATTGGATCGCAAATCACCAACGGGGCCTTTTCGAACCATTGCGGCCGCAACCTTGCCATTGATTACAAAAGCGCGAACATCATTTCCCGCGGATTCTTCAACCAATTCTTGAGATAAAAACGAAGCGCGCAAAGTGCGATACGCATCGATCTGGGCCTGCGATTGCGCAAGAGTCCTCTGCCAGGTGACGCCAAATCCTTGCGAGCCTTTCAGGGTCTTAAACACATGCTTTTCGCTGTCTTGAAGCAAGTGAAGCTCCGATTTTAAAGTCGGGTGCGCAAAATGAGTCCGCGGAATTGGCAGCTTTTGTTGATAAAATACTTGAAGTGTCGAGAGCTTGTCGGAAGCCAGAGCGACACTCGCACTCGAGTTGAAAACCTTCACGCCGGCACTTTCAAAAAAGCGTCCCATGCGAATCCCGTAAGCGAGACTCTTCCAACCCAGTCGCAAAATTACGAGATCGGGAAGTGAAAGCTTGCGGCCCTTGTGAAAACAAGTCGCGCGATTTCGTCCAAATTCGATCGAAAGCTCGAGCGGATTCAGGACCTCTGTCTCAATTCGGGATCTTTGAGCGGCTTCCAGCAGTCTCTTCGTCGATGCGATTTGGGAATCAGATGAAAGGATCCACATTTTCATATAGAATCAATATATGGCATCATTCCGCGCAGAACTCAAAGGCCGAGATTGGATCGAAATCCAAGTGGCTGACGACGCTAGCAAAAAAAACCAAATCAAAGCGATGGGTTGCACGGAACTCTTGTCGCTGATCCGCAAGCACCAAATGCAATTCGGAAAAGACCCGCAGCATTGGCCACTGCCCAGCGGCTCGTCACATTCGGACTTGCTGCTCAAAGAAGTGCTGTTGAAATCGCGAGGGCAGTGGGAGTATCCTTACTGTCACGAAGAGCTCTGTCACTGTCGCGGTGTTCCCACGGACAAAGTCGATCAAGCGGTTATCGCCGGCGCTCATCAGACCGAAGTGGTCTCAAGACAAACGGGTGCCAGTATGGCCTGCGGAACCTGCAGACCTGACGTGCAAAAAATTATCGATTTTCGTCTGAAGAATCCGGCTTCTTAGCTGCGGATCCCGTGTCAGGTGGGGTGGCAGTGTCCGCATTTTGCACGGCTTTGCCGGTGAGATCTTCGTTGATCTTTTCCGGAAAAGTTCCGGTTTTTAAATAATGCTCCAACATCGGAAGAAGTTTTCGTCGGCAGGATCCACCGCAAGGCCCCACTCCGGCCGTGGTCGCATCGAAGATCTTATTCATCGTATCGCAGCCTTCGCGGATGGCCGTCTCGATCGTTGCACGGTTGACATTGTTGCAGCGACAGATGATGGGGGATTTGTGTTTGTTATTTTTCATTTCCGCGTCGGGGGAATCTCTTCCAGCAGGGTGGAGAGCTGTTTCACCACTTTGTCTTTCAGCGACTCGTAAGGACCGCGAACAAAAGCTCCGGCCGCATGCACGTGACCTCCGCCGCCGATCATTTCGGCGACGGACAAGACTTCGATTTTCCCTTTGCTCCTGAGACTGATTTTATACTCATTCGCCGCATCTTCGCGAAACAAAGCGGCGGCCTCCAGGGTTTCGATGTTCATCAACATATCGATCACATCGCGCGAATCATCCGGTTCCAGATTGTAATGGAAAAGGTCGGCATCCTTCAGGCGAAGAACGGCCAGTTTGCCGTCGGCAAAGTATTCGATCTGTCCCAGCGCTCGCGCCAAGAAGGCCATTTTTTGCACGGTTTGATTGCCAAACAGATGGCGGTGAATCTCTTCCGTGTCGATTCCATGCTCCATCATTTCCGCGGCAATTCGATGTGACATCGGCGAGTTGCGCACGAAACGATAAAGCTGAGTATCAAAAGTGATGCTAGTGTAAAGCGCCCGCGCCACTTCGCGATTGATCGGAAGCCCCAGGTCTTTGATCAGGCGGTAAGCCATCTCGCCCGTGCTGGCCGAGGTGACATCGATCCAGCTGCCTTCGGTCGGAGCGGGTCCATGTTTTAAGACCGGGTGGTGATCGATGAAAGCCACATGCTTCGAAGCTTTCTTCAGCGGAGCGAACAAGGGCTCGATCAAACGTTCGTCATTGGTATCGAAAATCAACGCCAGATCGATTTGCGCCGGCAATTTCGAATTCGTTTCAAAATATTGAATCCAGCGATCCGGTTGCAAAAAACGGTACTTTTTCGGAGTGGGGTCGACGTTGATGATTTCGACTTCGCGGCCGGTGGCTTTCAAGGCATGGAACAAAGCCAGCTGGGCTCCCAATCCGTCGCCATCGCACTGACGGTGAGTCGAGAGAACAATGTGCTTCGCGGTGCGGATGCGGTCAGAAAGAAACTTCATGAATCTCATATTCTAGAGAGGCAAAACCGAGGGTTCAATCTTGTGGCTGACTTTCTGGATCTTAGGCTTTGTTGTTAAATGACACCAGGCGCAATCAATCAATACTTGTTGGGGATGAGGCCATTTGGTAGCACTCTTACCTCTTTGAAGGAGCCCCTATGAGCGCCACTGATAAAATGCCTATGACTGCAGCAGGTAAGGTCCAGCTTGAAACCGAGCTGAAACGCCTTTTGCACGAAGAGCGTCCATCTATCATTAAAGCCATCGAGGAAGCTCGCGCCCAAGGCGATATCAGTGAAAACGCTGAATACGAAGCGGCCAAAGAGCGTCAAAGCATGGTCGAGGGGCGAATTGCTGAAATTCAAGGCAAGATCGCCAGCGCCGAAGTCATCAATCCATCGGAAATCAAAGCGGACCGCGTCGTATTTGGCGCGACCGTCACCATTTCCGATGTGGAAGAAGACGAAGAAGTGACCTACCAAATCGTCGGAATCGACGAGGCCGATGTGAAAGCGGGTAAAATCTCGATCATGTCACCACTGGCTCGTGCCCTGATCGGAAAGAAAGCGGGCGATATCGTCGTCGTGCACTCTCCGAAAGGCGAAAAAGAGTACGAAGTTTTAAAGTTCAAATACGTTTAAATTCCGGTCGACATCTAGCTTTCTGAAATCAGCTTTGCCACAATGTTTGCAATGAGTTTGCGACGTTCTGCTGATTTCGAATCCGAAAAAGATCTTGTCGCCGAGCAACCGGGCCTTGGGGTCAGTTTGGTCGGTTTGTTTTTGGCGTTCTTTATTGGCCTTGCGATTCGCGCCGCCGTTTCGCCTGATCGCGTGCAAGAGCATCTTCATCGCGCCACTGAAAAAATCCACAAAGATCTCGGAATCTCTTTTGGCCATGCCTATGTCAGCTTTGCACGCGGTGTGTGGCCCGATCTTTCGGTGGTGATCGAAGATGTAAAAATCGCGTCGAGCAAAACTTGCTGGCTCACGCCGCTGGCTGAAATCAACGAGATCCGTCTGCCGCTTTCGATGCGGCATTTGTTTCGCGGGCAGATCTTGATTCACGAAGTCTTGGCCGATGAAGTGAATCTCTCGCTTCGCGAAGCTTACAAGGACTGCGCCGATTCAGAATCGGGCCGTTTGCCGGCGGACGTTTCTTCCGGCGCCAATTCGAAGTCCACACCGATGCCGACTTCGACCACGGCGGCAATGGCCGCTTCCGGTGCGCGGCCGGTGATTGCCGAATTTGAAAACGTCAAACGCACCAATCCCATCGACCGCGTCGAGTTTCGCAAGCTCAATATCCATTACATGCCGATCGCCTTTACCAGCTTCTTTATCGAAGATTTTTCGGCGCGGCTGCGATCCAGCGATCCCAAGTGGATCCAAATTTTGGGGAGACTGATTTTAAATCGCGATGTCGATGCTTTGGATACGGGCGCGCACGCCAATCTTTCGCTGGATCTTCGCGAAGGCGAAAGTCCGGCGATCGATCTGGGGTTGAAAGGTCTTTGGCGCGAAGGTCACTTTGATCTCACCGGGCATTTCGAACAAAAATCGCAAGCCTTTTCATTGGCGGCGGACGTGCGCCACTTGCCTCTCAGTCAGATCACTCCTTATCTCAAAAAATACCGTCTGATGGAGTCCGAATTCAACGGCAAGCGCGCCTGGGTTTCGGGCCAGGCCAAAGTTTCCGGTCAGGCCCACAATCTTCGCGACACACCAGCGCGTCTCGAAAATCTGCGTTTGGAAGGAGACCTCGGTGAAATCAGCACTTCATCGGTGGACATCACGGGACTTGAGCCTTTTGCTTATAAGCCGGT
This sequence comes from uncultured Bdellovibrio sp., assembly GCA_966211455.1. Taxonomy (GTDB): domain Bacteria; phylum Bdellovibrionota; class Bdellovibrionia; order Bdellovibrionales; family Bdellovibrionaceae; genus 21-14-0-10-47-8. The sequence continues at coordinate 39,897 of CBIHNI010000002.1, forward strand.
GGATCTGGAAATTCGCGGGCTTGATATCCACGAGCTGTTAGTTTTTCTGAATCGTCCGCATCCCAGTCCGGCACTGGGGGACCTGGGGACCTTCAATGGCACCGCTCATTTTGTCAGCGCCGAGCAGTTGGCGTTGCGCGGGGATTATTCGGGGCTCGAATTTATTTTCTCCAACCGCGGTTCTCGTCAGACGCAAGCCCTGGGATTGATCAGTGGCGAGCTGGAGCTGAAGAAAAATCGCTGGCAGATCCAGGTCGATCGCGTTCGTCCGGTCGAGGGAATTTTTGAAGGCAAATTGAAGATGACCGCCGATAAAGATTTTAAAGATCTGGCCATCGATGCGCAGATTCAAGAGTTGGGGCTATCGCCCAAAATTCAAAGCTTGATGACCGGCGGGGGAAGCTTGGGCGCACTGAGCGGACAATTGAAAGTGCATCTCAAAGAAGCGCAGATCTCGGATCTCAGCGGGCAGCTGAAATGGGATCAGCTTTTGATCGAAGGCGTGCGCCTGCAAAAGCCAAAGCTTGCGATGAAAATGCATGGACCCGAACTGCAGATGGATATCGCGGCCAGCGAGCTTGAAATCACCCAGCGCGAACTCAATCAGCAGTCGAATCAGCTTTTCTCTGGATTGATGCAAAGCCTGGGGACTGATGGCGGCTTGCAATTGCAAAGCACCACGGCGGTGATTCGGACCAAGCGCTTTCAAACTTTAAATTGGGAGCGCTTTCAAGCGCAAAGCAGCTTCGGTGGCTTCCGTTCAAGCGGCGGTTGGAATGCAAATTCCGAATTGTCAGGACAGATTCAGCTCACGGGTAAAAATGCTCGCAGCTGGAAAATTCAGGGCACGCGCAATCAACCCCAGTTCATGTTGGTGGAAAAATGATCGAATGGTTGATCCGGGCGGAACCTTGGCCTTCGAATGGATTGGTGCTGCCAAGATTGCAAGCCCACCGCGGTTACTGGAAAGAGGGCGCCCAGGAAAACACGCTCGATGCCTTTCGGGCCGCGAAGAAAAAAGGCGCTTTGATGTTCGAATGTGACGTGCGTTTGTCGAAAGATCAGGTGCCGGTGATCTTTCACGACACTGACCTCAATCGACTGGCGGGACGGGCGAATCTGGTCAAAGATCTCACCGCTCTCGAACTGAAGCAATTGGTGCAAGCTCCAACCTTGCAAGAGACGCTAACCGATCCCGGCGTTCCGCGCTTCGTGAATATTGAGCTGAAAAGCCGTGAAAAGCTGGATGATCCTCTCGAGCGAAAAGTTGCCGAGGTCATCAATCAAACCCGCGCGCACTCGCGCGTTTTATTTTCAAGCTTCAATCCCATGTCCTTGTACCGGATCAGTCTGCATCTCCCCGAGGTGCCCAGGGCTTTGCTGGTCACCGAAGAGGACGATCCGGAGAATTCGATCCTTCTGAAGAAAATGCTTCTCGCCCCCTTGATCCGCATTCATCTTCTGCATCTGGACCACAAAATGGTCACCGAAGAGAGCATGAAGATTTGGCAGCGGCAACAGGTGCCGGTTGCGGTTTGGACCGTGAACGGTAAAACCGAAATCCAAAAATACCAAAAACTTGGCGTGATCAGTGTGATCACGGATACGCTTTAAAGTTTACCACCACATTCTGAGACGCCAAAACAAAGGAACGGGTCGAGAAAGGGCGCGACCCAGATTGAAGAGCAGTTCCCAATTTTCTTGGCGCTGAATATGATCTTGCACAAACTGGGTGACGACATCTTTCGGATTGAGCAGACGAAGTTTCACCGCGGCGCGAACTTCGTTTAAGAACTTCTTTTCACTTGCCGAAACTTCGCCATCGACTTTGGATGCTAGATTCAAAAGCTTCAGCAGATCATCCAGATCTTGATCCTCCACCTGCTCTAAAAGAAGATCGGCGTTCGGTTTTTCTTGGATATCGTGGTTTAAAATCTTTTTCTGATCATTTGAAACGCCATAGCGGCGAACCTGAAATAGAAACCAATTGGCTTCCATGCGTGTAAAGCGCCGATCCACATGCACAAACAGATACAGCAGCAGTCGTAAAACCGAAAACTGACTCGAATTCAATCCCGGCAGTGCCTGGGCGAGAGAGCGATCTGAAATAAGACACTTCCTTTTGACGTACAGAAAGATTTTGAAATTGGGACAGCTGTGCTTCAAGCACAATATGCAGTTACCACCGCTTCGGTGGCTGGGTGCGTTGCCATCGTCGCAGATCAGCTGAAAAAGTTCGGGCAAGGTGAAAATGCGCTGACAAAAAACTGGACAGTTTGGAAAAGGCTTCAGGGGCTTTTCGGCCATCTCATCCACGATATCCCACGGGGGCGGTACATTTTTTGGATAAGGCTTTAGCCGAATGGAGGGTTCATGAAAACAGCCTTTATCTTCGTATTGTTTCTCGTCTTAAGCTCAATGCTGGTGCACGCGCAGGAAGTTCTGCCGATTCGGACCTCGAACGAGATCGAAGCCTCGTGTCGTATTAAGGCCAAAGAGGTCGCCGCTGAAACTTACCGTGGATGCGTGACGGATCAGAAAAACACCCAGATCGAACAGATCAAAAAAGAGTACGCCGCCAAACTTCAATCTTTGAAGGCGCACTATGAAAAAGAGCTCAAAAAAATGAGTTCAAAAGAAAAAGTGGAAGAGTCTTCGGATTCGTCTGCAGCCCCTGCTGAAAAGTCCGAGAAGTCTGAAAAGATCGATTCGGCCGCTGCAAAATCGCCGGTGAAGAAATCAAAATCAGCGTCTGCGGTCGCGATCAAAAAGCCAGTGAAAGAATCAAAGAAATCGACAGCGGTTGCAAAGTCGTCAGTGCCCTCGGAAATGACCGTGCAGTTGAAACAGGCCCCTGCAACGCCAATGATGGATGAATCCACCATGGACCTGCCAGAGCCGATTCCGGTCGAAGACGTACCTTACGGCGAGTCTTCGATCTAAAATATTTTAAATGAATCTTCCTAGCGGCGGATGGCCTTCGGATCGATCGCATCTTGAAGGCCGTCACCCAAATAGTTGAAGCTGATCGTGGTCAGCAGGATCAACAATCCCGGGATAAAGGCCAAGAACGGAGCCTCCGAAATCAGCTCTTGCGCATTGAAGAGCATATTTCCCCAGCTGGGTGTCGGTGGTTGAATGCCCAGACCCAAGAAGCTCAGTGCGGATTCAAACAGAATCGCGTTTCCAACCCCCAAGGTCACAGACACCAACATCGGTGCAATCACGTTCGGAAACATATGGCGTAAGATGATCGTGCTGTCCGTCGCGCCCAAAGTTTTCGCCGCCAAGATGAATTCGCGTTCACGCAAAGACAAGATGCTTCCGCGGACCAAAAGGCTGATCGTCATCCACGAGAACAGAAGAAGGATCACGACCATCTTCACGATGCTTTCATTCTCGGACCCGACCAGGCTTTTAAACACCGGGATCTTATTCAAATCGATCGCCGCGATCACGATCAAGAAGGGCATAATCGGCAGCGACAACAGGGCATCTGTGATACGCATCAAAGCTGTATCGACCCAACCACCATAATATCCGGCCAGGGAACCAATCAATAGGCCCACAATTGCCGAAAAGATCGCAACCATCACGCCTACACCCATCGAAACGCGCGTGCCATAAACCAGACGAATCAAAACGTCGCGGCCCAGTTCATCTGTTCCAAAAACGTGACGGGTTTCAAAAGTTTTGGTCTGAGCCAAAAGGTCTTTTGCCAATGGATGATCCAGGTCTTGCAGGTTCTGACGAAGCTCGGGCAGATCTTTTTTGATCAGCTCGTATAAAGCGTCTTCGGGCTTTTCGACCTGAACGAAGCCTTTTTCCACAATTTTCGCATGGAATTCGGCCATTTGATCCGAGTGAATGCTTTCAAACTGGGTGACGCGGTCTTCACGTTGATCGGCCGGCATGGTCGCAACCGAAAAAGGTGGCAGATAACGCTGCAAAGGATTTTGCGCTTCGGGATCCAGGCCCGTCGCCATACGGATCAGGGGGGCGGTCAAAGCGATGAGGACGAAAATCAAAATCACGCAAAGGCCCGCAACCGCCATGCGGTGCTCGACGAATTGGCTCATCACGATCTTCCACATTGGAAGAACTTGTTCCAGTTGCTGCTTTTCTTTGTCGGTGAGTTGTCGTTGTTCTTGTTCCACAGTTGCGCTCCTCACTACTTGAACGAAATTCGCGGATCTGCGAAGCCGTAGAAAATATCAGCCATAAGATTCATGATCAAAACCATGGTCACCGAAATAATGAAGCTCACCATGGCGACGTTAAAGTCATTTCCGATGATCGAGTCATAAACCAGTTTTCCAACGCCTTGATAAGCAAAGACGGTCTCGGTGATCAAAGCTCCACCGAAAACACCAGACAGTGACAAAGTCACAATCGTGATCAAAGGCAAAAGGGCATTGCGGAATCCATGTTTCCAGATCACAGCGGCACGAGCCAGGCCTTTTGCTTTGGCTGTGCGGATATAATCATTTCGCATGGCTTCGAGCATGCTGGCCCGAGTGTAACGAACGAATGTTCCGATTTGCAGGTAAGCCAAAGACAAAGTCGGAAGCACCAGGTATTTGGCGCGATCGATGATCGAAGCAAAGCCTTCATTTTCCATCCCGATGGTGAAGGTGCCACCCGCCGGGAAGAGATGCATCCACACCGAGAAGATAATAATCAAAACGATCGCAAGCCAGAAAGACGGGACCGAAATTCCGGCAAAGGCGAAGAAGTTCACCAAATAATCGAGCTTCGTTCCGGCCTTTAAGGCCGATAAGACCCCCAGCGGAATGGCGATGATCAAAGCCAAAGACAGCGAGGTCATGGAAAGAATGAAGGTGTTCATCAGTTTTGGACCAATCAATTCAGAAACGGGAATGCGGTAAGTGCGCGAATATCCCAGATCGCCTTCAGAGATCGATTTCGCCCAGCTGAAGTAGCGCTTATAAGCGGGTTGATCCAAACCGTACAAAGAGCGCAAGCGAGCCACGTCTTCAGATGTGATTTTCGGATTGGATTGAATCATCAATTCGACCGGGTCACCTGGCATCAAGGTCATGATGTAGAAGCAAAAATAAGACAGCAGCAGGATCACAACGACCGTTTGGATCAGTCGGCGCAGAATATAGGTGGTCACTTTTCAATACCTCGCTTCATAGACTCAAAAATAAACTTAAAAGAAGATCATTTCTCGTTTGCCAAAGAAACCTCCCGAAAGAGGTTTCCTTGTCATTCGCAAATGAAGGCTTACTTGATGCTCCAACTTTCAGCGTCGTTGGTCTCTGTGTACTGGTGACCAGTCAGACGGAAGTTTTGCAAAGCTGTTGGATTCACCGCCACATCCGAACGATAGTACAGTGGGATCACGGGTACGTCGTCGGTGTAGACTTTCAAGAATTCGTGCGCCAAAGCGATGCGTTTTTTCGCATCGAATTCGCCTTCCATTTTCTCGGCGATTTCATCCACGCGCTTGTTCGCCCAGCCCATATAGTTCTGACCAGACCAGCCGTTTTTCGCCGATGGAATTTGAGACGAATGGAATGTTGGCTTCAGGTCGCTTTCCGGTGCCGAAGTCCATGCGTACATACCCAGACCACCGAATGCCCCTTTGCGCATGGTTTCGCCAAAGAAGACACGAGCCGGTTCGTTTTTGATGATGACTTCGATGCCGACCGCTTTCCACTGACCTTGTAGGTATGTTTGAACGACTTCGCGGATTTTGTTTCCAGCCGTTGTCATGAATGGCAAAGACAATTTCTTTCCGTCTTTATAACGGAAGCCATCGTTCCCCATTTTCCAGCCAGCCTCGTCCAAAAGCTTCGCGGCATCACGCTTCGAGTACGGATAAGTCACGATCGCTTTGGGATCGTCGGTGTACCAAGGATCGATTTTCGCGAAGCTGTGGATTGCCGGAGTTTGTTTTCCGTCGAACAGAGCTTTCACCAAGTCGTCGCGGTTGATCGACAGAAGCATCGCTTTGCGAACGCGCACGTCTTTTAGAATTGGATTTTTCAAATCCAGATCGATGTGTTCGTAAGTCAAAGACGGTTTGTATTCGATCACGTAAGGAAGGTTTTCAGATTTCAATTTCTTTTCGAAAGGCAGGGCCTGGTCGAAAGTGAAACCCAAAGAGGAAATCGCATCGATCGTGCCTGAGCGCAGGTTCGCTTCCAAAGTCGAAGTGTTTGGAATCAATTTCACCACGATTTTTTCGATGTGTGGTTTGGCGCCGTAGAAATGCGGATTTGGCACGAAGGTCACGTGCGAGCCCAGCTTCAGTTCTTGAATGATATAAGGACCATTGAAAAGACCTGGGTTCGTTGGGTTTTTGCTATAGTTCGAATTTGTTTCGTAGCCTTCTTTTTTAGAAGACCATTTCTCGAAAACAGGAGCTTCCAAATGTTTTGGAAGTGGGAAGAATTGTCCCAGCTGGTTGAAATTCCAACGAGCTTTGTCGTAAGTGAAAAGACATTTCTTCGGAGTTTTTGGATCCCACTCGATCTTATCGACCAAAGTGTATGTTTCTTTCGAACCGACACTCACGTTCGGGCTTTCAGCCACAGTGCGAGAGAATTTGAAGTCATCGCAAACGACCGGTTTGCCATCGCCCCAGCTGGCGTTATCCAAGATTTCCCAAGTTGCTTGAACGGTCTTTTTGCCGTTCACGGTGACCAGTTTCGCGCCGCCGTTTTCCAAGGTCGGAATCGATTTCGCCAATTGTGGAACCCATTTGCCGTTTGCATCCAAAGCCACCAGCGAGCGGCCAACAAGTGCGTACAAATACACGCTGGCAACCATGCTCATGCTGAGCGGGTTCATGTTCTCAAACTCTTGCGTGATGCCGAGCTTGAATTCTTTATTGTTCAGGGCTGCCTGGGATTGAGCGGAGACGAGAAGGGTCGCGCTCACCAAGCTTGCCAGGACGGATTTCATGATTTTCATGAAGTTCTCCTTTGGTTTTCGAAAAGCCAGCAGGCGGTTTTGTGTTCTGCTTGGCTTGGGTTGTAGTTTTTCAGTAAAGGCAATTCTTTATCGCAAGGTTCAAAGCGGTGCGGACACCGAGTATGGAACGGGCAGCCTTTCGGCGGATTGATCGGTGAAGGGACTTCACCTTCGAGGCTCTTTTTCATCATTTTTTTGCCGGTGCCGACCCGTGGGATCGCCGCAATCAAAGCCTGAGTGTAAGGATGCTGAGGATTATTGAACAGATCATCGCGGCTTGCGATCTCGACGATCTTTCCCAGATACATGACCGCAATGCGATCGCACAGGTGCTCGATGACCGACAGATCGTGCGAGATGAAAACGTAAGTGAGATTCAATTTTTCTTGCAGATCTTTCATCAGGTTCAAAACCTGAGCTTGAATCGAAACGTCCAGGGCCGAAACCGGTTCGTCGGCGATGATCAGGCTTGGATTCAAAGCCACCGCGCGCGCGATCGAGATCCGCTGACGTTGACCGCCCGAAAATTCATGCGGGTAGCGATTGAAATGAGACGCTTTCAAGCCCACGGTTTCCAGAAGCTGCTTCACGCGCTCGACGCGTTCGGCGGGCTTCATGATGTTGTGGATTTCAAATGGTTGCAGCAGGATTTGACCGACGGTCATGCGGGGATCCAAAGACGCGTAAGGATCTTGAAAGATCATCTGCATATCTTTTCGCATATTGCGAAGATCGTGGCCCTTTACTTTCAAAAAGTCTTGGCCTTTGAAATTGATGTCGCCCGCCGTGGGCTCATACAAACGGATCAGGGTGCGGCCCAACGTCGATTTTCCGCAGCCCGATTCGCCGACCAGACCCAAGACTTCACCCTTGCGGACATTGAAGCTCACGTCGTCGACGGCTTTGACTTGGCCCACTTCACGTAGCAGCAGACCCTTTTTGATTGGGAAATATTTTTTAATATTCTTCGCTTCGAGAATGTATTCAGACATGGATTCTTTTTCCCTTTATTCCACTGGATGGAAGCATGAAACAAAATGACCGGCAGACAACTCAACCAATGGTGGACGAACCGCACGGCATTCGGCCGTGGCACGCGGGCAGCGGTTGGTGAACGGACAGCCTGGAGGATATTCATGCGGAGCCGGAACCGAACCTTCGATGGTGCGAAGACGGGTCACGCGCTGACCAAATTTCGGACGGCTGGTGATCAAGGCCGCCGTATAGGGGTGACGAGGATGCGAGAAAAGCTCCTGCGTTTCGGCGATTTCGCAAGCATGGCCGCCGTACATGACCATCACGCGATCTGAAATTTCAGAGATCACACCCAGGTCGTGAGTGATGAATTGCACGGTCATGTTGAATTTGGCTTGAAGGTTCTGGATCAGTTCCAGGATCTGCGCCTGGATGGTGACGTCCAGCGCGGTCGTGGGCTCGTCGGCGATCAAGAAAGTCGGATCGCAAGAAAGAGCCATGGCGATCATGGCGCGTTGGCGCATACCGCCCGACAGCTGGTGCGGGTAAGATTTGTAGCGCTCGGCTGGGGAAGGGATGCCCACCAGATTCAGCATTTCGATCGAACGCTCGCGCGCTTCGGCCGGAGTCAGTTTTTTATGTCGCAGAATTTGTTCGTCGATTTGGCGACCGATGGTGAGAACCGGATTCAGGGCCGTCATCGGTTCTTGAAAGATCATCGCCATCTCGCCGCCGCGGACGTCTTCCATTTGGCTTTCAGATAACTTTAAAAGATCGCGACCGTTGACGAAGACTTCGCCGCCTGTGATCTTGCCGGGACGCTCGATTAAGCGCATCAGCGAAAACGATGTCACGGATTTACCGCAACCGGATTCGCCCACGATTCCCAGGGTTTCGCCTTTATTGATGTCGTAAGAAATTTTGTTCACAGCACGGAATGGACCGGTTTTCGAATAAAATGTCGTTTCAAGTCCGCGCACGCTGACGACGTTGTCTTTCAACTGAGGCCTCCACAATTTTTCTTGTTTGCCGTAAGGCGCGTTTATGTAACAAGACTCGTCGCGGAAAGCCAAGGATTTTTGAAGGCTTGGTGGATTTTTGTGATCAAACAAAAACCACTAAGCGCTATAAAAATTTCTGATTCTCGAGGCGGCTGAAAAAGCGGGCAAAACCGTGGCTCAAAGCCTGTCCCATGACACCAGCCAAGCGGTCAGAAAGGCTCTCTTTCACCTCGTACTTCAGTTCAAAGATCGGTGTGTCTTTCTCAAAGCTTAATAGATAATCGTCGCTGGTTTTCAGCTCGTCCACCAGACCCAAAAGCTTCGCTTCTTCGCCGAACCAGTAGTCACCGTTGGCGACACGGTTCAGGTCCACTTGTGGGCGGAATTGGTGCACGAAATTTTTGAAAAGTTTATGAGTGTCGTGCAGGCGCTCCTGAAAATGAGCTTCGCCTTGCGGAGTGATTTCGCTGAAAACGCCGACCGTGCGTTTGTACTCGCCCGCCGTGTATTCTTTGTAATCGATGTCGTGTTTTTTCAAGAGACGGTTGACGTTTGGCATCTGCGCGACCACGCCGATCGATCCAACAATGGCGAAAGGGGCGGCCAAAATGCGATTTGCGACACAGGCCATCAAGTATCCACCGCTGGCGGCCACTTTGTCGACGCAGACAGTCAGCGGAATTCCGCGTTCGCGGATGCGCAGAAGTTGAGATGCGGCCAAGCCGTAACCATGAACCACGCCGCCGGGGCTTTCGACTTTGGCGACGACTTCGTCCTGGGCGGTGGCGATTTGCAAAAGGGCGGTGATTTCTTCGCGCAGATTTTCGGCCTGGCTGGCGTTGATGTCGCCATCAAAGCTCAGGACAAAAACTTTTTTCTTCGGCGATTCTTCCTTTTCGGCTTTGGCTTCGGCTTTGCGTTTTTTCTTTTCTTCTTTCATCTCATCTTTTGAAGAGGTGAAAGACTTCAGAAAGAAGGCCAGGTCTTTGTACTTTTTGTGCAGAGGTTCGACCTCGAGCTCGCTTTTTTGGCTGGCGCGGGCGGCAAGGGTGGCGATCAGCATGATCAAAGCGGCCAGGCTGACGACGATAACAAGGGCTTTCAAGGCGAAAATAAGAACTTCCATCATAAGTGGTCTAGAATCTATCGGGCTTCCCTTCAAAGGTCGAGGGGAAAGTTGTATCAACGGGTCAGCGATTCTATCCTATTCAGGTGATGTCCAAGTTGATGCAATTGCTTCTTATTTTCGCGTTTTCAGTCGGTGCCTTGGTGGTGCGGGCCGAAGAGTTTTCGGAAGAAGAACGGCTGCTTGGTTTTGCACAGCAACAACGGCGAAATGCCGAGTTCGAGCGCGAGCGCGAGTCGGGCGCGGATCAAGTGAAAAAGCGCCGCGAGAGCTGGAATGAAGAACTGCAAAAATCCGTCGAAGATTACAAAGCTTTCAAGGCTCGACAGAAAGCTTCGATCGATGAAAGCTCGCCCGAATATTTCGAAGATCTGCGCTCTAAAAAAGAAAAACGCCGCGATCTGGAAGAGGCGCGCGAAGACTTTGTTAAAGATCGCGATCAAAAACGCCGCCAGAGAAAAAGCTCCGTTCACCTGACCGAAGAGCATGAGTACGGTTTGGATGAGAATCCAGAGCGCTTCGATTATCGCAAACGCTCGCTGTATTCGAAGAACGGTCGTGGCGGAAGTACGGGCGGACGTTTCGGGGGCGGATCCGGCTCGGGTTCCGGTTCTGGAAATACGGACTTTAATACGCCACCGCCGCCGCCGGATTTCAATCCACCGCAATCTTCGGCGCCCCCGGCCCCAGAATTCTTTGAGCCCGAGATTCCGCCGCCTCCGCCTCCGGCCGAGTTTGACGAAAGCATTCCGCCGCCCATCTTCGACGATCCGGGAGAGTATTAGAAGCTATCCCATAAATACAAACTCCGCGTTGCTGCGTCGTCGACGTACTAGCGTACGCCTCGCCGGCCGCGCCCTCCTCCTTGCGCCTTGATTTTGTATTTATGGGATAGCTTCTAGCCTTTTAAGATGTCTTCGGTTTTAAGGCCGGTGAGCTCGCGGATGCCCTTGAGCAAATGCCACAGAATTCCCATCAGGAAAATGATCGACGGTACCACGATCACCACCGATGACCAGGTTGTCATTTCAGCGATTTGCTGATTGAGAAGTTGCGATTTCGCCTCGGCGTCCAAAGTGGGATCCAGCGGCAGAAAGATTCTCTCCGCTAAAAGAAAATTCAAAGTGGCGCTCAGAAAAAAAGAACAGGCCAAAAGCTTTGTCGAAAATTGCAGGTGCTTTAAGAATTCACCCTCTTTTTGATGTTCTTTTAATTTTTCATGGATCAGGTCCACATGCATGGTGTGGGCGTTGAGCAAAAAGTTGCTGACGAAAGGATTTTTGCGCCCCGAAGAGATCCACACAAAGAGGCCAATCAAAAGAGGGAAGAAGGCTTCTTTGATGGAAAACCAGATTCCGCCAAGGCCCGCGACCGCAAGGCTTCCGGTGACCAGCACGTTGGTGAAACCTAAAAGCGAGAAGGGATTCCATTTGCGTTTGCGGTACAGATCCACCAAGCCGAACACCAGAGGGAACGCGAGTGCAATCACCAAGGCGTAAAAAGCGCCAAGTTTGGCCGAGCCTTTGTTCAAGATCAGCACCGGGATGATGATGTTGAAAAGAAGATTGAGAAATGCGTTTTCCTGTTTGGGTTCCGCCATGGGTTTGATCAGCATAAATGCAAACGCCAAGCTTTTACAATGTGAATTTAATAAACGTACATGAAGTTCAATGAAGCAAAGCTATTAAAGCTGCTGCGCTCTTCAAATTCCGGAGAGCGGGTGACAAATCGCCACACGACCGAATAAGGCAGGATTTGCAGACCCGCGCCAAACTCGGTTTCAAAAGTGAAGGGATACTTTTTCACATGGTGACTGGATTGAAAGGTATTGCCATCGAGAAAGATATTCTTCACCCAGCCATTTCCGCGGGCACCGGCGAAGGCATAATAGCTTTTTTGCTGACCGCTGCCAGCTGGTGTCGGTGAAACGAAGCTGTCGCCGTCGCTGGCTGATGGCCTGCTGGGTCCAAAATCATCGGGGAGATTGATGCCGAAACGAACCAATCCACCGACATGAAGCCCGACCTGCACGTTGCCAAAACCCACGCCATAATATGGAAAGAAATCCCAAAGCGTTTGTTTGAAGGCTTTGAATCTTTTTTGATAAGAGAATTGCGCCGTCGGCTCGTCATGAAGGGTGTGGCTCCAGCCATTGGTGACATCTTCGTTGATCAGGCGATGAAAGTTATTTTGCACCTGTTCGCCTAAGGCGCTGGGGCCGATCACACCCAGATCCAGCTCAAAAAAGTGACCGATATCTTCTTCTTTGAAGCTGGCCGCGAAGCCCGCATAAAGCCAACCCGCATAGGGGCGATCGTTTGCGATGAATTCGGTGGCACCCGTGTTGTTGGGCGTGTAAATCTGATGGCCCATCGAAAAGCCAAAATTCATTTTTGCGTTGGCAAGGCCCGGGTCGATAACATCCAAAAGGCGCACGCTTTTTTCGGCCCAATGAGGGGCACGCTCTTCGGCAAATATGTAAGAGATCTTAATTCCGGCCGAATACGCTTGGTCTGATCCAGGCCCGCCGATTTTCTTGGTGTCGTTTTCGATATACAGGGCCCAAGCCCGTCCTTCGACATCTTCATCTGATTTTGAAATGGAAGGATTTGTTTCTTGTTCTTGCGCAATCGCGGCCGCAGCAAAAAATGAAAACATCAGAATTAGAAAAAGAGAGGGAAATGAATGCATTGGCCTGACGCTAGCATCTTCAAGAGATCGAAAACAAGTTCTTGTTCCGTTTTTCCGATTGCCAATCCAAGCAGCACTTTGGGCTAATTGAGATCAGGAGGCTTGAGATGAAAACAGGAATGCTGGCTCTTTGTTTGATGATGACTTCGGGTGCATTTGCTCAAGATTTGAACTGCGAAGTGAAAATGAACACCGTAAAAATTTGGCGGGCGCAAGTTTCTGTGTCTGAAAATGAAAGTCTTCGTCTGGGGGATTTTGAAGGCTTTCGCATTTATCTGCACAATCGAGGTGCAAAGCAGTCTGAACTGGAAGTGTATGACGGCGAGCTGACGCAAAGAATTTATGCGAAAGGATCTTTGCAGAGCGATGAAGATCTTTTATCCTTGTCTCTTTGGAAACGAGAAGCGCTGCTCGATGTTCAGTGCCAGAAGGAGAAACGATGATCGATCACACGGGTATCCAAGTTCAAGATCCAGCAAAAAGCCGTCATTTTTATGAAAAAGCCCTGGCCCCACTGGGCTACAAGCTGATGATGGAAGTGCCCAAAGAGTACACCGATGGCAAAGCGGTGATGGGATTTGGGGTGCCTCCGAAGCCGGATTTTTGGGTGGCCGAAGGGACTCCCAATCATCCGCATGTGCACATTGCGTTTCGCGCGGAAAATAAAAAACAGGTCGACGAGTTTTACAAAGCGGCTCTTGCCGCCGGTGGCCGCGACAACGGAGCCCCCGGTCCGCGTCCGCATTATCACAAGGATTATTACGGAGCCTTTGTGTGGGATCCGGATGGCCACAATATCGAAGCCGTCTGCCACGATCCGGAATAGTTATTTTTTATTCTGATTGTTTTTAGTTTGAGATTCCTGAGCGGCGTCTTGAAGATAGCGGTTGAGACTTTTCGTTAGATTGAAAAGACCAGGGTCATTGATTTCGGCCGCCGTCAAAATCGCCTTTTGCAGCTCGGGTTTCATTTTTGGCGAAAGGCCGATGGTGGCCGAAAATGTCGGCGGATCTTCCGGAAGCTCTAGCACCTTGATCTCATCCAGTTTTCCCATGCGGGCGGCAATGTAAGCACCGGCTTCGCCAGAGACCAGGTACACTCCCCAGACGCGTTTGAAAAGAAGCATCTGAAAGGCGTGCGCCATAGGATCGTCGGCAAGACCGATTTCGTCGATCTTTGCGCCCGAATCGCGCAAAAAGGGCGAATCGAAACCAGCGCGAAGCTTGGCGATAGTTTTCCCTTTCAAATCGGTTGGCGTTTTGATTTCTTTTAAATCCTCGTTAGCTCGCACGATGATCGCTTGATGCGTGAAGAACTTCACCTTCGGTGAATAGACGAACTTTTCTTTTTCCGCCGAATCCATGGGGATCGAAGCCAAGGCGCCGGCATCCCCATTCAGCACCATCATCTTGGCGCGGGCCAGGCTGATCGGGCCCACCCATTCAAGCTTCAGTTTGGCTTTGTGGGCGATTTGCTTTTCCCAATAATCAATAAAAACGCCACGGGGCTGGCTGGGGTTTGAGCCCTCAATCACAAAGGGGGGATAGGGGGTGTAGGCGACCCGAACGGCAGCAGACTCAAGGTCCCGGGCGGGCAAGGTTAAAGGCAGTAAAATGAAAAAGAGAAACGGCCAGGGGCGCGCACGCATATTTAAGCTTAAGTATATGCACTAGAAGCGCTTATTTTCGAGTCAGAAATCGGCAAATTTATGAAGTTTCTCCTAAGACTTTGGAGGCTGAGGAATGTTTTCAAGCCGTCTTCCGGCCCCAGAGCAGATGCGCTATAAGACGCCACATGAAATCTTCGCAAATCTCGGATCTCAGTCTTTTGGCTCGTGAAGTTTACTTCGAGAGCAAAACTCAACATTCAAAAAGCGAAAAGCTTTCGATTCATTTTAACGATCGCACACGCAATTCGTGTCCGGTCGCGGTTGATTCGAAGGAGATCAAGCATGCTTTGATGAACCTGGTGGTGAACGCCATCAAATCCACCAACGAAGCGGGCGATGTGTTTATCGAACTGCAAAGTCAGGGTTGGAAATGCGCCTTTGACGTTGTCGATTACGGACCGGGGCTTTCGAAAGAGTCTTTGATCAAATTGGGTCGCGCGACTTCGGACGATCCCGAGATCGAAGCCTTGGGCCTGGGTCTTTCGCACAAGGTGGTCCGTGATGCCCACGGGGCTTTAAGTTTCGAGGCCTTGAAGGGCCAGGGAACCCGTGTTCGCATTGAACTTCCGCTCGCAAGCAATTAAAACCAGTTTCGCGCTTGGTTTGCACGATAATCGGGCAGGCTGGGGCCTATAAAACCCTTGCCGGGGCGTGTGAGCTTCATTATAACTATCTCTCTTTTTTGATCCAACATGTGGTGGCCGTAGCTCAGTTGGTAGAGCATGGGATTGTGATTCCCAGGGTCGCGGGTTCAAGCCCCGTCGGTCACCCCAATTTTTGGTTCTTCTGGTTCTTCTGGTTCTTCTCTTTTAATTGTTGGTAGTTTCAGAGAAATTGGGTTTCGGAAATATTTCCTTCTCACATTTTAAACCAGTCTAAGCTGATGCAGTACAATTCTTCTTCGGGTGAAGGCAGGGCTACAGAGCGAACCTTTTCCATCGTGTCCTGAAGAAGAGCTTTCACTTCAAGAAAGTCTTTTTCGCTCATCGGGTGAAGGCCCGTATAGTGCATGTCAGATTCCGTGCGCTCATGAATTTTAAAGGCTGTTCTTTGCCGATAACTTGAATGGTAAACCGAAGCCCATAAAGAGCTGTTGCTCATATGAATATTTGAAGCGTTGGTTTTCCACTTCTTTCCGTCTTGGGTCACGAGACCCAAAGTCTTTAACGTGTTCAGTGTGCTGATGACGTGCGGCTCGGGAAGCTGCAATCGGCGTGCGACCGCTTCGACCGTTTGATAATTCGGAATCATAACCAGAAAGTGAATCGCACTGTAATACCAGGCCGAGTAGTAAAGCTCCTGATTGGAGTTTTGAATGATTTGAGCGTCGACATACCGATGAGTCATGTCATCGTGTTTTTTCTTAAGCTCCATGACCTGTCTTTTGAGTACGGTCTTGAGCTCTTTTGAGCTTGCGCGAGCATGGTGAACCAGGGTCAAAAAGTAATCGGTTTCATCTGAATTGTATTTCCAAAAAGCGCACAACAGCGCCGCCTGATCCGGAGTCAAATGAACTTGCTCCTTCAGGACTCGGGAAATGTAAGAAGTATGAACGCCAGCCGCTTCCGCCAGTCGGGATTGATAGCCTCTGGTGTGGCTCTGTTCGCGAATGTGCTCTTTGAGAATGTCCGTGTAAAAACTCTTCTGGAAGATATTCATACTAATATTGACTTTTTGTCACAGAATTAGAGTTCTTTTGACAATAAAACTCTGTTTTAGCTTTTAATATCATGTATATTGCGCCTTGCATTGTCGCGTACCTAGTTTGGAGAACTCATATGAAATCTGTCTTTCTGCTGTCAATAATTACTTTTGCGGCAACCCTGGCATTTGGCGTTGGGGGCTCTGGAACTGTCGGTCCAGGAAATCCGGCAGCGATCACTTGTCAGCAAGTGGGCGGAAAAGATTTAGTGATCGAAGATCAGAACGGCAATCAATCCAGTCTCTGCGCTGTGGGGCAGGCGATGATCGAGACATGGACCTTATATCGTGAAGTGAAAATCCAAGAACAACAGCAGGCGATTCAAGTGTTTCTGAGTCATCCTGAAGCGAAACAATTCGGCTCGGCCCATCAAGCGAAAGAGTATTGCAAATACGTCGGCGGTCAAAGTGAAGATGCGAAAGCTCTGCTCACGAATCAAATGATAAATCTTTGTAACTTTCCTGATGGTTCTCAGATTGAAGCCATCACTCTTTGGCGCGGTCCTCAAGCAGAATCAAACCAAAATTTCGTCACGCTTTTAAATAAATAAAGTGAGTTATAAAATGAAAAATATTTTAGCCATCACGGTCCTTCTTTCTATCGGTGTCAGTGCGTTCGCGAGTATTCCCAGTGAATTGCAAGACCTCATCCCACCCGGGCAAAAAGACCTGACTCTTTATGGGAAAACCCAGGATAACAAGTCTTGCAAAGCACAATTGGCGGCAGACAGTTACAGTTTTAGCACGGTCATTTTCGTGATGGATTCGCAAGGAAATGTAGATTTTAAGCGCATGGGAAAATTCCAAGTCGGCTTTGGCTACAACCTGGAAAGCCTGTCCACTGAAGGTGAAAATACGGTCGCCATTTCCGTACATCAAGCTGAAGAGCAATACTCCAAGGATGAGCGCACGACTCTGAAAGTGAATAAAACAGAAAACGGTGTCATCAAAACTGTGCAAACAATCGTTCAGGAAAAAGGCTTTTTTGATTACAAGACCGTCGTTGACGAAACTTGCCACATCCAAATCAAATAGGAGAAATTTATGAAAGCAATATTTTTTGTATCCATGATGGCTCTATCCACTTTTGCCATGGCGGCCACTTGTCCTTTGGATTCCCAAACTGTAAGAAGTTGCAAATCCACTCCAGAAGCTGGCGATCAAGAGCTGGCGGCGGGAACTTTTGACTCGATCGCGATCTGCTCTCAAGAAGGCAAGACTTTGATGGCCTTTGAGAAGGGTGGCCAGCAAGAAGTCACTGAAGCCCAAGTTCAAGTCCGTACTGGCGGCATCAGCTATTCTGTGGACACCAAAGACGTCGAGTTTTCCTTGTCTGTCACAAGCGGAATCCCGAGTGCGGCGACGATCCCGGCCCACTTTACCGTGAACTTCAAGCAGGCGAGCCTGAAGGCCTCTTCGACATACTCTTGTCAGTAGGAACGAGCTGCGATCGGGCAATGGAATCTTGATTTCGCACCGTCGTTCGCGGCAAGAAAATATTCATTTTTATTGGCCATCACGATGTCGGCTGAAGTAGCATTGAGTTTCACTTTCTTGGGGAGACAAGAGTGAAACTTGAAAAATTTTATGAGCTGTTGGGGTGGACCACGACCGATGCGGATTTGGTTTCGGCTGTGAAATCATATGGCGTTTCGGTTGAAGACCTTTCGAAGTCAGAACTCAGTGAAACCGGCCAGGATTTTCTCTTTTTAAAAGCAGAAGGGCTTGAGCTTTCTTTTTCTCCAAGGGCGCGTTTCACCGTGACCCGGGGCGAGCCGAAAGGAAGTGGACCCGTCGTTTTGACCGGCATGTTTTATCGTCCCACCGGAAGTGATGATGTCGATCCGTACCAAGGGCCTGCGCCTTTTGCGAAAGAATCCATTCAAAGCCGCGAAGATGCACTTCGTTTGTATGGCAAACCAGAAAAAACAGAAGAAGATGACGGCGAGATTGATTGGGATCAGTGGAAGTTTGAAGGCTTTCAGGTGCGCGTGTATTACCGTGGCCCGGAAATCCATTCGATTTCCGTTTCCGTTCCGATGCTGAAGAAATAGGGGAGGCAAGATGAAACTTGAAAATATGCACGAGCTTTTGGGACTGACAGATCAAGATCAAGCTTTACTGGCCGCCGTGAAAGAACATGGTGGCACGGTCGATAAGCTTTCAAAGTCCAAGCTCAGCGAGCTGGGTTCGGATTTCGTTTATTTCAGTCAGCAAGGGGTGGATCTTGCTTTTAACTCTCCTGAAAGTTTCCAAAACGACTATCAAAAGCAGCCGCGCGGACCGGGGCCATTTGTTTTGGCCTGCATTTTTTATTACGCGACCAAAAGTTCAAAGCATGAAGCTTATACTGGGCCTGCTCCATTTTTCGGCAAGTCGTTCCGCAACCGTGAAGAGGCTTTGGCCGTTTGTGGAAAGCCGGATCACACGGAAATCGACGATGGCGAAGTCTGGTGGGATGACTGGAATAAAGACGGCGTCAGTTTTCGCGCGACCTATAAGGACGGTGTGGACCTGAAAGATATGTCGGTTTCATTTCCGTACAAAGGTTAAAGTCTGTGCCCGGAAGCTGGATCGATATTTTGCCGTTGATTTCGGTGCTGCTGGTTTTTTCGTGGGTGGCTTGGCTGCGGCGGTTGACTTGGAAAGAATTTCTTTCGCTGACCGGCGGGGCTTTGGTATTTGGGGCGTTTATCGCTTGGCGAAGCCAGGAACCCGCGAGCTTTTCTTTTATGACCTTGTTTGGTGGGGCGATTTTGATTTTGCTTTTCTTTTCGAAGAAGGCACTGCCAAAGGTTCATGAAGGGGAGCTTGCGCTTTCGTATCTGACGTTTTTGTATGTGCTGTCGCTGGTGGGTGGAAAATTCCCGGTTTTTTTGTTGGTGTTAAGCCTTCCATTTTTGGTTCTGCTTCTGATCGAATGTTTTTCTTCGCGCGAGCTTTCTGAAAAGAAGCGATTTTCTCTTTCGCTTTTGTTCAGTTTGATTTTTTGTTTCGTCAGCTTTTACCAGCTTTCATTCGTGAATCATATTTGGAATACGAAATCGGAGCTTCAGTGGTGGGAGTACCTGCTGCAGAACTTTTCGATTCAGCTTTCAATTTTTTGGGGAGTCGCGCACGCCGGACGTTTTCTGCATCTTCTGCCGGGAAAGGGCGAGTACAAGTATTGGTCTCGCCTTCGCGAAGAGACGATCCCCGAATATGCGGATCAAGTTTCCCGGCACAACATCCCCCGCAAGCTGATCTTGGCGGCGGCGGTGGTTCACAGTGTGCCGCTGTATCTGAATTATATGACCGAGGAAATCCCGGCGCCTTTGATGATCATGTGGGCTTTGATCGCGTCACCAGTTTTGGTGCACTGGTTTTTGAAGTATTTTGTCGGTGGTGAAATGAAACGGAGCCTTAAAACAGAAACCTAGCCTCGATCTTCGTAAGGGGGAGTGCCTTAGCAAAGGGAATTTATCTTCTCTGATGGAAACTTGGTCTATGATCTAAATAGAGAGTCCATGAGGGAGGGTTTATGTCAAAAAAGGTGATCCTGTCGGTGGGTATTTGGTTCGCTGGACAAGCTGCCATTGCGCTGACCTTAAGCGATTATAAGGATGGCTACTTTAGCAATAAACGTCGCACCATTTTGGAATCTCGGGAAAAAGGCGCTTATGTTCGTTATCGCTGGGATGAAATGGAAGACGTAAATGGACGTGACACCAAAGAAAAGCCCGGTTCAGAAGCGCGGCCCGAAAGATTGGATATGGATGCCGTCAAGCAACAGCGGGATATCATAATCAAGTATGCAAAAGGGGAGATTGATACATTCGAAGTTGGCAATCCAAAAGATGCAAAGTTCGCCGTCATTTTTATTCATGGCTCTGGCGGTGATAAAAACCTGGGTGTCGCGGATCTTCGATTTGGTGGAAATTTTAATCGTCTCAAAAGTTTAGCGACTCGAAATGGTGGGGTTTATTACAGCCCTTCAGTAGAGCTTCCGACGTCGACTCCGCAGGATATGATCGAGCTTGTCCGTCATATCAAAAAGAATTCGCCCAATGCCAAAATCGCCATGGTCTGCGGATCTGCTGGCGCTAGCACCTGCTGGAATATGGCAAACAATAAAGAGACAGCTCAGAGCCTTTCGGGCTTGATCTTTACGGGTGGAGCAGGAACGCACGGTAACTTTAAGGAATCCGAAGCTTACAAAGCCAAATTGCCGATCGTGATCTCTCATGGCAGTAAAGACCCCGTGGTTCCGATCAAAGAGTTCGTGGAGCAATTTGATGAAATCAAAAAGCTCGACGCGAATTATCCGGTGCGCATGGAAGTCTATGAAGGTGGAAAGCACGGAACACCACTGCGGATGATCGATTACAAAGAGACGTTGGAGTGGGTCTTTGCCAAGGGTGAAAATATGGTAAAAAGTCCGGGGCAGTCAGCGGTACCGACTCGTGCCACCGGGCAAACGCAGGGAGCGGATGGGCGTTAGGCCAGTCTGGGTAACTGGACGTTTATTTTGGCAGATGAATTTCCGAAAGAGACGACATGAAGTCTCTGATTTCGCTTTTAATCATATCGATCGCGTCGTTTTCCGCCGGCAATTGGGATGACAAGTTTGCAGACGTTTGCAAGTACGATGAATATTGTCGAAAGCTGAAGTCTTCAGACGGAATTTGGTTTAAGCCAAAACCGGAAACATTATTAATTCTCAAAGATCCTGATATGCAAAAAGTCATGAAGGAAACGGCTCAGAAAGCTGGGGTGGATCCTGTCGCGATTGCGGGTGCTATTATCGCTGAGAATTCGCTCAATGTCGGGGTCAAGGATGGGATTCAAACCCTTTTGGCCAGCAAGCTTGGTATAACGAATATTGCTGGAAAATCTTTTTCATTTGGCCTTGGGCAGATCAACATTGAGCCTGCGATGGAAGCCGAAAGGCATATGGCAAAAATCGAAGGTCGAAGTCCAAGATCCCAAGACGAAATTGTGAAAGAAATTGTCGACCCCGCCGGGGCGATTCGCATGGTGGGAAGTATTCTTCGAAAAGTACAAGATGACTATAAAGAACAGGGAATTGACATTTCGAAAGACCCGGGGGTTTTGACGACTTTGTACAATTTGGGAAAATCCGAAGAAAAAGCCAAACGCGCCAAAGCTGAAAATCGAATGCCAAGGGTGAATTATTTTGGTCTGTTTGTTGAGAAATACAAAGCGGAAATTTCGGTCACGGCTGGCGCCGCGACACCTCAAAAACCGGTTGTTGCTAGCATTGTGCCTCAGGTACCCCAGACAATGAAAGCTGCAGATGTAGACAAAGGCGATAAGGCGAAGGTGCAAGCTCAGCCTATTAAAAAGAATCTGGTCAAGATCGATACTGTTTCGCGGAATCTTGCTTTGGCCAATTCTCCTCTTCAATGCGAGTCGCAAAATGGCGTGAGTGCTTCAAGCGAGGCGCGATCGATGGTCTATGGGGCGCCATCTGGGGTTTTGGAGAAAGGCCAGGGGTACACTGAGGTCAGTCGTGCTTTTGATTGTAAATCCAATATCTGGACTTTGGTGCAAGGTGAAAAGGGACAAACTGGATGGGTGCAAAATCAAAGTTTAGAGGCAGTTAAAACAGTGAGAATGGATGAAGTTCAAAAGTGCTCATCTTCAAAAGCGGATGCTGCATGTATGCAGGCAATTCAAAAAGCCTCCGCAAACATGACGGTATCTGAAGATAAAGAAAAGGGTGTTCTTTATCTAAAACCAATCACGGCAAGTGAAAATGCAGGCGGCACCGCAACTTTTGAAGAGGAAGATGCAACTTGTGGCTATAAAGTTCCGGAAACTGAGATGGCCGCGAAATCCGGTTCGAAATCGGGCGTTCTTATGGGGCGTCGGCAGATTGCAAGTTTAAGTGAGCTTCAGGCAAAGGCGAAGAGCGAATATAATGGCGCGACGAAAATTCTAAGCACGATGAAAAAGCAGCTCGGACTTTCTGATGAAGAGATGAGCGGACCCGCAAATCCCTATTCAGAGCTGGTGCAGAGTTTGAATTATATTAAGATAAATTCTCAGGGTTGCCTTAATTCTTTGAACACTGAATTTGTGAACTGCTATATCTCTGAGGGAATCGAACAAGCTTTAGAAAATGCATCGAAGCTTGAATTCAAAAAGAAGCCAAGCTTCAAAGAGATACAGGAAATGATGACTGGAAAGCTTCGATACGGAGGTCGATATGACTTTTCGACTTATACTCCAGATCCAAATGACAAGCAGAAGCTCAGTCCAAGCGAAATTCGTGAAAGTATAGCCGAATGTCAGACGAGAATGAATAAACAAGTTGAAATTGCGAATAAGAGTCAAAAGGCATTGGTGGACAAATACAATGCCGATATGGCCGCAAACGGGGGGAAGTCGACTGCACTGCCCATCAGTGGAGCGTATGTTTCTTTTAATGGTACTACGACTCAGTATGTGTATAGGATGTTTAATCTTTCCTTGCAGCCAATTGGCCGCTTTTTTAATGCCATATCGAGTGCACCGGATGAAAAGCTTGAAAAGTACTCTTCAGAGCTGACGGGATTTGCGAATTTCTGTCACGCCAGAATGGGTCTGACATCATCCAATAGTCAATTGGACAAATACAATTGCATTCAAGCGAAAAACTATGTGCGGATGGATGGCTATAGGCATTTTTCAAAAGAACTTATAAAAGAAGCTTATGAAAGCGATCCCATGATGCCCATTGGTAATATTATATCGGGGCAGGATTTCTTTTTTCCAAGTCATTACATTGGCGATTTGTCGTCGGCGCAACCAGTTGCGGCTGCCGATCCAAAGTCGGAAACCGAAAAACAGGATAAGTACCCATACTGCCCCGGTAAAACGGCCGAGCATATTGAAAATTTATTGAAAGAAAATAAATGCATTCAACGCGTTTATATTCCTTCGAAAATCATTGCCAAGCAGTTAAGCGAATATAGCGATAAGGTGATTTATCGAAAATTCGATACCGATGGACGGTATGCGATCGAAATTGGAGCGAACTCATGCAAATAGTGCGAATTTTTCTATTGCTGATTTTGTTTTGTGGGACCGGAGCTGCGCAGGCCGCCATGAACTGCACGGCTGTGCGATGGCCTTATTCGGTCGAAGCTGCCGATATCAATAACATCAAACCTTTTGATTTTGAAAAATTCAACCGCGAATACCTCTATTCGTATTTGTATTTCGAAATTTCTCAACCGCCAAAGGATCGAATACCAGGGCTCGCAAAGAAGCTTTTTTACTACTTGAAGAATTCCGAGGTAAATCAAGACAAGCACAATTTTGTAGGGGCTTTGGAATGGGCGGCAGACTTGGATACAGCCCAGCCGCGTGTGATTACGACGCGTGAAGTTTGCAATCTGATCGAAAAAATGCGGATCGCAAATGGCGAGCGCACTCCGGATTCAGTAAAGGGCAGGACAAAATCTGCAGCGAAAAATTCGGTCAAAAAAGAGAAAAGTGGAAAATAGTAGACTATGAAGAGTCGTTTGTTTCTTTCATTCGTCATCGCGGTCGCCATTCAAACTGTGGCATTTGCCGTCGAGTTGTCCGATGCCGAGAAATCGGTTCAAGAAGCTTCAAAAGTTATGGATCGAACCGTAAAGCCGCAGTCCTGCAATTGCGAGGCAGATTCGGCGCAAGCACCGGTTTCCATGTATGAGACCTGCACGGCCGAGAATGATTACTTGGAAAAATTGATTCCGGAAGTGAAGAGTCAAGTCGTTCCCAAGAATGTGACAGGTTTTTCTTCGAAATGTATTTTGCATGCGCAAAAAGGTTTCCCATCGGGTCCCTTGTTTATCAATTGTCCTTCGAAGAATGCATTTCCCAGTCCGAAAAAGCGCATCGATCGGGCTTGCATCTCGGAAAAATACCATAAACATGTGGCCAATGCATTTATCGCGGCGACAGATTGCTTTAAGGTTCCTCCGCAGCAGCTGTTTGTGAATCTTTCGATCGAGTCCGGTCTTCATATCAATGCCTTGGGAAGAGCGCTGGATGCGGGTATTTCTCAGCTAACGGGACCAACTATCGATGCGATCAATAAACTCTATTTCCAGAGCTATAAAGAACGAGCCAAAAAATCTCCGAATTGCTCGGCGGTCGTGCCAGCTATGGAGCCACTTCCCAGTGAGACCAGTGTTCGATGTGCTGCGATTCAACCGCCGGATAACCCTTTGAAGAATTTGATTTATGCGGCGATTTTATATGACACGAACTCTCAAGTGATTCGGGCCGGGATTAAATCCGTAAAAGATAAGCTTCCGGCTGATTTAGATACGGAAGCTTTGATTCAAGCCTGCGAGCTTCTGAGTTTCAATGCGTCTCCGGGAAATATTATGCTGGTGCTGCGACAGTATGTGAAAGAGCGTGGGAAAAACCTGAAAGCCGCGGATTTTAAGTTGGATCAAACTCTTGAAGGAAGTTTTCTTGAGTACGTTTCAAAAAACTATCCAGTTGGTCCGAAAGAGACTGAAGATCGGCGTCGGGTTGTGGCGAACTATCTGCCACTGGCAAAACGCTATGTCAGTCGAATCGAAGCTTTAGAACAGGGGCTTTCATGCGGATCCAAGCAGCTTTCCAAATTATTCTAATGTCGCTTTTAGTTTTTTCTTTCGTTCCGGAGTCGGGATTCGCCAAAGAAAAGGTTCTGCCACAGATATCTTCCTTTGAAAAGGACTTGGCGCAAAAGCTAAAAAAAGCAGAGAGCCTAGCAGATAAAGTGAAGCTGATCGATGAAGCATCGACTTCTATCGAACGCATTTTGGAAAAAGAGAAGCTTGAAAGTCGTGCTCAGATCGAATGGGCGGGCTTGAAAGAGACGATGGCGGAACTGGCGGAAGGGCTTAAAAGTCAAACGGCCTGCGAGCAAATCGAAAGCAAACTGATTCTTCAGTATGGCAATCGCGAAGAGACAAAAGATAAAATGCCGCAGTTTTTGATTTCTGCTCTGAATATCCTTAAGGTCGCTTGTCATTAGAAGGCGGGATTGCGCTTGAAAATTGCCATCAGGTGGTTAAACCTTCGCAGCGAATTTTTTCTTTAAAAGATCCTTCGCCGTTTTGCCTTTTTTGTTTTTCAGTTTTGGATCCGCACCCAAATCAATCAAAGCTTTGAACACCTCAAGATCTTCGTCCGAAGAGACGGTTGGTGCCAGCTTGTGCAGGACCGTCTCGTCGGATTTGTCTTTGGCATTGAGATCGACCTTCTTTTTGGCGAAAAATTCGAGCAAAGGAATTTGGCTTTGATAAATCGCGCTTTGGCTGTTGAATAAGTTTAGAACGATGGTGTCACCGGATTTCAAAGTGCTGGGTTTCAGCGGATGCACTTTTTCGATTTGTTTGGCGTTTTCGATATTTCGCACGTACCACCAGGCGTCTCGACCCATGGGATCCTTGACTTTGGGATCGGCGCCCGAATCTAAAAAGGCTTGGGTTTGTTTCACGGGCGGCTCGTCATACAGGTCCTTGAGCAGCGCCATCAAGGGCGTGTGGGCGGCTTCGGGATTGTCTTTTGGTGTTGAAAGTGCGTTCAGATCCAGGCCCGCTTTGGTCAGCATTTGGATTTTTTCGCTGCTGCCGACAAAGAATAAAGCATTGCGGCCTTCGTGATCGGTGATGGTGACGTCGGCTTTGTATTTCAATAACAAAGCCATGGCCTTGATGCTTGCTTGCATCAGTGGTGTGACCAATGGCTCGGGCAGTCTGCCCTCTTGGGTGCGCGCTTCGGGGCTGCCGCCGGATTTGAGATAAGTTTCAAGCAGGTTCAGGAACTCATCTTCGCTGATTTGCTTTGCAGGATCTGATTCGGAGCGGTTTCGGTAACGGTAGAAAAGGCGATCGATGGCGTGCGGATCTTCGGGCTCCCAAGAATTGAGCTGGGCTCCGTTTTTCATCATCCAGATCAAAGCTTCGGGGCTGGCGTCCAGCATGGCTTCGGTCAGTGGTGGGCGAAAGCCGGAAAGGCTTGCGCCTTTTTCTTTCAGAGTTTCCAGAATTTCAAGATTTCCACGAATGGCGGCAAAGACGATGGCGCTTTTAAATTCGTTTTGCCAGTTGTCGTTATCAGAGGCATCGATTTGCGCGCCGTCTTTTAACGCTTGCAGCACTTCTTTCTTTGTACCGTCGCTGGCTGCCTTTAAGAGATCGATATCGGCTTTGGATTTCGCGTCGATCAGTTTCGGACGGGTGTTGGCTTTTCCGGCTTTCGGTTTTTCATGGAACCAGGCCAGAAACTTTTGGCAGCTCTCCGCCTTAGGATCCAATTCGTATTTGGTTTTGGACTTGGCGATTGGCTGCAGCCAGTTCACCCATTGCCAGTACACCGAACCCGCACACCCCATTTCGCTCCAGCGGTCCAAGAACTGGAAAAGATTCGCGGCGATTTGATGGCCTTGATAGGATTCATCTTCGTGACTGAAGTAATGCAGGCTTTGTTTTTGAGGATCGGACTCGTTCAAATTCAAAGTCAGGACATCGCCATTATTCAAATGATAAATTGGAAAATGCCCCTGCCATTTTTTTTGTTGGCTGTGCGGCCAAGCGGAAAAGCTTTGGTGAGCCCAATCGATGATGTCCGCACTCCAGACCACTTCGCGGATGCCACCCGAATAGAATTCGTGGATGTTTTTCGGAAGCGGGTCGCCCTTCGGAACGCTCCAAGCAAATTTCCACTCTTTTGAAAGCGATAAAAGATCGCGGATAGAGTCAGGGAGTTTTTGTTTCAGTTTTTTTTCGAGGGTTTTGATTTCCTTGTCGCTGATGGCTTTTGCTTTTTGCAGATCATCGATATCCCAGCCGCGAGATTTGGCTTGCAAGGTGAAATCGACGAGATTCTTTTCCCAAATTTGGGCGCGAGCTTTAAGGTCTTTCATAAGGTCTCCGAAATATCAGCAGGAGCTTATGATAAAATGTGAAATTTGCCTAAGCCAAGGTTTTTCCGCGCGGACGTAAGATGGCCTCGACCACCCATAAAGGTCCGATCAAAAGAAAAGCCAGATCTTCAAAGAAGCTGGGCTTTTTGCCTTCGATTTTGTGGCCGTAGAATTGCCCGATCCAAGCCAAGACAAACACGGTGATCGAAGTTTCCATCACGTGGTTTGGATGAAAGCTGATGTAAATCCAAAATGGCAAAAGCAGGATCAGACTTGCGGCCATCACTTTCCAGTTCTTGAAACGCAAGTAATAACCAAGCGCGAAAGCGATCATCAAATGCGCCCAGGTCAGGGAGCCTAAAAAATCGGGGCGCGGAAGCGCGTAAAGCATTCCCAGCAAGCTCCACTCGATGAGCGGCACACAGATCTTGTGAATCTTCTGATTCTTGGGATTTTGGTGTGATTCGCCATATTTCTCGAGCAAAAATGCGAGATGCGCCATATAAGAATTTTCTCTCTGATCAAAGCTTGTGGCAAGCTTTGTCTCATGATGAAGCAACTTTCTCTTTCCATCTCGATCCTGTGTTTAATCCCGGCCTTGGCGTTTGCAAGCAAAGCTCGTCAGAAGGCTTTGCAGGCGGATACCTTGGGGCTGCCTTTGGATCGCATCACCGGTGGGTCTTCGGACTTTCCTTTGGTCGATCAAAAAGACCCCAAGCTGCCACTGGAAAAACTGAAACTTCCGGAAGGTGTACAGGTTTCGGTTTTTGCCGTCGTCCCGGATGCGCGATCGATGGCCTTGGGTGAAAAGGGTCAGGTTTTTGTCGGCACCCGCGAAGACAAAGTTTACCGCGTTTGGGATCAGGACCTGGATGGCAAGGCCGACCGCGTGGAAGTGATCTTGGATGGTCTGAACAGTCCGAACGGCGTCGCCTACCGAAAAGGCGATCTGTTTGTGGGTGAAATTCCGCGCATCATCAAAATCGCGAAGGTGAACGAGCGAAAAAGGTCCGAGCTGAAAGCCGAAGAGCTTCCGCAAAAGTTCCCAAGCGATAAGCATCATGGTTGGAAATTTATGCGCTTCGGTCCGGATGGATGGTTGTACGTGCCGGTGGGTGCGAACTGCAATATCTGCGAAACCGGTACCGAGTACGGCCGCATTTTTCGCATCAATGTGGACGGCAAAGAAAAAGAAGAGGTGGCGCAGGGGGTGCGCAATACGGTCGGCTTTGACTGGAATCCGGCGGACAAAGTGATGTGGTTCACCGACAATGGCCGCGACATGCTGGGCGACGATGTGCCCCCGGATGAGATCAACAAGATCTCGAAAAAAGGCGAGCATTTCGGATATCCTTACTGTCACGGAAAAGACATTCAGGATCCTGAATTCAATAAAAACAAAAAATCTTGCTCGGAATTTACTGCCCCGCAGGCTTTATTGGGCGCCCATGTGGCGGCGCTGGGGATGAGATTTGTGAAAGACACGATTTTCGTCGCCGAGCACGGATCCTGGAATCGCAGCTCACCTTTGGGTTACCGCATCGGTCGCATGAAAGTGGTCGGCGGAAAGGCCGGCAAATACGAAATCTGGATCGAAGGTTGGCTGCAGAACGGAAAACCATGGGGGCGCCCCGTGGATGTGCAAGAGTACTTTGACGGATCCCTTTTGGTTTCGGATGATCATGCTGGAGTCATTTACAGGGTGAAGGGTCTTTGAAATACGTACCGAAAATTCAATTTGAACTCGAGCTCGAGTACACTCGCAGTCGCGGTCCGGGCGGGCAGCATGTGAATAAAACGAACTCGGCCTGCTTGCTGCGCTGGAATGTGCAGGCAACCGTCTGTTTTTCCGAAGAGGAGAAACAGATTTTGCTCAGCAAGCTGCGCACAACCAGCGATGGCGATCTGATCTTGCGCAGTGACGAGTACCGCGATCAAGAGTCCAATCGCAAAAAGGTGCTTGAAAAGCTGGATGAGCTGATTGATCGCGCTTTCTTTGTGCCGAAGAAAAGAAAAGCCACCAAACCCACGCGCTCGTCGCAGCGCAAGCGTCGCGACGAGAAAAGAAATCGCGGTGAAATTAAAGCCGGTCGTGGCAAAGTCAACTGGGATGAATAGCTGACGATTGGCAGATTTGTGGTCTTGCTTTTGACTGATTCTTGGTAACGGGGCGATGCTCGAAGGCAGGAGGACTGGCTGTATGAGACTGCTGTATGTGCACGAACCGAAGAACGATCTGGCCCTGATTGATTTCTTTTTGAAAGAAGCTGATGGTGTTCACGAACAGGATTATGGTGATTGCATGCGCGAATGGAACCGCGAGCTTTTGTATCTGCGCGATCATTTGGATCATCGTTCGGATTGGATTTTGAATAAAATCACCGAGATGCAGAACTATATTCAATTCACGCCGAACTGGGATGTGGATTCGACCAAGAATCAAATTCTCGAAGATGGAAAAAAACTTCGAGAGTATTTGATTCTCAGCCAACAACCCGTGGTTGAGCCGGTGGCTCAGCACTAACTCAAACTAGCGAATTAGTGGTGCTGTTTTTTCTTTTTAGACTTGGACTTTGATTTCTTGTGCTTCTTTTCGCTGGCCACTTCACGCTTTTGCTTTTTATTGCTAGCGACTTTCTTTTTGTTGCCGCTCTTTTTATGCGACTTGCCGCCGTGGTTGGCCTGCATGTATTGGCTGGCCGCCGTGTAGCCCTTAGATTTTGCTTGCGCGCCAAAGCCGAAGCTCATTACCAAAGCTGTGATCATAAGTGAAAGAATCGATGTCTTCATCGGTGTGGTCTCCTTCGTCAAGACCTTCATCGGGAAAACTGGGATTCGACTGAAGGAGATTTCAATGCCGTTTCAATCTGATCCGGGATTTTGAAATTTCTGTCGATTGATTTGACGCGAAATTAGATTCTATTTGCCCTCGGGGGCCGACGAAACAAATCCGCAGAAGCCTTGGGTGGGATCCACCGTGAACTGCTCGGCGCCATCGGTTTTTTGATTTTGGTAGGCTTTTGGCCAAAGCAAAAGATCGGATTGAATGTTCACGGTCCAAGAATCGCCTTCGACGGTTTCGACATAGCGTTTGAAATTAGTCGACACGCACTGAACCAGTTCGGGTGTGCCCAGGTAAAACCGGCAGTGCAGATTCGAAACCAGTTCCAGATTTTCAATCGTCGGAAGACCGGGATCGGCAGGGATGTAGGTGAAAAGCAATTGATGTAAAAGTCCGTTCGGGACGAGCTGCACGGACTCAAAAGCGCCGCCCGTGGAGCGATGATCTTGCTCGCATTTCCAGCTGAGACTTTGGCCGTCTTCGCCATAGGTGAAAAGAGAAAACAAAATGCTCAAAGTCAGGGTGCAGGCGATTCTCATGAATCCTCCGTGATTCCTAGTGATTGTAGGAAACTTAAGAGCGGAAACCAAGCGATAAAAAAACCGTTCGGACGAATGCTGAACGCTGGCTGTCGAATTCCTTGACAGAAACACTTGCGCAATCCTGCAACAATTTCAAAGGAACGGCGTCGTTTTTTAGAATGAACTCTGGGTCGAGATTTTTCCGATCAAAGCTGGTAAATAGACCTTTCATGTTCATGTATTCAAGGAGGATCCATGTTCAAGGCGTTTGCCGTCATTATTTTAGGATTAGCTTTAAGTCCGTCGGTCTTTTCAGACAGTCTTCCGTTTCGGCAGCTTCGGCTGCTGGGCCATGTGAAGCTTTCAAATACAACCCCTGTCTCTGAGGTTTTTACCACTGGTTACAGTTCCGGGGTCGAAGGCGGTTTGCTGGTCCCCAAGCAAATTTGGGTTTTCTTGCGCACCGAGCTTCCGAAGAAGAATGGCTGTACGCCAACTGTGCGCATTGAGTTCGGGTCCGAAATGAAAGTGACAAACATGGACGAGATCACGAAACCCGCAAATAAATCGAAAAATATCCAGCCCATTTATGGCCCGCCGAAAGGGCGCGTGGGAATGGTCAACGTCACTTACGGTGCGATGGCCCGGGTTGCAGGCCCCGTCTCCCAGCTGCGATTGGTGAAAAGTTGCGGCTACGATCTCGAGTACACGGTGATCGAACAGATTGATTCGAGATATTTTTCGTCGACGCGAAACCATTTGGATCTTCATGTGAAGATGGGCGAATTGACGGTGTCGAGCGATGCCCCCCAAAGTCAGATCTTGTGGGTGCCGGCCAATGCGGGTGGGTTGGTTTACTCTGGAACTGTCATCGTCGAAAGCGAAGCTCCACCTTTGGAAGGCCGCAAATGCATTCCCCAGGTGGCGCTTTTATCTTGGATGGGCACAGTTGATGGGCGCGAGCAATTCGGGTTGATGGGGCTTAAGAACTTTTATCACGGTGGACAGATGATGGCCATGAGCGGTGGAATGCAGCTTCGTTTAATCGATGATTGCGGTATCAAAGGCCCTTACAAATACTCGCTCAGCGTGATCGGGCCAACCCGGTAGGTGGCTATGGAGAAAATCTTTTTTCGATTGTTCGCGGTCGCCATTTTGCTTGCCATCGGAGCCGGAGCGGCCAATGGGAAATCCCCGAACAACCAAGGGGTTTTGCAGCAAGCGCTTTATTACGCGGATTACGTGGCCGAGCAAATGGGCATTGATTTGCCGCCGATCCATTTTCTAGAGGGCACCAGTGAAGCTTATGCGGCGGACAACCAAATCTACATCGGTACCGAGCTTGCGAATGAAATGTCGGCGGTGGGGCTTGCGCAAATTATCATGCACGAAGTGGGACATGTGGATCTTGGGCATGTGGGCGAGATCGGTGATCTTGCGCAGTCCTTGCATGAAAATGGTTTGATTTCATCCGAGGTGTTTTCAGGCATCATGCAAGGGGATGAGATCGCCTCGGATGTTTACGCCGGGATCGCCGCCTGGATGTTAGAAAATGCGGCGGACACGCCGGAGATCTCGGGTTATTTTGCAAGTTTAAATGAGCCCGCATCGGAGACCCATCCTTCGTCGGCGGATCGGGTGGCGACAATCGCTTTCGTTATGGATGCTTTGGATGCAGCCCAAGAGCTTGGGATTTTAAATGATGTGATGAACACGACAGAGCTGGCTTCAAATGCCGAGCCCTCTGCCGAGTCCGGCGCGAATAGCTCTTTTAGCTCGAGTGGTGGTGGTGGAGATTCGGCAGGTGACTCGTCATCGTCAAATTCTTCGGATGCGAGCTCGGACTCTTCGTCAGATGCGGGCGACGCCGGGGACGGGGGCGGTGGAGATGGCGGCGGGGGCGGCGGCTAAATTCATCACAGCGCAAAGTCATAGGAGATCGAAACTTTCTGGTCTCCTTGATCTTGCAAAGTGCAATTGGCATCGCCGCAGGGGAGATTGATTTCAGTTTGCGGATCAAGGTTGGCCGGCTTTTGCGCTTTGGCGTCCTTCAGTGCGCCCAGCAGCTGGCTCTGTTCCCCGTTTTCAAGCAGCTCGAGATTTTTTAAAAGCTTTTCGGCGCGAGCAATCTTCTGGTTGTCTGCGACCTTGGCAATTTTTGGGCCTTGAAAGGTGAAACCATAATCATAATGAGCGCAGCCGCCAACAACATAAGTCACTTTGGTTCCGTCTTTTAAAAGAGCTTCGTCCTGAAAATGAACATCCATCAATTTCGAAGGTAAAACCTGAGCGGTGTTTTTCCCTTTGGGATCAAAGATGGATTTTCGCTTTTTCAATCCCGCTTCGGTGTATTGGCTGATGTCAGCCGCGCACTCGGTCGCCGAAGGCTTGCGCGGGGGCTGGGTGAAGGCGACTGCAGGAAGAAAAATGATCAATGCGAAGATTGTTTTCATCAGATGATGTTAGGAAAGCCGCGCGATGTTTGTCAATCTGTGCGGCTTTGGTTGAGAGAAGGGGGCGACTTACCAGGCACAGGTGTAGGTCGCTTTGTAATAGCTTAAGACGATATTTGCCCATTGATTGCATTCATTGGCATGTATTTGGAGAACCTGTACCCGCATGTCTGGGCTGAGAGATTGGCAGAGCTGATCTGCCTCTCGTTTTGCCAGGCCTTCGGCGCAAGAGCAGGAGCTTTCGTCGTTGTTCTTGATCCGAATGTCGCAGTTTTTTTCGATCACATAAGTTTCCGCGAACGAAATCGAGCTCAGGAAAGTTACGGCCAGCAGTATCAGTTTAAAGATGAATGTTTTCATGGCGTCGTCGGGCACTGGGCGTAGTGGTTGAATGTGATCTTGCTAGCTTGTCCCAGGTTTGCGAGCATGGCTGTTTCTTGCAGTGTCAGACCTTCTTGTCCTTGAGTATGAAGAGTATGAATGTTGACCACTCTTGGATCGGTGCTGCCTACGTCAAGATCCGGAAAGGAAACGTTGGCCTCGGCCGGATACTGGCGAGTGATCTTGAATCTGTAGCTTTCGGAGGGAACTTGCTGGGGTGCTTGATAGAAATAAGAGGATCGCACGTCCAAGGCGTTCATGAATCTTTTCAGGCTAAATATGTAAAGCGCCGTGTCTGGTGCAAGGAAGTGAAAGGCATAGCAGCCTTCGGGTGTTCCCGGTGAACGCGTGAAGAAGGTTGCAAAGGTTTGGGGAATATCGATCCGTATATCTTTATCAGGTTGAGTCTGTGGTCGTGCAAAGCTTGTGATGGGTAGGCTTGCGGCGATCAGGATCCGTAAGATCTGGGTTTTCATTTTGGTTTCTCCTTGTTTATTGTTTCCTTCCGAAATTGGAAGGAGTCTTTTTCATGCATTTGGATTTAGACCGAAATGACGTTGAATAAAATCGAATTGTATTCAATAACTGGTTCCTTATGGAAACCAATAGACTTCGACAATTTTGCGTCGTGTACGAAACCAAGAATCTGCGAAAAGCGGCCGAGCTGCTTTTTCTTTCCCACAGTGCGCTTTCCAAATCTTTAAAGGTGTTGCAAGAAGAGATCGGCATCCAGCTGCTCGAGCAAGACGGTCGCGGCATCGTGATCACCGAAGCCGGGAAGGAATTTGTCAACAAGGCGCAGGCGCTTTTGGATTTGGAAAAGCAGATCCTGACCCCTGCGACCGAGGTGGGTGCGCATTTTCGCGTTGGATCTTTCGAATCCTTTAGCACGCATTTGCTGGGCTCCAAGTGGGGCCAGTACTTTCCGGAAAGCCCGCTACAGATTCACGATCTTTCGGGCGGGACCTTGGAAAAAGCGGTGGCTGATGGGGTGATCGATGCGGCCATCACATATGAACCGGTGCCGACCCGCGATGTGGAGCTTTTGCATTTAGGGAAAGTCAGCATGGGGATTTACCATCGCAAAGGTTTTTTTAAAAAGACGGAACTGTCCGAGCTTCCGTTTGTGGCGCCCCTGATCCCGTCGGTGGGGATGCCTTCTTCGGCCAAAGGATTGGATGGATGGCCCGAACACGAATTTCCACGTCATGTGAAATACCGTGTTGACCTGATGGAGTCGGGCTTAGCGCTGGTGCGCTCGGGGGTGGCTGCGATTTTTGTTCCGGATTTTGTGGCGCGTGCGCAGAACGTCTCGATGTCAGAAGATTTTAAACTGGTGGAAAGAGATCTGCCAAAAGGGATGAAGAAAGTGGAGCGACGGATTTTTTTAGTCGTGAAGCCATCGCGCCAGAAAGAAAAAAATGTTGTGAGTTTGATTCGAATGATCAAGGCCGAATGTCTCTAGAGAAAGGGACGGCCTTGATCTTGGAATTGAGATCTTAAGCCGATTTTCTATTTTTATAAACGCGAGCTTCGATTTCGCGGCGCGAATCTTCGAGCATCACGTCGACCACGTCTTCTTTCTTCACTTTCAAGAGCTTTAAGATCGCTCCGAAAGAGTGCGACGGCGGTGCGCACAGTCCGCGTTCGTAGTTCGACACGTACTGGGTGTGGATACCGACTTTTTCAGCGATATCTTTTTGACTAAGTCCTAGCTCGACACGAGCTTCTTTTAAAAATATTCCGAGTTTTTGAAATGGTTCCATATGGAATTATTAAGCTTTGCTTTAGGGGAATGTGCAAGAACAATCCGAGAAAGGTCTAGTTTTGCTGAAAGAACTCTCAAAATCTGTCGAATTGCAAATGATTGAAGCATAAGGATGCTGCCAATTTCATCACTGGCGGCAACGATGCGAATCAGTCAGAATGAAATCACAAGATGAACACATCCTTATCGATCCTTTTTTTGATTTTGGCGCTTTTGCTGATCAAGTTTGTGATCTTTTTTGTGCTTCCGTATTTTGTGTTTTGGAAATGGATGCCGGCAAGATTTCGCAATTTCAAAATTCAAAATCCCGAGCGCCAAAAGCCGCAATTGATTTTGGAAATCAAATATTCGATGCTGACGATTTTGATTCAGGCTTTCGCCTTTTGGTTGATTTATCTGGGCGTGCAGGCTGGGTATTTTCATCTTGACTGGGGATTTGGATCCTTTGGGTATTGGAACGAAGCGATTGCATTTCTGGTCTACACGGTCTTTTATGATGCTTACTTTTACTGGTCGCATCGTTTTTTGCATTTGCCTTGGTTCTATAAAAATGTGCACGTGATTCACCATCGCTCTTTGAATCCGACTCCGTTTGCGTCTTTTTCTTTTCATCCCGTGGAAGCGGTTGTGAATCTGCTTTATTTTTTTCCGTTCGTGTATTTCTGTTCGATGAGTCTAGAGACGGCGATTGTGCTTTTACTGCTAACGGATTTTAGCAATTTGATGGGGCATTTGGGCTATGATTTGATTCCGCGCCAGTCACGCACCAAATGGTGGGGCAGCTGGCTGACGACGCCGACTCATCATAATATGCATCATCAGTATTCGCGTTCGAACTTTGGATTGTATTGGAAGGGTTGGGATCAGTATTTTAGAACCCTGCATCCAAACACCGACGAAGAGTTTTATCGAGTCAAAGATCAAGGCAAGGTCACGGCAGGTAGACCTTGATTTTTGCTTCCCAGGCTTTGATCAGCTTGTTGGGATCGACTGGAAATGTCGGGTAAAGCCGAAGGCCTAAATTCAGGCTGTCATTCCAAATAATCGCCGAAGCGCCGATCGGGTGTGAAAGAA
The DNA here is from genome assembly GCA_966211455.1 of uncultured Bdellovibrio sp. Classification (GTDB taxonomy): domain Bacteria; phylum Bdellovibrionota; class Bdellovibrionia; order Bdellovibrionales; family Bdellovibrionaceae; genus 21-14-0-10-47-8. Next base: position 75,941 of record CBIHNI010000002.1, read on the forward strand.
TAGTGTTCGCTAAAAATGCCAGCTGAGATTCTTGATTGCAGGTCCATTCGCCCAAATTGGTGAAGGTTCCGACATAATGAGTGTTGGAAAGATTCTGAATGGCGATCTTTTCAACTGCCGATTCGGGAAGTACTTTTCCCAGCATTTGCCACCACCAAGTTCCCCAATGCTTTTTTTGTTTCAAAGACTGCGAAATTTTTCGATGCACGTCTTGTAGATTTTGTTTGTGGGTCACATCGATGGTGAAATTTGAAACATAATTTCTTTTGGTGTTCAGATCATTGGGATCCAAGCCAAGCTCGCGGCGCATATTCACAGGGATCCACCAAGATTTCGGTTTTTCATCGAAGTGAAAGCTTTCCGCGATGGTCTGATGAAGGCTGCGAAAAAGTAAGCTGTTCCACGAGACATTTTGTGATTGAGCCGCCCGCTTCAGTTGCTGGGTTTCTACTTTCGAAAAGTGAAGTGTGGCATGCTGGGTTGTGGGCGTTTGCGCTTTTTGAAATTGAAAGGGCCAGATGTTTTCTTTTCTGGGTCGCGTCCAATACAAAAACAGCAGGACATTTCTAAAGTAGATCCAGCGTGAGATCGGCTGCGGTTTGGTGGTCGGAACCAGAACTTGGATCTGCCAGCCTTTTTGCCCGGCGATGGTGAAAAGAGCGCCGGCGCCATCGGCCTTTTCGTGTGGGAAAAAGATTTGCTCGGTTTTTTGGTTTGTTTTGATTTCAAACAAAATATCCGCGGGCTCTTGGTGCCTGCGATAAATTTCGAACCATTGACCGATATAGTCTCTTTCTTTGCTTGGCATGATTTGAGTTTGGGCTTTGTTTCCGGCAACGTCAATTTTTTGCTGCTGCAGGCTCATCTCGATTCAGCCGTGATCACCGCCGCTACGGCGGTCACATGAGTCCAGCATCAAAATGGACTGTTTGCTAGCGATCAACTCTAACTAGGGATGTCTGAGGGGCTGTGTTCTTGCAAATCGAATCTAATTCCAAAATTTAGAAATATTTTTTCGCACAGAATAAGAAAATAAAAATTAGTCAGAGTATTTTTATTTTCCTTGACGCATATTTCGGCATCGTCAAATGCCTGTTACGCTTCAGCATTCGATTGTTGGACTTGAATTTTCAAAAAACAAATTTGCGTGGCGTATAGAGCAGATTTACGCGTCTGATCGCGTTTTCGAATCATGCGTGCGACCTACTAAAACCACATCTTTAAAACCTGTGATATGACCATCTCACATTTCAAGAACTGAAATGCATTCGGCGAAATGGACCGAAGGAAAACGGAAAGGATTTCGAATGCAAAAACAAATGTCTCTAGGTTCGCAAAACTCTCTCGAGGTAAAAGGATCTCCACAAACGCAAATTTCTTTGCCACTGCAAAGCTCAACGCCAGCACAAACGCTAGACCATAAGCTTCGCGCCATGGTTCAGACTGAGCGCAAGATTACGCTTGATATTTTGCTGTTGATTCAAACTTTTGCCATCACCCAAAGTTATCTCGAGCTTGGCTTTTCAAGTCTGTTTGATTACCTTACGCAGGGTATTGGGTATTCCGAAGGCTCCGCCCAAAGACGGATTGCTTCCGCAAAGCTTTTAAAACAAGTACCTGAAATCAGATCCGAGATTCAGGATGGAAAAATCAATCTGACTCAGATGGCGCTTGCGCAAACGGCGATCAACCAACAAGAAAAGTCTACGAAACAGAAAATCTCAGCCCCTCAGAAAGCTCAGATCTTAGCAAAGCTAAAATCAAAAAACACATTTGAGACCAAACGTTTACTGCAAACCGAGCTTTCAAGCTATGACCCGACACCAAAAACTTGGGTCAATCCAAGCCAAGACGGCGTATCGGTCATGCTGAATTTTACCAAAGAGCAATGGCTACAGGTGCAAGAGCTTTTAGCGATGAGCTCGCATAAAGTGCCCGATCAAAAGCTTGAATCCTTGCTGCTACGACTTGCCGAACAAGAACGAAGAAAGCGTTTGGGAAAAGCCGAAATAGAAACTGGAAAGGTTCAGGTAAAAACTGGAAACGCTACGGTAAAAGTTAGGAAGACTGAGGAACAAGTAACAGCCGCAAGTCGAGGCGAAAAGACCTCAGACAAAATGGCGGCAGTAGCTTCGAAAGATCGCAAAACGGATAAAACCATGTCACCGCCGCTACGGCGGTCAAAGTCTTTGGTTGATTGCCTGCAGTCGGCAGTGGGATCAAGATCAAATCGCAAAAAATACATTCCAGCTGCCGTCAGGCGACAGGTTTTGGCGAAGGCTGGCAATCAGTGTCAGTTTGTTTCACCCATGACTGGACTCAGATGCGCGAGCCGACACTTTTTGCAGACGGAACACAAAATGCCTGTCTCACTTGGTGGAACGAACTCCATCCAGAATCTTCGGGCTTTTTGTCAGCCGCATAATTTCTTGGCGGCAAAGCAAGAAGGTGTGAGTTGCCTGCTTGAATAATGATACTTGGCTTTTACATATCGTGGTGGCCGGCGGCATCGACGGGCGGGGCTGAATTGATTTTTTCGGCCTTTCCTTGATTGATACCGATCAGGATGTGCTTCACGCCCAATTGTTTATCCGTGAAGGCTTTCGACAACTTGAATTCAACGATGCGATACCAGGTTTCGCCAGGCTTTAAATGATAAGCATGATTGATGCACAGGCATTTGAACTTGAAGCCCAAGGAATTTTCAGGCGGCTCTGCCGAATGGGGAGCCGCGAAGAAATACAAGGGCTTATCGGTGTTATTCTTATAGCCCAGCGCAAATTTCTTGGTTTGGCCTGGTTTTAAAATCAAAGTCGAATCGGCAATTTCTTTTTCAAAAGGTAACTTGGCCAGATCCGACGTGGCCTCTGTTTTCCACAGAATTTGCTTTCCTTTGATCTCATAAATTTTCATACCATCCGGGATTTCTTTGTAATCCCATAGGATCTGCACCTTCACTCGAGAATCGTTAGTTGCGGTCGTGGCCAAATCGTTTGTGCCAGTTTTCGTCGTGGAGGCGCTGGGGATAGTTAATGGCGAATTCTCAGTAGTGCCAGTTGGCTCGACCGCGAAAGAGATCAGACTTGAAAGTAAATAGAGACTGCAAAGAAAAGCCTTCAGCATTAGATGTCCCCACGTTTTTGGATGGTGATTTTTTTAAAGTTCAATTTTGCTTTCTTGCTATCGTTCGTGATTTCAACAGATTCAAGTTTTCCCTTCTTCATCACGGGCTTTAAGGTGATGGTCTGCTGAAAGATCTTCTCTGAACTTCCGTCTTGTTTGTCTGGTGAATTGCAGGCGACGCCGCAGCCGTTGCAGTCCATGCCAAAGTTGCTCTTGTACAAGAACCCAAAGATACGCAGTTGAATCGATTCGGTACTAACAGATTTGACTTCGAAGTTGCCAAGCGCTGAATAGGAAGCGCCTTCTTCTCCTTCTGTGATATAGGCCTGAATGAACATACTGCCATCCGAGCGCAGGCGCACAGACCAACGATTGGTCTCGGCCATGACGTCGCTTGTGTACTCGTCATTGAGCATTTCGGCGATTTTCGCCTTGGTGAACTGTTCGCGGATTTCTTGATTGATCTGTTTGATATGAGAGATCGGATTCAGAAGAAACCAGTTTTTCCCATCAAAAAAGCGAAGCTCGGTGATCGCAAGATCTTGATAGCTTTTGCCTTTGACCGAGTCCTTGACGGTGACAGTTAGATTTTGGCCTGAAAATGGCTTTGGCAAAACGATCTCTTGCGATCCCAAGCTGTCTTTGATGGGGATGGTGGCGCTATAGCCGTTATCGCCTTTGATTTCCAAAGATTTCACACGGCTGTTTTGCTGACAATGGGTGACCGAACGCTGATAGCCATTCCAGATTTTCAATTTTTCGATTTTTGTGACGCTGTCGAATTTGAAAGTCAGAACGGCGCCATTGTTGACTTTGTCTGTGGCCCAAGCATTTTCAAATTTCGAATCGAACATGTTCTCGGCGGCATAGGCTTGGGCTGGGGCTTGCACGCTTGAAGCTTTGACGGATCCCGAAGCTGCCATTGGAGCTTGAACTGGTATTTGCTTTCCTTTGGTATCGAAGAATTTCACAGATTGGATGCAGATATTTTTAAAAGGACCGAAATTGATGGTCAGAGATTCGATATCAGGGATCGTTGCGACCGGGGCTTCGCCCGAATCGACCGCTGAGACTTTCAAAATTTTTGGCGAGGTGACATTCAGGCGTAAGAACGGGCCATCATCATACTCGTGTTCATTGCTTGTCAATTCATCGAAGTTCAAGAAGCCAAACTGAGTGACGGTTTCCGCTTTCACCTTGTCCCATTGCTTGCAAGCTTCGATTTCGATGTAGCTGACACCCGTCATTGGTTTGTCTGGGTACATATGCAGTTTCACAAAGCGCGCATCGGGCAAGGCTTGAAATGGTTTTCCTTCAAAGACTCCAATTGGAAGTTCTTGGTCGACCGCATTTGAGGCCACCATCGAAATCAAGGCAGGTTCGGCGGCGAAACCGGTGGAACTTGCAAGTAAAAGGCAACCAATCAACAAATTTCGCATAAGAACTCCTTCGTGAATCACTCGACAATTTTATAATTTTTTTTCAATTCTTTGGCTGGTAGGGCATCAAAGTGCCACCACTCGATCGGAAGTTGAATAAAGCCGGCATCAGTCATCGCCTTTCGCAGAATTTTGCGATTTTCGATTTGCTCGGGTTTGAGTTTTCCTTCTTTTAAAAATTGATCTTCAAGTTTTGGTTGAGCTAGGGCTTCGAAGCTATCAAAGGCCGTACCCATGTCGATCTCTTTGCCGTTTTCATCTTGCAAGGAAAGATCAACGGCAAATCCATAGTTGTGCACAGATCCCTTGTCCGGATTCGCCACATAAGGAGATTTGTTTGTGCCTTTGACATGATCCCAAAGCTTTTTTTGAATCGAGCGGGGACGAAGTGCATCGAAAATTAAAAGCTTCCAACCGGGTTTTGATTTCTGCAGGTTTGCGGATGCCACTTTCAATTTTTCGGCGGCAATCTGATGCAAGTAAGGCTTATTGAAATCGCCATACAGATTCTCGCCGACGAAGTTGTTCGAGGTTGCATAGCGGATTTCACTTGCAACTCCGGAATATTCGCTGACATCCACATAATCGGTACCAAAATTTGGTGAGGCGGCAAACGAGAAGTTGAAAGAAAGTAGCAGGGATGTGAACGCAAATTTCATGGTCGATTGTCCATCCTTGAAAAGTCGAATAAAAATCTCTTCATTATTCTGGGGAGATGAGTTCAGCTTGTCTAGAAAAACTGAAATAGAAGCGGTGTTCAAGGCACAAACAAGGCGAAGCTTATTATGGAGCCGTAATTATTTATCTCAAAAGACAGATTTCCAACGCCAATCAAAGCGCGCAAATGAAAGTCTACTCGGTTTCAGAAGGAAAAGTGATCGAAAGCCTTGTTGAATTTAAAGGAACCGATAAAAGTCCCAAGATCACTCGTTCGCAAACAGTAATTTCTAATTTGGTTGCGCGTGAAAGAGGCTTTTTTTGGCCAATACCCGGACTGAATACAGATCCGCATCAGTGGTCGACGGAACTGCAGCTCGCGGAATGCAAGTTCAGCAGACGGCGGGCGCCCGGTAAGTTTTAGGGATCTTCGACGTCTTTGTATTTCCAGATAAATCGGCCAACAGTGACAAACAAGATCACGATGGTTGCCGCCAAGCCGTAGCCGTAACCTTCGCCTGGATAGTTGGAATAATTCAGGCCAAAGTACATCATAAACATTTTGTTCACGAGCAATGGCATCAGCAACACTTTGATAAAATCTTTCAGCACCGTGGGGTTCTTAGGCTTTGATTCCAAATCCGGCTTCCTTTAAGGCCTTAGAAGCTAGCATGGGGCGAATTGTGGCGGCAATCGGGAAAATAGGGTTGAGATCTGGATAAAAGTCTTAAGCTTTTGGGGGAATTTCGAAGAATTTGCAGGGCCAGAAGTCCCATTCTGGGACAGTGATGACGAAGTTGTTTTATCTCGGAATAAAACGATCCATAATAGAGAACAGTACCAATAGACAGAAAATTGGAGGGGTGCATGAAAAAGAAGACAGCAAGCATTATTGCCATTGTTGCGGCCATTATCGTATCACTGTTGCTGTTTCAAAATTTGACTCCGGCAGAGCTGGATGAAGGCATCCAGTCCGCGATGAGCGAGCAACAGCAAACGGCCGACACAATTCAAAAGAACATGCGTGGCCCAGCGTCTGTTTCTTCAGCCGAGTCGGTTCAAGAAAAATCATCGCAGCAGAAGTAATCTCGATCCTTAATCCATCTGCTGAGCGAGCTTCTCGGATTCGTCCTTGTAGTGCTTGGCCGACGCTTTGTTGCCGGCTTTTTCGAACTCTTTGCTCAGTTGAAGGGCGGCTTTCGAGGCCGTTTCGAAGGCCTTGATCGAAGCGTTTCTTGCTTCCATTCCGGTTTCGTCTTTCACTTCCACCAGCTTGTTGTTTTCAAAATGACCGGCTTTGTAACCTTGATCCGGAAGGTCTTGCACACCCTGATCCCAAGCTCCGGCTTTCATCGTTCCGTAGAAAACGGATTCAACTTTCGCGCCTTTTAAATATCGCGCGACACCCAAGCCATCCGCCATTCCATTTTTGCAGGCGCCATGCCAGTTGACGACGGTCTTGGCGTCCAAGCCTTCGCTTAAAACTTTGCACTTTGTGTTTTTTGCGACGACGAAATCGGCGGCGAAGGTTGCGGTCGAGAAGAGAATTGTCAGAGATAGAATTGCAATATTTTTTGTCATTTCAAAATTTTTAAAAATACACCCGCAGATGTCAATTGCGAAAAGGAACTATGTTGGAAAGCGCTAGCGTCGGAACCCTCGCTTTTTAGCTTTGTTACATAAATTTTCTCATCGGGGCACTCCCACGGTGGTTCGAATGTCTCAGATTGAGACGAGGCTGTGTGGGGATAGGAGGGGTGTTCTGTGTGTTGATGTTTTGGACAGTCACGGGGCGATTCTTGGCACCTTGTTGGTATGAGGTTGATCAGAATCAGTTTATTTACGGGCCGCACGGCCCTGTCTTTGAAGTGGACTCTCTTCGTGAAGAAGAATCTATTTAAGGGAGATAACAAATGAAAAAGTCCGCTTTGTTTTTACCAACGGTTGCTTTGGTGATCGGTTCTTACTTGCCGGCCCAGGCCGGGAGATTTTCGAGTCCTCTGTCCAGCGAGGCTTCTCGTAAGAGCCAGCCGCAAATGACCGCAGAGGCAGCAGCCGTCTGGCGTGAAATGAAAGATACGGCCGCAGATTTTATGAGCAAAGGTCCCGCCGTTTACCGGGTTACGGAGCCGCGACATTTCGAAAAATCGGTTGCAGTTCTACAGTCGAAAGATGGTTTTTCGACCGGCCAAGTGAACTATGTCAGAAGAGATACGGACATGAGTGTGGTCGAAGGTGGCTTTGCGCTGCCAAAACTTCCGGATGGATTTGAAATACCAAGAAATAAGTTGGAATCTCCAGAATCTGTCCACGTCTATGATGGTTTGGACTTGGGAATGATTGTAAATCGGGAGGCGGTGCGAACGGCCAGCCTGGCACGATATACATTCGGTGACGGATTTGTTGTGATGAAAATTCAGGGCCTGAATTACCGTGTGAGAAATTATTCTCGAGTCGTCTTGAATCATCAATTTGATAAGCCTCTTTCGTCAGTTGAAATCCGTCCTGGGTTGGGGCGTGAGCCAGATTACATGAACATTACTTTAAAGAATGGCGACAGCCAAATTCGGACGCAGATTGATTTGGCTCGTTTTGATGGAACGGTGATCGATTGGAGCTTTCAAGCTGCGGGCGGACCGGGAATGACCGTCTATACGGTGAAAGCCGACGGACTTGTTTATAAAAATCAGGTGACGTTTGAAAAAAGCGCGGATGCATCCGCAGGACAATGGCAAAAGTACACGGCAAAAATCGAGCGCATTGGCACAGCGATGTCGGACGAAGCCGCGAGACGCGCGGGTTTGCTGGGGGATCGCGCTGAGTACCGTGCGGTCAATGTCGAGTATGCGGCTCGAGGCTTGAACGTCAAGCGTGGCGATATTCAGTTGAACCGAAGTGTGCCTTCGACGAACTCTTCAGCGGGTGCGCAGTAAATTTTCGTTCTTTGATTTATGCGAAAAAGGAAGAGGCCTGTCTGGGGCCTCTTTTTTTTAACTGTGTTCCAGGATGTTGACCAATTTCCCGAAGGGGTCACGGACAAAGAAGCGGCGCACACCCCATGGCTCTTCAGTCAGCGGGTATTCGATTTTGAAGCGCGCTTTCTTCATGCGCGTGAAGGCTTCGTCCACGTTGTCGACTTCGATCGAGATATCGGGAACGTCGGTATCGGATCCGCCTTCTGACATAAAGCTGATTTGCAGATTCATTTTCTTTGTCTCGGATCCGTAGGTTTGGATCCATCCCATGTCCATCAGGACTTCAAGGCCCAAAATTTCGTGGTAAAATTTTTTGGCGGCAGCTGGCCGTTTGGTTTCAAAGTTCGTCACGATTCTTTTTACTTTCATATCAAGATTCTCATCTACTGCGGGGTCACACGGGTGCGGCTCAAGGTCAAAGTGACGGCATGATCAGGACCCATCGAGTAAGTTTGATTTGTCGCCGTGATTGTTCCTTGCACGACCATGTCGGGGGCGGCCGCGTTCATTTTTCCCGGCGTGAGCTTGATGCTCATGCTGGAATCGATGGTTGTTCCGATTTCGGTGGCGGGGTCGCGCTTCGGCACCGCTTCGCGAACGAAATTTTCAATTTGAGAACCACAGCCGGTCAGAACCCAAAGCAAACCATAGCAAATTAAAGAAACATAAGTTTTCTTCATAAGTCAGATTTCGGCGGATCGCTGGAAATGATGAAGGCCGGTTCTGTATTTTCAGAATCGGACTTGTGGTCAGTCCAGATCCTTTGGACATTTCTTTAGCTCACGAAAGATTTCGCCGAGAGGTGTATCAATGCACATTATAATTTTGTTTACGTTTATGATGTTGATCACCTTGGGAGGCTCGGACCTTGTCTGGGCATTGCAAGAGACTCCGCAGACTTTTACCTTTGACGGGCGTGCTTATTCCAATTCGGCGGCCACGACGCCCATGCTGGATACCATTTCCACCAAAATTCAAATTTTAAATCCGACGCAAGATTGCATCCTGTACGAAGAGACGCAGTCGGTGAATACGACTTCAAGCAATGGCTATTTCACGTTGCAGGTGGGATCCGCCACAGGGTCTGGAAAACGGTCCGCAGGAGATTCAAACAATGCGATGAGCTCGGTGTTTTCGAATCGTGTGGCCTCGCTCAGTGGAAAGCTGGTCTCGAACGGTGCGGCTTGCACTTACACTCCGACAATTGGTGACAAGCGCTACGTGCGCATGCAGATGACGCCAGCGGGTGACGGTGTCACGCGAACGATTTCTCCGAATGTGGCGATTGATTCGGTTCCAGGCTCTTTGGTTGCCGAAAGGGCCGAGACCTTGCAGGGGTATGCGCCTTCCAGCTTTCTGCAGACCAATGTTCTTGGCAGCAACGTGCTTTCGCAGGCCAATCTGGAAAGCATTTTCACCACAACCAGTTTTCCAAGACTGACATCTTTGCTCAGCGTTCCGGTTTCAAATTATGTGCAAACTGGGACCAACGGCAGTGCTTTGATCCCCAGTGTGGCCGGCAATCCGGGAAGCGGTTTGGCCGTCGGCCAGATCTGGTATGATTCGACGGCCAATCAGCTGAAATTTTATGATGGTGGCGTCAAGACCGTTGGATCTGGTGGTGGCACCCCAGGTGGATCCTCGGGACAGATTCAGTTTAACAGTTCAAGCGCATTTGCCGGTGACAGCAATCTGGCTTGGGATAACACAGCCAAAAGATTGGGCGTCGGGATTTCGACTCCGGCGGCCAGTCTCGAAGTGGCGGGTGATGTGAAAGTCGGCAACAGCAGTGCGACTTGTTCGAATGCAACAAAAGGATCGATCCGCTATAACAATGCGACAAGTGTTCTGGAGTTCTGCAATGGTACAAGTTGGAATCTGGTGCAAGCGGCTAGCTGCACGGATGCGACTCCGACGGTGTTTTCATTTACGAACGAGGCGAATGCCACGACTTCGACGCTTTATCTTTCCAACGTGATCCAAATCACCGGAATCGATTGTTCGGTGCCGGTTTCAATTTCGGGTCAGGGGACGCCGCAATTTCGAATTTGCAGCGACAACGCCTGTGCGACGGTGGTGCAAGGTTGGACGGGAAGTCCAGCCGCGATCGTCAATAATCAATATTTACAGGTGCGTCTGACGACCGATGTGGCCGGTGGTGCGACTTTTCAGGCGACGGTGACAATTGGGTCCGGTGCGACGGTGTGGAGTGTGACGAATGCCGGTGGCGACTGCACGCTGTCACCTGCGCCCGGAACTGTTTGTTCGGACGGAACGATTTATGCGGGTCTCAGCCCGGATGGGAACGTGAAAATGTTCACCACACGTTGCGATTTTGGACAGACATGGGATGGGACCAGTTGCACGGGGGTTCGAACGACTGTTTCGTTTAACAAAGGTGTGCCTCTCAATTTTACGGTCGGTACCGGAAGCGGCACGACGGGTAAAGCCAATTCGGCCCTGCTTGCGGCAGCCGGGGATGCGGGGGCGCCCTATTCGGCCGCGATCGCTTGTGAAAGCTTGGTTGAAAATGGATACTCGGATTGGTATTTGCCTGCGGCTGCGGAAATGGCAGTGGTCTATAACAATTCGGCCGCAATCCGAAATTTTGCTCCGTGGGCCATTGAATACTGGACGACCACCGAATACAGTGGAACCTCGGTTTACGGCTTTCGCATGAGCACGGGTGCCAGCTATTCGACCTCGAAAGAGACTTTGACGATCCTTCGCTGTGTTCGTCGCTAATGATCAGTCTGAAGTTCAGAGCTTGCAGTTTGCAATATTGAACTGAAACTGCAAGCTCAAAAAGTCATCAATTTTAATCACCGGTGGAATACGGAAATTCACAAGCTACGTCTTTTGTAACTTGATTCAAGTTCGGCTTACTTACTTTTAAGTAGATTTCGCCAGTTAAAGAGGTGTTAGGATTGTAGATCGATTGCGAGGCATTGGGGGTCAGTGTTAAGATCATCGAATCCGTTTCAAAAATTCTTACATATTGATTGCCGCGGATATCGACGATTTGTTCGCGCAAATAAGTTTGATCGATAACACCCGCGTAAATGACTATTTCATTTCCAATTTTTGCTTTGCCAGATTCTTGAACGTACAATGAGGTCGTCACACCATTTTTATCAACAAAAGAGCAATGAGGGGATGCCACGAAACTTTTCGGTGACGCTGCCAAAGCCGACATTCCAGTTAAAACTAGGGCTCCAATTAAACCAAGTGCTTTCATAAATTCTTCCTTTTTTTAGGGTTTATCACTTGCGGGAATATAGAATATCTTCTCGGATTTTTCGTCTGTAATGATTTTTTTGTATAAAAGCGCAAGGTTTATAAAATAAAATCCAATATGACGTTCGAGAATTGTCACTTCCCGTATTTCTTCCATGTCAAAAAGTTTAACAGCCAAGCTTATTCTTTGTTTGTTGGAGGTATCTTCGGCAAATGGTGGACCTGATCGGGATTGAACCGACGACCTCTTGCATGCCATGCAAGCGCGCTCCCAGCTGCGCTACAGGCCCACGTCGAAGAAGACCTTCCAACGCTAATGGAATCTTCGGGTTCTGTCCATCTTGATGGCATGACATGCTGCCGTCAGAGCCTTTCGCTTGCCTCAGGCCGCAAGTCTCGTTTCAATCTAAAGGTTCAATCTTTCAAGTTAAGGATGGGAAAGCATGAGATTTGTATTGGCCTTCAGTCTTTTGATCGGAGCTTTGGCCGTCAGCACGGCGGCACAAGCCAAAGAACTTTCAAGCCGTTTGGGTGTCGGTTACCGGGACTCTTTGGTGACCATGAGCCTGCCGAGTGTGGCCGTGTTTTATTATCCTTCGAACGATTACAGTTTTCTGGGATCGCTGGGGGTGGACACTCAAGATAACAATTCGAAATTCGCCGCGGCCGGTGGCTTTCGTCGCATCATTTTTCGTGAAGACAATATGAATTTCTTCGGCGGTGGCCAGGTGGCGATCGTCAATCAAGAAATCGCCAGCAGCAAAGATTCGGGCTACGAGCTGGCGGCGGTTGTCGGTGGCGAATTTTTCCTTTCTGGCTTAGATTCATTGGGTTTTAACTTTGAAACCGGTATGGGGATCACCACCGTGAAGAAAACTCGTTTCCGCACGCTGGGTGATTCGTTTTTAAATGCCGGAATTGTGTTCTATTTCTAATCGAGGTCGATAATGAAAAAAGTGATTTTGACAAAAGAGGCTCCAGCTCCGATCGGTCCTTACTCGCAAGCGATGGAAGTCGGGAATCTGATTTTCTGCTCGGGCCAAATCCCTTTGGATCCGGTGACGAACCAGGTTTTAACTGGTGACGTAAAGGCGCAAGCCGAACTGGTGATGAAAAACATCGACGCGGTTTTGAAAGCGGCCGGCGTCGGATTTCAAAACGTGGTCAAGACCACGATTTATCTGACCAACATGGCGGACTTCCAAAGTGTCAACGAAGTCTACGGACGCTTTTTCTCTGAGCAACCACCGGCACGTTCGACCGTGGCTGTTGCCGGATTGCCAAAAGGCGTGAACGTCGAGATCGAAGTCTTAGCTGCAAAGTGATCTAAGCCGTGAAGCTGAGTGACACTCTCGCTTGGCCCCAGCGCCCGGCGTTTTATATCGCTCTGATTTTGGCGATCGTCTTCGCGGTCGCCTTTTTTCGTGAATACCGAATCATTTCCAATCAACCGATCAACTCTTGGACCGATGATCTCAATGCCGACTGCGCTGTGGTCTTGACCGGTGGATCCAATCGTGTGCGCGAAGGTTTGGACTTGCTGTCGCGCGGGCAGGTGAAGAAGCTGATCATTTCCGGTGTTTACGCCAATGCCCAGCTGCGAGATATTTTTCCGCTCTGGTCTTTCTACGGCGACATCAGCGAAAAAGACGTGGTGCTGGATCGCAGATCGACCACCACCTTCGGAAACGCTCAACAAACGCTGCCAATTATCGAAGCCTTATCCTGTCGAGATGTGGCGCTGGTCACCTCGAATTTTCATATGTACCGGGCCCTTCAAACTTTTCACGCCAGCTACCCCAGCGGCGTTCAGATCTATCCCTTCGCGGTGAATCCGGGCCGCGCCGAGAGTTCCTTTTGGGAGATCTCGACCGAAGTCGTGAAATCCCTGTTCTACAGCGTCTGGGCTTACTGATTCTTTCGAGATAACTAGCCCTTCCTTGAATCAACTTCACAGGCCTAAACACCGATAAAACCTTATGGTTTGGGCCTCTATTGACCGTTTGGGTCGCACAGTTACAAGCAATCTCGAGTACACGACACGTGTGCTTTTGATGGTGTATCTTTCGCTGCGGGCGACTTTGCGCGATCAAGCTCAAGGCATGCGCACGATCGTCTCGGTGATCTCGGCGCAAATTTATTTCACCGGTTTTCAAGCTCTGCCGCTGATCACGGTTCTAGCTTTGGCTAGTGGCGGAGTCGTCATTCTGCAATCCTCGTCGAACCTGCATCTTTTTGGTGGCACCGAAATAATCGGAAATATTCTGGTCGCTTTTGTCGTGCGAGAACTGGGTCCCATCATGACAGCACTTGTCGTGATCGCGCGCTCGGGGACGGCGGTGGCCAGTGAAGTCGGAAACATGCGCGCCAACCGTGAAATCGAAGCCTTGGAAACCATGGGGATCAATCCGCTGAGCTTTATCGTGTTTCCACGTTTGGTGGGTGGCGTGATCAGCGTGATCTGTCTTTCGTTTTGTTTCACGGCGATCGCACTTTTGGGTGGCTTTGTGGTGACGAAGCTTTTGCATGATCTGCCGACCAGCTTTTATCTCGACTCGCTAGCGAATGCTTTTGCTTTTGAAGATGTGTGGCTCTTTTTACTGAAGAACACCTTTAGCGGCATGATCATTTTCGTCGTGTCTTGCCATCAGGGGCTGTCGGTCGGGCGCAGTCCGACCGAAGTTCCGGTTGCCACCACCAAGGCGGTGGTCAATTCAATTATTTACGTCGTGATTTTCAATGTCGCGGTGACGTCTCTTTTTTATCTCAGCCAGCTTGTCAAAATGGGGGTCTTATGAAAATCCAAAGCCTGAAATTTGAAGGTCTTACGTTCGCTTACGAAGGCCAAGAGCCATTGTTCGAACATGTCGACTTTGATTTTCCGACCAATGAAATCGTTTGGGTGAAGGCCTCGTCGGGGGCGGGGCGCTCGTCTTTGCTTCAGATCATGGCGGGACTTGTGGCTCCGCAAAAAGGGAAATTTCTGATCAACGACGTGAACGTGACCGACATGTCTTTTGAGGAGTTTCTTCCTTACCGCATGAACATCGGCTACGGATTTGATTTCGGCGGTCTTTTGCACAATCGCACTTTGCTGGAGAATCTGACTTTGCCGCTTGTGTATCATAAAGTTTGTTCGCTTCCGCAGGCCAATGACCGCGCGGCCGAGTACATGCGAACTCTTGGCATCCAAAAATTTGCCAATCAAAAACCGTCCACCGTGCCAGGTGGAGTGAGAAAAATGACCTGCTTGCTGCGGGCATTGATGCTGGAGCCGCAGGTTCTGCTTTTGGATGATCCCAGCGTGGGCTTGGGACAAGATCAGATTTTAAAGTACTTTGATCTGATCCAAGACTTGCGCAAGAAAGACAAAGCTCAGCATGTCTTTATCAGCTCTTTCGACGAGCAGCTGATGAATTGCCTTTCGCACAAAGAGATCTATATCGATTGCGGAATGATCTATCAAGACGTGATGGACGGGGAAAAGAAGGCTGTCAGTTTATGAATCATGTGAAGTTCAATAAATACGAACGCGTTGCCGGTCTTTTTGTTGCGGCCTGCGTGCTGGGCTTTGTGCTGTCGCTTTTAAGTGTAGCGGTGAAGCAGGGCTGGTTTGATCACAAGATTTATTGGACCACAAGTTTTGCATCCGGCGATGGCATTCACCCGGGCACGACCGTGCAGATTCAAGGTCTGAAAGCGGGAAGTGTGACGTCGGTGGATCTGACCTCGGACAATCAGGTGCAGGTCAAATTTTACGTGCTTTCGAAATTTGAAGACAAAGTGAAAGTCGACTCGGTGGCGCAATTGATCCGTCCGTTTGTGATCGGTGATCGTGTGCTGGATATCTCGGTCGGCTCGGCGCAGGCGGAAGCACTGCCGGCATTGGCGGCGATGACTTCGGCGGAAAGCGTGGATTTGCTGACGATCATGAGCGGTCGCGATCTGGGAACTTATCTCAAAACGATGAGCGGCATGATGGACAATCTCAAATTCTTGGCCGAAGCGTTTTTGGATAAAAATCGCACGCAGTCTTTGGTCAACGCCTTTGATCGCATCGAGCCTTTGGTGAAAAATCTGAACAGCATGTCCACCGAAGTGATCAAGCTTTCCAAGCAAATCACCAAAGACGACAATATCGGAAACGTGATGCGCGAGCTTGCGGTCACAACCCGAGAGCTGAATCAAATCATCCCCGAAATGAACCGCCAAGCGCCGCAGATGGCAAAAGACATGACGAAGCTTGTCGGCAATCTGGCAGAGCTCACGGACGAGTTTAAAGTCGTGATTCCGGCTTTAAAAGAAGTCGCGCCGGAGCTGCCGCAAACCAGCCGTCGCGCGGTTGAAGCCTTGGACGAAGCCGTGGTGCTGATTAAAGCCATGCAGAAGTCCTTCTTCGTCAAGAGCAATGCCGAAGAGGTCCGCGAAGAAGAGGCGGCCGCCAAGAAAAAACGCATGCCGAGCGAGAGCAAATAAGCTAATCTCAAATCCATGTTCTTGGATTTCTTTAAAAAGTATCTCTTTTCAAGCCGGGCCGGAGCTTTGGTGAAAAAGATCTCGTGGCTGACGGTGATCGGCCTGGGGTTGTCGGTCAGCTCTTTGGTTTTGGTCATCTCGGTGATGACCGCCTTGAATCGCAATATCCAAGAGCGCACGGTTGCGGTCGAGCCGCATCTGTCGGTGGAAATCCCGGGTGTTAAATCGGCCGCTCTTCTAGATGCGCATCCACTGACGACAAAATTGAAATCCCATCCCGAGCTGCGCTCGCAGGTTTTTGAAAATCAAGACGTGATCTTGCGAACATTGGACGGTCACTTTCGCGGCGGTATTGCGCGCGGCCTGACGCAGGAAAGTCTGGATCGCATGCTGATTGAAATGCACCGACTGGATAGCCGGACCAAGGCTTCGCCTTTGCGAACCGAGATGCTGGCCCCGGGTGAAATTTTGATGGGTGTGGATTTGGCGGTGAGCCTGGGTGTGTTTGAAGGTGACTCGATCATGGTGATTCCACCCGAAGGCTTGTTGCTGCCGCCAGGTGAAACGCCAAAATACGAACGGGTGAAGGTCAAGCGCATCATCTCGACCAGTCTGGCCGATGTGGACGCGCAGAATATCTTTTACGTGCGCGATCACACTTTGCGCCGCCTGCAAAACTCCGAGAGCCGCACGGTGGGGATCGAAGTCTGGACGCCGGATGCTTCCAACGCCGAAAAATACAAAGCAGAAATGACGGCCTTTCCTGAAGTGCGAGTGCAAACCTGGAAAGAGAGAAACTCGGCCCTGTTCTTTGCACTTCGTTTGGAAAAAATCGTGATCACTTTGTTTTTAAGCCTTGCCGCTTTGATCGCCAGCTTTTCGATGGTGTCGGTGCTTTTGCTTTTGATCTCGCAAAAACGCCGCGAAATCGGAATTTTGCGCGCCGTGGGTTTTTCAAGCTGGGGCGTGCAGAAGCTTTTTATGCAGATTGGTCTTTGCTTGGCGGGCCTTGGTTTGGGGGCGGGGCTTTTGCTTGGATCCGGAGTCAGTTTCTGGATCGAAAAGCATCCGCTCAATGTGCTGCCGGACATTTACTATGACTCGCAGATCCCAGCTTATCTTGACGGGCAGTTCGTGTTTCTGATTTTCTTGATCGGTTCGTTGATCGCCATGACGGGAAGTTATTTCAGCGCCAAACGCGCTGCCGAGTTTTCGCCTTCGGAAGCGCTTCGGGCCAAGAATTAGCGCCAAAATATTTCTACACGCTCACTTGATAATCGCGCAAAGTCTCGTTCAAGCTGGTTTTGAGATCTGTGCTGGCTTTGCGTTTTCCGATAATCAAAGCGCAGGGCACACCGTACTCGCCGGCCGGGAATTTTTTCGGCATGGTTCCCGGGATCACGACCGAGTTTGAAGGCACGCGGCCTTGCAGGACCTGTGTTGTTGATCCGGTGACGTCCAAAATCTTCGTGCTAGCGGTCAGCACCACGCCGGCTCCAAGGACAGCTCCTTCTTCGACGATGACGCCTTCAACCACGATCGCACGGCTTCCCAAGAAGCAATTGTCTTCGATGATGACGGGGCTTGCTTGCAAAGGTTCTAAAACGCCACCGATACCGACGCCGCCCGAGAGATGAACGTTCTTTCCGATCTGGGCGCAGCTTCCGACGGTCGCCCAGGTGTCGACCATGGTGCCGCTCCCGACATAGGCGCCGATGTTGGTGTAAGAAGGCATTAAGATCACGCCGGGTTCCAGATGCGAGCCGTATCGGGCCAAGGCGTGCGGAACGACACGAACATTCATTTCTGGCGACCAGCTTTTCAAAGGAATTTTGTCGAAAAATTCCAGATCGCCGGCTTTCACTGGATGCATTTTTTTAAGTCGGAAATAAAGTAGGATCGCTTTTTTGATCCACTGATTTGTTTGGTATCGGCCGACGACCTTTTCGCAGATGCGGATTTTACCCTGATCAAGGGCCGCGATGGTTTGTTCGACCGCCGCGATTTCATCGGTATGCAAATCGTCGATGGTCTTTCCGCCCGAGGTGATCTCTTGATAAATCTTTTCGACCGTATCGGCATGCAAAGTTGTCATGATCGCGCTCCTCGTTTTTCAGTTTCTTTCAAAGCTTCCAGAATTGCTGGAACATGCATTTCTAAAATCGACTGCGGCTCTTGCCCGCGTTGAATTTCGTAAGTCAAAGTCGGGGACTGTCTTTCAAGTCCGGCATAAGTCCCCAAGCAGCCGGGCGTTGGATAGCCGATGTCGGCATCGATGCGATAACCGGTCCATTTTGACAAGGCTTCGGCTTCTTTCATGCAATCGCCGTTGACGTTCAATACCGGATGCCACGAATGCAGGCTTAACAAAAACTGGGGGCTTTCTTTTTCCAGAAACCGAGCTAATGCTTTATTTTCAGATTCGCTGCCGGCAAAAGGCCCTGGATGATAGCGCGGGGTTTTGATTTCCGGCGACCAGTCTTTCGTAGGCAGATTGCGGTTGAGATCGACACCGTTCGCGTTGGTTCGGGTTCTGTGCAGGACGCCATCGATGTTGAACATCGGCACCAGTGTGAGATCCAGGTGGTAAGCAAAGCTTTGGCTGAAACGATCCAGCAGGCCGTGAGCCGCGATGACACCCTCGATTTCATCACCGTGCACTCCGCCGAGAATTAGAACTTTTGCGCCACCGTTGGAAAAGCGATAGGCTGGGATCGGAAGGTTGAGGGCGCTGTGGCCGAAAGTGAAAGGCGTCGCGTTCGAAATCATAGGTCAAAGCTAGAAGAAAAGGTTTCTTGTGTCAAAATTGGATTACAATTCAGCTGGAGAATTGGAACTCGATGGTGTGCGTCTATCGAATTTTGCCAAGGACGGGGACGAGCCGGCCTATATCTATTCGCGCAAGGGTTTGCAGGATCGCTTGTTTCTCTTCCAGTCTCAGATCGCAAAAGTTTTGACCCAAAGATTTTCGCTTCACTATGCGATGAAAGCCAACTCGCATCCGGAAATTTTAAAACTCTTCAAAGCGCAAAACATCGGCGTCGACATCGTCAGCGGTGGCGAACTTCGTCGAGCCTTGGAAGCCGGCTTTCACGGCAATCAGATTATTTTCTCGGGCGTGGCCAAATCCAGAAACGAAATTCAAGAATGTCTGCGCGCCGGCATTCGTCAGTTTAATATCGAGTGCGCCTCTGAGCTTCGTCGTATCGGTGAAATTTCCGCACCTGCAGGTAAAAAGGTCGCCGTCGTATTTCGTATCAATCCGGACGTGGACGCGAAGACTCATCCTTACATCTCGACGGGATTTCGCGAAAACAAGTTCGGCATGGACGAAACCCAGCTGGCAAAGTGTTATCAAATTTTAAAAGAGCATCCGCACTTGCAATTAAGCGGGGTCAGCTCGCATATCGGTTCGCAATTGATGGAGTTTTCGGCAGTTCGTGATGCCATTCGGTTGCAGCGCCAGGTTTTCGAGAAATGGAAAGCGCAAGGTTATCCGGTTCAATCCTTTGATGTTGGCGGTGGCGTGGGCATTGATTACGCCCTGGATGCGGCAACCGATAGCAAATGGCTGGACGAGTACTGCCAGGTTCTGAAAGAAGAACTGGCAGGCCTTGAGGCGCAGATTCAATTTGAGCCGGGCCGCTTTTTGGTCGCGCGCAGTGGGGTTTTGCTGACGCAAGTGCAGTATATCAAAGAAATGCCGGAGCGAAATTTTCTGATCTGCAATTCGGGGATGCACCACTTGATTCGTCCGGCTTTGTACGAGGCGGTTCATCGCATTTTGCCTTTGCAAAAACGTGATGGCCGAGAATTCTTGGCCGATGTGGTTGGACCCGTTTGCGAGTCTTCGGACTTTTTAGGAAAAGATCGCAAGTTTCAAGGCGTGCAAGAAGGTGATTGGCTTTTGGTAGCTGATACCGGCGCTTACGGGGCTTCGATGGCAAGCTCTTACAATCTATTCCCACCACCGCGGGAAATTCTGGTCTAAAAATTAAAGATGCACGGTTTCGAAGGCGGAAACTTTTAAGGGCGACAAGATCTGCTGCGCCAAAGCTTCGGTGTGAGCGGAAAAATCGGTCGCCATCAAGTGGATCCGGCCTTCGCCGGTCGCGCGGGTCAGGCGTCCTTCATTGAAAGTTTTCTCGAGCTGACGGGCCAATGCTTTTCCGGAATCCACAAGTTCGATCGAATTCCCGCAAGCGCGCTGAATCGCAAGCTTCAAAAGTGGGTAATGCGTGCATCCCAAAATCAAAGTGTCGATCTGTGACTCCAGCAGCGGTTGAATGTAGCGGTAGGCGATGAGATTCGTGATCGGATCTTCGACCCAGCCTTCTTCCGCAAGCGGCACAAACAACGGACAGCTTTGTGCGAACACTTGAGCTGTGGGCTCGAGCTTTAAGAGCTCTTTCTGATAAGCCTGGCTTGCGACCAAGGCGCGTGTTCCTAAGACACCAATGCGACGGCTTTGGCTGGTTTCCAGCGCGAACTGTGCACCGGGTTCGATGACATTGAAGACCGGGAGTGATTTCCATTCTTTTTCGGGTACTTGTGATGAGGCCGTGTTGCAGGCAATGACCAATGCTTCGACCTTTTGAGCGGTGAGAAAATTTAAGATTTGCTCCGAGTACTGGCGAATTGTTTCCGGGGATTTTGTTCCATAGGGAAGTCTTGCGGTGTCGCCGAGGTATAAAAATTCCTCTTGCGGAAATTGTGTCGCGAGTTCTTTAAGAACCGTTAAGCCGCCCACACCTGAATCGAAAACTCCGATTTTTGCCATACGAATATTGTGAAACGAATTTGAAATTCTTTGCAGCCAAAAAAACAAAACCCGTTCTTGTGGAACGGGTTTTATCGAAGTCTGATTAAAGAATCATTTGAACAACTGAAAGCACTTGTTAGAAGTTCCGCAGATACGGCTCTTCCAGAGGGGCTTGAAGTTAGATCCAGAGTATCTGAGCTCTGGGTCTAGGTCAAAAGAGTGATGGTCCAGTTTCCAACAAGAATGCCAGCTAGCATCGCCGGGTACGCCGTACCTTGCGCCGCAATGCGGCAAAGGGTACGGCGTACCTGGCGGTTGGGTGCGTTAGATTAGGTTTTGCCGTGGGCTCGGGATTCGTTGGCTCCGGCTAGACTCATTTCCATGAAACGGGCTTTTTCGCGGATCTCGGCCACGGTGGTGGCGTTGACGTAGCTCATGCCGCTGCGGATGCCGCCGGCCAGTTCCAGGATCACGTCCTTCACATGGCCCTTCACGTTCACGAAAGTCGATTCACCTTCAGGGGCCATGCCTTCGGGCATGCCTCCGCGCCATGAAACCTGGGCGGATTTTGAAGCCATGCCTCGGTACTGTTTGCGGCCGTTTTGGATCACGCCCGGGGTTTCGATCGTGCCCGAAAGCATCGATCCCAGCATCACAGTGCTCGCGCCCGCCGCGAAGGCTTTCATGATATCGCCTGACGTGCGGATCCCGCCATCGGCGATCACCGGCACACCATGTTCAGCGGCGATTTCGGCGCACAAGGCGATGGCGGTCAATTGCGGAACTCCGCAACCCGTGATGATTCGGGTCGTGCACATGGATCCGGGGCCAATCCCAACCTTGATGGCATCTGCACCGGCTTCGATCAAATCATGAGCCGCTTCCGGCATCGCCATATTTCCGGCGATGATCTCAACCGAAGGATGAGTGTCCTTGAGCCATTTCATCACGTCCATCATCGCCGCCGAGTGTCCGTGGGCGATATCGATCGTCATCACGTTCACGCCAGCCTTGATCACGGCCGTCGCACGCTCTTTGAAATCGGTGTTCACGCCGATGCTGGCTGATAAAACCTTGGCGCCGGCGGCTTTGACCTTTTCGACGAAGGCGACTTGCTCTTCGATGGTGACAAAGCGGTGCAAGATCCCAGCTCCGCCCAGTGAATTCATTGCGATCGCCATTTCCGATTCGGTGACGGTGTCCATGTTGGCGCTGATGATCGGCATATCGATCGAAATCTTTTTGGTGAGCTTCGAAGTCAGCTGCGGATCGCGACGAGAACGCACATCGGATTTTGCCGGCGCAATCAGAACGTCGTCGAACGTCAGGCCCCGGCCGCGATTTTTAATATCTTTCCATTGAAAGAGCAGATTCATGCTTGCGCACTCCTTTGATAGATTTTCCAAAGCCAAAAGCTGAAAGTCAGATTGATGATCATCTGCAAAATGCAGATCAAGAAGGCCGACACCGGATGAGTCACAAACGGACGCCACTCGTCCACCACGGTCAAAAGCGCCGGCACCACGATCGCTGAAAGAAAGAAAAAGAAAAACAAAAGTCCCATGCGTCCCCGGGACAGCTTGCGCGACTGCGCTAAGGCATCGCGCTCACCCAGTTGATACAGGGGATCGAGGCAAACAACGAAAGGTACAAACAGATATTGAACGAATCGCACCACGCCCGGGATGATGAACAGAAAACTCCACATCATCGATTTTCCCCAAGCACGCATCAGCTCGATCAGGCTCAAGGAAAAGCTGCGACGCCAAAACTCCAGAATCGGGTGGGGTTGCAAAACCGAAATGATCAGCACGAGTTCAATCAGCGGTAAGAAAAGCCCCCACAAGATGGAAAGGGCCGCGTAAAACCAGATCAGCTTGCCCGCGCCGGTGGGGCTCATCAGCAGGGCCTCCATAGAGCTTGTGATCCACTGATCCATCAAGGTCCCCAAGATGGTCAGAATCAGGAGTGGAATCCCGACGCGAATCAAAGTCTGCAAGTAAAGGCGAAGGTTCGGCACAAGATGACAATTGAAATCCACAAGACCCGGCTTGTCTACCAGGCAGTCACGGAAATCCCAGTTTTCTGCGATGCTCTATGGTTTGATAGGGATTAGGACTTATCGGCCAGATGTTTTTTATTGATGATGTTCTTTAAAGCCAAGAAGGCTTGCTTATTGAAAGGCTGCCCCAGGATCTCTTCGATGTATTTGACGGCTTCGTCAGCGGTGTAAGCTTTGGCGTCCGCACGGTCGGTGAAAATAAGGCCGGCAAAGTAATTGGCCAAAGCCACGACGCGCGCCAAAGGACTGACCTTGATATCGCGAAGCTTTTTCGGAAAGCCGGTGCCTTGCGCATTTTCGTGGTGTTCGGCGACGATCAAAAGCACATCGCTTGGAATGTCTTTGATATCCCGAAGCATCTCGATCCCGCGTATGGGGTGGGCCTCGTACATCGCCAGATCATCCTGCGACCAAAGGTGACGGGGTTTTTGCATCACTTCCGGTGGGACAAACTTCATTCCCACATCGTGAAGCAAAGATCCCATGGCCACTTTCTCGCGCGCCAGCGGCAGTGTGATCTGCATCTCTTCGCACAAAAGCATGGCGATCAAACAAGTCGTCATCGAATGTTTGGCTTCGCCCGTGGGCATCTGATTTAAGACATCGATAATTTTGTCGAAGGCCGACATATTGCGACTCATCTGATCCATGAGCTCGCAAACTTTGTGAACTTTGGCGACTGAAGAAAAGCCGGAACCCACCAACGAGTTCATCGCATCGCCGGCAAGGCCACTTAAGAATTTCACTTTCACTGATTCCGGCACATTTTTCTGAGTCATCACACGGCCGGTCAGGGTCGTCATGGTTGCGATCAAAACCGCGTGTTCGCTGTTACGAACAAACACGTGCGAATCCGGATTGTGAAACGAGTGCAGGCTCGAAAAATTGGCCTTATCGCCTTTTTTTCCGATCAGCAGGTAGCTGCCGACTTTGATTTTCAAATACACCGACACGGGAAGGGTCATGCCTTCAAAGAAAAATTCCTTTGCGACCTCGGTCATGTTTGAATCGGCGATGGCTTCGATGCCTTGTTGTTTTGTGCTGGCCATTGATAACTGTATCGGAGTTTGCCTGTTAAAACTCAATAAGCAAGGACCGACAGTCCGTCTAGCGAAGCCAACGCTTTTGAATCTGCAGGAGAAAAGTCTGGCCCAGTGTCGTATTTTGAGGCGCGCCGAAAAGCCGTTGATCGGAAATCTGGCCCAGAAAGGTCCACTCGTCACTCAAGCTTTTCGAGAGAGAGAGCCCTGCGGTTACAAATCTTTGTGGAGCACCCTTTGACGAAGGTTCGCCGCGGACTTCAACCGCATCTTCATAGTTCCAGGTCAAAGAGCTTCCCACACGGTAATCGCCAAAGTTGAACCCACCGCCCAGACCGAAAGATCCACCCCATCCCGGAATGAGACGGCCCGAGCCCTGCGAGCTTGCATAATTTTTTTCGAAGCTTTTGTGCAGGTCCGTCGACGAAAATGCGTCCCACCGTGAAAATGTTTTGGTGAAAATCGCGCCCAATCCCAGCGCCCAAAACCCACGACCGCGGGCATCCAGCTGCTGAGTCGAATCCGATTCTTGAATCGATTTTCCGGTTGGAGCCACCAGCTGCAAAAAGCCAATCCCTTTGGGACGGATCGGGTGGTAATCCCAATCCGGCAAAATCTCGTATCCCAAAGTCGCCGCGATGTCGCCAAGACCGCTGGAGATTTCACCCGCGCGCGAGCGGCGAACAGCCGGGATGTTGAGCCCCGCCTGCCATCGGTCCCAGAAAATATGCGAGGCTTGAATCGTGACCGTCTCTAAATTTTCGGCGACATTGCGTCTTCGCCAATAACCGCTGGCCTCGGCATCGTCACGGATCACCGACTGGCTGTAAGACGAAGAAAGCATCGCCCGATCATCGCCGGTGATCAGCGATGGCCCGGAAAACCCACCGCCACAGCAAGCACTGGCCCAGAGATTTTGCCCGAAGGCAAATGCAGACGCAAAGGCCAGATAAAAGCTAGTAGTGAAGAGGAATCTTCGTTTCATCGATCACTTCTTGATTGGCATTGACGACGGTCACTTCGATATCCCAGTCACCTGGCATCGAAAAGAAAACCTCATCCACTTTGTAAGTTCCCACGTCCGCTTTGCTCACCACCACCGGCGAGCTTCCGTGACCCATGGACGGCATCCAAAGACGGACTTTCACTTCGCCTTGGACGTCTTGCAGAACCGGGGACTGATCGGCGGCATTGGGGCGCCAGAAC
This sequence comes from uncultured Bdellovibrio sp., assembly GCA_966211455.1. Lineage (GTDB taxonomy): Bacteria > Bdellovibrionota > Bdellovibrionia > Bdellovibrionales > Bdellovibrionaceae > 21-14-0-10-47-8. Next base: position 100,918 of record CBIHNI010000002.1, read on the forward strand.
TTCAAAACGAAAGTTCCGGTCTCCTCTTCGGTTTGAACTTTTAAAAAACGAATGGAAACCTTGAGATTTGAATTTGATAAAGTCGAAGCCGTTTCGGTCTTTTCAAACGATGGCAGCTGGTTGATATCGCGATTTAAGTATTCGGGCTTCGTGCAGCCCAAAATGGTGAAAGCCAATAGCGCCAGGCAGGTCTTACCAAACATAACTTCCGCCCCGAGAGATCACGCATCCCAAGCTGCGGGTTGCGGCCGTGGTCACCGCTTTGCCGGCCTGGATTTCGGTTAAGGCTTCTTTCAGGTACTGGCGATTGGCACTGGGGGCATCGGCCGAGTTTGTGACGCCGCCTTTGTAAACGACTTCGCCCGCCGGATTTAAAACAAACACATGCGGAGTCTTCGAAGCCCGGTACTGATCGGCCAGTTTCGAGCCATCATCTTCGATCATCGGAAAGCTGAGACTTGCGGATTTAAAGTACTCTTGTGCCATCTCTTTTTTTTCATCGATGTTTGAATGCACGCCCACAAACTGGAAGTCGGGGAAGTCTTTCGCCAACTGATCGACGATCTTGAGGTGGCTATTCGAGCAAGGGCATCGAGCCGAGAGAAAAACCAAAACGGTGCCTTTGGATTTGGTGGTGAGCTCAATTTTCTTTCCGCTCAGCAGGTCTTCGCCCTGAACTGTCGGAACTGCCGCCAAAGCCGAGATCGAACCCATCACAACCACAACAAGCAAGAACGTGAAGATGAAGAGACACTTTTTCATAGGCCCGCATATTGAACCCACTTCCGAGGCTTGGCTAGCTCTTGAAGCGCCGCATGCCTGCAAATCCTACTCGCGGCCTGAGCTTCGTGGCATATTCGGCCCATTCCAAGAAAGCGAGACTCTCTGCATGAAAAAGATGATGATTTTTGTCGCAACTCTCTTCCTGACGATTCTGGCGCAGGCCCAAACATCAGCTACGATTTTGAACTTCCCGAAAGCCGCCCTGAAGGCGCAGGTGACATGGCTCGAAGGCAGTCCGGCGATGGGTCCCGAATCTAAAATGCAAATCCAATGGCTGAACCCAAACGGCGAAGCTATGGAAATCGCAAACAGTTTCCGCGTTGTGCTGTTCATGCCAAGCATGGGTCACGGCTCGTCGCCCACCAAAATTGCCAAACTTGATCAGCCAGGTTTGTATCAAGTGAACAAGATCTATTTTACGATGCCAGGCGACTGGGAAGTGAACGTCGTTCTCAAGTCCTTGGACGGAGCCGAGCAAGAAACCGCAACCTTCGCCCTTGGATTTTAGGAAGACCTTTTGCGGTCGAAGTTCGGAGGCGTGGTGGGCCGCGGGGTTGTTGCAGGGAGTGCTCGAGCCTCGCTTTGTTCTTGTTAGGAGTGGTCGTCACAGCGGTGGGTTGGTGTAATTGTCGGTGCATCCGTCCGTGTGAAGGCTGCAAGACGGCCATCGTGGCCGTCTTGTCCAAATGAGGGGACGAAATCAAAATACGAATGCTTGAGGAGATCTGGCTTGGATTTGAGGGGTTCTTCTCTCGATTCCGGTAAACCGTCGGTTTCGCCGGTTTACCGGAGTCGAGGGAAAGACCTCTTTGACTTGAAGGACCTTCGCTCCGAGGCCTTCACCCCGAGGCCAACAAATTGGCGAAAGTGTCAGTTTATTGGCCTCGGAGCGAAGCCCCCGGGACGAAGGGCCTTTGGGTGAAGCATCTCGCCCCAAGGCCTTTGCCCCGAAACCATAGAAAGAACCTTCAATCAAAGCTCAGCCGAAATTTTCCCCAAACATTGGAATCGCTGGTCGCCGCCGGCTAGGTAGGACGGCCAGCGATCGCGGGTTCGCCCGCGGAGGCGCAGCTAAACGGCGCCGCCTGGCTCGGGCTTCGGGGCGGCAGAGCCCCGATTGCATGGATGCAGACACTCCATGATACGCGAAAGCCCACAAAGCTCGAGAGAAAACAAAGACACCAAGCGCGGTCAGCCAAACTCCGCCGCAGAACCCTGTCGCAAACAAGAGGCCCCCAAAAAACAAAAAGCCCGTCGGTTTCGACAGGCTTTTGTTCATTCTCCAGATTTTCTGAGAAAATTACGGAGTGACTTGTGATTGAGCCGCAGAAGGTTCAGTGTTTGCCGCTACGGGCTCGGCCGCGGTTGTTGGAGTTGTTTCCTTCACGAAGTCCATGATGAACTTTTCGTGGAAGACAGGCATTGTGTAAACGCCCAGCTTACGGCAAGCGTTGTCGCCACGGCTGGTGATGCCTGCCAACAGAGTTTTACCTTCTGATTCGATGAACACAGGGCCGCCAGAGTCGCCGTTGCAGCTGCCTGATTTTGTCTCGTCCGTGTTGAACTCGGAAACGCCAACTTCGTTCACTGGAACTTCAGTGACCTTCATGATGGGCTCGTAATCATAGTGTTCATTTGCGCCGTAACCAGCCAAGTGAACCTGTGCGCCTTTAACGATCAAGCTTTTTGGAGCGAATGTGATCGGCTCGAAACCTTTTGGAAGGTCGCCTTCGAACAGAACAACCGAAACGTCGTTCGGAGTGCCGAGGCCGACGCCGCTCATGCAAGATTCACAGTAGCTTGGGTGCAATTTGATTTTCAAAATTTTGCGAGTCTCGACAGTTGCAGATGTGTAATCCAAACCGAAAAGGACAACGCCGCCTTCGATTGCTTCCGCACAGTGACCTGCTGTCAGGATGTGGTGAGCTGAGATCACAACGCCCGTGCACTGAGGCTCTTCTTTAGGGCCCAAAGCGACAGTGTGTTTTGCGAAAACGTCAGTCGCCACAACCGGGCGGCCATTGACGATGGCGGCATTCGGGTTTGCGGAAACCTGCTTGTTTTCGGTGTTTTTGCTGCAAGCAACGCCAGTCAAAAGAACCGCGGTCACTGTCAAAGATGAAATAACTGATTGAAATGACATGTTAGAGACCCCCCTCTTAACGAGAGCTTTAAAGTCCAATTTGGCACCATTGGCAAACTTATTCTGGGACTTGACTTCATTTTTTCAATGTTTTCGCAGGCTGTTAACCCGGCAAAAGCAGATTCCAAAGCAGAGACGAGATTGACACAATAAAAAGAGTGAAAGCTCTCGATAGATTCAAGGATGATTTTTCGCTCTCGGCCACGATTGCGGGCCTGATTGTGGTGTTGGTCGGGATGACCAGCTCGGCAGTCATCGTCTTCCAGGCGGCGCAAGCCTTTGGCGCCACGGCCTCCGAGGCCGGCTCTTGGCTGGGTTCGCTGTGCCTGGGGATGGCGATTCTGACGATTTACTTCTCGCTTCGCTACCGAACCCCGGTATTGATGGCTTGGTCGACGCCAGGGGCGGTGCTTTTGGCGACCAGTGCGCAGGGCTTTTCGGTTTCCGAGGCGATCGGCTCCTTTCTTTTTTCGTCTTTTTTGGTGCTGTTGTTCGGCGTGACTGGCTGGTTTGAGAAAATGATGGGCCGGATTTCTCTTTCGCTGACCTCGGCTCTGCTGGCCGGGGTGCTTTTGCATTTTTGTCTGGATGCTTTTCGCTCGTTTGAAAAAGCGCCGGTCTTGATCGGTGGGATGCTGATCGCTTACCTGATCGGGAAGCGCTTCTGGTCGCAGATGACCATGCTTTTGGTTCTGTTGGCCGGTCTTCTTTTGTCATTTTTTCTCGGGCTTTTAAAATTTCAGGATGTCGAGTTCTCGCTGACTCAGTTTCATTTTTACCGACCGGCCTTTTCCTGGGCCGCGATCTTAAGTCTGGGCGTGCCGCTTTTTATCGTCACCATGGCCTCGCAGAATCTGACCGGGATTTCGGTGATGCGGGCGCATCAATATGAAACCCCCATTTCGCCGATGTTAAAGGGCATGGGGATCATGAATCTCATCACCTCTTTTTTTGGCGGCTTTGCGATCAATCTTGCCGCCATCACGGCGGCGATCGCCATGGGCGTGGATGCGCATCCGGACCGAAGCCGACGCTACGTCGCCGCGGTCGTGTCCGGAGTCGTGTATCTTGTGGTTGGTGCTTTTGCCGGAGCGGTGACCTCGCTCTTCGCCGCTTTTCCAAAAGAGATGATCGCTGCCATCGCCGGTTTCGCGCTTTTAACGACCGTCGCGACCGGCGTCGAGCGTTCGCTGGGACTGCCGAAGCATCGCGAGGCCGCCTTTTTAACTTTCGTCATCGCGGCTTCGGGGATGAGTTTTTTAGGAATTGGCGCGGCTTTTTGGGCCGTGGTCGTGGGTGTGATCGTGATCGAGCTTCGAGTTTAAGCGAAAGGAAAGAGAATGAGTCTATACCGCCATTCAGATTACCGAGATGCCATTGCCGAGCGAATTGAAGAGGGGAAGGTCTCGAGCGCAAAACTAAGTTATTCGGGTCTTGCGGAAGCCATCACTGTGCAAAAGCCCTACATCACGCGCGTGATCAAGAAGGATGCCCATTTTAATTCTGATCAGCTCTATCTGACTTGTCAGTATCTGCATCTCAATGAAGAAGAAACCCAGTACATGATGCTCTTGATGGAGTGGTCGCGGTCGGTGGTGCCGGCGCGAAGAAAAGAGCTGCATAAAAATATCAGCGAAATTCAGATGCATCACCGCGATACGCGAAGGCACTTGAAGGCAGAATTCGTCGAGCCCTTAACGCTTGAAGATTACAATCAGTATTATCTCGATCCGATTGCGCCTTTGGTGCACACATTCTTAAGTATTCCGGCATTTGCCAAGAGTCATAAGCTCATCTGCGCGAAACTTCACATCTCGGAAAAGCGTTTGAAGCTCACCATCAAAAGTCTTGAGTCTTTGGGGATCGTCAAATGGAATGCGCAGGCTCATATGTACCAGATCTTGCGCGATCACATGCAGCTGGTGGCCGATTCGCCGCTGAATCTGCCGTACCAGATTTTTCAGCGTACCAATGCCATTCAAAAAATCCAGACCCAAATGCTAGAGGACCGCTTTGTTTTTAGCGTCGCTTTTTCTTGTGACGAAAAGGGGCGGGCCGAAATCCATGAAGAGTTTTTAAAGTTCATCAAGAAAACCGAAAGCGTCGTCAAGAGTGCGAACCCCGCCGACATATATCAGATGAACTTTGATTTGTTCGGCTGGAATTAGACCGAACGGCGGCGCAGACGCGCCAAAACAAAAGCCGGAAGCAAAAGAAGGCCCACGAAAACCAACATCATCAGACCTGTGGGCGGTTTTGGGTTGGGCGCGATCAAACCGCAGCCGGTGGATTTGAAATCGAAATCTTTTTTCACGCCACGAGTGAACTGCAATGACGCCTGATCGATCATGGTCGGCGCAAAGGGTGTGGACGTGGTGATGGTGAATTTGATTTTCACGAAGCGCTTGTTTGCAACCTGTGAAAGCTGGCTGGTCCATCCGGTGTCATCGGATTGGAACTCGTCCGAACTGCCGCGCATTTCGACTTGGAAATCAGCCGATGTGGGCGACAGGGTCAGGCTTTCGATGTTGGCCAGGGTGCTTTGCAAATCGATGGCCTTTGTGATGGCAGATTGAGCCGTCGGCGCAAAGCGAACCGTGTTGTTGGCGCCAAGGACCGGACTTTCTTCAATCGGTGTGTAGCCAGCACTTCCGGCGACCAGGTAATAGGTTTGACTTGCAAGCCAGGTGCGTCCCAAGCCGCCGATCGCGCCGGTCAAAGGATCGGTATTGGTGCCGCCTGTTCCGTTCAGAGCTTGGCTTGTCTCGTTGACCGTATCGGTGTTGAAGATGCTGATCGTCCCGCCGGAAAGAATTTGGACCGAGCCGCCACCGCCTCCGCCGCCAGGTCCTCCGGATGCGTTCGAAGATCCGCCATTTCCGCCATTGGCATAAATGTATCCCGTCGTCGAAGTGGGGGAAGTGCCAATGCTGACATCACCCACTGCGCGAATGATCACGGCGCCACCGCCAGCGCCACCGCCGCCACCTGCATGGGCCGCCGTGCCCGAGCCACCGCCACCGCCAGCGCCACCTGCGATCGTCGTGAATGTGGGGTCTGCTTGTGAAACACCTTTCGTGCCACCAGAAGCTGTGTGATTGGGGCCGTGAGCGGGCGGATTGCTGCCATTCCATGCGCCACCGCCGCCGCCACCAACGGCCGCCCCGCCGGTGAAATTTCCGCCCTGACCACCGGTTACGATGGTGCCCGTGATGCTGGTGCCGTTGCCGCCATTTGCGGATGTCGAGCCGCCATCACCACCATTGCCGCCACCGCAGCGAGCGGTACCACCCACGCCACGGGTCGCACCCGCGGCATCGCCGCCGTCACCGCCATGGCACCAGATTTCGCCTTCAACGCGAACGGTGGTGAGACTTTCGATACGCAAGGGGAGATTGCCAACCGGTTCTAAAACCCAACCGGCTGCCAGATGAAAACTTGTGACCTTTAAAATCGGAAAGCGCGATTGATCCAGGCGGATCTTGTTGCCAGAGATGTCGCCATTCACGCTGAACTGGGCATAGGTGCCGGGTTCAAAAGCGCCATGTGAGCCATCGCCGACGGAAAAATCGATCGGGGTCGCGGAAGGCATGTAATCAACCGCTTGCAATGAGGGATGAATTTTTCCCAGCGCTTGATTCCAAACCGCGGTGCTGGCGCTGGCATCGAAAAGATCTCGGGAAGAAAAGCTTTCCAAAATTTCAACGGCGGGCGCTGAAAGCGAGAAAAGAAAGCTCAAGATCAGGAAGTCAAAGCGCAGTCTCATGCGCATCTCTCTTCGGAAATTACGGACCGATTCCTAAGTCGAGGACGCCCTTTTTCAGAAAGGACGTCCCGATCAAAGTCCAGCCATTTTTTATCGGCTGGTGCGAGCGGTCTGCACGTTTCCGGTGTAGGTATTGCCGGCCGCATCTTTCCCTGAGACCTGGATCGAATACAAAGTGTTCGAAGACAGGCCCGTCAGCTTGATGCTGTAGCTTGTGGCCGTGGTCGTTGTCTCGACAGTTGCTTGGTTCATGTTCGAGCCAACTCCGTAAGTGATTTTCGCCGTTCCGGGTTCGCTTAAGAACCAAGTCACCGTGATCGAGTTCGAATTCGAAGTGGTCGTAAAGCTTGTGATCGTCGGAGCGGTGCCGTCAACGGTCCAAGTCTTCGAAGCGCCCGTAGCTTCAGTTTGGCCATTTAAATCCACGGCTTTTACGGTGAAGCTGTGGTTGCCATCCGCCAATCCCGAGTACGAAACGGGTGAGCTGCAAGCCGCGAAAGCCAAACCATCGCGCGAGCATACAAATCCGGAAACTGGTTGGTTGGCGCTAAACGAGATGCTCATCGCGCGCGTGCTGACAAGTGAAGCCGACGGATTGCTTGCGGTGATCGTCGTCTGGATCGCTGGGTAAACGGTGAAGTTGTAACTTGCACCCGACGCATCCACGTTACCGGCCGCATCGACCGCTTTCACTTTGAAGCTGTGCGAACCTGTTGCAAGACCGGTGTAAGCCACCGGACTTTCGCAGGCTTGATCGACGCTACCATCCATCGAGCACAGATAGGTCACCGGAGATTCGTCCGAATTCATCGAGAAGGTGATTGCACTTTCGACCTGGTTTGCAGACAACAAAGTGCTTGGCGCTTTGGTGTCGACCTTCCACGAATCCGAGATCACGGTTTGATTCCCAGCGCGGTCGGTGGCTCGCACGATCAGCGTGTGATCGCCATCTGCCAGACCCGAAATCTGATCCGGATTTTGGCAAGCTTCGAATCCCGCTCCATTCAAGCTGCACTGATAAGTCACGTCTTCATTCGACGAGAAGCTCAGCGTGCGTGAATCGCGATTGATCAAAGTTCCGCCATCAGCCGAGATCGAAATCTGCGGCGCACGTGTGTCGATGACAAACGAGTGGCTGATCACATTTGACAGATTTCCGGCCGCATCGAATCCTGAAACGCTCAATGTGTATTCGCCATCGTTCAAGCCAGATAGATCGATCGGATTTTGCGCGCCTTGCAGGGTTTGATCATTTAAAGAAGCGGACCAGGTCAAGCTTTCGCTTAAGACCAGGCTTGCGCGCACCGAATTGACGGACAGATAGGTCGCAGCCGATGGTTCGATCGAACCGAAGCTGATCATCGGAGCCGTGCGATCTGAAGACCAGTTCAAAATGGTCTTTGCGCTGCGGTTTCCAACCGTGTCAATCGCCCACAGGCTTAAGTGATGAGAGCCATCTTCGTCAAAGTTCGCGGTGAAAGGCGAGCTGCAAACGACCGGATCCATCGAGTCCCACTGACAGTACGTCTGTCCGGCTTCATTCAGGGACCAGTCCACGGAAACGCCCAAAGCATTGGTCAGACCCTGAGCTGGGTTCACGGCGCCAACCGAAATTTCAGGCGCTGTGAAATCCAACGTCCAAGAGTGAGTCACAATCGAACCAATGTTGCCAGCTAAATCCGTCGCACGGATCTGCACGTTGTGCGAACCTTCCGCAAGGTCCGCTAATTCCAGCGGGGATTCGCATGGACCGAATCCGCCATCATCCAAAGCGCATTCGAAATTCGAAGTTTCATTTGCCGCGAATGAAATCGTGCGGTTCGGATTTCGGCTTAAATCTTCGTTCGGTTCCACGGCGGCAATTGATGCAACCGGAGCGGTCAAATCCAAAGTCCAATTGAACTGCGCGGGTTGTCCGCTGATGTTGCCAACTTTATCGATCGCCCAGACCGAGAAGTTATGCTGGCCTTCTGTCAAAACCGTGTAGCTCATCGGTGACACGCAGGCTTGCGCCTGGACGCCGTCCAGGCTGCATTTGAAAGTGCCAGATTTTGACGAACTCACCTGGAAGGTGATCGACACCTGGTTTGTCAGACCTGAAAGATCATTCAGATTTGTGATCTGCACGGTCGGAGCAATGCGATCCACCGTCCACGTGTAACCGACAGGATCGCTTGCCACCACGCCGCGTGGAGTGACGGCGTAGACTTGGAACTGGTGATCGCCATTCGAAAGGCCGGCCAAATTCACTGGCGATTGACATTTATCAAAGGTCGCTTGATCCACCGAGCACCAATAAGTTCCGTCGCTGGAATCGCTCGAGAAAGTGATCTGCATATTGGTTGAAGCAGTCGGGTTGGCAGATGGGTTCACGGTATCGATGCGGATTTGATATTTGCTTAAATCTTCTGGTGGCAAAGTTGTTGTGGTCGTCGTTGTGCTGGTTGTGGTCGAAGTGGTCGACGTGGTTGTGGTCGTCGTCGACGTGCCGGTGTTCGGCAAAGTGGTTGTCGTCGTGGTCGTGCCTGGGTTGCAGGCGACAAAAGCGCGACCTTTAAAGATCAACTTCACATCGACAATATTTGAAGTCGAATGACGGCCCAAAACGGAAATTTTCAAAAGACCTTGGTTTTTCTTTAAGCGTAAAAGCAATCGGTCAAAAGGCTCGATCCCGTTTGATAACAGGCGATGCATTTTGAAATTGGCGCAGCTGCCGGAACCTTTCAGCTTCCAGTTATTGATATAACCGCCGGGCTGTGACGCTTTGATCCCGTTCAATGCCAGGGTCATGATGTCGATCTGTTTGGTTTTGTCTTTGTATGTGATTTCCAGATCCACGTCTTCCAGCCAAAAGCCATATTGGGATTTCAGAAAGTTTAAAGCTTTCAGATCAATATAAATATGATGCTTGCTGATTTTGGCCGCACTGACCGTTTCCGTGAAGGGCGTCGAGCAAGCTCCCGCCGGAGGAGTGGGAACCGGCACGACATTCGAAGGATGGCGATGCGGATGATGGTGATGGCCCCAGTGATTTTTAAATGAAGACACAATTTTTAAGAGTTGGGCTTGCGCCTTCTTTTTGGCCTCTTCTTGTTGTTTCTTTTGTTCTTCTTGCTTTTTTTGCAGCTGAGAAAGAAGTGAAGAGCCCCCAGCGGAAGAATAGGCGGCCGGGACGATCAACATCCCAAGCAAAATAGAAGATGATAAAACACGCTGAAACGTCCAAAACTTGCCCATAAAACCCCCAACAAATTTCCCACCAACTTCAGGTCTAGGAAGCGTATCTAAAAGTTTAGCACTTTTAGGATCAAGTTTCCGTGAATCGCGATCCCGCTTTGAGAAACTGAAGATTCTCTTTTTAGTTCAACATATTAACACCTCCCTTCTTTCGTTCTATAATTAGACCCGGCACAATGAAGGGACTCATATGAAAAAACTGATTTATTTTGCGACACTTTTTTTATCCCTGTGGTCTTTCGCTTCCAACGCGCAAAGCGGCCGCAATGCCAGTTATTATCTGGATGCAACCTTGTTTCCGGTGTGGGTGGATCGCAATGACACCCGCAGCATCAGTGCCGGCGCCACCGAAGTCGGAACCGAATCTGGCCTTGGTTACGATGCCAGATTCACCGCCGGATATCTGCTGGGGCACGACTATCTGATTGGGTTGACCTACAATATGTACAGCCTGAAAACCAAACGTGACGCCGTTTCGGGCGGAGATTCGGGGCTCGAGGAAACCACCGAACACAACGAGTGGGGTCCGACCGTCGGATGGCTTCCGGGAAATTGGCGCTTTCTTTTCACCATGTTTATGGGCGGGAAGAAAACCGTGCACTCGATCAATAGCGATGATTCGGGAACGACCGGGGACGTGACGATCACCAATACGGGCGTGGGCGGCTTTCAATTTGTCGGTGGTTACACATTCCAGATCGGTTCAAATTTTGGCGCGGGCCCAAGCCTTGTCTACCGCAGCCTTTCTTTCGACAAGCAATCCAAAGTGAACGCGCTGAACGGCAGTGAGAACTATGACGATATGAGCCTTTCTTCGAAAGCGATCGAAGGAACTTTAAGCGCCATGTTCACCATGGTCTTCACATTTTAATATTTTGAGATTGTCGAGAAATTCCAGATTGATCGAGTCGACTTGAGAAAAGCCGTTTTCCTGAATTCTTTCAGCGGTCCAAAGATTCGACACTTTCGCAAACATTGGTTGTTTGAAAGTTCGCCTCTAAACTAGGTTTCATCAAAGGGGATATCGAAGATCGATATCCCGAAATGAAATGAGAGGTATTTCGATGACACCGCAAACGAAGAAATGGGTTTCAATCGGAAGTTCAGTGATTCTTGTCGCAATCGTGGTCGGTCTTTGGCAAAAAGGGCATCTGCATTCTTGGATGAAACCCGGAAAAACGGAAGAAGCGAGCAAAAAGCCGACGGCGCAGATTGAGAATTCAGACGATAGCGCCTACCAAATGGTGATCAAAGGGCGCCTGGCCGAAGTGCAAGCTTGCTACAATCAGGAACTGAAAAAAGGTGTCAGCAAAGCCGGAAAGCTGGTTGTGCAATGGACCGTCAATCCCGAAGGAAAAGCGGAAGACTTTAAAGAAGAGCTCAACGAGCTCGAGTCATCTGAGCTTTACGATTGCACCACTCAGGCGATTGCCAACTGGCCATTTCCGAAAGATCAAGTTTTCCAGATTCGCTATACATTTAAAATGAGAGAAATCGAAAAACCGAAAATGGCCGCCGCCCGCGAAGTCGCGGGCAAGAAAGAAAAGACGACGAACGTGGATGCGGGCGATGAAGTTTTAGACCAACTCGGAGAGTTGTGATCGGAGACGTGGGGGCTTGAGAGCGACACCTCACAAAGTTCGGAACCAATTGGTTCCAGACTTCGTGAGGGGACTTAAAGACCCACCTCAAAGCAATGGATATCAGTTGGTATGCACCTGCAATTACACCAAGGCGCGGCCGGCCAGGTACCGCCGTGCCGAGCACTCCTAAAAAACAAAGCCTAAATTTTCACCGCTTCGGCCGGTTTGTTCGGCTCGGGGATCGCCTTGTGGATGAGGTACATCAGGGCGATTGTGACCAGGGTGGTGCCAACCATGACGTAGCCTAAAACTTCGAAATGTTGAAGAGGACCATTATTCTCCTGAACGACGATCATACCGGCGATGACCGAAGCGATCCCGCCGGCAATTTGTTGCAATGAAGCGCTGATCGACATAAAGGCACCGCGATTGGCCGGTGATGGGATAGCGGACATCAGCGCCTGCGATGGAATCATGCGCGAGAAAATCCCCAGGAACATGACCACATTCACCAAAATGACAACCCACAAAGGTGTCACCCCTAGCTGAGTGTATATCAGGACCATCACGATACTGACCACCGTGCCGAATAAAAAGACCGGAAATTTTCCGAAGATATCGCTGGCTCGTCCGACCAAAGGGCCGATGAAAATGGCGGCGATTCCGGTGATCAGGTAAATCATCGGCAGGTGCTCGATGTCGATTCCAAGATTGCTCACTGTAAATGCACTTCCAAATGGCATCAGCATGTAGCCGCCGATCGATAGCAGAGCCGTAACGGTGAAGGCCAAGGCATGACGACCATTTAGCAAAGTGTGCATCAGGTGTCCAAAAGCATTGCGATCGACTTGCAGCTTTAAGTGGGCATCAATCGGTTGCATATACGCGACGATGAAAATGCCCGCGATCAAACTGACCAGGACGATCATCATAAAAGGTGCGTGCCATCCCCAAAGATTGGAAAAGAAAAGCCCCGCCGGAATGCCCAAGATTTGGCTCGCGGCAAAAGCCGTTTGCACAAACCCCATCACGCGGCCGCGTTGCTCGAAGGCGAAAAGATCGGTGATGATCGCAAAGACAATCGAGCCGATAACGCCGCCAAAAAGACCGGTGAAGGTGCGGGCAAAAAGTAAAAAGTGATAATTCGGAGCTAGACCGCAAAGCAAAGTGCCGATGATAAAGCCCGCGTAGAAAAATAAGAGCAATCGCTTGCGATCAAAACGATCGGCAAAGCCTGCCGCCAAAATTCCGGAAATCCCGGCGCTAAAAGCGTAAGCTGAAACAGCCACACCGAACTGCGCAGGTGATATGCTCAGGGCCGGCATCAAGAAAGCACCCAGTGGAGACATGATCATAAAGTCCAGGATGATCGTAAACTGTAGGAATGCGAGCAGGGCGATGATGAATTTCTGATAACGAGAGAAAGCAGCAGGTGCCGATGTCATGAAAGAGTCTCCGCAGGCTTGAAAGATCCGATGTTCTCATTTGATTTTCGCTTGTGGAGAGAATTTGTCAATCTGGACTCTGCCTTGAGTCAAGATCGAGGGATTGGGTCGGGCATTACAGCTGATTCAGCGCCGCCTGCAGCTGATCTTCATCCGGGTTGCAGAGTTCATGAAAGCGATGAAAGGTCAAAGCGATCTCGCGATTTGAAAGACCTGGACCCATTTGCAAACGGCAATCGCCTCCGGGTTCAGAGGGCTTTGTTCCAGGGCGTGATGAATCACCGTCACCCCCGCCCGAAGGTGAGCAGGCGGTCCATAGGAGCGACAAAAGTATCAGTGTGCAAAGTCGTTTCATGGGTGGACTCCTTTAGGGACTGGAAATGGCGACGGAACGCCGGGAAGTGGGAAGTTTGGACAATTTTTCAGGTATTCGCAGATTTTATTCCAATCCGGTTCGCGATTTGGAAGCAGATCGCTGGGTGATGGGGCTCGCGGTGGTGGAAAATTGATATCCAGGTCTGGAAACAAGGATTCCTGAAACACGCCTGGTTTTAGAGTCATTTCTGTGTCGCGCTGCGAGTTCCGGTCTTGAAAACGAATCGTGATCTTTCCTGAAATGGACAGGCTGCTTTGCAGCTGGCAAAGCTCAAGACTGCTTGCATTCTTCTGCAGGGTGATTTCCATTTCTTGCTGGCCGATCTCGACTTTGAGAAGCGGATACAGGTCTTCGCGCTCGATCCCGCCCAGCTCGACGCTGGTGATTTCAAAATCGCGGAATGAAAAATTCTGTTCGATGATCGAGGGATGCACGTTCATCACATCGGTGAAACGAAAAATCCAGCGAGCCCGATAGGGCCATTTTGATTCGGTCCATTCGGGGCGCAGGATGGATTTGGCTTTGGTTACATTCTGCTGCAAGCTTTCCCGCAGTTCTTGAAGCATTTCCAGGTCGCGCGGTCGCCCGCGATCCGTGCGAACCTTCGCGATCTTTTCGGCATCGGCGGAAATTTTTTGCAGCAGGCTTTGGATTTTTCCTTCGGCATTCATCGCCTCACATTCATTCGCCAAGTTCAACTCTTGATTGGACTCCATGGTTTGACGCTGACCTTTGATTCGGTCAAAGTCGGGCCAGCTCGAAACCCACGAGCAAACGCTGGCGATGCAAATCAACTGCGGAATCATATGCGAGCCTCGATCTCTTTCAGTCGGCGTTCAAGCAAAAGCTGATGCAGGGCCACCTTGCGCCGGATGCTAGCGGTCAATGTCGCAAGCTCGGTATCGTTCAGATTTCCCTGATTGGATTTTTCGATCAGCTGCTGCGCTTTCAAATCGGCTTCAATGCGACGGATCTCATTTCGTATCTGCTGGTTGCTGAGATCCCGGTACTGATGAATCCAATCGGCGACTTCTTGGCCCTGAATGGCGTAAGGCTTTGCTTGTTTCACCAAATTTTCAACGGACGGACTTGGAGCTGGGACTGATGGTGGCACCGAACGAGTGTCAGGTTCTGGCGGGGACTCTTGCGGTTCGATGATTTTTTCTGAAGCTTTCGGCTCAGAAATTACGGGGCCGTAAAAAGCAAAAGCAAAAAGCGTCACGGCGATCAATGCTAAAACGCTCAAAGAAAGTTTGGTTTTCATACCGGATCTCCTATAAAGGTCCAAGAACTTGCAGATTTAAGTCCACTTGTGGCGAGGTTCCGCTGATGTTGAGAGCTTTCTTATCGAAGGCATTGTTCCAAACCGGGCTTGGCTCTAGGTTTTCCCAATCGAAAAGAAGATCCATGGTTTGCAGCAAAACGGTTTCGGCTTTTTCGCGGCTAAAGCTCTGGGAAAACTGTCCACCCAAGCGGTATCCCAGCAAGGCCGCTCTTTGGCGGGGATTTTTGAATTGTTTCAAGGTCTCCAGCGAGATTCTTTCAACTTCGGCGTAATGTTTTTGCAAATTCAACTGATTCTGCAAAGTTATTTTAACCTCGCCCTTCGCCTTCAAAGATAAAGAAGCACGCTTCGTTAAAAGATCGCATGCCAGATCCTTGTTGGATACTTTCAAATAAATGCCATCCACGTGCTCGACAAAAACCGGCGCCGGATTTTGAATGGCCAATTTATCGGCGACGGCAAGCAAGCTCTTGATTTGCCTCTGGGGGCGAATGCTTGTGCTGCGAAGACTTTCTGGTTTTAACAGCAATTGCCCCGGGGACTGGGTGAAATCCGGCAGCAAATCCGATTTCGACTTTGCATCCAGCTCGGGTTTTAGGTCTGCATCGGATTCACTGAGCACATTGTTTAGAGGTAAGTTCAGTTTGAATTCAACCATGAACTTGGTGTTGACCATATCGCTGGGCAGGGGCATCTGGTTGAAGCTTTGGTAATCGACCGCATCGGTGATTGCGACGGTACCATTGGCGTTCCAGACATATCTTTCAAAATCTTTGCACTCTTCATTCAATTCCGGAGGGCCTGCTTGCAGGTTCAAAACTTGATCCGCATGGAAAGCCGTCTGCCAGAACGGGGTTTGCACCCAAGAAACGGAAACCTGAGCAGAGGCCGCATAAAGCGGCCCTGCAAGCAGTGAAGAGATCATTAAAAATGTTTTCATTTTCATTTCTCCTGTTTTGGCGGTTATCGCTTCGGAACGAAAGTGGTCACCCAAGGTTTCATCACGACCTTCGAGCTGGACCATGTTTCCGTTGCTTCAAAGTCTTGCGTTTGCAAATAGCTCGCGGTTGATTGGCTGGAACCGAAAATGGAATCCAGACCTTGTAAAATCAAAGAGCCCGCAACGCAGTAGATATTTCCCGGACATGCGGTCATCAATGAATTGGCAACAACCACGGCGCCGTGCGGAGGAGGAGCTGAAGCCGCAATGATTTGATCGCGATTTGGAGCTGATGGCAGGGCCAAGTTCGCGATGCGCTCCATGATGCGGGCTCGCATTTCGCTTTCGATGGTCAGGCGCTGTTCTTCGCTGACCTCGTTTTTCGGATCTTGAGTTTCCCACTCGATACGGAACGAGTCTTTAAAGAAATTATGCTCTTCCACTTTGGTCCAAGATCTTGATGAGAAGAATCCGCCGGACGAGCCGCTGCTGACGATTTTCTGGTACATCTTGTACATGTTGTACTTGGCCGTGGCTTGAACTTTCATGGTCGCCGGAAATTCATAAGTGATCGTCAAACCGTAAGCCATTTTGTCTGCACCATAGCCTGGCGAAACATCGAAAGATTCGGGGTGAAGCATGGGGCATACGCCAATCAAACTTAAAACCAAATTCGAACTGATCGAGCTTGGAAAAGCGGATTGCAGATCCATGTAATTGTCTTTGTGAACGCCCGGAAGCTCGTAGGCCAAAACGGTCAAGTCCGCGGGGATATCTTTCACGCTGGTTAAGCTTGCAAACAAAGTCGCTTTTTCAGTCGAGATCTTTTCAAACTGAAAGTCTGGATTGTTGACACGCAAAGTTTCAAGATTCTGATCCCAGTTGCTATTGTAGACAAGGGCCGCGCGGCCACCTTCCATTTTCGCGAAGGCCGAATACATGCCTTGAAATTCGCTGCGAATCGACATCAGGTCTTGCTTGGCTTGATTGAAACGCTGGGCGATGTCCCGGTAATTCTGCTCGAAAGCCGTGGCTTCGGCTTTTTTCTTATCGTAAGCGCGTACGTCCTGCGCATTTTGCTGAGCCAAAGTGCGGCGGTCCTTTTGCGCATTTCGAAGTGCGTCCTGGGTGCCGCGGATTTCATTTTCAACGCTGCCGCAGTTCACTTTGCAAGTTTGAGAGCTTGCATAAAGTTCCGTGAGGCGGTCTTGCATGTCTTTGATCTGGTTGTCCAGATCCACCAGAGGCTGCAGGCGTTTGTCGGCGATGATTTTTTCGGCTTCGATGCGCGCCGTTTTCAGTTTTTCAAATGCTTTGTCGACTTCGATTTTGTAGTCGTCACGGCGGTCATTCAGTTCTTTGATTTGGGCCAGCACCGATCGGCTGTACTGCTGCAAATCGGAAACCTCGCCGCAGAATCCGACGTTGGCGCTCAGCGTGTGCAGTCCGCGAACTTCGGCTACCGCTTCGTTGGGTGGAAGCACGTAGACTTTGCGAACATCGTTGTCGTCGGCGACAAGGCCCGAGGTTGTCGGGTTCACCAATCGGCTTAACAGGTTCATGTCCGTTGGGTAAAGGGTTGGGGTCGCGTGGGCCAGGTTGGCACCTAGAAGCGCCGGTAAAATCCACTTCAAATTTGAGTTCATAGATACTCCTCGTATCAGGTTTAGGTTTCAGGCGCCGAAACGTGGACGCCACGAACGGGAGTTCTTGCCAAGGCAGGACCCGGTCCGGGAGGCTTTAAACGAGGAGTGAGGAGCTTTGTCCGGACGGCGTGTCCGGATTCTGGACAAGATTAAAACCGAGTGCCCTGGATGTGGCTGAGATTGATCATAAAATTGCGTGCGATGCCAAGGGCGCGGTTTTTCACTTCATTGGCTTTGAGACCTTCGAAATTTTCGTCGACGGTTTGGATGAAAAGCTGCAGCCATCTTTCAAAATGTGAGCGCTGCAAGTTCAAAGGAATATGCGGCGGAAAAGGTCGACCGCGGTAGCTGTCTTCACCCAATAAAAGATCTGACCAAAAGTTCACAAGCTTCGGCAGATGCTCGTCCCAGTTGACCTTGGCCGTGTCTTCGAAGATCGGACCGATCAGGCCGTCTTTTCGAACTTTACCATAGAACTGGTGAACCAAAGTTTGAACGTCTTCGCGGGATTCGATTTGTTTGCGTGCGGTCATAGGTGACTCCTGACAGGGGTGATTCTAAATCGCGCGGGCGGGGGGAGGCAACTGATGCTTTCGGTATGGCTTTCGCAGAGTTAGAGCTTTGTCGCGTTTAAAGTGGATGGATTGAGAAGGAGCTTGCCTCAAGGGGCGGAGCTTCGTCCCTTGTTTAAAACTTTGACAGGCACGGAAATATCCAAGTTTTGGAGGAATGAAATGAAGAATTTCAGAATGGCCACGACCCTGATCGGAATGCTGATGGGAATGCAAGCGGTGGCCGCGCCGGTTTGTATCAAGGCCCATACCGAAGGCCGCCCCATGGTCGAAATCACAATTCCATTGTTGCCCGCGGCAAATGTGCCTTCGGTCAAACCAAGTCTCACGCAAAGGGTTCTGAACTTGTTCCGACGTGCCCCGGAAAAAGAGACGATGGTTTCCAAATCTGAATCGCGGCTGCAGGTCTCTGAACGTGTTCGTTTGCGTCCGGAGCTGAGCTCGGAGCAAATCGAAAAAACTTTGCAATCGGCCGCGGAAGACATTGCCCATCAATTTTACGACACAAAGTGGGGCGGATTTGATCGTCGGGATTACAATCATGAACCCAATTTGATGACCAAAGTTAGAAAAGGAAATCAGCTGGATATCGATGCGGCCGTGCGTTTGGGAGAGAAGCTTGAGCGCGCAGGCGCTTTGGATATGCTTGCGACCGAGCTGAATCGTCAAGGCAAGCCCTATCTTTGGATCAATGGTTTGGATCTTGGAAATCCTGTGCACCTTGAGCGATTTGCGATGCTGATTGGACCGGGGCGTATTCTTCAGCCCGCCCAGCAGTCGAAAGCCGTCAGGTTTTTGCTATCGTCACCAGAGGCGGAAACTTTTCTTAACTTTTACTTTCACAATGATGTCTTGGCGGGTACGGGTTCCGTCTTTAAGTACGGCGTCGAGAGAGATTCGCTTTTCACATTCACTCAGCAGTTGAAAATTCAGTGGGGCGGATTTCGCAGTCTGCTGAACAACGATCTTTCAAAAGATACGGCCGAGCGCGGTTTGATGTCCGGCTGGGCACTTTTGAATTGGTTTGAAAATGCGACCACGAGCCCCGAGTTTCATCGCTACTGGAAGGTTTTAAGTCAAATGAACGAACGAGCCCGTCAGCAAGCGTTTGAGGCGCATCCCTTCCTTCAGGAATCCATCAACCACCGGGAGCGCGTGAACTCTTTGCTGAAAAAATTGGACATTCAAAGCAACATGACTTTAAGTCCAAGCCTGTCTCGGGCTCAGCGAATCGAGCAGCAGATTTTGCTTGCACGCTTGTACCGAATGTACGGCGTGAATCAAGAGATGTTGGGGCATACGCTTGCCGAACGCCAGATGTGGCGGATGGCCGTGGCGACGTTCTTGCGAGAGTATAACTTGCTAGAGTCAAACTCGGCAGTGGCGCAGATTCGTCCATGGAGTCCGGCCGCCATCTTGCGTGTGCAAAATTGGATTAAATCCGATGTGTATTCGACAATTCGCGCGACGGTTTTGGGCCAGGAGAGTGTCGATTCAGTGACGATGCTCCCGGCCTGGCGCTGGTGGTATCCGTTGGATGCAGAAGGCAATGCGGTCACAAAGTGGCAAGGTGTCGAAAAGGTCGGAAAAGTTCATTACGTGGTGAACAGCGGGGATGCGGATCGCCGTCCGGACCTCAGTCAGCTTCGTCTGGCCGTGACCTACGCAAATCAGCAACCTGTTTTGGTTGAAGCGAATTTGCGCAATCCAGACGGCACCTGGAGAAATTTGGCATTTGACGTGATCGACGGAGAGCTGGTTCCGCGACGATAAGATCGACCGGATAAGGCCCGCCCCGCCGCAGGCTTTAGCGTTTGGTGTGGGTCCAGCGGCACAAGCCGGCAACGCTAGCGGCGAAGGGGTTTTTCGGTTTCGCAGCCGGGCGGGCGCGATCGGCCGAAGCAATCGGATATCTGCTCAGACGCGAATACTCGCCCGGTTGAAATGAAGCCAGACGACTGAATTCGGCCGTTTGTTCCGGTGTCGGATTCAAAGCTTGGAAAGCTGGAACCAGGCTTTGACTGATCCGCTTTAAAGGCGCGTAAATCGGGTGATAATTAAGGTCAGGGGCCTTGTAGGAGCCGAGGAAGCTGCGCTGAGCTTTTTCTTTGTGATAGTTCTCCCAGTAATCTGCGGCGGAACGGGTGGCTTGCATCAAATTCAAAACTTGTTGGGCGGTGTAGCCTTTCTTAGGATTCGACTGCGTCCACGCTTCGAAGGCTTCAATCCGGTCCGGAAGCGACAAGCTTTGCGAGAGACTGTGAATGATCATCGACGCTTGTTGAGCGTTCGCCGAACTCATGAGCGCGGAAGAAAGCGATCGATCGCCCTGAAGAAGTTGACGGATGGCCCAGCCTGAACCTTCAACGCCCTCTTTTTTGCGAACATCCGGCATTTTCTCGATGTAGGTTTCAAGAAGATGAAAAAATGAATCTGCATCGGTGACGACCCTGTTGTTCATGGCCAATTTGAGAAGACCCTTGATCAAAATTTCCAGCTGTTCCGAGTTTCCGTCAGAGCTGCCAAGCAGGGTCATGAAAATTTTAACCGAGCCATTTTTGCCATCAGAAAGAGTGACCTCGCGAATGAACTGCACGGCCTGCGCGTAAGTAGAAAATTTCATCTGGCCAAAGAGAGAGAGAGCCGTATCTTCGATCGGAAGGGTCGAAAAGAGATGTTGATCCGGATCTAGAGAAAGGGTGTCCATCGCTTGCTCGTAGGCGATTTGCAATCGACCCAGGCTGCGAATCACCTCTAAAGTTGCCGCTTTCGGATTTTTTTTGATAGCTAAAAGTGCCTGGCGGAAAGTTCGATAGTTTTCGCGCGTGTTCTCGCCCATCAAAAAGAAAAGGCTATCGGAAAGCGAGTTTACCAAGGCCACGATTTGCGCGGGTGGCAGGGTTTCCGCTTTCTGCAGCAAGGCCAAAGCGATTTTCGATTCTTGGTTGATCTCGGTGATATCGGCCTGCACGGCGGGCGACATCGGGACCCCGTCGACGCGCCATGGGCCCACATTGCGATTGGGATCGTTCTGTGGAGGCGGGTTTTCGCTCTGGGCGTGGAGCTGAAGCGTGAACACTGTCGAAAGAACGAACAGTGCCGAAAATAGGCGGTTTTTCATTAAGGATGAACGCATCATTTAGCCTCTGTTTCCGCATCGCGGGCGTGGTTTTGTCAGCTATGAAAGAAAGCAAACCCGGTGCCTGCCATGCGAAGGGTCATCATCTTTTGGCGTTCGCAGGCCGTGAACACTTAGTGCCAGAAAAATATCGATGTGGCGATTTTTGGTTTAGTTTTGGATCAACCTAAAACTGTAACCCAGGAGAGAATATGAAAAATTTTATAACTTTGATCACTTGTTTGATTTTAACAACCGCTGCATTTGCTCAAGAAAGCGAATCGCGACAACAGCGATCGCAAACAAGCCAATCGGCCGTATGTGATCTTTCGGTGTCAGCTTCAGCTAGCGTTAGCGCTCCGAAGACCTTCGAAGGACACGGAGAAGTTTGTGAAATCGCCGTCAGTGATGCAAAGGACAAGGCTAATAAGGTCGGATATGCTTACAGCCCGTCATATTGTACGTTCTCTGATTACTGTGTGCGCAGAACTGGCTGGGAATACATGCCAAGTGGGAAGTCATTCAAAATTTCTCTGACTTGCAATCCTGGTTTGTTGGCGGGTAAGCAACAGCGTTGCGAGAAAATCTATGCATGCCAAGCGGCTTATATCAATGACTCGACAAAAACTGCAGATGATTTGGCGAAGATCAATGCTTTGGCGCAAACTTATCACTGCACTGGAAATTAATCGATTTCGATTTCACCGCGAATCACGGTGACCGCTTCGCCGGATAATTGGATGGCCTGAATCGCATCGGGCTGTCCAATTCTTTCCACCACTCCTTGGCCAGGCCGGTTCGGTTTTCAAAAATTTTGGTGCCAGCTGACCTACAATTGCTTGGACCGCAGGCATGACGCATGGTTTATTCTGATGGAAATTGGTTGATCTTAAAAGCTCAAGATTGACGATGGGAAGCTTCATCATCGAAACTTGGGACTTCATTTCTCGACCTTGCCTCGGTGGCGAAATTGGTAGACGCACAGGACTTAAAATCCTGGGATTCGGTTAAACGGTCGTGCCGGTTCAATTCCGGCCCGAGGCACCATTTTTCAGAGACTCCTTTAATTTTGATTTCAGCTAAAATCCTAAAGACCTTTTTCAAATCATATCGCACATTTAAGCCATCCAGAGAAAAGTTCGAGAGTACATTCTTGAGTAGCACGATGCGATCACTGGGTGTCGCCAAATTCCAATTTGATTCCGCACCCTTGGCCAGTTCGAGAGTGAATTTCAGCCGCTCTCGAACCAACTGCTGCGCACTTTGATAATCGTTCTCCAACGTGTTTTTCAAAAGATGAATTTCATCTTTCGTTTTTGCCTTCAATCGGCGGAAGTCATCTTCGTCGATGAGCTGTTTTGTATAGTCATCGTAGAGCTGATCTTGCTTGCGCAGGAGAAGCTCTAAACGTTCTTTGTTAGCCATGTATTGCTGCTTTGCACGTTCGGCTTCGTTAAAACTAAGCTCGTCAATTCTTGTCGCAACCTCATTTGCGAGATCGTCTGTTAAAGTTATTTCTTGAACCGCTGTTTTGAACTGTTCCCATAGTTCCGCTTCCGAGATATTGGCTTGCCGAAGTCCGAGACTGCGATGAACCTTCTTTCCATCTGTGCAGTGATAGTAATGATATTCACGCTCTTCTCCGGAACTTCGGATTTTTTTCTTTTTCGGATCGTAAATAATCTGGCAACCACAGCCCGGAACTGCGCAGGTGAGTAAATAACTAAAAGCCCCCAGTGGATGCATATTTTTAGGTGTTCCACGCATCTTACCTTGCGCGATCTCAATCCAGCTCGGTGGAATAAAAAGTTCGTGTTTACCTTCAAATTCTTCACCAGCCCAAAAGTAGCGGCCTCGATAAAAAGGATTTAAGAGAATGTACTCAACTGATGTGCGCACGAATTTATTCTTTTTATCGCGAGCATGCTGGAATTCCTCTCGTACCATTGCGCTAATGGCCTCGTAGGATTTTTTGTGCATGGCTCGAAGTTCAAAAACGCGATACACGATCGGTTTAAGCTCAGGGTCGACAATGATTCTAGCTTCTTTTCGGCCATGCTTTCCAACGACGCCGTCCCTCGTGTATTTGTAGCCAGCAGGTGGATGGGCCGGATACCAACCATTTCGAGCTTTTTCTAAAAGCCCCTTTTTGACTTCGCGGGCGATGTTGAGAGCGATGTATTTACTCACCGATGTCATCATATCATCGGTGAAGACGTCGGCTGGACTGCAGTTTTTGTCCACGATGCGACGATCTTTGTAATAGTGAATCTGAAGACCACCGGTGAGAACGAAAAATTGCAGCTGTTCTTTGTTCGTGAAATTACGTGTGAGCCGATCCGGTTTTTCAACGATCAGATGAAGAGCAATACCTGATTTTTGTTTTGCGATCTGGGCCTTGATAAAATCCATCATCGCATCAAACTTATTTCGCTTATTTACTTTGCTTCCGGTCTCGACAAAACGAAAGGTCTCAAGGATATGAAATCCCTTTTTCTGCGAATACTCGAGACCCAGCCTTTCTTGAACATCCAAAGAATATCCATCTTCTTGCTTCGCATCTGATATTCGACTCAGCACAATGGCGTTTTCTCGACTCATCTATTTTCTCCTATTTATTTTATTTTTTCTCGTTGCTCAAGTTGCCACCGGAAATACGCGACGAGGCCGTCCATATCGTCGTCACTGATTCCAAGCGCATGTCTTGAGAGTTCGGGATAAAAAATTGATTCATCAAATACGGGCATCTGTTCTTGCTCAAGGATTTCGGTCTTTGGTTTTGACAACTTCGAGATCCGCGACGCCGCTGAAGTTTTCCTTGCGGATCTCGAGAGTTTCTTGCACGACTTGCAAAGAGATTCGTGCCGTTTCCCTTGCTGATAAAAATCCTGAATGGGCTTGAGCTCGCCACAACGAGAGCAGACCTTTCCTTGTGTTTCCAAAAGTTAACTCCACGATTTGTAGAGTCCAGTGCATATTGAAAATTGGGGTGAAAAACCGATGTGCAA
This sequence comes from uncultured Bdellovibrio sp., assembly GCA_966211455.1. Classification (GTDB taxonomy): domain Bacteria; phylum Bdellovibrionota; class Bdellovibrionia; order Bdellovibrionales; family Bdellovibrionaceae; genus 21-14-0-10-47-8. The sequence continues at coordinate 124,820 of CBIHNI010000002.1, forward strand.
TTGCACATCGGTTTTGAGTGGACATACTTAAAAAACGGAGCGTTCTTATTAAAGTTATCTAGCAAAAACGGAGGAGCCGATGAAAAGCAAAAAGAACATCCGCGAAAATATTGATATCCTTGGAGACAAGTGGATACTTGCACCCAGCGGTCGTGATGTGATTGACCAATGCCAACAAGAGTCCTCTGATCTTCGGTATGAGATCAGTGCCTTAGGTTCGCTTTTTCGCAATCTCGCAAATCACGAATTTTCTGATGAAGAGCTTTATGGCATGGGACTGATACTTGAGAAAGTATCAAAAAGGCTTGGTGCGATTTACGATAATCTTGAGAAATCACTTTTAAGAGATAAGTAATAGTCAGCCATAATACTATGGCTGATATACTCTGTTAGCATTTTGTGAAATTTCTGAATTTTCCGAAGTCTTTGATTTGCTTGGATTTCTTCTCAAATCAAGAAGTGATTCCACGCAACTCTTGTGGTGCCACAGTGTAGGGCTAGTGATACCACAGTGCGAATGAATTTCTTGAAGCGTTTTTCCAGCTAAATTTCCTTTATAAATCGGTGTGCTCCAGCCTGTTTTCAAAAAGTCCTCAAGCAAAATAAAGTTATGCTTTGAAAAACGGGATGCATTGTAACGCTCGAAAATACGCTCAATCGATCGCAACATTCCTGTTGTTCCCATCAGCCAGAAGACGTGATTTATACTTGGATGGCGTTCGTAGAAATAAACCAAGTTCTCGTAGCGATTTTTTGCTTTCAGCGAAAGCTCCACTTCAAATGCAAAAAGAGTTTGTTGATCCCCTTGCATAACGCGAGTGTAGCCATCGGGCCGATGAAGAATAGATTGCGGAATCCATTCAGGATAAAACTCATCAGGATTGCATCTAAGCTCTTGTTCAGTGTAGATCATTTCGGAATCAAGCTCTTGATTGAGCCCTTCGCCAAGGTGAAAAGCGGTCGTAAGATAATCATGATGCGGATACTCGGACCGATAGCCGTGATGAATATCTTCACTCATCCAAGATCGGATAGCATTGTATCCGCGCTTATTGAGCTGCCACGCATAACATCTCTTTTGCACTTCAATGGCTTCGATGAATTTCACTTCTTCAAGTTGGCGCAAGCGTTCGTGTGCGTTTTCGGGTTTGGCGTTAGGAAAGAACTTTCTAGCAATGGCCTGTGAAGAAAGAATTTTCCATCTCCACAGGTAATTCAGAATTTGAACATCACGATCAGTTAAATTGCGATGCACTTCACGATACACGGGTTTAGTCATAAGCACGGCCTTTCATAAGTTTTACTCTTAAGTAGACAATTCTTATGCCAACGTTTTCGAATGCTCGAAAATGGCTCGTAAATGCTTGATAAAATCAGAGAATCCTAAATGATCAGGTAGGTTTACCATTTGAACAGCCACCGCAAAATTTGAGTTTTTGAACTCAAAACTTGCGTAGCGATTTTCGAAAATCGCTAGGTGAAAATCACCATGAAGCATTCCATTGAATAATGACTCGTCGATGCATCATAGAAATTGGACTACCGAACCCGTTCGAGCGAGGATAGCCGGAGTAGGAGGCCATTTATGGAAGCCTTTGTCGTTAAAACCTTCGAAGCGCTGTTCAAAGTAATTAGCGTACTGTTGATCTGCGGACTTATGGGGAATGTTCTCAGCGATTTGCAAACCCGTGCTTTCAGTAGCAAGCGCGTGGGGCTCGTCAGTATGCTTAAAGTGATCCAGCAGCTTGTAGGAAAAACTCAGTAGCCAGAATTAGGTCTTTTTAATCAATCCTTGTTACTGCCTGATTTTAGAAGCTTAGAAGGCGTCAAAAAGCTCAGACGTATTATATTGCACCTGGCAGAGAACGATTCCTTTTGATGATCAGCCTGGGTAATTGATTTTCTTGCTTGATCTAACCTTGGCGTGCGCTTTGCTTATTGGACCAAGAATGAAAAGTTCTACCATTGAGATCCACAATATTAGTTTGGGTTCGTTAGTAATTGCAATAATAGGCCTTTTATTGTCACTTCATTGTCATGCTGATCAAAATTCTGACATGTTTGCACAGTATGAAAAAATTAAAGCTGAACATAAAAAGCTAATCCCTCAGAACGGAGCTGTACCCGTCGAGGCCGATAAAATCGCTGCATTTCAATCTAGATTTGACGCCATTAAGGCAGATGCAGCAGCTAAAAGCATTCCGCCTAAGGAATATTTAAAGAATAAATTTGGGATCATTCCGACAGTCGATTCGGCACCAGAGCTTTTAACTGATGACTTCTTAATTGAAGTGGCTGCAGTCGCATCTCTTTATCCTGACGATCTCATCTCTCACCTTGCTTCGAAGAATTTTGGAACAGGAAGTTTTGAGTTGAAAGTAGAACCAAATGCAAATGCGACGGCTGGTATACGAACGGACAGCGCTGGTATTTTGGACTGTCAGAAAACCAGATGTAGAATCATACTCTCCCAGTGGTTTTTTGAAATGCCTTTGTCTAGTCGTATCCAAATTCTCGCCCATGAATTGGCTCATTTAATCGACATGAATAACTTAAGTATTGGTGCTCAGTGGATCGATTTGTTTGGGTGGAAAGAGTATTATGAATATGTCCGATCTCCTAAAAAGATCGAAGATGGGTTCGAGTCAATTCTTATCGAAGATCGATTTCTTATAAAATATGGACTTGTATCTTCCTACTGTACCCAGGATTGGAGCGAGGATTTTGCCGAAACTGTAACTTCTTATTGCTTCCAACCTGATTTCTTGCAGAAGTTGGCCCCAGCAAAATACGAGTTTTTGCGTTCTAAAGTCTTCTTTGGTCTGAGTTGTACGTACTAAAACCACTTGTTATCGAAAGGAATGGCGCTCGTTAAATCGAGCGCCCAAAGTCCAATTTTAAGAGAATATTTTTTCTGATTCAAAAAGCTCATTCAACTAACCATAGCCGTTCAACAAACAGTTAATTTTAGGTCGTAGGCTGGGGATCTTGCAGCTTTTGCGAAACGAAACAGTCGGTATCCCTTGTCATTATCAATCTGGATTCTGAATTTCTCAGTACATTATATTGAGCGAAACTGGGTGAGTTCCATTGGATTGAGCCTGAATTGTCTTGTCCTGCCGTATCCCACTAAATGTAACTCCAACATAGAAGTCGCCTATCTGATCCAGTATTGTTGGAATATTAAGACCCATTCCTACAAAGCCGCATCTTACATTCGAAGAGGGTGCTGTGGGTTTGCCATCGATGTGTTGCCCCAAACCAGAGCACTGCATGCCAATTTCCATAGAAGCATAACTTCTGCTGGAAAGAGTGCCTTTTATCGACATAAATCCTCCTGGCGTCAGTTCGGTTACTTGAAGGTTACTGATCGTAACAGTTTCTACGCTGCATGGTCCTCCGTTACAGGTATGCCCAGGCTGAGCGTCAACATAAAGTGTCCCTCCAAGATAAACTGAGTTTGCGAAAGCATGACAGCCCATGGTTATGCCAAAAATAAAAGCCAGCATTCTCACTGAAAACATCTTTTTTCGCGATTTCGTAAAATTTCCGAATAATTCATTTAAGTAAAAGAACTTCTTTGACACTTTCGTTTGTTGCATTCTGCTCTCCTTAAGAGTTAGAGGTCTGTGACCTGTTAGCTCCAAAAAATAAGCTGACCATTTTGACCAATCAAACCTAAAATTTGTTAGATCAGTGATATTGATTGCTGTCAGCAATCAGTTGACCATCGTGATTCCATTATATAGACCTTCCAGATGCTTTCTTATCAGAATATCTTAAGTGATGAATACCTTCGGCGCCATTCTAAGAATCCAGCTTATTCTATGCGAAGTTTTGCGAGGGACTTAGGCCTGTCCCAGTCATTTCTCTCGCAAGTTTTAAATAAAAAACGAAAGTTAAGTGATGAGGCGGGGCTTGTTATTTCCGAAAAACTCAAATTAAGAGGAATAAGAAGGAACCTGTTCGTCAATTTAGTTCGATGCGAAAAAATTTCGGACCCACAAGGCAAAAGAATTTTAGAGGCCGAAATCGAAAAGCTTCTTCAGCGGCAAACAAATTTTAAGCCTTTAGCAGAGGACGTCTTCAATGCTGTTGCGGATTGGCATTACTTTGCAATCTTAGAATTAACTGTATTGAAGGGCTTTAAAAGTGATCTTCTTTGGATTTCAAAAAAGCTGAAAATACCATTAGTGGAAGTAAAAATGGCAATTGAATGTTTGTTGCGAATGGGACTTCTAACGAAAGTGAACGGCACTTTCGTTAAGACTGAAAAAAACTATATCTTTGAAAATGTACCGTCCAAGGCCATACGAAAACATCATAGGGATACTTTGGGGTTGGCACATAAAGCACTTGAGGAGCAAGATGTCGATCAACGTGAATTTTTCACCGTCGTCTTTCCAATGGATCCCATCAAGTTGAAAGAAGTAAAACGTAAAATTCGGGCATTTAGCGAAGAGATGACCACTGAAATGCAAAATTCTGAGCCTAAATCAGTTTATAAGTTAGCAATTCAATTTTTTCGTTTGGACCAGGAGGGAATTTAATGAGAAATCTATGGGCGGTGTTATTTTTCTTTTTACCGGCGTTTGGATTTGCGGGCGGCGCTGTTGGCAATGGTGGTGACTCAGTCGAGTGCACATACTCGGCAGCAAATGATTTTAATGGCACCTATGCCCTTGATTACTTACTCACTTACAAAGAAAGCAATCAAAATTCGGATATTGTCAAAGTTACGTCACTGGATGAATCCATACAAAGAATAAAAAAGCTGCTCCAAGAGAAGGTGCCTGAACTCAGTGATAGTTTTGATGAGTTTATGAAACTTGTGCGCAATGAGGATATTTCACTCCCACGTTTTTGGGAGGAAGCTCCTTTTGGTCTCGTCGATATTAAAGACGAAAACATCATCAATTTTGTACCTATGAACTGCCGTCAAAATGGCGATGTAAAAATTGTTCAAACGATTATTCGTTTGAATCCGATGAATACAGGTTTGGAAAAGTATAAACTGGTTTACAAGTACGTACCTAGCATTTTCCAACGACTATATACTCAGGCTCCTCTCCAGCTCTCGTTTTTGCTTGTACATGAATGGCTTTGGGATCTCAGCCACCATGTTGAGAAAAATCGGCGTCTCAATCGCTTTATTCACTCAAAAGAATTTGAGTCACTATCGCGAGAACAGTTGCGGGCGCGGTTAACTACTTTGGGATTAGAAATTCCCAATCAAATTTCTCCCGATATATTTCGCTTCGACTCCTGTAAGCCTAGTCCCTCTGACGCTAAGGAGCTTATGAGCAGGATTAAAACAGGTGGACAAATTATTCTGAGTCAGGATTTGAGCCTCCTTCAGCGCAAGTTCAAATGTCCCGTTAGTGAAAGTGTTGGTGGCTGTTTGTTTTCATCCGTTTACTGGCACACCGTCAGTAAGGAGCCCCAGTCGAGGCTTACCGGTAGCGTAGATTCGCAGGGGGGAAAAAACCTACTCCTCAGCACCCCTAAGACTGGCGTTAGCCGATGTGAAGTAGATGAAGAAAGCGCTGTCATTAGTTGCAAGAATTTAAATCTGTTTCCGCAGCCTCAGAAGGAAACAATTTTCACTGGCACTGTTGGTTCAGGATGTATTAAATTTTACGATTCGGTTTTCTATCAAGGTGCTCCATACGGGGAACTTGTAGAGAAGGTACTTAAAGTAAGACTGTGAAGCACCGATTTTGGAAAGGTCAGCGATATTGACCGAAGCCGAGAAAAAAACTGGATTTACTCGAGTGATGAGTGCAATCTTGAAAAAATGGTGGTTTGAATTACGCTTGATAAATTCGGAAAAACTTAGAACTTTGATTTTTCTGAGGAATTGCGACCGAAAAATTTCATCAGCAACCCTTTATTTTGTTTAGGAATTCAAAAATTCTTCGATGAAAATTTCTCGGCTGCGTTATTAAAACCACTTCTATTTGCAGCTTCAAAAACAAAAACGGCCCAGCTTTCTAAGCTAGGCCGTTACCGCAATCACAAATTTTAGAAGTGTCCTTAAAAGGCAACCCTTCTGTCCGGATTAATTAATCATAGGTCTCGTAAAATACGCCTTGGATTGCCTCAACTTCTGCTTTTGCTTGTTCTTCAATTTTAATCTCAACAGACTGGCGAACGGCCTCAGGTAGATTATCGTTTTTTAAAACGTTCGTTTCAATTGATACCTTAATCTCATTTTGCATGGCTTCGAGCTTCAGTTTTTCTTCGGCCTCTTTTTCTTTCAGCATCTGAATTTTCTCGGCATGAACGCTGCCATGACTGCATCTTGCGATACGTGCGATTTCACGATAAGAAATTTTCGCCTCTAAAAGAGAGCGGATCAAAACAGAATTTCTTTTCTTCGTTCGTCCGATCTTTTTTCCTTTGGCTTTCGCGTTCGCCATTCCGGCACGAACACGCTCAACGATCATTTCTCTCTCTAGCTGGGCCAAAGCTCCGAGAATCGTATAGAGCGCCATCCCAAGCGGAGAGCTGGTATCAATACTTTCAGTGATAGAGATGAATCGGGTGTTGCGTTCACGAAAGCACTGAAGCGCTTTTAAAAGATGGCTCGTGCTACGAGCGAACCTGGAAAAACTGAAAACAACGACCTGCTCAACTTCACCCTTGGACACCATTTCCATAAGTCGGTTAAGTGCTGGACGACTTTCTTTAGCACCACTGATGCCTTCATCCGTAAAGAACTCGTAGTCTTTGATTTGGTTGCGAAGGCACCATTCTTTAAGGGCTCGGATTTGAGATTCAAGCCCTCCTTGTTGATTATCTGTTGATACACGGCAATACAGACACACTTTTCGACTCATAGGTGACACCTCATGGGGTTAGAGAAAGTGTCTGTTGATGATTTATGGGGCGAATGAACGCTTTTGGAGAACGCTTACTATCTGTTCTCCAGCGTGGAGAACAGATACCTAAAAATTGGTACTTGTTCTCCACGAAATTAAAAGTTACTGTGATTTCAATTACTTGCCGTCAAGGTGTCGTCGGCAAGCGCGGTTCTAAGATCCGCCAGTAAGGGGCACCAGTTTAAAAAAAAATCAGTGAAACGTTTCGCCTCTCGCTAGCATTTTGATGATGTCTCGCATGCGCTTTTCTCGGGTCTCGGGCTTTTTGGCCGTCTGAAGGCGATAGGTGATCGAGAACAGATTTGTTTTGCTCAGGGTCTTAAAGAACTCGTGAGCCTTCTTGTTCTTGCGAAGCTCTTTCATAAAATCTGCGGGGGGAGTGGCCTTGGAAAAAGAGTCGTAGGCCTTACTCCATCGACCATCTGCTTTTGCGTCTTCGATTTTTTTCAAACCAAATGAAGTCATCGCCTTAGCTTTGATCAATCGCTCGGCGTGCTCGGTGTTGATCTTGGACCAGATGCTTTTCTCGGTTCTGGGTGTCAATCTTTGCAGCCACGAGTTCGCATCGTGCGATTTCTTTTGACCATCGATCCAACCAAAACACAGGGCTTGGTCCAATGCTTCGGCATATGTGATGGACTTTATTTCAGAGCTCTTCTTAAAAATCTGCAGCCATATCCCTGCTGACTTTTGATGATTCTTCGACAGCCAATTCCGAAAATTTCGCGCCGAAGGAAAAGCCATGATTGGGAGCGCGGTTGTTTTCTTTTTCATGCGGATCTGATTGTAGCTGGGACTTTGGTTTGCGGCTATGAATATATTGGGGCATGCAAACCTCGGAATAAGAAGAGCCGCATAGGTTTGCGATCGATCGAAATCGAGCGCTCTTCGTTGCGAGCCAGAAAAGCTGCGTCGAAATCCGAAATGTTAAGGTGAATATCTAAAATATTTCTTGACGAGTGTTTGGGTGGATTTTCCCTCTGCATACTTGCAATTGCAAGAGTGGGCTGCAGCACATGTGTTGCTTCGTATTTGCCTTTCACAGAGAGCGAATTTCAGAAAACGCGTCCGGAGATATCTCATGCTGAAACTCCCTGGAGAGCGAATTCTAAGACCAAAAAATTCAGTTTTAAAACCAATGGTATGTTCCCTCTCGAAAGACGAAAGACGAAAGACGAAAGACGAAAGACGAGGTCATATTTATGAACTTAAAATCCCTAGCCGATCAAACACTAGTCCAAAACGCAAAAACGATCGCACGCGAAGAGCGAGAGAAGATGACTCAGTTTCTGCACCATTTAAAAGAAATCGAACGCCGAAGGCTCTTTTCAGATTACGGCTATAAATCCCTTTTTGAAATGACGGTGAAATATTTCTCCTACTCTGAGAGCGAAGCCTACGACCGCATCAGTGCGATGCGGTTATTAAAAGAACTGCCAGAAATTGTGGAGAAGAAAATCAATCAAGGCGCGCTGACACTGACCCACTTAAAAATAGCGCAAAAACATTTTCGCCGGGAAAAAGTGGCAACTGCCAAAGTATTACCGGCAACAGAGAAAGTGTCTTTTTTAAATGAGATTTCCAACACTTCGATTCGTGAAGCACAGAAAATCACGATGTCTTTAAGTTCAAACCCAGAATCCATCAAACCAGATCAAGTGCGCGTCGTAGGAATCGATCAGGTGGAGCTGAAGTTCACGGTGAACATGAAAACCGAAGAGAAGATGAAAACTTTAAAGGGCCGGCTTGCGCACAAATATCCAAACATAAATATGGCTGAACTTTTGGATCTGCTGTGCGATTTCGGCTTAAAAGCACTGGATCCGGCCAAAACCGTGGCGCAACGGAAAAGCTGCGTCACGAATTCAGTCCTGCAGTCGCAACCGAAAGCGCACGTAAGTGAAAATTCAAATGTGCAATCTTATCTGCCGCCCAAACCAGAGATGGTGGTGAAATCAAAACCACAAGTGTTCACAAAATCCAAAGCGCAAATTCGGCGTGAAGTGTATCTCAAAGCTCAAGGGCAGTGTGAGAAGTGTGGATCCACTCATGCTCTCGAGATTGATCATATTTACCCCAAAGCTTTGGGTGGTGGGGACTCCGCGGAAAATCTGAGGCTTCTTTGCAGGCACTGCAATCAGCGGGCGGCGATTCGAAGTATGGGGTTGCGAAAGATGGATCGGTTTCTCGATTGACGGAGCAAGCTCCGAAGCAGAGGAATTGGTTTTCGAAGAGAGGGGGGGATTCTTTGGGGCGAATGATGCTTTGAATTGCTTCTGTTCTTTAAAGATTGGTTTTGATAGGGTGAGGTGTGTCGAAAATGCCGGGTGTTGTTCTGTTTATTGTGAGCTTTCTTTTTGCGATTTTTTCGCATGGGGTCTGTTCGTCGCTGGAGGCGGGGGCTAATCTGGGGAGCTGTCTTTCGGTGCAGGCCGAGCATCGGCACTGTGAGGAAACTGCCCACACAGAGCCCGGTGGGGATCTGCATATCTGTGGATGTGTGATGATTCATGGGAACGCCGTGAAGAGCTTCTATGTCCAAGAGCGATTGCAGAAATCTTATCTCATTCAAGACCTCAATCTTGTTCCAACCGGTTTCGCGTCTCGTATCGAGCGGCCTCCGATCTTCGCCTGATCTCGATTCAGTCATTGCGGACGACATCTTCTTTTCAGAGATGTGCTTTCCCCACTGAAATCGCAATTCGCTGATTCAATTCGCAATTCAAAAATATAATTCAACGGCTCGGGCCTGAAGCGGCTTCCGAGTCATAGAGGTGTTTGTGCAGAGCAAATCATCCACCAAATATTTCGAGCTGATTCAGCTTGTGGTGTCACTGGGTGCGATCTTTGGCAGTCTTTTCTTTTCCGAGGTGATGAAATTTCCGCCTTGCGATTTGTGCTGGTACCAGCGGATCTTGATGTATCCGGTTGGCCTGATCGCGTTGACCGGACTTTTCTTGCAATCGAAAGAGACCAACCGCTTTATCGCGCCTTTCGTGTGGCTGGGCCTTGCGGTCGCGGTCTATCACAATTTGGTCTATTACAAATTCATTCAGGTGATCGTCCCCTGCAGTGAATCGGCGCCGTGTACGGCGCAACAGCTGAATTACCTGGGATTTATCACGATCCCACTTTTATCGCTGGCGGGCTTCGCCTTTTTACTTCTTATCAATTCGTTGTCTCTGATTTCAGAGAAAGGAAAATTATGAAAAACAAATCGTTTTTGATCGCTTTAACAATTCTCGCGCTTTTTGCGCTTTCGTTTCTATTTTTGAAAAGGGATTACAATCACGAAGCCTCCGAGCCATCGCCAGCTTCGGGCAAAGCCCGCGCACAGTTCAGCGTCGTGCCGGCCAGTCAGGACCTGCTGGTGAAGCCGCACGCGATTTCAAAAGGCCCTTTTGCCGCCAAGGTGACCATGGTCGAATTTCTGGATCCCGAGTGTGAGTCCTGTGCCGCGATGGCGCCGATCGTGAAAAAGATCGCTGACGAATTCAGTGCCGATTTACGGGTTGTCGTGCGCTACATGCCTTTTCATCAGAACTCGAAGCTTGTGGCGAATATCTTAGAAGGCGCGCGCGAGGAGAATAAGTTCTGGCAAGCGCTGGAGATCTTGTTTGCCAATCAAGAGCGCTGGGCCAATCACAACAAACCAAACCCGGATCTGATCCCCGAGATCCTAGAGCCGCTGAAGCTGAATATGGACAAAATCATGAAAGAGGCGAAGTCCGGCAAGTACGACCAGCAAATCGGTCAAGATCTGGCCGACGGAAAAGCGCTGGGGGTGCGCGGAACGCCCACCTTCTTTGTGAATGGTCATATGGTGCCAGAGCTCGGCTACGAAGCGCTTCGGGCTGCGGTCCAGGCGCAAATCCAAAAAAGCAATTAATCAAGATGCCACTTCTGCAGAAGGGTTGCGAAATCCGAAGGAAGTGGCGCTTCGATCCGCATCTCGGTCCCGGTGATCGGGTGCGGAAAGCGAAGCTCTTTGGCATGCAACATCAGGCGCGGCACGCGCGAATCTTTACCGCCGTACTGGCTGTCGCCCAGAATTGATGCGTCCGAGTGAAGCAGATGCACGCGGATCTGATGCGTGCGTCCCGTCAGCGGCCGCGCTTCGATCAGGTCGGCTTCCGCCGAGTGAGCCAGTTTACGAAACAAAGTGTGCGCAAAGTCACCGCCCGATTCGGTGCGGAACATTTTGACCGAGCGGCCATCTTTGCGACGAGCGATGATGTGATTTTGAATCTCCCAAGTTTCTGGATTTTTAGGCTGTGGCTTTGAAATCGCCCAGTAGATTTTTGTGAATTTGTGCTCGCGAAACATATCTGTCAGCGGCCCATTGGCTTTCTTATTTTTCGAAAGCAGAATCACGCCCGAAGTGTCACGGTCCAAACGGTGATGAAGGTAAATATTCTCACTCTTCATCTGTTTTTTGATCAAAGTGAAAAGATCGTCGCGCTTGCGATCCACCGTCGGTTGTGAAGGCAGCCCCGGAGGTTTATTCAGGCCTAAAAGAAACTCGTCTTCGAAGAGTATCTCAAGCTTTGGCTTTTCGGCTGACATGGGGATTGTCCTTCAAATAAAATCGCAGGGGCCAAAGTGCGGCTTCTTTCGCGTACTCGACCCCGATCCGAGTTGTGATGACAATATCTCGAGCTTTCACCGAAAAGTCATCTTCTTCAATCCAAAGCGGCGATTTCGGATCGAAAAGGCAAAGGCCATCTTGTTTTTTGTTCAGACCCCAAGCCCGGCAAAGCCGTCCAGGGCCATGGGTTTCGGCCGAGATCGGATCCAAAGGTTGTAAAGCCCGAATCAAAACGGCTTGCGGGTTGTCTTTGGCTTCAGTCACAACGTTCAAGCAGAAATGCATTCCGTAGATCATGTAAATGTAAGCGTGTCCGCCTTCTAGATACATGCTGCGAACGCGGTCCGTTTTGCGGCCGCCAAAGGTGTGAGCGGCCGGATCGTCAACGCCCAGGTAGGCCTCGACTTCGACGATGCGACCGCGATAAATTCGCGATTTGGATTTTCGAAAGCACAGCACTTTGCCTAACAAATCTTTAGCGACAGTCTTTGTTTTTCGTTGGTAGAAATCAGCATCCAGCATGAGCCATGAAATTTAAATATCTCGAAAGGGATGTCAAGGTAACATAAGAACTGCAGATGGTTATTGAGGGAGCGGCCGAAGATGATGCGTTGAACTTCTGAGGCTTGTTGAAAGTCTATTCAGTCCTCTAATTTACAGAGATAACTTATGTTTTCGGTCCAGGCGTTGGTCATGGGTGCTTTGTTGTCCAATTGGTTTATATGGGTCGAAATATCTGTCTTATTTCGAGAAATTAAAACGTCAGGTGTTTCAGCTATTTGATTTATCCCGCCTTAGTTTGAGACGTGGCAAAGCCGTTGCAATGACCTTAAAGCATCAAGCGATCAATTATGATCCAAGGGGGAAAAATGAAAAAGAACAACACGACAAAAGCAGCTCAGAAGACATCAATGAAGAAATTGGATGCATCAACTCAAAAGAAAATGAAAGGTGGATATATTTACCTTTCTTACAATCAAGATGGCGTCGACATCTACGGAGGGTGGGGCGGTAGCGATGCCCAAGCAGGACGCGGAGCTGGCTCGATCGGGACTATGAAGTACTAATTTAGCTTCATCCTGAATCAACATTCGAATTTGAACTGAAAGCCCACCCTGAAAAGGTGGGCTTTTCTTTTTGGGCCCATCAATTTGTGCATGAATCGATTCTTGTCAAGGTCGATAAAAAATCATGTGCCTTTCTAAAATTTGTGACTTGACGAAGCCTGCAGCCATCACAAGTTCACTGTGTCGAAAACAAAAACGACGGCAAGATTTAAAAAGTAAAAACAAAAAGTAAAAAGGAGTTTGAAATATGAGAAACGCATTGATGACAAATTGGTTGCAAGAAGTGGACGATCTTTTCCGCGGTTATCAGCCCGTTTATAAAACGCAACAGACGCAGAAGAACTGGTTTTCTCCGGCGGTGGATGTGAAGGAAACCGAGAAAGAGTATTTCTTCCATTTCGATCTTCCGGGCATGACCGAAAAAGATCTGGAAATCAAATTGTCAGGCCGCGAACTTTACGTCAGCGGCGAGCGTAAATCCGAAGAGAAGACGGACGAGACCCGCAGTCATCGCAGTGAGCGGTTCTTTGGCCGATTCGAAAGATCCTTCGTGCTGCCAGAAGACATCAATTCGGAAAAAGTGGAGGCGAAATTTAAGGACGGAGTCCTGACGATTCAGATTCCAAAAGTCGAGGCGGCGCAACCGAAAACGATTCCAATCCGAGTGCATTAATTTTGTGTGAATGACGGCATGAAATGAACGTGCTCTTCCCCCAAAGACCTGGGCTTTAGACCCAGGTCTTTCTTTTTGGTCTCCACATTTCGGCGGCTCCCATTCAAGCTGAATCTAAGATGAAAACCACTCTGCAAATCTTAGATCGCTTGCTGACTTCCATCGTCACCTCCTGCGTGATATTCTTTTTTAGCTTCTCGTTTATGACCGGGAAGTTTCCGCCACATAAAGGCGATATGATCAAAGCCTTTTCGCTGTTAAAGCAAATGGCGGGGCTGACTCAGGATTACAATCAGGCCAATGCCGAAATGACCAGTCAGCCACCGAATCTGGATCAAATCATTCAGCTGCAGCGTCTGGCTTTAAGGAAATCCGAAGTCACCCAAGAACTCACCAATTTGATGGTTCGCTTTCCGAAAGGGATTCCTTCCATCGAGGCAGCCGCAAAAATTCAAGAGGCGGCTAAACATCTGGATGACAGTCAGGCCATCTTGGTGCAGGTGAATCAGGACCTTCAGAAAATGATGCAGACCCCTTCGGCCGACACGGCTCAAGCGGCTCCTGTGGTGCCGGCGGCAGCCAAGGTTGGTCCATGATCACGGCCCGGGATTTGATGAACCCGATGACGCCGGCCCTGTCGTTCGATTCGACCGTGCAAGATGCGATCGCCTTTTTCGAAAAACATCCGCAACAATTTGCCACCGTATCGGCCGGCAAGGATCGCTTGCACGGGGTTTTGACCGAAGGCGCTTTGGTAAAGGTTTTTCTTCGTTACCAAACCCAGCCCTCAAAAGAAGCTTTGATTTTTTACCGCGATTGTTTTGAACCCACGCAGCTGATCCATGAAACCGAAGTTTTTCACGAGGTGGTGAAGAAAGTGATGACGGCCGTGGGACACCGGGTTTTCGTGATCGATGCGGCCGGCGAGCTGATCGGGCATATCACGGCGAAAGACATTCTGCCGTTTTTGATCGGCAAAGCGGAAGCAAAGCCCGCAGTGCAGGGAGCCGCTTTCGATGAATTGAAATCGCAAATGTATTTATACGAAAGCTTCTTTTCGAAAAGTCCTTTCATGATGCATTCGGTGAATCCGCAAGGCTTTATCCAAATGGCGAACGAGATGTTGCATGCGCTTTTGGGTTATCCATACGGCGAGCTGATCGGAAAAACAATTTTCGATCTGTATCCAAAATCGGCGCATGGAAAAGCGCAAGAGGGAATTAAGACCATTCTTTCGAAAGGCTATCACCAAGTCATTCATGCTGAAATGGTTCACAAGGATGGACGAGTGATCGGCGTGGAAATGGCATCGCGTGCGCTGGAAGATCCTTGGAAAAATGCCATTGGAACCATCACAGTTTCGCGTCCTTTGGAAATGAAACTGTTATTAGACGTTCTTTAACGCTTAAAATCGAGACATTTGTAAACTATTGGTATTACTAGGAAAAAAGTCCAATCAATCGTTTGTTTGAAATCTATTTGTGTTAATCAATCGATTGAATTATGCTTTACATCATGGACGACAATCAAAAAAACAAGCCTGTGGACGCAGAAGAGCCTTTGGTTTCGGCTCTGGATGCGGCAACGGAAAATTCGAAGGACGATGGATCGGCCCGAGCTCGTTTGATTGAAGCGGCCACCAAGCTTTTTGCCGAACACGGTCTAGAAGGCACCAGCACACGGGATATTGCCAAAGCGGCGGATCTAAATATCAGTTTGATTAGCTATTATTTTGGCGGCAAAGAAGGTCTTTATAAAGCGGTGATCATCGAGTTCGCTTCTTTGATCAAGCGTCAGTCGGAAAAGATCATGGAAGGCTTCGACGTCAACAACCCGACGAAGGAGTCTTTCCAGCGCTCGATGCGCGTCTTGATCAAAGAGATGTTGCCGTTGAAGTTTAAAAACCGCGATATTCACTCGGTCTTGCACCGGGAGATGATGGCGGGACTGCCGCACGCCAAAGAGGTCTACGAGAATATTTTCTCGAAAGTGATGGAAGCAATCGTGGGATTGTACGAAGCTGGACAGAAAAAAGGATTCGTCAGAAAGGATCTGGAACCTTTCGTCGTGTTTTTCTCGCTCGTGCATTCGGTCGATATGTATTTCCAGATGTCGCACTGTCAGACGTCGGTGCAAAAAAAGCTCCTGAAAATTCCGGAGCAAATGGATGAGTATTCAGAACAGTTGTATAAGATTTTTGTGGAAGGTGTTTTGGTATGAAGAAAGAAGTATGTATCTTTTCAACAGCCATGGTCGCTTTGATCTTGGCCGTCGCGCAATCGGGTGCGGCGATGACTTTGGAAGAGTACCTGCAAACGGTACAAAAGAAAAACCGCACGCTCTTATCCTATGAAGCTTCGCAGGAAGCGGCCAATAGCCGCTATCAGCAAGGCGACTTGGATCTTTCGCCTTACTTAAAGGCGGGGGCGAATTATTTGGATGATAAATCCCTGACGAACTCGGGGCTTGTGTCTTTGACTCACAATCAGGTTCGTTCTTACAACCTGGGTCTTGAGAAAAAGTTTTCAACCGGTACCACGGCGGCGGTGACCGGAACGGTGACGGCGGTGAACGCCGAGGGCTCGTTCAACAATGCGGCCATCGTGTCGGAGACGCATCAAGGGACAATGGGCATCTCGTTGACCCAAAGCCTGTGGAAAGATTTTTTCGGCGCATCAACCAGACTTCGTCATGAACGCGAAAGATCGCAAGCCCAGTACGAAAAAACGGGCTACAATCTGCAAGCCAAGCAAGCTTTGATCGATGCCGAAGCGGCTTTCTGGGATTTGCTCTACATGCAGCAAGAACTGCAAATTCGCAAAGCAAGCCTCGAGCGTGCCAAGCGCATCGAAGGCTGGGTTCGCAATCGCGCCAGCAACGGGATCGGAGATCGCGCCGATGTGCTCAATGCGCAGGGGCTGGTCGCTTCTCGGGAATTGCAGTTGATCGGAACCCAAGACGATTTGAAAGCGGCCGAAGTGAAGTTTGCGACGCAAATCGAATGGCCCACCAATCAACCGGTTCCCGAACTGCAGGCCAATATGAACCAGGTTCGTCCGCTGAAAAATTTCATTGCGGGCGAGCAAGGAAGAGTCGTTCGTCTGGACACTTACCTGAGCATTCTGGATGCCCAAGTGAAGCAAGTTCAGTCGCGTGAAGCGGAAGAGCGCGTGATGCCGGATCTGACGTTGCAAGGCCAGTATAAAACCAATGGCTACGATACCACGGACTCGAAAGCCATCAGCAAGATGACCGACAAAGATTATCCCGTGTCGAGCATCGGCGTGAATTTTTCTTGGGCTTTGGATTGGGATTCGAAAAATGCGGTCCGCAATTCGGCAAAACAAGACGCTTTGGCGGCCCAGCTGAAAAAAGAAAAGGGCTTGCTGGACAGTGAAACGGCATGGACCGAAATCAATCGTCGTCATGCCGAAATGTCGGCGCGGATTTCGGCGGCTCAGAACTTAAGCCAAGTGCAAACGGCGAAAGCGGCGGCCGAGCGCGATAAGCTCTCGAAGGGTCGTTCGATCACATCCAATGTGATCACGGCCGAACAAGATGCGGCCGATGCGGAACTGAATTTAACGAAAATGAAAGCAGAACAACGTAAACTTGAATCACAAAGTCGTCTCTTCGTGACCATCCAGGAGGGCACATGAGCCTCGCCAGTCTCTCAGTCAAACGACCGATCTTTATCGTGTGCCTTGTGGCCTTGATGTTGATCATGGGGATCATTTCTTTGATCCGCATGAGCGTCGATCTATTTCCAGACGTCACCTTTCCGATCATTTCGATCCAGACCCTGTATCCGGGCGCTTCGCCCCAGGATATGGAAAAGCTGGTGGCAAAACCCATCGAAGACGAATTGGGAAGCTTGAACGGTTTGGATAAACTGTATTCTCAAAATGCCGAAGGCGTGTCGTACGTGACATTGGCTTTCAAAATCGGAACCGACGTGAAAGAGATGAGCCAAGAGGTTCGTCAGCGTCTGGGAAACATCCGCAACAATCTGCCAGAAGATATCAAAGAGCCGATCGTGCGCAAGTTCGACCCGGCCGATCAGCCGATCGCAATCTTATCGGTGACCAGCGATATCCCACCGGCGGAGCTTTATGACGTCGTCGATCAGACGGTAAAAAATCAGTTCGAAACCATTTCCGGTGTCGGCCTGGTTCAGATCATCGGTGGTCGTAAGCGTGAAGTTCAGATCCTGGTTGATAAAAACAAATTGCAAGATCGTCAGCTTTCATTGATCCAAATCTCGGACAAAATCAAAGCGACGTCTCGGGACGTTCCGGTCGGAACCTTGAAGGATCCGCGCAATGAAACCGTGGTTCGTGCCAACGGGGAATTTGAATCCGTTAACGCCATTCGCGATGTGAATATCAACTTCTTAGGTTCGGACCAAGCGGTGAAACTTTCAACCGTGGCCGAAGTCAAAGAAGGTCTGGAAGACGAAGTCGCAAACTTTATCTTCCGCAAGCGCGAAGGCGGCTTCGAGCCGCGTCCGGCGATCTCTTTGAATATCTATAAGCAATCCGGTTCGAACACGGTCGAAATCGTGGACCTGGTGCAAAAGCGTATCGGGATCGTCAATGATCTTTTGAAAAACAAAGGTGTCAAAGCCGAGGTCAACTTGGTGCGCGAAACCGCTCGTCCGATTCGTTTGAATATCGCCGACGTCCGTGAATCGATCATCATCGGTATCGCACTTTGCGTGCTTGTGGTCTTCGTGTTCTTGGGCTCGGCGAAATCGACTTTCATCACGGGGATGGCGCTTCCGAACTCGCTTTTGGGCGGCTTCGTGATCATGTACGTCGCCGGATTTACGATTAACATCCTGACACTTTTGGCCTTAAGCTTGGCGGTCGGTCTTCTGATCGACGATGCCATCGTCGTGCGGGAAAATATCTTCCGTCACATCGAGATGGGGAAATCTCCGAAGCAGGCGGCCATCGAAGGAACGCAGGAAGTTTCGCTAGCGGTTCTGGCGACCACATTGGTTGTGATCGCGGTCTTCGGTCCCATCGCTTTTATGTCGGGAACGGTCGGGCAGTTCTTTAAACAGTTCGGTCTGACCGTCGTGTTTACGATGTTGATCTCATTGTTTGACGCCTTCACGGTGGCGCCAATGCTTTCAACATATTTGGCAACCAAAGCCGATCACAAACGTGGCAACGGTCCGGTTGGACGTATGCTGAATATGTTCGATCGCTTCCAAGGAAAATTGGAAGACATCTACGAACGCATGGTGAAATTCGTCATGCGCCGTCGTGGTCTTGTGTTGGGAATGGCAGCCTTGATCTTCTTTGCAAGCTTGTTCTTGGCGGCGATCATCCCGAAGAACTTCTTGCCACAAGGGGATAACGGCGAATTCAACGTGACCCTGGAGCTTCCTGTCGGCGGATCTTTGGAAAACACCAAACACTTTGTCCGCGAAGTGGAAGACGTGATTATCAAAAATCCGGCGGTGCAATTGATTTCAACGACGGCCGGTTACACGAACCGTCCGGAATCGAACAAGGCCACGGTCTATGTTCGCCTGGTTCCGCGCAAAGAACGCTCTGGAAACACCAGCGCGGTGAAAACAGAAATGCGCGAAGCTTTGAAGCAGTTTGAAAGCAAGGCTCTGGTTGCGGTTTCCGATATCGATATCGGTGGTGGCGGTCAGAAGATCCTGCAGCTTTCCGTGCGCGGAGAGGATCTGGATCAGCTCAGCACTTATGTCGAGAAATTGAAAGCCCGCATGGCGAAGATCCAAGGCCTGACCGATCTGGATACCAACTATCGAACCGGAAAGCCTGAATTCCAAGTGGCCTTCAATCGTGAAAAAGCGGAAAGCCTTGGTGTTTCAACGGTGACCGCGGGTTCTGAATTGCGGGCGCGTCTGGAAGGTGCGGTGCCTGCGACTTATCGATTGAACGGTAACGAGTACGACATCCGCGTTCGTCTGCGCGAACAAGACCGCGACCTGCAAAAAGAATTTTCGACCACACTGGTTCCAAACGCGAACTTCAATATGATCCCGTTGACGAAAGTGGCGGATCAAAAAGAAGTGAAAAGCTTCTCGCAGATCAATCGTCTGAACAAAGGACGATACATCATGATCGACGGAAACTTAGGCCCGGGCGGAAACTTGGGTAATATCACGACCGAGATCAATAAGCTGATGACGTCGGATCCGGAATTTAAAACTCCGGCCGGTATCAGCTACGAGTTCTTGGGTCAGGCCGAAGACTTTAAGATCCTGATGCAGAACATGTTGATGGCGATCGGTCTTGGGATCTTGCTGATTTACCTGGTTCTTTCAAGCTTGTACGAAAGCTTTATCACGCCGATGACGATCTTGCTGGCATTGCCACTGGCGATGACCGGTGCCTTCGGGGGATTGCTTGTGACCGGGAAATCGATCGATCTGTTCTCGATGATCGGTATTATCATGCTGATGGGGGTTGTGGCGAAGAACTCGATCCTGCTGGTGGATTACACCCACGTTCTGATGGAAGGTGGCATGGAGCGAACCCAGGCTTTGATCAAAGCTTGTAAGACGCGTCTTCGTCCGATCCTGATGACAAGCTTTGCGTTGATTGCCGGTACGATTCCGATCGCCATCGGTTTGAACGAAGCTTCCGCTCAGCGAACATCGATGGGGGTCGCGATCATCGGTGGTTTGATCAGCTCGACTTTCTTGACCCTGTTGGTGGTTCCAGCTGCCTTCGGATATATCGATGACTTCCGTTTGTGGGTCAGCCGCACCATGAAACGTGCAACCGGTGCTGAAGATCATGACGAAGTTCATGTCGAGAAGTCTCACGCAAGTGAGCCACAAGTCGCGAAGTAGTCTTTCGGAAGTTTCGGACTTGTACATGGAGCCCGCAGTTTGAAGCTGCGGGCTTTTCTTTTGGAGAAAAGGCATGTTAGCTAGGCAACCCCGGCTGTCCAATCTCTTCTGCGATGCCTAAGTCACGGACTATGCAAATGATGAGCAAATGCCCCCTCAGATCTCTCGTTTATGTTGAAGAGCTTGCGGAATAAACCCCACGGAACGAACGAATCTCCGCGATCTTTCTCTCAAACAGTGACCAATCGTCGTTTTCGGCGATTGGTTGCCAGATCGCCTCCAGCTCTTCGATCAGCAAGCCGCAAGGGACAGATCGTTCGAAATAGGGATGTGCCGTCAAAGTCTCGTCGGCGACTGCGAAATCTTGCAAAGCTTTTTTAAGATCTTCGAATTCGCCGGATTCGTAAAATTTGTGATGGGGCGACTTAGCCAGACGCTTGGGGTTCAGGCCGCTGTGCAGATCAAAGAAAAGCTGCTCGTACGGAATCTGGCTTTTCGATAAGAACAAGAAGAACTGACTGATGAGATTGTCTTGCTTTTCGGCGGCCCGCGGTTTGAGATTCAGACGCAGCAGGAAAAGTCGCATCACTTCTTTCGAGAAATGTTCGCCGAAATCGGCGATCAGATCTTTGGCGGGGAGCTCGGGAAGAGCGAACTGCAAGCTGCCGGCCAGCTGAGCGACGTTCCAGTTGATGGCGCTGGGTTGCCGGCCGAAACTGTAAAGCCCCGTGTGATCAAAGTAAGCGGCGGTGAAGTTGGGGTTGTACTGGGGTAAAAACCGGTAAGGACCGTAATCAAAACTTTCGCCAGTGATATTCATGTTGTCGGAATTCAGAACCCCGTGCACAAAGCCGGCGATCATATATTGCGCGGAGAGCTCAGCCAGGCGGTGGCTGACGCCGACCAAAAACTGAGAGGCGATTTCAAGATCCGATTGATGCAGCGATATTTCGGGATCGTAATGCTCGACGCTGTATTTGAGAAGCTGCAGCAGATTTTCTGGTTGCTTGAGATAGGCCAGGCGCTGAAAGGTGCCGATGCGGATATGGCTGAGACTCATGCGGGTTAAAACGGCCGCACGCGTGGGGCTGGGTTCGTCGTTGCGGACCAGGTGTTCGCCGGTCTCGAAAAAGCAGAAGGTCTTCGAGGTTTTGACCCCGAGGCTTTCTAAAAGTTCGGTGGCCAAGGCTTCACGAAAAGCGCCTTTCAGGGTCAGACGGCCGTCGCCGTTTCGCGAGTAAGGCGTTGGGCCGCTGCCTTTTGTCCCAAGATCATAAGTTTGATTGTCGGGGCCTAAAAACTGGGCAAATAAAAATCCGCGCCCATCACCCAAGTCGGGATTGTAATGTCGAAATTGATGCCCATGATATCGGAGCGCCAAGGGTTGTGGAATATTTCCATCCCAGGGCTCGAATCGATGCAGGCGCCTGGCCCAGGCTTCATTAGAAGAGAGCTCGGCGGAAAGATTCAGGAACTGGGCGGCCGAGTGGTTCAAATAGCGTGCTTTGCAATCCGGAAACGAGGCGGCCTGGACGGGGTCATAAAATTCAGATCCAAGCTCAAGGATGATGGGTTGGTTCGAAGCCATGAATTGAAAGTATCAGGGCTTTGGTAAAAATGAAATGTCGAGTGGGATGGATGTGGCCAGCCATTGACTGAAACGGCAGGCGAGAGGATAAATCGAATGGCAATGAAAGCTTGGGTTTTAAAGAATTTAGACTATGTCAGCTGGGATCGAATCGGTATGGGGCTTTCGATTCTTTGTGCCGTTCATTGCCTGGTGACTCCGGTGATCATTCTTTCGATCCCGTTTCTGGCGCGTTATTATCTGGCACATCCGCTGTTTCATTTGGTTTTGGCGTTCATGATCATCCCGGTGGGGCTTTTGGCCTTTTATTCTGGCATTCGACATCATCACAATTGGTGGGTGGCGGCGATGGGGATTCCCGGTTTGGTTTTGGTTACCGGCATTCCCTACATGGTTCACGTTCAGGGCTTTGCTTGGAACGAACAGGCTTTGATGGTGGCCGGCAGCGTGCTTTTAGTTGCGGCGCATTTGCTCAACCGAAAGTCCTGCCACACCTGCGAGCATCACTGATTTTCATTTCACTTTCATTTAGTTTGGGTGTTCAATTTCTTCAACAACACTGTTTGAAGGAGTTCACATCATGTCACACTCAACATCTCGACGTCAGTTCATGCAACTTTTCGCAGCCTTCGGAGGCCTGGCTCTTTTGATGCCTTCACTTTCACAAGCCGCAGAGGAGCGCCGTCGCGCGAAGCCTGATGCGGGTGGTGCAGGTGCCGCAGCCGGTGGCGGTGCAGGCGATTTGGCTTTGCCGCTGGTGAAACCAGGCGAAGGCATGGCGGCCAGCGTTCACTATGTTCACGATCACAAGGATTTGAAAGATGCTTCGCTGAAGGTTGAGCGCCAAGGTTTGGCTTTCGATAAGCAGCACTGCAAAGCCTGCATGCTTTTCACAGGCGTCGGTAAGAAAGGCAGCGACGAAGTCGGCAAATGCACGCTCTTCGCGGGTCAGTTGGTGAAAGCCAACGGCTGGTGCGCAAGCTTCAGTAAAAAAGCTTAGTTCTGGGGATCAACGCTATAGTAGTTGCTCTTGATCGTTTTCGCGCAAGTTTCGCGAACATCTTGGGTCGAGAGCGGCTGCTGTTTTCCGGTTTTGGTATCAGTCGCAAGACAGGTCTCGGAACTGGTTCCGTAAGTCTTAAATATCGAACGGCAGGCGTCGGCCGTTGCCGTTTCGATTTCCGCCTTCTTACTTTCCTCTGCCGTTTGAATATCAAAAGATGAGCTTTGGATTTGGTTGTACGAATCCAAGAAAGCTTGTTTGCAGTTGCCGTTGACGTCTTGTGATTTTGGAGGAGTCTTCGTATCGCAAGCAACCGCCAGCAAACAAAGACCCACGAGCAGAGTGATTTTTTTCATCGCTCGAAGGAAGTTCAAAAGCCGGGCCTAGCCTTAAAAGCACAAAACGGCAGAAGGGGCTCATAAATCTGGCGATACTTTTGACAGGGGGCCGAGTTCGGCCTCTTATCCAGTTCTCAAAGCACGGCGCAAGATCTTGCCCACGTTGGTTTTCGGCAGCTCCGTGCGGAACTCGACAAGCTTTGGAACCTTGTAATTGGTGAGCGATTTCTTCGCATGCGCGATGATGTCGGATTCTTTCAAGTTCGGATCTTTTTTAACGACAAAGACCTTCACGATTTCGCCCGAATGTTCGTCCGGGATTCCGACCGCTGCGACTTCCAGCACGCCGGGGTGAGAGGCGATCGCGTCTTCGACTTCGTTGGGATAAACGTTAAAACCCGAGACCAGGATCATATCTTTTTTGCGATCGACGATCTTGAAAAATCCGTTTTCCAGCATCACCGCGACGTCACCGGTTTTCAGCCAGCCATCTTTTAAAACTTTCGCCGTTTCATCAGGGCGATTCCAGTAACCCTTCATCACCTGTGGGCCGGAAACGCAAAGCTCGCCCTCTTGTCCCATGGCGACCTCTTGATCGTTATCGTCCACCAGTTTCACCGTGGTCGATGGCAGCGGCATGCCGATGGTGCCGACGATATCTTTATTTCCCGCAATCGGATTGCAGCACACGACCGGCGAAGCTTCGGTCAGACCGTAACCTTCAAAGATCGGGGATTTGGTTCGGGATTTCCATTTCTCGGCGACCGAGCTTTGCAAAGCCATGGCGCCCGCGACCGACAATTTCACTTTGCTGAAATCGATTTTGCCAAAGTCCGCGTGGTGCATCAGCGCGTTGAACAAAGTGTTCACGCCTGTCATAACGGTGAACGGGGTTGTGCGCAGGGTTTTGATAAATCCCGGGATGTCTTTCGGATTGGTGATCAAAATATTTCGTCCACCATAAGTCATGAAGGCCAGGCAGTTCACGGTCAAAGAAAAGATGTGATAAAGCGGAAGGGCCGTGATGACGACTTCTTTTCCCTCTTCCAAGAGGGGGCGCATCCAAGCCATGATCTGCAGCATGTTGCCGATGATATTTTGATGGGTCAGCACCGCACCTTTCGAAACGCCCGTCGTGCCGCCGGTGTACTGAAGGAAGGCGACCTCGTCTTGTTTCAAGGGCACTTCGGTGTAGGGCTGCTGGCTGCCGATTTCCAGCGCCTGCTTGAAGCTGTAAGCTTGCGGCAGGCTGTAGGCGGGGACCATTTTCTTCACGTATTTGACGACCGAGTTGACGAGAAGGTTTTTGGGGAACGGCATCAAATCACCGATCTCGGTGATGACGATGGATTGGATTTCGGTGTCCTTTAAGACCTCTTGCAAATGCGAAGCAAAGTTCGCCAAAATCACGATCGCTTTGGCGCCGGAATCTTTAAATTGGTGGCGCATCTCAGAGGGCGTGTAAAGCGGGTTCGTGTTGACGATCACAAGGCCTGCCCGCAAAGCGCCGAAAAGCGCGATGGGAAATTGCAAAAGATTTGGCATTTGGATCGCGATGCGATCGCCTTTTTTCAGTTTCAACTCGTTTTGCAGGAACGAGGCGAACTGTCCGACTTTGTGGTCCAGTTCTTCGAAGGTCATATCGGCACCCATGTTGCTGAAAGCGATGCCGCCTTTGAATCGGCGAACGGCGTTGTCGAAGACTTCCATGATGTTCGCAAACTGCTTCAAGTCGATTTCATGGGCGACACCTGGGGGGTAGTTTTTAAGCCAGGGTTTTGCGCTTGATGCCGATGTCATGGGGTCTCCTCTGGTAATGAATCAAATGTCGATCCTCACATTCTTCAAAAAATAGAGTCCGCAATCAAGGTCATTGTGTGAGTAAAAACTCGACACCTTCGTGACAAGTTTGGGGAGCTTCAGGGGAATCTCAAAATGAGACTTTGAGATGTTCATGTAAGCTATTGAAATAACGACGATAAATCATTCTGAAATCGGCCCACCTCTTGCTCTTATAAAATTCGGAAGAGGTGACTATGCGCTCATATCTAAAATTATTTTTTGCGGTGTCGGCTTGTGCGGTGATTTTTGCGGCTTGTAATAAAAATGCCGGCGGCGCAAACGTCAAAGGCCCGAAAGACGGATCTCGCGGTGCTGCGAAACCAACAGGACAGCCGACTGGAACCCCGGCTGGGAAGAATGAAATCAGCACGGCGAAGATGACCTCCGCTCAAAAAACGGAGCTTGAGGCTGTTGCCAAAGATATGAAGGCGATTCGTCCTTTGTTCCGCGATTCGGATCTTTTGTGGCAAGAATTCTGGGGAAAGATCATTGCACCGGAATCTGCAAAACAGCAAAACGCATTTAAGTTGGTTTATCAGATTTTAGAAGCGAATTTTAGCGATCGCGGAATCCCTTTGGATAAAACGAAAAATAAAACGGCCTGCAGTCTGGGCGAAACCGAAGTGAAGAAGGTGGACGCGAACACATTTCACGTGATGTACGCGGTTTGTGGTCGACCGAATGAGAAGCAAAATATTGCGATTCTCAGTCGCAACACAGGTGGATGGACGGTCGAGTTCCATATCGCCCAGTTTGAAGGAAAAGACGGGAAGTCTGATCAGATGATGGGTAACTTTATGAAGCTCTTGAAATCTGATTTGGGTTCACAGTGCGATTTGAAACCGCTTCCGCTGGGTCGTCTGGGGGCGTTGACTTGTGAAAATTTAGGTCAGGATATTTCGGCTTCGAAATACGCTTTGATTAAAACATTGAAATTCAAACATCCCATGACGGCAAAGGGCGACGAAACCCCGCTCGAGCTCGAGTTCTCGTTGTTCGAGGTAACAGGTGAAAAGGAAAAAGAATATCAAGGCAAAGCTTTCGACAACAAAGTGAAGAAAGAATTCTTGGTCGATCTGATGGAGAAAGCTCCGCCAGAGGCGAAGAACGAAGCGGCTGATAAAGCTTTGGCGGCTCAGGCGGAAGAACAAGCTCGTAAAGAAAAAGAAGAGAAAGACCGCTCGGAGCGCGAGCAGCAAAATTCAGATCAAAATCAGAACCAGAACCAGAACCAACAGGCCCAGTCGGCGGCGAAGCCAGCGGGTGGCGCGGCCGCATCGGCCGGAGTGCAAACTCAGCAGCCACAAGATCCGCAGTATCAGCACATCATTCAGGATCCGAACTCGCAGCAACAGAATCCGCAACAAGACCAGCAGCAGCAAGAAGAAGTTCCCCATCAGGGCGTGACATAAGATTTCCTTTGCCATAGTCTTTTGAGACTATGGCAAAGAAACTTCCGAAAGCCGAAATCGGCAAAGCGGTTCCAGACTTTTCAATTCCATCCACCTCGGGCGCGGATTTTTCGCTGAAAGATCTGAAAGGCAAGAAGGTCGTTCTTTATTTTTACCCCAAAGATTCAACCCCGGGTTGCACGACCGAAGGGCTCGAGTTTTCGAAACTCATCAAGGAGTTTCGAAAGAATAAAACCGAAGTTTTCGGTATCTCGCGCGACAGCTTGAAATCTCACGATAATTTCAAATGCAAACAAGGTTTTGATTTCGAGCTTTTGTCTGATCCGGACGAGCTGGCTTGCGGTGTGTTTGATGTCATTCACGAAAAGAATATGTACGGCCGCAAGGTGATGGGTGTCGTGCGCTCGACCTTTCTGATTGGGGCCGATGGAAAGCTTGTGAACGAGTGGCGCAAGGTCAAGGCCCTTGGGCACGCACAAGAAGTGCTGGACTACATCAAAGAGAACAAATGATGAAGGTGTATGATCTGACTCCGAAAATTCATCCGGGGCTTGCGGTTTTCCCGGGGGATGTGGCGTTCAAGCGCGATATTTCTTTGGATTTTGAAAAGGGTCATCATCTTTTATTGTCCAGTATTCAAGCGACTTTACATCTCGGAGCTCATGCGGATTCGAGCTCGCATTATCACGCCAAGGGTGAAGGGATCGAAAAGCGAAAGCTTGAATGCTATTTCGGCAAAACGCAGGTTCTGCATGTGAAAAAGCGCATGGGGGAACGGGTGCAACTGTCCGATATCGAAGGCAAAAAGATCCAAGCACCACGCGTTTTGTTTCGCACGGATTCGTTTCCGGATCCCAATCATTGGAATCCGGACTTTATGTCATTAAGCCCTGAATTGATTCAGCATTTATCAAACCAAGGCTGTCTTTTGGTCGGGATTGATACGCCCAGCGTGGATCCTGAAACTTCGAAGGGGCTTGAATCCCACCAGGCTTTGTTTCAAACTCAAATCGCGGTTTTAGAAGGATTGCTTCTAGAAAAAGTGCCGGAAGGTTTGTACACCATGGTCGCTTTGCCACTGCCGATTGAAAATGCGGATGCTTCGCCGGTGCGGGCTTTGTTGTTCGAAGATCCGGATCTTTTTTCCTCGACAGAAAAATTCCTTTGGACTTGAGTTCCCGGTCCTGACCCCTTTATCCTAAGAGCACATGAACAATTCAATCACGCTTGGGATCGACTTCGGCACCAGCAACTCTTTAGTGGGCGGGTGGCGAGAGGGGAAACGGATCGAGGCACTGGCTTTGGATCCGTCGGCTCCAGATCCGACCTTGATGCGCACATTGCTTTACTTTCCGCATCCGGATCTTTGCTATTACGGAGCGGACGCGATCCATCGCTATTTGGAAAACGAGATGGAGGGGCGATTTTTTCGCTCGTTCAAATCCCATCTTCCCAATCGCAGCTATCTGGGAACCATGCTTGAAAACCGCGTTCTGACTTTGGAAAACTTGGTCGGGATTTTCTTGCTGGAGCTTCGTAAGCGTGCCGAAAAAATTTTGGATGCACCCATTGATTCGGCCGTGATCGGGCGGCCTGCAAGATATTCGATGGATCCGGTCGAAGACGAGTTCGCGCTTCACCGCATGACCCGCGCGGCAGAATTTGCGGGATTTAAAAATTTCAAGTTTGTTCCCGAGCCCTTAGCTGCCGCTTTTGATTACCGTCGTCAGCTGGCCCAGGAAAAAGTCGTTCTGATCGGCGACTTTGGCGGCGGAACATCGGATTTCACCTTGATCCGCATTGGGCCTTATCCTTTCAAAAAAGAGCATGTGCTAGGTCTTGATGGCTGTGCACTGGCCGGTGATGCTTTGGATAGCCTTTTCATGAGTCAAAACTTAAGCGAATTCTTCGGCGCCAAGGCCCGCTACAAAGTATCGATGGGGCGAAATATTCTGACCATGCCGCCATCGGTGACAACGCGCCTGAATCAACCGGCCCACATCGTCCATCTGAAAGAGAAAGCCACCTACGAATTTATCCGTGAAGTGAAAAAGGGCGCATTGGCCGACAGTGACCGCGAAGCGATCGAAAGACTGATGATCTTGGTCGACGATCAGCAAATCTTTTCGGTCTTCGAGCAGATCGAAAAGACAAAGCGCGGCCTTTCCGGCAGCGAAAAATCCGGCTTCAGCTTCGATTACCCAGGCTTGGAAATCAAAGCCGAATTCGTGCGACAGCTTTTCGAAGAGTGGGCCGCACCTGTGCACGAAAAAATCTTCGCCTCGCTGGATCGCTGTCTCGAGCAAGGCGGCATGAAGGCGGAAGATGTGGATATGGTTTGTCTCACCGGCGGCTCGGCGCAAGTGCCATTGCTAAAGCAAGAATTCCGCCGCCGCTTCGGCGACGAAAGACTGCAAACGCAGTCGCACTTTCACTCGGTGCTATCGGGATTGATCGAGAGCGCTGGGTTCGAGTCTTCGGGGCTTGGGTCGCTCGGGTAGGAGTGGTCGACACAGCTTTGGTTTTATTAGGAGGGTCGACACAGCGGTGGCTTGGTGTAATTGCGGGTGCATTCGTCCACACCGCCACTGATATCCATTTCTTTGAAGTGGGTCTTTAAGTCCCCCTCACAAAGTCTGGAACCAGTTGGTTCCGAACTTTGTGAGGCAGGAGTCTGAAGCCCCCTCAGAGAAATGACTCCCAGTTGGAAGTCATTTCTCTGAGGGCACAAACACAACAAAAATCGACGAATGAATCTCCCCAAACCATATGAATGAATTCCCCAAACATTGGAATGGACGGCCCGGATGGCCGTCCATAGCGGGTTCGGGCCAGCCGCGGCCCGATTGGCAGGACGCACGGCCCACATAATACGCGAAGGACTGTAAGGCTCGAGGAAAAGAAAAACCACAACCTCAGAACCGAAAGCTCATCCGATCGCGCAGTTCGCGCGGAAGCTCTGGCACCATCGAACGTGGAATCAGGAAGGTGGTCAGATTAAAGAAATCTGTAAAGATCTTGTGCTTGTCCGTGGCCGATTTCAGATAATCGTGGCCTGAAGAGCCGCCCGTGCCGATCTTTCGGCCTAGCATTCGGTGAGCCATCAGCGAGTGCCGGTAGCGCCACTGGGTCATGTTTTCATCCAGATCGACCAACGCGCGCAGAACTCGGAAAGGCATCTGCAGCACCGGCTGTTCCCGGTAGACTTGAATCAACAGGGACGCGTGCAAGGCTTTTGATGACATGCGGAAATAGCCCTGGGCTTGCAGCTCTTTGTATTTGCTTTCGTCGAAGATGCCGTTAAAGGTTGCAAGGCTTGCATCGATGTTGGCCAGATTCTTTTTCTTTTCTTCTTCAGAAAGGCGCGGATTGATTTCGACGACTTTGCGATCGGCCGCGAAAAGATCGTGCACCGCTTTTTGATAGGCCTTCCAGAAATCAAATCCGCCGGTTTGCAGGAACGGAGTGCGCTCGAGCCACTTTTCGACCAGCTCGAAAAGGCTGGGGCGTTTTAAAATATCCAGCATTTGGTTCTGCTGATCCTGCAACAGCTGCGAGTGGAAGGGTTGGTTGTTGTAATTCAAACGCTGCTCGGATTTAAGACCGAGCTTTGTTTCAAAACAGCGCCACTGAAAGCTTTGAAAGCCACTGGCCGGATACAGGTAATCGCGAAAATCCAGGAAATCCAACGGCGTCATTGTTTCCAAAATATCGATCTGGCCGTTGATGTATTTTTGAATCGCTACGATCCGCTCGAGACGGTGCACGGCGGTTCCCATGTCGGATTCTTCGACCGAAGGTTTGGCGAAAGCTTCCATCACGGCGTCCAGTTCAAAGAGCATTTGCTTGAACCAAAGTTCGTAGGTCTGGTGGACGATAATGAAAAGCATTTCGTCGTGGGCTTTTTTTCCGTACTCTTCCGATTTCAGTTTTTGCGAACCCAGAAGCGGATCAAGGCCTAAGTAATCATGGTACTGCACGGCTGGATATTTCATTTGAATCCTTTCGACAGTTTGCGAATTTCCGCCAAAAAGCCATCAATGTCCGAGACGGTGGTGTCCCAGCTGGTCATCAGGCGGCATTCGAAAGTTTTTTCGTCCCATACGTAGAAGAAATATTTTTCTCTTAAGATCTTCACCCAGTCTTTGGGGATTTTTGCAAAGACCGCGTTCGATTCTCTTAAAGAAGTGATCTCAAGTTCCGGAAATTCCTTCAAGCCCTGGAAAAGACGCTCTGCCATCTGGCAGGAATTGGCGGCGATTTCTTTCCACAGGCCATCAGTTAAGAAGCGTTCAAATTGCGCGGCGATAAATCGCGTCTTGCTGGGAAGCTGGGCGCTTTGCTTTCGAATGTACTTAAAATTTTCGGCCAATATG
This sequence comes from uncultured Bdellovibrio sp., assembly GCA_966211455.1. GTDB lineage: Bacteria > Bdellovibrionota > Bdellovibrionia > Bdellovibrionales > Bdellovibrionaceae > 21-14-0-10-47-8. The sequence goes on from CBIHNI010000002.1 coordinate 155,432, forward strand.
GGATTGAGAAATAATACCGCTTCCCCCATCATTAGACCATTTTTGGTGCCACCAAAGCTCACCACATCCACACCCAGATCGGTGGTCAGTTCTTTGAAGCCCACGCTCAGACCGTAGGCTGCGTTCGCAAGCCTTGCGCCATCGATGTGCACGGACATTTTCTCGTTATGAGCCCACTGGCAGATCTCGCGGATCTCTTGCAAGCTGTAAAGGGTGCCAAGCTCGGTCGGCTGCGTGAGGCTGATCACCTTTGGTTGGCTGAAGTGCTGATCGCCCCGACGGATCAGGGCGCTTTTCAAATCATTCAAAGTGATCTTCGCAAGCTTAGAGGGAATTGGTGAAAGCTTTGCTCCGGAGAAAAATTCAGGAGCTCCGCACTCGTCCACATTCATATGGCTGATATCCGAGCAGAAGATCGACTGATAAGCGGCGGTCATCGCGCGCATGCTTAAGGAATTTGCGGCGGTTCCGTTAAAAACGAAAAACACTTCGGTTTGTGAGCCGAATTCTTTTTGAAAAAGCCGGGTTGCGCGCGCACTCCAGTCATCGGTGCCGTATGAAGGGGCGTGTTCGAAATTGCACTCGTTTAAAGCTTTGAAAATTTCCGGGTGAACACCCGAATGGTTGTCGCTGCCAAATCCACGGTTCATAGATTGGGATCCAATTGCAATGTCAGAAATCGATGCAAGAAAAGGGCAGCCAGTTTCACCGTGCGGTTGTCGGAATCCAGCGGCGGGGAGACTTCGTAAATCGAGAAGCTTCGCCATTCGAAGGTTTTCACCAGCCACGAAAAGCTTTGCATCAGATCATCGGTTTTAAGACCGGTGGTCCAAGACTGCGAGCAGCCCGGAGCTTCGTTCGAAGTGATGGCATCAATATCCAGGCTGAGCCACAAGGGCTGCTTTTCATAGGGGCCTAAAACTTGTTTCAAAGTGGCAAGAAGGCCATCGGCTTGCACTTGCGAAAGGGGAATAAGCTTCGCACCCTGGGAAAGAGCCCAGTTCCAATGATGACGAGAATTGCAATGCGGCTGCAGACCGATTTCGACAAAATCAAACTGATCGCGGAATTCGGTCAGCAGGCGGCGAAACGGAGTGCCCGAGTTGAGGCTTTGATCCGCCGGCCGCACATCCAAATGCGCATCGAAATTGACCACCAAGGGGCGGCGTTTTTTGGCAAGCTCGGCGCGAATAAATCCGGCGCCATCGGCGTAGCCGTAATCGTGTCCACCACCAAGGCCCGCCCAAGCTAGGCCCGCGTCCGTCGCATTCTGTGCGAGACGTGCGCCAGCGTTGTGACGTTCGGCAAGACTTAAACTTAAAGACACGTCGCCCGCATCGACAATACGGGGTTTTGATTTCAGCTGCACGTGCGGGGTCATCTTGTAAAAGAATTTGCGAATGGCCGCAGGTGCTAGGCCCGCGCCTTCGCGTCCGCCGTTGAGCTGAATGCCTTCGTGATCGGGATAACCCCAAAGCAAAAGATCGGATGTGAGACCCGGACCTAAAGTTGAAGGACCCAGGTCGGAAACGCAGTCTCCCAATCGGGGGTCTTCAGGGTCATGTTTTGAAAAATAAAGCGAATTGTCCGTTGGTTTCCAAGCCGGCGTCATGATCAGCGCGCGGTAACCTTAGAAAGCTCAAGACGTTGAGCGGTCTGACCGGTTTTCGGATCGTAGAATTCAAGCACGGCGCGCATTTGCTCGACGTTCAGGGTGCCCAGTACCACCGATGCTTGATCGGTCAGGTAAATGCGCCAAGCATTGTTCTGTCCCGGAGACAGGGCGTACATGAACTGGCGGTTGTTGCCGTTGATGTTGAACTGCACGCGGGTGTAATCTTCGAAAGTCACCTGCGCTGATTGATCCTGCCAATTTCCAAGCAAGCGGCGCAAAGACACAAAATCGATGGTTTCAAGAATTAAAGTTTCGCTGTTTTTGTTCGATGTCTGTCCGCGAATACCATCAAAAGTGGTCAGCTGAGACAAAGAGTTTTCGACATTCGGGTTGTTGGCTTCAAGGCGATAAGTGCGAGCGGTTTCGCGATCGACCAAAAAACGAGCATCGTCGCTGACGACGATATAACCATTCACGCTCACGGCGTGAGCCAAAACCGATAAAAGCAAAGATGAGATAAAAACAAAGAGATTCTTCACAATGAGGTGGTTTTACTGCCCTGATTGATGGAGTCAAAAATATTCGTCACGAATCGACGCTCTGTATCGGGTGTTTTTCAGCGTTTGCTTATTTTGTCCGCAATTGCCTGCGCGGCCAGAGTGAAAATCTCTTTGCCATGGGCCGGGGTGGAGAGTCGCGGATCTGACTCCATGCGTCCGTCCGGAAATGTTTCGCGAAAACGTTCGGGGCTTAAAGGCCAATCTGTTTTGGCAACGGTCGGAAAAAATTTGAATTCGCGCTCGGTTTGATAAGCTTCAGGATGGGTGTGCATGGTCAGTGCGATCTCGCCGCAGGTGGCGTGAAAGCCATTGGCTTTACCGAAAACTTTGTCTTCGTACTGCGTGACTTCGGGTTGATGCCACCAATTGTAAAGTTGAAATCGAAGGCGGGGGTGATCATGCAAAATTTCCGAGAAGCTGGCCTGCAAAGTCGGAATGTTTCCGCCGTGGCCGTTGATAAAAATAAATCGATCAAAACCCGCGCGTGCATAGCTGGAAACAATCTCTTTTAAAACCAAAAGGTAAGTCGAAGGCTTCAGTGCCGCCGAACCGGCAAAATCCATATGATGCAAGGCCATACCATAGCAAAGGGGCGAGGCGACGATGGTTTCGGTTTTGCGACCGACCTCTTTGGCGATCTCCCAAGCTGATAAGAAATCGGTTCCAATCAGGCCCGTGGGGCCGTGCTGCTCGGTCGAACCGACGGGAATGATGATATCTTTTTTTGTTCGCAGGTATTGATCCACTTCGGGCCACGTCATCAAATACAGTTCCATCTGCACCTCTGTTGTGATTCAATTCCAAAGAGATGGATTTGTCATTCAGTCTTACGACAATTTTTCCGCGAACTTTGCAGCTGTTGGATCGGTTGGAAAGCGAACGTCTTCAGCGCGATTTCATGCAAAGCTGGGGGATGGATCAGCTGCATTTCTTCCCGATGATGCTGAAAGAAAACGGAAAGCCGCAGGCTTTGATCGAAACCGCCGATTATGAATACCAGATTTACCGTCTGAAATATCGGGACGAGGGCGCGCAAAGAAAAGAAGGCGCGCACCTGATGATCAATCCCAGCTGCCAGTTTGTGCGCATTCAGGCAGCGGCCGCGAGCCTGCAATTGCCGGCCGGAGTGTACGCCCTTTGGAGAGATGTAAAAAACGAAGTGAAACAAAAGCGCCTCGGGGTTTCCGAGGCGACTTTATTGGATCGTCTGCAAGAGGATCTGATTTTACTTCCGCAAGAGCTCTCATCTGCGGATTTGGCGGTGCTCAATGAGCTTGTGGATCAGGGGCTGGTTTATTTTTCAGGTCCCACGCCGTTCATGATTTCGCCCAAGGCTTGAATGTAATTCAAAGGATAGCGTCCCACCGCCGTGATCATCAGCTGACGGACGGCTTCTTTGCGTGGCACATTTTCGAAAGTGATCAGGCGGTCGACCATATTGCACGGGGCGACGATCACCGACAAGGGATCCATCTTCGCCTCGACAAGGCCGTTCGGATAACCTTTGCCGTCAACGTACTCTTCATGCTGGGCGATGATGTTGATCACCGATGTGTCGAAGTGTTTTTTATCTAAGACTTTCTGCGCGCCGGTCAGTGGATGCATTTTGTAAAGCTTCAGTTCGTCCGCGGTCATCTGCACGGTCGGGCGATTGATTGCCAGGCCCGAATGGAAATGCTCGAAGTCATGCAAAAGTGCACCCAGACTTAAAAGCTGCAACTGCTTCGGATCGGTGACGCCGACTTTCTTAGCCAAGGCAATCGACAGCGAAGACACAGTCACCCCGTGGTGCGCGATATTCTGATCGGCATTCTTGATATTCATAATGCTGGAAAGAGATTGCTCTTCTTGATCCAGAAATTGGACGAATTTCGCGGCCGCGTCTTTGGTTTCATTGTAGGTGGCGACGTTTTCGGGATTTTCCATCACCGCTTCGGCGTTGGATTGCTGATTGCCCTGGATGATCTCGGCGCGGTTGTTGATGTCTTTTCCGGAATTTTTATCGTAAGCCATTTCGATATTGCGCTGAAGATAAGTGCGGTAAGATTCTTCGGCTTCGGGCAGGATAAACATTTTCTTAAGCTTCTTGGCTTTCAAGCGCTGCAAGCGATCGCCTTCGAAAGAGTCGCCTTTGCGAAGATAGAGAATGTATTTTTCGTTGATTTTCACGTAAGCGTCGAAATCGATTGCTTGGTCGCCGCGCAAAGTGCTCACTCGGATTGGGACATGTTCCATGCTGGTCTCGTTCTGCCAAAGGTTTTTGCTAAAAGTTATTTACCAAGTCGTTTGCCAAGCTTGCGATGACCCATTACCATCGAAAGTATATGGCTGATCTTGATATAGAAATTCTAAAAGAATTCCAGAACGAGTCAAAGATTCTCATCGATAAAATGGGAAGCATCCTCGACACATGTGAAGGCGATTATTCGCAAGTCAAAGGTCTAGAGGAATACGGGCAGAACGTTGATCGCATCATGGGTGCGGCGAAAAGTTTGGCTCTTTTGGCCGAGCCGGATCATATGATTCACAAGATTGCCGATTACTCGGCCATCTGTAAGGCGGTCGGTTACAAGAGCTCGCAGATTTCAGGTAACGAGCAGTTCTACGATATCTGCGTCGCCCTGTTGATGGATGGAACCGAAGTTCTGAAGGTGATGATCGACAATCTGACAACCGGCAAGAACACGATCCAAGAACTTTTCTCGAAAACTTTCTTGGAAAGGTTGCGTTGGGTGTCCTCGGTGTTCAGCGCCGACATTCGCGGCAGCGTCGATGTGAACAAGGGGCAGAAGACCAAGCTTTCCCAAGATGATATCGACGATCTGTTGAAAAAGCTGGGGCTGGATTAAGACAGGCTTTTTAAGGCCCACTCGGCCAGTTCGCGCAGCTTTTCGTCTTTTCGCCAAACCAAGATTTCTTCTCTCAGCTCGACCAGGCCTTGATTGGTGGCGACGACGATTGCGTTTCGTCGCAGGCCAAAAGGGCCGGCTCGCTTCAAGGGACTGCCTTGAAATTTTCGTTCAAGTGCTTTACCGGATAGGGTTAAGATCTCACGAAGTTCGAAGATCAAATCCTGTCTTGCCGCTTCGCTCAGCTCACGCTTCGGTTTTTGCTCGAGAGGCACAGATTGCAGTTTTAAATCCTGCCGGAAAGCTTTGCCATTCCAGGGGCAGACGGTCTGACACAAATCGCAGCCAAAAAACAAATCGCCAATCCCGACCCGAAGATCGCTTGCGGGAATCTGTCTGGACTCGATGGTCAGATAGGAAATGCATTTTTGCGCATTGAGAAGTCGGGGCGCTTCGATCGCTTGGGTGGGGCAGATGTCGATGCAGCGGGTGCAGGTGCCGCAGAAATCTTGAACCGGCTTTGTTTCCAGCGCAGATTTCATCGACGTGACGATTTCTCCAAGCAAAAACAAACTGCCCTTTTGCGGATGAATCAGACAGGTGTTCTTGCCGATCCAGCCCAGTCCCGCCCGGTAGGCCAAATCTCTTTCCAAAATCGGTGACGAGTCTGACAAACAGATAAAGACTTCGTCCGGGTAAAGCTCACGCAGTCGGGCCGCGATTTTTTCAAGCTTTTCTTTGAGCCAAAAATGATAATCTTCACCCTGCGCGTACAAAGCGGTGCGAAGATTTTTTGACGAGTCGATCGGTTTTGGATGTGGAACATAGGGGTGAGCAAAGACCAAAGCTGACTCGAAGCGTTCGTCGATAAGCTTGGGGTTTTCTTTGAAGGGGAGGTGGCGTTTCAGATATTCCATCTCGCCTTGATAGTTCTGCTCGATCCACTGACGATAAAAGGAAAGGCTCACTGGATTTTGCAAGGAGCTCGCGCCCCAATGGGAAAATCCTTGAGCTTCGGCCTCGCAGCCCACAAGTTGGTTCAGATCGTCATGAAAAGAAGACATCGACATCGCGCTCAAATTTACCTAACATTTCAGGGAGCGTCATGGACTTATATCGACAGAACCCGCAATTTGAATTGGCCTCGAGGATTTGCGAAAAATTGCAAAGCAAAGGCTATCAGGCGCTTTTCGCCGGCGGCTGCGTTCGGGACTTTCTTTTGCACCGACACCCCAATGATTTCGATGTGGCCACCAATGCGACTCCGGATCAGGTTGAAGCGCTTTTCCCGAAGACCGTCGCGGTCGGGAAAAATTTTGGCGTCATCGTTGTGGTTGAAGGCGGTATCCAGGTCGAAGTCGCCACATTTCGCAAAGACGGGCCTTATCAAGACGGCCGCCGTCCGACCTCGGTGCATTTTGCGCAGGCGGAAGAGGATGCTCAGCGCCGGGACTTTACGGTGAACGGCCTTTTTTATGACCTGAAAACCAATTCGGTTTTGGATTATGTCGACGGCAGCGTGGATCTGAAGAACAAACAAATCCGCGCCATCGGCGAGGCGAAAAAGCGTTTTGAAGAAGATCATCTGCGTCTGCTGCGTGCCGTGAGATTTGCCGCCCAATTGGATTTCGAAATTGAAGCCAAAACCTGGTCGGCGATCAAAGATTGCCGAAACCTGATTCAAACCGTCAGTGGCGAGCGGATTCAGGACGAGCTCACCAAGCTTTTGCTCAGTCCGAAGCTCGAGTTGGGGCTTGAGCTTTTCTTTGAAAGTGGCCTTTTGGGAAGCCTGCTGAAAAACGAAAGTCTTTTGTGGAAGCCGCCGCAGATGGTGTTTTCGCGTAAAGAGAAAAACAAAGAAGATCATTGGTTCCGCTTTTTTCTGTGGCTGAAAATGTCGCAAACCGAAGGCGCGTCGCTTTTCCATTTTGAAAATCTTTGCGACAGCTGGAAGTTTTCACGCGATTTGAAGCAAAAAACGCTCAAGGCGCTGCAGTGGATCTATGAAGATCGGCCCTTTTTGCGTCATCCGCTGGGCGAGCTTTTGGCTCTCAGTTACCAACCCGAACATCTGCGCGGAATGATGGAGTACTCGGAGCACAGTCTACAGGATGAAGAGCGTCCAGGCTTTGAGCGCTTTCTTTCGCGTCGCCTTGAGCTTGGAAGAGAAAAGCCAACACCCTGGGTGGCCGCTTCGGATTTTGCAGGTTTTCTGCAGGGCGAGGAGCTGGGAAAGGCCCTACGGCTTTGTTATTGGGAGCAGCTTGAAGGCAACGCCAAAGCCAAGACAGATTTATTGAAAATGTGGGGGATCGGATGAATACGGCCAGCACCTGGCGACGAATCTTTGCTTACGGGATTGATTCGACGATTTTAGCTTTCTGTCTTCTGCCATTTTGGATTCAGGTCTGGGTCAGCACCATGCTGGATGAAAGCATCACCATCGATTGGCAATGGCTGGCGGGTGCTTTGCTGTTGCAGCTCTTTTACAAGTGGAGCTTTTTGTACCTTCTGGGTGGAACGATGGGAAAGCTGATCATGGGTCTTCGGGTTGTGCCTTCGGATCAGTCCGAAACCGAGCTTGGACTTTTTCAAAGTTTTCTGCGAGTCGCGACCGACGGTCTGTCCTTTTTCTTTGGCGTGGCGCCCAGGGCTTTGCTGCTTTTAAGGTTGGATCGCACGCACATCTCGGACTGGGTGGCGGAGACAAGGGTCGTGCAACTGGCCCCGCAGACGCAGCTGATGCGCCGTCACTGGATGCTTGCGCTCTTTGTGATTTGGATCGCATTCTTTTCGCAGTTTCAGAATATCTACCGCACCTTCCAGGACCTCGAGTTCGAAGACGGGCAGATCGTGGTGGTTCGCTAGGAGCTGCGCTTCGGAGAGCTGTTCGGATTGCTCGTCACAGCGGTGGCTTGGTGTAATTGCCAGTGCATCCGTCCGTGTGCCTGGCCGGCCGCGAAGGCTGCAAGCCGGCCATCGTGGCTGGGCGCCCCGGCCGCCTTGTCCAAATGAGGGGACGAAATCAGAATACGAATGCTTGAGGGGATCTGGTTTGGATTTGAGAGGGGCTCTTCTCTCGATTCCGGTAAACCGGCGAAGCCGACGGTTTACCGGAATTAAGAGGAAGGATCTCTTTGACTTGAAGGACCTTCGCTCCGAATCCGGCATATTGGCATTTTGCCCATTATACCGGATTTGCACGAGAGGGCCTTTGTGAAAAAAAGGAGAGGACGACTCCGAGAGTTTCACTCTGAGGCCTTCGTCCCGAGGCCTTCACCCCGAAACCATAGAAAGAACCTTCAATCAAAGCTCAGCCGAATTTTTCCCCAAACATTGGAATGGACGGCCCGGATGGCCGTCCGTCGCGGGTTCGGGCCGGCAGAGGCCGGGGGCGCCCAGCCCGATTGGCAGGACGTACGGCCCTCATGATACGCGAAAGGCCACAAAGCCCGAGCCACTCCAACCCATTCTCGCGCACCTAAAAAACAAAACCCCAGGCGGTAAAGCCCGGGGTTTTAAACTCAGTCCAATCTTCGCGCCGAGGCGCCGAAATTACGTGACCGTAATGTCGACGTGGAATGAAGTGCCGTTTGGCAAGTTGAATGGGATCACCAGGGTCGCACCGTTGTGGTGTTTGCTGATGATGAAAGTTCCTTTGATCACAGAAGGGATGGCCATTTCGAAGCCGTAGCCCATTTGGTTCAAAGTTGTCTTCGCGGTTCCGTAGATTTGGTTGGTCATTTCGCCCACCGCATCGGCCACGCCGTCGTTCACTTCGGTGAACTTTTCGCCCAGCATGTTTTCTAGGATCGTGAAGATCGCCTCTTTGGTGAAAGAGATCGACATCGTTCCCTTCATTTGTCCGAAAACCATTCCGACCATTCCGGCGACGTCGCCTTTGGCTTGGAATTTTGGTTCGACCGAAGGCTTACCGACTGTGACTTCGGTTTGTGCCATCAAAGAAACTGTTTTGATCACACCCTCAACGAAAGCGTTGATAAAGCGCTTGTCGAGCAGGGGGTTGGCTTTTTCCATTTTTTCTGCACCCATTGAGCTGCTCCTTCTTACGCCGCTTTTGTGCCGTTGTGTTTGGTCCAAATGCGCTCAAGTTTTCCCTTGAGTGTTTGCGCATTGAAAGGCTTGACGACATAGTCAGAAACGCCGTTCTTCGCTGCTTCGACGATGTTCTTTTGCTCAGACTCTGCGGTCACAAGCATGAAAGGCATGTTCTTCAGATTTGCATCCGCTTTGCAGGCTTTCAAAAGATCGATGCCGGTCATTCCAGGCATATTCCAGTCCGAAATTACGAATTGAAAAGGCGCGCCGTTGGTCTGGGCCGTTTGCAAAGCTGCCAATGCGGGCTTGCCGTCATCCGCTTCTTCAACGTTGGTGTAACCCAGCTCAGTTAGCACCTTTTTGATGATTTTTCGCATGGTTGCGAAGTCATCCACCACTAGAAATTTCGTATTTGCAGGAAACATAATTTTCACCCCTTGCTCGATAGCATTCATATTCGGACTCTACATTGATCGGTCTAGTTTTTAAAAAACTAGAGTCCAAAGTCGTTGCTTTGCCCGAACTTTACTGACAGACTTTAATACAGGAGCAGGGTGTTTTGTTTTAGGACGAACGTGAAGCTAAAGTCTGGGAACACGGAATGTTTTTAGACGGAAGTGTGAGTTTTCGCAGAAAAATGCGATAAAACTGCGAAAAAGTCTGTAGATGAAGATCTAGCCCCAAATTGAACAAATAAAACATAATATTTTGTAGATTTAGAGAAAGTAGATAGGGATTTTAACCAGACGCCATCGGTCGGTGTCTAAAATATATAAGGGGAGGGAGCAAGGATGCTCAGAGATGTCCTAATTCAAAAAGGTCTGTCGAATCGTGAGGCAGAAGTCGCGGAACTGGTATCGAAAGGTTTGTCGAACAAGGAAGTTGCGAACCAACTTTTCGTCACTGAAAAAACAGTGAAGTTCCACCTGACAAATATCTACAAAAAAATGAACGTGAAATCACGTGCCCAGCTGATCGTTTGGTGCCTGCCTCATCTTGGCTTCGTCGAGAGCGAGACAGTTCGTCAAGAGCCAGCTATCCAAGCCAATGGCGCTTACAACAATGCAGCTCAACTTGCGACTCAGACGATCCCCGCTGGGAACGCAACGGTTGCAGGTCAGGCGACCATTTTGCCAGGCCGAGGCAATGATATTGGCAATCGCGGCGGAAATTCAGACGCCGGAATGGGAATGTAATTTAAATTAAAGGTTGTCACCGACTATGCCAGGCCTAAATGCGAAACCCGTTTCAGCCTCGCAAGTCGTGATGACCGAGTTAGTTTTACCGTCTCATACCAACGCCCTCGAAACGATCTTCGGGGGCGTTATCATGTCATGGATCGATATCTGTGCTGCCATCGCAGCCCAAAGACACTCGCAACGAGATGTCGTCACCGCCAGCATCGATAAGCTCAATTTCGTAGCGCCAGTCAAAAAAGGCTGGGTCGTCAATCTCAAGGCTTCCGTCAATTTTGTTTCTCGCACCAGCATGGAAGTCGGAGTCCGCGTCGACGCCGAAAATCCAAAGACGGGCGAAGTCTTTCACACCGCTTCGGCTTACACCACATTCGTGGCGATTGGTGGAAATGGAAGATCCGTCGAAGTCCCTGGTCTTTTGCTGGAAACCGAAGACGACAAACGCCGCCACGAAGCGGCCCGTCTGCGTCGGGAAGCGCGTCTTAAAAAATTAGACAAATAACTTAAGGAATCCAGCCTCTTCGGCGGAGATATTCAAGAATGCTCTCATTCGCTTCGCGTCTGTCATAGATGATCGTGTTGATGCGCGTATCAACTTTTGAAACCTTCCCTTTGTTTTCAGGGAATTTGGGATCGTGGTGTGTGGCAAGCCAAGCTTTGAATTCCTTCACCCGAGCCAGGCCCGGGTATTCGGCGATATCCGCATCCGTCAGTTCGGCAAATTGAAGGGGGATCTTCAATTCGTAAACGATCTGATCCGGTCCGTAAGCATTGAAGGACTCTTCGTCGATCAAGCGGGTCGCCGCCACTTTTTGATCGGCGGTGATTTGCACTTCGATGAACTTTTTAGGATCCGTGCGGTGTGGCACTTTGATCGAATACGAATCCCGTTCGTATTCGGTGTGCGCAAATAGGTTGGAAACACGTCGCGCCGGGTTCGAGTAGAGCTCGCTTAAAAACTTTAAGGCGCGCTCAATTTCACCAAGACGCTCATTGATTTTCTTCGCTTCGGCCTCTTCGCTTCGCGGTTCGCCCTTCGAGGCCATTTTTGCACTGGCTTTTTTCTCTTCGGCAACGGCGATATCGATCATGCGCTGACGAATCGGAGATTCGAAATTGAAGAAAGAATCATCGATCAGTTTGGGAATATCCTTGTTCCAGATTTTCACACGCAGCTTGGTGACGACCCATTTGAACCAAGGGTGCTGGATTTTGATTTCCATCCAGGCTTGCTCTTCGAAACCTTTGGCGACGGTCATGCGTTTTCGCTCGGGATCTTTCACGGAAGCCGTAAAATACCGGCGAAAACGAAGCTTCACGCTTTTCTCTTCACCATTCGGCGCCTGGTATTTGGCGATATTCAAATAGAAGGTCGAGGTGATATTGCGAAGCCCTTCGGGGGCGATATCTCGCATCGCCATCGCCTGTCCAAAATGCTGAAACAAAGACTGAATTTCGGCATTGCCTTGATTGACGTTGACGACGTACTTCACCTCTTGGCGAAGCGAAGTCGTGCTTTTCGTCAAAGTCCGCACGATATCCAAAACCGCGATGCTAAAACGATCCAGAAATTTCGGCGCGGGTGTGGCAAGCTCGGCTTTCAAAATCGCCTCTTTGTTGTGCGCTTGAAAACACATCGGCGCCGCTTGAGCCGAATGGCTCAGAAGCAGGCCCAGCGGCAGGGCCATTCTGAAAAAGAGGGATTTAAGGGTTTTTCTCATCACGCACGCTCTTAACGAAAGTGGAGCCAACTTCTTTCATCTGATCCAGGATCAGATTGCGATTTTCACGGACGGCCGTTTGATAAGCGGCGTCCGCATTTCGAGAGTGGAAATATCCCAAGTACTGGGCGAAGTATTCAGCGTACTTTTGCACGTCGTCCGGCTTCATGTCCTGAATCTTCAGTTTCGCCATAAAATTTGGCATCTTCACGCGCGACAAGAAGAAGCGATTTCCGACCTGCGCAATCGACTGACTTGCCAAATTGGATTGGGGGTCCAGTCTCTTGTTTTTCGCCGCGGTGGCATTGATCAAAGATAGAATATAGCCACGAATGGCTTCGAAATTCAGCTTGATGTTTTGTTGATTGGGCGAGCCCGCAGCCGAGCATTTCAGCCCTTTGAATTCGATCGCGCCCATGGTGCTGGAGGCCGTGTTGGTCGTCATGAAGAGATATCTTTCCATGCCGGCCGATGAGCCGGTTTCGTTGATCGTGATCCAGCGGCGGTCGATGCGAAGACCTGTTTTGGTTAAATAGCCGGATTCAAGCTGACGGAACATCTCGGACTGAGCGTCAGTCATCTTTTCTGAACGGTAGGCTTTGCCTTCTTCCTCGCGATTTTCGAGGTATTTTTCGCGCGCTTTCTGAGCGTCGAATTTGTCCATTTCCATCAAGTCGCGCAGATCGCGCGGTGGCTTGTCGGATGGGGAGCCTTTGAGACCATCTTCATAGGATTTCAGAACCTCTTTCAGATCCACTTTCTTTTTTAAAGATTGCAGGTAAGAAAGAAATTTTAAGATGTCACCAACCAAATAATTTGTTCCGGCGTCATCCAAATCGTTCAGCATCAGGTAGGTTTCATTATTTTTAAAATCGTAATAAAGACCCAGATTGTTGAAATGAAAATCTCCGATCACGAAGCCGGTTTTACGAAGCGGCTCGGGGAAGTTTCCAATTTTCATTTCCAAGGTGCGCCAGAAATCGGTCGTGAAGGTGGTTAAAAGATTTCTTTTTTTCAGATCCTCGGCGCTGGCGCGGGGGCTCGAATCCTGACATTGCAGAAAACCGATTCGCGGAGATACTTTTGGCGAAGTCACGACGCCGGCGGCCGAGCTCATCGAGCTTGAAACGGTGAAAGCCGCAGTGATCAATGTCGAGACGATCGTGCTTTTCATCTTACTGTCCTACGGCCACGGGCATGGTGAAATCACCTTGGTTTTCCAGGAAGTTGATCAGTTCTTTGTAACGGTTGGCATCGACCAAAACCGGGAAGTACTGGGTGGCACCCGTGCTGTCTGGTTTGGAAAAAGCAATGTAAGTGATCTGACGGTTTGTCAAAGGATCATGGACGCGCTGAACCCAGATGCCTTCATCCTTGGAAAGCGCAAAGCTGTAAGCAAAGGCTTTCTTGTCCATTTTCACCTGGGTTGCGATCGGTGAAATAACGGAATCATTTTGAATCGCGATTTCCACGTCGCGGATCAAGCTTGAAATTTGTGATTGCAACATGTTCTGCGTTTTCACGTCGGTATTGGCGATCGCTTTGCTGCGGCGGAAGCTGTCCAAAGCTCCATTGATCCACATGCCGGCATCGGCCGCGACCGCTTTTTTGACACGAACATGCGAATCAAAATAGAATTCAGGCGAAATGCTTTTCACGCCCACGATGGTTGCCAAAAAAGCAGCCGGCAGAACGAACAGGGTCGTCACGTTGAGTTTTCGGCCGATCTCCATCCAGTTGTTGCGGCTTAAAAGATTCTTCAGTCCGCGTTTCAGCATCCCAAAGCGCATTTGGTAATAGGCATTTTGGCGCGAGTAATCCCAAAGCTCTTGCTTGCTCATGATTCCCAGTCGGTCTTCCAGTTTGACGAAGGCCTCGTAAACCGATCCCGAGATCTCATTGGGGATGTGAGCCAAGAATTGAGAATCCGCAAGCGCCGGGAAATCAGAAAGATCCACCAGGCGATCGGCACGCAGGTTTCCGTTCATATCGCGAAGACGAGCGACTTTGTAAGTGACGCCACCTGGACCGTAAAGAATCGCTTCGGCGGCCACGAACTTGGGTTCCATCGCGGTTTGCGGTCCATCCAGTTTTAAGTTTTGGTTGGCCGAGCTCGAGCGATAAGTGATTTCGATGGAATGTCCATTTCCCAGCGGAAGACCCAGGATCAGCTCCTGACGATTTTTACCGAAAATGCTTTTCGGGAACTCGGTTTGCTGGGTGTATGTCCAAAGACGAATGAGCTCCATGACGCCTTTTTTGGTTTTCTCATCCAAAGGCTTTTCTTTGATAAAGAGAGCACCGCCCGATTGCGCGTACATGAGCTTACCGGGTTCCGAAGCCGGGATTGCGACCGAATCTTCAGAAGGAAGAGCGCGTTTTTCCACGCGACCTTTTTCCGCATAAGGCTGAAAGCGATAGGCGTTATGAGTCTGATGACATGCCATCTGCGCCGAGGCCGGAAGGGTTAGCGATAGTAGAACCCCTGCAAATACCAAATTCCACGATTTGAACGACAACTGCATTCTTTGATCCTTCTTTAACGTACCAATGATCAAATCAATTCCTGACGCAAACTTTGCAAATTGCAGACCTGAAAAGCATCGGCGTTTCGACGATTTAGACCCGCGCTAGAGATCCAGGGCCGAGAAACTTTTAGACAAATGCCGTTTCTCGCGCGCCTCAATCGATTCTATTTTGCAAACTGAGCTTTCTGACCCGGGCAGCGCATATTTCGAATTTCATCGACGCGCTTTTGGAAAGCCGCACTCCACTGTGCAATGATCGCACGCTGCTTGTCCTTCAAGGTCGAGCCCGGGGCTTTATCGCGTAAGGCGGGCTGCATATCATCAAAGTGCGAAAGCTCGAACAAAGCTTCGATCACATCCGGTGTCAGCACTTCGATCCGTTTTTGGAAAGCGGCTAGGCCATCGGCACTGACCGTGTGCAGGCGCAGGCTGGAGCCTTTCATTTCTTTGCTGCTGTCGGATCCGTAAGGGATCAAAAGTTCGCAGGCTTTGCCGCCGGTTTTAAAGACCGTTTCACGTTGATAGTGAATCAGACTTCCGCGGGGATTTCCGCCCAAGCTTTTTTTCTCGTCTTCGGTGGCAGGTCCGGCCCAGGAAGAGCCAATATCTTGCACGAAGGCCATCGGCGTGCTGCACTCGTTGGTGTCGGGGTGCAATTTATCCGCGCACTGCAGACGCGTTTGCAAAGAGATCACATTTGAAAATCCGATCAGGCGCGAAGCCAAGGCTGCGGCCTCTAACCCTTGGACGGTTTCGGCGCTCCATCGGGAAACGTTTTTCCCGATGATTTCGTTCATGCTGAACTGTTCGGCAAGCTTCGCACCCTTCATTTTCTTTTCAATCGCGACACGGTTGTAAACCGAGATATGACCTGGGCGGATGTCTTTTTGATCTTTCGGATGAGTCTCGCAACCAAAGCAGACCAGCTGATTCATTGGAATCATCATGTCTGCTGGAAGTCCCAAAGCCCAAAAAAGGCGGGTGCCGGCGACTTCGGCGAAAACTTCGTTCCAACGCGGGTTCGAAATATCTTTCGGTCCCATAAAGGCATTTGGCAGGTTCACGTTTTGGCCATCGAACTTGATGCCGATATCCTGACGTTTAACGCCCGAACCTTTTTCTTGATACTGGTTCGAGTCGACAAAGTACTTGATCTTCAGCTCGTCGGCTTTGACCAGTTTTTGTTCGCCGCTTTTCTTTTCGTGGATCAAAGGTTTTTTATTGGCATCTAGCAAATAACCTTCATCCAGCTGAACGGTTTGGTTGTTCAGCTTCACTTTGATTTTCATATTGCGGGTTGAAACCATCGCGGCTTCGGGAACGACTTCGCCGTCTTCGTTCAAAAGTTTACCTTCGGCGTTGGTCTTGGCGCACATAAACTTGGCGCTGCCAGGAGATGAAAATTCGTGGAAATAGTACTGACAGAAAACGACGCCGGATTGTAATTCAGCCTGGGTGAGAGCGGGTTTAAAATTCGGGCCCGCTTTCAGTCTGTCGGCGTTCATCGGTGTTGGGGCGGGAAGCGCGAATTTCAGACCTGGATTTTGATAGCAGCCTTCGGTGTTGCCACCTTTGGCGCAGCCGGCGGCCTGGGCGATCGAGTGCACAAGAAGGCTTGCGGCCAGGGCACTCATTGATAGGGATACTTTCCAGGCTAGGCTTCGGTTCATATCACGCTCCAGGTTGGTGAACTGAGCCTGTGGGTTCACGCTTGGTGCCGGGGCGGGGAAACGTTTAATGCGCTTGGGGTGACTGAGCGCTGTCAATGGATTGGACAGGTAACAAATCCGGGGACTGGCTGAATTGTGCGGGGGGGGGGCTGGTTGGGAATTTCGTGCCGCTTTCAGGGATTGTGTCCGGATTGGAAGCTCGTTGCCGGTTCGGTGGCCGGTTGCAGGTCGAGAGTTCGCTACTGCTTTGGTGATTTTCTGCAGACTGGAATCCACCACCGCTTCGGTGACTGAGGGCGTTGCTGAATTGTCGAACGCAGTGGGTACATTGGCGGATCGAAGAAAGTTCCCTGGTGGTCGCGATGAATCTACCAATTTGCAGTATCTGTGTGCGGCTCACAATGCTTACAAGTATCGTCGGCAGGCTGGGATTTTGCGGCGGTGAGAAAGCTTATTTCACCAAATAGTTCTTCCAGCGATTGATTAGGGCTGGGGTCATTTGTGCGTAGCAGACGGTGCCTTCGGTGGCCGACTCTTTTTTCACGATGCGGGTGTCGCGGGACAGATCGTAGATTTTGTACTCTTCCGCTTTGGGGAAATAAAGCTCGACGTCTTCTTGCATTTCGTTGATCGATTCGGCCATCAGTTTTTTCAGCTGATCGAAGCCTTGTCCGGTCAAGGCCGAGACGAAAACGCGTGGGTACTGTTTCACTTTGAACTGCATTTCAATCGGCGCCACGTCGATCTTATTAAACACGTGAATGATTTTTTTATCCTGCCATTTGAATTCTTCGATCAGGTTTTCGACGACTTCGATTTGGCGAAGCATGTTCGGTGACGACAGGTCAATCACGTGGATCAACACATCCGCTTCGGCACTTTCTTCAAGTGTCGCTTTAAAGGCTTCGATCAACTGGGTCGGAAGCTTGCGGATAAACCCGACCGTATCGGTGACAACCGCAGGGGGTCCGTCAGGAAGAAAGACCTTTCGGGTCGTTGGGTCCAGGGTGGCAAAAACTTGGTTCTTTGCCAGGGCTTGCGCGCCGGTCAGACGATTTAACAAAGAGCTCTTGCCCGAGTTCGTATATCCGATCAAAGCAAAGCTTGGGATTTCATGTCGCCTGCGCGAGCTTCTGTGTTGAGCTCGGGCCTTGCTGACGCCATCTAATTTTTTACGAATGATGGCAACACGTTCGCGAATTCTTCGGCGATCATTTTCAAGCGCGGTTTCGCCTGGACCCCGGGTGCCGATACCACCACCCAAGCGGGACAGTGAGTCCATCCAAGCACCAATCATGCGTGGCAACTGATCCAGCATTTGCGCAAGCTCCACTTGAAGCTTTCCTTCATAGGTCTGCGCGCGCTGGGCGAAAATATCCAAGATCAATTGATTGCGATCTAAAATCTTGCAGCCAATGGCCGTTTCCAAGTTTCGCGCTTGCACGCCTGAAAGCTGGTGATCGACGACGACCAGGTTGGCTTGCGAATCGATCACCATTTGCTTCACTTCTTCGACCTTGCCGGTTCCGATCAAGGTTGCCGGATTCCACTGCGGCAAAGTTTGAACTAAAGAGCCTACGACTTCGCCACCGGCCGCGCCGACAAGTTCTTCAAGTTCGAGCAAATTTTCTTTGATTTCGGAAGTGGCTTCCGTTTTAAGGCCGACGCCGATAACGATCGCGCGATCTGATGACTTGATTTGAGCCTTATTCAGACGAAAAGCCTCCCACCTATATAAAGTGTATCAACTTTGGTCGGTGCCGCAAGCAGAAAATTGCAAGCCGTATCAAGAATGAATCAGTTTTTGCGCTTTTTCCGTCTGTACCAGCTGAACCAGCAGCTTGGAAGAGTGATCAATTTCATCTTCCTGGATGCGAGCCAAAACCCCATGGCACTGCAAATAAACCTTCATGTTTTGAGCGGCCTGCGGGTTTGAGAATTTTTTAAGGGAAATCCAGTTCATCATCTTTTCCTCCCCCCAATCATTGAGAGGGCTCAAGCCTGCGCCCATTTCGCACGATCGTCAAATCTTCGGGTTGTGACGGTTTGTCGTTGTCAGAATGACCTGCCTATTCGCCCGGTGGCTTGCGGTCGAGTTTGATAGTTCGAAGGGGAGAGGGTGAACGCTTGCCGGTCCACCCTTGCTTTTTTCGGAAAGCCGGGTCTTCAAAGTATTGAACCGCGAATCGGGTCATTGCATTGGCTTGATAACGCTCGGGGCGGGATTTCACCCAAGGATGCTTTTCCGCATGCGGAACCAGTTTCAGCCAAAGCAGTTCCGAGAAGCGAACTTTCTTTTTCGGTCGAATGGCGTAGATCAATTCGCAGTCTAAAGCTTCTGCAGCTTCCGCCAGTGATTTGATCGTGAGAGATCCTGTTTTCTCGCGCGCCTCCAGCGCGCAGTAAGCGGCACGGGTGACACCCAATTTGTTCGCCACGGTTTCGGCCGAAGTCAGGCTGGCTTCGCGTGCTTCCCGCAGCCACGAATCGCCTTGTGAAAAGGCTTTGATTTCAGGTGAGAGAAAAGGCTTGAGTTGAAGGTCTTTTTCTTTCCAATGAAAACATCGACGCCACCATTGTCTGTAAGCATCTTGATAAATTTCTTTTTTAAATAAAGTCATCATAGAGCGGGTGTAAGCACCCCTCTGGAGTTTGTCAACATATACATTGACAAACTCCAGAGGGGTCGAAAGAGAGATTTGGATGGAGATTGGAAAGCGCAAGAGCATCAATCAAAAACCGGCGGTTTGGGCGAAGCGATGGAGTTTAAAGCAAAAAAAAGCCCCAGGGTTTTGCCGGGGACTTTGAGATTCAGCTGCGATTTTTGAGTTCGAGTGTGGGGATTATTTTTTCTTCCGGCGCTCCATCAGGTACTGGGCTTCCAGTGCAGTCAGGACCACCGAGTTGACGATGGCATCTTCGGTCGTCGTTCTTTGCAGGACGTTGGCTGATTTGCGCACGCCGAGCAAGAAAGGCCCGATCATCTCGCCTTTGCCAAGCTGTTGCAGAAGCTTGTAGCAAATGTTGGAGGATTCCAGATTTGGGAAGACCAGAATGTTCGCACCCGATTTCAAATCCGAGAACGGAAAGATACGATTCAGAATTTCGGCATTCACCGCGGTGTCGGATTGCATGTCACCGTCGACAATAATATCGGGACGTTTTTCTTTCACCAAGTCGCGAGCGCGTTTCATTTTTGCAGGCGTGCCTGGTGCATTGCTAAAGTTGGAATAAGACAGCATGGCGATATGCGGTTCGATATTAAAGTACTCGGCCACGCGAGCCGTTTGCAGTGCGATGGTCGCAAGCTCTTCAGCGGTGGGGTCGATATTGACCGTGGTGTCGGCTAGCAGCAAGAAGCGATCTTCCAGCAGCATGATATTACAGCCGCAAGGAACCGCTTCGCGCGCGACACCGATGGTTTGTAAAACGGGTTTGACCGCATCCGCGAATTGCATCGACGAGCCCGTGACCATGCCGTCCGCATCGCCTTGATCGACCATCATGGATGCAAAGTAATTGGGGTCTGCCATCAAGCGTTCGGCTTCGCGGGCGGTGACGCCTTTTCGCTGTCGACGTTTGTAAAGCTCTTCGGAATAGAATTTAAACTTTTCGTGCTGAGACGGGTGGATGATTGGAATTTCATCCAGCGCTTGCAGTTCCAAAGAGCGGATCTTTTCTTTCACCCGGTCTGGGTAACCCAAAAGAATCGGCTGACAGATTTTCTCTTCGACGATGGTTTGTAGGGCCTTTAAAATTTTCGTCGAATGTCCTTCCGGGAACACAATGCGCGGAAGTTCGCCACCTTGGGCGGCGGCGTTGGCGCGAACTTTATGGATCGCCGAACGGATAAAGACTTTCTCTGGACCCTGGTAAGCTTCCAGTTGATCGCGGTAAGCATTGAAGTTTTCAATTTTCTTCTGCGCAACGCCCGAATCCATTGACGCTTTTGCGACTGCGGGTGCAACCCACAATAAGACGCGCGGATCGAATGGTTTTGGAATCAAATACTCAGGACCGAACTTAAAGCTTTTGCCACCGTAAGCGGCCGACACGCGTTCTGGAACATCTTCACGCGCCAGGCGTGCCAAGGCGTCGACTGCGGCAAGCTTCATCGCTTCATTGATCTGGGTGGCACGTGTATCCAAGGCGCCGCGGAAGATCGACGGGAATCCCAAAACGTTATTCACCTGGTTTGGATAATCCGAGCGTCCAGTGGCGATGATCGCATCGGGTCTGGCTTCGCGCGCTTTTGCCGGCTCGATTTCAGGATCTGGGTTTGCCATCGCAAAGATGATCGGATTTTTTGCCATGGGCTTGATCATTTCGCCGGTGACAGCGCCGGCAACGCTCAGTCCGACAAAAACATCGGCGCCAACCAAGGCCTGCGACAAGGTGCGAGCTTCGGTTTCAACCGCGAAGAATTCTTTGTGTTTATTCATGCCGTCTTTGCGGCCTTTGTAGATCACGCCGCTAGAATCGCACATTGTGAGATTTTCTTTTTTTGCCCCCAGCGAGAAAAAGATCTTCGAGCAAGCAACGGCTGAAGCTCCGGCACCATTCACGACAATGCGGATGTCCGACATTTTGCGTTTGGTGATCATGCAGGCGTTGAGAAGTGCGGCCCCCGAAATGATGGCGGTTCCATGTTGGTCATCGTGAAAGACGGGGATCTTCATTTCTTTTTTCAGGCGTTCTTCGATTTCAAAGCATTCAGGGGCTTTGATGTCTTCTAGATTGATGCCGCCGAATGTTGGCTCTAAAGCTTTGACGGCCGCGATGGTCGATTCGATATCCAAAGTGTTCAGTTCGATATCGAAGACGTCAATGCCGGCGAACTGTTTGAAAAGAAGACCTTTGCCTTCCATCACAGGTTTAGAAGCCAAGGGTCCGATGTTGCCGAGGCCTAACACCGCGGTGCCGTTTGAAATCACCGCCACCAGATTCCCTTTTGCGGTGTAATCGTAAACTTTGCTCGCATCTTTCGCGATCACACGACATGGAGCTGCCACACCCGGCGAGTAAGCAAGGCTTAATGCTTTTTCAGTGTTGGTCGGTTTGCTGGCGATGACTTCGATTTTTCCTGGTTTGCCTTTTTGATGGAATTCCAAAGCTTCCAAGTCTAAGGCATTGAAGTTTGAGGGATTGTCCGAAGTGTTCTGGTTGCCGTTTTGATTGTGACTCGACATATGTCTCCAAATCTGAAAAACAAAAATTGACTGCTCTGATTCTACGAAGCTCAGAGTTGATATGTCATTTCTTTTGCAAGTCGTCATAGCGAGGCTTTCTGCTATCTCTCAGAAAGCATTGGCCTTAAGATATTTGCATCGTATTGCAACAAGGAAGGCAGCAACTATGAGTCAAATGAATCCACGGGATGTGGTGATCGTTGAAGGTGTGCGTACACCTTTCGCAAAAGCAGGCACAAAACTTAAAAAAGTTCATCCAGCAGAGCTTGGGAAAGTGGCACTGAAAGAGCTGATTGCTCGAAGCAGTCTTGACGTCAATGTGGTGGATGAAGTGATCATCGGAAATACTGGAAATCCGGTCGATTCTGTGAATATCTCGCGTGTTGTCGCGCTCAATGCCGGCATTCCGCAAAAGACTTCGGCCTACACCGTGCACCGCAATTGCGCATCAGCGTTGGAGTCCGTTTCAAATGGTTATGAAAAAATCAAATCCGGTACCATGGATGTGGTGATCGCCGGTGGAACTGAAAGCATGTCGCAAATGCCGACCCTGCTGCCAGAAAAAATCCAAGGTATTATGGATAAGCTTTTCGCCGCCAAGGGCCCGGCACAAGCCTTGCCACTTTTATTTGAACTTTTTAAAGCCGATATGAAACAGATCAAAGCTCTGTTTACATCGAACATGAAAGATCAGTACTTCCCGGTGATTTCGGTGATGCAAGGTCTGACCGATCCGTTTGTCGGCATCAATATGGGGCAGACGGCGGAAATCTTAGCAAAAGAATGGCATCTGTCGCGTGAAATGCAGGACCGTTTTGCTTTGCACTCGCATCAAAAAGCGGTCGAGGCGACAAAGAACGGAAAACTGCCGGCTGAAATTGCGCCACTTCCGATCGGGCCTGATTACAAAGAAACGCTGACGGTCGATATCGGTCCGCGTGATGGTCAAAGCATGGAAGCGCTTGGAAAATTAAAGCCTTTCTTTGATAAGAAAACCGGATCGATCACGGCTGGAAATAGCTGTCCGATCACCGATGGTGCTGCGATGGTCTTGTTGATGAGTCGTGAAAAAGCCAACGCCATGGGATTAAAACCGATCGCAAAAATCCGCGGTTACGGTTTTGCGGGGCTCGAGCCCGAACGCATGGGGCTGGGGCCGGTATATGCGACACCTGTGGCATTGAAACGTGCAGGACTGACGATGAAAGATATCGGTCTGGTCGAGCTGAACGAAGCTTTCGCGGCGCAAGTCATGGCTTGTCAGCGCGCTTTCGATTCGGATCAGTTTGCCAAAGAAAAATTGGGTCTGTCATCAAAGCTGGGTGAGATTCGCGATGAAATCTTAAACGTCAATGGCGGCGGGATTGCTTTGGGTCACCCGGTGGGTGCAACTGGCACACGCTTGTTGATCACTTTGATGAAGGAAATGAAACGTCGTCAGGTGCAGTTTGGACTTGCCACTTTGTGTATTGGTGGCGGTCAGGGTGGCGCCATGATTCTAGAGGCGGAGGCCTAAGCTTTATGAGTATCCAAGAATCCATCAAAATTGTTCCTCATGGTGATATTGCGCTGGTCGAATTCGACATGGTCGGCGAAAAAGTGAATAAGTTCTCGACTCCGATGATGACACGACTTCAAGAGGTCATCGGCGAGCTTCGCAAATCCAAATACAAAGTGGCGATCTTTAAATCCAATAAGCCAAAGATCTTTATCGCCGGTGCTGACATCGATGAAATCAAATCGATGAACACCAAAGAGCAGTTCGAAAAAGCGGTGGCCGGCGGTCAAAGCATTTTCAATGAGCTGGAAGATCTGCCAATCCCAACGATTGCGGCGGTGAACGGCGCTTGTGCGGGGGGCGGTTGCGAATTTATCATGGCCTGCGATTACCGAATTGCAACCGATGACAATTCGACCAAGATTGGTTTGCCAGAAACGAAATTGGGGATCATCCCAGGTTTTGGCGGATGCGTGCGCATGCCGCGAATCATCGGTCTTGCCAACGCCTTTGATATCATCTTGGCCGGAAAATTGGTGCCAGCTCAGAAGGCGTACAAGATCGGTTTGATCGATCAAGTCGTGTATCCGACCATCTTGCTCGAGCAAGCTTTAAAAATGGCGCAAGAGCTGATCAAAGACGGTGCGAAGAAACGAAAAAAGCGTTTTTCTCCGCAGGGGCCGGTGCCAACGATTTTGGAAAGCGCGATCGGAAGACCTGTGATTTACTCGCAGGCGAAAAAAGGTGTCGTGAAAATGACCCACGGTCATTACCCCGCACCACTGAAGGCGATCGAAGTCATTTCAAAAACCTACGGCATGGGCGACCGCGAAAAAGCGATGCAAATCGAGCGCGAAGGTTTCGTCGAGTGCGCATCAACTGCCGTTTCGAAAAATCTTCTGCACGTGTTTGATCTCACCGAAATGGTGAAAAAACAAACCGGCGTGGTCGGTGTCGAAGTGAAAGCAAAACCGGTAAGCGCGATCGGCATTTTGGGTGCCGGCACCATGGGTGGCGGTATTGCTTATATTGCAGCCGATAAAGGTGTGGAAGCCCGTATGAAAGACATCAACTTTGATGCCATCGGAAAAGGCTTAAAGCACGCTCGCGACCTGTGGGGAAAATTGGTCAAAAAGAAGCGCATCAACAAATACGAATTCCAACAAAAGCTCGACAAGATTACAGGCACGGTCGATTACAGCGGATTTAAAAATCTGGATGTGGTCGTTGAAGCCATTGTCGAAGATATGGAAATCAAAAAGAAAGTGATCGCGGAAACCGCGAAAAATATGCGTCCGGATGCGATCATCGCGACCAATACGTCTTCATTGAGTGTGACAGAAATGTCAGCGGGACATCCAAATCCGCAGTATTTTGCCGGCATGCACTTTTTCAATCCGGTTGATAAAATGCCGCTTGTCGAAGTCATCCGCGGTGAAAAAACCAGCGACGAAACAATCGCGACGATCTTCGAGCTTTCAAAAAAGCTTGGAAAAATGCCGGTCGTGGTGAAAGACGGTCCCGGTTTCTTGGTGAATCGTCTTCTTTTGCCTTACATGGCAGAAGCGGCCTTCCTGTTGCAAGAAGGGATGAACATCGAGACTGTGGATAAAGCTTATGTCAAAGAATTTGGGATGCCGATGGGGCCATTTGCTTTGATGGATGAGGTGGGTCTGGATGTTTGTATCAAGGTCTTAAAGATCTTCAAAAAAGCATTCGGCTCGCGCGTTGAGATGGCTCCGTGCATGGAGAAGCTTGAAAAATCAGGCCGCCTTGGAAAGAAAAACGGCAAAGGCTTCTATAAGTATGACGAAAAAGGAAAGCGCACCGAAGTGGATCCATCGATCTATGCGGAGCTTGGTCTTGCTTCGCCATCGAATCCGCTTTCGAACAAAGAGTGCATCGAGCGTGGTGTCTTTGCCATGATCAACGAGTGTTCGCTGGCGCTGCTGGAAGATCATATCGTCAACACTCCGAACGAAGTGGATCTGGCGATGATCATGGGAACAGGATTCCCGCCATTCCGTGGTGGACTTTTGAAGTACGCCGATAGCGTGGGTTCGCAGTACGTGGTGGATCAGCTGGAAGTGTACTCGTCGAAGAATGCGGCTCGCTTGAAGCCAAGCAATCCGCTGAGGAGCATGGCGAAGACGAGCCGGAAGTTTTATAACTAGCTGGGCTTGGTAAGAAGAGGCTGGGTTTTCACTCGGCCGCGCGGATCGGGCTTGGTGCTTTGATCGGACTCTCGTCCGCTTTGCTGACCCCGATAGGGTACTATCGGGGTCTCTTTTTTTTTGGGCGGGAGTTGAAGTTGGAGAAGATATTGGTTGCGGCAAGCTCCCATCAGGCATGGATGCCTCCCGCATGACGAGCACAAAACCACAAACCACCCCGTACCCCGCCGATAACTTAGACAGCTGATAGATTTCCGAACAGGTTTCGCGTCGTCCTTCGTCGTTCTTTTTGCTTTCAGGTGTGGCGCAGATATTGAACTGTCCAATATTCTGAGGTGTTCGTGAAAAGTCTCATTTTGATTCTCTCAATATTTGCCGGGGTGGAATTGTGGGCTTCGGTTGATGAATCAAAAGTCGACTTAACCGGTGCGTCGGTTTGTGAAAGCTGTCTTGAAGCTTCTGAATCCAAGCCGCGCGCTTCCCTTCGCGCCATCGAAAAAAGCTACGGACCTGTCTTGGGTCAGATTCATGGTCTTTATATCAGTCAATCGGCTTTGCAAAATCAAACACGCTCGGAATCTCCCTATAAAGGTCAGCCGACCACCAATGAACCCAAACCTGTTTTGGCCAGCGATGATCCGATCTATGAAAAAGCGATGAAAGAGGCCGATTTGATTGCTCGTCGCTGCACTCAGGATCAGGTGATGGGTTTTAGCGAATCTTATAATAAGCTTCATTTTGATCCCAAAGAGCCCATGAAAGATTGGGCTTATGAAGAGTGCCAAAGAAAATTGCGCCGTCATTTTCAAGCGGCGTTGGGCGATCGTATTGAAAGCATCACCGATATCTTGGAGCCGACGCTTGCGCAGTTGAAACCGCTGAAGAAGAAATCGGATTCGGCCACAATCGACGTTTCCAAAGGTGCCAGCAACCAAGCCGGAAGCTTCTTTCAAAAGCCTGCGACCCATATCCGTCTTCGTGGCGGCGGGAAAATCGTGGTCGAGTTGGGTCGGGCAAAATTCAGTAAAGATTCGGTGACTCGGGCGGATGTTTTGGTGAAAAACGGAACCGAAGCTCGCCTTCGTCACGAGATCACTTTGAATGGCAACGAAAATACTCCCAGTTCTTTAAGCTTTCAGATCTCTCGCGTTCGTCATAGCAGCGATGATCTGCCTTACAATGATCGACGTTTTAAAAACGAAACGACCGCTTCAGTTTATTACAACATCCGTTTTTACTAGGACAGTTTGAGGCACTCATTGGGTGTTTCGTTTTTTTGTCTCTTCTATCAAAGTGTCAGAGCAATCCCGGAAAAAGCCCGCAAACGAATCGTCAAAAACTTAAACAACTGAAAAACCAAAACAAGCCCGGGGCCTGGCTTGTCTCACAGTGAGACATTCAGCTCGAATATAGATCGGTGTGGGATGTCTCAGGCTGGAATGGTCATTGATATAGCATCAGGTGTAATCAAGGAGTTTATATGAAACACTCGATGTTGAAACTGGCAATCGTCGCAATGGCTCTGGCAACGGCAGTTGCATGTAACAAGAAAACAGAGGGCGCCTCTGTGAGCGCAGGTCGCGACGCCCGAGTTTCAGGAACCTCAGGTCTGCCAACCGGACAAGGTTCAAGTGCGGGAACGCAGTCGGCACAAATCAATTTTTCTCAGTCGCAAGCGGCCACCATGAAGCAAGCGGTTCAGATCCTGGTCTCGACCACGATCGATCCTTTGTCGGTCGGTGATATTCAATCGGTCGAAGTCAGCGGCAATGTCGGCGTTCAAAACGGCACGGGTCAGGTTCTTTCCGACAGCACCCTGCAGATTGTCATTCGTGATAATGCACAGTCTTCTGATGGAACGGTTCTCGAGCCCATCGTGATCCGCATCCGCGGTGCTTCCGGAACGGCTGTTGGTTATCAGGCGAACCTGGTGTTCTCGGATGAATATGGCACGATCACGGTGACTGGAACTTACAATCAGTCGACTTTCACCGGAAATGTGCGCTTCTCGAACACAGCCGGCAACGGATTTAACGGCAGCAAAACAGGTGGACTGGGTCAATTCACGATCCCTACTTGTGCCTTCTTCCGCTGTATGTAACAATTGGCTCGATGCCACAGAGCTTCGAGTTTGATTCAGCCATTCTTCACTCTATAGTCGGCGGTAAATCAGCCGTCGACATTCCTGCACTCAATCTCAAAACTTTGGATGAAGCCGATGCCTTTATGAAAGGCTACGGCTTTGACTCGTCTCGTCCAGAAGATGTCGAAAGACTTTGGTACTTTCACCGCCGTGCTTTGGTTCTGATGCAGGAAAAGCTGGGCTTTGCTTTGGAGGAAATCCCGGAAGAGATGCGGGATCGAAAGCTATTAGAAGATCCCAGAAAACTTTTGCTCTTGGCAAGTCAAAATGAAAACAAGAATCAATGTCGCTGGGCTTGTGCTCTCTTAAGATGCATTCATGTCTTTGTGCATGCAGAGAACGACCTTTTTTCGTCTTTCAGCGAAGAGATTCAGCGCCAGATTCTGTCTCCGTTTCAGAACTGCATCTATCATGACGGCACCACGGGAACGACTTACCTGAAGCGTCCAGATGATAGCAAAACAACGCTTGAACCGATTGCGCTCGAAGGTTTTGAGACGAAGCCTTTTAAGACCTCAACCAGCACGGTGATCAAGCTTCTGGCAAAACCCAATGCGCTGGCGATGAGTGTTTTCGATAAACTGGGTGTTCGTTTTATCACGCACTCGATGTTTGACACATTTCAGGTTGTTCGCTTCTTGGTCGAGGAAAATCTGATCAGCTATCCACACATCATGCCGGACCAATCCAGCAACAATCTGTATCCGGTCGATCTGTTCTTGCAGGCAGCAAAAGATTTAAAGCCGAAGGCGGGGCGATTGCCGGATGACGAAATCGCAAGCTACTTTGCGCAGCATCTGGAAAAGAATAAAGAAGGCATCGAGTTCTTGAGAAAAGAAAATGCCTTTTCGGGTGCGGATTATAAATTTATTAAATTCATCGCGCGCAAATTGATCCACGTGCAAGTGCCGGGACAAAAACAAACTTTTTCGTTCTTTTATCCTTTCGAAGTTCAAATTGTCGATCGCGAAAGCCACAGTAAAGTTCTGTCCGGCCCCAGCGAACATCAAGCCTATAAAGAGCGCCAGCGACAAGCGGCTCGCAAACGTTTATTTCCGGAGCCTTCGTGACTTTAATTTACATTCTGCGTTCGGCGCTTGGAGCCCTGTTTTTCGCGCCTTTTACATTGATTTGGAGTGCCTTCGCCCTGATCGAGTCTTTCACGGTCAACAATCGCGATCTCGAATCCTGGATCATGGCCACCTGGGGACGGGTGGGTTTGTGGGTTTTCGGCGTCGATATCGAAATCAAGGGTCTGGAAAACGTTCCCGCCGGAACCGCACTTTTTTTATTCAATCACACCAGCTTCTTTGACATCTTCGCTTTGGTTGCGGCTTATCCCGACATGCGCTTCGGAGCTAAGATCGAACTTTTCAGCATCCCGCTTTTCGGCCCCGCGATGAAACGCTTGGGCGTATTGCCAATTGCGCGCAATCGCCGCGAAGAAGTTTTCAAAGTTTACCAGGAGGCCACCGAGCGCGCCCGTCGCGGAGAAAAATTTTCGCTCGCCCCCGAGGGCGGCCGCAATTACGAAGAAAAGCTTCTGCCATTTAAGGCGGGGCCATTTATCTTCGCGATCAACGCCGGGATGCCGCTGGTGCCCGTGGTGATTCAAGGTGCGCACCGAGTGATGGGAAAGGGCGATTACCTTCCGAACTGGCAAACATGGAAGAAGATCATCACGGTGAATTTCTTGCCCCTGATCCCGGTCGAAGGCGTCGCCATCGAAGATCGAGCCATACTGCAGGAGAAAGCTTTTGTGAGTATGAAGGCTGTGCTGGGTTAAGTTCTTGTTGCTGGGGTTGGGGTTGCTTGTCACAGGTTTGGTTTTCTGGGATTGCTCGTCACAGCGGTGGGTTGGTGTAATTGCGGGTGCGTCCGTCCGTGAGCCTGGCCGGCCGCGAAGGCTGCAAGACGGCCGTCCTGGCCGTCTTGTCTAAAATGAGGGACGAAATCAGAATACGAATGCTTGGGGGGCTGGTTTGGGATTTGAGGGGTTCTTCTCTCAATTCCGGTAAACCGTCGGCTTCGCCGGTTTACCGGAGTCGAGAGGAAAGACCTCTTCGGCTTGAAGGACCTTCGCTCCGAGGCCTTCACCCCGAGGCCTTCACCCCGAGGCCAACAAATTGGCGAAAATGTCAGTTTATTGGCCTCGGAGCGAAGCTCTCGGGCCGAAGGCTTTGGGTGAAGGATCTCGCCCCAAGGCCTTTGTCCCGAAGCCCGATTGTATGGATGCAGACACTCCATGATACGCGAAGGACTGCAGAGCTCGAGAAATCCCTCAAACCCTAATCATAATCCCATTTGGAAATAAAAGCCTGGTCCGAGCGAGCCGCTAGGCGCAGCGGTCCCGAGTTCGTCTCAAGCTCCATCTGGATGACCCCAGGGCGGGGTGTGCTTAAGCTCTTGATCTTGAGCTGTTGTGCGGGGGATTTTTGTTTCTGCTCAAGCATTTGCGCCAGAAGTTCCCAGCGGAAGTAAGGCGAAAATGTCTTTCCGTAATCGGGGCTTCGTTGGGCGCCGATGTACAGATACCCCTGCGCATCGATCAGAACGGGGAAGTCGGATTTTCCGAATCGGGACAGGCGGTTCCAGGTTTTTCCATCGCGGGTCAGAAAAACGCCACCAGCTGAGACCAGACCCAGATTTGGATTTTTGGGATGAAAGGAAACTGAGACCACTTCGCGTTTCATGATATCTTCGATGGTCAGATCTCCGTCCAAGTGGCTGTCGGCCGAGATGTTGGCGACCGAGTCTTTTTTCCAGTAAACTTCGCCATGGCCGCTGAGTTTCGATAAGCTCCATGATTGCGCTTCGGTTTTGATCACCGTCAGATTTTGTCTTAATAGCAAATGTTCGGAATCGTCAGTGACGATTGAAATTGCGAGCTCGGGTTTTGTGATCAGGCCTTTGACTTCGGCCAGTGGCAGTCGCTTTTTATCCGACGTGATCAGATCCGAACCTTCGCGGTAAAGAACCTGCAGCCACTGATTTTTCTTTCCCCACAAGGCGAATGCGGCGAAATCGGATTTTAAAATCAAATTCGAAAGATCCACCCAGCCTGAAACTTTGCCGATGGATTCGAAATTCACAAGCGCCCAGGTGTCTTCGATTTTCACCACTTGCACCCGTGATCCGGCGGGGAGATTTAAAATGGAATCGCTTTTCCACGAAGGGCTTTCGTGCACTTGCACCGAAGTCAGCGTCAGTCCCACGCCGGTGTCTTCCGGGATCGGGGAAAGATCGCTTAAAGACATCCACTGTGAATCGCCGGCGCCCGCCAGCACCGGGATGCCTTGCAAAGAAGATCCTGAGATCTGCTGCACGCGATAGGTTTGGCGGGTTTGGTTGTTGTAGACGAAATCGCTTAGATGTAAATCGCGGGCGACCGAGCTTGCCTGCACCCAGAACTGTTTTTTCTCGCGCTGGACGAGATAGGAAAATTCAAAGTGATCTTTGATCCGATTTTTTTCCAGGTCTTTGAGGTTGCTTTCACCCGAGGGAAAAAAGCTGCGCGGGGATTTGTAGAACTTCACCGCCGACGAGGCGGTGTAAGGCATGGCCAAGCTTGGGGAAACTTGCAGAAGAAGAGCGCTGGAAAAAAGAAGAAGATGTCGCTTCATTGGCTTGTAGAACCAGTTTGCGACACGGGAAAGCCTTCCCTCAAGACCAGAAAAGCGGGGTTTTGCTTCCAGTCCAGGCGAAGCTCACCTACAATCAGGGGGTGAGAATTCTTGCAGTTATCATCACCACTCTTTTCGGTCTTTCGGTCTGGGCCGAAGGCGAGCAAATGGGAACATTTCGGTTCTCTGAATTTTCTCTTTCCCCCCGTGCGCGCGTGCAGGAGCCCAGCGAAGGCGGCTTCGAGCTGCAGCAATCCTGGATCGGTTTTGAGTGGGTGAAGGACGAAAATCTTTCGGGCGAATTGAGCTTTGGCACATCGGATCTGGTGCAGCCGGCGATCTGGTACTCGACGAAAGAAGGGGATGTGGCGCTGGTGCATGCGGCGCTAAAAGCAAAGACCCCTTACTTTGATGTGCGAGCGGGACTTTTGCCAATCCCGAACGGTTACGAAGGGGCTTTCCCGGATTGGGAGCAAAGTCTTCCGGAAACGCGTGTGCGCCGGCATCGTTGGTTCACCAAACGCGATGTGGGGGTTGAATTCAAAGCGGAGACAAAACCGTTTCTGACTTCGCTCACCGTTCACAATGGCGAATCCGGTGCGAACTCGGATCAGAAAGTTTGGGTTACGGGTTTGTGGCGCTATTTCAATCCGCAGGGTTACGGCGCACTCGCGACCGCCGAGGTGGGCCGCACCGATGCGCGCTCGACGGCAAAGTCCGTTGCGGGCTCGGCCGATGAAGGTTTTTCTTTTGACCCCACGGATTCGGCGAAGATTCGTCATGGCAGCATCGCGCTTTACCGAAAATGGGGACGCCATCTGGTGTTAGCTGAAATCGGCAAAGGTGAAATTCTGCAGAAAGACGAAAAGCATGCTTTCAATTGGGGGCATTTTGATATTTGCGCCAATCTGGGCGGCGATCTGAATTTGCTTTTTCGCTACGAACAATCGCAAAGCGATGTGACAAGCACGGCGAACCTGGTGAAATCAACGGGTGCCGGGGTTTCGGTGTCCTCCAGTGATCGGCTGAGCTCGGTGACATTGTGGGGGAATAAGAACACCCAAAGCCCCGAAAAGCAGGATGACGAGTTCTTGCTGCTGTTTCGTCTGAATTCCAATTTTTTGTAAGCTCTGCCAGCAAACGCGGGTGGGTGAGTTCACTGGCGAAATGGCCTTGTTCGGTCAGGTGCAAGTCGTTAGGCCGAGCTGAAGCTGGTTTCTATTTTTTGTACGGTAGCCAGTGCTTCAAGAGTCTTTGCCAAGGCGGAAATCGGGCGCTTTTTGTAAGCCCACAAGCCTGAAGCTTCATTTTGATTTTTTACGATATACTGAATCATCGACGAAAAAGATCCCGGCTTTACAAGTCGCGAAAAAGGTCGATCATCCCAGATGGATTGTTCTTTTTGAATATGAAATTTCTTTTTTAGCAGCAATGCCAAGTGTCCGGCCAGATCCCGCATAAATCGAGCTTGCATCTCGCGGTTGCGAAATTGAATGAGAAGGTGAAGATGATTCGAATCGACGGAAAACTTATAAAGTTTTGCGTGATACCTACGTGCTTTCGCAAGCAGAAGCTTTTCGGCGACTGGTTTGTGATTCGAGCGAAGCAAAGACCGGCTTCCCGAAAGCAAGCGGCTTCTAAATATCACATGCAAAGCGCGCTTGGCGTGAAAGGGTCTTTTGACTTTGCGATATCTCAGCTCTCCACCATAACCCAATCCTCGTGCAATTAGATCGGCCTTGGTATTCGGACGATGCTCTCGCTTTTGAAGCAATTCCAGCTGTTGGGGTTTGCGCTTTTTGACTGGCATTGGTGGTGACGACCCTTCTGTGGACTTTGTAGCTCATATGATTTTGAGATTCAATTTAAAAGGTAGCGATGGTCAAAAAATATAAATCACAAGCTGTGGGAGCTCTCCTCTTAGGAATTCGCAGTGTTCTAAAAAATGGAGGGATTGAGCGGCGACTCCTTCCTGGGCGAGCAAACCACGTCGGCTCCCAAGTTTCTGTCTCCTAAACTGCTCAAATCGCGTGCGAAAGTGGTCTAAAGCCAACAGTGGGCGAGCCTGCGTCAAATATGACAAATCACATCACTGCGGCCGAAGGCCCAAAACAGTGACTTGGAACCCGAGCTATGCGAAAAGTAAGGACTTTTTAAAACTCAATATTTTGAAGGAGTTCGCATGAAAATCGGAGTCGTTGGCGCCGGACAAATGGGTAACGGAATCGCACAAGTCGCAGCACAATTTGGATTCGACGTGGTGATGTCGGACATCTCGGCCCAGGCTTTGGAAAAAGGCATGAGCACGATCACCGGCAGCTGCGATCGCATGATCAAAAAAGGCACGATGACCGAAGATCAAAAGAAAGCTTTGGTTGCAAAAATCAAAACTGCGGAAAACATGCAAGCCCTGAAAGACTGCGATGTGATCGTCGAAGCCGCGACTGAAAATATCGATCTAAAATTGAAAATCTTCAAAGAGCTCGATCAAATCGCAAAACCTGAAGCGCTTTTGTGTTCGAACACCTCCAGCATCTCGATCACGAAAATTGCCGGCGTCACCAAGCGTCCGGACAAGGTGGCGGGGATGCATTTTATGAATCCGGTGCCATTGATGAAATTGGTCGAAGGGATTCGTGGACTGCAAACGTCGGATGAGACTTTTAAAAAAGTGCGCGAGCTGGCGGAAAAAATGGACAAGACTTTTGTGGAAAGCACAAAGGATATGCCGGGCTTTATCGTCAATCGCATCTTGATGCCGATGATCAACGAAGCGGTTTACACGCTTCATGAAGGAATCGCATCGGCGGAAAGCATCGATAGCGCCATGAAGCTTGGAACCAACCAACCGATGGGCCCGCTGACCTTGGCGGATTTCATTGGCTTGGATACTTGTCTTGCCATCATGAACGTTCTGCATGAAGGCCTGGGGGATTCGAAATATCGTCCGTGTCCGCTGTTGGTGAAATACGTGGAAGCGGGATGGTTGGGTCGTAAAACAAAACGCGGCTTCTACACTTACGAAAAATAACAGCGAGCGATGATATGAATTTCAAAACGCTGAAACTTGAAAATCAAAATGCGATCTGGACTTTGACCTTAAACCGTCCCGAAGCACTGAACGCTTTGAATAACGAACTTTTATCCGAGCTGGGTGCCGCTTTAAAAGAAATCTCGGAAAAAAATCTGCAAGAAGCGAAAGTCCTGATCCTGACCGGTTCGGGCGAAAAAGCCTTCGTGGCCGGTGCGGATATCAAAGAGATCAATCAACTGAAGCTGGATTCAGCGCAAAAGTTTGCCGAAAAAGGCCAGGCGGTTTTCCGCCAGTTGGAAAATCTGCAAATCCCGGTGATTGCGGCCGTGAATGGCTTTGCGCTGGGTGGTGGGCTCGAGCTCGCACTCGCCTGTGATTTTATCTACGCCAGTGAAAATGCCAAATTCGGTTTGCCAGAAGTGACCTTGGGGTTGATCCCAGGTTTCGGTGGCACCGTGCGCTTGTCACGCGCGCTGAATTTGCCGAAGGCGAAAGAGTGGATTTTCACCGGCAACATGGTGAATGCTGCTGACGCCAAACAATTGGGACTTGTGAATCAAGTCTTGCCGCTGACGGAATTGATGCCGGCGGTTCGCAAGATCGCGGACACCATCGCCTCTCGGGGGCCGGTGGCCGTGGGCGCTGCAAAAGCGTCGGTGATGGAAGCTTATGATCACGATATCGATTCGGCCCTGGCGGTTGAAGCCAGCAAATTTGCGACTTTGTTTCAAACCAAAGACGTGATCGAAGGCACCTCGGCATTTATTGAAAAACGAAAGGCTCAGTTTCAAGGCCTATGAAACCGGAAGTGAAATCCCAGATGGTGGCGTTCCAAAGACATCAACCGAAAAATCCAATTCGCATCGTCACCGCCGCCGCTTTGTTTGACGGCCACGATGCGAGCATCAATATCATCCGCCGCATCTTGCAAGAGTTCGGGGCCGAGGTGATTCATCTGGGACACAACCGTTCCGTGCAAGATGTGGTGAAAGCCGTTTTGCAAGAAGGCGCGCAGGGCGTGTGCATCAGCTCTTATCAGGGCGGGCACATGGAGTACTTTAAGTACATGAAGGACCTGCTCGAGCAAGCTGGTGCGGGTTACGTGAAAATTTACGGCGGGGGCGGTGGCGTCATCGTTCACGACGAGAAGAAAGAGCTGGAAGCCTACGGGATCGCGCAGATCTTTCATCCCGATGACGGACGTCGTTTGGGACTGGAAGGCATGATCAATCTGATTATCGAAGGTTTGGATTTTGATGTTGAAGCGGCGCGGGTGAAACATAAAATTTCAAAGGCGATCGACGACAAAGATCCGATTCCCAACACTGAACTGGGACAGGCTTTAACCTGGGTTGAAAATCACGGAAAATCTCCGGCATTGAAAGATTTCGGGCTCGAGAAATTCAAAGCCAAAGAAGGTAAAGCGCCGCTTGTCTTAGGGATCACCGGAACCGGTGGCGCCGGGAAATCGTCTTTGATCGACGAGCTCGCGCAAAGATACCTGAACGCTTACCCGGATAAAAAAATCGCCATCATCTGTGTGGATCCATCGAAACGAAAAACCGGCGGTTCACTTTTGGGCGATCGCATCCGGATGAATTCATTGTCACGACCGCAGATCTTTATGCGTTCGGTGGCATCGCGTGGATCCGGTCGCGAGATCGCATCCAGCCTGCCCGAGATTTTAAATTTCTGCCGCCAGCTTGATTTTGATTTTATCATCGCCGAAACGTCGGGGATCGGTCAGGGCAATATGGCCATCACCGAGGTCAGCGACATGTCCATGTACGTGATGACGTCGGATTTCGGAGCGCAAAGCCAGCTTGAAAAAATCGATATGATCGATTTCGCCGATCTGATCGCGGTCAATAAAGCCGATCGTCGGGGCGCGCAGGATGCGGTTCGCGATGTTTCAAAGCAGTACCGCCGCTCGCGCAAAATTTTCGACAATAACGTCGAAGTCCCGGTGTTCTTAACCCAAGCCTCGCAGTTCAATGATGGCGGTGTGAATCGTCTTTTCTTTGCGATGTGCGATCTGCTGGCAGGTAAACAGCCGGGCTGGGGTTTGGACGCGAATTATAAAAAGAATATTCTCTCGGCCGATGAAAACGTGATCATCCCACCGGAAAGACAAAACTATCTGGCGGAAATCACGGGGACGGTTCGAAAATACAAAAAACGCACCAATGACCTTGCGGAAAAAGCGTCGCAATTGGGGGCGCTGAAAAAACTGTCGCCGCTTTTAAAGCTGGATCCGGCGCAAATCGATTCGATCAGCAAAAATCTGCAGCAGGATTTCACGTCGGAAGAAATGCAGTCCCTGCAAGGCTTCGAAAAGCTGCAAGAAGCTTACTCGAAGGACGAGCTGGTTTTTAAAGTGCGCGATAAAGAATTGAAGCAGCCACTGGTTCGCACCAGCCTGTCAGGAACAAAAATCCGCCGCGTCGTCGTGCCGCAGGTTTCAGACTGGGGTGATCGCTTTAAGTATTTAAAACTTGAAAATGTTCCGGGCGAATTTCCGTACACGGCTGGCGTGTTTCCGTTAAAACGCGCCGATGAAGATCCAAAGCGTATGTTCGCCGGCGAAGGTACGCCCGAACGCACGAACAAACGTTTTCATTACCTTTGCAAGGGCGAACCCGCACAGCGCTTGTCGACCGCATTTGATAGCGTGACATTGTACGGTCAGGATCCGGATCTGCGTCCGGATATTTTCGGCAAAGTCGGCGAAAGTGGCGTCAGCATTTGCACGCTGGACGATATGAAAAAGCTCTACGCCGGATTTGATCTGTGCTCGCCTTCGACATCGGTCAGCATGACGATCAATGGGCCAGCGCCGATGATCCTGGCTTTTTACTTCAACACGGCCATCGATCAGCAGGTCGAGAAAAAAGAAAAAGAGCTCGGACGAAAGCTCACCGGTGAGGAATACGCAAAGCTCAAAGACTGGACCTTGCAGCAGGTTCGCGGAACCGTGCAAGCCGATATCTTGAAAGAAGATCAGGGTCAGAACACGTGTATTTTCTCGATCAACTTTGCTTTGAAGATGATGGGGGATATCCAGGAATTCTTCACTCGGAAGAATGTGCGCAATTTCTATTCGGTCAGTATTTCGGGTTATCACATCGCCGAAGCCGGTGCGAATCCGATCAGTCAGCTGGCCTTCACGCTGTCGAATGGTTTCACGTTTGTGGAATATTATTTGGCGCGCGGGCTGAAGGTGGATGACTTTGCACCGAATCTTTCCTTCTTCTTTAGCAATGGTCTGGACCCTGAATACGCAGTGCTCGGACGCGTGGCGCGAAGAATCTGGGCGATTGCGATGCGCGATCTGTACAAGGGGAACGATCGCTCGCAGAAACTGAAATACCATATTCAAACCAGCGGTCGGTCTTTGCATGCGCAGGAAATCGATTTCAACGATATCCGCACAACCTTGCAGGCCTTGATCGCGCTTTATGACAACTGCAATAGCCTTCACACCAACGCTTACGACGAGGCGATCACGACCCCGACCGAAAGCAGCGTTCGCCGTGCGATGGCGATCCAGATGATCATCAATAAAGAATTCGGCATGACCAAAAACGAAAACCCGATGCAGGGCTCTTACTTTATGGACGAGCTGACGGATTTGGTTGAAGAAGCGGTGATGGACGAATTTATGAAGATCAACGAACGCGGTGGTGTTTTGGGTGCGATGGAAACCCAGTACCAACGCTCAAAGATCCAAGAAGAGTCCCTGTATTACGAACACCTGAAGCATTCAGGCGAGCTTCCGATCATCGGTGTGAACACGTTTATCGATCCGGCCACTTTGCAAGAAGGCTACGTGCCACCGAAGATCGAGCTTGCGCGCGCCTCTTATGACGAGAAAAACCAGCAGCTGACAAATGTGCAGAAATACCAAAAGGGCCACTCGGCCGAGGCTGAGGCTGAGCTGCAAAAGCTGAAAGAAGCTGTGTTAACGGGCAAGAATATTTTCGAAGCTTTGATGTCGGCGGCGCGGGTTTGTTCGCTGTTCCAGATGTCGCAGGCGCTTTATCAGGTTGGAGGGCAGTACCGTCGAAATCTGTAGGGGCTTGGTTTGGGGATAATTTATTGCTCGTCCCAGCTGATTTGGATACAGCGTAGGCCGTCCGTCCGTGTGAGGGCTGCCTGCCGGCCGTCGTGGCCGGCAGGTCGAAATAATAAGAAGAGCTAGAATTAATCCTTCCTTGTATCTATGGACCTCTGGTCTTTGTGCGATGGCAGATAAATCCTGACTTGTCGCGAATGGAATTTTTCGGTGTAATAGACTTATGACCCAACCTGATAGCAATGCGAAACTGCGGCCGATCACGCCGGCGATTTTGTTTAAGATTGTTTCTTTTGTTCTGTTCACGGCTTTTTTGCTGTGGGTGTGGCAGACGTCGATTGTGCGTTTGACCAAAAACTTCCATGAAGTCGATCCTGGTAAGTTTTATCGTTCGGCCCAACTGGATCCGGCCGAGCTTTCAGAGGTGGTTGAGAAATACGGGATCAAAACCGTGATCAGTCTGCGGGGAGCTCCGGAAAATTCGTACTGGGTGCCAAAGCAGAAGGAAGTTCTGGCTAAGCACGGGGTTGCGTTTCATTGGGTCGGGTGGACGACGGATTTCTTTCCGGACAATGATGACTTAAAGGAATACTTGAAGGTGCTCAAAACGGCCGAATACCCGGTTCTGGTTCACTGTCGCACGGGTGCGGACCGCACGGGCGAGGCCACGGCCATGTACGCGATCGACTTCATGGGGCAAAGCAAAGACGAAGCGATCGCCAAACATCTGACGTCGACTTATTGGCATTTCCCGATTTTCCATCCGGCCAAAACTGAATTCGTGAAGCGCTACCAGGGCATCGATGCGATGCTGGCAAATTACGATCTTTGCGCGCCAGAAAATGCCGCCTGGGTCGAGCCCGGGCATTGTCCAGCGCCGGCGAAACAGTAAGCAAGAATCGATCTATTCCCAACGACTGCAGCTTAAATCGATCGAACCAGATGCGGGTTTCAACGTCGAGCCGGCGATCGTGTTCGTCCAGGTGAGCTTGGCGTTCACTGGGGCGATGCCGGATTTCACCAGAGCTTTGGCGTTCCGGGCTGAAATTCGCTTCGATGTGACGGGCAGTTGATTCAAAGTCTGCATCGATGAAATCGTCAGTTTGAAGTCGTCTGTGTGATTGAACTTGGCAAATTTCCAATAAGCTTCTTCGCCGTTGATGGCGATCAGTTGCTTGCGAAAGAAATTGCGATCAATGCCGAAACTTTCTGACGAAGTCGAAGCGGAAAGAGCTCCTTCTTTTGCGAACTGATCTGGGCGAATGTTGCCGGTAGCAAAGGTGTCCAGGCAGTAACCTTCTTCGTCAAGCTTGCAGTTATCGGCACGCAGATAGAAGTTCGGTCCATTTTTGCCGGTCATAAAACCCGAACCCATATCAAGAGTCATAATTTTTCCATCCGACTGGACGGGACTGATGCATTGAATGCGTGGGTTTGGGTGGACGACATCGATTGCAACCACGTTCGGGATATATCCGTTGATACCTTCGGTGACGATCACATCGTCATGGGTCACGCGGACGTAATCGCCAGCATAAATTTTCTTTCCCAAAACTTGGACCGATCCTTCTTGGGTTGTATTCGCCTCGGTCAAAGTGATCTGGCGGGCAGCGGAAAGAACCAAGGCCTGCGAATCGACCAGCGTTCCGCCTTCATCAAGACTGGGATCCCATAAGGATTTTGTTTCGCCATCGGCATCCATGTTTTGCTTTAAAGAAAGACCGCGCAGGATGCAGTTGGGCCCATCATTATTAAGTTTGCAAAGCTTCGCCAGGTACTGTGAAATTCCCTTTGTTTCATAGCTCAGGTGACGATCGATCACGCCGACATGCAGTTCTTCGGTCAGCAGACCTGCTTGGGCTGAAAGGCTTAAAAGCAAAGCAGCCAGAAGTGAATATTTCATAAATCCATCCTTTCAAACCAGAATCGGTCAACCGGGGTCGAACAAAGCTGTGCAATCAAGAGACCAAATAAATGCGATGGAAATAGAAATGTATTGGAGTTCGGATTTTAGAAACTAGTCAGTGAGCCTCTTTTTGGCGGCTCCACTTCGGCGTTTGTGAATGAGATCCCCACAGAGTCCCTGAGATAATCCCAGGCAGACCGTGGGTTGACGAGCTGGTTTGGTGGGTATTCATTAGGGTAAATTTAGTTTAGCTGGTTGTGGGCGTTGGTCCGAGTTCGTCTCAGGCTTGGGCGTTATTGTGAATTTCGGCTTCATTTTCTCAATTTGTGGGTATTTAGTCCCGACTTCGTGAAACCGAGAAGTCTATGCCAATAAACAAATTTCTACTTTGCTGCACGTTTTGTTGGAGAAAGGGTCTCCCTTGAGACTTCAAACCATCACCCAGGTTTTGTTCTTCGTTGCTATTTTTTTGTTCCAAACTTTCTCGCAAGCGGCGCCGGTCACCATCTTCGGGCCGAAAAAGTATCAAGCAAGCCTTTCCGGAAAAGAAACGCAAACATCGGTGACAGGTCCTGCTGCAAATCGAGACGGCGTGATCACGATCATCAATGGCGATGGTCAGGACTTAAAACCTGTCACGTGCTCAGGAAATTTGGTGCAGCGTCTTTTATGCGAGCTTGGCAATCTGGAAAGAAAGATCGTCGCAGAGCTGCAGCGACCTGAAAGACCCGAGATTTACTGGAACGGTGTGCAGATTGTTTCCAAATCCAATTTGCCACAAACGACCGGAAAACTGCAGATCGCGGTCAAAGTGCAACTGCAGAACAGCTTAAGGGTGAATCTTAAGGGTTTACCGACCAGTTACCTTAGCGTCGAGATCAAATCTGAATCTCAGACCCCGAACCAAATTCCCGTGGCCCGCATCAGTGCAACACCTACAGGCGGGATTGCGCCCGAACTGATTTCTTTTTCCGGGATTACAAGTTCGGATCCGGATGGGGATGTGATCACAAATTACGAATGGGATTTCGGTGACGGTGGTTTTGCCACGGGCATGGTGGTGACGCATAACTTTGCAATGCCTGCGACTTACAACGTAAAGCTCACGGTCACCGACAGCAAAGGCGGGAAAGGCACGGCGACACTTCCGGTTGTGATCAAAGCCAATCAATTGCCGCTTGCGAATTTTGTGACCACCACGGATACGGCACTGGGTGTGTTGAAAGCGCATTTCGATGCGTCCACCTCCAGTGATAGCGATGGTAGCATCGTCGATTACCAATGGAGTTTTGGCGATGGCAGCACGGGCTCGGGCAAAGTGGTGGATCACGTTTATCAGACGTCTGGGATTTATAGCGTGAGCTTGGTTGTAAAGGATAACAAGCAGGGGCTGGGGCAGAAGTCGGCTTCTGTGGTCATGAAGGATCAGACGGGGCCGGTGCTTTCGATCACCAGTCCCAAAGATGGAAGTGTGATCGCATCAAAGGCATTTCAATTGACGGGCACTTCGGCCGAAGCTTTATCGGCACTTTCGATTCAGCTCAATGGCTCGGCGGCCGTTGATGTCGAGATGAATTCTGATCGTAAAACTTTCTCGCAAAATTACCAAGTTTTATCCCCGGGTCTGCAAGTCTTAAAAATCCGCGCAGTTGATTTGGCGGGGAATGAAAGCACCCAAGAGATTCGATTCACTTCAGATTACAATCAGGCGCCGATTGCGTCTTTGACTTTGAAATCAAAAGCGACAGGGGATGCGCCGTTTGTCGTTTGGGTGGATGCGGCGGGATCTGTCGATCCCGATGGTCAGGTGATTCAGTATCTATGGGATTTTGGCGATGGCGAGTCGATTCAAAATGGCGAATCGACGGCGACCCACGTGTATCAAAATGCGGGAAGTTATTTGATCACGTTGACCGTGAAAGACCCAGTCGGTGCGCAAGCCCAGAAAACAGTAGCGATCGAAGTTAAAACCGTCGCGGTGCCAGAAGCGCCGGTCGCACCACCACTGGCTACCGAAGAACTGACCGAGTTTAAAGATCAATATGCATTTTTGTACACGGGTTCAAACGCTTTGCAAAAAGACGTGAATCCGGATGTCTTCGATCCAAAAGGTGTATCGCTTGTTTATGGACAGGTCCTGGATGAAGAAGGAAAACCATTAGGTGGCGTCGAGGTCACATCCGCTGGTGAATCAAAATACGGTCGAACCTGGACCCGTGATGACGGTCGATTTGATTTTGCGATCAATCTGAATACATCGGTGTATTTAAGTTTCAATCGCCCGGGATATATCTCGGCCCAACGCCAGATTGAAATGGACGGACAGAATGCGTATGGGGTTGGAACCCTTCGTCTGGTGAAGTTCGATGACAAGGTCACAAAAATCGAAATGAATTCGCCGGTGGCTCAGGTTGCTAAAGCAAATCAGGTATACGATCAGTCGGGTCCGCGAACGGCGTCTGTGATTATCCCTGCAGGTGTCACGGCTAAAATTCGTCTGCCAAATGGGACTTTCGTCGAAGCCGGTCAGCTCTCGATCCGCGCGACGGAGTTCACGGTGGGCGAGCACGGACCGGAAAGAATGCCGGCCGCTTTACCGAAACGAAGCGCCTACACCTATGCGGTCGAGCTTTCAGCGGATGAAGCGCGTGCCATGGGGGCTGAGCACGTTGAATTTTCGAAGCCGGTTTCATTTTATGTGGATAATTTTTTGAACGTTCCTGTTGGTGCGGCGGTTCCACTTGGGTATTACAATCCAAAGCGTAAAGCCTGGGATACACTGAAGAACGGTATCGTGATGCGTATCTTAAGCATCGACAACGGTAAGGCGGTCGTGGATCTGGGGAGCGGAAGTGCTGCGAGTGCGGAGGATTTGGCTTATCACGGGTTCGATGAATCGGAGCTTCGCAAGCTTGCTACGGATTACGAGACGGGGAAGACGTTGTGGCGCGCACAGGTGGCTCATTTTTCGGCGATTGATTTGAATTTTTCATGGGCCAGTACCGCTCCAATTAAAACAATTCCGCCGCCGGGATCCACTATCGAGCCAGGTGCATGTGCCTCAAAAACGCCCATGACGAAACCAGGTTCAATTATCGATACATCTCGGCAAATTTTAAAAGAGGAAATTCCTCTTCCGGGGGTCAATCAAAGTCTTTTCTATTCGACCGAAAGAACAGCGGGGCGAATGGCTTCAAGTTCTTTGATGATTCCGCTTGTCGATAATGCTGTTCCAGACCTTGTAAATGTCGAGGTCACAGTTGATGTTGCCGGTAAGCGAGAAGTCCGCAACTTCGAACCAACCCCTAAAACCTATTATGATTTCGTTTGGGATGGGCTTGATCAATTTGGACGAAGAATGACAGGAATGCAGAAAGCAATCGTTCAAATTAGCTATCAGTACGACTCTCGTTACTGGGTGACCTGGTTTGATAAGAATAGGGCTGGAACATTCGATACCTTGAATGAGGGTATCTCAGTTACAATTATTCCAAGTCGACAAATGATCAACGTCAATAAAACATTTGTCGTTCCGTTACGTCCTGCGGACGACTTGACGACGGCGGCAGCAACCAAAGAGATTAATGGCTGGACCTTTAATCAGCATCATTTTTATGACAAAAGTACGAAGCGGATCTTCTATGGAAATGGGGACAGTCGCTCGATTTCAAATATCCCTGAACAGATCAAAACAATTGTCGGAACGGGAACGGCAGGAAATTCTGGAGATGGCGGACCTGCCTCACAGGCCAGTATCGGGCGTGTTCAAAATATCTATTACGACAGCGTCGAACGGGCAATTTACATTTGTGATATCGATAATCATCGAATTCGCAAAGTTGACGAAGGTGGGATCATTACGACAATTGCAGGCACGGGCACCCAAGGATCGGGTGGAGACGGTGGACCGGCGACTTCGGCCAGCTTGAATCAACCTTATGATCTAACAATCAGCGCAGATCGCAGTATTTATTTTTCCGAGTACGGTGGAAATCGAATCCGCAAGATTGATACAAACGGGATCATTTCGACAGTCGCCGGAACGGGAGGATTTGGATATTCCGGCGATGGCGGTCCTGCTCTTTCAGCAACTTTTAAAAATCCTCGGTCTGTGATGTTCGGATCTGACGGAAGTCTTTATATCTCAGATGATGGCAGCAACGTGATTCGTCGGGTGACGCCGGATGGAATCATTCGTACCATTGCGGGTACAGGGGTGCGCGGATCGACGGGTGACGGTGGTCTTGCGATTGATGCGAACTTTGAAAATCCGAATTTCACGGCCATGGATAAGGACGGAAATATCTACATCGCTGAAGGTGGAACTTCTGCCCGGGTTCGTCGAATTTCCCCAGGCGGGATTGTTGAGACGGTGGCCGGAACAGGGGAAGTTGGATTTTCTGGTGATGATGGTTTGGCAACAAATGCGAAAATAGGTTCGGTTGCAAAAGTCGTCGCGTTAGATAGCGGTGAGCTGTACATCGTCGATCGGAACAATTTCCGAGTTCGTTATGTGGATTCACAAGGTGTTATTCGAACTGTCATGGGTGACGGAAGGTCGTTGGTAGGATCGGATGGGGTGCCGGGACCTCTGACCAGTTTTGTAAATCCGCAAGACGTGGATGTGATGCCCGATGGGACATTGCTGGTCACGGATACCGGCGCTTTTAAAATTCGTCAGTACTCGAGTGTGTTTTTCTCGAATGACGGAAACGGAAATACGGTCGTTCCATCTGAAGATGGAAGCGAGATTTTCATTTTTGATTCGAAAGGTCAGCATCTAAAGACTTTGTTTGCGATGACAGGTGGGGTGAAGTGGGTATTTGCTTACAGTAATGGTCAGCTCGCAAGCATTCAGGACGGAAATGGAAATAAGACCGTCATCGAAAGAAATGGGAGCGGGAAAGCGGTTTCGATCACCTCTCCATATGGGAATGTCTTCCCGTTGCAG
This sequence comes from uncultured Bdellovibrio sp., assembly GCA_966211455.1. Classification (GTDB taxonomy): domain Bacteria; phylum Bdellovibrionota; class Bdellovibrionia; order Bdellovibrionales; family Bdellovibrionaceae; genus 21-14-0-10-47-8. The sequence goes on from CBIHNI010000002.1 coordinate 200,223, forward strand.
ATGGACGAATCAGGCAATCTAACAAAAGTTACGATGCCGACTGGGGAAAGTTATCAGATGGTCTATCAAGAAAAAGGCCTGATAACCAAATTCACAAATCCGAAGGGGAGCTTCAGTCAATACTCTTACGATATCTTCGGGCGACTGGTGAAGGCGATTGATGCCAGTGGATTTGTACAGACCATCCGAATGGATCCAAATGGCTGGATGGGATATTACAATGACGATACAGAGTGGCACGGGGCTTTCGTTGCCGGTAATGCGCACGGTGGTGCAATCATCGAAGGTAACAATGGCGGTGCGCTTGAAACAAAGGTGTCGTATCAGAATACGGAGACGGGAACCCATTCGGATGGAGTGGGGAACGTCAAGACTTTGCAATCTTGGACGTCGGATTCAAGGCTGACGGGATTAACGAAGGTGCCAATTACGTCCATGGTTGCCAATTCTTCAGGCCGGACAAAGCGAAGTAATTATTCACGCAGCTATACCAAGCTGAATGGACTATTTGATTTTCAGTTTACGGATACAACAACAACGAACAGAAATGGATTGATTCAATCCACCTATGATTCGGGAAGCAAAACATGGTCAACGGTCACGGCGACGGGGAAAACAAGTGTTACGCAAAATGATCTTTTAAATCGCCCTATTTATTCCAAAATTGGAAACGATACCCCGATTCAGTATGAATATAACAGTCGTGGAACGCTTGCACGTATGGCTCAGGGAAATCGTGTGACCGAGTATACCTATGACTCGAATGGGTATTTAAGTTCCGTTCGGGATCCCATGAATCGGGTGTCTTCATATACGAACGATGCTGCTGGGCGAAAGTTGGCCTCTGTGGATGCTGGAGGTTTGAGAACTGAATTTGGATATGACGGCAGTTCAAATCTAACGAGCATCAAAAATGCGATGGGGATTTTGCATGAGATGTTTTACACAGCTATTGATATGCTCACGATCTATCGTTCTCCGGAAATTGGCGAGTCAAGTCGCGATCTTGAGTTTAGCTACATCAATGGAAGCTTAGCGAGCAGAAAAATTCGAAAGAAGAAATTTGCTGACGGGCGATCGATCGATTATCAATACGATGCCAGCGGTAAGGCTCGTCTGATTGGCATGATAGGAAGTGATGCCAGCTGGTCTGGGACGTATGTGACAGTTCGTGATGTGTTTGCATCACAAAGCAGTGGTGCGAATACAATCAGTTATTCATACGACGGATTCTTGCCGGTTCAGAAAAGCTATGCATGGCAAGGTGGACCTTCATATACCTATCTCGAAGGGCATACGACGAACGGGTTGTTGGTTGCAAATCATACGTTGAACGGTGCTGCAGTAACAATCGGCTATGATCGCGATGAACAACCTACGCAAATCGGTGCAATGACAATTGTCCGAGATTCGGTTAGTGGGCGGATCTCAAAAGCCACGTTGGGTAATCTGGTGACAACGCGAAGCTATAATGGCTTTGGTGAAATCTCTAAGGAGGAGACTCTTGTTTCAAATTCGGTCGTGCATTCTCAGGCGTACATAAGAGACAATTTGGGACGCTTGCAGCAAAGAACAACTGTCGATGCTAGTGGAGCAAATGTCACTGATTACGAATATGATCTTTCGGGTCGATTGACGAAAGTTGTTCTGAATGGATCTATGTCCGAGCAGTATGCTTATGATGGTCAGGGAAATCGCTTGATGGCTTCATATCCGGGCAAGGTCATCGCGGCGACCTATGATCATCAAGATCGTATTCGCACTTATGGTGATTGGACTTTCGAGTACTCGGCCGATGGGGCCATGTCTGCGAAGAGAAATGTAAATGGTGATTATGCTTTATATACCTATGATGTTTTCGGGCACCTAGTGAAGGTTGTACTTTCCAATGGAAAGACGATTCAATACTTAAGAGATGGTGAAGGTCGTCGTGGTGCGCGCGTTGGATCTAGTGGTGAGACGATTTATTATGCCTATGATTACACTGGGCGCTTGATTGCTGAGATGAAACCGTCCGGTGAAGCAAAAGCGCATTTCATTTACGAAGGTAGTTCGCACTCGCCCGAGTATATGATCCGTGATGGAGTCGCTTACCGGTTTGTCAAGAATCAAATTGGCTCGGTTTTGTTTGTTGTGAACACGGCATCTATCGGTGTTGTTCAATCGATCAAGTACGATGAGTTTGGTCGAGTTTTGTCTGACTCAAATCCTGGATTCCAGCCATTTGGCTTTGCGGGGGGGATCTATGATTTCGATACGGGGCTGGTGCGATTTGGTGCTAGGGACTATGATCCGGAAATTGGACGATGGATTAGTAAAGATCCAATCTTGTTTAAGGGCGGTGATGCGAACTTGTATGGATATACGATTAATGATCCAATAAATTTAATCGATCCTTCTGGGTTGTCTTTCGATGCGAGTAAGTTTGGAAAGTGTGTAAGTTCGATGACGGCAATTATTAAGGGAGTTGGGTTAACTGAAGCGATACTTATTGCGGGGTGTGCGACCACATTCTATGGAAATGCGCTTGGAATTAACTCTTGTATCGCTACTGTTTCGAGAACCGCGTTAATAAATATGGCGCCAATCGTTGCTGCATGTGCAGCCGAGGCTTACACGAAAGATTCAGAGAATAAATGTGATTCAAGTATTCAGTGTTGCATGTAAACTTAAGTTGGGTGAGGATTGAGCAGTGCTTAATAGAATTCTTGATTTTTTTGTCGTGCTTCTTCATTTGGTCATTATTGGCGCTTTGATTATACATCAGGTAGATCTCAGTAAGAAGAATGAGATTGATCCTGCTGGGTTTATTCGAAGCTGTCTTGTTGTTCTAGTCCTTGCGCTGTTCCTAATTATGTTTTTAGGTAAAAATACGCAGTCATTTAAATTTTTTTTTAATTCAAAAAAACGCTCTATTTGGTTTGCGGTTGGAGTTTTAATTCTGGCTGTTTCTATTGTGATCATTTAAGCCTCAGAGAGAGTTGGAGTGCGGATCTGACCTCCTTCCCTAAAAGAGTGCCAGCCAAAAGCTGAGAAGCGACGTGACAAGTGGTCCCATTTTCCTTTAAGGAGGACCAATGAAAAGAAGTCGATTTACTGAAGAGCAGATTGTGGCAGTGCTGAAGCGGCACGAGGCCGGAGAGTCTGTCAAGGACCTCACAAGAGAGTTTGGAGTAACCGAGCAGACTTTCTATGTATGGAAGAGAAGGTATAACGGTCTTGGTGTTGTTGAGCTTAAAAAACTCAAAACACAAGAGGAAGAAATCTTCCGATTAAAACGTCTTGTCGCCGACCTCATGCTTGATAAGCAAATCCTTCAGGATGTTATCGCAAAAAAGATCTAAAGCCTGCAAAGCTTCGTCAAGTGGCGAAGCAAGTCGTTCACGAGCAAAGAATCAGCGAGCGACGTGTTTGCAGGCTTCTTCGTCTCGGTCGCACAACTTGCAGGTATATATCTCATCCACGCGATGATCGCGGAGTTCGTTTGCGTATCAAAGATATTGCGGCCGCGAGGCCTAGATTTGGATATCAGAGAATCCATGTTCTTTTGGTGCGCGAAGGATTGCGCGTAAATCGAAAGAAAGTTTATCGAATCTACAAAGAAGAAGGCCTCAGCGTCAGGATTAAAAAACGAAGAAGAATCGGAACTCAGCTTCGTGTTCCTCCGGCTATTCCAAAATCTTTGAACGAAATTTGGACAATGGACTTTGTGCATGATCAGCTGGCAGACGGAAGAAAAATCCGAATGTTAACTTTAGTCGATAAGTTGAGTCGAGAGTGTCTGCAAATTCGTGTGGAGTATCGGCTAACTTCGCAGCATGTTGTTGAAGTTTTGGAAAGTCTTCGAGTTGAAAGAGGTGTTCCACAAACCATCTGTGTCGACAATGGAGCTGAGTTCACTTCAAAGACTTTAGATCACTGGGCCTACTTCAAAGGAGTGAAGTTGCATTTTATTAACCCCGGAAAGCCCGTTGAAAACGGACACATAGAATCTTTCAACGGCAGACTGAGAGATGAATGCTTGAACACACAGTCGTTCTGGTCACTGAAACATGCGCAGCATGAAATTGAAAAGTGGCGATTGGATTACAACAATTGGCGACCACACAGTTCAATTGGGAACTTGACGCCAAGAGAATTTGCACGCAGAAAGATGAACCAAATGACCGCTTGTTGATGCGAGACATCTCAGATCTGGAATGGACCACTCAGGGGGATGAGGTCAGCCCCGGGCCAATTGAATTTTGTAAAAGTTCAGCCGGAATTTCCACATGCTCAAGACGCAGAGGTTGATCGGTTCGTTCCGCTGAAGCCCCTGGATTGACTTTGACTTGTAAATACAGCCACTCTTTCACGTTTGCAGGAGGTGTCACCGGCGGATTTGGCCAAATAGAGAATCCCCAGCACATTTTCGAAAAGAAAAGCAGCAGCGGGATCAGATAGCTTGTCGCAAATCGCACTTTAGACATTTATGGACCCTTTAACTAAGGCATACCCAGGCTCAGCCAGTGGGTCATCCACATGAATTGTGGGATCCAGTGGCTCACGCAATCGAAATTATCTTTCCAAAGATCGGTTCGTGCATAGAAACTTTGGCTGCGTGTCTGAATCAGGTCGCAGCTTTTGGCATCGTGCTTTGCGCATTGCTCGGCATGGGCCCACATCGACATCTGAATTGTTCCTGGCGTATGGCAGACGTAGGATTTCGGTGCTGGCAATGCGACCATGGGTTTTTCGTAAACGGCTTCGGGCAAAACCAGATAGCTAAGGCTGGGAAGGTGAATGAAATCTTCTTGCTGGGTCTGGGCTTGAGCCAGGCGCTCTTTTGCAGGGTCCACCTTTGCGGCAATGAGCTGCGTGAATTTCGTGGCAAGATCGGGTAAATCGCGGCTGGCTCGTTCGGCTAAGAAAGTGGCCATCAACCATGATGTGTGGGTGCCGATAAATTTGCCGCCCTGAAGCTCGGGGAATGCATTTTTCTGCAGCCATGTCCCGGTCTCGATGGTCATTTGTCGGCGCAGACTTTGAAAATGGGGATCTTGACCGATCGGTCGGCGGCTCAGCTCGGCTAGCAACATTAAAAACCAAGCGCGGCCATAAGGAGCTTCAAAATTTTTGTAGCCAGAGCTACTTAAAAAGCGGACTTCACTTTGTAGACGTTTCAGATCCAATGTGGCTTGCAGCTTTTCATCCAAAGCTTGATCGCCGGTCGTGCGTGCGATGGAAAGCAAGGCCCAGTGTGCATGCACATCAGAATGCCAGTCGAAGCTGCCATCGAACTTGGACTTCCCCTCGGCTTTATGTTTCTTATCGATCGAACGGATGATCGTCGATTTGATCGATTGGATCTGCGGGTCCGAATAGACCTGAGACCAAGCCGAAACACCGTATATCAATAAGACCGCAAGGATTTTCCAGTTCATTTCACTTGTCCGTTATGAGGGTGTTGCAGGGATTAATAAGATCGAGGCAGGTTTCGAGTCGCATAGTAGATATCGGTATAAGCCGTTAAAAATTCCGGCCAATCTGAAGCGGATAATTTTTGCAGGTCCAGGCTCGAAAATCCAAAGTTGGCCGCGGGATGGCTCTGATAGGGGTGGGTCATCAATGTCGATATATTCTGTGGGTCCCAAATCAAAGCTTGGATTTCAGCTCTTGATAATTTTGTGAAATCAGGACGGATTTGTCCACGATGGTAAAGAGTATGCTGTAAAAACTGAAAAGGATCGGCAATTCTGGTGAAAATTTCGCCGCGCATTTCGTGACCAATTTTAAAGTATATGATTTGAAGCAGATTCCGAACGACCGGTGAAGTCACCTTATCATGAATGGCGATAAACGCATGATAAAAATACCGAATCTCTTGAATCGGGGAAATAGGTGGAGGGGAAAAATTCGGATCTTTTGAATTCCGTTGCAGGATACTTTGGATGCCTTCAAGTCTGAAAAATAAACGATTGGCGTGATCTCTGTCATGCCAATAGAAATTATTGGGATCTATCCTGGATCCGTCCGCATCAGTGGGTATCTCCACCAAGCCCAATGGCAGAATGCCGGCGGCCCAAAGTTGATTCATCGTTTCTTCGGTCAGCTCTCCTCTGAGAGGAAGGGCGATTAGACCATGCTCTTCGTATTTTTCACGGATGAACCCGCGTAGACCGGGATCTGTCACTCGAAATATTGACATGTAGATGTCGACAATATCCATGTAACGATCAAAGCTGAGATTTCGTTGGGAAATTGCATCTTGAACCAATTGAGTTCCTAGTTGGGCTTTTGGATGAAATTTTGGATCTTTAGATTTCAAAGCTTCTTCGAAAGCGCTTTTCATTCCTAAAGTGGATTTTAAAATAACCCGGTCTTTGCTGAGGTCAGTGCCGCTGTAAAGGGACTTTTCCAGATTGATAAAGGTTTGCAGGTTCCGCTTCCAAGGGATGTTGGAAGTTTGCTGAATCAAATTTGAGATGCTTGGCAGCTTCGAAAAAAAAGAAGAAGTTAGGGAGAAGGGTTGGTTGTTATGGATGGTCCGGCAAAGTCCGACGGCTGGGGAAACCAACGGCAGAAAGCAGAAAAAAAGACAAGTGCTGACAAAGAAACGCATCTGTCGATAAGTTTGTCGGACAGTTGGTTTCGTATGAAAATAAAATGCACTAGATTGAAATTTCATATTCGATAGGAGCTCCATTCAAGGATCGTTCCAGCCGGTTCTTTCAGTTCATCATGAAAGAAAAGCGCATAAAGTCGTAAGCATTCTGCAGTTCGGCTTTAAGACTGACGAACTCGGGCGAAGAAGCCTTCGGTTCCTGCGAAGCTGCCGAATCACGGCGAGCCATCTCTTTGATCAGGTCCATGCGGTGAGTGTATTTTTGGTATCTTGCGTTCAATCGGTTTTCAGATTTTTGCTCGTCGTTATAGAAGTATTCGATGTCTTGCACGTGCTGATTTAAAGCATTTAGCAATTGTGCCGACGAGAAACCCAAGGATCGGGTGATCTGATAAGCGATTCGGTCGGCCATCGTTTCCTGATCATAGGTGTAATTGGTCATCATAGATGCGTAAACATCGGATAAAGATTGGCGGCTGACCGTCTCATAAACCTGTTTCGCAAGAAAAGTGCGGCTCGAAGTCAAGCTCGCCATTTGACTGAGCAAAGAGGCCGTATTGAAAAATCGCGTTTCGAAATCTTTCTGCGCGATGGTCTTCGAGAAATGGCGCGAGTAAATATGCGCCAGTTCGTGGGCCAAAGTGAAAACCAGCAAGGATTCGTCTTGGGCGGCGGCGATAAAGCCTGCGTTGATGAAGACGTCTCCGCCTGGGTACGAAAAAGCCATCGGGAAAAGATCAGCAAAGACGCGGCAGTTGGCTGGCAGCTTGGATGAAACCACGATGCGATCGCACCATGATTGCACATAGTCTTGCGCCGCCTGCGAATTCCAAAGTGGCGCGTTTTCATTGATGGCATCGATAAATGGCTTCGTTCTTTTTTCACGATTCAGGAGATCTTCTTTTTCTAAATCCTGCAAATCTGCTTTCAAGGCGGCGGGGATGTGTTCGGCTGTTGCGGCCGTCTCTTTTTTAAACTTAGACGCCCGGATCACTTGCAAAGAGGGGAAAAGATCGCGGGGCCAGTTGCGGCGATTTTCGCTTTGATAGTTTTGTGCGACCACGCGGTTGACCTGTAAAATGTCTTCGACGGTGTCACGGATTGAAACCGTGTTCATCAGGGTGCTGCCGGCCTTGATGATTTTTGTGATCGGATCTTCCAGCGAAAATCCTTTCTTCTCGCGAAAATCCAAATTGGAATCAGGGTGCAGCTGCATGCGCAGTCCATACATGACTTCTCGGCCCAGGCACAGACTGTCGGAACTGCAGCCGCCACCGATTTTAATTCCAATCGTGGTCGAGTTCGAAAAAGACACCGTTCGTGGCCCTTTGCCTTTTTTGAAACCATAGACCTTGCCATTCAGTGAAAGCGGGCTCAGTCCCATGGATTTCACCTGCTGGATGGCGAGACTTGTTTGCGGGCCGCTTTCGACCCCCATGATAAAAACACCTGGACGCAGATTCGAAAACTCTCCGGTCTCGATCTCGACCGCGATAAATTCGTTGGTGTTTTGGTTGATCATGGTCTGCATGGGCAGAATCTCGGCCTGTGCCGACAAGTGAAGCCCCAGCATCAAAGCGAAAATCAATTGAACCAAATCCATAAGTCCTCTGGAATTTCTTTGTCGCCACCACGGGTGCCCGAATCAACAGCCTGGGTTTTCAGTCTTTGGGAAGGAAGCGATTCGTCCGAAACGGCCGCATCGCTTTTGAGCATCTGTTTTAAAAGTTGTTTGCGCTTATCTGCAACGGATAACGAATTGTAATCATCCGAAAGCTGAACACCAGACTTTAAAGAGCGAAGACCTTCTTCAACCGAAACATTGGGAGACGCGATCTCGCCGCGATTTTTAGCCAAAGCAACCCGGCGAAGCAGATCGTATCCCAGCTGGCAGTTTTCACTGCGCATCTCTTCGCGGGTGGCGCAGCGGACCTGGGATTGTGCGAACGCAAAGTGCGCACCTAAAAGTTGGATCCCGAAAATCAGGATGGCCCAGTAAATCTTTTTCATGAGGCATCTTCCTTTTTATTGTTCAGCTCAAACAAATGGACCTGCAAATGCACCAGGGTCGTGCGCTCTTCGGATTGGTTCAAAAGTAACAAAATTTTATCCATACACTGATTGATCAGCTTGTGCGCTTCCGGCAAAAGCCGGGGGTCGATCATCAGGGTCTCGGTGCCGGTGAATCTGCGGTTGGGGGATTGATTGTAAATCGCGTGCCGCGCTTTTTCGATCATCGCCGAATTGTAGCTTTTCAAAGCCAAATTGTGCGAAGGGGTCGAGACAAAGATATCCTCTTTCAAAAGCCGGTAGCCACCTTCGGGGTTGGGTGCAACGGCTTGAATGTGACATAATTTTTCAAGCGCGCTTTGTGCGGTCTCTTCTTGAATCCCCAGCTCTTGCGCGAAGAAAGCCGCAGGCTTTGACGGAAAGCCTTTCAGCAATTCAAAAATCGCGATGCACTCCCAGCTAGAGATAATCTCGAAATAGCGGGCTTCGGTTTTGCCACGCGGATCGCGTTCAAGGCTTGCTTCGATTTCTTTTAAAAGACTGTTTCGAATCTCTTCGTCCGTGCAGGAGTCCAATGAAATCAATCGGCAAAAATGCCCAAGCTCGGGCGAAGTCATCTTCAAAAGACGCGCAAATTTCATCGCTTTTTCAAGGCTCAGATTGCGCTTACCGCTGATCACTTCGGACATATAAGAAGCCGGTGTTTCCAGCTTCAGCGCCAAGGATCGCAGCGAAAAAGAGGGGTTCTTCTCTTTTATAGAAGAGATGACCTCTTTTAAATAAAGTCTGTAATCCATATAACGAAGGGGAGAAGCTACTTTTGCCATGTCTGGTGAAAGAGCAAATACTTAGCCCTTTTGGCTCGACAATAATGGCTTTGAAGGGGTGGTAAAATCAAAACGGCAGACGCCTGTCGAAAGCTTTGACAGGCGTTGGATTTAGCGAATCCCTGGAGCAAGTATTCGAATGGCGTTGGTAAATCACTCCATCACCTCCGCGAAATCCCAGCCTGCCGACGATACTTGTAAGCATTGTGAGCCGCACACAGATACTGCAAATTAGCGGATTCATCGCGACCACCAGCCCATCTGGGAATCAGATGATCCACTTGAAGTGCAAAAGTGCTTTGGCATTTGCGCCCAGTCTTGCGATCCACAAACTGACAGCAGCGGTCTTCAAATAAAGAGACCACCTTGGATTGGGACTTTCTTCGATCAGCCAATGTACCCACTGCGTTCGACAATTCAGCAACGCCCTCAGTCACCGAAGCGGCAATTGTCCGCGGCAAAACTTTCTGTAAATGCTTTTCGCACAAAACTTCAATCACATTCCCCCAAGAGATGTCTTTATGGTTTTGAGAAAGCACGTGTACCAGCTCATCTCGAGATCGTTGCAGCTTCTCGAATTGCTCTTTCGTGAGCGTCATCTCAAGGCGGACAGATTCATCTTGTTGCACACGTTTTTTGTCTTGAATTTGCAATGGCAGACCCAAACTTTCAGCTAAGATCTTCTGTGTTTCAGCAGTTGTTTTAGAAGTGATCTTCATTAAAAGTGCTTCTTTCATTTCAACCGGAAGAAGCTTCCGGCTGATTCGCTCTTTGTCTTTAATCGCTCGCGACAATTCGCAAGCTTGCGACAAGTTCACGGATCCGTCTTTGATGTTTTCCGCTAGACTTGGCAAATCCCGAAGCAGGTTTGCAGCCTCCAGCCTTCGCATGGCAGAGGAGCCAGAGTAACCCATTTCTTTCGTGAGATACTCGTACATCGATGAGTAGGCCTTGGCTAAGTAAAGCTCACGACGACTCACCTCTTTGATATGCTCTAAGATCACATATAAAAGCTTCCGCTCTTTTTGAATCAGGTCTTTCAATCGAAATTCCAATTCATCATCGGAGAGCTTTCGAAGCGACTGCGGATAAGCTTCGTTCGCTTTGCTTAGGTTGAAGTTCGCGTGGCTTGAGCTGGTGTTCTTGTGATTTGCATTTCTGTGATTTTTATTCTCACAATCGGCCTTCAAGTTATTTACGGTTTCGAAATGATTCATCATCTTCAATCCTCCTGATTAAATTTGAGATCTTTCTAGCATGGGTTTTAAATTGTAGTTTTTCAGATAGATGATATGCGACTGTAAACTGCGATTACATGCGCAGATTCGCGCTATATGAAGAGCAAATCTTATTTTCGACAATTTAAAATCAAAACTAAAAATGCGGCTTACTGAAGAGAGATTAAAGAGAGAAAAAACACGTCAAGCAGAATAAAATATTATTTGCCACCACTGTCGCACGCAGTCACCGAAGCGGTGGTGGATTTCCAATTTGCAGACAGTCCCCGGAACAGTAGCGGATTTCCAACCTGCACACAGTCACCGAAGCGGTGGTGGATTTCCAACCTGCCGACTGTCCCCGGGTCGGTAAAAGATTTCCAATTTGCATCCAGTCATCAAAGAGCTGGGTTTGCAGCTGGACCTGTTTGAGAAATATAGAAAAGCAAGGACTGTTCAAAAAAATCGGGAAGCAGGTATTGAAACCAGTTGCGAACCTCACGGCCCGCCCGAAAGCAAAAAAAAAGAAGATCCCGCCAACGAAAACTTCAAAGATCTTCGTGGCAACGAAAAACAAGAAAATTGAAACAGGTCAAAACCTGCCCCTTTTATTTGCTAACGTGGGTCGCCACCGGAGCGGTGGTAGAAACGGAAGCCATTTCCTGAATAATCGCCTCGGCCACGGCGATACCATCACAGGCCGCCGACGTAATTCCGCCCGCGTAACCAGCGCCTTCGCCGCAAGGGTAAAGACCTTTGTGTGAAAGACTTTGCAAGCTCTTCGCATCACGAGTCACTCGCACCGGACAGCTGGTGCGGGATTCAACCCCATAAAGCTGCGCTTTTTCTGAAACGAAGCCCTTCATTTGTTTGTCGAAAATCTGCAGGCCTTCTTGGATTCGCTTCGAGATAAATTTTGGCAGGATCTGATCCAGTCTCACGCCGACCGCCCCTGAGGGTGATGAGCCTTCCAGTGCCGGGCCTGAACGGCCGGCAAAGAAATTCTGCACCGTTTGGGCTGGTAATTCTTTTGAGCCACCGGCGTTTTTCACCGATTGCAAGGCTTGCACTTCCAATTCGCGACGAAGCTTCATGCCGCCAAAAAGATCTTGGCCGAAATTCTTTTCGTGATTTACGGAGACGACAATCGCCGCATTGGCGAAAGGAGAGTTTCGTTTGTAATTGCTCATGCCGTTGCAGACGATGCTATCGGCTTCGGTTCCGGCCGAAAGCACGTAACCGCCCGGACACATGCAGAAACTGTAAACGCCGACGTCGGAATCTTTATCATGATGGGCGAGCTTGTAATTGGCAGCCCCCAGTTTCGGGTGATCGGCAAATTCGCGGAACTGGATTTCGTTGATCATATTTTGCGGGTGTTCGATGCGAAGACCCATGGCGAAGGATTTGCCCTCTAAGAACACACCGATCTCGTGCAGGTGGTTGATCATATCTTCGGCTGAATGTCCCGTCGCCAGCACCACGTGCGGGGACAGGAACTTCTCGCCGTGCTCGGTTTCAATGCCGGTGATTTGTTTTCCTTCGGTCAGCAGGCGTTCCACTTTGGTGTTGAAATGAATCTGGCAGCCGTTTTCTAAAAGATACTGACGCAGTTTCGGAATCACGCGGCGGATGCGATCCGATCCGACGTGCGGATTTGACAGCCACTGAATTTCCTCGGGCGCGCCAAATTTCACCAAGCGGTGCATGACATAAGGGATCTCGGGACTTTTGATTCGCGTGATCAGTTTTCCGTCCGAGTAAAGGCCCGCTCCACCTTCGCCGTAGCAAACGTTGTTGCGCGGATCCAGCTCGCCGTAGCGCCAAAATTTATTGATGCCCTTGATTCGCTCGCCCGAATCCGAACCGCGTTCGAAAAGATGGCAGGGGATTCCTTTTTCAACCAGTCGCAAAGCCGCAAACAGGCCCGCTGGACCCGAGCCGATAATGAGTGGTTTTTCTTTCGGGGTGAAGCTCACTTTATCGATCGGGAAGTCGGGGCGGGTCAGTTTTTCGCCGGCTTCCGAGACCTCGACCGAGTAGACGAAATGTGGAGAATGGCGTCTGCGGGCGTCGACACTTTGGCGAAGAATGCGGTATTCGCCGTAGGAAGGCATTAAAAGTGCCAGTTTTTCTTCCAGATCCTGATCGATCGGAATTTCGAGATTCTGCAGAACTTTGGACATGCGGGCGACTTTACTGGTTTTAGGCTTAAGATGCAACGCTTCCGAAACCTGAAGAGCCCCTCGCAAGGTGCTTTGCCAGTGGCCTTGCACCTGTTAAACTTTTCGCATGTGGATTTTGTATATTCTGCCAAAAAAGCTTCTCAGTTACTGGATGGGAAAGCTGATGCACCTGCAGCTGCCAGGACCCCTTGCTCGTTTCAGCATCCAAAAGTTCGCTGAGGCTTATCACATTCGGATCGACGAAGCTGAAAAGCCGGTTGATCAGTACAAATCCATTGGTGATTTCTTTGTTCGTCGTTTGAAGCCGGGGCTTCGTCCGCTGGCGGAAAGCCCGATCCTTCACCCCGCCGACAGTCGCATCGCGCAGATCGGTGAAATCAAAGACGGCAAATGCATTCAAGCCAAAGACCGCTGGTATTCGGTCGCCGACATCTGCGGCGATTTCGAGGTCGCCAAGAAATATCAAGACGGCCTTTTTGTGACTTATTATCTGTGCCCGACCGATTATCACCGCGTGCATTCGCCGGTTGAAGGCGAGATCGAAAAGCTTCGGCATCTGCCGGGGCATCTGTGGCCGGTCAACGAGTGGAGCACGCAAAACATCGAAAACCTTTTCGGTGTGAACGAGCGTGTGGTGCTGGAAATTAAGGGCCGCATGGGCGACTGCCTTTTGGTTTTTGTCGGCGCCACCAATGTCGGCCAGATCCGCGTGAACTTTGATCCCGACATCATCACCAATACCACGGGTGACCGCGAGCCCAGAGTGAAAACTTATACGCCTGCGATTCCGCTCAAACGTGGCGACGAGCTGGGTGCCTTCTATATGGGAAGCACGGTCGTGATGATTTATCCCAAAACCATCCGCATGCAGCGAGACGACTGGGGCCGATTTAAAGATCAGGCCGTGAAAGTCGGCGGGGCTTTGTTGTGAAGGTAAGCGTCACAAGGCTCAATCTGTATCCGATCAAGTCTTGCGGCGGTCTTTCGGTTTCCAGTTTTCGCATCGGTGAAGAAGGTCCTGAGATTCCTTTGGGCGAGGCCGCGGTCTTTGATCGTGGATGGATGTTCGTCAATCCCGAAGGGGATTTTCAAACCCAAAGAGCTCTGACCCAGATGGCGCTCATGCAGCCTGAACTTGAAAACGATCGCTTCTATTTGAAAATCGATGGCAAGCGCTTTGAAATTCCACTCAAGCTTGAGAACCCAGCTCGGCGACATGTGCAGGTTTGGGGGAATAAACAGCAAGCGGCCATCGTGCCGGGTGATGTCTCAAAGGCGGCCAGTGATTTCCTGAAAACTGAAGTCGAGCTTGTGCATTTCGATGCCGCCTGCAAACGCGAAGTCTTGGTCAAAAGCAAAGGCCAAGGTGTGAACACCCGGTTTACCGATAGCCAGCAATACCTGGTGATCAGCGAAGAAAGCCTGAAAGATCTCAATCAAAAGCTTTCAGTGCCCATCACGCACGCGCGCTTTCGTGCCAACATTTGGATCGAAGGGGCGGGTTATCCTTACCGTGAAGATCAAATCACAAAACTTGAACACGCGGCGGGTTTTGATTTCGAAGCCACCAAAGGCTGCGCCCGCTGCAAGATCATCACGGTGAACGAGGATAAAGGCATTGTTGAAAGTCCCGAGCCTTTAAAGGTGCTAGCGCAGTACCGCCGCAAAGAGACGCAGGTGTACTTTGGGCAGTATTATCTGGTGCGCGTATCGAGCGGGATTTTAAAAGTCGGTGATGAGCTTCAAGGCGCGCTGGCAGCGACTTAAGCCCTGACAAATCACAAAACCGGAAACGAACATTCGGTGCCTGGGGTCTCGCGGACCGACACCTGAACAAGCTCTGAAATCGACGGCTTTAGCTTTTCAAAAAGCCACTGACACAAAAGTTCCGAGGTTGGATTCTCAAGGCCCGGGACCTCGTTTAAGACCCGGTGATCGATTTGGTTCAGCACGGGGCGCGCGGTTTTTTCGATCTCGTGGTAGTCGCGAACCCAGCCAATTTCGGGATCCAGGGGGCCGATCAGCCTCAAAATAATTTCAAATCCATGGCCATGCAGACGCTTGCAGGGGTGGCCATCCGGAAGATTTGGCAGAAAGCGCGCGGACTCGATTCGAAACTGTGTTTTTAACTCGAATTTCATGATAAAAACCTTTGCTATGAAGCTCGAGACCACACTCCATCTTTACAAGCAAAATTTCAAGTTTTCTTCGGCCCATTTTCTGATCTTCGATGAAAAGAGCGCCGAAAAATTACACGGCCACAACTATCAGGTGAAAGTGAAAATCGGCGTCCCGCAAGATTACGATTTAAATAAAACGGGCTTCTTTGTCGATTTCAATGTGTTTAAAAAATGGATCAAAGCGCGTCTCGATCAATGGGACGAAATGGTTCTGCTGCCGGCAGCCCATCCGGATATGCGATTTACAACCAAATCCCCTTCGCTCGAAGTGAAATTCCGCGACCGATTTTACGTCTTTCCGGAAAACGAAGTGCACTTGTTGCCAGTCTCAAACACCTCGGTCGAGCAGCTTTCACGCATCTTGGCCGAAGAGATGTTTCGGCAATTTGCACAGTATCAGATCGCCTGGGTTTGGGTTCAGGTCGAAGAGACCGCGGGCCAAGCCGCAAGCTCCAAAGTCAGTCGGGACTAACAATTCTTGTCACCGCCTCATCTTTTGACAGCGGGATGGGCTCAGATTCGATGAGTTTCGTTTGAAGCCGGGGATTGAGGCCAGGCGCTTTGGCATGATTTGCAAAGTGATTTCAAAACTATGCAAAGAATCTGGGGCTTGAGAGGCCTGATTTGTTTTCTCGGTATTTTAGCCACCGGCACTGGGGCTTGGGCGCAAAGCTCAAAGGGCCCATCATCGCGTTTGGCCGAAGCGGTCTTGGCAGAGAAAAAAGAAGAACCTAGTTTCCGCATTCCCAGTAATGGCCTGAAAGAGTATCCAAAAGATCGCAAGCTCAACCTTCGGGGGAAGCTGCAATACGAAAAAGAGATAAGCTCTGATGGAAAGTCTTTGAACTCTGAATTCCAGCGCCGGGGCGGGACCAATGGTGGTGGTGGCGGAGGAGGGGTTGCCTGCTACGCGGATGAGGCTCACCGAGACCGAAATCATTTGAAAGCCCTGCTGACCTACGAGGCCTGGATATCTGAAATCACCCGTCCTGAACCAGACGCTTCGGTGTTTTTACCGATTGCCCCCAATGAAGCGCCGGAAGCTTATCTTCAACGGAGTCTGCAAACGCGCCTTAAGGCGATCGCGCCGGCATTTCTTGAAATTTTACTTCGCACCATCCAAGAAGTCTCGAGTCAGACCCGACAATGCAGATCGTTTGCTTACGTCAATGACCGTGGAATTCATTTTTCCAATGAGCAGCAGGTCCTGACGGATCGAAACTGCGAACCGGTTCAGCTGGCGTGGCGATCGCCGGTTCGTAAATGGGCCGAGGACCATTGGGTCGATGATTTTAAGATCGAATTTGATTGCGATTTGTATTCAAAGCTAGGTTTGGCGCGTGGATCGTCTGAGACCAAGCGGATCAACCAGGCGCTTTTGATTTTGCATGAAGCGCTTTACCTGATGGGGGCCCGGTTGGGGATGCATCCGGACTCGTATCATATTCAGGAAATCGCGATTGCCTTGCTTTTAAAAGACAGACCGATCGAAAGTTCAGTGGCCTTCCGTTATCGGCTTCGAGAGCATGGTTTTGACGAGTATTTCCGGCTTTTAAATCCGTCCGATCCAAAGCTGATTCCGGAGATGAAGAAATCTCGGCAGGAAAGTTACCACAACGCCGTCGTTATTTTGGGAAATCTTCAGATGCTTTTCGCTCCGCGAGGCTCTTTCAATACCGTGTATGCGGCAGGTTCTTTTTCCAGTCCGTTCTATCAATTTTCGTTCGTCACCGAAAGAAGGAACCCGCACCGAAGTCCGACCTTCGCGATCGCCTTTCATCAAGCGTTGATCGAGCACGGCATTCCACAAATGACGGACGAAGAGGCCTTTATTTTCTGGGTGTCTTTGATCGCGGATGAGGGGCGCTTTATGCGCAGTCGGATTTTGCGTTCGCTTGGGGATTTTGAGTCACTTTTATTGCCTTCGGTGGATGACCGCGAGGTGATTCGCGAACTTTGCGCAAATGATCGGCATCGGTATCTTGAAGACGAAGAGTTATTCCAGGCTTTGGAAGAAAAAGTGCAAAGTTACTGCTCACGAGCGCAGCCAGAATAAATCGATATTCAGCTGGGCCAAATCTTCGGGGTCGGATTCTTGCGCGATCGCCAGAAATTTTTGTGTGACCTGTGCGAATTCTTCGCGAAGTTTCAGGAAATCTTTTTTGCTCACCGTGAAATTGCAGGAATACATAAATTCTTCGGGTTGCAGCGATTCGGCGGCGTCCATCGCTTTTTGTCGCCAGTTCTTGTGAAAATGCGATATCTCGGGGGAAGACTTTTCAAGATGGGTGATCGTCGGTCCCGGTGTGTAGCGCGAATTCTGCTCGATGATCAGACCTTTTTCCAAAAGAAAGCTTAAAATCTCCTGCGCGCGGTCTTGGTTTAAATTCAGACGCTTGCAGATATCTTGAAATTTCGGGGCGGGGCGAAGGGTCGTCATCAAATGCACGGCCGAATAAATCCAGCTCGAATAGAACTTTGCTTTTTCGGATTCGGTCAGGCGGCGTGTGGTGTGAACCCGCTTTGAAAGATCCAATGCCTTTTCGCGGATCTCGTTTAGCGCCGTTTGATGGTAGGCTTTCAATTTCTCGGAGCCCGCTCTTTCGATCTGCAAAAGTGTGAGGACGTAACGGCTTTCCAATTGTGGGAGACCTAAAAAATCACAGACCGAGATGATTTGCTCTTCTGTAAAGTCTTTGGGGCCTGAAAGAATCTGCGAAACGAGCGACGGGTTGACGTTTAAATAGTCGGAAAGCTTGCGGTAAAAGCCACGCTTGCCGGGCCCTTGTGTTGCAGCCCAGTTGAGAAGGATCGCTTTGTAATCGCTTTCAGTGAACAGATTCATAGCTTCTATATCGGCATTTGGGCTCAAATCATTACCTGAAAGTAACTGTTTGCGGTAAATGATTACTAATCTCATATTGATACACTGCATCAAAATGCATTAGAGTCGGTGCAGTTGCAAAACAGTCTCAACCTGATCTTGGAGTCCAAATGAAAAACAAATCGCTGCTTTTGGGAGTCTGGCTTCTGTCTTTTTCGAGCTTGGCAAATGCTCAATGGCAGGGCCCTCAGGCCGGCAAAAACTATGACCACATGGTCTCGCTGGTGAATGGAAAAATGCTGGCGGCAGATCGACCTGAAACATGCGCGATCGAAATGACCTTCAGTCAGGATCGCATGACTCTGTTTCTCAAAAAAGTGGCGCCTCCGGCTCCGTACGCGGGGCCTTATTGTGTGGGTTGGGTCAATGAGTGTGACGGGCAAATCCATGAGTACTCTTGCAGTTCCGATTATTGGGTGAACTACAAAGAGCAATACGTCCGCTGCGATGAGTTTGGATATGGCAACTGGATCGCCTCGACTTTGAGCATTTGGAACGATGGGCTTGTGAAAAAAGACGGTAAAATTTTTGAAAAGATCTGGGATGCGGGTCAAGGATCCACGTGCCCATTGGAACGCCCCTAAATTGAAATTGAAGGAGATAAATATGAAAAAGTTAGCAGTTCTTTTGATGATGGTGACTGTGGGTCTGTCGACTTCGGCCTTGGCATTCACGGCGGGCACCGGAAAATTTTATGCTTGCCTGACGCCACAAGGGAAAAAGTTTTTGGTTGCGGTCAATGGTTTCACCAATGATGTCACGATCTCAGCTGGGGCGACGCCGAATCTGCTTGAAATTTTAGGCCGACCCGGTGCCCGTTTCTTCATGCAAGCGATTCCAGGATCCAATCCGCAAGCGTGGGAAGCGCTTTATGGTCATGGCAGCGTCGGAACGCCGGAAGCTCCGACGAATTTTTTGGGAACTTGCGTGGATTTGGCGGCAACCGATGTGCCTTACGCCAACGATGACGTTCACGAAGGTGACTAGTTTTCCTGTATTTCGAAGATCAAACACTTAAACCTGATATTGGAGTCAAAAATGAAAAAATATTTGCTGTTGATTGCGACCTTGCTTTCATCTTTCGCAAGCTTTGCAATGCCGACGCTCGGATACGGCCCGCAAGTCGACAAAGACTATGCTTACATCGTCTCCCTGGTGAATGGGAAAACGATGAACACCGTGGGAAATAAGACCTGCGCGATCGAAATTCAGTTTAGCAAGAATCTCCGCCAGCTTTTCCTGACAAGAGTTTTGCCACCGGTGCAAGCGTACCAATGTGCAAATGGTTGGGAGCAATGTGATGGTCAAACCTACACCTATGACTGCGTACCGGTCGAGTTTGTCAATTACCACGAGACTTACATCCGATGCAGCATCATCGGGGACGACAACCGTGTGCTTGAGACCATGTCGATCTGGAAAAATGGAACTTTGGAAGGAAAGCACAGCTTCTATGTGTATTCGAAGGCGGGTGGCAACGCTTACTGCCCACTTCCTCGGCCTAATTATTAAAAAGGAGGGGTTAGTTCCCCTCGTGAATACGTTGAATTGAAATCTCTTCGACGATCCGGAAATCCCAAAAGCAGATAATCCCTTGTCCGTCGGGCGACCAGCCCATCAGACTCTGCTCGAGGGCTTCCGGATTGCCATCGCAGGCTTGCGAACCGAAATCACCGAAGCGAAAAACTTCGGCCACGTGCCAGGACCATGGCGCTTTCCATTTCGAACTGAAATCACGATTAAATCCCCCGTGCCCGAATGCAACCCGCGCGAATAGAATTCTTGGAAGGTAATAAATCTCCCAAGGTTTGCGGATTTGCTCTTCGGCCTGCGCGATCAGTGAAGGGTCCGACAGTGTGACCACATAGCTTTGATCTTTCGCGGTGTTGCTCAGTCGGAAGTATCGCGCTGATGTCGCAGGTGGGGTCAGGACTTGGGCTTTGGCGTTCGCGCTGAGCTGCACAGAGTTTTCGCCGGCGATGAGAACTCCGCCGATTCGAGCTTCGCCTGTGATGGTCAAAACCTGGCCACTGGCGGAGCTGTCGATCGCGATGCGTTCTTTGCCGAAGGCGGGAAGGATGAGTGTTTTCCAAGCTTGACCCGAGGTCAGGATCTGAACTTTCTGTTCGAAGGGCGCTTGGTTGAAAACCACGAGCTCGGATCCGTTGCGGGCTCGGACCTTCCAGCTTGTGGTTTGGTTGGGGTCTAAGTAAATCAGCTGATCAAATGTGGTTTGCAGTTGCAGATGCAGGGCCTTTGAATTCGGCGTCACCATGCGAAGCCAGGCAAGCTTTGCAAAGCTGGTCATCGGGATTTCCAAGCTCCCGTAAGCCGGAACCTGAAACTGGGTTTCCATTTCAATATTGGGGCCTGAAAGCCACAGATCCTGCGGTTGGGACTGGCTGTTGGTGATCAAAACCGATTTGATTTCTGTTTCTAAGGGGAAGCTCCAGACATCCAATGCCTGCACCCCTGGGGTCCAGAAAAAGAGAAAGAAAAGCAGAAGCATCCATGAGTTTTTGGCGACAATTGTCTTGGTGGACTTTGGGTTGTGGTCTTTCATCTACGCAGACCAACGGAGGATCCGGAAAGGGTCTTAAGTCCATTTTCATCTGCCTTTCATATATGAGAATTCACTTGAATAACTTGCCTCTGGTCGAGTCGGGGCGGTATCCCAAAAGGATCATGACATTAGCAGAATTGAACCAAAAGCATTCCGGAAAAGGCACTGATCACGAATCGTTACGAGCTCGTATTGAAGGGTTTCATGGGGACCCAGTGATCGTCGAACGCCTAAAAGAGATGGGTCTTCATCAAGGTCTTGAGGTGGCCCCTGTGGGGCGCGCGCCGTTTGGTGGGCCGATGCTCTTTCGTTTTGGAAACACAGTTCTAGCTCTGAGATACGAGGAAGCCCAATGCACGCTGATTCAAAACATCTAGAAGATTGTGTCGCCCTGGTCGGTGCGCCGAACTCGGGGAAAACAACGCTTTACAATTGGCTGACGGGCTCGCGTTTTAAGACCGTGAACTATCCGGGTGCGACCATCGAATATTCGGTGGGAAAATTGGCCGATCGTTATAAAGACAGTGTCGGGCAAATTCAATTCCCCGTGATGGACACGCCGGGGACTTACAGCTTGTTCCCTAAATCCGCCGATGAAGAAGTCACACTGAAAGCTCTTTACGAACATCCCAATTTCGGTCCCATCAGCCGCGTGATCTTGGTGGTCGACGGCACGCAAATGGGTCGTCACCTTTTGATCGCGCAGCAATTAAAGGCGGCGGGATTTTCTTTCGTGATCGCGCTGACCATGTCGGATCTTCTGCGTAAAAATCAGATCGAGCTGGATCTGGGGATGATCGAAGCCGAATTCGGAACCCAGGTGATCGCTATCGACGGAATGTTGGGTGGCGGGGTGCCCGAGCTTTTAAAAGCGGTGCATCTTCTAAAACCAAACCCGCAGC
Organism: uncultured Bdellovibrio sp.; assembly: GCA_966211455.1. Lineage (GTDB taxonomy): Bacteria > Bdellovibrionota > Bdellovibrionia > Bdellovibrionales > Bdellovibrionaceae > 21-14-0-10-47-8. The sequence goes on from CBIHNI010000002.1 coordinate 221,596, forward strand.
CCAAACGTCTGGATCCATGGCCGGAAAATATCCTGGTCGCCAATTTGCAAAAAGTCGAAAAGCTCGCGCAGGACTCGGCTCGCAAATCGCAAATGCAGGGCCGCCGCATTTCTCAGATTTATGAAGCAACGGCAAAGGCCGATCGCCTTTTGCTGCACCCATTTTTGGGTCTGGGGATTTTCTTTTTGATCATGTGGGGGCTTTTCACTTTGATCTACACAGGTGCTGCCCCCTTGATGGATTTGGTCGACGGCGGCTTTAGCTCTTTGAAAGAGTGGGTCTTAGCTCAAGAGCCCGGAAGCCTGTGGGTCGACTTTTTAGGAAACGGAATCATCGGAAGTTTTGCCGCCGTCTTGGTGTTCGTGCCGCAGATCTTTGTGCTGTTCTTAGGGATCGGTTTCTTAGAGTCCTCGGGGTACCTGGCGCGGGCTGCGACTTTGATTGATAAGCCTTTCTCGAAAATCGGTCTCAGCGGCCGAAGCTTCGTACCTGTCTTGTCGGGCTTTGCTTGTGCGGTGCCGGCGATCATGGCGACTCGAAATATCAGCTCGGCTCGCGATCGTTGGATCACGAACTTTATCATTCCGCTGATGACCTGCTCGGCGCGACTGCCGGTGTATTCGCTGCTTTTGGGTTTCCTGTTTATGGATCAACCGGCATGGAAAGCGGGATTGGCGCTGGCGGCCCTGTATATGGGGGCTGCTGCGATCGGTGCGGTTGCGGCCGGCATCTTAAATCGCATCCTGGCCGTGCGCGAGAAGTCGATCTTTATGATGGAGCTTCCGATGTACCGCCGTCCGCAGATCCGCGTGATCTTAAAGCAGACCTACACCCGCACCATGGCTTACGTGAAGCGGGCGGGGCCTCCGATCTTTGTCTTTGCCGTTTTGATCTGGGTTGGGAGCACTTATCCAAATCACCAGATGGAAGATCCCGAACGTCTGCAAACCAGTTATCTCGCGCAGATGGGTCGCACAGTGGAACCGATCTTTGAACCCATGGGGGTCGATTGGCGCGTCGGTGTCGGGCTGATTTCGGCCTTTGCCGCCCGCGAAGTTTTCGTCTCATCAATGGCGGTCATGTTTAACATCACCGGCGAAGAAGATGCGGTGGCGGAAGGAATGCTAGGCGAAATGCAAAAAGCCACATTCCCGAACGGTCAGCCGATCTTTACCGTGGCTTCGGTGGTGGGGCTTTTGATTTTCTTTATGATCGCGCTTCAATGCATGTCGACCGTGGGCGTGCAGCTGCGCGAGAACAAATCCTGGACACTTGCGATCGTGCAGCTGGTGGTCTTTAACGTTGTCGCGTATTTGCTAGCCGTGATCTGCGTGCAGGGCCTGCATGCTTTCGGGGTGGCTTAAGCGAGTCTGTGGCCTAGGGCCTTCGCTCCGAGGCCTTCACCCCGAGGCCCATAAACTGACATTTTCGCCAATATATTGTCCAAGCTGAGAGAGTGGTCATTTATCGTCCGCGCTTGCGGAAGAAATATCGGCGATACCAAGAGCTGGTCTTTTTCCAAAGCTCGAAATTTCCGTCTTCGGGAAACACATTCACTCTGAAAATGGAGTGCGGCTGATCGGCCAGGTGCAGGCCTCCTTGGTCGGTGTTCACCGCGAACTTATAGCCGGCCTCGCGGGCAAGCTCGGCGATGTGTGCATTGGTCGAGCCGAATGGATAAGCGAAGCTGTAAACCGGCTGCTGCAGGTCTCGTTTCAGCGTGCTTTTGGATTCTTCCATTTCGCGGCGGGCTTCGGCTTCGCTGACCTCTGGCAAATGCAGATGATTCAAGCCATGGCTTCCGATTTCCCAGACCTGGGGGTTCAATTGCATTTTTTCTTCTAAGCTCATCAGTTCCGCCGGGGCTTCGCCGGTGGCTGAATCCCAGGTGTTTTCGATGATGCTGTGATTGGCCAGCAAGAAGATGACAGCACGAAAGCCGGAATCTTTTAAAATTTTCTGGGCATTGACGAGATTGTCTTTATAACCGTCATCAAAGGTCAGAAGCAGGGGCTTCTTGGGAAACTCGTCGTAAGGTTTTTTCCCGGTCCAGAACTGGGTGAGATCTTGAAAGGTAAGACTTTGAAAGCCGCGGGCTTTGAAAAAATCCAAATGCTTTTGAAAGCGGTCCTTGGTCACAAAGATCCGGTGCTGGGTTTGGATCTGGGTGTCCGGAATTTTGTGATACATCAAAGCCGGGATCCAGTGTGGGACGTGGCGCTTGAAAATGGCGGCCCGGTAAGCCTCCATCACGGCGTCGTGAACCAGGCGCGATGAAAATTCGATCTCGGCTTTGTGGCGCAGTTTTTCCAGATCTTCGCTCGAAGGTCTGGCTCCGGATAGAAAGCTTGAAACCTGGTCGGTGATTTTTGGGAGATCCAAAATCTCTTCAACCACCCCTGACCCGATGTCGCCGAAATTGCTTTCCAGTGATTCTGGCAAAGTCTCGGGCGTTAGAATCCCGTGGCTATCGAATTCACCAATCGCAAAGACGGGCGTTTTTGCAAACAGACATTCCATCGCGATCCGGCCAGAGGCCAAAACCAAATCAAAGTCCGAAAGGTGAGTGCGAAGATTCTCGACATGACCTTTCACTTCGATGGCACCCGGATATTTTAGATTTAAGTTTTTGACCCGTTCATGGAATGAGCTCGAGAAGACTTCCGGTTTTGGTGCGATGATCGTGATTTTAAGATCCGGCTTTTGCTTGAGCCATTTTTCAAAACAGTGTTCAGAGATGGACTCGAACCTTCGACCCTTTGGTCCTGAGCTGCGACCGATCAGCGCGATCTTGAGGGATGTTGATAAGGCCTGCGGTGTTTGTGCAAAGCTTCGAGCTGGGGTGGCAGAAAATGGCGCGATCGGATTTCGGATGATGCGGATGGGGCTTTGGTTCATGTGAAAGTCGCGTGCCATGGCGAGCTTCGCGTTTTCGCAAATGGCGATCAGGATGTCGCCGTAGATATTCATCAGTCTTTTGGACCAGGAGAAATGCTGGCGGCCGTGAATGGTCGTGACCTGCGCGACCTTCAGTCCCAGTCTTGCCCAGTGGGCGTGTCGGACGGCCCCGCGCGAATGGCAATGGATCACTTCGATCTGATGCGTTTTTAAAAACCGACGGATCTCTTGAATGCTTTGCAGGCGCGTGAAAAATCGCGACGATGAGATCGGTAAGCTTTTCGGCGTGATCGGAAGTGGAACGTGCATGCGATCTGAAATCACAAACACCTGATGACCGTCTCGCACCTGTTGCTCGATCAGAGTCTGGGCGTAAACTTCGGCGCCCGTCAGTTCGGTTTGTGAAAGAAGATGCAAAATCCGCATGGGGCCAGTTTCAATCCACAGGGTCCGGAAAGTCAATCCGCCTGCTGACAAGACACAGGCTTTCAGTGTTCAATCAAGACATGAACACTTTGATTCAACTTTTTATTTCCGCTTGTTTGATCACTTGGGCCACCGCTTCTGTCGGAGCGGGGCAGACCGCCGCGAGCACGGCCGCGACCAATCCGAAAGAAGTTTCCGTGCCTGCGGAAAAAGCGAAGGTCGAACCGATGAAGATTCAAGGCGTGGTCGTGCAGGAGGTTTCGGGTATCGTGCGTATGATCCGTTCGAACCCGGAAACCGAAGTCTTCTTCAAAGATTTGAAAAGCAGCCTCATCATTCCTCAGGGGCCCCAGCATAACGCGATTTTCAAAGCTTGCGAGAAATCGCAGAAAACCAATACTCCGGTTTCGTTGATGGTGGACAACGCCAGTCGCCGCATTATGAGCCTTCCGGGGGACTCTTTGGGCGGCGCGGACTCTTTAAATGCATCTTCGGAATCCGCACAGTAGATAAAACTTCAGACTTGTCTAAATCGTCGACATGTCAAAGGCGCTTTTTGTCGCTTTCCCATTTTCCGTGCCGAATCGGGCTTGAGCTCTCTTTAAACCCGTTTTGAAGCTTTTACATCTTGGCTAGCTTCTTGCCTGAATGCTGGCAGGTCATTCCACACGGGAGAATTGTATGAAGGCTATCAAGCGCCTGAATTATTGGACGTTATCTGCAGCTATCGCATCGTCTTGCCTGCTGAATTCAGCTTTCGCGGCTGAAAAAGATGCGGAAGATTTTGCGGATTCAAAGGCTGTGGCCGAAAAAACCAGCGCCGTCCTGAAAGAGATTTCGTCGCCGCAATCGGTGATCATCGGCGATGCGCAAAAGCAATTGGGTGGACCGGTTTCAATTCTGCAAAAGATCCAAGACAAGCTCACGAAAGTTGAGACTGTCGTCATCAACGGCAAAGAAGTGCAAATGTCGTGGATCGAAACACAATTGGGAAAGATTCGTATTTGCGTTCCGGTGCAAGCGTCGACCCATTTATCTGTCTTGCGTGCGGGCGTTGGTTTCGAGCGTTGTGTCGAGCCCACCAATATCGCCGGTAAGCAGCTTTTGACGGACAGTTATAAAATCAAAGTCGGCGCGGGGAACGAGCTTTTCGCGAACACCGAAATGCGCGTGACCTTTGGTCGCCTGATTGATGGTGATAAACCGAAAAAAGAAGCTCTCACTTCAAACGTTTACTGGTTGGATAAAATCCCTGGCAGTGCGCAAGACGTTTTGATGAAAATGAAAGTCGGCGAAACGGTTCGCCTTGAATTCAGTGGAAATGTGGGGGTCGGACATTTCGATGGTCGCACCACAGATCACACGAAGACAAGACTTGGTGCCAGCGTGAAGCGCGGTGCGATGTTCTTGGCTGATTTCTACCGTCAGACGGAAAAGGACTTGGTGACACGGTTTATCGGTTTGAACGAGCGCGCGACTTTGGAAGTCGGCGGCAGTGCCTTGGTTAAATTGGTCGGCGGCGTCGTCGGGAAGCTTGCGGGAACTTCGCTGGTGGCTGTGGGTCCAACTTTGGGTGTTGCCGGAACGGATCGCACTTTTGGCGATCACCCCATCGACACGATGATGGTGGTTTACCGCTTCAATATCGGATCGGGTGAAGCGATGGATGCGTTGGATGAGATTTTCACCAGCATCAAAACTTTAAAGTTCATCGCGATCTTCAATCCGTTCTCGCAAAACCGCGACATCGCACAGGAGCTTTTGCAGCAAGCGCAGAAAGCGGAAGCCTTGGCGGCTTTGGATCGCAATCTGTCGAAGGATCAAAAACGCGTGTCGCACGAATTCCGTGGTCGCTTGACGACTCATTTCTGGGCTTTGCGCCCTGGTCTTTTGGGATTTGGCGGTTTGATCGGTTCGTACAAAGGTAGCATCGGTGGTCAGACGACTTTCGTGCGCAAGTACAACAACGAAAACCAGATCGAGTACTTTAAGCTGGATAACTTTACGACCATTTCAGAAGGCAAATGGCTCTTGGGTCAGTTTGCCCGCAAGTATCGCCACGAAACCGAGATGCTCGTGAAATCTGATGCCAATGAAGGTTTGGGTCAGGCGGTTGATATCGTCAATCGTTACGAGTGGCAGGAAACTCACTTTGATAAAAGCGAGATGGAAGAAATGAAAAAGCGCGCGGCGAATACTTTGCCGGCCGGTATGCGCGTGGGTGATGCTTTGAATAACTTTATGCCGACCTCTTCTCAGAACAGCGCCACTTTCTCTTACGAGACAAGTTTTGGTAGCGAGGCTTTCAAAGCATGGGCGCAGATGGAGCGTTCGCAGCTGGTGCAAAAGATGATGGAGTTCCTTGAGAACCATAAAGAACGTCGTCAGATGCAATTCCCTTTTGATATCAATTCGGAGGCGGGCGGCGGTTTGTCAGAGTACGCGGATCAATTGGCGGCGGACGTTTACAAGATCACTTCGGACGTGGCGGCACCGAAAGCAAATGCGACGGCCGAGGAAAAGGCGGCTTACGCAGCTGCCAAAACGGCGAGCGATAAAGAGAAGGCCGAAGCCTTCCATCGCTTAAAAGGAAATATGATTTTCCAACGTTGGATCCTGGGTCAGTTTATGCCAAGCCTCTTGCCAGAATCGTCGGTCGATCAGGCGATGCGTTTGGATTTGAAGTTCTCGTCGGACGAGTCGGGTCTGAAGAGCATGTCTTTGGGTCAGTCGAAGACGTCGGATATTTATTCTTCGGTGCAATTTATCCGTCGTATCTTGGATGATCGCAGTCTGAATATGCATTTGGATGACCTGGCCAACAGCTCGGGCACCAAATAAACCTCAGTTTTTGCGGAGTCCGTTTTCAGTCAACGACTTTCGTACAGAATTTTTCTTGAAACGCAGGGATTGAAAATATCAATCCCTGCTATTAGTTTTCCTACCTGCGCTAAGCCTTTAATATCTCGTCGCTTTTTCGAGCGAAAAAGCACATTCAATAAAATGAATTCATCTATCAAAAGTATCGAATGTTCGCATTCATGAAAAAGAGAGATGATGTGGGCTCCACAAAGGAGAGTATTATGAAGGCAGAATTTTTCACGAAGGGTTTCGAGAAAACAGAAAGCATGGACGAATTTCTGCAAAAAGAAGGTTGGGATCTCGTGGATACCTTTCTTCGCAACGAGAGAGATATTCACCTCCGCGTGCTGGTCGACGAAGACAGCCACCGCAGCCAGAATCGCAAGCCGCACTTTGTGTGCGAAGTCGCGATCAAATCCGCGGCCTCGAAAAAATACTTTAAAACCCATCGTGAATCGCATGACTTCCGTACGGCCGTTTACGATGCCGTTCACGCGATGAAGCGGGTGCTGAGCAAAAAATCGGGACGCCGACAGCAGTACCGAACATCGCCCCGAAGCATAGGCCGGTTTGCTGCCTGAAGCAAATCCAACAACGATCCTGGATAAATCCAGAGCTCGTCGTCCGAAATGGAAAAGGCTCCCGCGCGGAGCCTTTTCTTTTTTATTTCTTTGTTTTTGAAGGGGCGAGCTCTTTGATCAAGAAGACATACTTCTCGGCGGTTTCTTCATAGCGGGCGTAACGGCCCGAAGCTCCGCCGTGTCCTGCCCCCATATTCACTTTCATAATTACCGGGTGCGGGGATTGATTGAACTCGCGCAGCTTTTGCACCCACTTGGTGGGCTCCCAATAAGAAACCTGCAGGTCGTTGATTCCGGTTTGCACGTAGACGGCCGGATACTTCATCTTTTGCACGTTATCGTAAGGCGAATAGCTTTTGATGTATTCGTAAGCCGCTTTTTCATTTGGGTTTCCCCACTGCAGGTACTCTTGCGTGGTCAGGGGAAGATCTGGATCCAGCATGGTGGTCAAGGCATCAACAAACGGGACTTCGGCGATGACGGCGCGGAAGTTTTCCGGTTTTTGATTCATCACCGCGCCCATCAAAAGACCGCCGGCGCTGCCACCGCGAATGGCCAAAAGCTCCGGCGTCGTCCATTTTTCTTTGATCAAGAAGTCAGAGACGTCGATGAAATCGTTGAAAGTGTTTTTCTTATGCATCAACTTTCCGTCCTCGTACCAGGCTTCGCCCTGCGCATCGGATCCGCGGATGTGGGCATTCACATAGATAAAGCCGCGGTCCAAAAGACTGAAAAGCATTTCGCTGAAATTGGATGGAATTGTCATCCCGTAAGAGCCGTACGAGTAAATCAGTGTCGGCTGCGGGTTTCCTTTGCGCATGTCTTTACGGAACACCACGTGGATCGGAATTTCTTTTCCGTCACGTGCTTTCACCATCAAAAGCTCGGTTTGATAAAGCTCGGGCTTCAGGCTTGGTGATTTTTTAGCTTTCAGGGTTTGAAGCTCGCCGGTTTTGATGTCGAGCTTCAATGTTTTTTCGGGTGAAAGCGGGGATGAATAGCGAATCATCGGAAACTCAGGTAGCCCCGCCAGCGCAAGCTCGGCATCGTAGGTCGCATCCGGAAAAGAGATCGTGGTGTCTTTTCCGGTCGGGACTTGGCGAACGTGAATCTCTTCATTTCCTTTCGCGCGCAGCGAATAAATCAAGCTGTCCTGTAAAGGGAACAGTTCTGAAAGCTTCGCATCGGCTTGGGGGGCGATCAGCTCTTTCCACTCACTCATGGGTGTCAGTGGCCGTTGAAAACTGTAAGCGCCAAAGTTTTTATGCTGATGATTGCTTTTCGCGATGTATCCCAACGGCGAGTGATCCACCGTGACCAGAACCTTGTCTTTGGCTGGGATCAACTCCTGAAACTCTTTGCCGTTCCAGAAATAATTTTTGGTCGTTTCAAAAGATTCAGCTCCGGCCAGGACGACCGATTCGTCCGAAGACAGGGCGACGCCGACGTTGTAAAGCTCGTCGGGTTCGGTGAAAACTTTTTTCTTTTCACCGTCTTCGGTCAGCAGCCAAATTGTGTCCGCCCGCCAAGCATCGTTGGGAAGCGTATAAAATAAAAGCGAGCTGTCCGCACCCCAGGTCATCTGTCCCCAATAAACGCCGGTGACGCCGGTTTTTTTCATCTCGAGAGTCTTTAAGTTTTGAATTTCGATTTCGCATTTGCCGCTGCCATCGTAATCAAAACACCAAGCCATCTTGCTTAAATCGGGGCTGAAGAATTTTGAGCGGACGGCGAAAAACTTTTGTCCTTCGGCGCGCTTATTTTCATCCAGAATGGTTTCTTCAGCTCCGGTCTTGATATTTTTTCGTAAGTGCTGGCGGTAATTTTTCCCTTTGATGGCGCGCGAGTAATAATTGAATTCGCCGTAAGCGATTTCGGCCGAGGTCTCGTCCTCTTCGATTTTAGTTTTCACTTCTTCGACCAATTGCTTTTTAAGTTTCAGGTCCGCCGGCGTGAAGTATGCATCGTAATACCGATTTTCCGCTTCCAGGTGTTTTTTGACTTTGGGATTTTTGATGTCGCGAAGCCAGTAATAAAAATCCGTGCGCGTGTCATTGAGCGTGGTCATTTCGTGTGCGATTTTTTCGGCTTTGGGTGGCTTCGGTCCGGCCAACGAGATTAAGGGTAGCAGCAGGCTCGTGAAAACGGTTTTCATCATTTTGTCTCCCATCCTAGACAGTGTTCTGAAGAACGGGAGAGTTGGCAAGGTCTAGTTCGGATCTTGACTCAGGCTGTTTGCTTGGGTGCCTCTTTGGCGAGATTTGACATCAGGTCATTCTGCTGAGAAAGCGCTTTCCAGATCTGTTTAAAGGTGCCGCTTTGGTAGCTGCCTTCGACTCGTTGAAGAAACTGGGGCAGGGAAAAGCTTGCGCCATGTTCGATCATACAGTCCAGCAGATCATGGGCCGCGATAAAAACTGAAGAAAGCGGTGTGATCTGCGCGGCCGTAAGTCCTTGCGGAAAGCCACCGCCGTCGGGTCGTTCGTGATGTTCAAGGATCAAAAAATCCACTTCGCCGGGGAGCTCTTTTAGGTTTTTAATCAGCGCCACGCTCTGGCGGGGGTGTTCGGCGATGATGCGAATCTGGTCATCTGGTAAAATGCCTTTTGATTTTTCCAATTCGTCGCGCGTCGATATTTTTGCAAGCTCGGGATCCTGAAAAGAAAAGTCGTGAAACAAAGCCGCCAGCACCAGTTTCTTAAACGTGCTTTCCGAAGGCCATTTCATAATGGTCGCAATCGAGCAAGCGATGTTGGCTAGCAGCACACTGTGAGAGGAAATGTAATTTCGTCCCTTCAAATGACTTTGGGACAAGGCGACCGAAAGCTGTGGCGATTGGCCGACGGCTTTGATCGTCAGCTGAATGTGCTGTCGGGCCAGTTCTTGAACGGTGGGATCGAAACCCATGCGCTCGGCCAGTTCGCGGATCAGGCTGTGCACCTCGGCCGCGGTCTCGAGCAGATCTTTTGTTCCTGGCTCGGAATTCAGCACCAGGCGTGCCAAATCGTCGCGGAACTTTCCGACGAATTCGGTGGTCTCGGACGTTTTGATATAAAGATATCCGACCTTTTTTCGAACCAGATACTTTTCTAGATCCTGCTGTGTAAAGGCAGCCCCACTTTTAAACAGTTTCACAAATTTCACGTTTGAAAGGCGAATGTAGATATCGCTATGAAGCGGCATGGTCCGCAGTAAAAGTTCCGGATGAATGCGGCAGTATTCAGAGTTCGCCCGGTTCTGCAGAATCTGGTGAAAGTTCTGACGGATGATTTGGATCAGCTGATCGGGAACTTCGGATTGCGGAAGGGACGCCAAGACCTTTAGATCCGGATAGGCTTCTAAAGTTTTACCGACGTTTTCGCCAATGGTGATCAGCGGAATGCTGGCCCCGGTGGAAAGAAGGTACTTGAACAGCTTGTCGGTTTCTGTGTCCGCCGAGGTCACGATTAAATCCACCGGCTCATCACCCAATAACAGATCCAAAGCCTCTTGCATCCCTTTTACGGCGTGAGCGTGCAAGCTCATTTGGCTTTCAAGGCAAAAGCGGATCATCTCGAGCGCTTTTTTATCGGGGTGAAGGAGCAATACGTTCATGCAAATCCTGTCTTTTCTTATCGGCTTTTTCCGTGGGAACTGTGCCCATTTTCTCAGCCTGAGACGGGGGGACGGCAAGAAGTAACGATCCTGACAAAATTCAACTGGCCTTGTTTTCGCCGGTTCGCGAAGTGTATCTGAGAGTCAACAAAAGTTATTTATTTTGACAAATCTCTTGGCGCTTCGGATGCTCTTTTCAGAGGAGAATCCGGTGAGACTGAACCTACTTTTTGTGCTTTTCTTTTCGACCTTATCGCTCATTGCGACTGCCAAAACCTTGAATCTGCAAAAGCTAACGGGACAGGGCGTGCTGGAGATCCAGTACGAATCCCCGAAGATCCGCAACGACGGTCCCGCCGATCAGCAGTGGCAACAGGTGAAGGTGAACCGAAAGGTGACCCCGCTTGAAAAATCGAAGTGGAAGAATTTGGCAAAAATCGAAGATCTGAAAATCGCCATCATCGGTGATACGGGTTGCCGGCTGAAAGAAAATAAAAAGGGCGAAGGCGAATATCAGGACTGCAAAGATCCCAAGGTCTGGCCTTTCCATCAGGTCATGAAGCAGGTGATGAAAGAAAAACCTGATCTGATTTTGCACGTGGGTGATTATCATTACCGCGAACACTGCTCGGCGGGGAAAGAATGTCAGAAGTACGCACAAGCGGTCGGGTACGGGGTCGAACCCTGGAATCTGGATTTCTTTGAACCGATTGCCGTGACCTACAACAAAACACCCTGGATTTTGGTGCGTGGAAATCACGAAGACTGCAACCGCGCTTACCTGGGATATTTTCGTCTGATGGCAAACGAAGAGCTTTCGGGTCCCTGTCTGGCCTACGAAGATCCGGATTTCGTCGTGTTGAAAGATCTTTTGATTATCAATTTCGATTCGGCTTCGCTGCCGGATGCGATCGATCCAAGCAGTGAAAACGCCAAGATCTGGATCGATCGTCTGAAAGAAGTCGAAAAGAAAATCGATGCCAGTGGCATCAAGCATGTCTGGTTGATCACTCACAAACCGATTTACGGTCTGGTGAAATTCAATGGCAAGGTCACAACCGTCAGCCCGAATTTCAAAAAATACACGGAAAGCACAAACCTGCTTTCAAAGATCGAGATGATTCTGGCTGGTCACGTGCACGTCTCGCAAATGATCAAAGCCACTGGAAAGCCCGTGCAGTTTATTCTTGGAAACGGCGGCACCATGCTGGACGATTTTGGTGATTTGACAAAAGATGTGGATCTAAAAGGCCTGGGGCTTGATCAAATTTTCACCAGCAGTCCGGGATACGGCTACGCGATCTTTCAGCGTTCGGTGACCAAAGCCAAATGGACAATGGAGTTTAAAACCGAGTCCGGCCAAGTCACCTCGCGCTGTGAAATGGCAAGCACGGTCTCGTGCCGGTGATGAGATGTTTTCGAAAATACCACTCTTCCTGCGAGGCCTTGGGGCGAAGGACGGTATATTGGTCAACTGCCCATTATACCGGTCTTGATAAAAAGGTGTCTTAGATCAATTCCGGTAAACCGGCAGAACCGACGGTTTACCGGCAGGGGGCACCAGGCAGGACGTCATTTCTCCGAATGGCTCGGGATGAAGGCCTCTCAAGCAAAGCAAATCAAATAAAACAGCGCTTCTAAAAGCTTCCGGTTACCGAGAGATTCGCAAAGTACTCGGTCGACACCACGACGTGGTCATAGTTGTAACTGTCTTGCGCAAGTGGGACTCCGGCTTCCAGGGCGATGGCGACCGGGCCCACGGATTTTGCGTATTTCACGGCGGCTGAAAGATCCCAGTTGATTTGGGCCGAGTGGTAGAAGCGGGTCCATGGGTTTTCGCCCAAGGTGTCGTCGACCCCGTTGATGGCGTCTTTGTGTTTGTAGTATCCGACCAGTCGTGGGGTCACGCCAAATGAAGTGTTGTAATCAAGCCATGCATCCAAGCGGTACAGGCTTCCCAAGCTGTAGCCGTTGGCGTTTCGGCCGTTACGAAAAATTCCGGTCAGATGGCCACCTGACTGCACGGGACCTAGAAAGTACATGCCGGTGAGGCCCGTGACGGTGTCGACCGTGCCGGATCCATCTTGCATATTGTAAGCGTAATTGGCTTTGGGATTGGCCGCGTTCTTTTGATTGATGTTTCCAGTTGGCAAAGAAAAACCGATATCCACGAGCCACAAAGATTCTGCCGAGGCTGAGATCGGAGTGATTGCCGAAACAAAGGTGTCACCCAAACCTTTGGTGCGGTCTTTGTACATGGTACCGAACATTTTGGTTTCGACATAATTATCCAGATACTGGGTCAGCACCATCAAGGTCCACGAAGGGCTTGCCTGGTACTGAAGCGAGAACAGCTGCATCTGCAAAGTGCTGTCGGCGAATTCGTATTCGGCTTCGTTCGAAGCGCGCGTGCCTTGAAAGTTGTAATAGTACGATGTCACGTTCGCTTTCCATTTTGCTGGGGCCGAAGAGGGTGCTTCGGTTTTGACTGCGGTTTGCAGTTCTTCTTGCGCGAAAAGGTGAATTGAAAAAAGGAGGGTGGTGGCGAATAGAAAAATTGTTTTCATGCGCGCGACCCTAATTGAGGGAAAACTGGAATGACAACTCAATTCTGAGAAATAACTGAAAATTAAAATAGAGCAAGTGCTCTAAATGGCGCTTTATTTGCGATGGAGCGCGCGAAGTTTTTGGCCGTCACCCACGATCCATAACAGGTCGCCGTTTTGGATTTGCATGTGTGAATCGGGATTTAGAATGCGGCGGCCGGCGCGCTCGACACCGACCACAAGACCCAATGTTTTTTCGCGGATGCCTGAATCACGAATCGTTTTGTGAATAAAGGACGAGTTCTCGGTGACCAGGTACTGATCCAGCACAAAGCTTGTTGGATTGATCGGATCGGCAACAACCGGGACGTAGAACGTGGTCAGGAAATTTTCGAACTCGGCCAATTGGTCATCGGTGCCGATGACGCTGACCCGGTCGTAAGGCATCAGCATTTCGTCACGATTGGGGGCGGGGATGTGGCGATCGCCCCGTTGGATCATCGCGATGATCACGCCAAAATTTTCACGCAGACGCAGGTTCGCCAAGTTTTTACCGACACATTCCGCCTCGGGATGGATTTCGTACTCGCTTAAATGCGCATCCCACGGGGCCAGGGCGGGTGGCGGAGTCGATTGTGGCGTGCGATCGTCGATCTGTCGCAGAAATCTTTTTTCAAGCCAGGTGTAGATCGGGCCCAAGAAGCGAAAGATCGAAATCGAGATGCCGGTGAAAATCAAAAACGCGGTGGCGGCCACGACCTTGGCTGAAACATACTGACTGAGAAGCACGGCCAGCAGCAGTTGCGCAAGACCCAGCCGCGCTAAGAAGAACATGCGCCGGGTGCGCTCGCTCCAATCCCAAATCAAAGCGCGGATCGCTTTGTCTTGCGAGTGCGAAAAGACCATTCCCCAGATAAAGGGGCTTGCCAGCAAGAGCGCAATCACAAGCGTTAAAAGATGCGCCCACTCGCCCGTTTCCGGCTGCAGCTCGACGATCGGGTACAGGAACCGCGAAGCGATCAGGAAGATCGCCATGACCAAGACGGCGTTACTTAATATTTTTAAACTGTAACTGCGAATCAAAGCCTGCCATTCGGGACGGGCGCGCACGATATAAGAAAATTGCAGGTAACGGCCCAAAAAGCTTTGCACGCGCACCGGAATCATTTTTTCAATGCCGGTAGATAAAGTTTCGCGCGAGCGGATCAGGTAAGGTGTCGTGAAAGTGGTGATCGCTGAAACCGCGACGATAATCGAATAAAGCGATTCGTCGGTTACTTTAAGACTCATCCCAAGGCCCGCGATGATAAACGAGAACTCGCCGATTTGCGCCAGGCTGATTCCGGCCGGGATGGCGGTCTGGATATTTTGTCCGGCTAAAAGGCCACCGATCACCGCGTAATAAATCTTTCCGATGATCACGACCACGGTGAAAAGTAAGATGAGCCAGAAATGGTTTTGCAAGGCTTCGGGGTTGATCATCATCCCGACCGAGACAAAGAAAATCGCCGAAAATAAATCCTTCACCGGCTGAAAGATGCGCTCAATTTTTTCTTTTTCGTCCGTTTCGGCCAAGATCGAGCCCATAATAAAGGCCCCTAGAGCTGACGAGAATCCGACATGGTTGGCTGCAACCACCATCAAAAGACACATCGACATGGCCAGAATTAAAAGGGACTCGTCGGAAAGATGCTTTCGCATGGCGCGAAGGGCCCAGGGCACCATGAAAAGTCCAACGATCAGCCACAGTGCCAGGTAAAAAATCAATTTTCCCGTTGTCCACATCAGCTCGGCGCCGTGAAACTGTCGGGAAAGGCCGATGGTCGTCAGAAGAACGATCAAAAGAATCGCCATCAAATCTTCAACGATCAGGATGCCAAAAACCAACTGCGCGAATTTCTTTCCTTTTAATTTAAACTCGTCGAAGGCTTTATAGATGATGGTCGTCGACGAGATGGAAAACATCGCACCCAGGAAGAAACTTTCTAAGTCGTTCCAACCTAAAAGCTCGCCGATCAAAAAACCCATCAAGCACATGGCGACCAGCTGGAAGATGCCGGCAATCAAGACGGTTGAACCCAATCGCGCCAGTTTTCGGAAACTGAATTCGATCCCCAGGGCAAAAAGCATAAAGATCAAGCCCATCTCGGCCCAAACCTGAATGCTTTCCATTTCGGTCACGGTCGGGAAAAGGTGGGTGTGCGGTCCAACCAAAAGACCCGCCACCATGTAGCCCAAAATCACGGGCTGTTTGAGCTTCTTAAACAGAAGGCTTGTGATCGCCGCAGTGACCAGGATAATCGCAAGATCTTGAATGAGCGGCGCCAAGTGATTCATAAGTTATTAAAACTCGGAATCCTGAATCTTTTCAAGGTGAATACCAGCTTTTTGAATCTGCTTAAATTGCTGGCAATAGCTCGATGCATTAGCAATCTGTGATGGGAGTTTTGTTGACCCCAATCCGGATCTGAATTTAGGTCATGGGATGACTCCATTGATGCGCCAATACTGGGATATTAAAGCCGCCCATGAAGACAAAATTCTTTTGTTTCGCATGGGTGATTTTTTCGAAATGTTCTTTGACGACGCCAAACGTGCGGCCCCGATTTTAGGAATCGCGCTGACGCAAAGAAATAAAAAATCCGAAGATGAAACCCCGATGTGCGGGATGCCTCATCACTCGATCGCGGGGCCCATCAATAAACTTTTGAAACAGGGTCTGAAGGTCGCAATCTGTGATCAGATCGAAGATCCAAAAACGGCGAAGGGAATCGTCAAACGTGCGGTCACGCGCGTGCTGACGCCGGGGATGGTTTACGACCCGGAAACGCTCGAGCAAACGCAAAGCAATTACCTGGCTTGTCTGGAAGGTCAGGTTTTAGCCTGTGTTGAGACCAGCACCGGTGAAGGTTTTTATTTCGATGATTTGCAGCCAGCCGATATCAAACGCTTGTTGGGACTTTTGCCGATTGCCGAGCTTGTGATGTCACCGGAAGCCGAAAGTGCGCCTTTTCATGGTCTGGTCAGTCGTCACCCCAATTTGGCGCTGGCGAAATCTTCGGAACCTGCGGCCGTTTTAAGAATTCTTTCTTATATCGAAAGTCTGGGCGGGGCGGAAACTTTGCAAACGCTGAAAGCTTTCGAAAAGCGTTCCTTGCATCATCGCTTGGATCTTTCGCCCGTGGTGCTTCGTCATCTGGAGGTTTTCTCGACCTATAAGGGTGAAGGTATCGGCAGTCTTTTTGAAGCCATCGATCGCACCAAAACTTCGGGCGGGGCGCGCGCGCTTCGACAGTGGCTTTTGTTCCCGCTCACGAGCCCTTCTGAAATTCGCGATCGGCAAAATAAAATCCAGACCTGGGTTCAAGATCCGGGAAAATTAAAAGCCCTGCGCGAAGTACTGGCACAAATGGGAGATATCGAGCGCAGGCTGGGTAAAATCTCTCAGCCCCAGTGCAATGGTCGCGATCTTCTGGCTTTGGCCGCCTCGATCGAAGCGGGTCTTTCGGCTTTGGAAATCGCGGGCCTTGCCACCGAGTTCGGGCATCTGCGGACATTGAGCGAAGAGATCAGCCGCACGTTGGTCGAAGATCCGCCTTTGCAAATTCGTCAGGGGCATTTGATTCAAAAAGGCTACTCGCCGGTTTTGGATGAGCTCATCACCCTTTCAACTGACAGCCAAAGTTTGCTGGCGCAAATGGAAGCGCGTGAAAAAGAGCAGACCGGAATTTCAAGTCTGAAGATTCGCTACAATAACGTCTTTGGTTATTACATCGAAGTCACCAACACGCATGCCGACAAAGTGCCCAAGCATTACATGCGAAAGCAAACTTTAACCAATGCCGAGCGCTACACGACGGATGAACTGGTCGAGCTCGAGAAAAAAGTTCTCTCGGCACAAAGTAAACGGGCGGATCTTGAGTACGAAATTTTCGAAGCGCTTCGGAAGCAAGCGCTGAACCTGGCGCCCGGGCTTTCGAATCTTGCCACCGCTTGTGGCGAGCTGGATGTGGTGGCGGCGCTTGCGTGGCTTGCGATCGAGCGCCGGTATGTGCGCCCTGAATTCACGGCCGATGGCAGTTTGGAAATCAAAGCCAGCCGTCATCCGGTGGTCGAGCAGACGGTGAAAAAACAATTTGTCGCAAACGACTTGCA
Source organism: uncultured Bdellovibrio sp. (assembly GCA_966211455.1). Classification (GTDB taxonomy): domain Bacteria; phylum Bdellovibrionota; class Bdellovibrionia; order Bdellovibrionales; family Bdellovibrionaceae; genus 21-14-0-10-47-8. Next base: position 238,658 of record CBIHNI010000002.1, read on the forward strand.
TTTGTCAGCCAAGGGTTGCTTGCTTTTAACCGGTCCCAATATGGCCGGTAAATCCACGCTGATGCGACAAGTGGCGCTGACCGCGATGCTGGCGCAAATCGGATCTTTCGTACCAGCGGACAGCGCGAAGCTTCCGATCTTTGATCATATTTTCACCCGCATCGGGGCCAGCGACCAGTTGTCAGAGGGACTTTCCACTTTCATGGTCGAGATGACCGAAACGGCCGAGATGTTAAAGAAAAGCACCAAGTCTTCGCTTTTGATTTTGGATGAGATCGGGCGCGGCACCAGTACTTTTGACGGCATGTCTTTGGCGCAAGCGATTTTGGAGTACCTTTTGATGAATAAGGGCGCGATGACTTTCTTTGCGACCCACTATCACGAGCTGACATCGCTTGAGGAAAAATATCCGCAGCTGAAAAACGCGCATATGACCGTGCTGGAAAAAGCGGGCGAGATCCGTTTCCTGCACACCTTGAAACTGGGGCCTGCGCAGAAATCATACGGGATCCAGGTGGCAAGACTTGCGGGTCTGCCGTCTGAAATCACCGAGCGCGCGTCAGGTTTGTTGAAAGGTCTCGAGAATAAATCGTCGCGGGGCGCAGGAGGTGTTGCGGCGGCAAGCGGCGCGCAGCTGAGCCTGATGGACGCGATGATGATGCAGACCGAGTCCTCCATCGCTGTGGGACCAAGTGACGAGCTGAAGGTCGTGCTGAAAACGTTGCGAGATTATCCACTTTCGACCCAAACGCCGATCGAGGCGATGAATCAGATTGCAAAATGGCAAGAAGCACTCAAGGTTTCTCCGGAAACCGACATGCTTTCCTAAAGGCTTCGGCCTTAGAGAAAGTTCAAGAAATTCTGAAGGCGCCAATTCAGGCGCCGACAGGAGACGTCTTCGAGTCCTTGGCTTGGAGTGATCGAGCCGTCAGTGAGTGGATTGGCCGCGAGGTGATCGAAGTTTTTCGCGCGCATCCGCTTTGGATGCAATCTCATCCCATTCTTTTAGGTTCCTGGGGGCGGGGCGAGCTGTCGATCAAGTCCGATTTGGATCTTCTTTTCTGTGGCGAAGCGAATGACGTCTTTCAGTTGATCACCGATCTGCAGAATCAAGGTTATCGCATCCGTTACCGCATTCCTGAAAATCAAAAAGACTGGGCGGAAGGGGTTGAAAGTCCCGACTGTCTGGCGCTTTGGCATGCCAAGGCTGAAACACCCTTCGCCGCCGAACAATTGAAGGCGCAGCAAACACTGATTTTTTCCAATCCCCAAATTAAGAAACGAATTTTAAAAGACATCCTGGCTGAAAGAAAATCGCGGGCCGAAAGATTTGATTCGATTCAAAGTTTCTTAGAGCCGCAGATGAAGTTTGGTCCCGGAGGTCTTCGGGATCTTTTTCAAGGTCAGGTGATTTTGGATCTCTTTCAGGATCGCTTTGAAGAAAATGGCCATGAAAGGCAGATTCTTTCTTATTATCTGCATTTCTTTTTAACTCTCAGGTTGAAGCTGCAGTTGAATGGTTTTGGCGATGTCTTGGTCGCCCCCGAGCAGTTCGAGCTTTCGAAATGGTTTGGTTACAACGAGAATTCAGAATTCATGCGCCAAATTCAGCGCGGTCTTTCCCGGGTTCATTTTTACTCGGAATGGATTTTGGCCAAAGCCGCCGCAAGCCCGACGAGACTTCAAAGTCTGAAGAAAAAGAAATTCAAAAAAGCGATGGATCTTTTTGCGGCCCTTAAAAAGGATCCGGGGATTTTGACTCAGTATGAAGTTCGGCTATCGATGGATCAAATTGCTTTTCCAAGCAAAGCGCGTGGCGAAGTGTTGCAAAAGCTTTTGGATGTGAAGACGGGGGATGCGACCTTGCAGGCCGTGTTCCAGTCCCGACTGATCGACAAACTGGTGCCGCAAATGAAAAAGCTGACCGGTTACGTGCAGCACGACCAATATCACCGCTTTACGGCGGACGCACATTTGCTTCAAGCTTGCCGCGAGGTCTTTCGTCTGCAGAAGGCTTCAAAAAAGTCCTTGGGGCCTTTAAGTCTTTGGCAGAAAAAATTGAAACCTTTGGATTGGAAGATTTTGGCTTGGTCCGCTTTGTACCATGATCTGGCGAAAGGTCAGAAGGGCGATCACAGCGAGATCGGCGAAAAGTGGGTGCATGAAGATTTGAAAGCCTTTGGTCTTTCAAAATCTTTCCGTGACGAAGTGGCCTGGCTGGTTCGGCATCATCTTGAACTTTCGGTCGCCGCTTTTCGAAAAAATCCGCAGGCTCCACAAACCTGGCAGGATCTGGCCGAGACTGGGATCAATGATCCGCGCTTGCTTCGCCTGTTGATGTGGACCGCCATCGACATCCGCGCCACCAACCCAGAAGCTTGGAACAATTGGAAAGCCAAACTTCTTTCGGATCTCACGGGAAAAATTTTGGCCGGTGGCACGCAAAACTTTTTAAGCCTTCGCAAAAAACTTCCGCGCGGGGTCGCAGGCTCGGTGATCGAGGCTTTGGATCCGCAGCTTTTTGAAATTTTCTCGGCCAAAGCTTTGAAAGCCGATCTTGAAAAAGCGCGGGCCAGTGAAAACTTCAGCTGGTCTTTGCAAAAAGACTCGAGAAAAAAACTTTGGATTCGCTTCAGTCAAAAAGAAGACCGGCCCGGCGTGTTGAGCCAAGTTTTAGAGAAAATCTACGCGGCGGGCGGCTCGATCCAAACGGCCTTGATTCACAGCTTTCCGGAATCGACGGGGCTTGGGATTTATGACTGGTTTCAGGTTCAAACCGGAAAAGAACCCGCAAGTTTTTTGAAGCTTCTGCAGCAGCTGAAATCATCAGCGCCGATTCCGAAGGTGCAATTTTTAAGTATCGATCTTGTCAGTCAGACCGACAGCGAGTGGATCATCTCGTTTCGTGGAGTGGATCAGAAAGGTTTGCTCTTGGCGGCGGCTTGGAATCTGAAAGATCTAGGAGCTCAGGTGAGGTCGGCGCGGGTTCACACATGGGGGCGACAGATCGAAGATCTATTTCACGTTGAGCCCTTAAAGACGCAGGGGGCGGCTCCGGGGAGCGAGTCTCAGGTCTTTATTGAAAAGCTAAGAGCGCGGCTTTTGTGATTTGCCAGCTTCCGGAACGCCGGCTTGGGTTCCGGTGTGGTGGCGCCAGTTGTAGCTAGGGTCTAGCTTCATGCGGTTTTGCCAGTTGTCCCACTTCTTTTTGGGATGCTTATGAAGAACGTTTCCATTTTCATCGAAAATATCAGGGTCTTTTCCGAACAAGAAATCCAAAACAGGTTTTAAAAGTCCCATGCGTCCTCCAGATGCAAAAAGCCCTTTCAGTTTAAGCTGAAGGGCTTTGGTGAGGCAAGCTTTGATTGGGACGGGTTAAATCGTGCGAGGATTCGCGCAAACGTCGATGATGTCCAGACCCTGATCTTCCGTCAGCTTGCGACCATCCTTGAAGTGTTGATAGCAGGACTTGGCGGCGCGTTCGAAAGCTTCTTCATAGCTGGTGGTTTTTTGCGAGTACTCGTAAAGCTCACTCTTCATGCGGAATTTGAATTTGTAGAGCTGAGCTTCCGGCGGTTGTGGTGCGGCGAAAGCGATTGTGCTGAATACCACGGTGATGGCCGCGATCAGAGTCATTTGCATTGTGCGAGCTTTCATAAATCCCCCTCTTTTCAGAGATGTTTTGGTTTCACTGAAGAGAAGAGCAAAGCCCGGGCCTTCAGTTGATCCGCAGTCTCATTTCAAGACGGACTAAGTGATCAGACTTGCTCAGGAATTGGGGTCTCGAAATGAGACGGGGAAAAGGGTGATGGAAATGACAAAGTTTGCGCAGGGCTTGCTTAGGAACTAGACATTCAGTCGGTGGCGAAATGGAATGCCGTATCAAACTCCAGCTACCAATCTCTGGCAAGTGGCGCTATACCAAGCGCATGAGTTTGAAAGAGCGAAGCGAACAAATGGCAGCCGATTTTCAGAAGCTTTCAAGCTGGGAAGACCGTTACAAAAAAATCATCGCCCTGGGGAAGCAGCTTCCAGATTTGCCGGATGATTTGCGCACCGAAGAGGCCAAAGTCAAAGGCTGCCAAAGTCAGGTTTGGCTTCACGCAAAGCTCAATTCCCAAGGGGAAATCGAATTTCAAGGCGATAGCGACGCTCTTTTGGTGAAGGGGCTTGTGGCTTTGCTTTTAAAGATTTATTCAGGCTCGACTCCGGAAGAAATTCTGACCACGCCACCTGATTTTTTGAAAGCCATTGGCTTCGAAGGAAACCTTTCCCCTAGCCGGGCGAACGGGCTTTTTTCGATGTTGAAGCAGATCCGCTATTTTGCGACGGCATTTGGTCTTTTAAAAAGCCAGAACCAAGCTTAAATCCATTTTTCTCACAGTGAAACGTGCGCCATCGTTTGTCGAAAACTCAGTCGGAATCTGGCGAATAACGGCCATTCTCAGAGTGAAACAATTCATTTCAAATTAAAATGCTTTCGAATCGAAAAGCCATGGCATAGAGCGTGCTCTATCTCTAAAGCAGAGGGAGAAACGATTTTATGAAGGCTACACACATCTTTCTGATGATCTTACTGACAGCGCAGGCGGGCTTTGCCAAATTGAGCTGCACAACGGACGATCGCAAATTGGAAGTCGATACGGCACATAAAAGAGTGGTCCTGACGGTGGACGGGAAACCCCATCGCTTTCGCATTATCAGTCCCGCCAATCATGGCTTTCAATTGTTCGGTCGCACCTCGGAAGCTTACGAAGTCGAAGGCGGCTTGATGGTCGGAATCAAAGACACCAAGGACTCGACGCGAAAAGACCTTTCGGTCTTCCGCCGTGGTGAAGCGATTGCTTCTTTCAGTGACTGTGAATTGAAATAGTCTGACGAAATCCCTTACGACTTAATCGTCGCATGCACTCGGTGGGTGTCATCATGCTCATCGAGCTCATTTAAGAACTCGACCACATCTTTCATCTGCTCTTCCGTCAAATCGGTGATGTTCTTGGCCTTATACGAAGGCTCAGCGGTCGTGATCGTCCATCCACGCGCCGTCAGCGCTTTACGAATGTCTTCCATGCTAGAAAGATCCCCGTAGAACGAATAGCCCTCTTCTGATTTTTCGACTTCGTTGGCTCCCGCTTCGATCGCTTCTTCTTCGGGATCGAAAGTTCCCGCTTTATTGGCTTCCAGCAAGCAGACGCGGTCAAACATCCACGCGACCGAACCTTCCATATTGCCTTCGTGCGATTTGAAAATGGTGCGGATCTCAGGCGCTGTGCGGTTGCGGTTGTCGGTTTGGCATTCGACCAAAACACCGATGCCGTGCGGGCCGTAGCCTTCATACATCAGCTCTTCGATTTGCGAACCATCATCCAAAAGCCCCGCGCCTTTTTTCACGGCGCGATCAATGGTGTCGTTCGGGCATTGGTTTTTCTTTGCGACTTCGATCGCGAGTCGCAGGCGGGCATTCATCGCCGGATCCGGACCGCCCATTTTTGCGGCCACTTGAATCTCGCGTGCGAGCTTCGTGAAGATGGCGCCTTTTTTCTGAGCGTTGGCGGTCTTGATTGGACTTTTCCAGCCTTTTCCCATGGATCCTCCAGGTGATGAATTGATGGGTTTTTCATTCTATCGAATGGCATCAAAACTTGTAAAGTCTTGGCCGACCTGCGAAGTCTTTGGCTTCAGGTGTTAAATGGTGTTTGAAACCCTCTCGGTGCGACAAAAGATCCAAGAATTAGAAGGCGCAATTGATTTGGCCTTTCGGGCACCGATTCGTGACTTTCCGGTCGATCCGGGGCGCGATGCGGAGATTTTGGAGCCAGGCCAGCTGCCACCCAAGAAAGGTCTATCCTTCAAAGAAGGCCAAGCAAGGCTGCTGCATGATTTAGCAAGTATCGAGCTGCAAGCCATGGAATTGGGTCTTCGCACCCTGCACGAGTTCCCCGAGGCCCCCGTGGGCTTTCGCGAAGAACTGGTCGAGGTGGTCCGATCCGAAGGCCGTCATTTGACCTTGTGTTTGGACGGCATCGAAAAGCTGGGGTTTCAATGGGGAGACTGGGGCATCCACAACCGATTGTGGGCCGCGGTCGATGCGACGGATTCGCTTTTGGACCGCATTCTGATCGTGCATCGATACATGGAAGGTAGCGGTCTGGATGCGGGCGATACTTTGTTAAAACGCTTGGACGCCGTGCTTGAATCGCCTTTGCATCATGTCACCAAAGTCATCGTCGAGGAAGAAATCGGCCATGTCGAGTTCGGTTCGCGCTGGTACCGAGAGGTCTGCCGCAGCGAGAAGATCGATCCGCAGGATGATTTCGGCACCCGGCTTGAAAGTTTCCGCTGGCGAATTCCGAAACGAATCGAAAAAATCAGCCGAAGGCTGCGCACCCAAGCCGGCTTCACTGATTACGAGATCACTTACCTCGAAGACCTGCGCGCCCGAATGGCCAAGTACCCGGCACGGGATTAGTGGGGCAGAAGAGCGCCGCTCGGTGCTCAGTGGTTGGCGGATCACGGTTCATCATGATCACAGACCTGCTTTGAGACGGCAGCGAGTGTCGATGGTGGCGGGGCCGGTGTATCAGCCGCGATCAAGAAAGAGCCAGGCGGAACTAGAGACTGGTGTATTTTGAATCGGAAGTCTGCGGAAGATCGCTTCGCCTGCGATTTTGGTCACGACTTTTCCGATTCAAAAAAAACATTCATCCTAAATTGAAGGTCTATAGATAAATAACTGAAAAGACTGCGTTACAAAAGGGTTTCACTTGAAATTCTGACTCCTTTGATTATATTGCCCTTGATTGAAAACGAAACAAGAAAACCTTTTTGATTATTTTGACAAAGCTCGCTCTCGAAGGCGATACGGACGGACTCAGCACGGCGGTATCGTTACCAAAGGGCATCGTAAGCTTGAGCGGCCTCTCTCGACAAAGAAGTGGATTCATCTCATTTTAAAGTCGGATAAGGCGGAAGGGGCTCTCAGTTTTCTAAGGCCCACGAACAAAATCATCGTTCACAGAATTATTCATGGAAAGGCAAAGAAGTTCGGAGTTAAAATTGCGACTGGCGCCAATGTAGGAAATCATATTCATTTGAAAATCAGAATCCAAAATCGGGAAAGTTTTCAAAAGTTTCTAAAGGCGATTACCTGCTTGATCGCGCGGAAAGTGACCGGGGCTCGTAAGGGAAAAAAATTTGGAAGATTTTGGCAAGGGCTTGCTTTTACACGCGTGCTGACTTCGTCACTGGAAGAATTAAATTTGAAGGGATACATTAAAGCTAATCAGATTGAAGCCAAGAAGGGAAAGCAAGCTCGGACGAAATTTCTAACAGCTTTCAATGCCTGGGTTTATGAAGAGCTCCCGAAAGAAAAACAATTGCCTAGTTTGGCCAAGTTGAACTCCTCATGAATTAAGAGCTAAATCTCTTCGCTGCCGTCTAAGAAGCGCCACATGCCTTCGGGCAGTTTTCCGAGCATCAGTTTGCCGATGCGGACGCGCTTTAGACCTTTGACCTCGAGACCCACCAGCTCGCACATGCGGCGGACTTGGCGTTTCTTCCCTTCGGTCAGGACAAAGCGCAGCTGGTCTTCGTTGACCCACTCGACATGCGCGGGTTTTAATTTCTTGCCGTCCAATTCAAGACCGAAGCGTAAGAGCTTCAGCTTTTCAGCCGGCAAGCGGCCTTGCACGCGGACCAGGTATTCTTTTTCGATTTCGCTGTTTTCGCCGATGATCTTTTTTGCAAGTCTTCCGTCTTCGGTGAAAATCAAAAGGCCTTGGCTGTCAATGTCCAAGCGTCCAACAACAGCCAAAGTTTTCATCTGCTGCGGAATGACCTTGGGGTCTTTGGCGCCATCGAAATTTTCACGTGTCAGCAAGCGGATGGCGGGCTCATATCCAGGCTCGGGCTGGGCCGAGACGTAGCCGATCGGTTTGTTCAAGATGATGGTCACCAGCTCGTTTTGTTTTTGCTTCGCTTTGGCTGCGAGCTCGATTTTCACGTCGCGAGTGACTTTCACGCCCAAGGTTTGCACGCGCTCGTCATTAACGAAAACCAAACCTTGCTCGATATAAGCGTCGGCTTCGCGGCGCGAGCAAATGCCTCGCTCGGTCATCAGCTTTGAGAGGCGAACCAATTCGCCTTCAGAGCTGTCTGACGGGGTGTTATTTGATTGACCCGCTGGGGACTTTTTTGATTGCATGTGCTTGGTTTAATTCATTTTTTGACAAAGTGCAAAGGAGACCCCGATGAAAAGCCTTCTTTTGAAAATTACCGCTATCAGCCTGTTGGTTTTGCAAGCTCAAGCCGGTTACAAAGCGGACCTGTTTGAACAAAACTCAAAGCGTGAAAAGAAGCTCTTCACCCTGCAAGTGGAAGACGTGGCGGCGGATGCAGCCAATCCCGGGGCTGAAGGCACGGTCGTCACCTATAAAGATCTGGAAGGCAACGTGGTGGTTCAAGAGAACGCCTGGGCTAAGGGTGCAGACTTGGTCAAAACCGAAATCCAGCAAAAACAAACCGGCCAAAAAGGCATCATCGAAGTGAAGGACGGAAAGGTCTTCTTCACGAAAGTGGATTCGGACGGCAAGTCTTCAACCAAAGAAGAAAAAATGGGTAAGACTTTTGTGGTTTCGGCGACTTTCCAAAAGTATGTGCATGCCAACTGGGAGGCGATCTCTTCTGGTAAAGAAGTTGAGTTCCGTTACGGAGTTTGGGATCGCCAAGAGACGGTCGGTTTCGAAGTTTTCAAAATCGGTGAAGAAAAAATCGGCGAGCAAAATGCGATCGTGCTGAAAATGAAACCTTCAAGCTTCTTGATTGCGGCACTCGTCAAGCCGATCATTTTCAAATTTGCTGCCGATGGTTCGAAGCTTCTCGAGATGAACGGACGTGTGCCGCCTAAAAAGCAAGATGGCAAATCTTGGAAGGACCTGGACTGCGAAGTCACGTATCAGTACTAGATTTATTGGCACATCTTTAAAGATCCGACGAGATTTTCGATCTCGTCGATCTTGTTGTTGGAATTGTTCTCTTTGATCACGGCCCAGTAAGCGCCGGATCCGATCACCACCAAGCCTTTTCGTTTCACCTGATTTGCCAGAATGCGAACCCCGCAATAAAGATTTTTGAAGGGGTTTAAGATCGTCTTTTGCGGATCTGTCGGCGCCAGGAATTGATCTTGATTCCAATCAAACTGGCAAAACGGGTAACCCTGAATATCTTGATAAGAAAGCTGCAGCAAGCCTTCGCTGTAAACCGGTTGTCCCGTGATCGGATCGGTGCCCATGGTTGATTCGTGAAAGCGACTTAAAGGATTGAAGCTGCTTTCATATTTTGTCATCGCGGCGATCAGCTGTCCCGCCACGTTCACTTTCTGCAAATTGGAAAGAGAGCTGTAGGTGCGGCAGAATCGGGTCATGTCTTTCGCGGTCAGCAAATCCTGCGCTTCGGACTGGATCAAGCCGAAGACGAATGTGCTCCAAGGTTTGGTGCCAGCTTTGGCGTTTTCCCAAAGCAAAGGTTCAAATTCAAAGTTCGTTTCATCCGGCGGAGGAGTCGTACCGTTGCCATCGGAGCCGCCGCTCCCGCCATTGCTGCCTTCGCCAAGGCTTCCGTTGTCGTTGCCACCAGTGGGGCCATTGAAACCCTTCGAGCAAGATATGCAAAAAAGAGTGACGGCCAGAATGAGAGAGAAACGTTTGATTTGTTGCATATATCCAGTGTCACCTGATCGGTGAAAATCGGTGATGCGCTTTGGTCCCGTTTTGGTCGGGGGCTGGGTCCAAATCTCATTTTGAGACGGTCTAGAATTTATTTTTCAAGACCCCGTAACAAACCTAAGTCTCGGCGGTTCTTCCTTTTGTAGGGTCTGAAATCCAGGCCCAGAAGGGTGATCGCAATGAAATCCAGTACTTTGAAAATCACAGTTTTATCTTTGATGTTGGCTCTGGCTGCTTGTGGGAAACGAAATCAGACGGATGATAATTCCGCGCAAAGTCTCAGTGTGGATCCAGTCGAAGCTTCTGTTGAGTCGGGGTTGACCATGATCAGCGGAATGGCGGACGAGCAAGCGGGCTCTTCTTATGCACAGATGACAAGTCAGCAGAAGGGCTCGGTTTGGCAGATGCTGCTTGGTCCTCAGGCATTGGCGGATGCTTGCACCCGTGCGTATTTTCAAACCTGCAATAGTGGGGTGAAAGAAGCGAATTACAATGCCTGCCTGGTCAGCGGAACTTCAAGAAGCATCACGGGAAGCGTGGATCTTTCCTATTCACATACAAGCTGCACACTTTCGACAAATGGTGATTCGGTGACTCGCACTTATGATCTGGAAATTTCAGGACCACGGGGCGGAGTCGTCTCTCATCAAAGTGCGGTGGCTTCTGATTATCGTGGCAGCAGTTACGGCGGTGGCGGTCGCATCACGAAGACGAATGCGGGTTGGGATTTGGAAGTTTTAGGTCGTCACAGTCAAATGCAGTATCGAAGTCGCGAAGTTTTCAATGTCTCGACTCGAACTTTAAGTGCAATGCAAATCACGGGCAGCCTTTCGCGATCTGGACGCACGGTCACCGGTGGACAGTTGGAAGTGAATCATAATCTTTCAAAGTTTACGTCCGTGATTGTGCCTTCGAATTTGCAGTGGACGAATAGCTGCTGTCATCCGACCTCGGGAAGCCTCAGTGTGACCTATTCCGGCTCGAAGTCTGGATCGGCAACTGTGACCTTCCAAGGCTGTGGCTCAGCCACCGTCGATCAAGGTGGACAACAGCAGCAGATTGAGCTGTCATATTGTGAGTAATCCTCACATTCTGACCACGAGATCATGACAAAGCTAGAGAACGCAACGGATGAAGAGCTAATCGAGAAAACCGCGAGTGGAGATTCGAAGGCATTTGAATCTCTTCTTGGTCGGTTTGAAAGAAATGTGTTTGGTCTTTGCAAGCGGCTGATGAGGTCGGAGATGTTGGCAGAAGAGATGGCACAAGAAACCTGGATGCGAGTCGTGAGATCGGCTCCGCACTTTGAGCCCAAAGGCTCGGTGAAATCTTGGATTCTGGTGATCGCCAAAAATCAATGTCTGAACGCCATCGAGAAACGCGGTTGGGAAGAGTCTTTGCCCGAAGGTGCCGAAGAAGAGATTGTCGATCCCAGCGAAAGTTTAGAGATGCTGCTTTCGCAAAAAGATCAAAGACAAAAATTGATGGCGGCGATCGAAAGCCTTCCGGATCGTCAACGCGCGGCCCTGATTTTGTGGATGCAAGATGAAAAATCATACGAAGATCTGGCCCGCGATCTGAAAACGCATGTCGGGGCTTTCAAAGTTTTGCTTCACCGGGCAAAAGAAAATATCAGCAAGTACCTGAAGGAGGCTTTATGAGTCGCTTTGACGATTTTTTTGATGAGAAGCCTCCGAAAAATCATGCTGAAAATATCCTGCATTCGGTTTCCGCAGAGCTTGAAAGAAATCAAAAAAATTCAGTTTCGGGGCGAAGCAGCCGTCGCACGGCTTTATGGGGATTTTTCACTTTGGCGGCAAGTGCGGCCGCCGCCGTGATGATGTGGAATCGACAGGCCTTAAAAGAAAAAGAAGATTTAAAATTTGCCGCATTTTCAGAAGTCGAAAGCGAAGATCTGGATCTGCTTTCGGACGGCGATGATGAAGATCTGATCGGATTATTAGAATCTTTGGATGAAGATGAAACTTGGGAGGAATCGTGAACGATTCAGATAAAGAGATGCTCGCAAATCTGGACATGCTGATCGATATGGATCTTTTTGAAGAAGAAGGTCTTGTGGATCTGGTGGGTCAAATGGATGAAGTCGATTCCGATGATTCCGAGGAGGGAAAATGAAAAGGCGTGATTTCCTGCAATCAGCATTGATGTTCGGTGTTTTGGCGCCGGTTCTTTCGGCTTCCCAGCTGGCCTTCGCGCAAGACGATGCGGCGGAAAGATTTCAGAACCTCACACCTGAGCAAAAAGAAAAAGTTCGCGAAGCATACAAGCGCTTTCGAAACCTAACGCCTGAACAAAAAGCCCGAGTGAAAGAGGCGTATCGGAAATTTCAAAGTCTAAGCCCCGAGCAAAAAGCGAAAGTTCGTTCGAATCTGCAGCGCTGGCGAGATCTACCGCCAGAAAGAAAACAAAAACTGCGTGAAAGATTTCGTAAATGGCGAAGCTTGTCTCCTGAAAGAAGACAGGAGCTGCGAGCTCGTTGGAAAGCTCGACGGCAGAATATCGAAGCCTCCAGAGCGCAAAGACGTCAGCAAAGACGCTAATCCCAAGCGTAGCCAATACTCAAAAGTGCGGTGGTTTCCGAAAAGCCATCGCCAGTCGAGTGCCCCAGTCCGCCACCAAAGACCCAGGCTTCCCAATAACGACTGACGGTTAGCTCGCTTCTTTTTAAGCTGCTGTCGTCAACGATCAGCTTGCTTTGGCTGAAGATCGCATTGAAATCCCAGTCCTCATTCAAAAGATATGTCGCTGAAATCTTAGCGCTTGATTCCGGCAGACCGCCGATCGAATTCACAAGATCGCTGGTATAGGTATTTAAAAATCGATTGGCGAAAGCGGTTTGCAGATCTTGTTTGGATTTGCTGTATGAAAAGCTGGAAGCTTGAAGCAGGAAGGAAAGCTCACGGATGGGCGTGAAGCTCAGGGTGATCTGATTTTCTTTTTGATCCAGACTGACATCGCGGGTGATCGTGGTATTTAGAATTTTAAAGCTCAGATGTTGCTCGATCTTTCCTTGGTAATTGCCAAAACCTAAACCCCAAGATTGGCCATCGCCATAGGGGTGGGTGTAAGTCAGCTGGATGCCTGTCATGTTTTGTTTAAACTCGGTGTCAGGTGTGTGGCTCCAGTCATAGGAAAGGGTCAGTAGCCATTCTTTGTTGTAGCCAGCAGCCAGATTTCCTGAAAATTCTCGAGTGGTGTTTTCCGTGATCTCGCCAGTCGTTTTATTTTCATTCTTCGAAACAGCACTTCCTGCCGTCAGTCCGAGACCTGCAAAATGCCAAGACTCGGGCTTCATTTCTGCTGCGCGACCTTCGATTCGCAAAGCGCGGTATTTGGAGCCAAATTCCGAATCTGCACGCAAAGTCGTGGCAGACGCCTGTAAAGCGAAAAGCTGAAAGAAGGCGATCAGCATAGGAAAGCATCGAGGTTTGATCATGATGTGATGCTAGCTGGAATTTTTAAGAGATCAAGGGAGATTGATTCCACCATCCACGACAAGCACGGCACCCGTCGTCCAGCTGGATTGCGGCGAGCCTAAAAAATAAATCGCCCGCGCAATTTCGTCAGCGGTGCCGACCCGGCCCAGTGGCTGATAATCTTTCATTTGCTCCATCAGTTTGATGCGTTCGGATTCGTTTTGATATCCATGAATCGGAGTATCCACCAGACCGGGGGCCAAGCAATTCACGCGGATCTGATGTTTTCCCAAATCCTGTGCCAGCGATTTCGTCCATGCAATCATCGCGGCCTTTGCCGCCGAGTAAGCGGCATGGCGGGGAGAGGGGCGAAGGCCAAGGCCTGAAGAGATATTGACGATCCACGCCCCTTGCGATTTCACCAACAGCGGCAAAAGCTTCATGGTCAGCTTCACGCTGCCAAAAAGGTTCGTGTCGAACTGGCGATGCCAGATGTCCATGCTGTCTTGCAAAGGGTCGTGGGTTTCGAAAATCCCGGCGTTATTCACCAAGACCTCAAGTTTCGTGTCGGGTCTTTCAAAAAGATGCTTTGTGTATTTTTCGACCTGCGCATCGTTGTTGAGATCGGCTTTCAGAAGGGAGGCGCCATTTTTACATTCCAAGGCGACCGCTTGCAGGCGTTCTTCGTTTCGACCCAAAAGATAAACGAAGTATCCTTGGTCGGCGTAATATTTTGCCGTTGCGGCTCCAATTCCTGACGAGGCCCCAGTGATCAATGCTGCTTTTTTCATGTTTGAAATTTACTGCTGTGGCTGGAAAAAGAAAACCCCAAAGTTGGTTCTTTGGGGTTTTCAAACGGAGATAAAAATCGGAACGGTTATCAAAATCAAAGTGTTGGAACCACCTTGATTTCGTTTTCAATTGGAAATCAAATTAAGCAGATTTGCGGCGAAGCCAAGCGTGGTACTTCTTATCGAAGTCCTTCGCTTTCTGGCCTTCCAGCGTGATCAAACCTTCTTTGAACCACATATAGTGTTCACCGCAGAAACCAGCTTTATCTGGCTTTGCTTTGCAGCCATCGGCCGTGCACTTGTTGGCTGTCAGTGAGATCACTTGACCAGGCATTTGTTTTTCAGGAGCAGGTTTGTTCTTCATTTCAGGCTTTTTGTCTGACATTGTTGTCCTCCAGCTATTGGTTATCAGCTCTGACATAGGTCTTATCGGCCAGCCTTTCTGTCAGTCGAGTCTAGTTGTGAAAATATTTTTGCAATCTCTTTTTGAGACGAATTTGACCTTGGTTCGGGCCAGTTCCGCTTAAAAATCGTCTGAAACTTCGTCGCAATTTGCCAACCAGCATGGCTCTGCAAACTGACATATACCCGAGCGCGGTGAGTCTCGGGCATCCTGAAACCTGAAGGAGGACCTATGGAAATGGAAAATGTCTCTTCAATCGTTGAATCCATTCCGGTTCGAGGAATTCAGACTGCGCTGGTCGGACAGATCGCACCTCGAGTGATTTCGACTGCATCGATGCTGATGCGAAGACATCCGGTTTTATTTGTGTCCGGTCTGCTTATGGCTGCTTGGACTTGGAAACTTTATCGGGACCAGCAGCGGCGCTCGGCTTCCAGCGAAGCTCCGAAAGGTCCAGCTGATTTAGTTCATTGAGCTTCCAGCCGGTCCAGGACTCTTGCGCTAGAAGCGTAAAGTGAATCGGCCCCGTGGGGATGATCCAAGCCGGATCAATCAAGAGATGCAAAGCTTCGGCGCAAAGCTTTTGCTTCGGCTTATCTTGGCTGATCGTGCGCATTTTCTTTAAGATCTCGTCGAAGCGCGGGTCCGAGAACTGAATGTAATTTTCCGAATTTCCGGTTTCAAAATTTTCAAGCGCCGACAGACAGGTGGGTCTTTCAGGAGCAATGCCTTTGCGAAAAAGATCGGGCGGATTTTTCTCGAGCTTTTCGATAAAAATTTGATTCTCGAGCCCGTTCAGCTCCACGCGCAGATTGAGATTTTTCTTCAGCTCCGCTTGCACCCACTCCATTGAGCGTTTGTGATCATCGCCACCTTGCTTTGAATAACCAATTTCAAATTTCTCGGGCTTTCCACGTAAAGGCAGCCATTCAGACTGCGCTTCGACCGGATCATAGATCAGGCAAACTTTTTCTCCGGCCAAGCTTTCCGGAATGCCGGGGCAACCAGGTGTGCCTTTGGCTTGATACAAAGCCTGCAGTTCCGCGTAAGGAAGGGCCCGCGAGATGGCGCGACGTAAAGGTTGAAGCTCGCGCCAGCGCGGAGCAAAGCCCAGATAGTCAAAACGGATCTGCTCGATCTCAAAAAAGTCAGGGCGGCCCTTGTATTTGGGGATAAACAAAGTCGGAAGTCTTCGTAAAAAGCTGAGCTCACCTTTTTCGTACAGATTTAGCGCCACGCTATCTTCACTGATTGGTATCACCTCCAAAGATGGACGCGCGCCCTTTTTCCAGAAGTGAGAGTTGGGTTTTAAAGTGATTTTTTTCTGAGCTTCCCAAGATTGAATTTCGTAGGCTCCTGATGACATCCACAGTGCCGGGTTGCCACGAAGCTCGACGACATTGGGTAAAGGCGAGGCGGGAAGCGGGGCCAGAAGGGGGCTCGTCAACGTGTACAGAAATTCCGAGTCCGGTTGGGTGAGTTCGATTTCAAGAACCCTTTCGGAAGGTGCTTTCACTTGAATGTCTTTTTTTTGCGCTTGGCCCTTGAAGACTTTAACCGCATTGGCTACTGGAAAAAGCAGATCCGCCCGGAAGGCTTTGTTTTTGGGATCAATCAAAGATTGAAAGCCGCGAACGAAATCGGCGGCGGTGATGGCTTTGCCGCTGTTCCATTTGATGTTTTTACGAAGCTGACAGCGCACCAGAGTTGGCTTTTGGAAGCTGCATTTTTCGGCCAAATTGGGCTGCAGCTTGCGGTCTTGATAGGTGAGAAGTGTGCCGGTGATTTGAGACAGTAAATAGCCGGCAGAGGAGTTTTTCTGCTCCCATGGTTTCAGCGAGGCGGGCTCGCTGACCAAGTGAAAACGAAAAGGGGTCGCCGTGTTCGCAAGACTTGCGCTTGCAAGGAAAAGCGCAAGTCCGAGAGTTTTCAAAAATATCATCCGCGTGCAGAATCCAATTCCATTTTTGCAATGGTCTGAAGCTGCATGTTCGATGTTCCTTCGTAGATCTGACCAATTTTGGCATCACGCCAGAATTTTTCTGCCGGATACTCTTTGGTGAATCCGTTACCGCCGAACAAATCAATCGTGCGAGACGTAATGCGCTCGGCCGCTTTTGAAGCGTAAAGCTTCGCCATCGCAGCGGATTCGATGAAATCAAGACCCGCATCTTTTAAGCGTGCGGCGTTGTAAACCATCAGACGTGCGGCTTCCAGATCCACGCGCATTTCGGCCAATTGAAATTGAATTCCTTGGAACTGCGCCAAGTTTTTTCCGAACTGCTCGCGGCTTTGAACGTACTTCAGCGCGGCTTCGTAGGCGCCCTGGGCGATGCCGACCATTTGTGCGCCGATACCGATCCGACCTTCATTCAGTGTTTCAATCGCGATTTTATAGCCTTTGCCGACTTCACCTAAAACGTTCGCGGCCGGGACTTCGCAGTTTTCAAACAAAAGTTCGCAAGTCGAGCTGGCACGGATGCCAAGTTTGTCTTCTTTTTTTCCGACTTTGAAACCTGGGAACGATTTTTCAACCAAGAACGCGGTGATACCTTTGTAGCCTTTGGCGTGATCGATGTTGGCAAAGACGATGTAGAGGTTGGCTTCTTTGGCGTTGGTGATCCAAAGTTTGGATCCATTCAGGATGTACTTGTCGCCTTTTTGTTCCGCTTTCAACTTCAAGGCAAAAGCATCCGAACCTGAAGAGGATTCGGACAGGGCGTAGGCTCCAACCCATTCTTTGGCCATACGTGGAAGATACTTTTCTTTTTGGGCCGGATTGGCCCATTTCAAAAGAGCATTGGTCACCAAGGTGTTTTGCACGTCGACCAAAACGCTGACCGAGCCATCAACCCGACCCAGCTCTTCAACGGCCAGGCAGGCCATGGTGAAGCTTGAGCCCGCGCCACCGAAATTATCAGGGGTTTCAATTCCCATCAGACCCATTTCGAAAAGTTTTTTGACGATCTCGGGATTCATCTGCGCTTGTTCATCCATGTGGGTGACGTGCGGCTTGATTTCGTTTTCAGCGAAATCGCGAACAGCCTCGCGGAAGGCCTGTTCATCTTCAGTCAGGGTTGTCAGAGCGGGGCGTGCATTTTCAGTCATAAGTTCTCCTCGAGATTTGTCTAAAGACCCGACACCTTAACTGGTTTCCGTCGTGATGTTAAAGCGCAATCTGGGGTATGACAAATTGCGCTAATCGACTGGACTTTAAGAGCGAAAACGGGGAGCATGAAGGAACTATGAAATTAGACATGGCCGAAATCGCGATGCGATTGATGATTTACTTCATCCCTTTTCTCTTTGCTCTGTGCTTTCACGAAGTGGCGCACGGATGGGTCGCAAAATTGCGCGGTGACAACACCGCATCGATGATGGGACGTCTGACGATGAACCCCTTGGTGCACATGGATATGATCGGCACCTTTATTTTGCCGCTGCTCGCAATCCTGAATCCGGGCTTTGGGATCTTCTTTGGCTGGGCAAAACCGGTGCCGGTGAACGAACGAAACTTAAAAAATCCGCGTGTGGATATGTTCTGGATCGCACTGGCGGGGCCTGCGTCCAATCTGTTGCTGGCGTTTTTGTCGGCAGTCGTGATGTGGATCTTGGCGAAGACGATGGTGACGTCTCCGTACTTTAAACCGACGCTCGAATTCTTGGATGTGTTCATTGCCATCAATTTGTTTTTGGCCGTGTTCAACTCGATTCCGCTGCATCCGTTGGATGGCGGTAAAATTTTGGCGAGGTTTCTGCCGGCCAGCGTGAATTACAAGCTCGAGCAGAACGAGCATGTGACCAGCTTGATTCTACTCGCTCTGATTTTAATCGGTGCGATGAAGTTTCTGGTGATCCCGGTCGAGTTTCTGCACCGGGTTCTTTTGACGATGGCGCAGATTTAGTTTGCGTAAGGTCCGTTTGTCTTTCTTGGTCATGGGGTTCTCTTGCCCTCCTTGGCGCATTTTCCGAAAATTCGCGCATCCATGCGCTCACCCTTCGGACGCTGCGCGTTTTCGGAAAAACCAGGAGGAGGAGGAGGGGAGAGAACAAAAGAAGGATCTTCTTGTAAGCTCTGCTGCCTTTCTCCTCCACCATTCGACATGGTGGCTACGCGAAGCGCCCTTTAGGGCGAGGCCACGATGGCCGAGTAGCCAGCATGCAGCGCCAAGGACGGCAAGAGAACCCCATGACCAAGAAAGACAAAAAGCTAAGAAGTTAAGCACAGTCCTCCGCGTCACATCTCGCTCCCCAAAAAACCGCCGACTTCTTCAGCAGTTTCATCTCCGGCCGAGATTTTTTGTCTCGAAAATTTCGCTCTCACTTTGCGAATGCGCCCAAAATATCAACAGCTTATTGAAAGAACCTCGAGAAAAACGAAAAGAATTGTTGAAACAAGCCTAAAGCCTTGCTTCAATTATTTTCGAAGGATTCATATCAGACGTTTTTAAGGCGAGGGCTATGAGCTTAACGATTCAGCTCCCGAAATTCGAAGGACCGATGGCGCTATTGCTTTATCTCATCCGCAAGGAAGAGATGGATATCTTTGATATCAAAGTCCACGAAATCACCAAGCAGTACCTGGAATACATCAAGTTGATGAAAGAGCTCGATCTCGAGCTGGCCGGCGAATTCATCTCGATGGCGTCGACTTTGATTCATATCAAAAGCCGTATGCTTTTGCCTCAGTATGATGAAAATGGCGAAGTGATCGAACAAGAAGATCCGCGCAAAGAGCTGGTGCAAAGACTTTTGGAATACCAAAAGTATCAAGAGGCCAGCAAGAATCTGTACGAGCGTCCGCTTTTGGGTCGCGACGTGTTTGCGCGCGGTGTGCGCGAGCGTCTGGATATGAAAGAAGAGGAAATTGTTCTTGAAGACAACGCGCTCTTCTCTTTGATCTCGGCTTATCGCAACGCCCTTCGCTCGATCAAAAAGAAGGTTCACCAGGTTGCGGCCAAGGCGCAAAGTATCGCCAGCCGTATCATGGAGATCAAAGATCGCTTGATCATCGGCCAACGTGTGACCATGAGTGAGTTGATCGATGGCGTAACTGAAAAACGTCGTCAGGTTTTGATCACTTTCTTAAGCTTGCTTGAGCTTGGGAAAATGGGATTTGTGCATTTGTACCAACCGGACACTTATCAAGAAATCTATATCGAAGCGACCAAGTCGATCGAAACCAATGCCTTGGAGCGCGTGGAAGAATACGATTCTTTGCGGGCCGATGAAGTCGCCGCCAATATGATGGAAAAAGCGCAAAAGTTGGAAGAAGCGGCGGTCTTGGCTGAAACCGATGAAGAAGAGTTCGTGCTGAAAGATGGAATTGATCCGGACGAGCAACTGGCTTTGATCGAGCCAGGTGACGAGTCGGATATGGCGACGGACGAAGATATTTTGGCTGCTGAAAGCGAATTGGAATCGTAAAAGGTTAAGGGATTATGGCAAGAAAGAAAAAACAAAAGGCAGAACAGACCGAAAACGCGAACCCGACCGCTTCTGAAGACGTTGCAAATCTCGCAGCCGAAGCTTCAGAAGCTCTGGCTTCATTGATGGGCTCGGATTCGGAAATGCCACAGGAAATCGTCGAAGAAGAGACTTCGGAAACCGTCGAAATCGAAGCTCAATCTGAAGACGAAATGTCAGCTGCCGCGGATGAAGCGGGTGATGACGTCGAAGAGTCCGGTGTCGATTCGGAAGAAGTTTCAGACGAGCTGGTCGAGTTCGGCTCCACCAACATCTTCACTGAAGAAGAGCCCGAGTCTTTCTTGCCAGAGGCGGATGAAAACACTGTTGAAGCCAGCGGACTTGAAGACGTGGAATCTGTCGAAGGCACCGAGCTGGATGCTTTTGAATCCGCGCAGATTGAAGAAGTTGAATTTGTCGAAGAAGAAAGACTGGATTCGATCATCGAGAGCGTTCTTTTTGCGAGCGATCGTCCGGTCAGCCTGAATTCTTTGAAGCTGGTCTTTAAGGGCACGAATATTCGGGGCGATAAAATCAAGCGAGCTTTGGATCGCTTGGCGATTGAGCTTGCCAGCGGTCAGCGTGGCGTCAGCCTGGAAGAAGTTCCGGGTGGATTCCAGCTGCGCACAAAAATCGATAACATGCAGTTTCTGACCCGCACGTTAAAGGCTCGCCAGTTTAAATTATCTGGACCTGCTCTCGAAGTCTTGGCGATCGTGGCTTACAAACAGCCTTTGATCAAGCATGAGATCGACGAAATCCGCGGCGTTGAAAGCGGTCACTTGCTTCGCGCCTTGATGGAAAAAGGGCTTGTGAACTTTGAAGGGAAGTCCGATCTTCCGGGAAAGCCGATGCTTTATGCGACGACCAAGAAATTCTTGGAAATCTTTGGCTTGCGCAACCTGAAAGAGCTGCCAACCCTTTCGCAAATCGACGAGCTTCTGCCTGAAGGAATGACTGAAGAAGAAGCCAAGCCGACCCTGAGCCAGGTGACCGATGCGATGTCGCAGGCGATCGGATCCAGTTATTCAGAAGGAGAAGAAGAGCTGATGAAGATCACGGACCAATTGGTTTCGATCAACACCAGCTCTGATTTCTTCGAGCAAGAAAAACTTCGTCAGCGTCAGAAACGCGATGCGGACAAGGCACAAAATATTCGTGAAGCTTTGGCGATGAACGAAACGGTGGCGACTCGGGACCGCAACTGGCTTGCAAAATATGACGAAGCCGTGATGAACGGAACTTTGGATCAATTCACGCGCGGCGACCAAGCGGAAGAAGTGAAAGCGGAAAAAGTCGAAGAGCAGCAGCTTGAGGCTCAGTTGGAAAACGCTGAGGTTGAAGAGATTCAAAGCGAAATCGTCGTTGAATCCGAGCAGATTATCGAAGCTCAGCCTGAAGTGGCGGATCTGGATATTGAAGCGATTGAAGATGGCTCGGTCGGTGAATTTGCCATGAATTCAGAGGATTCGGTCGAAGAATTGCTCGAGGAATCTTCAGATGAAGCGGATGAAACAGGGGAACCAACTGGAGAAGCTCAGCTCTAAGCCGAAAATGGCTCTTCAGATTCTTCTCTCGATTCTGATTTGCTTTCATTTGATCGCAATTCTGGTGCTGCCGAACAATAGCTCTTTCTTGGGAAGATCGTTGGATCGGTGGCTGACCCCTTACGGAAACCTTTTCGGTTTCCAGGTTGCTTGGAATTTCTTTGCGCCTGATCCGGCGCACACCATGTACATTCATTATTTCGTGCACTTTGATTCGGCTGAAGGTGAGGAGCCGAAAGAGACGATCGAAGGCTACATTCCGCCGGAAAAGGAAGAGATCGTGATCGACTCTTCGAAGCGCCGGTTCCTGTATGCCATGCGCTTTATGATCATCGACGAGAAAAGATTGAAAGTGATCTTGGGGCCTTTTTTATGCCGTCGTCATCCGGGGGCCTCTTCGATTCGGGTCGAGAATATCTTAGAGCCGATTCAGAACCTGGATCTTTCGCAGATGGTTTTGGGTGAAAAGCGGGAAGCGACCTTGATGGAGCACACCTACGATTGTCACGCGGCTCAGGACGAGGTGGCCTTATGATCCAAAAGATTTGGCAGGGCTGGAGTCATTTCTGGTTTGATTGCAATCAGCTTTTAAACCTGGCGGTGTTTCGCATTCTGTTCGCCGGCACTTTGGTTTTGATGTACCTGAATCGTCAGATGGACGTGAGCCTTTTCTACACCGACGAAGGAATTTTGCCGAAAGTTCTCTCGCACCAGATTTTGCCTGAAAACTTCAGACCGCCGTTGCAGTTGGTGTTCTGGCCGGATTCTTGGGTTTTGGGTGTGCACGCAATTTTTATCCTGGCACTTTTGATGGTCTGTTTGGGATTTTACAGCCGCATTTTCGGCGTGATCGCAAGCTACCTGCATTTGGCTTTCCTCTTTCGCAATTACGGCGTGGCTTTTGGCGCGGATCAGGTGACTTCGTTTTTCTTGATTTATCTGACTTTCACACAAAGCGATGCACGTCTTTCTTTAAGGGCTTGGTTGCGTGAAAGAAAAGGCAAGGCTCCGCTTTCGGGCGACTTGCTGACGTCGGTTTTCTACCGCTTCCTGCAGCTGCAACTTTGTATCATCTACGTGTATTCAGGTTTGGAAAAATTAAAGGGACAAAGCTGGTGGGATGGCACGGCTCTTTGGAGTGTGCTCGCCAATCCGCAAATGGTGATCGCCGATTTCACCTGGACCCGGCATGTGCCTTTGTTGATCGTGCTGATCAGCTTCTCGACAATATTGTTCGAGCTCTATTTCCCGGTGCTTGTCTGGGTGAAAGCGGTTCGCAAGTACCTGCTGGCAACGGGAATTTTCTTTCATATCGGAATCGGTGTCGTCATGGCGCTTTGGAGTTTTGCGGCCGTTATGATCACGCCATATGCTTTATTCCTTCCGGAAGAGTATCTGAAATCAAAACTGTCTCGATTTGAGACGACCTGACTTTTGTCCTTAAGTGAGACGAAAAACAGCCGATAAGAAAAGGGAATGAAACTTTTCTCGGATCGAACCAAAACAACGGTGATGGCTTTTGCATTGATGGGCTTGCTGGTGCTGCAGTACCAAAACTGCTCAAACTATCAAGATCCAAGCCCTTTCGATATTGGCAGCAACAGTTCGGCCTCGACATCGACCCCCAGTGAAGCCAAGTTGGATTCGCCGGTCGGTGTTTTGGATTTATCGATGTACGATCTGTCTTTATCAGTTGGCGGCGAGTGCAATATCGGCCTTTCAGCAAAGCACTATGTCGAAGTGCAACTCTTGGATGTGAACAATCAACCGATTCCAGTCCGTGAAGATACCTTATGTCCAAAGGATGGAACAAATCTAGATGCCGCCTGTTACCGCGCCACCCAGTTCCGCTGCGAGCACGGCCGTTACTCGATTCTTCTTCCGGTGAGCTGTGCAGCCTACCGTTATCAATCACAAAGCACCTATCGTTTAAAGGGCCAACTGGTCACCTACAACGCAAGCGGCGCCGAAGTCCGCGACACCAAAGCAAGCTTCGAGCGTTTCTTCCAGATCGCTTGGGCCACGAATTCTTGTCCGTAATTTCAGAGAAATTTTAGAGTTGGAGTGTTGATTCTTGGGCGTTGCTTCTATTCTTCGGATTACTCGTCACAGCGGTGCCTGGTGTAAACGCTGGTGCATCCGTCCGTGTGCCTGGCCGGCCGCGAAGGCTGCAAGACGGCCCTCGTGGCTAGGCGCCCCCGGCCGCCTTGTCTAAAATTAGGGGACAAAATCAGAATACGAATGCTTGGGTGAGTCTGGCTTTGGATTTGAGGGCTTTCTTTTTCTAAGACGGCGCCTGAGAGTGAAATTTAGCAAAAAAATGCGTTCGTCCACCATCCACACAACCACGGGTATCCAAGTCTTTGAGGTGGGTCTTTAAGTCCCCCTCACAAAGTCTGGAACCAGCTGGTTCCGAACTTTGTGAGGCAGGTGTCTGAAGCCCCCTCAGAGAAATGACTCCCAGTTGGAAGTCATTTCTCTGAGGGCATCAGCGCAACAAAAATCTATGAGTGAATTCCCCCAAGCCATCGGAATCGCGGGTTCGGATGGCCGGCGGTCGCGGGTTCGCCCGCGGAGGCGCAGCTAAACGGCGCCGCCTGGCTCGGGCTTCGGGCCGGGTGAGGCCGGGGGCGCCCAGCCCGATTGCAGGACGCACGGCCCACATGATACGCGAAGAGCCACAAAGCCCGAGAGAAAAACTCTCAAAGCCCCGGCGTGGTAACCGCTTCAAGCTTTTGATCGATCACAAGTCTTGGTAAAGGGATATCCCGCAGATGCGAAGCCTTCTGGGCTTCTGGGAAATCTGCAATCTGGTCCGTTGATTTCAATGTGAATTTCAAATCGGTGACTTTTGCCCATTCGACCAGGCGGCTTTTGTTTTCGCTTAAGAAAAAAATCAAATCTTGTGGCGAACCTGCGGAATCCAGCGGGGTTGCAAATCCCCAGATTTGCAAATGCGTTTTGCGGTCTTGTGAACTTGCGCCCGAGTCGACCGTTTGCCAAAGAAGGGGAAAGAAATAACGAAGATCCAGTCTGAGACTTGCAAAGTCGGATGAAAGCAAGTTCATCATTCGTGGAAGCTCGGGTGGTTCGGAAAGAATATCCGGAAAGCTTCCGAGCCAAGCTAAGGGAGCGAATAAGAGATCGACGTTTTGAGCTTCGGTGCGAAAGAGATGGTAGCTTTCGATGCTTTTGACCTGCACCGTTTTGCCAGTGGCTTTTTCGAAATCTTGAATGAATTGCTTCGGGATCAGTCGCGAATCAGATGTGAGTAAAAGAATTTTATCCTGGCTTCGTCCCCGGAGCTTTTGCCAGGTTTCTGGAAAAGCTCCGATGAGAAATCCTGTCACCGTGCAGATGACGAGAATCAGAGAATAAAGAATCCAAAACTTTCGCTTCAAGCGACTCCTTTAAAGCAGAAAAGGCTGCGCCCTGTCGGGCTGGGCCTTTTTAGAAAGCTTCGTCGAAAGCGACCGTGCCGGTCACGCCCATCTGGTAGGCGGAAACCCGACGCTCGAAGAAGTTGGCAAGCTCTTGCATGTCTTGCAGCTCCATGAACGGGAACGGATTTTTCACATTGTACCGAGGGGCAATGTGAAGCGCTTCCAAACGTTGGTCGGCGACGAATTCCAGATACTGGCGCATGTCTTTCAGTGAAAGACCGGCAACGCCGTGATCCAAAATGTCTTTCGCGAAAGCCATTTCGCAGTCGATCGCATCTTCCATCATCTGAATGATCATCTCATTCATTTGCTCGTTGAAAAGCTCGGGTTCTTCTTTGCGAACGGTATTGATGACTTCGTTGGCGAAAGCGATGTGCATGCTCTCGTCACGGAAAACCCAGTTGGTTCCCGTCGCAAGACCCGCCAGCAATCCTTTTGAACGCAAGAAATACACGTACGCAAAAGCAGCGAAGAAGAAAAGGCCTTCAATGCAGCTTGCGAAGCAGATCAAGTTCATCAGGAACTTGCGGCGATCTTCGACCGTGTTCAAAGTGTCCAGCTCGTTGATGGAATCAATCCACTTAAAGCAGAACTGGGCTTTCTTCTGAATGCTTGGGATGTTGTCGATGGCGGCAAACGCTTTTGCGCGTTCATCTGGATTTGGAATGTAAGTGTCCAAAAGTGTCAGATAGAACTGTACGTGAATCGCTTCTTCAAACAACTGGCGAGACAGGTACAAACGAGCCTCGGGCGAGTTGATGTGTTTGTAAAGGTTCAAGACCAGGTTGTTACCAACGATCGAATCACCTGTTGCAAAGAAAGCCACCAGACGAGAAATCAAATGTTTCTCGGCCGGAGTCATTTTTTGGTGCAGGTCCACCAAGTCCGTCGAGAAATCGACTTCATCGACGGTCCAGGTGTTCTTGATCCCGTTTTTAAACATTTCGTAGAAAACGGGGTACTTCATTGGGCGCAGGGTTAAATCAAATCCAGGATTGAGAATCATAACGTCAGGCTCCTATTGGCAAGCTTCGCAGGCTTCAGGGTTTTCAAGTGAACACGCAATGGCTTCGCTGTCAGAGTAGACCTTTTTCTCAGTCACGGCTGCTTCTGTCGCTGCCGCCGCCTCCGTCGCAATCATCGCGGGTTGAGCCGATGTTCCGGCAGCCGCAGCTGTCGAAGATCGTTTCACCGTCGTTTTTGCGATCGAAGTGGCTGGACGTGAGCGCAGATAATAAGTCGTCTTAATTCCACGTTTCCAAGCGTACATATACATCGAAGACAGCTTCCCGATTGTCGGAGACTCCATGAACAGGTTCAAAGATTGAGACTGGTCAATGTAAGCTCCGCGGTCGGCGGCCATTTCGATCAGGGATTTCATCGGCACTTCCCAAACCGTACGGAAAATTTCTTTCAAAGCCGGTGGGATCGACGCGATATCTTGAATCGAGCCTTCCGCCAGTTTGATTTCGTTGCGAAGATCTTCGTTCCACAGTCCCAAAGTTTTCAATTCTGAAACCAGGTAACGGTTGATCTGCATAAATTCGCCCGACAAAGTTTCGCGTTTGAACAGGTTTGAAACTTGCGGCTCGGTCGCTTCATAGCAGCCGACGATCGACGCGATTGTCGCTGTCGGAGCAATGGCAATCATCAACGAGTTGCGAAGGCCGTGCGCTTTGATTTTTTCGCGCAAAGCGTTCCAACGGCTTTGATCCGCCGGTTGAACGTTCCACAGATCAAACTGCATGATGCCTTTGGCCGCTTTCGTTTCTTGGAAAGACGGGTGGGCACCATGTCTCTGCGCCAGTTCGTTCGAAGTCACCAGGGCATTGTAATAGATCTCTTCTTGAATCTTGCGCGACAGTTCGCGTGCTTCTGGAGCATCGAACGGAAGCTTCAATTGGAAGAAGGCATCTTGCAAGCCCATGATGCCAAGACCGACAGGTCTCCAGCGGTTGTTTGAGCTTTCCGCCGTTTGGATCGGGTAGAAGTTGATATCGATCACGCGGTCCAGATACTTCACGGCCGTGCGAACGGTTTTCGCCAATTTTTCAAAGTCGAACTGACCGTTGACGATGTGACGAGACAGGTTCACAGAACCCAAGTTGCACACCGCGGTCTCTTTGTTCGAAGTGACTTCCAAGATCTCGGTGCAAAGATTCGAGAGATGGATGACGTTTTCAGGTAGGCCGGTTTGGTTCGACTTGACGTTGGATGCATCTTTAAATGTCATCCAGCCGTTACCGGTCTGAGCCAAAGTCTTCATCATGCGGCTGTACAGCTCGCGCGCCTTGATTTGGCGAACGAATTTTCCTTCCGCCTCAGCTTGAGCGTATGCTTTTTCGAATTCTTCACCGAAAAGATCGACCAAGTGCGGGACCTGACGAGGATCAAACAAAGACCACATCGCATCGGCTTCCACGCGGTTCATGAAAAGATCCGGAACCCAGTTGGCCAAATTCAAATTGTGAGTGCGCTTGGCTTCATCGCCCGTGTTATCGCGAAGCTCTAAGAACTCCTCGATATCCGCGTGCCAAGTTTCCAAATACACGCAGGCCGCACCCTTGCGTTTTCCGCCTTGATTGACGGCCGCAACCGAGCTGTCCATGGTTTTTAGCCATGGGATCACACCATTCGAGTGGCCGTTGGTTCCTTTGATCAAAGAACCGCGAGCGCGCACGCGGTGGAAAGCGACACCGATCCCGCCCGCAAATTTTGAAAGCAAAGCGATATCTGTGTATTTGTCATAGATCGAGCGCAGGTCATCGTCTGGTGATTCACACAGGTAACAAGATGACATTTGCGGACGCAAAGTTCCCGAATTGAACAAGGTCGGGGTTGACGCCAAATAATCGTGAGAAGAGATCAAGCGATAGAACTCGACCGCTTCGTCAACACTTTGTGCAAGACCGCAAGCCACGCGCATAAAGAAATACTGCGGCGTTTCAAAAACCTGACGGCTTTTTGGATTTTTCAAAAGATAACGGTCGTACACCGTGCGCAGACCGAAATATTCGAAACGATCCGTCCGGAAAGGTTCGATCGCGGCTGACAAGGCGGCTTTGTTTTTTTCGACGAATTTCGCCGTCGATTCGCCAACCAGACCCGCTTGGAAGCCGAAAGAAATGCTATCGGCAAAGCTTTGGATCTTTTGCGAGCGAACTTCTTCATCAATATAGATCGCCAGCAGACGGGCCGCCAGGCGTGAATATTCGGGCTCTTCGCCGATCAAAAGAGACGCGGTTTGAATGCAAAGGTTATCCAGCTCTTTTGTGGTTGCGCCATCATAAAGACCGCTGATCGCTTTGGTTGCAACGCGAAGTGGATCAACGTGAGCGATACCGTAGCAGCAGCCAGTCACGCGCTCGACGATTTTCGTGACGTCAACGGGTTCCAGTGTCCCGTCACGTTTGCGAACTCGCATCACGTGCGGGTGGTTGTCTCCGTCCGCCGAGTTGAAGTTTGAAGATGAGTAGCCCTGTCCGATGGACTCTGTTTGAAGCATATTTGTTCCCCTCTAATAGCTTCCAAATTGTTGTTGAAAAGACAAAAAGACCCCCGCAAAGAAAGAAGGTTGATATACCATCCGTCTTTGCTTTTTGCGTTCTGAATTGGAACCAGAGCGCTCTTTTTCTCTTTTCGTTTTTAAATTCCTAAATTTCTCTCAGCAGTCAAAACAATGCTGTTTGTCAGAGATCGGGTTGCCATCCGGGCAGCGATCTTGGATTTCCAGGTCCAGGTCTAGTTTTGCATTTCCACAGATGATTTTGTTTTTTCAAGCTTTCTTCATCCGGGATGCGTTCACTAGATCTAGTGGTCATCCGCTCAAGACTCGATCCTAAGTCCCTATCTCTTGATATCAACGCTAATGAAATCGAATGCCGGCGGCAAGAAGATTTTCCAAAGTTTTTTCAGAAAAAAACTGGTTTTGCTTACGAAATGCGCATCACCTTGAAATCCTTTGACATAATTTGACTGATAACAAAATGAGCGTCTCTGCGTTTTCTCTAAGCATAAAACCTAGGTCTAGTCGCAA
The DNA here is from genome assembly GCA_966211455.1 of uncultured Bdellovibrio sp. Lineage (GTDB taxonomy): Bacteria > Bdellovibrionota > Bdellovibrionia > Bdellovibrionales > Bdellovibrionaceae > 21-14-0-10-47-8. The sequence goes on from CBIHNI010000002.1 coordinate 267,503, forward strand.
AAACCAATTGGACCCCGACTTCACGCTGCGACAATTCTGTCTTGTCTTACAAGAAATGAAATTCTGCTTAAACAAAAAGCAGTCGCGATTTTTTCTTGTTGCAAGGCAAGTGAGATTGACAAGGTGAAGGTGAATTTAAATTCAGCAGAAAAATTCGCCCTTTCACTTTTCGGGCCGACGTACTAGATCTTCACTAGATATTGTCATTGTGACCCATTTTGGAGGACGGCTTGAAGCTCAATGTTTTTTTATTGTTTGGATTTTCTTTGATTCTCTCCCATGCTGCATCAGCACAAGATGCGACTGCAGCCCCAGCGGATGCGCCGATTGAAAAGTCGGTGGTGCAAACCGAAACGGTGATCGAAGACCGATCTTTCAGTTCCACCAGTAAAATCATTTTGGATGAAGCGGCGATCCAGAAAAGCCGCGCTCCGAATATCACGACATTGTTATCAACCCAGGCGAATATCGCGGTTTCGACTTCGAATCTTCAGCCAGGATCGATCTATCTTCGTGGCGGGGATTCGGGGCATATTCTGATTTTGGTCGACGGTCTGCCGTTTTACGATGCTTCGACGGTGCAGCGAACGATGAATCTCAATGAGATCGATATCAAAAGCATTCGCCGGATTGAGATCATCAAAGGATCACAGTCGGTTTGGTACGGCGGTCAGGCCTTGACGGGTGTGATTAAAATTGAAACCTTCCCGAAAGAAATCGAAAAACATCAAAGTGCCACCATCGAAGCAGGAATGCGCAACTATAAAAAGGCCAGCGCTTACGGCTTGCAACCTTTGGGTGATCATGATGCCGTCTTGGCTCGCGCTCAAGGGTCTGAAAAAGACAACCGCTCGCCGATGTTGGGCTCGGAAGAAACTTACCGTGGCAAGCTTTGGAGCGGGGAAGTGGGTTATCTGCACCAAGGTGATTCCGATTTCTTTGCGAAATTGGGGCAACTCAATGATCGCAATCAGATCACCAACACTCAGTTCACGCCACCGGGCTTTACGAATTACACGGCGATCGATGCGAAAAATTTTGTATCGGAAGTCGATATTAAAAACCTGATGCTGGGTTGGAGCGGGAAAAGCTACGAACTTCGACCAAAATTGCTGGCAAGTTATCAAGTCGCTGAGCGCAGCTTTATCGAGCGCGAGCCTGTCCTGGCAAGCGATGATAAGTATGGTTCCGCTTTGGTTGGAGTCCGCTACGAGATGGCTTTGGTTGAGCGTGAAAACTGGCATTGGTTTTTGGGGCTCAGTTACTCAAAAGAGGATTTCCTGAATCGCTCTTACGGCGTTGAAAAGATCAATGCTTTCAACGAGCAAAAAGGCATCTTTATGAAAGGAAACGTGGACCTGACACCAGGGATCTTGTTTGAAGCAGGGATTCGCACGGATTACTATAAAAAAGCCGATCATGCGGAAAGCTATCAAGCTGGTATCAGCTTCTTTGAAATGCTCAAGCTCGAGTACTCGACCGGATTTAAAGCACCCTCTTTGTTTCAAACCAGCAGCCCGACCTATGGAAACCCAGACCTGAAACCTGAAAAGGCACAAACCTACACCGTATCTTTCGAAGAGAAAATCGGCGATCAGCAAGCGCTTTCGATCTCGCTGTTTGAAACGCATTTCTCGGATCTGATCACCTCGCAAAGCGTGGGCGGGAAAAATCAATATTATAACGTCTCTCGCGCCATCACTCGTGGCGGTGAAGCGCAGTACACCTATCAAACTCTTTCAAAAATCCGTGCGGACGTGGCGGTGGGATACCAAGAGCCTTGGGATGTTGAAAATGCCCAGTGGCTTTTGCGAAGACCTTTGAAAACGGCAAGTCTTCGCGTCGCCAAGACTTGGCTCAAAGCCGATCTGGGAGCTGAAGTGATCATGATTGGCGAGCGTTTGGATCGATTCAGCCAGACGTTCCCACCGCTCACGCCCAGCTCGACGTACGGAAGTCTGGACGCGTACACGGTGACGAATCTTTTCGCGTCTTACGAGTTCCAAGACCAGATGTCGGTCTACACGCGCGGATCGAACGTCTTCGGCCAGCGCTACGAAGAATCTCGGGGTTACCACAACGAAGGAGCCTTCTGGCTCGTCGGGCTCGAGTTCCGGAATTAATTGATCAGAAAAGTGGCGCCAGCAAGCTTGATTCCTGCGGGTGCCCGCGAAGCTCCATGTCTTTCCAGATCCAAAGCTCTTCGGGGGTCAGTTGCTGACGAGACATGGCTTTGCCTTGAAAGCTTCGGCGCTCGCGCAAGAAATCGATCATATACTGATGCGTTCCCATCTTATCTGAAACCCAGCTGGGTGCGACCAGTTCGTCCCATCGCGAAGCGAAGGCCGCTAAGCGGTGCACGTAAATGCGGGGTGAAAGATGCTCCAGGAAAAGTTGCACTCGCTGGGCGTAAGGCTCGCGCTCGATCGGCGTGAATTCGCCGTTGTGGAAGATCTGCTCAAGTGGCGTGTCTTTTAAAACGTGCAGGTTGTGCAGTTTGATATTTGTGATCGGCAGGTTGTTGCAGATTCGGGCGGTTTCAATGATCTGCTCGTCTGTTTCGCCCGGTTGGCCGAACATCAAGTGGATTCCCAAATCGACGTTCGTTTCTTTGGCGATTTTTTCGATGGCTTTGATACTTTGATCACGCGTGTGACCCCGGCGCATGAACACCAATTGATCGTCAAAGAAGCTCTGGACCCCGAGCTCAACGGCCACGAAAGATCGGGCGTGATATTCGTTCCAGAAATCCATCACACCTTTGGAAAGGCAGTCCGGACGGGTGCCCACGACCAGGCCTTTGACGAAAGGATATGACAGCGCTGTTTCGAAATTGATTTTCAGCGCATCCAGTTTCGTGAAGGTGTTGGTGTAGGCTTGGAAATAGACCAGGTATTTTTCAGCTTTGTATTTTTTGAAAATGGCTTGCTGGTATTTTTCGATCTGATCGCGAAGCCCCATGGTCACGCTTTCAGATTTGGCGGCTGATCCCCAAACGTCACAAAAGACGCAGGTCTGCATGCCCTTTAGACCTCGGCGGTTCGGGCAATCGTCAACGACGCTCACGGGGATTTTATAAACCTTCCCACCGAAGCGTTGGTTGTAGAACTCTGAAATAGGTCGGTATGGCAAACCGAGCCAGCCTTTTTCCATGCAGATTTCAGGTGTCTCAAAGACTTCTGCCATCCGTCAATCTCTCGTGTTAAAAGGGTCCTTATCCATGCAAGATTTCTGGAAAAAACATCACTACGAAGTTTTTATCACCGAGGATAAAAGCCCCACGCTCCGATGGCTTGCTCATGAAAATCAAGAGACCATGCACCATCGTGGCGGCGCTTATACCGAGACTCAGCAGATTTATGGCGATCCTTTGCGCGAAGTTATAGCAAAAGGAGCCAGATCGGCCGTGTCCGTGGGGCTTGGGCTTGGCTATAATGAAATTCTTGTTGCTTGCGAAGCACTGAAGTCGCAAATCTCCCCGGCGGATTTTCATCTTCTGAGCTTCGAGTCTGAAGAGGTCCTTCGGTCTCAGTTCCTGTTGTGGCTTTCTGACAAGGCGGAAACTTCGATCTACGAAGAGTTGTGGCAGTTTTTCCAGAAAACGCCGGGTTGTCCGCCGAAAAATGCGATTCAAAACTGGCTCAAAGAAGCCTGCCGGCAAAAATCTTGGGATCTGCAGGGAAGTCTGACCCCCGACTTTAAAGCGAAACAAAGATATGAATTTGTTTTCTATGATGCCTTCAGTTCGAAAACTTCTCCGCATTTGTGGAGTGAAGATTTCTTGCTGAGATTCTTTGACCAAGCTTGTGCTGAAAAATCGGTCTTTGCGACTTATGCTTGCACAGGTGTCTTGAAGCGATCCTTAAAGGCGGCCGGCTTCGCCGTGATTGTGGAGCCTGGATTTCACAGCCGGAAGGATCGCACGCGGGGCGTGCGCGGATTTTAAGTTCCGCGCTTGAGATCGGTGAATTTTCGCACGTATTCGATGATCGCGCTTTTTGATTCTGGGTGCAGGCTCACGAATTTCATCCCGGCATAACCATCGTTTCCGATGTAGACCACTTCGGCAGTCGCGTGAATCGGGGCATAGAGATTGGGGCTTTTCAAAATTGTTTTGAATTTCTCGCCGATCTTCATCTGTGGCGCATCGGTCACGCCCAAGCCGCCTTCGCTGACGGAAAGGACTCGTGCGGTTAAATTTCCGGTCGCCCCTTCGCAAGTTAAAGTTCCCATGATCGGAACGCGCGGATGCTGACGGCGAGACACGCCCAGCTCGTCCATGATTTTATGGATCTGGTAAATATCTTTCCAATCGGCGTAACCTTCGGTCCAAATTTGAATTTCGCTGTAATCTTTTTGCGTGCGCAGGAAATCGATCATCTGATCGTGATGCATGGGTTTTAACTCTTGTCCGGCGATCCGAATCTTCCACAGTCTGTCGGCACCGCCTTTGGCTTTCATCGCTTCGTTGCTGGCGTCTTTTAGAAACTGTTTCCAGCGGTCGGGCCCCATCCACTCGACCGAACCACGGCCCCAAATCAGGGGGCTTGACGCCAAAGTCAGGCGCGCTTCGATATCGTCTTTGTTAAAAGGACCTGTGACAAGGCCGTCCGTCAGTAAAAACCACTTTAATTCTGTCATACTCAAGATTAGCATGACCCTTTAGGAGCCAAAAGTGAAGTACATTATCTCAGGAACCAATCGTCCCAATTCTCGCAGTCGCCAAGTCTCAAACCTGATCCAGAAGCTTTATGCCGAAAACGGCGAAAAGGTTGAGATTTTAGATTTGATCGATCTGCCGTTCGAGCATCTGACCGGTCATCATTACGGCGGCAAGGGGTTGCATCAAACCTGGGAGCAAGCGGTGGCGAAAGTGAACGCCGCCGAAGGACTGATCTTCGTGGTGCCTGAATACAATGGCTCGCTGCCGGGGGCTTTGAAATACTTTATCGATCACTGGATTTTCCCTGACAGTTTCGAAGCGCGTCCGGTTTGTTTTGTCGGTCTAGGTGGGATTTTCGGCGGTCTTCGCCCGATCGAGCATCTGCAGCAGATCATGGCTTATCGAAATGCCTTTCAGCATCCTCAGCGCGTGTTTTTGATGAATATCTTTAAAACACTGCAGGACGGACAGATTATCGAGCCGGTCAGCGCTCAGCTTTTGAAAGATCAGGTCGTGGGTTTTCAAAAATTCTGCAAGGCTTTGCAGTCACAAGAGATCGATGCGAACTCGATTTTAAAGAAAAAGCGCGAGATGGCGGCGGCAAAAGCTTAAAATTTTAAGCCGGTTTTTTCTGCGCGTTTTTGTAACTTGCGATCTTATCGTTTAAGAAATTCTGGGCGCGGTACTTTTTCAGCGAAGGGGCCGCTTCATTTTTCAGATGCATATGGGTGACACCCTTGGTTTTCAGACGGTCTTTTTGTTTGCCGTCAAAAGGCCGGCCTTGCGGGGTGTACAGCAGGTACTTGTTGTTCTCGGGCATAAAAATATACAGATCGAACTCGACCACCGCATCGCTTTCCAGATCATTGAGCTGAATCATCAGCATCTTCTTTGAAACGGAAGCTTTCAACTCGTCATCTTTGATCTTTGTCGGGAAGAAGGCGATGGCGATTTCATCACCGTCATGCACGGATTTTTTCAAAAACTCGGCCTGCTCAAGCGTCCAGGCGGTGAAATCCACCTCTTGCAGTTTAAGCTGCATGGATTTCTGATCTTTGACGTCTTCGCCATTTTCTTTCAAAAACTGGAACAGCCGGCGCTGGATCGTATCCATAAACGCTGGATCGATTTTTCGGTCTCGGCCCATGGCGCAGACCAAATACCCGGAAAAGCGCGGACTTTCGACGGAGATGCAGGCCATATTTGAAGATTTTTGAATTTCTTCCGCTTTGTCTTCGCCGACTAAATTCGTCGAATCTTTCAAGGCCTTTTCTGAGCCACGAATAAACAGGGACTGGGTCTCGCTTTTCGGTTTGGGTTCTTTTTCTTGGCGCATGCGATAGGGGGCACGTTGAGATTTGGGGACGTATTCGGACTCCATGATCGGAGTCGATTTCTGGCGGGAGCCGCGTCCGCCAGACCCGGATTCGCCAGTTGAAGAATCACTTGAGCTATTTTGAGGACTGTCGCCGCTATTTGTTCCAACCGGCTGCGAGTCACCGTGACCGATACCCCCGCGAGCTCCGTTGGGGAGGGGGCTGCCGGAACCTAAAGCACCACTTGAAGGGTTGTTGGGATTTGTGGTGTTTGGTCCGCGTCCGCCACCAGCATTGTTAAATCCAGAAAACCCGGGACCGGAATCGAAGCCGCCTCGAGAGCCTCCTTGTGAACTCGGATTGTTCGGATCAAAGGCTCCGGAAGTTCCGCCGGATTTTCCGTGACCGATACCCCCTTGGCGGGGATCAGTAGGGGTTGGGCGACCCGACGACGATGGTGTTCCCATTCCGCTGGCGTTTCCGGATCCTTGTCCGGATCCTGGACCTGCAGATGAACTGCCAAAGCCGGTGCGGACTGCGCCTTCGCCGGCTGCTGAAGAGCCCGATCCCAAAGCGGATCCGGTGTAAGCCGGACCTGAATTTGGATTTGAATTCGGATCCGCATTCGAAGCGTTTGGCATATAGGCTGCGCCGTGTGGGTTTGCGCCTCCTTCGCCGCCGACGATCGCGGGATCGTCACTGCCTTCGCCTCCGGTGCTGATGAGCTGGCTTAAAGCGGCGCGTGCTTGCTCGAAAGAAGCGCGGGCGGCATCTGGCGAAGCTGCATCACCTTTGAAAGTGATCAGATCGTCGCCTGCCGTTTCGCCGTTTTCGGCCCGGGTTCTGGCCACTGCCGCTTCCTGCGCTCTTTGCTCTTCGTCTTTTTTGATCTTTAAAACCATGCGCTCGATGGCGGGACCCGAGACCGGCGGGTAGAGATTGTATTCCAGATTCATCTCTTGCAGAAATTTGGTCGAATTTCCGGAGCCTTTTTCCGCAAAGCCGATAATGCGAACCGGAAAGGCTTGCACCAGCATTTTGGGAAGCATGCGCACTTTTTTATTCGGGTGATCGGCGGTGATTAAAACGTACTGCGGATTTTTTTGAATGATGTAAGCCAAAGCTTCGCGCAGATTGGTGCTGCTTCCGACCACCCAATTGCGATTGCGCAAAAAGGTTTCCGCTTGGGTCAAAGAAGTGGGAAGCGCCTTCAAAATGAAGATCGACGATGTCTCTTCTTTCTTCTCAGTTGAATCCGCGCTTTTCTGGGTCTCGGTGGCGTTAATGGTTCGACTCCTACTAGGCCGGTTTCTTGTTCCGCTGGTCGGCAAGATCGTTCATCACTTTCTCGGACGCGAGCAGGCGATCCAGTCGCATCTCTAGGTTTTCAAGTAAATCATCAAAACTCATCTTTTTGGTTTCGGTTTCACTCGACGGATCGATCACCAGACGCTCCAGGGTTTCTTCCGGAATATACTGCATCAAGGTCAATCGAACGGTGCTGTAAAGCTCGCGCAGCTGCGAGGTGATTTCGCGAATCTCCTGGCGCACGATATGAAGTTCGGATTCGGTTAGAACCTGGTCGATGCTGCTGAAAAGTTCATCAGGTTGGCAGGGTTTTTCCAGCAGGCGAAAGACACCTAAATCGACCGCGTCCATCACGGTTTTTTTATCCAAAAATCCGGAAAGAATCAGAAAGGGCAAAGAGGGATCCAGAGCTTGGGCTTTTTGCACCATCTCCAGGCCATTCATGCGCGGCATTTTAAAGTCGGTGATCAAAAGGCGAAGTCCACGCTTTTGCAAGTCTGGCAAGGCTTTCAGGAAGTCAAACGGCGAAGAGAAAGCTTCGACTTCGAATTGGTCCGCCAGCAGGAGTTTGAAGTTTTCCAGCAAGTCGACTTCGTCATCGACGACTGCAATTAAGACCTGGCTCATGGCTGACTCCTTCGGTGGCAAAATTGATGCTTCCCTCCATTGTGACCAGGAATTTGGCAGATGTCCAAGCGCCCCAAGACTTTAGCCTTAAGAATACGAGGTGACTTTTTTTTTGAATTCTTTTTTAATGGAGTCTTCAGGAGGCTTTCATCGAATCTTCACACTCGCAGGCCGCTCATAAACCCGCAACCGGTGCTCGGTTGTGGTACCTGGCTCTGGGAGCTTTGGGAGTGGTGTTCGGTGATATCGGAACAAGTCCTCTTTACGCCCTTCGGGAATGCTTTGTTCACGGGCATTTTCCGGTCACTCAAGAAAATATTTTTGGGATTTTGTCGCTGATTTTTTGGGCACTGACTCTGGTTGTCAGCTTCAAGTATATGATGTTTGTCATGCGCGCTGACAATAAGGGCGAAGGCGGTATTTTGTCTTTGATGGCCTTGGCTTCGCAAAAGTTTCACGTCAGTCCCAATTCTCGTCGGCGCTGGATGGTGACGGCACTGGGGCTCTTTGGTGCGGCTTTGCTTTTTGGTGATGGCATGATCACGCCCGCCATCACCGTGTTGTCGGCCGTTGAGGGCTTGAAGCTGGTGACACCTATTTTCGAGCCTTACATCGTACCGATCACCATGGGTGTGATCGCGATTTTGTTTCTGCTGCAGTTTTTCGGAACAGGTCGGATCGGCGTTGTGTTCGGGCCGATTATTTCCATTTGGTTTGTCAGCATTGGTCTTCTGGGGTTGACCAGCATTTTAGAGAATCCTTTTGTTCTGTCGGCTTTGAATCCATTCTGGGCGTATCAATTTTTTATGACCAACGGGCTTGCGGGATTCTTTATTTTGGGATCCGTTTTCCTGGTGTGTACGGGTGGGGAAGCTTTGTATGCGGACATGGGCCATTTTGGACGCAAGCCGATTAAGCTTGGATGGTTTTTGCTCGCGATGCCCGCTTTGGTTTTAAATTACTTCGGGCAAGGATCTTTGCTGCTGCAAAATGCCGAAGCGATTTCAAACCCATTTTTCATGCTGGCACCCAAATGGGCTTTGTGGCCTTTGGTGGTGCTGTCGACCGCAGCTTCGGTGATCGCATCGCAAGCTTTGATTTCAGGTGTGTTTTCTTTGATCAAGCAGGCGGTGCAGCTGGGGTATTGCCCGCGTCTTGCGATCGTGCACACCTCCAGCCGCGAGATCGGCCAGATCTACATTCCGTTTATCAACTGGACGATGTGCGCCGGTGTGATCTGGCTTGTGATTTCATTCCGCACGTCCAGCGCCTTGGCTTCGGCTTACGGGATTGCGGTGACGGGAACCATGATGATCACGACCTTCTTGGCTTACGAGGTGGCTCGTAAAACTTGGGGGTGGGGTCGGGTGAAGGCCAGTGCGCTCTTTGGATTTTTTCTGATTTTCGATTTTTCTTTCTTTGTCACGAACGTGGTGAAAGTCACCGATGGTGGCTGGGTGCCGCTGGTGATCGGTGGGATCGTTTACCTGCTGATGTCGACCTGGGCGAAAGGGCGAAAGATTTTGGCCGAGCGTCTGAAGGCTCGCTCGATCCCGATGACCGATTTTATTTCCATGCTGGGGGTGACCCCGCCTCGCCGGGTTGAAGGTTCGGCCATCTACATGACGGGCGACACCTGGGGTGTACCGGTGCCGCTTTTGCATAATCTGAAACACAATAAGGTCATGCACTCGCAGATTGCGATTCTCACGATTAAAACTTTGGAAGTTCCATTTGTGAATAAACGAGACCGCGTGCAGATCGAGCCACTGGCGCCACAGTTTTATCGCATCATCGCGAACTATGGTTTCACCGAAATCCCGAAGATCAAACACATTTTGGAAGCTTGTCGCGAGCGCGGGATGCCGTTCCCGATTCAAGAGACTACATTTGTTTTGGGGCGTGAGACGATCTTACCGACCGGTGATCCGACGTTAAGCGTATGGCGCGAGAAGATCTTTGCCTTCATGGCCAGAAACGCCGAAAGACCGACGGCCTTCTTTAAAATCCCTCCCAATCAAGTGATTGAGGTCGGGATTCAAGTAGAAATCTAGTGATCTCGTCCTTCTGAGCCAGGGCATCTTCGTAACCCATGTCGATCAGACTGAGCATAAAATCTTTTTCAAACAGCAGATAGCTGATGATCTCGGAAGCTTCGCTTAAAGGTCCCAGACCTTTCAGTAAATAGCGAATCACGCGCGGAAGCTGCGATGACATTTGCGCCGCGATTTTTCCGATATCGCGGGACGGGCTGATGAAAAGCGCATTCACCGGACGGAAATTCAAATTGGCTTGATGTTGGGTCGGCACCCGGCGCAGGAACTCGTTGATGCGACGAAGTCTTTCAACGTCGACTTCGATTCCGTCCAGCAAAACCGAATTCAAAATCACGTTGGCCACTTTTGCCACACTCGGGGTTTTCGAGGCGCCGACGTGTTCGGGTGTTACTTCGTTCGGCATGCGCACGCCGATGACCAAAAGCTCATTCGCCCCTAGGTACAAAGCGGGTCCCAGCGGGGCCAAGTTTCGCACACACCCATCGCCAAAATGACGATCTCCCACTTGCGTTGACGGAAACAGCAAGGGAATCGAGCTGCTGGCCAGCACGTGCTGCGCTTCGATCACCGTGCGCTCGGAACGTCTGCGTGGTTTGTTCCAGCTGGGAAGCTCCGGATCGCCTTGTACGAAGGTGATTGTTTCCGATGTCTGATAATCCAAAGCCGAAAGGGCGACCGCTTTGAAAACTCCGGCATCCAGGTTTTTATGGATTTGATTCAGATCTAAATTTTTTTCGATCAAATGAAACAAAGGCTCCGTATCCAAAAGTGCACGGCCTTCGGTGGGATTCGCAAAACCGCCGAAAGAAAGCTCACCCATCCATTTCAATCCCGTTTTTCCAAGCGAGATCATATCGGTCTTAAAAACCTGATCGGATGTTAAGGAAGCCCAAAGGTCGACCATCATTTGTGTCGAGCGAAAGAAGTCATGGCACTGGCTTGCCATGAAAGCGGCGTTGATCGCGCCGGCGCTGACTCCGCAGAAAACGCCGAAAGGGTTTTGCAATTGATTTTCGGCAGCGATTTCGCCGATCGCCTTTAGGACTCCAACTTGGTAAGCGCCGCGTGCGCCGCCTCCGGATAAAACAAGTGCCTTCATGACTATTAGTGTAGAGGAAAAAAATCTTGAGTCAAACCGAGCCCGTCTTATACTGACCTCGAGTTTCAACAAAGGAGACACTCGAATGAAAAAACTCATCTTGCCTGGACTTTTGAGCTTGGCTTTTGCTTCTTCTACATTTGCGGCGACCTACAAAATGGACCCGGTCCATTCGGTGGTCGGCTTTTCGGTGAAACACTTGGTGGTTTCGAAAGTGAAAGGCCGCTTCAACAAGTTTGAAGGAAGCTTCAACTTTGACGAGAAAACCAATGAAGCTTCGAAGATCGAAATCAAAATCGACCCCGCCAGCATCGACACCAACGAAAAGAAGCGTGACGAGCACCTGATGTCGCCAGATTTCTTCGACGTGAAGAAAAATCCGGAAATGAAATTCACCGCGGACAAAGTCACGGTGAAAAAAGACGAAGCGGTGAAAGTTTCCGGTCAGCTGACCATGCGTGGGGTGACGAAGCCTGCGACTTTGGATCTGACGTACGGTGGATCCGTGACAGATCCAATGGGAAATGAAAAAGTGGGTTTCGGTCTGACCGGTAAAATCAATCGCAAAGACTGGGGTATCAACTGGAACAAAACCTTAGATAAAGGCGGTCTTACGGTCAGCGATGAAGTGATGATCGAAATCGAAGGCGAAGCGGTGAAAGATAAAGCGCCGGCTGCGAAAAAATAATCTTTAGCGATCGGACATTTTTCGGCCGACCGAATTTTGGTAGGCCAGATCGCCAAAGTACTGCCGAGCCGCCTTGTTGTAAGCCAGGGCGGCATCGTGCTCGGAATCGAACTCTCCCAAATTCACGGTTTTTCCTTCGACCTGAATTCCTGCGCGCCACTTGCCGGTGGATTTTTGATAAGAAACCCCACGATATTTCGACGAAGTCTCCACGCGACGCTTCGGAAGCAAGCGCTGTCTTTCGCCAACGGTGCAAACCACCAAATTATCGCGACGATAATCCAAGCCTTCATTGAACCTGCGAGGATAAACCTGTTTTCCCTCGGGCGGATTCATCAAAAATTTGCCAAGCGTCAGGCTGCGAACACCCTCTTTGGTGCGAACCGAAGTCACAACCCGCGGCCGCCCGGTGGTGCTCTGGGTGACTCGCCATTTTTTGGATTGCACAGCTTCAAGATCATCGCGATCAATTTTGACCTTCAATCCCGAAATCTCAATTTCACACCAAGGTTTCTTCGCCATTTTGCTCGGATCTCCGTCTCTCAGATTATTCTACGGAGTCTGAGTATGCTCAGCAACAGAGGCTGGACTTGGGGCTTGGTTGGTTTTCTCGAGCTGTGGGGTCTGTGGTTGTCATGTGGGCCGTGCGTTCCAATGGTTTTGGGAAATTCGGCTGAGCTTTGATTGAAGGTTCTTTTTATGGCTTTAAACCCAAGGCCTTCGCCCCGAGAGCTTTACTCCAAGGGCTTTCACCCCGAGGCCAATAAACTGACATTTTCGCCAATTTGTTGGCCTCGGAGTGAAACTCTCGGAGCGAAGGTCCTTCAAGTCAAAGAGGTCTTCGCTCTTAATTCCGACCTCGCCGGCCGCGCAAAGCCAACAAACCCCAGTCCCAAGAATCTCCTCAGAACCAGGGTTCAAGTACAACTTTAAGCTCTCATCCAGATTGCAGATTCAGGACTAAGCCTGCGGAATTGTATCTCCCGCCGAGCCGTGGAATTTTCCAGACTCGAACTGATTGAACATCTCCGCATTCAAATTCAGGTTCAGCGCTTGTTCAAAAAGCTGGGCCGCGTTTTCCACAAAGTGGAATTGCAAAGCCGCTTTCACGTCGTCCGGCACCTCTCGAAGATCACGTTCATTCTTCTTTGGAAGAATGATTTTGGTGACCCCAGCTCGGTGAGCCGCAATGACTTTCTCTTTGATACCGCCGACCGGTAAAACCGCGCCTCGCAAAGTGATCTCGCCCGTCATGGCAAGTTTGGGGCTCACCCGGTGGCCCGAGATCAGCGATGCCAAAGCGGTCAGCATCGTCACACCCGCAGAAGGTCCATCTTTTGGGATGGCGCCGGCTGGGACGTGCACGTGCAGATCCATTCTCGACAGATCCAGCCTTGGATTCAGCTGCGAAAGATTCGCGCGGATCAAGCTTTGTGCGATCTGCGCGGATTCTTTCATGACATCACCCAATTGGCCCGTGATCATCAGCTGGCCTTTTCCTGGCATGGCCGTGGCTTCAACAAATAAAATGTCTCCACCCACCGGAGTCCAGGCGAGACCCGTGACGACCCCCGGAGGATTGATCGTCTCGGCGATTTCGTGCGTGAATCGCTCGGCCCCCAGAATTTCTTCCAGGTCATGAGTTTGCACGCGGACGGGGAGTTGAGTCGCTTTTAAAACCCGCTCGCTGGATCCGCGCATGACGGCCGCGATTCGTCGCTGCAGTTCACGCACGCCGGCTTCACGCGTGTAGCCTGAAATCAGCCGCATCAAAGTGTCCTCGGAAATCACCAGCTGTTCCGCCGTCAGCCCGTGCTCTTTGAGCTGTTTTGGAATCAAGTGGTTTTTTGCGATGTGAACTTTCTCGGCGGTCGTGTAACCCGTCAGATCGATCACCTCCATGCGATCCAAAAGCGGACCCGGAATGCTTTCTAACGAGTTCGCGGTCGCGATAAAGAACACTTTCGAAAGATCAAATGGCACATCCAAATAATGATCCAAGAAGTTCATGTTCTGCTCAGGGTCCAGGACCTCGAGCAAAGCGGCAGCCGGATCGCCATTGAAGGCGCGACTTAATTTGTCGATCTCATCCAGCAAGAACACAGGATTGTTTTCGCCCGCGCGCTTCAGCCCCTGCACGATACGTCCAGGCATCGCGCCAATGTAAGTGCGGCGGTGTCCACGAACTTCGGCGTCGTCTCGCACGCCGCCCAGGCTCACGCGCACAAACTGGCGGCCCAAGGCGTTGGCGATACTGTGTCCCAGCGAGGTCTTACCGACCCCCGGTGGACCGACGAACAGAAGGATGGAACCTTTGTTTTCTTTTTTCAGCTTCAGCACGGCCAAGTGCTGGATGATTCTTTTTTTCACTTTCTCGAGCCCATAGTGTTCGGCATCAAGAATTTGGCGAGCCTCATCCAGATTGATCTCTTTTTCCGGAGATGACTTGTGCCAAGGAAGATCCGTTAACAGTTCAAGGTAATTGCGGATGATGTGGGACTCGGGGGATTGATTTCCCACCTCGCCAAGCCTTCGAAGCTCGCGCTCGGCGACCTTTTTCACTTCATCTGGCATCTGCGCATCTTCGACTTTCTTTTGCAGTTTTTCTTCGATCGTCGAATCTTCGCCTTCGCCCAGTTCTTCACGAATGGCTTTGAGCTGTTCACGCAAAATGGTCTGGCGCTGAGCCTGGCCGAATTTTTGGTTCAGCTTGCTGCGGATTTCCGCTTGCACGGAAAGTCCTTCTTTAAACTCTTGCATCACTTGCAAGAGATAAAGCACGCGCTCGCGCAGATTGCGTGTTTCCAAAATCTTTTGTTTCTTCTCTAAGTCCACGTCGACGTTGCCGGCGCACAGAGACGTCAGGTAACCCAGCTCATCCACCGAGCCGATCAATTCTGAAAGTTGTTCCGTGTTGCCAGGGAAGAGACGCAAAATATCTTTCGACAGCGATTTCACGCTTTCCAAAAGAGCCCCTTCGGTCTGTGGGTTCATATCATTGATGTCTTCTAAAAGAGTGCTTTCGCCATGCAAATAGTTTCCGCTTGCCAGCGAGACATCTTCTAAAATCACGCGAGACATCCCGCGCAGCACGACCTGATAGCCGGCTTCGGGATTGCCTTTCATCGAGTCAATGCGGCAGAGAGTTCCGACGCTGTAAAGTTCGGATGGATCAACGGGTTGATCTTTGGAGAGGTCATGCGGTTTTGGTTTTTGTTGGACGGCAACAATCCAAAATCCATTCTTCTCCGCAGTCTTCAGTGCTTGCACACTGCGCTCGCGGCCCACCTTTAAGACTTGAGTCAGTGAGGGAAAAATAACCGTATTTCTCAGAGGAAGTATCGGTAAAAGTCCTTGTGGTAATGGCATGTGAATCCTTTCATTCTTTTGTTGAATTTGGGTGGGGTGTTCAAACTGTCAAGTCGCGTTCAAATCGAGATCATCTCGAAGGTATAAAAGATGATCCGCACCGCAATGGGCCTGGAATAGCACTTGTCTAGTTGAAGTCTTGCTCATTAACATAGCGACATGACTGAATTTCTGAATCTGATTTTGCAGCTGGATCAAACCCTTCTTCATTGGTCGCAAACCATGGGACCTTGGTTGTATGTGGTTTTATTTTTAATCATTTTCGCCGAAACCGGATTGGTGGTGACGCCTTTCTTGCCGGGCGACTCTTTGCTCTTTGCCGCAGGTGCGATCACAAGCCTGTCCGGTTCACCGCTGGACGTGATGCTTTTAAGTCCGCTTTTAATGGTGGCGGCCCTGATCGGGGACAATCTCAATTATGCTATTGGCAAATGGATCGGGCCCAAAATTTTCTCCAACGAAAAATCAAAGCTCTTCAATAAAAAACATTTCGATCAGACCCATCTGTTTGTGGAAAAATATGGTCCGCGCGCCATCATTCTGGGGCGCTTCATGCCGATCGTCAGAACCTTCGTGCCGTTCATCTCGGGCGTCGGCAAGATGACCTACGCTCGCTACATGTTGATGAGTGTGATCGGTGCGATATTGTGGATTAATATCTTTTTGTTCGCCGGCCACTATTTCGGAAACCTCCCGGTGGTCAAGACGAACTTTCACATCGTGATTTTTGCCGTGATCGGTGTGTCGGTGCTTCCTATTTTCATCGAGGCCTATAAAGCTCGTAAGCGGGCATGAAGAAACTGATTCTCTGTTTTCAGTCTTTGCAAAAGTTCGTTCACTTCTGGTGGTACGCACCTTTGCTGGCCGCCATTTCCGCGATCGATCATTACATTATCTTTGTGCCGGTCCTGGGGATGTTGGTTTCAAGCATCTTGCTTGTTCCCAAGCGTTGGCTGTCGTTGGCGCTTTGGGGAGGCATCGGCTCTTGGCTCGGGGTTTGGAGTGTGGGCTGGCTTTCACATGCGCTGGGGATTAGCTTTCTGCAAAGTTATTTTCCGGAAGTGATGAGCAGTGCGGTCTGGAGTTGGGCTGAGAACTTTTTTAAAGATCACGGCGTTTGGGTCGTTTTAATTTCTGGAATCTCTCCAATCGCGCAGCAGCCGGCGGTCATGGTGGCCTCGGTGGCGGGGACTTCGATGTTTGAAATTGGCTTTGTTTCTTACCTGGGGATTCAAACCAAGTACCTGATTGTGGCCTATCTGGCGTCGCATGCGCCCCAGCTCCTCACTCGTTTCCGCTCGGTTCGGGACGAGATACAGGAGCTCAATGTTAAGACTCCGAAAAGTCCCGATTCCCCTTAAAATCTATTTAATTAACGCATTGCTGTAATACCTTCAGAATCGACTAAAATGTGACCATTTTGTTCGAGGGGGTGTTGATTTGGCACCGGAAATATGGGACCAATTCTGGCACTCTAGTTGCTTTTGTTACAACTCGAACTGTGGGTAAGGCCAGAAGGAAACCAATTGAGTTTTGGATCACCTTCGAAGCCTTGGGGATTGTTGGGAAATTATTAACAACAAGATCAGAGATGATCTTTAGAAAGAAATGGGGACCACACATGAAAAAATTGATCGTAGGACTGACATTGACAGCTGCTTTTGCTGCCAACGCTCAAACTTCGACCACCAGTGCATCTGCGGCAGCGCCAGAGACGGCAACAACTGCAGCGGCTTCACCAGCACCTGCTGCGCAAACTCTGACCACAGAAGCGGAAGCAGCGGCTCCAAACAAATGGGGCGCATTGTTCTGGGTTGAGAACACGATGATGATTCAAGATCAAAAGAACTTGAACGAAAAGGCCCCGGTTGAATCTTACTGGTACACAGGTATCAAATACAAACCGACTAAAAAAATCGGTTTGGAATTGTGGCAGATGGCGACAACTCGCTCAAACTTTGAAGGTTCTCCAGATGCCAACACCTACAATAAAGGTGAGCGTCAGGTTATGGGTGATATGGTTGTGAAAGCCAACTACAAGAGCGAATTGACTTTGGCGGGTTCTGAACAAATCGGTTTCAGCGCTCGTTACTACTTGCCAACTTCTCAAGTGACTCAGGAAATGTTGCAACGTAATGGTCAGCTTCGTTTCGACATCAACCCTTCATGGGTTTTGACTCCACTGTGGACATTTGACTGGGTGAACTCTCCACGCATCATCTTCAATAAAGAAGGTTCCTCTCGTGGATCAGATACAGTTTACCGTTATGTTGGTGGCCCGGCGATCACAGCGAACTTCAACGATTACTTCAACGCTTACTATATGCCGTATTTTGACATCCGCTCTGCAGATGTGAGCCGCGGAACATGGGCACCAGAACACTTGAATCTGATGTACCACGAAGCAGGTCTGAACATCACAGTTGGTCCTTTGACAATCAACCCAGCATTGATCAGCGAAACCAACCTGAACGATGGCACGGCTTCATTGGCAACTGCTGACAGCCGCGTTTATTCAGCTGAAAACACAAGCTACAACTTGAACTTCTACGCGAACTTCTAATTCGAAGAAGCGAAGATTGTTCTCAAGAAAAGGCTCGGGGAAACCTGGACCTTTTTGTTTTTTGCGGAGAGTGAGAGCTTGGGTTGTGATCCTTGATTCTCGAGCTGTGTAGTCTTTTGTGTTCATGAGGGCCGTCCATTCCAATGGTCAGGGGAAAATTCTGCGGAGCTTTCAATGAGGATCTTTCCCCACCTCACGAACTTGTCGTCGAGTTGCGCGACAAATCCCTGATGTCCACGAAAGACCTCGATCCAATCGCATTTGATTTTGTATTCTTACTTGAGACAAGACGGCCACGATGGCCGTCTTGTAGCGTTCCCATGGATGGACACGCCGACTTTTACACCAAGGCACAGCTGTGACGACCGCTCCTAACAAGACGGCCAGGCAGCTAGCTAGTTCCCCGCAAGTCTCTCAGTCGCTCTTGGTAGATAAAGCAAAGGGTCGACGGGGCCGCGGGCTTTGCGGATTTCGAAGTGCAGGTGGACACCTGTGGCGCGGCCGGTGCGGCCCATGCCGCCGATGGTGTCGCCTTGCTTGACGGTTTGGCCTTCCTTCACGTTGATCGTTGAGAAGTGGGCATAAAGTGTCGCCCAACCTTGCGCTCCTTCAATCATCACCATCTTGCCGAAACCACGGAAGTCCTTACCGGTGTAGATCACGACGCCGTCATGGGCGGCCAGGATGTTGGTTCCTTTCGGGGCGGCCAGGTCAATACCCAGATGCGGGCGCTTGCGGTTCGGTAAATAGCCGCGGGTCATGCGGGCTTCGTCCACGGGCCAATCAAAGAAATTGCGATGGCGTTCTTCTTGCCACTGCGAAAGCACGCGCTCTTCGCGGCCTTCCGAATTTTCGTGCTGGGCCTGGGCTTTGGCGGCCGAATTTGGCGCCGTGCTTTGGCTCGAGCAAGCCAGAAGTGCGAATATCGAAGCTGTCAGAACAAAAAGTTTTTTTCGCATCATCATAGGTCTTCAGTTTACCAAAGCAGGTGAGAGTTTGAAATCGACCAAGGTCCTAAAAAGCCTATTTGTAGATTGGAAAGCTTTCGCACATTTCACGAACGGATTTGTGAACCTTTTCTTTCAGGCTCGCGTTTTCAGGCTCTTTTAAAACCATCGCGATCCATTTTCCGATTTGTTTCATCTCGGCCGCACCCATTCCACGCGTGGTCAGCGCTGGCGTTCCGATGCGAATCCCGCTGGTCACAAATGGACTGCGTTTTTCGTTTGGAACCGTATTTTTGTTCACGGTGATGCCAGCTTCGTCCAAGGCGTGTTCGGCCACTTTGCCGGTGACTTCGCTGTTGGAAAGATCCAGCAGGATCAAATGATTGTCGGTGCCGCCGGTGACAAGCTCTAAACCTTCGCTTAAAAGCTGCTCGGCCAAAGCTTTGGCATTGTTCACCACGTTTTGACTGTAAGTCTTAAAATCAGGTCTTAAAGCTTCACCGAATGCCACGGCTTTCGCCGCGATCACGTGTTCAAGCGGGCCGCCTTGGATGCCGGGGAAGATTTTTGAATTCATCTTCTTCGCCATCTCTTCGTTGTTGGTCAGGATCAGTCCGCCACGCGGACCGCGCAAAGTTTTATGTGTGGTCGAGCTGACAAAGTCGGCATGTGGGAACGGGGACGGGTGAATGCCCGCCGCCACAAGACCCGCAAAGTGCGCCATATCCACCAAAAGGGTGGCGCCGACTTCGGTTGCGATCTCGCGGAATTTGGCGAAATCCAAAACGCGCGGGTAAGCACTGTAGCCTGCGATCAAAAGTTTTGGTTTCACTTCCAGGGCGGTTTTTCGGATCGTCTCATAGTTCAGTCGACCCGTTTCTGGATCCAGCTTGTAAGAGGTCGCTTTAAACAAAGTCCCCGAAAAATTCACCGGCGAGCCGTGCGTGAGATGCCCACCGTGAGAGAGATCCATGCCCAGAATCGTGTCACCTGCTTGCAAAGCGGCAAGATAAACCGCCATATTGGCTTGGCTTCCAGAATGCGGTTGCACGTTCGCATATTGGCAGCCGAAAAGTTTTTTTGCGCGTTCGATCGCCAGCGTCTCGACCTCGTCCACAAATGCGCATCCGCCATAGTAGCGCTTGCCGGGGTAGCCTTCAGCGTACTTGTTGGTGAGAATGCTTCCCTGCGCTTCCATCACTGCGCGCGAGGCATAGTTTTCAGAAGCAATCATCTCGAGCCCGAATTTCTGACGTTCGGTCTCGCGAGAGATCATCTGGAAGAGGTCGGGATCTTGGTTTTTTAGGAATTCGAAAGAGGTCGCAGATTGTGTCGTCATGCGACCTAGTATCAGATGGGAGTCGAGACTTTGGCAACCCGTCTGGCATGGCGTCCGCCAGAAAATGCGGTTTGCATAAAGATCTGCAGAATCTGCAGGCACTCTTCGGCGGTGTTGAGACGTGCACCCAAACACAGAACGTTTGCGTCATTATGTTCGCGCGACAATCGCGCCATTTCTGGCGTCACGCAAAGAGCCGCACGGATGTGCGCATATTTATTCGCCCGCATATTCATCCCTTGGCCCGAGCCGCAAATCAAAATGCCGATCTCGGCCGGCGTGGACAGTGTCGAGTTCTCTTGCACCAAAGAAAAGCCGTGAATCTTTCTGCAAACCAGGTCGGCGTAATCGGGATAATCCACCGAATCCAAAGACTGTGGACCCATGTCGTGGACTTCGCGCTTGATCTCCGGAAGCCAAGTCGAGCTCAAAAGAGCTTTGACGATCTCGGCTTTGGTTTCGACTCCGGCATGATCCGCGCCCAGATAAATCTTCATCATACAAATTTCGAGAAGATCAAGCAGGCATTGGTCCCGCCGAATCCGAAAGAGTTGTTCATGACGTGCGAAAGTTTTCCGTCGCGAGCCTTGTTTGGAACATAGTCCAGATCGCAGTTCTCGGATGGGTTTTCAAGATTGATGGTTGGTGGCACCATTTGATCTTTCAGCGCCATCACACAGAAAGCACTTTCGATCGCGCCCGCGGCACCCAAGGTGTGGCCCGTCATCGATTTTGTCGAAGACACCCACAGTTTTTTGGCGTGATCACCGAAGACAGATTTGACGCCGGCGGTTTCAAGCTCATCGCCAATCGGCGTGCTGGTTCCATGCGCGTTGATGTACTGAATGTCCGAGGCGTTCAGACCCGCGTCCTTCAGTGCCATGCGCATCGCACGCGCGCCGCCTTCTCCGTTCGGAGCCGGATTTGTCATATGATAAGCATCAGAAGAGGCACCGTAACCGGTGACTTCGCATAAAATCTGAGCGCCGCGTTTTTGCGCGTGCTCGAGAGATTCCAAAATCAAAATCGCGGCCCCTTCAGCCAAAACAAAACCGTCACGGTCTTTATCAAAAGGACGAGACGCTTTTTCAGGCGCATCATTGCGAGTGGAAAGGGCGCGCATCGCCGCAAAGCCCGCCATGCCCAAGTGGCAGACGGTGCTTTCGGTGCCGCCAGCGACCATGTAATCGCAGGTGCCCAGGCGAATGTAATTGTAAGCTTCGCCGACCGAGTGAGCTCCGGTCGCGCAAGCGGAAGTGATCGAATAATTGGGTCCCTTGATGCCGTAAGAGATGCTGGCTTGGCCTGAAGCCAAGTTCGTGATGGCGGCCGGGATGAAGAAAGGACTGACGCGTCCTGGGCCTTTTTCGCGAAGTTTTTCGTATTCGCTCTCGATGATCGGAAGTCCACCCATGCCGGATCCGATAAACACGCCGCCATTCTCGCCATTTTCAGGCGTGATGGTCAGACCACTTTGCTCCAGCGCCATTTTCACGGCGGCTTGCGAGTACTGGATAAAGAGATCCATTTTCTTTTGTTCTTTTTTGGGAACGTAATTGTCCGGATTGAAGTTTTTCACTTCGCCCGCGAAGCGCACTTCGTAACCTTCGGTCGGGAAGCGGGTGATGGAAGCGATTCCGCTTTTTCCCGCCAGGGCGTTTTTCCAGGTTTCATCCATGGAAAGTCCCAGTGGAGTGACGGCTCCGATGCCAGTGACGACAACGCGCTTAAAGGGTTTCGGTTCTCGATTCGCCATACAGGAGCCTCCGCTTTTTGTGAGGGTCAGAACAGAAGAGCCATTCTTGGGGAATGGCTCAAATCGAAAAAAGTTAGCCTTTGCCTTTTTTCTCGAGGTAGCCAGCAACGTCACCAACGGTGCGAAGCTTTTCAGCGTCTTCGTCTGGGATTTCGAGGTCGAATTCCTCTTCCATTGCCATCACCAGCTCAACGATGTCCAAGCTGTCCGCGCCAAGGTCATCGATGAAAGAAGCTTCAGCTTTCACTTTCTCAGGGTCTACACCCAACTGCTCAACAATAATTTCTTTCACTTTTGGACTCAGAGCCATATTTCCTCCTCAGAAAAGCCGATTTTTTGTCGGCAGGCATATTTTAATTCATAAACATTCCACCGTTCACACTTAAAGTGTGTCCGGTGATATACTTGGAATCTTCACTTAATAAAAACGAAACGACGGTGGCGATCTCGCTTGGATCGGCGATTCGCTCCATCGGAATTTTAGCCAAGATTGCATTCTTATGCTCTTCGCTTAAAACCTCGGTCATCTCGGTGCCGATAAATCCGGGCGCGATGCAGTTCACACGCACACCCCGAGACGCGACTTCTTGGGCGACGCTGCGGCTGAAAGCTTCCGTGCCGGCTTTGCTGGCCGCATAGTTCGCCTGTCCAGCATTGCCAGTTTGGCCGATCACGCTTGTGATATTCACGATCGAGCCTTTGCGGGCTTTGATCATGGTTTTCAAAAATCCTTTGGTGACCAAGAAAGTTCCGCGCAAATTGGTCTGGATCACGCTATCAAAGTCTTCGCTCTTCATTCGAAGCAACAAAGTGTCCTTGGTGATGCCGGCGTTATTGACGACGCCATCGATCTCGCCAAATTTTTCCAAAGTCTGGCTGACTGCCGCATCGACCGAAGCCTCGTCGGCCGTGTTCATTTGCAAACAGAAATGACCCGCCCCCGGAAGTTCAGACAAAAGCTTTTGGGCCGCATCAGCGCGAGAAGAATAAGTGAAAGCGACCTGAGCTCCGCGTTCGGCCAGGACTTTCACAATGGCGGCGCCAATCCCGCGGCTGCCGCCGGTGACGAAGACTTTCTTTTGCGCCAAAGTTTGGTTGGAAGCCAAATTTATTTCCTTATCAGTTTTTTGTTTCCATTCGTTCGTTTGAAAATAAAAAAACAAAACAAACGGATCGAAACAATTTCTTAAAATCGCTGCTTAAAAACTGCCTTTTAATGAGGCGCCGATTTTACGGATTTTTCTATGTTTTCAATATCTTCCAGCGAGTTGGTATTGAAAACTTGGAAGGCCTCAGAGTCAATTTTTTTCAAGAGTCCCTGAAGCACCTTGCCAGTTCCGGATTCGATGCATGACGTCCAGCCTTTTTCTTTAGCTAAATCCATACTTTGCATCCAACGAACCGATCCTGAAACCTGCCGGATTAAGTTCTCACGAAGCTCGGTCGCGTTTTGCACAGCCTGAGCGGTGAAGTTTTGAATGATCGGGAACTTGGCATCTTGAAACGCGATCTCGGTTAAAACCGAACGCATGCGCTCTTCAGCGGGCTTCATCATGTCGCAGTGGAAAGGGGCTGAAACCTGCAAGGGGATCAATTTGACCCGCTTTGCATCCGGGAAGACCTCTTCCACTTTGAAATTGTCTTTCAGCCAAGCAATGGTCTTCGCCGAGCCGCTGATCACGATTTGCCCCGGGCAGTTAAAGTTTGCTGGATTTAAAGGGCTTGTTTTTGATTTTTCCATCGCCCATTTGCAGAGCGTTTCCACCTGCGCCGGATCTAAACCCATCACGGCCACCATGCCGCCTTGTCCGACGGGAACGGCCGATTGCATCGCTTGTCCACGAATGCGAACCGCCTTCACCGCGGCCCCAAAAGGCATCGCACCTGCCGCCACAAGAGCTGCGTATTCGCCAATGCTGTGACCGCTGGCGGCTTTGATT
Organism: uncultured Bdellovibrio sp.; assembly: GCA_966211455.1. GTDB lineage: Bacteria > Bdellovibrionota > Bdellovibrionia > Bdellovibrionales > Bdellovibrionaceae > 21-14-0-10-47-8. The sequence goes on from CBIHNI010000002.1 coordinate 291,175, forward strand.
TTCACTCCGAATTGCGAGGTGAGAACCTTTTGTGTCGCCGTTGAAACGGTCAAAAGGCAAGGCTGAGTGTTTTCGGTCAGAGCTAAATCCGCCTCCGAGCCTTCGAAACATAATTTTTTAAGATCCACAGCGATGGCATCGCTCGCCTCTTCGAAAATTTCGCGGGCAGCTTGAAATTGATCGAAAAGAAAACGGCCCATGCCGGGCTGTTGGCTTCCTTGTCCAGGAAAGATCATGTGAAACATATATGGAAGTCCTTAGAAACGGACGACGGCGCTTCCAGCCGTGAGACCGGCACCGAAAGCTGTCATCAGGATGGTTTGTCCGCGTTTGATGCGGCCATCTTTGCGGGCCGTATCGAAGGCCACCGGAATGGTTGCCGCGGAAGTGTTCCCCATCTCGTGAACGATGGAGATGACTTTGTCTTTTGGAAATTCGAAGTGGTCGGCGACCGCTTCCATGATGCGCGAGTTGGCTTGATGCGGAACCAGCCAGTCGATTTCGCTGCTGGTCAGCTTGTTGAACTCGAGCGCTTGTTTGCAAGTGGCCGACATGGTTCGCACGGCATTTTTAAAGATCTCTCGACCCTTCATTTTGAACCAGTGTGAACCGTCATCCAAAGCTTCGTGGGTCACCGGTCGACGGGCACCGCCCGAAGGTTTGATGAAAAGCTCGCCCAGTGATCCTTCGGCCCGCAGGTGAGAGCTAAGAACCACATCCTTCGCATCAGCGGGCGCTTGCGACACGACCCAGGCTCCGGCTGCATCTCCGAAAAGGATGCAGGTTTCGCGATCCTTGTAATCGACAAAGCGGCTGACGACTTCAGCACCGACGATCAGAATGTTTTTGTACATTCCCATGCGGATGTAGGCGTCAGCGATCGAAAGAATATAAATGAAACCCGAACACGCGGCATTGACGTCGATGGCCGGGATTCCATTCAGACCCAAACGAGACTGAAGAACGCAAGATGTGCTAGGTGTTTGGTAATCAGGAGTGACAGTTCCGACGATCAGGCAGTCGATTTCTTTTACGTCCATTCCGGCGTCTTTTAGAGCCAGAATGGCGGCTTCGTAGGCCAGGTCGGATGTCGATTGCTCGGGAAGAGCAATGTGACGGCGCTCGATTCCAGTTCGCTCACGGATCCATTGATCGTTGGTATCAACGATCTTTTCTAGATCCGCGTTCGTGAGAACTTTGGGAGGCAGGTAAGAGCCTGTGCCCAGGACTCGAGTGCGATACATGCGAGCTAAAAACTCTTACGCGTTCTTAGCGGCGCTGATTTGTTTGCCTTTGTAGTACAAAGCTCCGTCAGCGGCTTTGAAAGCACGGTGAGGGCGAACCAGTTCTTTTGATTTTTTGTCGATCGCAACTGCTGGCATATCCAAACCATCGTGGCTGCGGCGCATGTTACGGCGTGAACGAGACGTCTTTTTCTTTGGTGTAGGCATAGTGTCCTCTATCTAATTCCAGTTATGGAAGATGATTTAAAAGCCCTTTTTTCTAATTCATCTGCTCTCTTGTGGCAAGGATATCTTGCGTCAAGCGGTCTTAATTGAGCTTAATGTTCTTTAAAGCAGCAAAAGGCGAAACGGGTTCTTCAAAACCAGGGTCTTCGTAGCTGAATTTTTCATCAGAAACTGGCTTCTGGCACAAACTGCACTTGCCGTCCGCCGTGCAAGCCGGAGCCGGTGTGAAGGGTTCGGCCATGGCGACGACTTCGTGCATGTACTCGCCGGCATTAAAGTGGTGGCCTTGGTATTCGACCACAGACGGGCCTTCCGCATGCATATCCGAGACATGATTGGCTTTGGCGAATTTTGAATTGCGCGGCACCGTTTGATCCGGGATCAAAAGCTCGCGAAATTTTTCGTCAATGGCGAGCTGGAAATCCAAGCCGCAGCGAGAGCAGTCCTCATCGAGCTTGGTTTTAATAAAGCCGTTCAGTTCAAAGGTTCCGGCCTGCAAAGGGCGGATGGTGAACTCGGTGAGATAAGAGGTATTTCCGATCAAATCTTGCAGATCCTGATTGAGATCGCCGGTGTTTTGATTGCAGATAAAGCTTTTTCCCTCGGGCGGGATTTCCAATAAATTGATCAACATAAGAGGTCCCTTTTACAGAAGATGACGTCCTCTGTCAAAGAGACCTCAGGACCCCGTAAGACCTACAGGTTTTGAAAAAGCTCAGGCGCGGGAGCTTTGCTTTTAATCAATTTCAGATCGAAAAGCTGCTGACTCAGCGTTTGCCAGCGTTCAGCCGTCATGCTCCCCACGGCCGTACCCTTGATCTGGATCAAAGACTCTTGCGCTTTGGCACTTTTTTGAAAAGTTTCCAGATCCATGGCCTTGTTGAAAGAGGCCATGTGCTGATTGGTGGGTTGCGGGTCTTTTAAGTACTGGGTCCAGGCTTCGCGCAAGGCTTGAACCATGGCTTTGACTTCTTCGGGCTTTTCTTTCAGGCGCGAAGCTTTCACGGCAACCACGGTGGTGTAAGGGTTGTAGCCAGTGTCGGCGACCAAGAAGGTCTTTGTTTGAAGTCCTGCTTTTTCGGCCGTCAGGGGCTCAGATGTAACGAAGCACTGTTGTGAAAGGTTGGGATCGGCTTGAAAGTTTCCGATGCCACCAGGATAAGGCGCCGATTTGACTTTCATCGCTCCGTATTTTTTTTGAATGAATTGGGCGTACGGAAGACCTGACTGCCAAAGCAAAGTTCCTTCCGATTGAAAGACATCTTCGATCTTCGAGAATTTTTTCTCGGCATGGGTCATGATTCCTTGGGGATTGGTTTGGTAGACGGCAAAAATCGCCACAATATCTTTTGCCCCACGGTCATGTGCGAGAATGATCTCGTCTGCCGAAACGATGGCGTAATCAGTTTGGCCCGCGGCCAGCATCTGCGTGGTCGGAGTTCCCGAGCCGCCCTCTTGAATCTGCACTTTTAGTTTGTGCTTTTCAAAAATCCCGAATTTAGAAGCGGTGTAAAAGCCGCCAAACTGGGGTTCAGGCTTCCAGTTCAAAGCAAGTTTCAGATCCTTCGCTTCGCTGGCGGCCATTGATTGAAATGATATAACAGTGACAAGTGAGACGATCAGTTTTTTCATAGAGCCTAAGCCTCTCAAACAAGAAAGCCTTTTCAAGCTAATTTATTTCTTGCAGCAGCGCGGAAGTTTATTGCTGAGAAAAGAAAGGTCGCCAAGCGATCAAAAGTCGGAAGCCAAAGCGCAAAACCGAAACGAAAATGATTCCTAAAACAGAAGACAGAAAAATCGCACCCAAAACGATATCCACCCGTTGCTGACTGCGGGCCACATCGATCATTCCACCCAGACCGCCGCCGGCGATGAATTCTCCGGCGATGGCGCCAATCACGGCAAGCCCTGCGGAAACCTGCAGCCCCGACGAAAGCGAATGAAGGCTGGATGGGATTTGCAGCGAGCACAAAATACGAAGCCGCGAAGCCTTAAAGGCTTTAAACATTTCAAGCAAGCCCGGATCGACTGAATGCAGGCCGTTTAAGGTGTTCGCCAGCACGGGGAAAAAGGAAACGATAAAGGCTGCCACCCGCACGGTCGGCTCCCCGAAGCCAAACCAGATCACGAGCAAAGGGGCGACAGCGATGATCGGAACCGTTTGAAAGAAGATCGCAAATGGCAAAAAGGCCCGCAGAAGAAAATCAGAGCTCGCAAAAACCAGGGCGCAAAAAAATCCAAGGATGGCGCTGGCTAAAAATCCAATCAAAGTGGAAAGTCCGGTGCTGGCTACCGCTGTAACATAATCGTTGGTTAAATCCAAATAAGTTTGCCACACCTGGGCTGGTGACGAAATCAAGTAAGTTGGAAGAGCGCCGAAAGAAATAATCACCTGCCAGAGGCCTACAAAGGACAGTGCGACCCAGAAAGCGGGGAGTGCATTTTTGATGTTTCTCATACGCTCTCCGCCTGAAAATATTTGCGAATGCGCGAGCTTTCTTCGAAAAAGCGGATGTCTTCTCGAAGCTTGCGGTTTCGTTCTTTCGGCAGGTCCAGTCGGCACTCCAAAAGACCACGGCGATCTTTTTTAAACATGAAAATGCGATCGGACAGATAGCAGGCCTCTTCGATCGAGTGCGTGACGAAGATCACGGTCTTTTTCTGCGTTTCGAAAAGGTGACGAAGCTCGTCCTGTAGATTTTGTCGGGTGTGCTCGTCCAAGGCGGCAAAGGGCTCATCCAGCAAAAGCAGATCGGGATTTAAAATCAGACTTCGCGCTAAAGCACATCGCATCTTCATGCCGCCGCTGAGTGCTTCCGGGAATTTTTCCAAAGCATTTTGCAGACCTAGAGAGATTAAAAGAGATTCCGCTTTTGCTTTTTCGTCCGCCCGCGGCCCGCGCGAGTTCTGAATTTCGATCGGCAAAAGCGTGTTTTCAAGGCTGGACCTCCAGGGAAGAAGGCGATGCTCTTGAAACACGAAGGATTTGGTGATGGCCTGGGGAACCTGAATTTTTCCCTGAGAGGCTTCTTGTAAGTCTCCTAAAATACGAAGCAAAGTCGACTTTCCGCAGCCCGACGGACCCAGCAATGTGACGAACTCGCCGCGTGCGATTTGAAAATTCAGATTCTCAAAAACGGCAGCCTGCGCATCGAAATGATGGCCAAGATTTTGCGCTTCGATCCAGCCGCTCATGAGTTAGATCCAATCGTAATTGAAACTGAGAGAAATTCTATCAAACTTGGATTGATTGGGCGGGACTTCGTGGCGCATCCAGCTTTCAAATAAAATCAAATCGCCGGCTTTGGGTTGCACCGAGATAAATCTTTGATTTTCGGGTCGCGCCCTGACTTTGCGCGGGGGCGAGGCCATAAACCCGACAAGTCTTGGATCTTCGAATTTGATGGCGCTGGATTTGGGCGGAGTTTGCACGTAATAAGTCCCGCTGATGGTGGAAAGCGGATGGATATGCATGGTGTGCACCACATGGGATGGCATCACGTTGGCCCACAGACTTGTCATGATCAGTTTTCGCCCTTGCAGATCCATTTCCAATTGCTTCGCGAAGGCCTGGACTTCTTTATCGATTTGTTTTTTGAGAATTTCGAAAGTGGTCGAGAACTTGTGCAGCTCGTTCATCGATGCGTACGAAGTGTAGCCACCGGGATAATTTGTCTGACTCCATTTTTGACCCAAATGATCGATCTCACGGATTTTTTGAATCTCGTCCGTGAATTCTTTGTTCTGACGGTTGATCGACAGCCCTGGCAGACGGAGTGCGCCTTGCGATATCAAGCTCGGAAACAAAGTTTGAAACTTCATCCCAAAACGATAGCGAAGCTCGACTTGCTTCGCAAGCGCGAACCCCGGCCTAGCTCCACTTTGTCAGGAATCCGTCAAGATCGTCGACGCCAGACCACAAGAGTTCAAAATCCACTTTGAGAACTGGACCACCGCTCCCTACACTAAAGGGGTCTAACACCAATGGAAAGGATTCGATTGATGAAAAGAAGGAACATAGTCTCCGTTCTTACGGCATTTGTTTGGGTTCTGGGCTGCAGCTCGACTCAGACAGGAACTTCAACCCATGCTTTAACTCCGAAGCTGGAGCGCAAAACCGCAAGCTCTGAGTTGGATCAACCGTGGGCTTACGATCCGGGTCCGTCTCCCGCCACCAAAATGGGAAAAGAGCTGATTGATATCGTGGCGGCCCAGCCGGCGATGCCGATCATTTCGATGGAAATGCATGGCGAGCAAAAATTTCGTCCTGCTTACGGGCCGACTTTGTGGCGTATGACTCAAAAGCCCAATTCAGTGAAGATCCTTTTCATCGGTCAAGACGGAACCCACATCGCGGAAGCGGCGGGCCGCACGGCGACCGCGGGTTTTGGTGGACGCGCGCAGGACATGGCGGCTTATTTCGGTGTCGATAATGGCGCAGCCTTCATGAACACTTTCGCTTACACGATTAAAGGTCAGTACTCGGCTTTCTCGACCCCGATTTTGAAAGAAGAAAACGGAGTGAAGAAAGTCGATATCGGATCCGTGACTGAAAACGGAGTCTGGTTGATGGCGCAGGATCAGAACAGCCCCATGGTGAAATGGCGCAATTCGGTGATTGATTGGATCATCCGCAACAATAAAGATTCATTGAAAATGATCGTGCTTTTCGGTGGATCGGCGAAAGATTCGATTGCGACCTTTATCGAAAGCAAGGGTGGGCACGTGGGTTCGCGCTACAGCACTGAAGATATCGCGCGCTTGAAACTGAAAGTGCCGGTGATCGATATGAAATTTGCGGGCGGAAACAATGAATTTCCGGTGGTTTTAGATCAACAGAACCAAGACTTTTACGCCAAGCTCTTGGGTCACGAAATGAATTACAAAAATGAAAAAGAGCAAGAAGCGGCACTGGCAGCTTTGCAAAGCAATGCGGACCGCGCTTTCGCCGAGCTTGCGATCACCAACACCGGCTTAAACGGAAGCGGCATCATTCACCCGGCGCAAATCGGCGGCTATCAGCTGAGCAAAATCGACATCAATGGTCAGCGCACAATCTCGCTAAAAGGTTTGAAGCTTTCCGACGGATCACAGATTCAACAAGACGTTTTGGTGGCAGAGTTCCCGCACCCGACCTTCTTGTCAAAAGCCGAACAGGATAAAAAAGGATCGGCGGCGCAATTGATCGCCGAGAAAATCAAAGTTCTGGAGCCATACGTTCAAGCCGGTTGGAACATCGAACCCGATCCAGGCAAGCAAGGCGAAGGTTATTACCCAGGAAAGCCTTACGTTTACGGCCGTGCGGATATCGGGCCTGCGTTTTATGATTTTGGAACGCCAAACAACCGCATGGTTTCTGTTTCCAGCGCTTCACGCCCCAAATATGACGAAGAGACCGGCGATAAGGATGCCAACGTCATCATTATTGGAACCCGAGATCAGGTTCAGTTTGATATGAATAAGATCATCGCTGCGACCAAGGCGCCTCGACCCGTTGGAATTTCAGATGGCGAAATGTTCAATGCACGTCCACGGATGATGTCGACAAGATACTTATTTGATCGCGGTCCAGGCGAAGAAATGGCGCGAATCATGAAATCGCATCTGGATATGGATGCGATCGGAATGCCAAAAGCTGGATCGAATCCCAAAGAAGACGGTATCAAAGCCTTCAATATCAAGACCCATCCTTTCGATGTGGGCGATTTTGGTCATTACCGCGGAACTTTCAAAAATCCGAAGGTTTTGATCTTGGCGGACCCAGTTGGCGTGGATGACATCCTGACTTCCCGAGCTTTAACAGGGGCACGCGGGCAGTACCTGCAAGGCCTGATGAACGATCTGCGAATCAAAGACAAATACCTGATCATCAAAACCGTTCCGTTCGGAATGGACGGCGCCACTGAAGAGGAATGGCAAACGGTCTTGGGCCAAACCAAAGAGTACCGGGCTGCGGTTTTCAAAAAGCTTATGCAGGACAATCAGTTTGATCTGGTCATCGCCGATGGACCTTATGCCCGACGCGAAATCAGTGGCCTGATGCAGGCTCAAAAAACCCCAGTGATCCTGATGAATCGCGACCTCGCCGATGCTGACGGCGCTGGCGGAATCAAAGAAGCGGCCCGAGAGATCGCGAAGCTGCCAAAATTCAACTGGCTGAAATCAAAAGGCGAAATGGCTGCGATTCCACGCACCCACCTGGGCTTTATGGCTCGCGTTTGGGAAGGCACCAGCGGAACCCACGTGTTTGACGCCACTTCTGAAGGCGATAAAGGGGTTGCGTTTGCGATCGTCGCACCTCGCTGGAGCTATCAACAGAAACCCGCGCAAAGTGCAGCTGAACTGCAGTCCGTAAAAGCACTGAGAAACGCCCGAGACTCGAAGAAAATGATTCTTCCCAACGAGATGTTCTTGGATTTCCAAAAGCGCATCCAGATCAATGACAACTGGGATTTCCGCAAGCTCGACGGCCAGCCACAAGCGGCCTAAGCTTTAAAGAGTCAATCCCAATTTCAGAGTCAATTCTGAGTTTAAAAGCCACCTGGAAACCGGTGGCTTTTAATTTTGTCATGCATAGGATCCCCTCAGAGAATTGCCTCCCAGTTGGAAGTCATTTCTCTGAAGACTTGATAGCGATACCTCACAAAGTTCGGAACCAACTGGTTCCAGACTTTGTGAGGGGACTTAAAGACCCACCTCAAAGAAGTTGATACCCGTGGCGTGTGGACGAACGCACTGGCAATTAACCAAGGCGCAGCCGGCCAGGCACCGCTGTGGCGAGCGACCCACTCCTAAACCCGAATTCCTAGAACTCGAGGGCTTTAATTTTTGCGTTTTTGGGAGCGAAATCGATGATCTGATCGAGCGGACCCAGGATATCTTCAATGGCTTTGCGGAAGCCGAGCTCGAGTTGCGAGTCGGTTTCGTTTTTCACAAGACTTGTCAGAACTGCGGCCAGGCGGACCCCGCCATAATAGATGCGCTGATCGACATCCTCGACGAAAAGGTCCGTATAGCTCGCATCGGATTCTTCTTTGTATTCGTAGGCCATATCACGAAGAGGCATGCTTTCAATGACCCAGCCGTTCACATCGTTCGCGGCGTGAGGTAGAGCACCTTTTCCTTGATATTTGTCGATCAGGAATTGTGCGAACATCTCATCGTCGATTTGCGGTTTTTTCCCAGCACGAGTCAGCTCGCTTTCGGTTGGAAGACCTTTCCCGTATGCGACGTCCAAGATTCCCGCATCCCAGATGGCATGCAAGTTTGACGAGCGACCATTCCATTTGCGTTGAATGGCGTTTCCACCGCGGTCTTCGGGGCGTCCTGAATGCAATGGCTGGTGGATATCACCCACAAAGTGGATCAGAAATTTCAATGCGATGTTGCGATCTTCCGGTTTAGCTGCTGGATTCTTAAAGATGCGCTTTGATTCCAAAAGAGCTGCAACCAAGCCGCCGTTTTTGATGTCTTCGGGCTTTTTGGCTTTCAGGCTGTCGATATAGGTCTGATTGTCCGAGATCGATTCGAAATGGTAATCATAAGTTGCACTCCAGACCGCGGGTTTATCGCGAATCTGATCGGCCCACACAGAAGCATCTGCCAAGCTGGTTCCGTTCAAATATTTTGAGAGAACTTGCTTCGTGGCCGGAGTCAGAAACTGATCGGCGATGTTGGCGACGGTGCGGTGGCCAACGGGGCCCCAGGCAAAAACAGTTTGAGAATTTGCCAACAAAAGAAGCACGATAGAAGAGCGCAATGTTTTTCTCATGAAACTAAGCTTCGCCGGACGATTAGCGGTGTTTCAATCAAAAAGAGCCAATGACTTATGAGGTCATTAACTCAATCTTCAGGATTTTGTTGGGATGAAAAAAGACGAACGAATTTTGGCGACAGCGCCTATTTCTTTTGAGACTCTGACAAACCCTCGCGAATCTTCATGAGCATATCAAAATATTTATAAGCCGCCGTCAGATCCGGTGCTTGTTTGTGATCCGGAAGCAATTTCAAGTTTCCGGTCTTTAAAAGTAAGGCCTGAATCTCGGGGTTTTGCTCCACTTTGGCCTGCGTTCCACGGAAAATCAGCTCATAGTGAGTCTGCGCGCCGGCCGCTTTCGGCTCAAAACGCTGCCCTTTGTAGCTGACCCAGGAGATGCCCAGCTTTTTCATGTTTTCATTGGCCTTATCGCCCGCGTGCTTCGCATCAAAACCTGACATCTGCATGACCTGCGCGCGAGTGAGCTCCCATTTGATATTCGGATTTTGGGCGCGAGGATCTTTGGCGTCTTCAGGAAATTTCAAGCTCTGCCAAAGGGCTTCGACGCTTGCGTAATTCATCCCGTCCAAGGTGAAGGGGGCGGCTGATAAATTCGAAAAAATCCCAAGCTCGTTGCGTTTCGAGAGAATCACTTCGTTTTTGTGGGGATCGGCTGCTTGCGGCGGAATTTCCCAGCTGGCGAGATCTGATTCCGGCACGGGTGCCCACCAGCTTTCTGGATATGACGGAGTCTGAGAAGAGGTCAGGCTCGCGCAACCCATCAAAAATCCGCAAAGACCTGAAGCTAAGAACTGAAACATGACTCCCCCGATTTTTTGGTGAGCGTGGATCTTAGGCGGGGAGCGGATTTAAAAGCAAGGGTCAGGCGTGGCACCGGCTGTCGAAGCTTTGCACAGCTGTCTTCGTGGGCTTTGCAGCCGCGTTTCAAAATCTCATTCTGAGACGCTCTTTTGCAATTTAAAGGCGGCTGATCTGGCCCCGCTTTTGCCTTATCAATAGGATGAAGGATTAAAACCCCAGAGGAGTTTTTATGAAAAGCCTGTTGCTGACAATCGCCGTAGTCTTGATGGCACAAGTCTCTTTCGCCGATATCGGCGGGGACGATTTCAATCAGATGATCCAGGAAAATCAAAAATCAGAAAACGAGCTGCGCCAAAAGCTGCAAAAAGATGCGGGCATCCAGTTCAATGATAAAATCGGCAAAGTCGATAAATCGAAAATCCAAGTTCCTACTGAAGCCGAGCAAGTGGTCGTGTCTTCAAGCTCCCCTTGGAAAAGCAAAAAAGACCGCTCGGCCAAAGCTTTACAGCGCGATGAAATGAAGCGCTTGTCGCAAGAATTGAACGAAGCAGATCGCAACTAGGATCCCGAGCTAAAGGATCAAGCGTCTTAATTCCTGCTGCGAATAAATATAGTCCGCATAGATCATTGTATTCGTGATATTTCGATGTCCCAAAGCGACCTGCACCAAACGCAGGTCTTTTGTTTTCTGGTACAGCTCGATTGCAAAAGTATGCCTTAAAGAGTGAAATTTTTTAGGAACCGGTCGGTAAAACTCCCAAACCTGATACAGACGCTGGTAACTGATATCAAAAAGTCGAGTGCCAGGCAGGGTGTCAGTCCATCTGGTCAATTCTTCGAAAAAGCGGGCTTGAAGCGGAATTTCCCTGTCGTTGGACCCCTTGATTCCACGAACCAAAATACTTTTGTCATAGGCATTTAAATCGACTTTTTGCAGGTTTAAAAGCTCTTGCGCCCGCGCTCCGGTTCGAAGCCCTAAAGAGATCAAAAAACAGTTCCTAGAATCGGTGGCCTGATAGGTTTCAACGATGCTTCGAACTCGCTCGACTTCGGGCGGGAGGAGATACTTATTTTTATTCAGTGCGTAGCGATTCTGCATGCTGGCCTTTTATCCCAAAACAAAGCCTAAAAATCCGGATCGAAAATGTCACGAGTGGAATTTTTAAAGCCAGCCTAAGGTCCGTACGCAGTTAGTCATGTCCATCCAGCATAATGGTGCCCGAAAACGAGTGCGAATATTTATCAAATAAATCATATACTTAATACTTAAGTTTATAACTATAAGCTTAAGGGCAAACACGAAAAACGGGTGCTGGGGTATGGTTTTTAATAATTCTTTTTGATTCCAATGACTTAGCTTGACTCCGCAAAGATCGAATTTAGAATCAATTGTAATTCACCACGAATATTCATGTGAAATACAATGCAGAAATGGTGAATCACAACAGGACCTAAAGGTGAGATATGGAAATCGAAAGCCAAGGCAGCCCCTCTCCTGAATCGACATTTCAACTGCATGCGCGAGCCAAAAGTTCGGTTCGAATGCATTACGAAGCCCAGGTTGAAGTCATCCGCCGACAGATCGGGGATCTGGAAAAAATCCGCGAAAATCTAGGTCTTTCACGTCGAAAAATTTGCCAACTTTTGATGGTGGATCCATCGGCATGGACCCGGTGGACGAAAGATGATGAAAATCCACCCCCGCCACATATCTATCGGGCCCTTCAATGGTTTATGATTTTGCAGGAAAAACTGCCGGGTCTGACGCCACAGTATTTTGTCGGCAAAGACCCTGAAGTTTTGCATCGCTCGGCACTGATGCGGATCGAGGCCGAAGCTTCAAAGCGCGCCGAATTTGAAGAGGCCGCCGCACTTCAAAGCTTGAAACTGGAAAGACAGCTTTCAGAGCTTGGGATTCGCAATCAAGATCTGCAGAAATCCAACCACGATCTGAAAATCGAGGTGGGACGCCTGAAAAAACGTCTTTTGGGTATGGCTTTCGTCTTCACAATTGTGACGATGGCGTTTGTCACTTTGCTTTTCAAATTTTGAGACGCTTTTCTCACTTCGGGACCTGATTTCTTCACATCAGGTCTATTTCCTCTTCTCAGTTTGAGAAACTCTTCAGAACGCTAAAGACGACGCCGAAGAGTCTAAGTGAGGAGAATCATATGGTTTCACTGAAGAAAATAGGGTTGCTTGCCTGTTTAACCGTTCTTGTGGGCTGTACGAGGCCGCAAGAAAATTCGGCACCTGTTTCATTCTCTGTTCCAATGAAGAAGCTGTCTTCTCAGAATAGCTCGAGCTCGTCTTCCGTTTTAACTTATGCCGCCGTGAATGTTTCCGGCGACAAAATGGATAAAATCATCTGCTCCTACGATCACGAGATCCGCTCGAGCCAAGGTGGTTGTAAATTCAACGCCAACGAAGCCGGAACGACTTTGGATATCACGATCGACGACGTGACAAACGGTGATGGACGTCTTTTTCAGGTGCTTTTGGCTTACGACACATCCACGGGTGGATCGGTCTCGTTTAAATATGCTGAAGGACTTTCAAGAGTTCCGGCCGATGGCAACTCTTTGACTTTAACTTTGCAAGATATTGGCGGCACCCAAGGTGGCGGTAAAGTTTACGGCCGATACCTGGATGGCAGTGGCAGCGGACCGACGGATATCGTCAATGTGGTGATGACGCCGAAAGAAGGCAGCCCTTCGATGGTGATTCAGCAGGCTGAAATGTACGCCGGCTGGTTCCGCGCTTTTGCTCTTGAGACCACGACCTTTGATTACATTTTAAAAACATCCCAGGTCAGCATTTTCACGCAGCCCATGAATAAATCGACTTTCACCACGAAGGCCGGAAACTCGTCCGGCGCGATGATGGTGGACGGCGTGAGCGACTTTAATGTTTGGGGATTTTTTGGCTCCAGCACGGCGACGACCGGAAAAACGGCATCGATGTCAGCTTGCGGAGGCACCGAATTTACATCTTGCTTGTCGAAAGATGCCAAATTCACCGGCCCCTTCCGTCAGAATGCGTCTTCGGGTTTGATGTTGGACGTTTTGACGAGCCCAGATCGCGTCCGTTGGGCGCTTTTGCCAGGCGTGGATAGCACGGTGATGGACAGCGTTTCAGTCTATGTGTCGCCGACCGATTTGACGGATGCGCAACTTTCAGAGCTCGTGATGTCGCGCGGATTTAACTGTGCCGCTTATGCCGATGCCAGCAAGTATCCGCTGGTTCAAAAAATAGGTGAAGTTTCGGTTACAGGCACTCAATCACAGACCACAACGGGCCCGCACGTCCCAAATCCGAAGCGTCCCTTGGTGATTTGCCCGAAGGTCGGGGGTGTCTTAAAAACGGCCGCGATCGTGTCTCCGCAATTGGATAACGATGGGGGCTGCTCGGATTGTAAGTACTTCCGTTTCGAATTGACCTCGCCAGCCCTAAGCCAGGGGGACAGTTACAAAGCACCGGCAAATTCTTGCGTACCGGTGACGGTGAGAATCTTTAAAGGACACGGCATCAGTTCGGATGCCAGTGTTGCGACTTCGTTTGTATGGTCGAATCCGTCATGGGGAAGTCTGTACACAAGCTCGGATTGCATCAGCGGTGCGATCAGCAACCCGACGATTTCCTTTTCGGCTTCGTCGCATATCAATAACGGCTCTTATTACGTGAAAACTGGTTCGACCGCGATGACCGGTCAGCAAATCACGGCCACCAGCTATTCTGGCGAGCAGCCGCAGATCACTTTCAGTCCACAGTACAATCTGATTGATATCCTGCAAACCTCTCTGGGTTGGGATGCGCCCAGCACGGTCTTGATGAATGCTTGTTATCAAGTTGCGATCGGCGCTTACATGGGCGGAGATACACTGGTTCCAAGTCTTGGCACCGCATTGAGTGTGTCGGTTTCAGCTAGCAGCGACACCAAATTCTATTCGACCGCCGCTCAATGCGCTTCTGATATTAGCGGCACCGTGGGGACTTACAGTGGATACTCGATCTGGAGTCCGAATCCAGGGAACCCGATCTGGATGAAAAAACCAACTGCGACCGCATTCACGGTTTCAAGTTCAGCGCCTGGCTACACCGAAGGTGTGAAGTCGATCGCAATCGGCAGCGGAAACGCGCAGCTTGTCAGCTTTAAAATGGATTATCCATCGCCAATGACAGTCGGAGTTTGCACGCCGGTCGCGGTGATCGCGGTGAATGAAAACGGTGTCGAGACTCCGATCACAGATGCGGTCACTGTGCGCTTGGGTTTGACCGCGGGGAATGGCGAATTCTACTCGACCTCTGGCTGCTATTCGGCCTTGGGTGGATCGATGGGGCCTGAAATCACGATCAACGCGGGCGATTCAAGAGCCCGAGTGTATTTTAGAACCTCGTCGAACACGACGATCGCATTTTACATGAGCGCCGGAATGGGTGTCGATTCGATCGGCAACAGTGCGACGGCACCGGTCACAATTCCATCAGGTTTGAATTATGCGACCCTGCAGCCGCCAAATTTACCGGCGACCGTGATGGGATCACATAACTTCCCGATCGCAATGGCGGTGACTTCGAATATTTCCGGAATCAAATGTTATCGCTACAGCAGCTCTCCGAACTGGGCTGATGACGGAACTTGCAGCAGTCAGTTCAACCTGTCGACCAAAGTCTTCAGCTGGAGTGCGACTTCGGCCGCATCAGACATGTCGAGCAGCTATCGATATTATTTCGGAACCCAGACGGATTATTACAATTCAATTGGGGCCCATTTCAATCCGGCCGCCTTGTACAAATCGAATCTGAATATGCCTTTGGACACAAGCGAGCAAGGTCTTCGCATCGTGGACTGTGCAGGTGTTGTGATCAATGCCGATGGCGTGAACGATTTTGCGACCATCAATGCGGCTTTGACATCAAATCCAGTGGTCTGCTTGGGTCGTGGAACTTCGTCGACTTTTGCGGGAACGGTCGGAACGCCTTACATCAATATGCCATCTTCCGGAAAAACTTTGGTGGGTTGGCTGGATCCGACCACGAACTATGCACGCGCTATCATCTTGCAAGGCTATCCCGAATACAGCGTGGTGAAGGTCGTGGCCTCGTCGTCGATTATTTCGATCGTTTCAAATTTCATTATTAATAAGCCGGCTAGCAGCAGTACGGTTTCTTTCGGGATTCAGGCTCTGGGCACGAGCCCCAGTCAGTCCGTGAAATCCTATAATAACTTCTATGCCCTGACCGGCGGAGCGGTTTCAGGTGGGGGAATCACCACACCAGGGACTGCGATTTCATCGGTGGGTGATGTGTTCAACGTGGCGAGTGTCAGCTCGGGCCCAGTTTATGGATTCGAATCTTCAGCCGGAAGCACGAGCCATCGCTTGTTTGCGCCGACTTTCAACTTGCTGTCGAACGCTTCTACTTACAGTATTGCCATCTCCAACTCGGCAAACTCGGTGTCAAACACCGTGCGCATGGTGGGAGCCGCGATCAGCGGTTCGGGTGTTGCGATCTTGGGATCTGCAAGCAATAGCTCTTACCCCGCACTGACGACATGTCATCAGTGTAAGATCAATCTTGCTGCCAATGCTTACGCCGGGGCCGCCATGGGTGGTGTGACAGGGTTGATTCCCAATATCATGCTGACGACTTATGCAAAATTTCAAATTTTCGAGTCCCAGTGGGTGAACGCTGAAGATTCGCCGATGGTCTATTTCGATGGTTCGCCGTCGAATACTTACTCGTTGGTTGAGGTTCAGTCTTCGGTGATCAATCAGCTGGCGGCCGCGTCTTTTGCGAAACTGCCTTCGACTTACACTCCACGATTTGTCTTCCAGGGGTCGCATTTTTATTCGGCGGTTGGCAGCCAGTACGCAATTCAAGGAACTCCCAGCCCTTACTTGTATGTGGATACGGCCGTATCTGCGGGTTACGGGAACAACGTTTTCTGCGGTGCCGATGCTAGCAACAAATGGAATCCGGCCCTGTTCCAGGCTTCGATTTTCTCTTCGGGACAGCAATTCACGGTGCCAGCGTCGATCCTGACGACCAGCAATTTGCGAGGCTCTTTGCGTCTCTGCCAAGGAACGCACGCTCCATAACGCGCACCGATTTAAAGCTCCTCTTGTGAAGGGGAGCCGTGCGCCAAAATCATCCCTTGCCTAAGGCTCTATTCCGAGCAAATACTCTCTTCACGCAAACTGAACATCCGACTGCGAAGGGGAGTATTTTTATGGGTACATTCGAGCTCATTTCAAAACATGGCGAACACGAAGAAGTGGTTTTCTGTCACGATCCCAGTGTCGGCTTGAAGGCCATCATTGCTATCCATAACACCAGCCTGGGTCCTGCCTTGGGTGGAACTCGCATGTGGAATTATAAGAATGAAGAAGAGGCTTTGGTCGACGTTCTTCGTCTGTCAAAAGGGATGACTTACAAAGCGGCGGCGGCGGGTCTGAACTTGGGCGGCGGCAAAGCGGTCATCATCGGTGATTCAAAAACTCAGAAGACAGAAGGTCTTTTCCGCGCCTTCGGTCAGTTCGTGAACTCTTTGAACGGAAAATACATCACGGCCGAAGACGTTGGCACATCCGTCAACGACATGGAATACATCTTTATGGAAACTCCGTTTGTGACTGGGATTCCAAAAGATTTCGGGGGTTCGGGCGATCCATCTCCTTACACAGCACATGGTGTTTTGATGGGGATCAAAGCTTCAGCAAAATTTCAGCTCGGAACTGATTCTTTGAAGGGCATGCGTGTGGCTGTTCAAGGTTTGGGCAATGTTGGAACTCACCTTGTGAAGCATCTGGTCGAAGAGGGTGCGAAAGTCATCGTTTCCGATATCGATTCGGACAAAGTCAAACGCCACGTCGATCAATACAAAGTGGAGTCTTGCTCGACCGAAGAAATTCTCTTCAAAGAGTGCGATATCTTGGCTCCTTGTGCGTTGGGCGCGATCATCAATGACAGCACAATTCAAAAATTGAAAACCAAAGTGATCGCCGGCGGCGCGAACAACGTTCTTGCTGAGCCTCGTCATGGAAATCAGCTGCGTGAATTGGGCATTTTGTATGCACCCGATTACGTGATCAATGCGGGTGGTTTGATGAACGTGTTTGTGGAGCTTGAAGGCTACTCGCCAGAGCGAGCTTTTGATAAGACCCGCAAGGTTTACGACAACTGCTTGAAGGTGTTCGAAATCGCCAAACGCGACAACGTCGGCACGCATGTCGCAGCTGATCGTATGGCTGAAGAGCGTATCACGACAATCGGTAAGCTTCGTCAGCGTCACCAAGGTAAGAGCTCGCGCAATTTCAGCACTCTCAAAGAAGTGACAAATCGCTAAAAGGCTCTTGTCAAATCCGTCTTTTGCTTGACCGCATCCTCTATCATCAGAGAAGATTTTCCAGTTCTTCCAAGATGATGCAAAAAGAGGATGCGCCATGACCAAAATCGATAAACGTGATTTGAAATCTCCGGATAAACTTCAACAAGAATTGCGAAAAGGCTTCCAGTGGACCACGCAGCATTCAAAGCTCGTGGGCATCATCTTGGTGGCCTTTTTTATTTTAGGCGCCGGCATTTCAGCAAAGAATTACCTCGACGATAAAAAAGAAGCCGAAATTCAAGCCAAGTACTATCAAGCCGAAAAGAAATTCATGGAGAAAAAAGAGGGCTTCGAGCGCGCCAAAATGATGGCCCAGGCTCCGAAAGATCCGAAAGCGAAAACTCCCCCGCCAGCGGTTGAGGGAAAAGCGTCGGGCGATTTCAATCAGGATTATGGATCTGTCGTGACCGAGATGATGAATATCATCAACGAAAAACCGGATTCAAAAGCGGCGAAGATGGCGGCACTCAACATCGCCGAAGTTCAAATCGAGTATCAAAAAATGAACGAAGCTCAGGAAACTTTGAAAAAAGTGGGAACGGATTCGCGCGATCTTTTGTCGGGTCTGGTGCAGAATCAATTGGGAACTGTCCAGGCCAATTTGAACGATTGCAACACGGCGATTTCAACTTGGCAGAAAGTTTTAGCCAATGCCCGCGCCAAAGCCTTGCACGGGGAGATCAAGCTGAAGCAGGGTCTTTGTTATGAGAACCTGAAAGACACAGCCAAAGCGGAACAGATGTACACCGAAGCGAAAAACGACGACAAAGAGTCCGCAACCGCTCGCACGGCTGAAAAGTATCTGCGACTTCTGCAAACGGCGAAGAACTAGATGAAGTTTTTAATTCCCGCTTTTTTACTGATCCTGGTTGGATGTGCGCAAAATCAAGCGCGTGTTCAGCGTCGCTTTATGACTCAGGAAGTTTTCGTTCAGCGCACAACCGATGCTGACAATTTGGGGTTTCGTAAGATCAGCCGCATGAAGCCGATTCTGTATAAGAATCTGGTGATTCAGGCCAACGGTCTTGATGGGATTGGCGCTTACGATGCTTTCACGGGCAGTGAAAAGTGGAAATTGCCAATCACCAATGGGGCCGAGCCTTCTGCGACTTTGATCAAAGATCGATTGTTTATCGGGGCGGGGGATGGGCAGTTCTATTCCATTCAGGCGGACACGGGGAAAGTTGTTTGGACCTTCCCAACCCGTATTGAAACTTTGTCCGAGCCTTTACTGTACGAAGGAAATCTCTACGTTCTGACTGGTAATAACACTTTGTACGCTTTGGATGCTTCGACTGGAAAGCAGCTGTGGCTTTACACTCGCCAAGACACATCCAGCCTTTCGATTCGTGGCGGTTCAAAGCCGATCATTCGCAACGGAACTTTGTACATCGGATTTAGCGATGGTTCGGTTGTTGCGTTGCTTGCGCAAAATGGGGCTTTGAAGTGGGAAAAGCAGCTCAATCGCAATAAGAAATTCCGCGATTTGGATTCAAATCCGGCTTTGGAAGATGATTTCTTGTACATCGCGGGCTACGACGATCATATCTACTGCATTCGCGCGGCGACAGGGGAGACCGTCTGGACCTCCCCTTACGGTGGTTACGGCTCGATTCTGGTGGCCGGTGACCGTCTTTACCTGGCTTCGACCAGTGGCGAGTTCTTGGCATTGCAAAAAGAGACGGGTCAGAAGATTTGGTCTTACCCTTTGAAAGACGGCCTTGCGACTTCGGCTTCGATTCTGAAGGGCCTGATTATTTTCGGCGAATCCCAAGGCTCTTTGCGGATTTTAGACTCGGCAAACGGCAAATTGATTTCATCTTTTGCTCCGGGACGCGGGATTTTATCGCCCCCGACCATCGATGAAAAAAACAGCATGGTTTATTTCATTTCCAACGAGGCCAACCTTTATGGTCTTCGCGTTGGTTGGAGCAGCAAAGCCAATATCCCTTACATGAGGTGATCAAATGCGATCTTCAAGCCTTTTAGGTGCAGGTTTTTTAACGCTCACGTTGATGGGTTGCGCTCAGGGAAATTGCAGATCGCAAAGAACCGCTCCGGTGGATGAAAAAGCCGTGAATCAAGCGGTTCTGCAGGTGTCTTCAAATGCTCAAAACCGAGTGAAGGTTTTCAAATACGATGGCAGCCTTCAGTGTGGTCAGGGTAAGGCGGTGGCGGTTTCGGAAATGCAAAAAGAGCTTGCCGGAATGCAGATTTATTCCGCAGAAAACAAACCTGATAATTTGATGCACATCCAAGCCTGCGGAACCCCCACAGGAAAAGCCAATGTCTTTGAAATCGACCGAACATCCTTAGAAGCCGCCAAGAAAAAGGGCTTCAAAGAATGGACCTTCGAGTAAAAGGTACGCCGTACCTTGTAACACACCGTGGCCAAAGGTACGGCGTACCTTCTTGATACACCCTTTATGTGACATAATATAACTTATCAGAAGTGCGTATCTGTTGCTTGTGGCGGGCCTTTGGGCTCATTTCAGTCCAGTCTATGCCAACTTGCATGGGTTTCAGCCCCCGTTTTCTTTTACGATAAAAGACAGCTCGGAGGCCCTATGAAACCACTTCTTGTTGCAACCCTAGCGCTGACATCAGCTCTGATTTCCTTGAAATCCCAGGCCCAAACCACGCCCGGCAATCCAGATTGCGCCGATTTTCATCTGCGTTTTGGAGCCTTTCATTACCAGCGCTTTCAGGCGACCGATGGAACCTGTTTCCTGTCAGCCGATCCATTTGAAGTTGGCGATTTCAGATATCGCAGTTATCTGGCAACCAACGATGGAATGTTGATGGTTTTCAATTCTTACAGCCCATCGGATTCGGCCAATGCTTCAGGGGCGCGGGTTTTCCACTTTTTCCCACGGAAAAACATGCCCGAAATCACCAATACCGACACGACGGTGAATATTAAAACCGCAACCCCTGGAATTGAGCTGGTTCTTTCACAGGATCAAACAAAAATTATAAAAATGGTCGGCGGCTTGATCAAAGAAGACAGCAAAGTTTCCTCGGCAAACAAAGGCGGAGTCGAAATCATCTCGGCACAAAGCCTGTATCTGGATTCAGGATTTGCCGTGGGGCATGACATCACGGCGGATCTGGGTTCGACATCGACGTTTCACGATTCCAAAGGCCGCACCTGTGACGTTAAGAACCGCGAAATCTTCAACGTCACATCGGATGGGGATTCCGAGCTGAAGTTTTCAGACTCGGAACTGAAGGCTTTCTTAAAAACCCGATGCCCCCGCCTGAAACCTGGGTTCTAAGGATCCGCCTTAATTACTTAATAAGGCTTGAGAGCCATACCTCACAAAGTTCGGAACCAACTGGTTCCAAACTTTGTGAGCGGCCTTAAGACCACCTCAAGGAAATGGGTACCCTTTGTTATCCATTCATGAGCGCGAGAGAAAAAACAGCTCCGAAAAAAATCCTACTCTTTCATTGCCGGTACGATTTTCAGATCCACCACTTGCCCTTGGCGTGAGATCTTCATCGGTGTTTCGACATTCGCTTTCATCGCTTGCAGGCAGTAGACGTAATCGTAGATATTTTCGATCTTGGTGTTGTTCAGTTCGAGAATCACATCACCCGCTTTCAGGCCTGCTTTTTCGGCTGGGCTGTCTTTCGAAGTGCCCGAGATTTTGACTCCTTTCACACCTTCTTGCGTGTAATCCGGAATCGTACCCAGGAAAATTCGGAAGCTGCGACCTTCCAGTTTGCGCTGCGAGCTTTCGACTTTTTGATAAGTCAGCGGCTTATTTTGACCGGCCAAATTCAGACCCAGTTTTTGCACCAAATTTGCGATCTTCTGCAGACCCACAAAGTTGAGCGTGCTGACGCGGTCTCGGGGGGAATGGTATTCGGCGTGCGAGCCGGTAAAGAAGGTCACCGAAGGCACGCCGTTCATGTAAAACTGCATTCCGTCCGTTGGCACGTACGGGTCTTCTTGTTGAGACAGATAAAGATCCGAAGTCGGAGCCAGCATCTCAAGCTTTGATTTCCATTCGGTGGCGGAACCCACACCTTGAACCAGAAGCTGTTCGCGAAGCCGGCCGACCATATCCATATTCAGATAAGCCGTGATCTTTTCACCTTTACGGTTTTTCAGATAATGGCTGGAACCCAAAAGTCCAATCTCTTCGCCGGACCAGACGGCAAACAGAAGGTTTTGCTTCAATTGCAACTTCCCAGATTTTTTCTGATGGGAAATCGATTTTGCGATCTCCATCACGGCCGAAACGCCCGACGCATTGTCATCCGCCCCGTAATGGATCGCCTCTTTTTCACCGTCTTTGGCAAGCGAGCTTCCCATCTCCCCACGGCCCAAATGATCGCCGTGGGCCCCGAACATCACGCTGGTTTTGGCGCCCGCGACTTCGAGTTTTGCCACGACGTTATGACCCTGCGATTTCTGGAACTGCAAATCGATTTGCGATGCGACCTCGATGCGTTCGATCTGGCTTGAGTGAATCTCACCCTTATCGTTGAGGGTCTGCCATTCTTTTAAGGATTTTCCAGTGCGTTGAAGCAAAGCTTCGGCGGCCGTTTGTGAGATATTTAAAACGGGGATGCTGCTTTCAGAGTTCGCGCCATCATACTGAAGCTTAAAGAGTTTTTGATTGAAAGAGTTCGGTCCCTTCACCACCAAAAGACCAATGGCGCCAGCGGTTTTTGCGACCAAAGCCTTGTGATGAATGCGTGAATAAGTGTTCAGAAAAATCCGGCGATCGTTGGCGATATTTTCTGGAATATCGTAAAACACCAGAACCCATTTTCCGCTGACGTCCAGGTTTTGGTAGGCATCGTAAGCGGGTTGATTCTCCCCCGCCGGCGCCTTGATCCCGTAACCGGCAAATGCGACCGGTGAAGCCGGGAAGTTTCCGACCTTCGAGAAAGAAAGCGGAATGAAATCTTCGTTCACGCGAAATGAGAATTCTTTTTGATCGCTTTTTAGCACAAAGGAATTGTTCGCACCCAGACTGACACCCGAAGTGAATTCGAAGGGCACCAAGAAGCTTTGTCCTTCGGCGGGTTTAAGCCCCATATCCTGGAAAGCTTTCGCCAGTTTTTGCGTGTAAGCGACCTCTTGGGGCGAACCAGTTGCGCGTCCCGCAAGCGCTTCGCTGGCCAGGTAACTGGCCCAGGCTTTCAGATCCTTTTGATTGATATCGGCGCCGGACAAAGTTTTCACTTCGGGTGCTTTTACATCCAGCCCCAAAAGCTCGCGGGCACGGGCATCATCCCAGTCGGCGAGATAAATCTGCGACTCCCCTTTCTCGTTTCTTCGGGTCCAGGAAATCTTCTGGCCATCCGGAGAAAATACCGGAAGACCATCAAAACCATCCAGGTAAGTCACGCGCACCGGATCTTTTTCGCCTTTGGCATCGACGATGAAAAGTTCAAAGTTGGAATAGCCCAAGACATTGCTGGTAAAGATCAGGTAATCGCCCGAAGGATGAAAGAAAGGCGCCCAAGACATCGCCCCCAATTTCGTTACGGCCCGCTGGTTGCCGCCGTCCGCGTCCATCACGTAGATCTCGGCTGATTGACCATTCGGAGTGAATCGACGCCAGGTGATCTGCTTGCCATCGCTGCTAAAGAAAGGACCGCCATCATATCCTTTGACGTTGGTGAGACGTTTGACGTTCGAGCCGTCGGCGTTCATCGTGTAAATATCCATCATGTAAGACGGATCTTGCGCGAAAATCTTTTGCTCTTCGGGCGAGAGGGTCTCGGTGTAGCCGGCTCGATTGCTGGCAAAAACGATTTTCTTTCCGTCTGGCGAGTACGCGCCTTCGGCATCGTAGCCTTTTTCTTTGGTCAGGCGTTTGATGTTTTTGCCGTTCCAGTCGGTTTCAAAAATATCGAAGGTCTCGTCGTAGCTCCACGAATACTTGTGTTTCTGCGGGTTTTTACGGGTTTCCAGTTCTTCTTGAATCTTATTCTTAAACTGTGGGTCCAGATGCGTGCTGGAGAACATCACCTTTTTCTGAGTCGGATGAATCCAAGCGCAGGTCGTTTTTCCCGACCCGGTGGAGACGCGGGTGGTTTGACCGTTGGCTAAATTCATCAGGTAAATTTGGTAGAAAGGATTTCCGGCTTCACGCTCGCTTTGGAAAACCATCTGTTTGCCATCGGCGCTGAAATACCCTTCGCCCGATCGGGGCCCCACGAAGGTGAGCTGCTTTGTGCCCGAGATCACACCTGGATCTTTTTCAAGATTTTGAAACTTTCCCTGAGGTGCTTTGGCTTCGGTGGCCGGCGCTTGCGCCTGGGCCGACAGCAGATATCCGCCCCCAAGTCCCAAACTGATCAGAAGGCCCAGGATCCAAACTTTCGATTGAAGTTTCAGTTTCAAACACATAAAAACACCTCATGAATTTCGAATTCTTTGACTATCCTGCATCGCCTATTTGGGGTCAAACTTCAGGGCTATTGGCCTGGGGCAACATGTGATCTGCGCCCACCAAGACACCTGCGGCGTTTGCAGCTGGCTTTCAATTTCTCCTAATGAACAGCAGAAGCGAAAGTCAGAACTTCTGGAAGCCGAACTGAAAAAGATTTCAATTGAAAGTGAAACCCGCCTGCAGTTTTTCAACGTCGCGGACGAATCCTTAAGAGATCGCGCCGACCTGGTTTATGAAAACGGAAAACTGGGATTTTACCAAAAAGACAGCCGTGAGAACTTCGCGCTTCAAGCCTGCCCTTTGATGTCGAAAGAGCTGGCAAGCTTTTACCAGGAGATTAAAAAAATCTCGTTCCCGATCCGCAAAGGCTCGGTTCGGATTCGGGTTTCACCGCCGCCGCAGAGTCTTCGCGGAGTCTGGCTTGATTTTGCCAACGAAGACATCCGCGATCTTTTGGCCGAGAAAACGACCCTGCAAAAACTGATGTCTTTAGGCCTGGTTGAAATCGGCCAAAAAAGAAAAATTTTAACACCTGATTTCAAATTGAAAGATCCCGAGTTTCACCCCTGGACGCGAACCTGGGTGAAAGATCAAGCGATTGATTTGTACGGCGTGATCGGCGGCTTCACCCAATCTGGCGACCTGGCGAACCGAGTGATCATCCGCGAAATGGAAGATCTTTTCGCCAAAGCCACCTCAAAAAATTGGGTCGAGTTCGGGGCCGGCAACGGCAATCTGACCTTCCCGTTAGCCGGAGCCGACCCAAAGGCTTTGGTCAAAGCTTTAGAGTTCGACGAGATCTCGTTGGAAGGGTTGAAGAAAAGCTTGCAGGCGCACCCTTCATTCAAGTCCCGGATTGCTTTGCAAGCCGGCGATTTCCAAAGACGGGACCGTTATCCTTTTCAAAAAGAAGAGGGCATCTTGGTCAATCCGCCGCGATCCGGATTGATGAAATTCTTAGATCCATTGTTTGAAATTGCAAAATCCGAACGTCCGCAGGACTTTATCTACATGTCCTGCCATTTAGATTCATTTGTGCGCGATGCCGCTCGCTTGAAAGAGCTGGGTTACCGACTGAAAAATCTGAAAATTGTCGATCAGTTTCCGCACTCGCCGCACTTTGAAATCCTTAGCGCTTGGATTTCTTCTTAGGGGCCGATTTCTTTTTCGCGATTTTCTTGTCCGAAATGCTATCAGGAACCTTTCAGATGCACCAAAGGAAGTCGAATCAGAAGTCCTGCAATATCACGCCCGGTGATCAGCGAGAAAAATGGGATGACCACAAGGCCCGTGATGCAAATTAAGAACATGCGCGCAACCACCCGCAAAGAATAAAAGCGGTTCAAGCGTTGCTTCAGATTTCCCAGACGAAGTCCGCAAGCCCATTCACCAATTGTGAAGCCCAAGAAAACTCGTAACATAATCATGTATGACCCAAGCAACATTGCTCCGCCTAAAAATCCAACTTTATAAACCGAGCCACCCAAAATCTGCAGCATCTGGTGCGCCTGGGATTTCACCAAAAAAGAAAAGCTCAAAAGAAACAAACAGCTCAGCGAGAAGATGATCAAGGCATCAATCAAAGCGGCCACAAAGCTCCACGCGACCAGTTTGTATCCCACACCACCCGACCGCGAGCCTCGGTGAAAATCCGTCGAAAAATCCGCTTTCGAAACAGAAGAGCGAAAATATTTTTGCAAATCTTCCGTGTTCGGCACCATCGGTCCCGGCGGCACAATGGACGGTGACTGTGGATTTGAATCCGGATTGATATCGGAATCAAGAGGGAAATTCGATCTGCTCGGCTTCGGGTCCTGAGAAGGAATTGTGAATTTGTCCATCCTTCAATGATAGCAAAATTCAAAGATCCGCTCTTGCGCAAAAGAAAAGACCCGACGCTGGTCGGGTCTTTCGATTTGAAATCTGAAATATTCGATTTTAATTCGTACCGCGCGGCACAGGAGCCGTCACCGGAGCGACCGGCGGATTCTGCGGAACCGGTTCCAAGTACTCGTAAGACTGCTTCACCGCTTTCTTCGCCATCCAATGGAACAGGAAAAGACCGGTCAAACCCAGTGCCAGCGGGATCAGCCATTTCGAATTTCGGCTGAGCCAGCTTTTTGTTTCTTTCGCCGCTTTGCCGGCCTTGTCAGCCAAAGAGCCCGCGCCCGTTTTACATTTGTTACGTTCAGCCGGAGCCACAGTTTTCTCTTGATCGCCATTTTTCTCGTAGCAACGGCATTCGTAGATTTTGCCGGACTCGCCGGTGATGATATTTCCCGAATTATCGCGGCACTTGACCGAATCCATGGCGCGGCCTTCAGCACCGCCTTCGCATGCTGAAGACAAGCTGTACTGTTTTGGCATCGGATCTTTATCGCAAGAGAAAATCCCGTCTGAAGGCTTTCCTGGAACCGGACGATTCGCGTCCGTTACCGGAGCTTGACCTGGAACACCACCGGTTCCTGACGCCACACCTGGAGGCCCTTCTTGATTGTCGGCACCGCCACCCGGCGCACCACCTGCAGGGGGAGCTGGCGGCGGACGCTGAGCTTCTTCTTTGTCTTTGCAAAGTTTTTCGTAGTTCTTTTTAAAGTCCGGGTTGGACTCGCAATCCCAAGATTGAATTTTTGCCCAGCGCGCCTCAAATGCCGAGCATGTCGACTTTTGATCTTCGATCAAACCCTTCGCCGGATTTTTACTGTTATCGCCAGAATAATTTGCTTTGGTCGCATCACAGGTGTTCAAGACAGCCAACGAAGCTTCTTTGACCTTGCTCATGACCGCCATGAACTCGGTTTTATTTTTCGCCGTCGTCAAATCTGGGATATCGTTACCGCCAGTCTGTGCCAGCTCGGAACATTTCGCAGTCGTGTCGCTTCCGGCTTTCACGCAAATACCGTGACCGTCTTGACCACTTCCGAAAATCGCACCATTACATGCAAATTGATTGGTCGAACAAGACGAGCCATCCGGCAAGCGGCGGAAATCTTCTGGGATGCCATCTTGACCATCAGTCGCGCACATCAGGCGTCCACTGCCAGAACGGGCAACCGTCGCCACGTATCCGGCCGCCACGCACTTGTCGCCGACTTTCAAGGCTTGCGCCTCTTCACCGCGCAAAAGACGCGCGATCACGTCAAACTTACTTGCAGTTTCCGATGAAGCGGTCTTCTTCGGAGCCAAACTCCAAGTCTGGACCTTCTCCATGCTGACCATCAGCTCGCGAAGCTGCTTGATATAAGCGGCTTGATCCTTTTTCTTTAACTTGCCGAAATCATTTGCGTCTAACATTTCAGGTGGGCGGATTTGCGGACGGAATTCGTTGGCTGCGATATCAGCCGGCAGACCCGCTTTTTGCATCACCGCATTCACACGAGTCATGTCCGCGTAGCTCAACGCCTGACCGTTTAATTTCGCAAACTGCTTTCCGTCGCCAGTCACTTCGAAAGTTGCCGATTGACCGTTTTTCACGACCTGCAGTTTATAAATTTCGTCAGATCCCGATTTGATTTTGCTGATATCCATTTTTGGGATGACCACATCGCCGTACTTTTGCGCAAGATCCAGCAATGTGTCTTTCGAATGTTTCGGAAGATACGGAGACACCTTGTTGTAGACTTCACGCACGGTCACCGAGCGCTTTCCAAGGCCCGTCAGCTCAAGGAATGCTTTCACATCCGCCGCTTGATTTGCGTTTCCCTGCGCCATTAGCGCTGGCTCAAACCCCAAAAGAAAGGACAAAGTCCAAACGATCAAATTTCTCATGGCCGAAACTCCTTCATTGTCTCTTTTCGGATCTCTGGCCAGAAAGTTAAGAATTTCCGCGCAATGCCGACTATGGTCTGGTTCTGCAGCGGACCTCAAGGCTGTTTTTGCCTGTAGACCCTTCTAATTTCACAATGAAGCCATGAAAGTCGACATCAAAGCGTCCTCTTTAGAGCTGGCCCAGATTCTGAAAGACAATCCCGCCATGATTGAAAAGGATCTCTTTGAACAAGGTCACGAACTGGTTGCTTTCTTTGAGGATTCGAATTTCTCGGACC
Source organism: uncultured Bdellovibrio sp. (assembly GCA_966211455.1). Classification (GTDB taxonomy): domain Bacteria; phylum Bdellovibrionota; class Bdellovibrionia; order Bdellovibrionales; family Bdellovibrionaceae; genus 21-14-0-10-47-8. Next base: position 319,077 of record CBIHNI010000002.1, read on the forward strand.
AGTTTCAAAATTTTAGAGAGATGAAAAAAGAACTTCTCAGCATGGTGCTTGAAGATTTGGCCATGGGTGCAATCACACTGAAAACTTCGAACGTCGGTTTGACTTTTCTCAACGGCAAAGTGCGAACCTTCATCACGCCTTTTGGCAGTCCGCAATCCGGAAACCTGATGATGAGTGTCAGCCTTAAAAACGTCGTCGCCTTTAAAAATTGGCGCAGCGGCACCGACCAAGAAATTGACCAGGAACATCTTAACGCTGCGATTTATCGCGTCGTCGTAGCACTTTCAAAAGTTTTAGGTCAGGATTAAAAGCAATGAACACAAGTGCTCTTTACAGACTGTTGGAATTTGAACCTTACTTTATTCTTTGCTCGCTGATTGCTTTGGCTTGGGTGTTTTACAAAGTTTTCCTGCGCGAAGTTTCCGAAGAGCGCCACCGCAATCTGCAAGGCCACTTCCGAAATCTGATGCGCCACTTTGTGTTCTTCACAACCCTATTCATCGTGTTTGTGATTTTACGACAGGCCAGCAGCGATTCGAACTTTGCCAAAATGACTCCGTACATTGGACTGGGGTGTCTGGCGACCGGGATGATCGTTTTTGTCAAAGCCTGCCGCCTGATCACGCTTCAGTATCTGTTTTTGGGATCGATGAAGCACGGGGTGCCGGTTCTGATCGTGAACATCTTCTCGCTGCTTTTGTCATTGGTGCTTTTGATGTGGGTCGCGGCCAGTATTTTCACCATCGAACTCACGCCGCTGCTTGCGACTTCGGCGGCCTTTTCGGTGATTCTGGGTCTGGCGCTGCAGGATACATTGGGAAATCTTTTTGCCGGGATTTCCCTGCAGGTCGATCGCGCTTTTGATATCGGCGACTGGGTCGAGATCACCAGCGGCGTGCAGAAAACCGTTGGTCAAGTCAAAGAAATCACCTGGCGCGCCACTGTTTTGGTCGGCTGGACCGACGAGCAAATCATTCTTCCCAACCGCACTTTGGCCAATTCGCAGCTGGCCAACTTCTCGATCGGCGATCAACCGATCATTCGCAGCCTGATGTTTCGGGTTCGTTATGGCACCGACGTGAACCTTGCCAAGCAGTGTCTTTTAGAGAGCTTGAAAGACATCAAATCCATCCGCTCGTGGCCCGAGCCCCTGGTTCTGATCTCGGAAATGACGGATTCTTACATGAGCCTGAAGCTGATCTATTACATCGAAAATTTCGGCTCCCAGTACACGATTGCGGACTTGGTGGCGGAAAATGCCTTGCGGTTTTTGAAGGCAAATCGCATCGAGCTGGCTCCGAATCGTTTGGAAATCGCAAACGCCGAACGCCCCGCGCAATAATCGAAACTTCCTCTTTGGCACAATTTCTGTAAAGGTTTGGGTGCGAATTTAGGGTGGGGATTTTCTGACCCCGGATTCGATTATAAATGTCTTTACCGAATGTCTTTATAGATTTGAAAGATAGAGGAGTTCTTATGCGTATGCTTCGAAACAGCCTTTTCTTAGGCTTGGCTTTGACGGTGGCAAGTCCCGCTTACAGCCTTCCGACCAACGACGAACTGAAAATCGGCGTCACACAAGAGTTCGAAAATTTGAATCCCATGATCGGCACCATGGTCGCGACGACCTATATGCAGTTCTTGGTCAACCGTGCTTTGGATGTTCTGACTCCGGATGGAAAATGGGTTCCACAGATGGCGAAAAGCATCCCGTCTTTGGAAAACAAGCAAGCGAAGCTTGTCGATGTTGAAGGCAAAAAAGGCATTCAAGCGACATGGGAAATCATCGAAGCGGCGAAATGGGGCGATGGCACTCCGGTCACTTGTAAAGACATCGCTTTCACATGGAAAGCGGGCTTAAACGAGAACGTTTCTGTCGGTTCACGCGAAGCTTACCAAGATATCAAAAGCATCACTTGGGACGAAAAAACTCCGAAGAAATGCGTGATCACGACATCACCGGCGAAATGGGACTTCTACAAAAACGTTCCGACTCCGATGCCAGCTCACATCGAGCAAGCCGTGATGGACAAATACGGAAAGCAAAAAGAAGGTTACGACCAGAACTCGGAGTACTCTAAAAATCCGACAAACCCAGGTCTTTTCAACGGTCCGTATGTGATCTCTGAAATCAAATTGGGTTCGCACGTTTCTTTCAAACCAAACCCGCACTTCTACGGAAAACAGCCGAACATCAAAAAACTGATCTTCAAGCTGATCCCGAACACGTCGACTTTGGAAGCGAACTTGCGTTCGGGCACCATCGACATGGTGTCGCCTCTTGGCTTTTCTTTCGACCAAGCCTTGGCTTTCGAAAAGAAAGTCAAAGCGGACAATCTTCCTTACAACGTTTTGTTCAAACCAGGTTTGACTTACGAACACATCGACTTTGACATGGAAAATCCGATCTTGGCCGACATCCGCGTTCGTCGCGCAATGATCCACGCAGCCAACCGCGAAGAGCTGACCAAATCTTTGTTCGAAGGCCGTCAGCGCCCCGCGATCCACGACATGGCTCCGATCGATCCATGGTTCACCGACGATCCGAAGAAAATTTCCGTCTACCCTTATTCAAAACGCGAAGCGAATAAGCTTTTGGATGAAGCCGGATGGAAAATGGGTCCAGATGGCTATCGCCACAAAGACGGGAAGAAATTGTCTTTGCAGTTTATGACAACGGCGGGAAATAAAACTCGTGAAACCGTTCAGACCATGCTGCAATCGCAGTGGAAATCGGTCGGTATCGAAGTCATCATCAAAAATGAGCCCGCACGTGTCTTCTTCTCGGAATCGACAAAGAAACGCGCTTACGGTGGTCTGGCGATGTACGCATGGGTTTCATCACCCGAACGCTCACCTCGTTCGACTTACACTTCGGCGAACATCCCAACCAAAGAAAATGCTTGGTCTGGACAAAACCAAATGGGCTGGAAAAGTGCCAAGGTCGACAAGCTGGTGGATGAATTGGAAGCCGAATTCAACCCAGGCAAACGCAAAGAGCTGGCCCAAGCCCTGCTGCGTGAATACACAATCGACGTTCCGGTACTGCCTTTGTACTACCGCGCCGAAGTGGCCGCGGTTCCTAAAAACCTGACCGGCTTTAGATTGGCCGCTCACCAGTTCTATGAAACGAACGAAGCGGAAACTTGGAGCCTGGACTCGAAGCTGAAATAATGTTCTTCTTAAGAAAGAGCGGGCCGAAAACCCGCTCTTTTTTTCAACCTGAGGTGACATCATGAAAAGTCTTTTGCTTTTTTCTTTGCTGACCATTTCCAGCCTGAACACAGCCTGGGCTCAATCCGACGGTGGCAAAACCACGCTGCGAATCGGAACTTCGTCCGAATTCGATACCTTGAATCCAATTATCGCTGAGCAAGGTGCAACCAGGTACATGCTGTATTTAGGAATCCGCCCGACCGTTGTTTTGGATCTAGATATGAAATGGAAGCCGATGCTGGTCACTAAAATCCCGACCATCGAAAACGGCATGGCAAAGAAAAAAGGAGAAGGTCTTGAAGTGACCTATGAAATCGTCCCTGAAGCCAAATGGGGTGATGGCACCCCGGTCACTTGTAAAGACGTCGAATTCACATGGCAGGTGGGGAAAAATCCGAATGTTTCCATCTCGGGAAAAGAAGGTTATGAAAATGTGACCTCGATCACATGGGATCCAAAAACTCCGAAAAAATGTGTGATGGCTTTGAAGAAAGCGAAGTTCGATTATTTCGCAAGCCTGATCGATCCGATGCCTTCGCACCTGGAAGGCCCGATCTTTGAGAAATATAAAAACGAACCGCAGGGTTATGACCGCAACACTTTGTACACCAAGGATCCGACAAATCCCGGTCTTTACAACGGTCCTTACGTGATTTCAGACGTGAAACTGGGCTCGCATGTGTCGTTCAAGCCAAATCCAAACTGGGGCGGAAAAAAGCCGTACTTTCAGCAGATCATTTTCAAACTGATCCCGAACGGAAACACGCTTCCGACCCGTATCCAATCCGGTGATATCGACATGCTGGTGCCAGGCGCCGGATTCGGTTTGGATCAGTCTTTGGCTTTCGAGAAGACAATTAAAGCCGACAAGCTGCCATTTAAAATGGTGTTTGAAGATGGAACGGTTTATTCGCATATCGATATCAACTTAGACCACCCAGCCCTTTCCGAGCACCCGGTTCGAAAAGCAATGGCCATGGCGATCAATCCTGAACAGATCAACAAATCCTTCTTCGAGGGGCGCGCCAAAGCCGCCTATCATTTTGTGACCGCAAAGGATCCTTGGTTCACCGAGAAGATTGCAAAATACCCTTACAACCGTCGCGAGGCGAATAAGATCTTGGATGAAGCCGGATGGAAAATGGGCGAAAATGGCTATCGCTCGAAGAATGGCAAACAGCTGAGCCTTACGATCATGGGGGTCGCGGGAAATAAAATCATCGACAATATCGAAGCCTTCCTGCAAGCGCAGTGGAAAGCGATCGGCATCGAGCTGAAGATCAAAAACGAGCCGGCACGTGTCTTCTTTGGCGATACGGTCAATCATCGCAAATTTGATCTCGCCTTTTTTTCGTGGACGTCGATCCCAGATCAATCGCCACGCACGACTTTGCACTCAACGCAGATTCCATCCGAGGCAAATGCTTGGTCAGGCCAGAACTACACGGGCTACAAGAATCCAGAAGTCGACAAATGGATCGAAGCCATCGAACTTGAGTTCAATGCCAAGAAACGCGCAGATCTGGGCAAGAAAATCATCGAAGCCTATGTTCGCGACATTCCGGTTTTCCCGATCTATTACCGCCCAAATTCGAATGTCATTCCGGCTGATATGACCGGCTACCGTCTGGCAGGCCACGTCTTTTACGAAACCTTGTACGCTGAGACCTGGGCACGCAAATAAGCTGCATTTTAAGGGCAATTATCTTCATATTGCCCTGCGAAAACGATTGGCCTCTCTGCATTTTTAAGCGACTTTGAGAGGCCAATTTATCTTGTGCGGATATAGCGTAGTTGGTAGCGCGCTTCCTTGACATGGAAGAGGTCACTGGTTCGAGTCCAGTTATTCGCACCAATTTTTTCCTTTTAAATTTTCGATTTTTCTTTGGCTCTTCTTTTAGTTCGGTTCATCTCTTTTACCACCGCTTCGGTGGCTGGTTGCGACATTTTCACCGCAGCGGTGGATGATCTGAAATTCCACGCAATGCTTGTCGTGCCCCCTGACCGCTGTACAGAAAAGCGAAGCGACCGTGGAATTGGTGCGTATAAAAACCAGGGGTTACTGAACATCGTCGACAGCGCTGATGGTGTGTCCCGAGCCTCGACATTCATTTCTATTTACAAATACTTCTCCGAGGTATCGGCCACCAGTATCATTTTCAAAGCCAACATAATGGCTCCAAGTGACACCATCATTGCTTGCACCAGAAAATGAAACGTGAAGATTTACTATTCCAGCCGGCCCAAAGACACTCGAAACGAGGCGTTCTTTTACCGCCGCCTTCTCTTGATCCCATGTACACTCACCTGCATTGGCTAAGAAGCTACTGATGCTAAATAGAACCAAAAGTATTACATTATAAAAGTTCATTCGACCTCCTCGAGCAATGCTCTCAAGCAATGTCACCTGCGGCAATATGCCATGCTTCAAAAACAAATCCTTATGCAGCTCTCTCTTGCTTTCAATAACCTAAGCTTTTTAGTCATCTCACATCATTTAACCCAATGGCGGCATTAAATGGCAGAACTTTATTAACTTCAAATCGCCTTCACACTGTCTCAAAATGAGACAGCCTCAAGCAAAATATCAATTTTCCCAAATTTTATACATATTATAATACACATAGTATAATATGTATTCATGATCATCGAAAGACTTCGATCACAACGACAGCAAATGGGTTTGACTCAGCAAAAGCTGGCCGAGCTGGCCGCCGTCAGCCTGCCCACGGTTCAGAATATTGAACGAGGTCTGGGAAACCCCAGCTTGGACGTTTTGATGAAATTGGCGCAAGCCCTGGGCTTAACGCTTTCAATCGATCCGGCACCTGTGGATTGGGATCTTCTGGCTTATCTGGGCGTGCCGCTGACATCTGCCAAAAAGAATATTCGTGTGAAAAAAGATTCCGCGACCCTTGTGATGAAACTGCGAGAGGCGATTTTGGCCAGTCAAAATGCACCCGCCGATCGGAATATCGAAGCCTTGGCAGGAACGCTGCTCGCGATTCAGACTCATTGGCCTTCGCTCTTCAATAAGTTTGGCTCGCTGAAAGCCGTGGCCGAAGCATTGATCTCTCGGCAGGATCCTGCCCGGTTGCTGAAGCTTCGATCGATGGCCATCAACAATCTGCAGGGCTATCTATGACCATCGATCGCAAGCTGCTTCAAAAATTTCAGAAATTGGCTCTAGCTTCTTTGTCCGGAGAATGGGTGGTTATCGGCGGCACCGTTTTGCATTTGCTCGACCGGGACGAGCGCCTGACCCTGGATATCGATCTAGCCCGAAAGTCTGGAAAGCTAGACGAAACCATCGAGCTCATGGATATCGCCGAAAAATTGAAACTCCCCGTCACCGCGATCAACCAGGCTGGATCCTTCTTTCTGAAGCAAATTCCGGATTGGGAAAGCAAGCTTGTCTTATGGGCGGAAAGCAAAGCCTGCCGCCTGTATCGCCCCAATGGCGAGCTGTACCTGCAGCTGAAGATGGCCCGCATGAGCGAATCCGATCTTCAGGATTGCTTACAGATGATCGATTACTGCAAACAAGAAGGCGAAGCTTTGAATCAAAAATTTCTGCACAAAGAAATTCAAAAGCAGATCAAAAAGGCGCCGTCCGAAGATTGCATTTCGCGCCTTGAAAAGCTTGCCTCCGCCATTCGTTAGAAATCGGACCGCTTATCACCACCGCTCCGGTGACTGCTTGCGACATTCAGCTACAATTGCGAATTTTGGCATTTTTGAATTTGGGTGGTTAATTCTGTTTTTTCCACTTTCAGCTGATTGGATTCGGCTTCAAACTTGGAAAGAGATTCCTTCGTTTTGCTAGAGCCGCCTGAGCCTGAATCAGTTCGGCCTAATGTCCGCCGAATCATCTTATCCAAATTGGTAAGGCGCGACTCGATCTTTTTGAGTTTTTCTTGATTCTGTTTGAAGTGGGCGCACTCTTCGTTTTGGCCATCCGCAAAGGCAGGAGCACTGACCAAAAGAGCAATAAATATAAATGAAACCTTGAAGAGCTGCTTCATAAATCTCCTAAGAGTAGGAAGATTATATTTTTTCAGCTCCCCGGCCTTATATCAAGTCCAGAGATCCAATTTGCGACACTCTTCGAAACAACAGATACTTTAAAATTCTACGACTTTCTTGCATCAGAAGCCACCGACCTCCGCTCCTAGCAGAGGTCGTCTCACTCGTCTTATCAAAAAATTAAGGACTTGCAGGCTTCAGGGATGGGAACGTGATGTCTCCCGTGATTTCCACAAAAAGCGGAATCGAGACACTAACTTGGTCCGCACCTTTATAATTGTAATGCAAACCCGTGGAGGTCTGTGTGACCAACCCGCGTTTCACAAACTCGACAACGAAAGCGTCTAACTGAGCTTGGTCTTGAGCGTAAATCCCAATTCCTTCAGCCAAACCCTGCTCATTAACTTTTACGCCAGCTCCATTGAGCCAAAAGGGTCGAGGACTCACTGCTAAATCCGACAGTTCTGATTTGGCATTATAAATGCGAGCTTCGCGTTGATCGATCTTGACGCCGGTCAATCGACAATTTGTCAGCGCATATTCGACCAGGTAATACTCGTCTTGATTATACTGTTCATTGAACGTGACCGCAATATAGGAGAATACCCCTCGAAGAGAACCACCTTCTTTGTTGAGCTTAACTCCTTCGGTCGCAGAACCATAATAAATGAGACCTTCATCGCCATTCGGCGCAACAGTGGTCCCGTCCGGATTGATAGGACCGTTTGTTTGAATCATCCCTTGCGTCTTGCCAAGAACTTTTAGAATCCATCGAAATTGGCTGGATGGTGCTTGGTAAACTTCGATCACAATTTCCGGCCCATAGGTATTTGTGGGATCGTAAGCCCCTTTTCGCTCACCTTGACACGAAATAATTTTCTCACCCTCATTCGTTGTTCCATAGGCCACTCCAGCCGTACAAAAGAACAACAGAACCGTTGACGTTAGAGTTCGTAAGCCCAATTTAAGTTTTGATTGCATAGCGCCTCCTATCGACTGCTGGGGGCCAATGTTGTGGAGAAAGCTCGGCGACTCAAGGCATAGCTATCCACGTTAAAATCATTTTATCTTCAAATCTGCTATCACATGTGCGCAATATGGATACATGAAATACTCATCGCTACGCCGCGAACTTCTTCAAATCATCCGGGGTCATCGATCCCAAGCGTTCATCAATCGAAGACTTGGGTTTAAGTTCAATCAGATTTACAGATGGGAATCTGGATACACCGCTATCACTTGGACGGATTTCCTCAAACTCGCTTCTGTTTGCCATGTCGATGTTGAATCAGCACTTAGAAAAGTTCTTCTCTTTGAAGGCAACCCTCGTCGCTCTGATTTGTTGATCAAACATCTTATCGGCGAAACTTCTGTGACACGCATCGCTTCTATTCTCGGCAAATCAAGATTCACTGTTGCAAGATGGGTAAAGGCCCAAAGCGAACCCACACTGGACGATATGTTATCCCTATTTCATTTGCAGGCCTTGCTTCTGGGGGAATTGCTTGGATGTCTCGTTCCAGTCGAACAGCTCTCAAGTCTTGATCCACAACTCAAACGCCAACACTTGCAAAAACAGCTGTTCTATTCAGATCCAAGGATTGGCGTTGCAATCCGGTGTTTTGAACTGAAAGACTATCAGGAGCTGAGACAGCACCAAGAAGGATTTATCTCTCGAAAACTTGGAATAGACATCAACGACGAACGAGAACTGATCCTTAAAATGAACAGTGCCGGCATGATAAAAAAGCTAAAAGGAAAGTACACCGTCCAACTCCGAAGGATCGATACCAGCGGTCACTTCATCGGAAACACAAAGATTAAAAAGTATTGGACCCACGTCGCCTGCAACTATTTGGAAAAACTGAAAGAGCCACCGCGAGATGCGTTGTTCGGGTATCATGTTTTTTCCGCCAGCTCTCGAACACGCAAAGAGATTCAAAAAGCCATGGCAGAGTTTCAAGCGCAAGTAAAAGCCTTGATTGGGTCTGATGACCAGCCCGCAGAGGAACTACTTGTATTAAATTTTCATATTTTCAATCCCAGTCAAAATCTCGGTGATGTGCCAAAATAGAATGAGCTATGGCACTTGTCCACGCTGTCGGAACTTTTTCAGATCAAAGAAGCAACGACAATCCGAAAGGAACATCGTCGAACATCCGATGTCTAAAAGTTATTCAATACAGGGTCGGAGCGATGGGTATCAAATTTAAGCCACCAAATACGGATTGGCGCGATCCAATCCAGCAAAGAAACTTTTCTCGTACTTGGCTTCATCCCCCGAATGCCAAGCAATCCGCGGATCGAAAAATTCTTTCGGCACAAATCGCAAATTCTTTTGCTCTCCTGGCGGGAAGAATTTGATTCCCCGACGGATCGATTCTTCCAACCATGGCAGAAAATCGGGCGACCTTCCCGCGATATGGTCGGCAAAGAAAATCAAAGCCACCGCATTTCGGCGAATATCCACCGCTTTTCCTTTGACGTAAGCATCATGCATAAAGCGCAGGCTGCGCATAGTGAACCAGAAAGACGAGGTCCAACTTTGCGTCGCCGGATCGCCCTTGGTGCTTGGAGTTTTCGGCAAGGTCGCAGCCGCAGGATTGGTTTGCGCAGCCCGAGCCGCCATCACGCGCAGCTTGGCGTCTGTGGTGTCGTTGTATTTTTCGGTGCGAGCGATCACCCATTCGGTGCTTGCGACACCCAAAGCATAGGCGCAATCCACGCCCATCAAATCTAAAAGGTCATGCATCTTTGCATGCACGTCATCCATGGTGGAGTAAATCCCGTTGCCGATGACAGTTTCCCATTCAAAATCCAAAGGGACTTCGGACATTTTCAGATTGTAAGGAAAAGCTTCGTTTGTCGGTCGAGTCTTGTTGCTATCATCGGCGTAATAAGTAAAGGGATCCGCGGCCTGCTTGTCTGCGGCAACCTTTGCCATGGCTGCCTGAATGAAGTCATTCAATCGGTGCGGTGGCTCGACGTGCTCGTGATGGGCGGTCATTTTTATGGTCGTCACTTGCGGCGCATGCATATGCTCGCGCAAAGCGGCCTGTGGGTTTTCTGATGCCTTGAGCTTTCCGATCAGCTTTTGCAGATCCGCTTGCGTCTTTGGCAGACCCCACTGCGCAAATCGACTGATCACATCCTGACTGCTAGCAAAGGTTTCCAAGGTTTTTGCTTTTTCCAAGTGCTCCAGCAGCAGCATAAAATCATCGGCAAATGGAAGCTCGCAATTGCGAAAGGTGGTCGCAAAAATCTGCTCTAAAAAAAATGGCAGGTTTCCTGTTGGCTTTGACATCTCATCAATGCCGAATAGAAGAGGCTTCAAGGCTCTCCACGCCGCAGGCCGATTGTAATCTTCAACAAAGCAATAAGCGCGCACAATGTAACCAATCAAAGGGAAGTTTCCAAAACTCAGTTTCTGAAATCTCTCGGACAAAGTCTGGTAATTGTGCAGGCTTTCTTCCAACACCGGGATCACTTCTTCTGGTTTGTCCTGCGAAAATCGGGTCATGCAGAAAAAAGCCGCCGACATCCGCACCAACAGATCTGGATCTTGAATCATTTTTCGATAGTCATCCACATTGAGATCAGGATGTTGACGGAGCGCCATCATCTGTTCGCAGCGCTGAAAGGGATCACGGGACGAGTCTAAAATTTCAGAGAGAACTTGCGCTTTATCCATAGAAAAATTCTAGCGAAGCCTAAATTAAAAGTCATCCAGATCAAAGAAGCAAAGACGATCCGTCTCCAGCACCACTCCGATATTACGGCGACCGCCCGACATGACGGCTTCAGCACTCTTTGTAACGAAGTCTTGAAGTAACGCTTTAAATTCGCTGACCAAGAATTTCTGCAATTGTGATTTGGTTTCACGCTCGCCCAGATACATAAAGCCACTGCTGCCTTCGCCTTTGAAAGGGCCCTGCATCCACATTTTGTGCGTGCCCATTTCGCGGTACAAATGAAAAAGCCCCTGCTTGGTTTTGCGCGAAGAGATGGTCTTAAGTCTTGGCGCAATCTCGCCCAAATCCGAAAGGCTATAGATGCGTCCCACGGTGTAATGAAACACCGTCTTTAAATGGCGAGCCTTTGGCTGAGCTTTGGGGAGATCCGGAAGCAAAGAGGAAATCGGAGCTTTCAGTTTGGCAGCTGTCATATCAGACTTGAAAGAGCAAACAAGGTGCCGCATTTGCGCCCATTTCGTTTCATCTCACTGTTAGCTCTACGACACCTGTCACGAAAGCATTCGACAGTCATATTTGCGTCTCATCTTGAGAAATAGAGGTCCTGCATCAAGCCCCCCTGCTGAAAGTCCGATAAAGAAGAATGGAGCAAAAACTCAATTCTCAGAATCACAAAGCAGACGTCTACGAACTTCGCAGCGAAAGAAAAGGGGTGGGCGGCTTTTTCGAAAATGCGCTCCGAAACTTTCAAATCCTGGGGCATCTGGCGCTGATTGCTCCACTTTATCTGATCGCGGCTAGCTCTTTGGGGCTTGCTCTGGTGCCGGGATTTTACCTTTACCAATATGCGGATTCCATCTCACAAGACTGGTCGCAAGCGGCACGGTATTGGATTCTAGGGTCCAGCCTTGGCGCGGGATACTTTGCCTACGGTTTTTCACTGATCCTGATTGCACCCGCGATCAACTTTCTATTTCAAGCAAAACTTTCCGCCTGGCGCGGACCTTACTACTCGCTTCCCGCCATTCGTTGGTACATCCACAATGGCCTGACTTATTTGGTTCGTTACACTTTCCTTGAATTCATCACGCCAACTCCTTTTAATCTTTTCTTTTATCGGGCCATGGGGATGAAGATCGGCGCTGGCACCATCATCAACACTTCGCATTTATCGGATCCGTCATTGATCACCATGGGTCGCAAGGTCACCTTGGGTGGATCGGTCGCCATCGTTGGACATTATGGTCAGGGTGGCTATTTGGTTCTGGCACCGGTGAAAATCGGCGACAAGGCGACGATCGGTCTGCGGGCCATCTTGATGGGTGGAGTTGAAATCGGCGAAAGCGCCAAAATCCTTCCAGGCTCAGTGGTTCTGCCAAAGACCAAAGTTCCGGCCGGCGAAACATGGGGCGGGGTTCCCGCTCGCAAACTGGATCCGGCCGAACTGAAAGCAAGTCTTCAAGTCGCAGCTTAGATTAGGCTGCGGATCTTCCCTCAACAACTTTATTGAAACCCGCGATTTCCGAGTGGATTTCTTCGGCCTCGATCCGCATTTTGTCCGAGGCCTCGGCCATGCTTTGCGCGAGCTGCGCATTCTTCTGGGTGGTCTCGTCCAAATGGGTCATGGCTTGATTGATCTGCACGATCCCCGAGGACTGCTGTTGATTGGCATCCGAAATTTCCGCATTCAAAGAGGTCACCTTGCGAACCACATCGACGATGTCCTTCAAAGCTTCGCCCGATTTTCCGGCCACGTCCGCACCGCGATTGACGCGTTCGCGGGTTTCGCGAATCAAAGACGAAATATCTTTCGCCGCCACCGCCGAACGCTGGGCCAAAGTGCGAACCGCTTCGGCCACCACGGCAAATCCTTTTCCATGCTCCCCGGCGCGAGCCGCCTCGACCGAAGCGTTCAAAGCCAGAAGATTGGTTTGAAAGGCGATATCGTCGATCACGTCGGTGATTTCGGAAATTTTTTGCGAGCTATCGGATATCTCAGACATCGCTTGCACCAAGGCCAGCACCTCTTGCTCGCCATGTTCGGCGGCTTTGCCCGCTTTGGCTGAAAACTCGCTGGCCGCACTGAGCCTTTCCTCGTTGGTCTTCACCGTTTCCATAATCAAAGACAAAGAGGCCACCGTCTCTTCTAAGGATGCAGCGGCTCCGACGGAAGCTTGCGAAAGATTCTGGCTTGCTTCGCGCAGGCTTTCGGTCGTTTGATTGACCGTCGAGCTCGACTGCCCCACGCCCTCTAAGAACGAAGTGATTCTTTCCGTGGTCGATCTTGCCATCAACCAAGTCATCACTGCCGAGACCAGAAAAGCCAAAACTGACATCAAACCGATCATTTGCACGGCCAAGGTGGCCGCACTCAAAGAGCTTTCCGAGTAGACATCTTGCTCCTTTCGCACTTGATCGCTCAATGCTCTGAAGGCATCCGTCAATGGTGCGGCCTCTTTGCGAACTTTGGCCGTGAGATTGTATTTGGCCATTTCATCCCAACGATCTTCGCCCTTCGAAAAGTAACCAAGCGCCCCATCGACCTCGGTCCTAAAGATCTTCCACTGCTCGGGTACAAGTTTGTAGGCCTCGGTTGATTCGTTCGAGAGCTGGTAGCTTTCAAGTTTGGTTTTCGCTGTCTCGAAATCGGCCAGCGCCTGCAAAGCCTTTTCAGTCATGCGTTTGCGTTCATCTTGGTCCAGACCTGCACCATAAATGCCCCACATGTAGCGGATCACCTCGTGAATTTTGGAACTCATCTCGCCGACGGCTTGCGCTTGCGGAAACTTTTGCCGAGTGGTTTCTTCGATGGTCACGCTGAGCTTTTTCACAAACATAATGGAAGTGCCGCCAACCAGGACCACCACGGCAACAAGAAAGAAAAGAGGCGCTAAGAACTTGAGTCGGAGACCTCGGAACCAACGTGACATTTGACACTCCTCTTGCACACTTAAGATCTTGATTTTTCGGAGGCTTTTCGGGGCGACTGAAGTCTTTCAGAAACAGTTCATCATTTCTTCATATGCTATTCTGCACTCAATCAAACTGCTGCGACTCAAATTGAGTTTTCAAATCTTTCTCTTTAGCATCTAAACTTAGATGGAGGATTCGACCAAATGAAAAATTTAAAAATGATCCTTGTAGCCACCTGCCTTTTCTCTCTGACAACAAAGGCAGCCGACAACTGTACTCCCGCCAAAAAGACCGCCGTCTGCACCGAAGCCATCGTGCAAGAGAAAGTCGATTGGGCCTGCAAGCTTGTTGAAACCAAAGGCAAAGCTGCACTGCCCGAAATCAATGCAATGAGATACGAATGCTGTGGGGAGCCGAATTATGTTTGGGTCAATGATATGACTCCGAAGATGGTGATTCACCCGATCAAAAAGGAGCTCAACGGTCAGGATCTGTCCCAAAACAAAGATCCAAAAGGCAAGTTTTTGTTCGTTGAGTTTGTTAACGCAGTGAAGAAGACCCCAAACGGAGCATGGGTCGATTACATGTGGACCAAATTCGGAGAAAAAGATCCAACACCAAAAAAATCCTGGGTTCGCAAGTGCGTCGCCTCTGACACCAAAGAAGAGTGGGTCGTTGGCAGCGGAACTTGGCTCTAAGCTTGCACACAGTGTTGTCAGAAAGGTTGAGATCAGAAGAATGTTGAAAAACATTCTGAAGGATCGCATAGTATTCAAATTCGTTTTTATAAATGAAGTGAAGAAAACCACCTAACAAAGGATAACACCATGACAAAACAGATCCTCGCAGCACTTGTGACGGCTTCGTTGGGAAGCATGGCTTTCGCAGGCAGCCTGAGCTTAGACGCTCGTGGCGACATGGAAAGCGCAAATCAAAACGACGCCGCTAAAGCAGCTGGCTCATCAAACTACACTCGTTTCAACCTGCAAACATTGCGTTTGGATGGAAAAGGCAATCTCACTGATGCCACTTCTTTCCGTCTTCGCTTCCGTTTCAACAACGGCGCATTGGCGACTCAAAACCAACGCGACAGCTTGAACAGCGCGATCGACTTTGCCTACATCCAACACAAAGTGATGGACAACTTGAGCTTCCAATTGGGTAAGTTCGGTACGGACATCGGCGGCGTTGAAGGTATGACTTCAGGTGCAGACTTGTATTTCACATCAGCGGCTTACAGCGATGAATCCTCATTGCGCTATGCAACTGGTTTGAAAGCGATCTACATGATCGAAGACCAAGAAATCAGCGCGATGATCATGAATGAATCTGTCGATGCGGACTCGAACGGAGCGACAACTGGTGGATTCAACCAGACTCGCAACGCAGCTGGTATCGTGTACAAAGGTTCTTTCATGGACAAAACTTTGATGCCAGTCTTGAGCTACCACGAAGACAACTTGCAACCGACCGACACAACCGGTTCAGCTGCATTCATCGACCGCAAGTACACTTATGCAGCGGCTGGTGTAAAATGGGAATTCTCGCCAATCTTTGTTGAAGCGGACTACTTGTACAACACATACAAAAACAAGTCTGTGATGGACGAGACGGATAAAACGACTTCAATGGTTGCGACTTTGGGCTACCGCATGGAAAACATCATCGGTAAGTTGAAGTACGAAGGCTCAGAAGCAGAAGTGAAAGCTGCTGGCGGCGCTTCAACAAAAACAAAATACAACGGCTACCAAGTCGCTGTTGAGTACCTGCCAACCAACGACAAAAACTTCCGTTACCACGTGGCTTACGTGAGCCGCGACACAAAACCTGAAGTTGGCGACACTCGCACAACTCAATCAGTTTTCGTCGGTACACGCCTGCTTGCTGACTTCTTGAAGTAATTCTTTAAGACCTAGCAAACGGTTTGGGAAATTCGAACTGAGCCAAAGGGGAGATCGAAAGATCTCCCCTTTTTTTTGCGCTGGGGTGGGGCTTGGGTTTGAGACTGGGTCTTGGGTTAAATGAAGCTTTTGTTTTGGCTGGGGATGGGGATGGCGATGGCGATGACTCGAGCTGTGTGGCTTTTCTCGTATCATGCGGGCCGTGCATCCTGCCAATCGGGCCGCGGCTGGCCCGAACCCGCGATCGCTGGCCGTCCTGGCCAGCGATTCCGATGTTTGGGGAGATTCACTCGTATGGCTTGGGGGAATTCACTCTTAGCTTTTTGTTGCACTGGTGCCCTCAGAGAAATGACTCCCAATTGGAAGTCATTTCTCTGAGGGGTCTTCAGACGCCTGCCTCACAAAGTCTGGAACCAGTTGGTTCCGAACTTTGTGAGGGGGACTTAAAGACCCACCTCAAAGACATGGGTACCCGTGGCAGTGTGGATGAACGCTTTTTTTGCTAAATCTCCCTCTCAGGCGCCGTCTTAGAAAAAGAAAGCCCCTCAAATCCAAACCCAGATTCTCTCCCAAGCATTCATATTCTGACTTTGTCCCCTAATTCTAGACAAGCCGGCCAGGACGGCCGGCTTGCAGCGTTCCCACGGACGGATGCACCCGCAATTACACCAACCCACCGCTGTAACGAGCAATCCTAACAGCTAAAGAGCTGTCACGCCCCTCCGAACCCCCACCCCTCACAAAGGCGAAGAATTCGACCCCGGCACTCGCTCGAGCAGAAAGTTCGTGAAGTACAAAACCCACTCTCCGAAAGATTCGCGCAGATCCAAATACACGCCGTGTGCGGCCAATGAATCCATTCGGCCCGTGTTGGCGGTGAACGATAGAGTGTCGTTGAAATGCAGATGAATCTCCCCGCGCACGATTCCATCTTGGATCGAACTTGAGATTTCGGCGATCTGTCCTTTTTCGGTACTCAAACCCAAGGTCGAGATTTCGGTTTGAATACGATGCTTCTTCAACCACTCCAGAGTTGCCCGCCCGCAAATGTCCTGACAGTCGTCTTGGGTGATGTTCAGATTTGCGATAGGGATCAGTGGGTAAATCACCAGCTGCCCGGGTGAGCGATCGAACTCGAAGGCCATCACCGCGGGGAAGCCTTTCATCAACACATAATCGTGAACCTGCTTTTGCATGGGCAGCGATCGTTGATAATTGGAAAGGCCAAAGAAAGTGGTTTTCATTTTTGATTAATAAAGCTCGACGCGGTCATTTTCCTTAAAGCCCGCACCCGAGTGAATGACCGCAATCGATCCATCTTGACCAAAGTAACTGACGACTTCCAGCGTGCCCTTCAAACGGCCCGGAACCTTGCCGATGTAATTTCCCGATTGCGGATCGTAAATCTCGTCGCCTTCTTCGCTGACCTTTAACACGTCACCGACCTGCAATCCTGAAACGCGGCCCACATTCAGGAAAATGCGATCGCCACTGATTGCCGCGATTCGACCTTCCCAAGACATTTTTCCCATCGCATCGCTGATTTGCGGAGCAAAATCCAGAAAGGCTTCTTTTAAAAGATTCTCTAAGATCTCGGGATTGGCTTGAAAGAAGCGATCCGCATTCGCGTTTTCCGCGACCCGCACGTTGGATTCTTCGATCGTCACGGTCTTCAGCGTATTGAAAAGTTCTTTTCCGGATCGGGCCGAAGCAATGCGAACCCGAACCTGCGCTTCGAATGTGGTTTTCATCTGACGGAAAACACCGACCGAATCGGACTTGCGCTTCACCTTCAGATCTTCGACTTTACCTTCAAGCAAAGCCGCAACCCCTAGATCTTTCGCCTCTTTTGCGATTTCATCCAGCTTGTACTGACCGTTTTGAATGTTCTTCGAAAAATCAACACGCAGGTCTTTGCTATCGACCGTGATCACGTCACCGATTTTATTGAGCTCTTTGATAAATTCGGCACGAGCCGCGTCTCGCAAAGCTTGCGGGCGAGCCTCGTTGTTATCCAAAAACGGCAAAATCATCAGACGCTTTCTGGGTGCTTCGTCGTCTTTGCGAGCCTGAAAGCTGACGTCCTTGATTTCCTTTTTGACGGTGGGCTGCTGGGTTTCCTGAGTGGCGCAAGCAAGAAGAAAAAACGGAATCATTACCAAACTCAGTCGTCGCATCGTGCGTCTCCCATTTTTAAATAAGTTGCAGTCCGATTACGGAGACGATTGCGTGGATTTGGCCACTTTGTAAATCGCCTCTTGATCTGAGACAGATTCTAACACGATTTTAAGCCCGGCGCCGAGCTCAATTTCAGCCGCGCGAGAAGCAAGCTCTTTAGGACCTAAGGCCGAGTCCACTTCAAAGACCAGCGAGTCGGCCGAGATCAGTCGCTCGCGCACATTTTTCACTTCGCGGACTTTGTTCTTTAAAGCCTCCTTCACCGCCTCTTGTCGGATCAAAGGCAAACGACCCCGCACGGTCAGCTTATACAGCGAAGCTCCCAAAGAGCCACGCTGCCAGGCTTCGAACACTTGCGAAGCCAAATCCTGCGACGTGCTTTCCAAAGCTTCTTTCAATTTTCGATCCGTCACGGTCTCGAAGCCACCGGCATCGGTTTCAAACTGTCGCGACACCTCGGCGATCACGCGTGCATTCATCACCTGGGTCGCGGTCATTTTCAAAGTGATCGTAAAAGCTTCCGATCGCTCTTGGCTTTTACTTAAGACCACATCGCCATCGATCTGGATCTGCGCCCCCATCCGCTGACTGAGCGTCTGCCAATCTTCCCGGCGCAAGCTTTCTGCACGCGCACCCGGCGGCAAAAATTCGGTAAAACGCAGGGTCTGTGGTTTCAATGAATAAAAATTATGTTTCAAAAATGCGGTCTTCAAAGCATCTTCCACCGCACGGCTTTCTTTCACCAAGAAAGGTTTCTGGGCTGCCGTCTCGGCATCCGCCCACCAAGCAAAAGTTTTCGAATTCACCCGGTCCAAAAGACGAATCGTCGGAAGCACGATCGGCGTCGTATCGCTCTCGTAAAAAAGTCCGTTCTCCAGCAGCAAGCTTTGCAAATCGTCGACGCTGATTCGAAGCGTGACGCTCATCTTGAAGCCTTCTTCTTCTTTCAGCGGAGTGAGCTCGCCCGGTTTTGAAAATGGCACGTAACGGGCCGAGTTTTTTAGAACCTTGGCTTGAATCATGGATTTATTGCGCGAATATTTGGCTTCACCAATAATTTCTTTGATCAGCTCTTCCGAGACGCGCTCGGTGGCTTGATTGACCATCTCGGCGCGGGCCGCGACCGGATTTTTATCTTTGCTTTGCGCTTCAAAAGTGCGCTCGATCAGGCTTTTCTGCGCGAAAGCCGAAAGCGACACAAGGGCCGTCAAAACCAAAGTCGTCAAAAATCCAGTTCGTGCTTTCATTTACTTCACCTCGATAAAATTGGTCGTGCCAAAGTGACTGTGAATGTTCTCTAGAAGTTCGTTCGAGATCATGACCCCGTTCAAGCCTTCGGACTCCATCATCACCTCTTGTTTCAAATCCGGCAAAGTGAATTTGAAATCCACATGCGTGGGTCCCGGGAATTCCGACAAGACCGAATACAAAACAGGGTACTGGTCCTGCGAAATGCGGTCCAAATGCAGGGTCATGCGTTTTGTTTTCTTCAACACATCTTCCAGCGGCGACAGATTGTCGACGATGATTTTCGCCACACCCTCTTCGCTGACTTCCAAAAGGCCCGCGATCAACATCGGGCGTTCGTCTTTTAAAAGCGTTTCCGTTTTGGCAAACGTATCCGGAAAAATCACAAGCTCGCAGGCACCGGTCAGATCTTCGATCTTCGCAAAGGCCATGCGGGTTCCCTTTTTCGTGATCAGCTCGCGCATTTCGGTGATCAGTCCTGCCACGATGACACGCTTTTTGCCGGCATCGCGATTGCGGGGATCGTATTTTCGCGGAGCCTCATCTTTGACCTGCTTGTCGTTGTGCTCTTTTCCGATTCGCGGCAGATCGCTGACCGAACCGGTCACCCAGACCGAAGCCAACGTTTCAAAACCTTTCAGCGGATGATCGCTTAAGTAAAATCCCAGGACATCTTTTTCAAAGCTCAAAGAAGCACTTCGGGTCCAGGGCTTCACTGGATCCAGAACGACTTTCGTTTCCTGATCACCGGCCATATCAAAAAGCGATGATTGACCCATCTCTAAATCTTTTCGAACGTGCTCCGAGCGATCCAAGAATTTTTGGTAACCGGCCATCATCTGTGCGCGATGCGGACCAAATCCGTCAAAAGCGCCGGCCTTGATCAAGCATTCGATGACCTTTTTATTGATCTTTCGGGTGTCCACGGTCTCAAAGAATTCTTCAAGACTTGCAAACTTTCCGGCTGGCAATTTATTGCGCGCTTCGATGATCGCACCGATCGCGTTCTCACCGACACCCTTGATCGCCCCCAAACCAAAGAAGACATCATCGCCACGAGCACTGAAAAGGTAATCCGAATAATTGACGTGCGCGGGTTTGACTTCCAAGCCGCGTTTTTGCGCATCCTTGACGTACTTGACGATTTTATCCGTGTCCGAAATCTCGGTCGACAAAAGGGCCGCGAAGAATTCAGCCGGGTAATGGCATTTGATCCAAGCTGTTTGAAGCGTGATCACACTGTAAGCGGCCGCGTGCGATTTATTGAAACCGTAATCGGCGAACTTGTACATCAGATCAAAGAGCTCATCGGATTTTTGCGGGTCGTGACCGCGCTCTTTGGCACCGGCCAAGAAGGTCACGCGGTGCTTGTCCATTTCCTCTTTGATCTTCTTACCCATCGCACGACGAAGCATATCCGCTTGTCCCAGGCTGTAACCTGCGATGCGAGAGGCGATCCCCATCACCTGCTCTTGGTAGACCATGATCCCGTAGGTCTCTTTCAAGATCTCTTCGGTGTCAGCCAGCAGATATTCAACTGGCGATTCGCCATGCTTCCGCTTGGTGAATTCGGGGATGTTGGCCATCGGACCCGGTCGGTACAGCGAGGTGATCGCCGTGATATCGGCAAAGCTTGAAGGTTTGATTTTACGAGTGGCATCAGTGATGCCCTCACCTTCGAACTGGAAAATCCCTGCCGTATCCCCGCGAGACATCATTTCAAAAACCGGCGCATCGTCCATCGGGATGTCCGAGGCCGAAATTTTCTTGCCGCGATTTTTTTCAATCAAATGAATGGCGTGATCGATATGTGTCAGCGTTTTCAACCCCAAGAAGTCGAACTTGATCAGTCCGATTTTCTCGGCGTGCTTCATGTCGTACTGAACGACTTGCTCGCCATCGGCACCCTTGTAAAGCGGCGCATGCTTCACCAGCTGGCCATCGGCGATGATCACACCAGCGGCGTGGATTCCGGCATGGCGAACCATCCCTTCGACCTTCAAAGCCAGATCAATCAAGGTCGCAACCTGCGGATTCATCTCCATCATCTCGCCGATCCGAGGCTCCATTTCCAGAGACTCTTTCAGCGTGATATTTAATTTATCCGGAATCAGTTTTGAAACCGCGTCCACTTCGGCGAAGGTCATCCCCAGAACCCGGCCCACGTCTTTCAGCGCCGCACGGGTTTGCAGTTTTCCGTAAGTGATGATCTGTGACACTGAAGGCGCGCCGTATTTTTCCGTCACGTACTGAATCACGCGCTGGCGACGATCCTGACAGAAGTCGATATCGAAGTCCGGCATCGAGATACGTTCCGGATTCAGGAAACGCTCGAACAGCAAGAAGTTCGGAATTGGATCCAGATCGGTGATTCTTAAGCAGTAGGCGACCAAAGAGCCCGCACCCGATCCCCGTCCGGGACCCACCGGGATGTCATGCTCTTTCGCCCAGTTGATGAAATCTTGGACGATCAAGAAGTAACCGTTGAAACCCATGCGATCGATAATCGAAAGTTCATAATCGATACGCTGTCGGTATTCAGGCTTTTTATCTTCAGCAATCGCGTGCCCCAGCGCGGCGGCTTCTTCAAAGCGTCTTTGCAGACCCGCTTCGGCGATCACCCGAATCTCTTCTTTGACCGTTCGACCTTCCGAGGTCGGAAAGCTTGGCAAATGGTAAATCGCTTTTCCGGATTCGTCTTTCAGTTTGAATTTGATATTGCAACGATCGGCGATCTCGAGCGTGCGGTCGCAAGCTTCCGGAATGTCGCGGAAAAGCTCACGCATTTGTTCGGGTTTTTTCAGGTAGAACTGATCGCTTCCCAAGCGGAACCGCGATTCGTCCTGCAAAGTTTTATTGGTTCCGATACAGACCAAAACCTCTTGCGACATCTGATCGTCTTGCGCCAGGTAATGCACGTCGTTTGCGGCCACGGTCGGCACGCCGGTGATTTTCGAGGCTTCCAGCAAGAAGTTATTGATGTCTTTCCATTCCGGAAGACCGGTTCGGTTCAGCTCCAAATAAAAGCGATCGCCGAAGATCTTCTGCAGGCCTTTGATTTTCTCGAGCGCTTTTTCTGGACCTTCGCTTAAGAAACATTGAACGACTTCACCGCGAAGTCCACCCGACAGCGCGATCAGATGACTGTTGTATTTTTCCAGGACTTCGTAATCGATACGGGGTTTATAATAAAAACCCTCTTGGTACCCGATCGACGAGATCTGACACAGATTTTGATACCCATCCAGGTTTTGCGCGAGCAGCACAAGTCGGGTCAGCGGCTTTTGGATTTCGTTGCGATCCTGCCCTTTTTGCAAACGCGATCCCGGAGCTAAATAAGCATCCAAACCTAAAATCGGCTTGATGCCTTTATCCAAGGCTGCGAAATAGAACTCGATCGCGGCGAACATATTCCCGTTATCAGTCAAGGCCACGGCCGGCATGCCGTACTCGGAAGCCTTTTTCACGATGCCCTTCACGCGTGCACTGGCCTCCAAGAGTGAATACTCGGAATGCACGTGCAAATGGACAAAACTATTGGCGTTCACATCAGACATTGAGATCCTTATTCCCACTCGATCGTCGCTGGAGGTTTGCTGGTGACATCATACACCACGCGGTTGATGGCGTGAACCTTGTTCGTGATGGCTGATGACACTTCTCTTAAAAATTCGAAAGTAAAGGGATACCAGTCCGCCGTCATGCCATCGCTCGAGGTCACGGCCCGCAAAGACAGAACCTGCGCGTAAGTGCGACCATCCCCCTGCACACCGACCGTTTTAATCGGCAGCAGCACACAGAAGGCCTGCCAGATCTGATCATACAGACCCTTTTCACGAAGCTTATTGATAAAGATGTGATCGGCTTCTTGCAAGATTTGAATGGCTTCCTTTGTCACTTCACCCATCACGCGGATCGCAAGTCCCGGCCCCGGAAACGGATGACGGCCGATCATGTCTTTTGGCAAACCAAGAGCCGCGCCAATCTTGCGGACTTCGTCTTTGAAAAGCTCGCGTACGGGTTCGACCAGCTTCAGTTTCATTTTCTCTGGAAGCCCGCCCACATTGTGATGCGACTTGATCGTCTGGCTGGGACCGCCTTTGAAAGACACGCTTTCAATCACGTCTGGATACAACGTTCCTTGCGCCAGCCACTGAATCGGCCAACGCGGATCGATGGCCTCTTCGAAGACCTCGATAAAAACGCGTCCGATCGCTTTTCGTTTCTGTTCGGGGTCCACCAGACCTTTCAAAGCGCTTAAGAATTTTTCGGAAGCATCGACACCTTTCACGTTCAGACCGATCTTTTTGTAATTGGCAAGCACGTCTTCAAATTCGTTCTTTCGCAAAAGCCCGTTATTTACAAACACGCAATGAACGCGTTCAGACCCCAAGGTCTTGGTGAGAAGTGCCGCCACCACGCTCGAGTCCACACCGCCGCTTAAGCCCACCAGAACATGGTCCGTGGGGCCGACCTGATTTTTCACACGCTCCTGCAGATGCTCGACGATTTGGGGCGCATTCCAGTCTGGTTTGGCATGACAGATTTTCTCTGCGAAATGACGGATGATCTCTTCACCATGTTCGGTGTGCGCGACCTCGGGGTGAAATTGCACGCCCAAAATTTTCTCACCCATGTAAGAGGCAATATGTCCGCTTTCTGAAAGGGCGACCACCTTGGCGTCTTTCGGTGGCTCTTGCACGATATCGCCGTGGCTCATCCAGACGCGCTGTTTTTCGTTCCAAGCGCCGATGGCGGTTTTCCAGCTCACCACATTGAAGCCGTATTCTTTATCTTTTGAAGGCTGCACCTTTCCACCCAGCTCGTGGGCGATCAGTTGCATGCCGTAGCAAATGCCGAAAAGGGGGGCGACAGCCAAAAGCTCGGCGACCGAGCGAAGCGGCGAATCTTTTTCGTAAACAGAGCTGGGCCCGCCGCTTAAGATGATCCCGTAGGGATTCATCGCCTTGATTTTTTCGATCGGATAATTGAAAGGGTGGATTTCAGAATAAAAACCAAGCTCACGAAGCCTTCTTGCAATCAACTGGGTCAGCTGAGAGCCGAAATCCAAAACCAAAAAGCCGCGTTGAGCATTCTTCACTGACAAACCCCCTCTTTCCCTCTTTTTTAAAAAACTATTCCATGCGGTAATTCGGAGCTTCTTTGGTGATGCTCACGTCATGCACGTGAGATTCACGAAGCCCTTGCGACGAGATCTGCACGAACTGGGCGTTCTTCTGCAGAAGCTCCATGGTTTCAGCGCCCATGTATCCCATCCCCGCTCGCACGCCACCCACCAGCTGGTGAATGATGCCGGAAATCGCCCCTTTGTGCGGAACCTTGCCTTCGATTCCTTCTGGCACCAGCTTGTCGTCGTTAACATCCATCTGGCCGTAACGATCGCGCGATCCGCGAGCCATCGCCCCGATCGAGCCCATGCCACGGTAAGTTTTGTAAGTGCGGCCTTGATACAAAATCGTTTCGCCCGGCGATTCTTCGCTGCCGGCCAAAAGATTTCCGATCATCACCGTGTTCGCACCCAACGCCAATGCCTTGGTGATATCACCCGAGTATTTGATCCCACCATCGGCAATGATGGTCTTGCCTTTTTTCTTGGCGGCTTTCGAACACTCCATGACCGCTGAAATCTGCGGCATACCGACGCCCGCCACCACGCGTGTGGTGCAAATACTGCCGGGACCCACACCCACTTTCACCACATCGGCCCCCGCTTCGATCAAAGCCAAGGTGCCATCTTTGGTGACGACGTTTCCAGCGACGACAATGATGTCTTTAAAATTTTTCGCCACGCGCTCGACCATCGAAATGACATTCTTCGAGTGTCCGTGCGCCGTATCCACCACGATCACATCACAGTGAGCTGCGGCCAATGCTTCCACGCGGTCGTAGGCCGTTTTATCTACACCGACCGCGGCCGCCACAAACAAACGTCCACGCGAATCTTTTGTCGCCTGTGGAAAGTTTTGTGCTTTTTCGATATCTTTGATCGTAATCAAACCTTTCAGCATCCCGCCCTTGTCGACGATCGGCAGCTTTTCAATGCGCCATTTTTGCAGGATCTTTCGAGCTTGCTCGAGCGTTGTTCCCACCGGAGCGGTTTTCAGCTCTTCGCTGGTCATCAGATTTTTGATCGGCTGTTTGGTGTTGGTTTCAAAGCGCAAATCGCGGTTGGTGAGAATCCCGACAAGCTTTCCTTTCACCGTGATCGGCACCCCGCTGATTTTATAGCGGCTCATCAACGCCAACGCGTCCGAGACTAGCTGATCCGGGCCCAAAGTGATGGGATCTTGAATCATTCCGGATTCATATTTTTTGACTCGCTCGACTTCGCTGGCTTGATCTTCTATGGAAAGATTTTTGTGGATGACACCCAAGCCACCCAGTTGCGCCATTCGCTGCGCGACTTTGTGTTCAGTGACCGTGTCCATAGCGCTGGAGATAATCGGGATGTTCAGCTTTTTTCCGCGGGCAAATTCGGTGGCGGTTGAAACTTCGGAAGGCACGATTTCCGAGTACTGAGGCACCAGCAAGATATCGTCAAAAGTCAGTGCCAATCCCAATCCACTTGTGTCTGCCGCCATAAACACCCTTTCGAATTATGTCTGATACCAAGAGCTGTATAGCAAGTAATTGTCCGCAGACTCTTCGAGACTTGCAACCTCTTCTGCCGTGAGTTCTCGTTTCACTCGGGCCGGTCGCCCGAGAATTAAGCTTCGAGGTGGGAAAACCGAGCCTTCGGTGACTAGACTCCCCGCGCCAACAAGGCAGTTTTCGCCAATCTTCACCCGGTCCATGACGATCGAGCCCATTCCCACCAAGGTTCCCCGTCCGATTTCACATCCGTGCAGCATCACCAGGTGCCCGATGGTCACACGATCCTGCAAAACGGTGCCGCATTCTTTGTAAGTGCCATGGATGACCGAGCCATCTTGCACGTTGACCTCTTTGCCGATTTTCACCGCAAATACGTCGCCGCGAATGGTGACATTGGACCAAATCGACGATTTTTCGCCGATCTCGACGTCACCGATGATCGTGGCATTTGGAAAGATAAAGGCTGTGGGATCAATTTTCGGCGTGAAACCACGAACCGATACGATGAGAGGTTTTTGAGAAGAACTCATAAGAAAAGAAGACCTCACTTTCGAATGTCAAAACAGAGAATCGATACTTAAATCAGGTATTCATGAGTCTTCGTCATCACGGCCGGGTTCATCATTAGACCTTGCGACAGACCCTCGATCTCCGCACTCATGACGCGGGATTTATTCATAAACTTTTTCGTCGCATAGAAAGGAACTTCCATATGCAGACACAAAGACATGGCCTCTTCGGCTTTCACTTTCAGCGAGCCGTGGGTCGGATGCCCTTCCAGGTACAAACGCATATACTGGTGATTGTCTTTCAAAGCGACAAACACCGCTTTTTCAATTTTAATATTCAATGTTTCTAAAAGCTGCGAGGTCACTTTGTGCGGGGACGAAGTGGCCGCCGGGCTGCTTTGCTGAATCATCACGCCCGCTTCGATCGGCGACATCCCAACCGCCAGCGTGTGCTCACCCTTATCGCTTTTTAAAATCAGAATAGGTCGAGACGGATCTTGGTTCAAAGACAGACCATAAGGCTGCAGACGGATCAAATCCTTCTCTGAAATCTTATGTTCCTCAAATTGTGCGGTCTCGAATACGATTTTCATCTTTTAAACCTATTGTCGAAACAACTCTCCGCGCAGCATCGCCGGAAAGGCTTGGTTGACCTTCACAGGCACCACTTGACCCACCAGATCCGGCGTTCCCACCAGATGCACGAGCTTATTCTGAGAGCTTCGTCCGGTCACGATCCCACGATCAGCGTCATGGGTCTCGATCAAAATATCCATCACGCGTCCGACGTACTTTTGCACCAGCGGAAGCGCCATGGCCTCTTGCATATCAAACAAACGATTCAGACGCTCGGACTTCACATCCTCGTCAATCTGACCCTCGAACCGAGCCGCTTTTGTGAAGGGTCGTGGCGAGTATTTGAACGCAAAAATCGTTTCGCAGCCGACTTCCTGAACCATGCTCATGGTGTCTTGGAATTCTTCTTCGGTCTCAGTTGGGAAACCCACGATGATATCCGTCGACAGCGACACTTCAGGGATCGCGTCTTTGATCATTTTAATTTTTTCCAGGTACTGTTCGCGTGTGTAACCGCGATTCATCATTTCCAAAATGCGTGAATTTCCGCTTTGGAAAGGAAGATGGATGTAATCACCAAGCTTTGCGTGATTGCGAGCCAGAACATCGACCAGCTTCTGGTTGTAATCTTTCGGATGCGAAGTCGTAAATCGCAGACGCAAAAGATCCGTCTCGCGAGACACGATATCGAGCAAATCGGCAAAGTCTTCGCCGGTTTCAGATTGGTAAGAGTTCACGTTCTGACCTAGAAGTGTGACTTCTTTCACTCCGCGTTTTGTCAGCGTGTGAATGTCATCCAAAACGTGCTTCAGCGGGCGGCTTTTTTCGCGGCCCCGAGTGTAAGGCACCACACAGAAGGTGCAGAAATTATCGCAACCCTTGGTGATATTCACGAATGTCGAAACACCCGGATTGCGAACCAGAGTTTCTACATGATAAGGCGCGCGGTGCTCGAACCGAGCACTGACGACCTTCTTTTCACCGTCCAAAGATCGCGCCACCAGCGAAGGCAGCTGATCGATCGAATCTGTTCCGAAAACGAAATCGATCATCGGTTGATCTTTCATCAGCTTTTCTTTTTCCTGCTGACCAACGCAACCACCGACACCGATTTTCAGGTTCGGATTTTTAGCTTTCAGTTTGCGGTAAGTGCCGACCTCAGAGAACACTTTGTGCACAGGCTTTTCGCGCACCGAACAGGAATTGATGATGATCAGCGACGCCTGGTCCGGCGTTGTCACCGGCGTGAAGTTTGCCATTTCCAGCAAGCTGTACATGCGTTCCGAGTCATTGACGTTCATCTGACAGCCATAGGTTGAAACGTAAACGTTTCGAGGCTCGCCAGGCGACGAAGTTTTTGC
The DNA here is from genome assembly GCA_966211455.1 of uncultured Bdellovibrio sp. Classification (GTDB taxonomy): domain Bacteria; phylum Bdellovibrionota; class Bdellovibrionia; order Bdellovibrionales; family Bdellovibrionaceae; genus 21-14-0-10-47-8. The sequence continues at coordinate 347,312 of CBIHNI010000002.1, forward strand.
CGCACCAGTTGTATCGGGGGTTCCCTGTTGTGTGTTCATTCGAGTTGCGTTATACGGGCGCTTTACCAAAGGTGTCAAACCATGAATCCACGACTGAAAACATCGAAAAAATCGACCGCTTTTCCCAAAGAATATTCGAGCCAAATCGAGACCGTTTTCCAGGAAACTTTTGCTGGGCATCTGAAGAACTCGAAGCTGATCGTGGAAGGCCGCATTTACACCGAAGAAATTCTGCTACGCGTCGGCGTTCTGGAAAAGGGCCGCCTGACTCAGGCGAACTTCGAAGTCTCGATGAATTACTCGCCCCAAAAGAAAGACGCGGTCGAGCGCATTCATGACTGCATCGATGCGGCGGCCAGCATGATGGCTGATTATTTCGAAGCAGGTGGCGAAGTCGAATTCCCACGCACCTGGCAAGCCGTCGATTTCAACAAGCAAACCCTGTATCTGCAATTCACCACCGTGAACACAGATCTCGAAGCCCAAGCCGACGCGCTTTTAGGACAGACATTCGAAGAGATGGTCCAAGAAGACGCCGAGAATGAAGATGCCTTGAGCCGCGCCGATGAGACAGTTGAAGCTTCGGACGAAGAATCGGATGAAGCCGGTGGGCCGACCATGTTTGGCGGCGGCAAAAAAGGCTCGAAAAAGAAATCAGATCTGCACTAGCTCCAATGTTAGAGTCAGAAAAAAAAGGGCCCCGTTTCCGGAGCCCTTCCAACTCAATTTCAAAACTGTTCCAGATTTAGAACTCTTCCTCTTCCGTCATTCCGGTGTCTGTCGAAATTCCGCGAATTTCGTCGACGTAGCTTTGCGCTTCGTCCTCGAACTCGTTCTCGCCGGCTGATTCGTCAATTTCCAGCTCGGCAATCGCGTTCAGGAAGTCTTTTTCAGTCAGAAGATCTTTGCGGATCATTTCCAGGAACTTGTCCGGATAACGAGCGGTCAGTTCTTCCACGTAGCGCTCGAGCTTTCCGTCCACCAGAATCTTGCGGCGGACTTGGATCTTTTTCCACAAAAGCAGGTAATGATAACGGCAGTAGCCTTCGACCGCTGAGATCTGATCGCAATCGCGGACTCGGCAATATCGGCGACCTTCCGCATCGGTCAGGACGATTTCGTCGTCTGGCGATGGCTTGGCCGCGACTTCGGCCGCTTCGTCCGAATCGACATCATCTGCTTCTTCGACTTCTTCAGTCTCGTTTTCATCAAATTCGGACAAATCTGGAATGTCTTCAGAACCGATCTCTTCATCCGAAGCGAGAAGATCGTCTTCTTCCATTTCTGCTTTTTTGTCTTTTTTCTTTTTACCAGCAGCTGCCGGTTTTTTTGCCGTCGCTTTGGCATCCTGAGGAACCGGAGTCGTGGCCGCCTTCGCAGCCGCTTTCGGAGCTTTTGCGTCAGACTTGTCTTTTGCAAACAGCTTTCCGACCGCGCTGACCGCGGACTTCATCAAACCTTCTTTCGCAGCGGGCTTTTGCGCTGCGGCTTTAGGGCTGACAGGCTTCTTGCCGTTTGGCTTTGAAGCTGCTGATTTTGCAGGGGTTTTAGCCTTAGCAGGAGCTGCCTTTTGGGACGCCGCCTTAGCCATGGGTTTCTTTGCCGGTTTCTTCGTAGGTTTCGCCATAGTCCGGTCATGCTTGAACGAAATCAGCAAGGCTGTCAATAGCCTTTAACGAATAAAAATAGAGCCTTCTTGAGAGCGAACAAAGACGCTGCCTTTTTGCTCACCCTTCAAGTGACCACGCAGCGACTTTTGACCGCCATCGCGATTCACCTTCAAAGTGTTCGGAGCGGAAATTTCCCCTTCTTGGGTCACCAGATTCAAAGATGCCCCCGAATCCTTCGGCGTGTTCACGGTCACGCGACCGCTTTGCGATTTCAAACTGATCTCACTGTCGGCGGCCATCGTGACCACGACGGGTCCTTCTTGGCTTTGACCTTCAACCCGACCTTGGAAAGTTTGAATGCTTAAATTTCCTTTGGTCAGTTCATACTGCAAAGTTCCCGAGCTGCCGGTGACTTTCGTGCTTCCCGTTCCCTGATTCAAAGACAAATAACCCTTCGCTTTATCGACGGTCGTTTCGCCCGCGAAGTTTTCAACATCTGCATCGCCGTTCAAATCGCGAACGGTGATATTCGATTTGTAAGCATCGACATCCAGACGGCCTTGATGATTTTGCACCAGGATCTCGCCGTTTTGCGAATGCGCCGTCAGGCTTGCCGTCCCATCACGCGAAACGATGCGACCTTTTTGCACATGCACCAATGCTTCGCGTGACCATTTCGTCAGCTGCACTTGTCCTTCGAAGATATGGATTTCAACCGGTAGCGCGGGTCCTTGAATTTCAATCACGCGCTTTTTCGGAGTCCACTGGCCGAAGCTTTCTTTCGTTGCAGGTTCCTTCGTTCGAATCACGAAAGTGCCATTTTCCATATTCACCATGTAATCTTCGGCAGCCCCTTCCGTCAGGTTGATGCGAAGCTGATTGCTGCTCGCGGTTGCTTGCAAATTGATCACCGCTTCCGGAACTGAGATCGAGATCTTTTCATTTCCACGCACCGGGAAATCCAGGGCGTAGGAAAAGGTTGCGTAAACTGTGACGAAAAGCAGAATGATGGCCTTTGCGAAAGCCGCAGCAAGTCTTAGCATTGACACCTCTATAAAAAGAGTGTGCCTTGGGGTGGATTCAATTCACAAGGAGAATTTTAATGGAAAAGGTTGTTATTGCCTCTGCGGCGCGTACTCCGGTTGGAAGCTTTCAAGGTGCATTTTCTCAGATGTCAGCTCCCAAATTGGGTGCGATCGCCATCAAAGAAGCTTTGAAACGCGCCGGCGTTGACGGTTCACATGTCGACGAGTGCATTATGGGCGAAGTCCTAACCGCAGGCGTGGGCCAAGCTCCCGCTCGTCAAGCGGCTTTGGGTGCTGGACTCGACGTTTCCGTTCCCTGCATGACAATCAACAAAGTTTGCGGCTCAGGTCTAAAAGCCGTGATGCTGGCCGCGGATTCGATCGCGCTTGGCAACACCAAAATCGCCGTGGCCGGCGGACAAGAAAATATGACCCAGGCTCCGCACTTGCTGGAAAATTCTCGCTCGGGTTACCGCATGGGAAATACGGCCGTGACGGATTCAATGATCAAAGATGGTCTTTGGGATCCGTACAACAACTGGCACATGGGAAATGCAGCTGAGCTTTGCGTGACCAAGTACCACTTCACGCGCGAGCAACAAGACGAATTCGCGATCAACTCGTACAAAAAAGCCCAAGCAGCCCTTGCTTCTGGCGCTTTCAAAAATGAAATTGCTCCGGTTGAAATTCAGGACAAAAAAGGAACGGTCATCGTCGATAAAGACGAAGAGCCAGGCGGCGCAAAATTCGATAAAATGCCAGGTCTTCGTCCCGCTTTCGACAAAGCGGGAACCATCACGGCGGCTAACGCTTCTAAAATCAACGACGGCGGCGCCGCAGTTGTTTTGATGAGCGAAACAGAAGCCAAATCTCGTGGCGTCAAACCACTGGCAACGATCGTCGCGCACGCGACTTTCGCACAAGATCCAAAATGGTTCACGACGGCTCCGGTTGGCGCGATCAAGAATGCTTTGAAGAAAGCCAACCTGACCACGAGCCAAATCGATCTTTGGGAAATCAATGAAGCTTTCTCGAACGTCACGATGGCGGCGATGAAAGAATTGGAAATCCCGGCTGAAAAAGTGAACGTGCATGGCGGTGCGGTTGCGATCGGTCACCCGATCGGCGCCAGCGGCGCGCGAATTCTGACGACTTTGTGCTACGCCTTGCAGACGCACGGGAAAAAATATGGTCTGGCCACTTTGTGCATCGGGGGCGGTGAAGCTGTCGCGCTGATCATCGAGCGCGCATGAAGTCCAAAGTCTACGCCGATGCCAAATCCGCAATCGCCGGAGTGAAAGACGGAATGACTTTGATCCTGGGGGGCTTTGGTCTTTGCGGGATTCCAGAAAATTCCATCGTCGCCCTTCGCGATTCGGGAATTAAAAATATCACCTGCGTTTCAAATAATGCCGGGGTCGACGACTGGGGTTTGGGGCTTTTGCTGCAAACCCGTCAGATCAAGAAAATGATTTCAAGCTACGTCGGCGAAAACGCGACCTTCGAACGCCAATTCCTGGCGGGCGAGCTGGAACTTGAATTCTGTCCACAAGGAACTTTGGCTGAACGCATGCGTGCGGGCGGCGCCGGCATCCCGGGCTTCTACACGCCAACGGGCGTGGGAACGCTTGTCGCTGAAGGAAAAGAAGTTCGCGAATTCGACGGACGCAAGTACGTTTTGGAGAAAGGCATCGTCGGTGACTTTGCTTTCGTCAAAGCTTGGAAAGGCGATAAATTCGGAAATTTGGTTTTCCGCAAAACGGCGCGCAATTTCAATCCGATGGCCGCAACTGCTGGCAAAATCACGGTGGCCGAAGTTGAAGAACTGGTCGAGGTCGGGGAATTGGATCCGGACCAAATCCACACACCCGGAATTTTCGTGCAACGAATTTTCCAAGGCCGCGAGTACCAAAAACGCATCGAACAAAAAACGGTGAGAAAATAATATGCCACTGACTCGAGAACAAATTGCTCAACGAATTGCTCAAGAAGTCGAAGACGGATTCACCGTGAATCTAGGAATCGGCATTCCAACTTTGGTTGCCAACTACATCCCGTCCGATAAATCCGTGATGCTTCAAAGTGAAAACGGACTTTTAGGTCTGGGGCCTTTTCCGATGGAAAAAGATTTGGATCCGGATTTGATCAACGCCGGAAAACAAACGGTCACCGCACTTCCAGGTGCTAGCTTCTTTTCCAGTGCAGATAGCTTTGCGATGATCCGCGGTGGTCACGTGGACCTGACCGTCTTGGGTGCGATGGAGGTCTCTGAAAATGGAGACATCGCCAACTGGATGGTGCCGGGAAAAATGGTCAAAGGCATGGGTGGGGCGATGGACTTGGTTGCCGGCGCTCGTCGCGTGATCGTTGCCATGCAACACACAGACAAAGAAGGAAACTCGAAACTTCGCACAAAATGCACCCTGCCGCTGACGGGTGTCGGCTGCATCAAAAAGATCGTCTCTGATTACGGTGTCATCGACGTCACAGCTGATGGCTTTGTTCTGCGCGAGTTCGCACCGGATATGACGGCGGAAGCTGTGGTGAAAGCGACTGAGGGTAAAATCAAAGTTGCACCCGACTGCAAGCCAATGAAATTTTAATTTCATTTTAAAAGTAGAATTTCATTTACAAAAGCTAGGAGCAATCCTAGCTTTTATTTTTTAACCAACCCAATTTTGGAGACACCATGAAATTGAAAGCTCTGTTTTTCGTTCTGTCTTTGTTCGCGTTTGCGGCCTGCTCGTCTAGCTCTTCAAGCGGAAATGGCGATGGCGGTAAAGATGTCGGCACTTTTGAAGCCAAAGCCAACGGCGTTTGGATTTCGGACTGCCGCCACGACCAACAGCAAGGCTACTATCGCGAAATGCTGACGTTGAAAAAAGGTGGAAACGGTTCATCACAATATATTCTTTTTGCAGGTGCCAACTGCGGCGGCAATGGGCAGTTAAGCAATCAAGCGGATGCCTTCACTTACAAAGTGAAATCAAGCGACGGACGCAACAGCACTTTGGAAATCCAAGTTCCAGGACAAAACCCGCTTGAGCTGAATCTTGTGATTGATGCCGGTAAAATGACTGTCACTTGGCCATTTCAAGAAAACGGCAAACCTGTTGTCACCATTTACCAAAAAGCGCAACAAGACAACCAAGCTCCTGGTGAAGAGCAGCACCAGGCCGAAGAAGGACCTCAAACTGAAGATGCGCGCGCATTTGATCAGTTGGCAAAAGGTGGCTGGAAAAATCAAGAATGCCTGAAATCTGATGATGGTCGCATGAGCTATTTCTTGAATGTGAACTTCATCGGTGGCGGTAGCGGCTACTTTGAATATTTGGTATTCAACAACACAACCTGCAGTGGCTTCTCGCAGACGACGACTCAAGCACTTTCATACAAAGTCGATCACTTCCGCGGAACAACAGGCCAAATTACTTTGAACAATGAAATCATGGATATCATGTTCAACGGCCCACAAATGAAAGTCATCACAGCTCAAGGCCAAATGACTTTCACAAAACAATAGTCATCACATTGCTTTCTTTTCGGGATCCGGTTTCACGACCGGATCCGAATGTGTAAAAAGCTGCCCGTCTGGAAATCCCAGTCTTCCGATAAATGGAAGCTTCAGCGCAGGTCTTGCGATATCAACCCCAAAGCTCATTCCTAAAATATTGACCTCGACCCCTTCAGCCAGCCCCACGGTCGCACCCAGCATTCCAAAAATTGAAAACTGCACGCCGGTCCCCGACTCCGATCGTCCGACCAAATGCGCGGTTTCGATCCAGTCCTTGCCGATGGCATTGCTGGGAAGCTCGACTTCAAGCTCGGGAACGTTTCGAATAATGTGCGCGATAAAGGTGTTGCTATTGGGACCCGGATAAGCGCGATACTCATGCGGATAAGGATAGCTCTCGACCGCTTTTTGAATTTTCGGAATTGCTCTTTCGGCGGCTTCACCGCGCAGATCCATCAAAAGATCCGGGTCATTGCCAAACCACCGGCGATCCGGATCGCCCTGATCGACCACCACCACACTTTGCCCCGACCGCAGCCGCCAACCGATCACATGATGCACCTTAAACTGCGAAGCGCCCTTTTCCCGGTACGCAAGCCAGCTGTGAACCGCAAAATATCCACGCCATCCATAGGTGCGAGCCGCATAGATCTGTACAATCGCACGGTTCTCTTGCTCTTTCGTCGGCGCGATCCCGACGCTGCTGCGATCCGCTTTGGACCAATCGGTGTGACTGCAGCCGATTAAAAACATATTCACGATCAGAATCAGAATCGAAAATGAAAAGATCATCCCGATACTTTTTAAAATGATTTGCATGCCCGGATCTTAGTACGAAACTAAAAAAAGGTAAATCACCGCGCCTTTTGCTTTGTCATTTGGCGGTCAAAGTCTGATTTAAGATTCACGCTTCGACAAAGTGAGCTTTCGAATCTCGTCCGCATTCTTCTCGATGCGGATCTGGAAGAGATCCCAGTCCCACGGGATGTGGGATAGATCCATGCGCTCGGGCCATTCGATAAAGATCAGGCCTTCGGTTTCCGCGAAGAAATCCCAAAAGCCCACGCCTTCCAATTCGTCTTCGCTTTCCAAGCGGTACAAATCCAGGTGATCGATGGAGATTGAAAATCCTTGGTAGCGATGGTGAATTGCAAAGGTCGGCGACGCCATTCCTTGAAAGCCACGTGACTGTGCAATGGTCTTTACAAGTTCGGTCTTGCCGACTCCTAAGGTTCCAATCAAAACAACGACGGATCTTGGCGTGAAATGCTGAGCCAGCTCTAAAGCCGCTTGGTGGAATTCATTCAAGCTTTTTACGGACTTTGCAGCTAACTCTTCAAATTTTACTTGAGACATTGTTTCATCATACGGACCGACTTTTCGATTCCGTATTCCAAAGAATAACAAATGATCGAATGCCCGATATTCACTTCCGCCAAATGTGGAAGCTCTGTGATTTCTTTTGTTGTTTGAAAATCAAGACCATGCCCCGCGTGAACAGACAGACCCAGCTGGTGCGCCATTTCTGCCGCTTCTTTCAAGCGCTTCCATTCGGCTTTCTTTTTCGCGCCGCTGAGATGCACCCATTTACCGGTGTGAAACTCGACCGCATCGGCACCGACATCGAAGGCCGCTTGCACCTGCTTCAGGCTTGGCTCGATAAACATGGAAATTTCAATCCCCAGCATCTGCAGCTTTTCCACATGCTGACCGATGGTCACTTGGTTTTTTTCAACATTCAAACCACCTTCGGTGGTTAGCTCTTCGCGTTTTTCAGGAACGAAGCAAGCCCAATCCGGTTTGTATTTGCGGGCCATGCGCACCATCGTGTCAGTCGAAGCCATTTCCAGATTCAAAGGAACCGTGCAGTGCTTTGCTAAAAGAGCCAGATCCGACTCTTGGATATGCCGGCGATCTTCACGCAGGTGAATGGTGATCTGCTCGGCACCACCCTTGATGGCCAGATTTGTGATATTCAAAATATCCGGATAAGACGTCGTCCCGCCGCGCACCTGTCTTAAGGTGGCAGCATGATCGATATTCACACCCAATCGGATTTTTCTGCGCTTCATGTCGCTTCGTCCGAAAGATGAGTTTCCAAGAACTCGGCAATTTGGGCTGCGTAAGAGTTGATTTCAACTTTATCAGGCCCCTCAACCAAAACACGAATCACAGGCTCGGTGCCCGAGAAGCGCACAAACACACGCCCCGCGCCGTTCAATTTTTTTGTAATGTCGTTCACCAGATCGTTGTACCCGGGGATGTGGTCCAGATCGCGACGACGCTTCACGCGCAGATTGATCAAAACCTGCGGCACGTCTTCGATGATCCGATTCAGTTCAGACATTCTGACACCCGTTTGCTTCATCACGGCCAAAACATTCAAAGCCGCCACACAGCCATCACCGGTCGTCGTATGATCCGAGAAAATAATATGCCCTGATTGCTCGCCACCCAGGTTGTAGCCATGGCGACGCATTTCTTCGACGACGTATTTATCGCCGACACCAGTCTTCACCACCTCGATGCCAGATTCCTTCATCTTCTTTTCAAGACCGAAGTTCGACATCTGGGTGACCACCAAAGTATTATGTTTCAAGGTGCCTTTTTTCTTCATGTGCATGGCACAGATTCCAAGAATGTGATCGCCGTTCATAATCGTCCCGCGTTCGTCGACCATGATCACACGATCCGCATCACCATCCAAAGAGATACCCACGTCAGCACGGTACTGCACCACCGCTTCGGCCAGTTTCGCCGGATAAAGCGCCCCGACCTTATCGTTGATATTGGTTCCGTTCGGTTCATCACCCAGCTGAATCACTTCCGCCCCGAGCTCTGAGAAAATCGCGGGCGCGACTTTGTAAGCGGCCCCATTGGCCGTATCAAGCACCATTCGAAGACCGTCCAACGTGTATTCAAACGGAAATGTGTTTTTCACGTACAAGATGTAACGACCCTGCGAGTCCTCGATGCGACGAGTGCGCCCCACCTGGTGCGATGGCGGCAAGAACTTGGTCAGATCTTCTTCCAGCACCAGACGCTCGATTTGCTTTTCCATTTCGTCCGGAATTTTAAAACCGTCGTAATTGAAAACCTTGATCCCATTGTCATGAAACGCATTGTGCGAAGCCGAAATCACGATGCCGGCTGAAGCTCGCATATTGCGAGTCAAAAAACCAATCCCCGGGGTTGGCAGCGGACCCACCAGCTGCACATGCACACCCATGGAATTCAGCCCACTGGCGAGCGCTTGCTCGATCATATAACCGGATAAACGCGTGTCTTTTCCGATCACCACTTTGCGAACGGGCGAAGCCCATGGAAGCTCTTGTCGCTGAAGCAAATAACCGATCGCCTGACCGACTTTGACCACCATATCCGGAGTCATCGGCCAAATGTTCGCGGTGCCGCGAATGCCGTCCGTGCCGAAAAGTTTCGTTTTTCCCGAGGAAGATTTACTCATGATGATTAATCCTTATGAACAACTTGAGCGCGGACAAAGTTCGGCTTCACGGAAATGACCTTCACTCCAAACGGAACATCAATCTGCTTGATGGGAATTTCAATCTCCACGTCGCCTTCGCCTTTTCTAGAAATATCGATACTGATCAGCTGACTCATACCGGATTCCATAAACTTTTTCAAAGCCGTTCTGGGGCCGGTGACCTTCACTTTCACGCTGTCTGTGCTTTGCGAAGTCACCACACTGCCGACCGACGGGATCAGCTCGACTTCCACCGTTTTGGTTAGCGAAAAATCTCGACGACCCAAGATCGTCAGCCACAAAATCAGGGCGATAAACAAAGACACCAATTTGTAGCTGAAATTATCGGCAACCAGGGCTTTCCATTTGATTCTCATGAAAACACCTCGGCCGATGATTTGTATTTCAAACCATAAACATCATAAAGCGCCTGACGAAGATCGCCCATCTCTGGAAGCACGGTCAAATGCCCCCCTTGCACGATCGCGACCGATTTATTTTCTTCGCTGACGATAATCACGATCGCGTCGGACTCTTCGGTGAGACCAATGGCCGCACGATGACGCGTACCCAGGTTTTTATCCAAGACCGGATTTTTACTGAGCGGCAGGAAATTTCCGGCCGAGTGAATCTTCCCGCCACGAATCAGAATCGCACCGTCATGAATCGGCGAGGTGGGATGAAAGACGGACATTAAAAGTTCCGCCGAAACCTTGGAATCCATTTCGGTCCCGAATTCGATATGATAGTCCACCAGGATGTCCCGCTCGACCACCATCAAAGCGCCGTAACCGATTTGCGCCATGGCAAAAGCCGCCTTCGAAATTTCTTCGATGATATAGGTCTCTTGCACCGCCGAAACGTCCGAGAAAAAAGGATTCGAGCCAATCTGCGCCAGCGCCCGACGAATCTCGCCCTGGAACAGGATGACCACGATGACAAAAAGATTGGAGAAGAATTTCTCTAAGATCCAGTTGAAAGTGAAAAGTTCGAGCCAAATGCTCAGAATATAGGCGATCGCCAAAACCCCAAGCCCTGAAAGCATTTGGATCGTGCCCGTCTTTTTAATCAAGACAAGCACGCGGTAAATGACGATCCAAACAAGGATCATGTCGATCAGGTCTTGCAAACGCAAATGGCTGACAATAAAGAAAATATTATCAGCCGCCAGCTGCCAATCCAAGATGTGGTTCCCTTCGAAAGAAATCTTTAAGCCGTCACCGGTCCCGAACTTCCAACGGGATCTTTACCGTCGGTGTTTTTCGTGACTGGAGCTACTTCATTTGTTGCTTCACCCGGTTTCGCGCTGAGGCCCGGACCGCCTGTGCGGTTCGAGCGAAGCTTGCGAATCTCGGAAACAGCCGCACCATTGACGAGCATGTCGACTTCTTGTCCGTCGATTGTCTCATACTCAAGCAGGGCTTGCGCCAAGCGCTCCAGAGCGTCTCGGTAATCGGTCAGGATTTTCACCGCGGTCTTGTAACCGTGATCGATGATTCCGAAAACTTCGGTGTCGATTTCTTCCGCTTTCGCTTCTGAATAATGTTTTGAAACTTCACCGGCATGCATTCCCAAGAACGGCGGATGCGAGCCCTTTTCGTAAGCCAAAGGCCCCAGCTTCTCGCTCATCCCCCATTCGCAGACCATGCGACGGGCGATTTCGGTTGCGCGTTCGATATCGTTTCCGGCACCGGTTGTGATATCCGAGAAAGCGACCTCTTCCGCCGCACGCCCACCAAACAAGAAGGCGATCATATTCTGCGCCTTCGTTTTTGAAAGCGAGTGAGTGTCTTTTTCCGGCAATGTTTGGGTCACACCCAAAGCCATGCCGCGCGGAATGATCGTCACCTTGTGGATTGGATCCAAGCCCGCAAGCTTTTTACCAACCAGCGTGTGTCCCGCTTCGTGGTAGGCGGTCACGCGCTTGTCTTCTTCACTGATGACCATGGATTTGCGTTCAGAGCCCATCAAGACTTTGTCTTTGGCGCGTTCGAAATCATCCATATCCAAATATTTTTTATCCGTACGAGCCGCAATCAACGCCGCTTCGTTCACCAAGTTTTCAAGGTCCGCACCCGAAAAGCCCGGCGTGCCGCGCGCGATTTTTTCCAAATCCACATCGGGCCCCAGCGGAGTCTTACGCGTGTGCACTTCCAAAATCTGACGACGACCGTGAACATCTGGCTTATTGACCACCACACGACGGTCAAAACGACCCGGACGCATCAAAGCAGGATCCAAAACGTCAGGACGATTGGTCGCAGCGATCAGGATCACGCCTTCAGATGATTCGAAACCATCCATCTCAACCAACAATTGATTCAATGTCTGCTCGCGCTCATCATGACCGCCGCCCATGCCGGCACCACGATGGCGTCCGACCGCATCGATCTCATCGATGAAGATCAAGCACGGCGCATGTTTTTTACCTTGCTCGAACAAATCACGAACACGGCTTGCACCCACGCCGACGAACATTTCAACAAAGTCCGAACCCGAAATTGTAAAGAAAGGGCGACCCGCTTCCCCAGCCACCGCACGCGCCAGCAAGGTCTTACCTGTACCTGGCGATCCCACCAGCAACACGCCTTTTGGAATGCGCCCGCCCAGCTTGGTGAATTTTTTTGGATCTTTCAGGAATTGCACGATTTCAAAAAGTTCTTCTTTGGCTTCATCCACACCCGCCACTTCTTTGAAAGTGATCGGATTTTTTTGCTCGGTCAAAAGACGAGCGCGCGATTTACCAAAGCTCATCGCCTTGCCGCCACCGGCTTGAATCTGACGCATGATAAAGAACAGAAACACGATCCCCAGCAAGAACGGCAAAGAGTTGAACAAAAGGCTCACCAGCATGCCGCTGCCTTCGCCTTTTTCATAGTTCGGTGTGATGCCGTTGGTTTCTAAAAATTTGAAACCCTCATCGCCCGTGTTACCGACGATTTGGAAACGCTTGCCGTTGTACTTCTTTTCAAACTCGGGCTTCATTTCGCCAGAAATTTCATTGGTGTCCTGATGAAAGGTCACCGCCTGAACTTCTTTGTCTTTCACGGCCTGCGAAAATTTCGAGTAGTTGAAATCTTGAATCAGGGTTTGCGCGCGATTGTTGTAAACGTGGAACGAAAATATGGCGATAATCACCATCGCAAACCAGAAGGCGGTTACTTTTTGATTCATCTGCTCACCTCAAAGATCTTTCTCAAAGTCATCATCCTTAAACAACTTCCGTTTCAGTGTAACACCCGGACGGAGACGACACAACGGAGTCTTCAAATTGTCGAGCCCCCCAGCCAGAGACCAAAGGTCGGCGGCCAAGATCTAGTCCAATTTGATCAAATCCCGAGTCAGAGACCATGTCACATGTGCTGATTTGAATGTGTGATTCAACTGAGAATTGTCCAGCTGCCGAATGATTTCTTTGATGTGATTTTGAGAAAAATCGAGTTTTCCACATTTTCGCAGGTATTGAGCTAAGACTTGCTTTTTCTGAGCTTCATTTAAACCCAGGAAGACCTGTCTCGAGAGAGCATTTTGCACCCAAATCTCAGAGGGAATCGTATCAACGTGGGATTCCCGCAACAGGTCCAGGGAACGTGAAAACGCATTGAGAGCGCCGGGGCATTTTTCCTCCAGCTGCGGGAGCCAATTCCCTCTCAACCAATTGCGCAGATAGTCTTGATCTTGATTGCTAGGATCCTCGAGCCATTCAATCTTTTTATCTCTCAGATAAGCTCGAATTTCCTCTCGGGAAACAGACAAAAAGGGGCGCATCTCAGATCCGCGCAACATCTGCATCGGCTCATACAAAGATCCCGGACCCACACCCCGAATCAGTCGCAGAATCTGTGTCTCTAAAAAATCATCGCGATGATGAGCCCAGACCGAAAACTGCGCTTTGATTTCTTCTCTCAAAGACTCTGCTGACGTCTTGCGAAATTCACGCAGCTCGCTCTCGGATTTCAGGATCGAAGCCTTATGTTTCATTTGATAGAATGGAATCTGTTTGGACTCGCAAAAGCTTTGCACAAATCTTGCGGCCCGATCGCGATACTGGGTTTGCCGAGACGAATCAGCTTCACCATGATGACAGTGCAAAACGGAGATCTGCATCCGAAGCGCAGATTTCAAAGCCTCAAACGCCGCCAGCATCGCCATCGAATCCGCACCACCGGACACCATCAGCATCACGCTGTGAGGCTTACCCCCCACACCCGTTTGCAGCAAGCGATAGAGCTGATGTTCAAATGGAAGCCATTGATTGGTTGGGGACGCCATTTTCAGAGTGTAACGAGCTTTCTTCGGGAGCGCCATTTCCCTTCGTTCTTTCTGCTTGGCAGCGCAGTTTTGTTCAGACAATGTAAACCCATGCCATGGATTTTCTCTCTCATTCTTGCCACTTTATCACTTGGCGCGCGCGCCGAACTTCTGCCGATGGGATTTTACGAAGGCCTTTTAGGAAATTCAGGTGTTGCGATCAGCGACTCGATGGCGGCTTCAGCTTACAACCCCAGCCTGCTTCGCGGCCGGGCCGATAAATCCTTCAGCGTGGGGGCCAATGCGTTTGGCTCCATGTCCTCACGCAGCTCGGGCTCCGAGTTTTCCTCTCTGAATCTCACCCCGACCTACTTAAGCTCGGTCATCAGCGGCAGCGCCTTGGTGCACGAATTTTTCTTTCTTTCGCTGGGATCGGGGCCCATGCAAAGCGAGACCAAATCCGGCTTCACAACCACGAAGATGGATCTCAATCTCACGCAAGCCCGCTTTGGCTATTCGATGGCTTTTAAGTCGGTGCCGCTTGCGATGCAGTTTTTAGGTCGATACTCGCAGCAAAAGAACTTAGGCTTTTCTGAATCCATCAATTCCGCCACCAACACCACGACCTCCAGCCATATCGAAAACGAGAGCCGCTATCTGGGCGCTTCCCTGGGCGTATCGGGACATGCTCGTTTTGATGGTTACTCGATCGGGTTTAATTTTCTCTCGCGAAGCTTGGAGCTTTATAAAAAATCAAGCGGCACGACCCGTACTTTCACTTCGACTGGTGGCGCGCTCAGCGTGCAAGATTTCGATAGCACCGCACCCCAGCCAGCCGAAGCCGGGCATTTATTTTCCATCGGCCACGAATTCAAATCCGGAGATCATCAGTTTTTAACCGACACGGTCTTCAGCGAAAATGCAGATCTCAACAATGCCTACACACTGACGCAAAGCTTTGGCTACAAAATGAATTCGAAAGCCGGACATCAGTTTCTTTGCGGGATCAATCACCGTCTGGGATCTGAGATCAAATACTTTGGGCAAAGCCTTTACTCATCGGTGGGGTACTCGTGGCTGACACGAGCCCTGCGTTCGACATTTGGGCTTTATCACTCCAACTCGCGCATCAATGACCAAACGTCAACCTCTTACGGACTGACGTTTGGAAGCGAATTTCAATACTAGATCGGGAAAATCGGATCCAAGCTTTTGGCCACATCGTTCGTAATTTTCGGCAAAACCTCGAGCGCTTTCATATTGTCATGAATCTGCTCGATCTTCGAAGCTCCCGTGATCACCGTGCTGACATGCGGATTGCGCGTGCACCACGCGATCGCAAGGGCCGCCGGTGTGACACCGAGATCTTTGGCGATCTTCACAAACTGTTCGGTCTGACGCTTTTTCTTTTCGTTCAAAGCGTCCTCTGCAAGCCACGACATCGAACTCATCGCAAGTCGCGAATCTTTCGGGATGTCTTTTAGATACTTGCCCGTCAAAACTCCGGACGCCAGCGGACTCCAGATGGTGAGCCCCAATCCGATATCTTCATACAGCCTGCGATACTCGATTTCGACTTTGTGTCGGTGAAATAAATTGTACTGGGGCTGCTCGACCACAGGTTTGTGCAAGTGGTGCCGTTCAGCGATCTCATAGGCGCCACGAATCTCCTCGGCACTCCACTCCGAAGTTCCCCAGTACTGGGCGTAGCCCCGCTGAATGATATCGTGCATGGCCCAGACGGTTTCTTCGAGCGGCGTGTGCGGATCCGGCCTGTGGCAGTAGACAAGATCGACATATTCTAATTGCAACCGCTTCAAGCTTCCGGTGATCGCATTCATCAGATACTTGCGATTCAAAGTGTTTTTGCTATTCGGACCTTCTTCGATTCCCCAAAAAAATTTGGTCGACACCAGATAAGAAAGTCGCGACCAGCCCAGCTGTTTCAAGGCGGCCCCCATGATCTCTTCCGACTGTCCACCGGCGTAGACTTCGGCGTTATCAAAGAAGTTCATCCCGTAATCTTTGGCCACCGCGAGCGATTTGGTCGCTTCTTTCATATCGACTTGCTTGCCAAACGTCACCCAGGATCCGAATGAAAGTTGGCTGACTTTCACCCCGGCTTTTCCCAATCTTCGGTATTCCATATGCGCACCTCTTGAATACGTTGAGGCTAAGCCAGTGACAAATTTTTGTACAAGCCTTTCCTTTTTTTAGACTTGCGCATAATCCAACCACTTGTCTCGGAAACTGCGGTAAAAACACGGACATGGGGCTGACGAACTTTCAAAAATTTAAAATTCTGATGTTCAGTCTGATTTTACTTTCTCTGGCCCTGTTCAACGCTCAAGCTCACGCGGCCCCCCTTGCCAAACCTTTGCTGCTTGAAAAATTGCAGATCTGGCAATCGGAAATTCAAGATCGCACCGACCTTGAACCTTTTGAGAAAGATCTGCAGATACAGTTCGTGGGCCGACTTGTGTTTCAGGTCGCCAGTAAATACAAAGAAGAAGATCTCAGCGTTTTTTTGCAGAAAACTTTGGGTGACATGCAAGAGACCGACAACTTCGGATACTTTATCGATGCCCTGAAAGAGGACCTGGCGACTTTGCTCGAGAAAAATGAAGATCCGATTTCTTTCATGCAGGCTTTTATCGACTTTTCAACCATTCGAAATCCAGCACTCCCCGGCGAGTTCGCCGAAGTCCGTAGCTATTATGATGGCCGGCAAATGATGCAAGCGCAGACTATGACCTTGGACGAAGCCGCCAATTGGTATGATCAAAAAGAAAGCGCAGCGGCCCAGTACAAATCCGACTGGATCGAAACGCCCAAAAATCTCAATGACGAGTACAAAGAAATTCTTCCTGAACCTTCAACTAAGGAACAGGAAGAGGACTTGTTAGCGATTTGATATTGCAGAATTCGTTAAAGCCATAAAGGCTCAGTTCCCGTCCGTAACCGGAATGCTTTACGCCACCAAACGGAATGTGCGCATCCGATTTCACCTGATCATTGATCGCGACAAAGCCGCACTCCATCAAATGCGCGAAATTTTCCGCCCGCTTCATGTCGCCGCTGAAGACCGCCCCACCCAAACCATAAGGCGATCGATTCACCAAAGACAAAGCTTCTGTTTCCGAGTTGAATCCAAAAACCAAAGCGACCGGACCGAAGAATTCCTCTTCAAAGGCCATATCGATGTCTTTTGAGACCTGATAAATACGGGACGGAAAAAACGCATCTTTCCCCGAGAAATCAAATTTCATTTCGGTCGCCATATCAAAAACATTTTTGCCGCCGGCTTTTTCCAACTGCTGACACTGCTCGAGCAACGTTTTCTGAAATTTCTTTGAAGCAAGACTTCCCACCTTGGTTTCCATTTTCATTGGATCTCCGAACGGCAAATCACGCAAAGTCGCTTCAAAATGTTTCAAAAATTCGGGCATCACCGATTGCTCGACAATAAAGCGCTTGGCCGCCACACAGCTTTGTCCGTTGTTGGTGAGCCTTGCGGTCGCGCAGATCTTCGCCGCCTTCGCAACATCGCTATCGGCGAAGACGACGTAAGCGTCACTGCCGCCCAATTCGAGAACTGACTTTTTCAAGTTTTGTCCCGCGACCGTGGCCACCTGTCTTCCCGCACGTGTGCTGCCGGTCAAGGTCACGCCACGCACCCTTTTATCCGCGATCACGCGGGCCGCCTGATCGTGATCGATCTGCATATTGAACATCAGTCCAGGTGCGACCTGATCAAAAAGCTGCACCAGCATCTTTGCGCTTCCGGCGGTGAGATCCGCATGCTTCAGCAGAATCGGATTGCCGATCCCGACCGCGGGGGCCGCAAATCGAATCACCTGCCAGATCGGAAAGTTCCATGGCATAATCGCTAAGATCGGCCCCAGCGGATCTTTGACGATCTTTCCTTTTTGCTGGCTTCCCATCGCGACGTCTTCGTCCGCTAAAAACATCGAAAGATTTTCGGCATAGTAATCACAGGTCACGGCGCATTTTTCAATTTCCGCAACCGCGTCTTTGATCGCCTTTCCCATCTCAAGCGTCATCTGCCGGGCTAAGGTGTTTTTTTGCGCCCGCAGCTCGCTTGCGATTTTTTTCAGCCGCAAGGATCGCTCGGAAACAGAAGCGTGCTCGGCGTGGAAAACTTGAAAAGCTTTTTCAATATTCTTTTCAACTTCTTCTGATGAGAGATGTTGGTAATTTTCTAGAACTTCACCGGTGACTGGATTTTGTGTTTGAAAGCCCATAGGGCTCAAATCATAGTTCGATGTAGACTTGATAGAAAGAAATAACGAGACCGATCATGAAGGCAAATGTCATGACTCCCAGGGCAAAAACCTGATAGGCACGCTTGACTCGTAAAGCAGAGCGCGAAAACTGGGTCTGATTTAAAGCTGGCATCGGAACGATCATCGCGCGCGCAAAGAAATGTGCGCAAACACAAAAAAGAGTCACCGAGATCAAGCCAAGCAAAAGACTTCCAAGCATGTCTCTTTTTCGGACGTTTCCCGCGAAACTTGAGGTCCAGCCCAGTCTAGGACTTTTCGTCCTTCTTCTGGATTTCGATTTCAGCCGTGATTTTAAACTTGTGGGTCTCGGCAAAACGCGAAGCCTCTTTCACAAAGTCGATCTTCTGGATCATGCTGACGACTTCTTTACCCACGCGGTTTGTCAGCTCTTCTTTGGATTTGCTTGCACCTTGAATGATCAGATTCAGGATCTCTTTTGGCAGCTTCACTTCACCCAGATAACTGCGGATGCTTTCTTCAGTCATGAAAGCTGCGGTCACACCTGCGGTAAAGATTTTCTTTGCGGCTTCGCCTAGAAGGCCGGATTTTCCGTCTTCTTTTTCGTCGTCTTCGTTTTGATTTTTATGTTTGCGATCATCGGCCATACAATTCAGCCACCCTCTTGTGATAGGCACTGATCATATTCGGAAGATTGACGCTCACCAAGGCTTTGGCGATGGGACCCGGCACAAACATGCTAAAAGTCGCATCGACATTGTAAGTCGCGCGGCATTTGCCACCTTCTTCTTGCATTTTCCACATTCCGGTCGAGGTCTTAAAGATATCCCCGCCCGCAAATTCCCATTTGATTTCTTGGTTTTCAGATTCCGTCATCCACAGCGAGTACTTGAAGTTCTTCACAACCGTGACCGTGAACTCGACAAGCTTGCGGTTGCCTTCGGTTTTCAGAACTTTGCATTCTTTCACTTCTTGCAGGAATTCAGGATACTTTTCGTAATCAGCGACGATTTTATAAAATTGAGCAGGCGTGCAATTAAAGACTTCGGTGGTTTGAGCACTGGCCATGGTTTGGATTCCTTTCCAATTCTAGCTCAATTAACTCGCCGAAGTGTGTGATGTGTCAACTCTTTTTAAAAAGGGCTTCGGCCGCAGCCTTCAATGCGGCCGCCTTATCGACTTGCGCCCCACGCTCGGTGGCGGGCTGAAAGTATTCGCAATAATTTGCTCGGTCTTTTTCTCTCACCACATCAGCCGAAGGCTCACGGCATTCGTTGTAAGCCTTCGGGTCGTAGAAATGGCAGTTCTTGCAGACATGAACATCGGCCCGGCAGTGCACGCACTCTTCCCGAAAACCGATCTTCGCATCTGAAAACTGCATTTCTTTCTGGCAAGAAAAACAGACAAGCTTGATCGCCATTACTGCATTCCAGGTTTTTTATTCAGCTGGTGATGAGCTTCGATCGTGCGGATCGTACCCGTCTGCGAACGCATCACAATCGAATGAGTCGTCGCCTGGCGGCCCGGCAAGGTCTTCACACCTTTCAATAACGGACCATCCGTCACACCGGTCGCGCAGAACATGACCGAGCCATGTGCAAGCTCATGGATCGAGTATTTTTTCTTGAGATCTTTGACGCCCATTTTGAGGGCGCGCTGTTTTTCTTCGTCGTTACGGAATTGCAAGCGACCCTGAAAGTCCCCGCCCAAACACTGAAGTGCCGCCGCCGAGATCACACCTTCTGGTGCGCCACCGGTGCCCAGCAAAAGATCGATCCCGCTTTCAGGCCACGCGGTCGCAATCGCCGCCGAGACGTCACCGTCACCGATCAAGTGAATGCGTGCACCGGTTTTGCGGACTTCGGCGATCAGATCTTTGTGACGTGGTCGATCCAAAATCACTACGGTCACATCTTCAATGGGCTTACCCAAGGCTTTGGCGACTTTTTGCACGTTGACCGTGGGGCTTGCATCGATGTCAATTTGACCTTTGGCCGCCGGACCGCAGGCGATCTTCGCCATGTAGGTGTCAGGGGCGTGCAAGAAATTTCCTTTTTCCGCCACCGCGATGACCGAGATCGATCCAACCCCGCCATTGGCGCAGATGGTGGTGCCTTCCAAAGGATCTAGCGCGATATCGATCGCCGGGTTTCCAGCACCACGTTGGCCGACTTTTTCACCGATGTAAAGCATCGGAGCTTCATCGCGCTCGCCTTCACCGATCACGACCGTCCCGTCGATCGACAAAGAATCGAAAGCTTTTCTCATGGCATCGACGGCGGCTTTGTCGGCGGCTTTTTCGTCTCCGCGTCCCATGTAGCGAGCACATGCTAAAGCTGCAGCTTCGGTGATTCTTACAAGCTCAAGAGCCAGGTTTCGATCCATTTTTGATTCTCCAATACGTGTTTCATGCTTGAGGGGGTTTTAATCAATTTCAAATTCAGATCCAGCGGCACATGCACCGTTCGACATTCGCTGATCAGCTCTTCGCCGCGGAACATTTTGTACTCGAAAATAATGCGGATTTTTTTTAAAGTGGCCTGCACCTGCACCACCAGATCGTCACCGAATTTGGCCGGCTTGATGTGGCGCACTTGGGTTTCGTACACCGCCAGATGCGAAGCGCTGGCCGGTTTTTGGTAATCCAGCATACCGTTGTGATGGGCCCAGTGCACACGGGCTTCTTCATACACCCGCAGATAATTCGAGTGATGCATGATCCCCATCAAGTCGGTTTCGTAAAACTGAACCTTGTGTTTGTAGCTTAACATCTACTGGGCTCGCTGACTGCGAAGCAGAATCAAAAGACCCGCCAGATCTCCACCGCGACGCTCGTTCACCTGATCAAGAACGCGAATCACGCGGTCCATCCAGCTCGCCCCCATGGAAACTTTGCGTGGGCCCGGGTTCAACAATTCAGAAGCTTGAAAATAAGCCGCCGACTCGTCCGCGGTGCCGGCTGATTTTTGCACCGAAATCGCCCCGTTATCGTAAATCCAGACCGTGTTATCCGATTCGACAACCGCATGTTCGACTTCCAGGCGTCCGGCGCGGAAGTTGACGATCACGTTGGTATCGAAAGCGCCATGCAGCCACAGACTTCCGCGCAGCTGTTCCGGCAATTGTGAAAGCGGGATCTCTTTCATCGAGTCCGAGACGATCTGATCCTTGGTGATTTGATCCAAAACCAAACGATTATCAAAACCGGTGTTTTCAAAAACAAATCCGGCCACATTGGCTTTCAAACGCACGACGCGGACTTTGAAAGGAGTCGTCTCTTCTTGGCCCGGGATTTTCAAACGAAGCTCAAGGCTTTGATCCAATCGCAACCCGCCCAGCTGTGCGTGCGCATCGACCGAAAGGCCGCTCAAAGACAGATCATAAACCGCAGAGTAAGTGCGATCCGGCCACAGAACCTGAACCTCTGGAATGGCTTCCAGATACTCTTCGGCATGGGCCAGCAAAAGACGTGGGACTTTCTTCGTCGTTCTAAACTCTTTCAGCACGGATGATTCTCCTTGGGGCTACTTTTTATAGTCGCTTTCCAGGCTTTTTCTCAATGTTTGCGCCACATGATGCATCACGCCTTCAGCCGCCACCGAAAACACCCAATCCGGCACCCAGCTGATCTTGCCCGGATAAAGTGCAAAGACCTGGGTCTCTGTCATTTGACGCCCTTGGTCTTTTAAAACCAGCACCCCTTCCATCCCCGGAAGCCACCCGTGAACCGACTGAAAGAAAATCCGCGATTCGTCTTTCAGAACCTCTTCGGACAGTTGCAAAGTCATCTCGCGGTCTTGGTTCAAAAAATGAATCTTCAGCTTCACTTTCGAAGTCGCGGCATCAAACCGGACCTCTTTAAAGTTTTCCGGGATTTCACGCAGACGATTTAGATCCTTGGCTTTCTCGAAGGCGAAAGCCCGCGGAACTTCAACAAGACCTGCACCCTTAAAGCTCCATCGCTTGTCTTTTTTGATGACCGAGACCGGGATCTTTCGCTCGTCTTTGACCTGCTTCCAAAGTTTGGGTTTGTGCCAAAAGCCAGGCGTCTCCAGATCCTTTTGCAGAGTTTGAAAATCTTGCGCTTTCCGCGCCTGAAAATCCAAAGCGCGCGCACTTAAAGCCGAACCCAGCGCCACCGTCAGAAATGCAAAGGAAAAAGCGCTTGGCGTAAGCACCCGTTTTAAGAGATAGTTCAAGCAGTTTACGAACTTTAAGTCTGGGGAAAGCATGAGCAATTGGAAAAAATCATTGCCGATGAACATCACCTTGTCACGGATCGTTTTGGTCCCTGTGATCGTGGCTTTGATGTGGCCCAACACTTTAGGTGGCAATGTCGCCGCCGCAGTCCTTTTCATCGTCGCCTCCATCTCTGATTACTATGATGGCTACTTTGCCCGAAAATACAATGCGGTCAGCACCATGGGGAAATTCATGGACCCGATCGCCGACAAGATCCTGGTGACCAGCATTTTGGTGATGCTCGTGCATTCAGCCCGCATTGAACCCCTGATGGTCATCATCATCCTAGCCCGCGATAACTTTATTGGCGGCCTGCGCTCGGTGGCGGCTGCCGACCAGATCATCATCGACGCCAAGCCGGCCGGCAAATGGAAGACGGCCCTGCAAATGGTCGCCATCCCGGCTGTCATCATCGATCAACAGTTCCTGGGTCTACCTTTTGAAAAAATTGGGTACTGGGTTCTTTGGATCAGCGTGATTTTGAGTGTGACTTCGGGGATCCAGTATTACCTGGGCTACCTGAAAGCTCGACGGGCTTTGGACCCACGGGCATAACTGCGGCGGGTGCGATCTCGACCGCCACTGGTTTTGCGACCGAAGCCACCATCCGGCTCATGCGGTATTGCGAGCCCTGGTACAGTCCAACCCCATAAGCCAGCACGCCTGCTGAAATTAAGAGCAGCCAAACCCACAACTTTTGCTGAAATTGTCGGCGAATTTGAGTCGATTCACTTTTCATATCTCTATTTTTCCGGAAACAGTTGACAAGTCAAAGTCCAAAAGTGTTTAACTGGTCGCTCTAAACGCGACTGCGGGAGTAGCTCAGTTGATAGAGCGTCGCCTTGCCAAGGCGAAGGTCGCGGGTTTGA
>CBIHNI010000003.1:0-247168 GCA_966211455.1 uncultured Bdellovibrio sp.
GGGACGAGACTACAAGAATGGAATTTCTTATTTAAAACTCAACCAAAAAGAAGCTTGCCGGGAAATCAAACGCGAAGAAACTCAAGAAACGCAGCCTAGAAAAAGGAATTTAGCTCGCGTAGAAGATCGTCTGCCAAGAATCTCCACTTAATGCGGATCAAGCTCAACTTCAGTCCCGACTTCGTCTCCATTCCCAAGGCGAACTAGTGCTCCCGAACCGTGGCCCGCCCCCGTTCCTGGGCCGCCGATCTTTAGACGCATCTCCATCTCCATCTCCATCTCCATCCCCAGTGCGGACCTCAACCCCAAGCAAATCCCCGACAACGAAAACTGACTGATCGCAGCGAACTTTCATCCGGTTTTCATTTCCTGAACTTATTTGACCCGTTTGCGGGGACATGAAAATGTAGGCGCATTCAACCCCGAAAAAGGAGACACTCATGAAAAAATTGACAGCTCTTGTTTGCTTGCTTGCACTTCCGGCATTTGCGCATATCGAAAAAGGTGTGCACCAAGGCAAAACCGCGACGGGCGAGACTTGCACTTTGACCGCCGGCGATCAGACTTTTGTGAATAACACTCACCACCCACTGAACGAACGCATTACAGTCCAAGTCGGTGCTGACACTTTCGTTCTAGGCCATCCACCGGTCATCGATGCCGATAAAGGAATCGCTTACTTCAACCACGATCAATTCCAAGCGATTCTTCCGAACAGCAAAGGCGCAAAAGCTTTGGTTGTTGAAATGATCCACACCGAAGAAAAAGAAGGTCCTGCTTCTTACACTTTGATCACTCATGATTGGACAACAGACACAGCCACAAAAGTCGTCTGCTCCGACCTGACTTTTGTAAAGTAAGAATTAAGGCGCGGCATCAGACCCGCGCCAATATCGACCTCGGCGCTCTACGGCCGCCGCTGCAAACGCACGGCGGGCCCAGATAAGCCGACAATCAGATGTGAATCTTTAACGGCCCTTGCTTTTTGATTTTTGCTGGGCCCGTTCTTCGGCTCGCTGGCGCTCTTTGGCTTCGGACTCGGTGCGAAGGGTATCGACCCGGCGCTGGATGTCGGCCTCTTGCTCTTTTTTCATTCGAACACTGCGATCTTCGCGAATTTTCTCTTCACATTTGGATCGCTCGTCTCCGCTGAGACGAGCACATTTCTGCCGCCCCAGGCAATCCATCTTCGCCTCGTCAGACGAGACCCCTTCACAGCGGACCGAATCTTCGACCGCTTGCAAACATTCAGCCTTCGCCTCGCCCGCGCTTTCACAGCTCAGTTTTTTCTTACAAAGCTCTCGCTCTTTATCATCGCGCTGACGACACTTCTCTTCTCGCTCCGGGCCACCCATCACCTCACCCATCACCACACTTCGTCCGATACTCATCGGCATCAAGTTCATCATCACATGCATCACGCAGTTCGGGTCGAGCGCCTCGTTCCCCACAAGCTTTGTGTATTCACGATTCTGACAAGCCGGAGTCGACTCTGGGTCCAGCGATATATCCGGGAACATTTCATAGGTGTGATCGTCCACCTGGACCGTAAAGCCGGTTTCTTGCGGAAGCTTCTTACCTGTATCCAAAAGCTGCATCTGCCGCTGCGGATTCGACTCGATCATTTTCTGCACTTGCATGGTCTTGTTCGAGACGCCAGGAATTGGCGTCTTCAAACATGAGCTGATGATGTCACGGCTCATCAGAGGCAACGCCATCGCCAAGGCACCCGTTGAAAGGGCACCTTTTGCTTCGGCGTAAGCTTCGCGCAGAACCATCTGGCCTTCGGCCTTCTTGGATGCGTTGCCAACGAAATTTTCCGCTTCTCGGGCATACTTTGATGTCACCGTGGCCGTGCGTGCCGATTCGGCACCGACGCTAAAGGTGCCCGAGTTTTTGGGAAGAAAGATCATATAGATTTGCGGGGCTTTCCGTGCCGTCCAAAGCCCCAGGTACTTCAACCCGTTGATCAATTTACCCGCGGCCACAGCTTCGGCTCCGAACTCGGCGATACCCGAGACCATATTCAAACGCTGTGCCCATTTGTCGCTTTCGTGTGATGACAAAACGCAGGCGGCCCCACTGGAAAGCTTTTTCTGCGACTCGGGATCCAAAAGACTTCGGTACTGGCGATCCAGCAGTCCATGGGCTTTCATCGACTGTTCCAGCGTTTCATCCGCGTAAAGAAAGTCTTTCAGGCCATCGCTGAAATCCGAGCCCTTTTGCAAAGTGCTTTCGATATCATCACTGATCAGACCGCGCATAGAGCGGATGTGATTCAATTCCTTTTTCAAATCTTTATCAAAAGCACGCGCCGCCGGACTGGCTTGCAAGTCCAGATCCAACTTGAGACCGGATAGATTCTGCATATCCATTTTTCGAATATCATCATCAGTAATAGGCTTTCCCGTCGAAGTCTTGGTGATCAGATTGCGATGCTGATCCACCACCGAAAACAGGCTTTTATTGCTGATGATCGGAAGCGCGTGCTCGAAAATTTCCGAGGCGATCCTCAAGGACCCCATTTTTTCTTCGTTCAGACAAAGGGCCTTTTCCTCTTTCGAAAGCGCTGGGATCTGATTTCTACCATAGGTAACGGTCTTGCGCCAATCTTCGTAAGCTTGTTCCAAAGACTTGGCCGCCAAATCCTTTTCGGGAATGTACTTTAAGGCCTTATTCTGACAATCATCTAACATCAGTTTCGCTTTGCGAGCCCCCAACCAGGCCATCACCAAAATCCCGTTCCAGTCTTTCCATTTGTCGGGATGTTCTTGCAACTTGCCGATGGTTTGATAGACGCAGGCATTTTTCAAAAGCTGATCCCGCGCGGCCATTTCATAGACGCCCTTACGGTACAAGTCGGCCGAGTTCACCATCGTGAAAGCCTCAATGGGATTTTTTCCAACACAAGTGATGCCAGATTTTTTCAAATCATCACGTGTGACATCTCCGCACCGTAAGCCACTTTCAATTTGCATGCGAATGGATCCGGATAGATAGTTCACGGCCTTTGCTTCAAAAAGCCAAAAGGCATTTGGTATCAAAATGAGAAACATCCCAATCCGCATGATTTCATTTCGGATTTTTCAGGCTTATGGTGCATGCGACCATGGGCCAGAAGCCGATCTCGCGGCCCACAAATGCTGTAGAAATCCTAAGCACCTGTCAGCAATCGTTTCGACACTGTTTCATTCTCAAACTGTCAATTTCATCCTCTTCCAAAACAGATGGCACGAACCGTGAACTTTCAATACATAGGAAGGAAGATTCAAAATGAGACACTTAAACGCGGTGGCTGCGACAATGCTGATTCTGATTTCAAGTCTAAGCACGAAGGCCGGTGTTTTCTCATTTTCAAAGGACACGAAATCTCAGGCTGATGGCTTAACCAGCGTCAAGTCATCCGCTGAAGGAAAACGTTCGTGGGAGTCTCTGCAATCCGTGATGCTCGACGCCCATCGCAATCCCAACAATTTCAAACTGCAGGCCCTGCAAGCGAACTCGGTCAAGTCGATCGGCGTGCTTGAGGTGACTCCGAATTCGACCCTGGCTCATTTCGCCCAAAGCGATGCGGTCGGAAACACCGTTCATTCGGATTTTAAAATTCCCCGCCTTTCAGATGCCGCCGAAGTGGACGTGATTCCGTCACGTACCACTTTCACGGAAGCAAGCCCAAGCTCTGGCCAGAAAGGTGTCGTCGTCACACGCCAGGTGGGCCACACCATCAATGACGAAATTCAGGTCGAGCAAGGCCTGACCACGCAGAACATTGATGGCGCCGGCTGGCGCGTGCAGACAATGTCGCGACAGTCACGAAATGGCGCCATCGAATCCGCGTTCGAGCACTCGTACACGAAAATGGCAAACAAGCCCGGAGCCCGAAATCTTTTGGTCGTCACACTCAGACCGAAACACTCGATCGCCACCGAGAAAGTTTTGGATCTCGCTCAGTTCAAAGGAACGGTGATTCATTGGGAAACAAAGCATCTCGATAAGAAAACAGAGCTCACCGTTTACGCCGTCGAAAAAGGCGAAGTTTACTCTTACACGGTGTCTTTGGATCACACAAAGAATCGAGCGGATCTGAATAATTTTGAAGCCGTCGCCACCATTCGGAAAAATCGCACTCCGCTGAGCGAAGGCGAAATTATGAAACAAGGCTTTCGCGCTGATCACGTCGAATACGTGGCAAGCAAAAACTCTGTTGATGGATCTGGCATTCGGGGCTTGCAGGTCCAGCGAGCTCAACCCGCAGCCAATGATCGGGGTGCGAATTAAATCCGTATGCCGATAAGACAAAAACTTCTTTATTTTAACGCCATCGCCTTGATTTTTGTTTTTACAGAAGCTGTGATGGCACAAGGAAAACCGACGCTGGCAACCGTTCGAAACTCGGCCCTGCCAACGGCCCAAGTGCCCCTATTATCCGAAGTTCGCAATCTGCCAGTGGCCGAACGCAATCAGGTCCCTGAAGCCAGAAGCAAATTGCCGCCGGAACTGCGAATCGTTCCCGTTCATGAATGGCCCCAGTTGAAAGAGCTTCCCATTTCAAATGATCTGTTACGTCTAGAATCCAGCGGTCAGCGGAAGGCAAAGATGGTTGCCGTGTTTGAACCTCATCACACCAGTCAATCCGAAGGCAATTTCAATTCCGGACAAATCCGTTTCGCCAGCCAAGAAGCCGACGGGAAAGTGGTTGAAGGTCTTTTCGAAGTTCCCCCACTTGATAGCAGGACATCGATGCTTGCGAACTCTTTGACCACCATTGCCGATGGTGGGAATTTCGGCATCCAAATCAGCCGCACGGTTCACAAGAATCACACTTACGTCACCATGGTGGATGGTCTGACGGCGATGGCGGTCGATGGATATACCTATCGTGCTCGCAAATCCTTGCTTCAATACGCCGAAAATAAAAAATCGGACCCTGCCGTCAATATTCTTCTTTATCCCAAATCAAACAGCCAGCCCGAATTGCTATCCGTTAGCCTGCAACATGGGACAAATCGCATTGAAGCGAAAATCCACACCAGCGCCTTTGACGGAAAGGTCATCGATTTTTCTGTCAAACAAGGCGCGCGCGGCCCTGAACTTTTCGTGATCACCGCCCGGGACGGAGTCGTCTCGCAAAGCAAAGTGACATTCGAGAAAATGGATCCCCGCGCCGCCGATCGCAACATATCACAACAGTACAAATACAAAATCAGCGAAACGCATTCGATCTACAGCCCCAATCTTTTGGCTGAAAGAATTGAATACTCGGCAACAGAGCAGGCCGCGTCCACCCGGGGTCTGCTTATCAAAACAGGCTCAGCCAAAGCAGAAACCGCAGGAGCAAAGTAAATGGAGTTGTCGAAAATTTTTCTGCCTTTCTTTTTGTTTTCCGGTTTAGCGGCCCAAGCGGCGAATATCCAAAAACCTTCCTCTTTCGGTATCGCGCGCGAGATCATCTCTGACGAAGCCATGCCCTTAGGCCAACGCGCCTGGCGCGAAATCGGCGAGGCCGCCTCGATGACAATCGAAGGCGCCTCGAAAACTTTGATTCATTCCAGACAGCGGGCCATCTTGGATTCCAACAACGGCTTCACCACGGGCCATGTGTTTCAAGTTTCAAAAAATACGAATGGCGATGTCACCGAATCGGCCTTCGCCTTGGATAAATCTCATCTACCCACCATGCACGCAGATCTGTTTGACGGCGGTCCTGAAAAGGGATTGATCGTTTCCCGCGAAAGCATCTTACCTTCCATGGGGGTGTTGAGAGAAGATCGCGGTTACGACACGATCACCGTCAATAACCAGACGTGGCGGGTCCTGCGGTATTCGCAGGATCAAATCAAACTGGGCACTTTCACCACCGGCTTAGCCAAGGTCACCCAACGCCCGGCCGAAGGTTCAAAACCGGCACGCTTTGAGATCGAAGCCGGTCCTTTTAAACACACTTTGAATACGTCCGAATTTCCGGGACAGGTTTTGAACTGGAAGGTCAAACAGGTCGAAAAAGATAAAAACACGGCTGTGGAAATGTCTTTTTGGACTTTAAATATGGGGCGCGTTTTCGAGCACAAGGTGACTTTAAGTCGCGATGAAAAAAAACCGGGCACCACCACCCAAGTCAAAATCCAACGTCTTCCAAACCCCTTGTCTGAGCACGCCATTCAAGAAGCCAATCTACTCGCCGACCGAACGACCTTTCTTGCCGCCGATTCGGTGACGGCAACGCGCGGTTTGCAAGTCTTGCGCAGCGATGGGACACCACGTCCGGCGGCGGCCAACGATGGCGCTCGTTAGGCCGTCAAACTTGTCGACAGTCGTCGAGCCTTTCTTGATGCAAACTCGGAGATGCTTTCAGTTGAATTCTAAAACTCAACAAATCGAGTTTCATCGGCACAGACCGTGAAATAGTATAAAACAGCGGCCCGTCATCTCGGTTTCAACCCAATTGCTCATTCCTTCAGGAGATGACATGAAAAATTCCGTTTTCACCACTGCAGTTTTGATAGCGCTTGTTTCCGCAAGTCACGCGGCCCCCCCTTCAGGCCTGAAACATCCGGTGGACGGGAAAAGATTGTGGCCGGCCGCAAAAGGAAACGTTGAAATCTTAGCAAGGGACCCTGTTGTCAACTCGAACACTCGCAATATTGTACCGACCGAAGCTCGAAACACCGCGGTCACTTTGGTCGCCCACGTCACGGATTCCAGTCGCAGAATGATGATTGATGACTTTCGTGGTGGAGAAATCTATGCGACGACTCGGCATGCGAATGGGGACGTTTATCAAGGACATTATAATATTCCACGTATCTCTGACAATGTTCGCCTCCTGCACGAAAAGACCGAGCTGGTACCGAACGGCCCCGAATCCTTTGTTTTAAATCGCTTCGTCGTTCACAACGGAAAAGAGACCCGCATTTCGGAATCCTTTGATACGGTCGAAGTGAATGGTCGAATTTACCGCCAGCGGACATCAATGAATCAAGCCGAAACGGCTCATCTCAAGGATCTCAGCATCAATGCAGTCCTGACCCCGAACAATTCACAAGGTCTTGGCGGCAAACTGTCATTCCAGCTGAAGAATGGAAAAGAAAGCATCGTGGCGGATCTGCCTTTCTCTTCTTTGGGTCCAGATACGATCGTTTTAGATTATAATGTCTCTGCGGCTCTGCATGGTCCTTACGTGAATCTGACAACAATCAATAAGGAAGGCCGCATCGAAAGTGCAGCCTATACATTCGAAAAAATTCCGGGTTCCAACCAGTACCGTGTCAAACGCGATACTCACCCTCTCCAGATTTCACAGCTAACGGCCCGAACAAATGGTCTGATCGCCGAGCGCCTGGAATACCGCGAAGCTTCTCCCATCACCGAGCAAGCGACGCGCGGAATGCAGATCAACGGCGCGCGTGCCGCGACCGGTGCGAATTAATATTTCGAAACTGGACTCATCAACATGCGCAGACTTCGCTATGGTGGGGTCTGCATGCAGTCGAAAAAAAATATTCTTATTCTAGGTGCCGCCCTGATCGCTTTGATTCTGATCACGAGATCGGCGTTCTTTCAACACACGTCCTGCAATTACAAAGAACAAGAATTAAAGCTGGCACCGGAAATCGCCAATGCGAGGATCCGTTTTTATCATTCGGCCCTGATCGTGCACGGGGTCGACCGCGAATACCAATGTCTGCCTTATATGGGAACGATCACCAGCAAGATCATCGATCCGTTAAGTTTACGCGCCTACCAGGAGCAAGTGATCGACGCGAAAATCGAAATCGTCAACACACCGACAAACATGGAACTGAGGCCGATCAAGCTGATGTCCGTCACAAAGCACGGTTTCTCGTCGATCGATTCTGGCAGCGGTCCCATTCTGCATTTGATTTTGACGGACGCTACGGGCCAAATTTTCGAGGTCGCAGCCCCGACCCTAGGGATCAACGAAGGCGACGAATTCCTGAAAGCGGTGAACGGCTCTCAAGAAACCATCCTTCGCCCCGAAACAAAATTCACCGAATAATTTCGACTTCACCTCCAAAGCCTCTCCCACTCTGTGGACGAGAGCCCCCGCAGCCTTCGCTTGCGGTATGGGATATCGCGCAGAGCCTCTTTCTCATTGAGCTGGATGTAGTCTCTAACCTGCAGCTGATCTCGGAAGGCTCGCACCACCCGCGTAAAAGGCCGGTATTTCCAGAGCTTTTGCAGCTTCGTCGCACTCGCCTTATCACCTCCTGATAACCCCTTCGCCACCTCACCAATCGGAGCCCCACAAGCTCCGCTAACCCCAAGACTTCTCTCAGCTTCCAAGCCTTCGCCTTCGACTGCGATCCCCCTTCCGGGGGTACCGGTCACGCGGGGGACCTTCGCTTCGGCTGAAGACCCAGTGGGGGTATCGGTCACAGCCAAGCTTTCGGCTTGCGTGACCGATACCCCCGCAGGGCTTTGGGTTTTGCAGACCGAGAGAAGCCCCTCTTTCTCGAATCTCTGCGCGATTTGTCCCGCGAGAACTCGAAAGAAGTGTTGGTACAAGGATCTTCTACTGGTGCGGATCAAAAGATGGATGTGGTCGTTCTGAATCGAAGCCTGCTCCACTTTGATAAAGAACTTCACTGCGTATTTTTGGATTAAAAAATGAATGAGCTGAAATCTTCTCGACACTCGAAGACCGCCACGCACCCTCTCGCGATTGGCTTTTAGCACAAGATGCAGGGACGCTTTTGTGGAAAGGGGCCTGGCTCCGCTGCCTGCTCGCAGCTGCCGAAGACTGCCGCCGTGTGAATAGCGATGTTTCCAGTGAATCTTTTGAAATGCAGTTTGCTTCATGTGACCGATACCCCCGCAGGACTTCAGGAAAGCAAAAGGCTTGCGGGGGCGGGAACGAAACTAGAGGCGGAGGCGTGAGCTCGTGTCCGGATCGCGGATGGGAGAGGAAAGGCACCGTTGATTTGATAAAACACAAGCCTGTCGGCCCTCTGCGGCGTTGGACTTCGTGGGATTTCCTCTCTAGAATATTTCTCCCATGCTGATTATGACCGCAAAGGGACTTTACTGTCCCGCTGGACAATTTTACATCGACCCTTCTGGTGCCGTGGACCACGCGGTCGTCACGCATGCGCATTCGGATCATGCCCGCAAAGGCGCGAAGAATTATTATTCGACCGCATCCGGTGTTTCGCTTTTGAAAGCGCGCCTCGGATACAAAATCAACGTCCAGGGTTACGGCTACCGCGAAAAGTTTCAGATCAACGGCGTGACGGTTTCGTTCCACCCCGCCGGCCACATCTTGGGATCGGCCCAAGTCCGCATCGAAAGTGGCGGCGAAGTCTGGGTCGCATCCGGCGATTACAAACGCGAAAAAGATCCAACCTGCGAAGCTTTCGAAGTCGTTCCGTGCGATGTCTTTGTCACCGAAGCGACATTCGGCACACCCGGTTTTAGCTGGGATGCCGACGCCGATCTGGGCGAACAAATTTTAGAGTGGTGGCAAGACAACGCCAAGCGCGGCGTGAACAGTGTTCTCTTCGCGTACTCGCTGGGAAAAACACAGCGCATTTTGGGCGAGCTGTATCCACTGACTGACAAAACGATTTACTGTCATCCCTCGGCCACGGTCTTAAACGACTGTTACCGAGCTGAAGGCGTGAAGCTTGCGCCGACAAAATGCTTAAGCCAAATCGATCCGACCCGAATCTATCGCGGTGAACTTTTCTTGGTGCCGCAATCTTTCTTGAAGACTCAAGAAGCCGAAGTGCTGGGCAAAGCTTATAAGACAGCCTTCGCATCCGGATGGATGGCGCAAAGACAGATGGGTTACGATCATGGATTTTTGATGTCCGATCACGCCGACTGGAAAGATCTTCTGCGCACCATTCAAGAAACCGGCGCAAAGAAAGTTTTCGTCCAACATCGCGGAAAAGGCGCTTTGGTCAAGCATCTGCGCCAGATCGGAATCGAAGCCTATCCGGATTCGGATCTCTTCCCGAAAAACCCTGACCAATTGATGTTGTTCTAATGAAAACGCAGATCAGCTTGGCCATCACCGAGTTTGCACTGCCCGCCCCGCGCAAGGGAAGCATCGATGTGCATTCGGGCATGGGCCGAAACAGCCAACAGATCGGCATCGAGCTTCATCAAAAAATCCAAGCCGAGCGTGCCAAAGATTTCCCCAATTACGAAGCTGAAATCGCCACCAAGCACAGCTTCTCGACCGAAGAATACGACTTCGAAGTCCAAGGCCGCATGGACGGGTTCTTTTCCGGTGACGAGGCCAAGATCGAAGAGATCAAATCGACCTTCAATATCTACGAGCTCAGCAAACGCCTGCGCGAATCCATCGATGATCACCCTTACTGCCTGCAGCTTCTGACCTACGGATACCTTTACTGGCTTCAGCACAGCAAAAAGCCACGACTGAATTTGCATCTGGTGTCCACTCGCAATGGCGACACCTTGGACATCGAACTGCATCTGGATATCGTCAAATACGAAGACTGGTTGAAACGTCGCTTGGACGAGCTTGTCGAAGAAGCGAAGCTTGCGGAAAAGCGCATGCAGCGCCGAATGAACGTGGCTGAAGCTTTCCAGTTTCCGTTTCAAAAGCCGCGCTCGGGCCAAGTCGAGCTGATCCAAACCATCGAAGAAGGCATGAAAGAAAATCGCCCCATGCTTTTGCAAGCCCCAACCGGCTTAGGCAAAACAGTCGGCGTGATGTACCCAACACTGCAGGAAGCTTTAAGACGCGGACAAAAATTGATCTACGTCACGCCCAAGAACAGCCAGCATTCGGTGGCCGAAGATGCGATCGATCGCCTGCAAGAGACCGGTGCGAAAATCAAAGGCATGACTTTGACCGCAAAAAGCAAGATGTGCATGAAGAACGAACCTTTGTGCAATCCCGAATACTGCGAATTCGCCAAAGACCATTACACCAAAGTTCATGAAAACAAACTGCTCGAAAAGCTTTCTAAAAAGCGCCGCTTGAGCTCGAAGACTTTCAAGAAAATGGCCGAAGAGCACGAGGTCTGCCCTTTCGAGTTGCAGCTGGATGCCGCTCAGGACGTGGACACCGTCATCTGCGATTACAATTATGTTTTCGCCCCCCGCTCGGCCTTTGGAAGACTGACAAGCTCGGGCCTGATCTCAAAAGGCAAACCCAATCTTGTGATCGACGAAGCTCACAATCTTCCATCGCGAGCGATGGATTATTATTCGCCCCAAATTTCGACTTACACTCTGGAACGCATGCGCGAAGATTTGGATCAAATCCCAAGAAAGTTTCGCGGCGATGCTCAGGATCTTCTCACGGCTTGTATCGCGGTTGTGAAAGCTTGCGCACCGTCGACCCTTTCGGGGCCGATGCAAATCCAAGCTCCGGTCGGAAACTTTATGTTACAAGATGCCGAGCTTCGTACTTTCTTATCCAGCTACTTGGCGGCGGACATCGACATCCAACCGCGCGATCCCGTGATGCGACTGTGTTTCTATTGGAGCGAATTCACGGCCGCTTTGGAATTCGTCACCAGCGAGCGCAAAGAATTCTTCACGACTTTCCATCCAAACCCCGCCTGCATCAAGATCACCTGCTGTGATGCTTCGGAAATGCTGAAGGATTGCTACAAAGAGTACGCTCAGGTCGTGGGATTTTCAGCAACGCTGAAGCCGTTTGAATTCTACAGTCAGCTGTCAGGCCTGAAAGGCCCCGAGCTGAAGACCGCCGAATTCATCTCGCCATTTCCAAAAGATCATCGAAAGCTTTTGATCATCCCACAGATCTCGTCGAAATATTCCGAGCGCGAACGCAACTATCCGCGCATCGCAGAGGCGATCGAAAAAATCACAAAGCTGAAGCTTGGCAATTACATCGCCTTTTTCCCCAGCTTCGATTTTATGGAAAGGGTCTTCAACCAGTTCAACGCCCCCGAAGGCTTCCAAGCCATCAAGCAAGAACGCCAAATGAAACTGAACGAAATCGAATCGGTCTTAGAAAGTTTGAAATTCCCCGGAAGCTCGCAAATCCTGTTTGCGGTCCAAGGCGGCGTTTTCTCTGAAGGCGTCGATTACGCCGGCGACATGGTGATCGGCGCTTTTGTCGTCGGCCCACCACTGCCAAACTTTGATCTGGAGCGCGAAAAAATGCGCGAGTACTATCAGCAAAATTACGAAGCCGGTTTCGATTACGCCTACACCTATCCCGCGATGGCAAAAGCCATCCAAGCCGCAGGCCGCGTGATCCGCTCGGAAACCGATCAAGGCATCATCGTCTTGATGGACAATCGCTTCATGCAACCCAGCTACACGAAATCAATGCCGCAGGACTGGTTCGACGAGTCCCCGCAGGAAGTGGTGTCGAGTCAGATCTTGCAGGACATTTCGGATTTCTGGAGGCAGGCTCGAGAGCGCGAGGGGTCTTTCGAGTAGGCGGAGCGTTCGTCACCGGTCATCTTACCTAAAAGATAAATACAACATCAGATGCCGTGGGATCGAGAGTCTTTTTTAGGCCTCACAAACTTGTCGTTGAATCTGGCGACAAGTTTATGAGGGAGCAGAATTGTCTTTCGAAGCAAGGCCAATATATTGGCAAAAATGTCAGTTTATTGGCCTCGGAGTGAAGCTCTCGGAGTGAAGGCCTCGGGGCGAAGGCCTTGAAGGAACGGTGGCTCAAACTGCCAACAAGACCTACTTAAGCCCAAAAACTCTCGACCGCTTCCGCGATCTGAATCCCGTTCAGGGCGGCGCCTTTGCGGATGTTGTCCGAGACCACCCACATCATCCAGGTGCGCTCGTCGGCTTGGTCTTTGTGGATGCGTCCGACGTAGACCGGGTCTTTGCCTGAGACAAATTTTTGTGTGTGATACTGGTTCGCCGCTTCGGCCACAACCAAACCTTCGCCGCCCTTTAAGGCCGCGACGATTTGATCACGGGACACGTCTTTTTTCACGGTGACCCACACTGTTTCGGCGTGGGCGTTTGGAACCGGGACGCGGACTGTGAAGGCGGAAACTTTGAGATCGTTTTGTTCCATGATCTTTTTGGTTTCGCTCATCACTTTGATTTCTTCGCTGGTGAAACCGTTGTCTTTGAAAGATCCGATTTCAGGAATGCAGTTGAAATAAATCGGATGCGCAAAAGCTTTCGCCACCGGCTCAGATTTGCCGAAGCTTGCGGCTTGCTCCATCAGTTCGTCGTGGCCCGGTTGGCCGGCACCGCTGACGGCTTGGTAAGACGACACGCGAACCGCTTCCAGACCGAATTTTTCTTGCAATGGCTTCAACGCGACAACCAACTGCATGGTTGTGCAATTGGGATTGGCGATCAGCTGTGGCTTCTTGTTGCCTTTCAGCAAATGGCCGTTCACTTCGGGAACGATCAGCAGAATGTCTTTGTCCATGCGGAAAGCATTTGAATTGTCGATCGCCCAAGCGCCCGACTTCACCGCTTGCGGCCCCCACTCGGCACTGATGTCATCGCCTGATGAAAAGAAAACCAGATCCAAGCCGTCAAAGCAGCCCGGTTTTAAAACCTGACAGGCGTACTCGCGACCTTGCAGTTTGATCATTTTTCCCAAGGAAGCTTCGCTGGCGAAGGGGCGAAGTTCGGAAACCGGGAACTTTCGCTGTTCCAGGGTTTCCATAAAGCTCTTGCCGACCATACCCGTGGCGCCGACGACGCCGACCTTTAAAGCTCGCAGACGCTGAGCCATACCGATTATCCTTACTTGTGAGAAGCGCCGTCGCCCTCTTCGTCTTCTTCTTCGATCAAGTCTGGATCATTTGAGACCTGAGCGGGGCTGTAGACATTGGCGCGAATGCGTTTGTTTTTTCCGAAATTCAAAACTCCGAAAACCGCACCCAAAACAGCATAAGTCAGGAACAACACGAAGAGATTCACTTCGGGTCGGTAAGCGACGATTGAAATAATGATGACTCCGAAAATCAAATAGCGAAACGGAAGACGCTCTTTCAAATCCAGATCTTTAAAGCTGCGATAGCGGAAAGTGCTGACCATGACAAATCCCAAAAGATAAGTCATCGCCAAGATCCCAACGTTGCCATTGGCATCCAGACCCAAGTCATTCAAAGCCAAAACCGAAGAAGCCACGATCCCCGCCGCCATCGGAATCGGCAGACCTTGGAAGTAAGCTTTTTCAATCACGGTGGCCTGCACATTGAAACGAGCCAAGCGCAAAGCTCCGCAAGTGGTGAAGATAAAGCAAGCGATCCAGCCCAGGCGACCGAATGGTTGCAAAGCCCACATGTAAAGCAAGATTCCCGGCGCCACACCGAAGCTGACCAAATCACAAAGCGAGTCATACTCGGCACCGAATTTTGAAGTCGAGCGGGTCAAGCGCGCCAAGCGTCCATCCAAAAGATCGAACACCGCCGCCGCGACAATCGCGTAGGCCGCGTACAAGAAGTTCAGTTTTGTTGCTTGGATGATGGCAAAGAAACCGAAGAACAGATTTCCCGTCGTCACCAAGTTCGGCAGCACGTAAATGTGCATGGCCAGTTTTTTCTTTGGTTGTTCAGAGTCGATCATCGGTGATGTAGAAGCCATATTTCAAATCTCTTTTATTATGTGTAAGAAGAAAACGCTCCGAAGATGGTAAACACCACCCACAAAGCCGAAGCACTGAGAACCGGCAACGTGAAGTTGTCATCCAGCTTGCCGATCGGGATCAGCTCGGCCAGCGCCCCAATCAAACCACCCAGAAGACTGACCACGATCAAGCGGTCCATCAAAAGCCAGTGTGAAGTCAGGAAATAAAAAGTCGCAACCGAGCAAACAAAGAACGCGGCCAGCGACCCTTGCAGAGATTTCTCTCCGAAGATTTTGTCTTTACCGAAACGGATGCCCCAGGCGCTGGCAATCGGATCAGCGAAAGCCAAGAAGATCATGGTCAACAACACAATTTGCGGAGGGAAAATCAAAGCGACCAAAAGCAGGCCACTCAGCAAGTAGGTCGTTCCCGCCAGCTTATCGACTTCGGACCGACGCATGATCGGGCGCAGAACCGAAACGGCGAAATCGTTCCAAGCTGGGTTTTTCAAACGAAAGAAATCGAACGGAACGAAAAGCAGCCAGGCCAAACCCAGCAGGATCAAAGAAGTCTTTTCAGGAATATTCGCGTACACCATGGCAATGATGGAAACTCCACCCATATGCCAGATCTTCCGCGCCCAATGAATGTCGGATCTATGCTTTAAATTCACAACTCGAAGTACCTGTTCAACCATCATCAAACCCCGCAAATTAGAGGACGAAAATTGTTCTGACAACAAAAGTAAAAAGATATTGTAAGCAGTTGAAACCCCTTGGCAATTTAATAATACAAGGCGACACGCTCGATTCTTAGACAGGATCCCCTGTGAGCCCCAACAAGGTCTGTTTAAAGACGGAAAAATACATGTAATTTCAGTAACTTATGACTTCACCTGCTGGCTCTGCCCTTGCAACACCTAGCGGTTATGAGGATTTCTGCGCTTATTTTTATTCTGACAGCACTTCTGGGTTTGGCGACACATGCCGAATCTCATGGTGCCGCTTCGGGATACTTAAGCAACGTCGAAGCCGAAAGAAACGAGCGCTATTACGAGGTCTACCTGTTCGTGCCCCAATCCAGCAAGGAGACCAGCCTGCGCGACATGATTTTCAATCCGCTGACGAAAGAGTTCAAAATCAAGTACCGCGAAGCTTTCGGGGACATGGATTTGACCAGTATCACCTCGCGCGCCAAAGAGATGGGCGGCACGTCCGCGAACCCGCTGATCCTGCAGCAGGAAAACGACAAGCGCCGCGCCTTTGCCGAGTACATGAGCAAACGCCTGTTGGAGTACCACTTTGACAATTACATGAAAACGCAGCCGCAGATGCGACCGGTGATGGAAGTGAAAGAAAAAATCCAGAACGTGAAAGTCGAAGTCACCAAAGAAGTCCGCCTGAACATCCAGTACAATTTTGCCGGCAACATGGCCGATTTCATTTTGGACAATCCATATTGCGAATCCAAACTGTCTCTGGAAATGGAGCCGCGTTCTTTCGGTCCGACCGCCCCGCGCGAAACACGCATGTGGGTGTCACGCAACCTGACCTCGAGCCTGCGCGCGAATTCGAATTTGGCGCTGACCGATGGATTGGCTTATGGCGATTTGACGAAAGCTTTCCCACGCTACTTGCTGGCCACGACCTTGGGGCTTTCAACACCGTTCAAGCAAGGCGGGACCTCGGTGCGCGAAACGAGGTGGATCTTCGCCTTCACGCAGGCTTTTTAAGATTCTAAACTTAAGCCGACTTGCTCTTACCGTCTTCGATCCCGCGGATCAGGTGGGTGAGATCGGTGACCACGCCGTTCAGTGTGTGCACCATGCCGGTCAGCTCTTCCGCCGAAGCGGCGATCTGTTCCGAGGTCGATGCGTTCGACTGCACGCCTTGGTCCAGTTGGTTCAGCGCACTGGTGATCTGGGTCAGACCGTGCGATTGCTCGGTGCTGGCGTTGGCGATCTCTTTGCTGATTTCCGCAACTTTTTCCACATAGCCCAAAACCTTGGTGAAAGTTTCATGACTGATATTCGAAGCCTGCACGCCCGTTTGCACATCGGTCATGGATTGTTGAATTAGCGCCGTGATCTCTTTCGCCGAGGCGCTGGATTTCTGTGCCAGCGTGCGAACCGCATCCGCCACGACCGCAAAGCCCTTGCCTTGCTCGCCAGCGCGAGCCGCTTCGACCGCCGCATTCAGGGCCAAAAGATTTGTCTGCGAGGCGATGTCGTCGATGACTTGCACGACCTGTTCGATGACGGTCGTGCTTTTCTGGATTTGCTGCATGCTTGCACCCATGCGGGACATATGCTGCGCCCCCTGCTGAGCTTCGGTCTTACCGGCTTGCGAAACATCCGAAGCCACTTGCGAGTTATCGGCCGTTTGTTTCACCATCGAGGTCAGTTCGGTGATCGAAGCGACACTTTCTTCCAGCGACGCTGCCGATTCCGAACTTCCCTGCGACAAGACTTGCGAAGCGCTGGCCAATTGATCGGCGGCCAAGCCCACTTGCGAGCTGGCTTCTTCCAGCGTTCGTTGGATCGTGGTCAAGGCCTTCATGATCATGCGGGTGAACAGGGTCGACAGGATCGCCGAGATCAGAATCGCAATTCCCAAGCAGGCGAAAATCATTTCGATGGTGTCTTTACTAAGGGCCATCGATTTGTCCGAGCGTTGGCGGATCAGGGCTTCAGATTCGTCTGTTAGATCCGCGGCCGCTTTGATCAAAGCATCCTTGGATTTGGCGACTTCGCCGGTCAGAAGCAAATCAACATTGGCCTTTCGCTCTTCGGGTGAGATCCCCGATTTTTCGATTTGCGCGATCACTGCTTCAAGCCCGCGGCTGAAGCTGGTTTCGGCGTCTTGCACCTTTGACAGTTTTTCCTTCACCGACTGCGACATTTCGACTTTCGCAAGCCCGTCGATTTCTTCTTTCATGGATTTATTGGCTTCGCGCGCTTGCGCCAAAAAGTCTTTGCGCTTTTCCAATGAGTCCACCATCAAAGCCCCATTCACAAAGCGCAGGCTTGAGTGCGTGGCCAATTCGACTTCGAAGCTTCCCACGATTTGTGGCACGTTTCGTTTTCCGATCAGCATGGTCAGATCCGCCATCTGTCGAGACGAATAAAAGGCAAAGCCCCCCAAGGCCATCAAACACAAAAGCGGAACGGCCGATAACAAAATCAGCTTCCAACGCAAACCCGAAAATAGCTGCTTCATACGTACCTCGATGAGATGGTTGAGCCAAAGCTCTACACCATCTTTTCGGTTTCATTGTTTCAATAAATGAGTGAACGTTTGAAGAAGTATTCTATGGGGGGCCAGGTCTTGTTTCAAGATGAAACAGAATCTTGTGTTGGATCGCAGTTAGTTTCAGATTAGGGCGCCATCGATTGCGGAGGTGTGGGTTTGCACCGAAGCTGATGAAGCGCGCGGGTTGATGCCGGGTCTTCGGCGCAGACCAGATTGCCAGGCACATAGAAGTTTAGAGGTGCAAATTTCAAGCTACTTCAAATTCTGGGGAATCATCCAGATTGTACAAAAAGTGGCTGCAATAAATACCACGACTCCAATTGTTCCTAGCCACCAAGAACAATAACCAAGAGTATTCGTTATCTTTTTCGACCTAATATAGTCTTGAACAGTAGATTGATCTAACTCATCCAAAGAAAATTGCTTCTTTCCTCTTACCTGCGTACTCCAAAGTTTCTCCAGGGATACAGTATACCTGCCTGCTTTAAAAGCTACACACATATCACTAATTGCTATTATTGATATTGACAGAGCAAATCCATAAGCAGGAAGCATAAGCTTTCCGTCTAAGGATCCTACAGTCTGACTATACCTATATAGAAAGGCAAACCATGCAGGAATTGCTAACGCTGATATTTTTGGAACAAGACCATAGACTCTTTCAGTGGCAACCAACTTGTGAGTGCGATTATTCTCTCGAATTTGATCGAATACATTTTTAAATTCCGCCTCTGTCATACCATCAAAGTTTTTTAAATCGAAATTATTCATTTTCTCTTTCCATCTACTTATCGCTTGGGCTCTATTTTAAAGAAGTTCCTAAATCATTCGTAAACTGGCAGCGCCAAATCAATCCGGAGATCGCTCAGCGAACCCATGATTATAACCGCTACTTTTGACACTGCTACAATGAGGCTAATAATACCAATCAAAATCTTCGGTAAAAAACGCTTAAACTCTGCCATTATAAGAACCCTCATGATCCTGGCTCTGTTACAAGATTCGAGGGGCAAATTAGCTCAATAGGTCGTTTCATTTCCAAATAAGATTAGTTAGCACGCGACCTTGCCTGTATTAAAGTTATGCACATTTCCGTTTATGCTGCTTACTTTTTAGTAAATTAGTTGCCAATGACAGCACTGTCATTTGGGACATCTGGCAATTCAGGACATCCATCCATTGGCAAGGTAACTTCCAACCACCCTTGCTTTCCCTTTGGGGTAACAAGAAATGTATACTCTTTCCCAACCTCGTAGACTTTCCAAAAATCTTTTTCATAATGAATTTCAGTCGCTTTTAGAAACCGTGTCTTAAGCTCGCCATGAATGACCTTTACTACATTGATCTTCAGTAGAAAGGTATTCTG
The DNA here is from genome assembly GCA_966211455.1 of uncultured Bdellovibrio sp. GTDB lineage: Bacteria > Bdellovibrionota > Bdellovibrionia > Bdellovibrionales > Bdellovibrionaceae > 21-14-0-10-47-8. The sequence goes on from CBIHNI010000003.1 coordinate 19,151, forward strand.
ATCCCCCTTTGACCTTTTTCTTTCAACCACCTTGCCGCGAGCAATGACTGGAAAATCCTTCTTTAGGTCTTCCCATGTTTGCGCTCTTAAGCACTTTGTGGCGGATGCGGATGTAGACAGCAAAACAACTAATAGCAAGATTGAAATATTCATTTTTTTCATTGAGGACACTTTAAACCCTTTCTAAATTTGCTACCATAATTCATTTGAATTGAGCCAGCAGGAGTGCCCAAGTATCCTGGCATACCATTGAATGCATTATAGAGCACATCTGTAGGAGAGAAATTCTCATTGTCATAACGGCTATCATACGCTCCATGCGTATGATAGCTAGCCACGCCGTTTGCCGGAGGCAATCCAATATTTACACCTGCTGGCCCTCCTTGGAGAGGAAGAGTTGCAGAGTATGTTCCATCTGAATTTTGGATAATATGCCCCCCATATTCCAAATTTCGACGAATTGATGTTGGATTAATATAATTAATTGCATCGCCTGCAGCCTCGCCGGCGGATGGAAATGAATCTCCAGGATCCAATCCACTTGGATCGGTCCAGTTAACAGGATCATTTGATACATATCCATACAAACCAATCCCACCGGCAAACAAAATCGGATCCTTACTTACCCATCGACCCGTCTCGGCATCGTACGAGCGCGCCTGAAACAGAACCAACCCGGTATCCGAATCATAAACGCCACCCGCAAATCCGAACGGAGTGTACCCAGGATTCGTATCTTGCAGAACCCGGCCAAACTCATCATGCTCCATCATTTGCATGACCACGCCATCGGTTTTGCGGACCACCATTCTCACAGAGCCAATTTGATCCGTGATGATTCGGTAATCGACCAGCGCGCTGTCGATCATATAATCGGGAACATGCGATTTGGACGCGTAGATGTAGCGTCTTTGCAGAACACCGGCGCTGTTCGTTTCGCCAACCAAGCGGTTGTTGAAATCGTAGATATATCGCTTCTGCAGGACTCCGTTAACAAGCTTAGCAAAACGTCTTTGTTGCGCATCAAGTTGGTAAGTCACGGTCTTTGTCGCCATTTGCACTCCGGTCAAAGTTCCGTACGCATTCCATGAATATGTTGTCGTCGCACTGAGAAGTGTGTCCGTCTTGGTCAACATCTCCCCATTTCGATTGTGGGTATATGTATTCAAATTGAAAGTGCTGATCCGATCTTGGCCGTCATACGTAGCCGTTGTCGTGGCCGCGCCGATATAACCACCATTTCGGTTCGAATTCCCATCATACGTGTAGTGCGACTGCAGAACCGTGTTTTTATAAACATCCTGCAAGCGTCCCACCACATCATATACGTAGTCCCAAACAGTGGTGACCCCGTTCAAAATCTCGGTCTTTTGGGAAACGCGACCCAAATCGTCGCGGGTCAGGCTATATGAATAAATCGGGCTTGCACTATAATTCGCAACATACCCCGTGACCTCTCCGAAGCTATTGTAAGAATATGTGTCCGTCAAATTTCCAAGAGTCGTTCCGGTTAATTTCCCATCTGGGATATCAACCGTCAGAGTCAAATTTTTCACGCCAGTCATTACTAAGTCCGTGTCGTAGGTATAATTCACATTAATGGCGCCAGAAGCTCCGCCAATAGACTCGTATCCTATCTTTTCACCGGCGACAGGATTTACAGTATAAGTGCCTTGTATTACTTGACTGCTATTCTTCCAATTCATTGTCGATGGAGTGTTGCCAGTATAGTTGAAGCTTACCGATGTCATATCTGGAGCAATAATTGAAGCCAATTTTTTTGTTGAGTCATAAGTTCGCTGATAGGAACTCGTCAGATAACTTGTCGTCAGATGTTGCCCAGTGGTTGCGTGATAGCCAAATTGAATCTCTTGCCCTTCCGGACGAGTTATCTTCGTTAACTGACGGTCGTTATTGTATTCGTAATTGGTGTTCCAAGTCTGACCGACAACCAATTCCGGAGCCATATAGCTTCCCAGCATTTCTTTCGAATCAAAAGTGAAGCTATGCAGCGGTCGAGCAGGAGGAGTGATCTCTTTCAAATTTCCTTGAAAGTCGTACTTGTAAGTGACAACCCGAGCATCCGGGAGCGTAACAGTCTGCAGTTTTTCCGACGAATCATAAGAAAAGCTTGTAGCCTGCATTAAAGGATTCGTAATTGAAGCAAGTAAATGCGAATTCGGATGATATGTAAAACTTGTCGTTCTTGCGCCCTGTTGAATTTGTGTCAAGTTTTCGTTCGTATATGTCAGCTGTACAGCCGTTTGTCCACCCGTCTTAAGGGTTACAGGTCTTTCGTAAGAATCGATAACTCTTTCCTGAATACGACCTTTTGGTGTTGTGGTGACAAATGTATTGTTACTTCCTGAAAAGGTCGTCGCTGTGATTTGCGCATTGTGAGTTGTTTGCCATCTCATTGCCGTAACAGAAAATGGATTTTGCGCATTCGACAAAGTTGCAGTTTCGTTGAAGTTATATGAATTCGATCCAAAATCTTGCACTGTCAGAGCCGTCAGTCGATTTCTTAATGTTCCAAAGCGAGGATCTACCGTAAAGCTTTTTTGAACACTTACATTTCTGAATATTTCCGTCTGCTGATTTGGGTCAATACTTCGATATGAATATGAGCCATCTGGCATTGTAGTTGTATGCGAGTCGGTAGTTGCACTAATTGCTGTACTAGTGATTCTTCCCATTTGGGATGTAACTTGAATTTGCTTTCCGAAGTTACTTGAAGTCAGCTGAGTAGATGACCCACCGCTATGCTGGTCCATTATCAACTCACCAGAAGCTGAATATTGAAAAGTGCTGACGGCTCCATTTGGCTTTTGGAATGTAGCAAGCAGTCCGCCTGTACCATAAGTCATCTGATACTGCTCAGAATTTGGATTCTGAACTAAGCTCAGATAGCCATTTGTGTCGAATCCCACTGTGATCGTTTGCCCACTTGCAGTTGTAATTGACTGTAAGACACCGCTTGAATCCCTATTGAATACGGTTGTTCGGCCGAACGGTTCAATGATCGAACTTAGATATCCATGAGCTTCATAAGTAAAAGTAACAAGTGTAGTGCCAAGAATGCCGGTTCGAGTCTGAACAATTCGCCCTATTGAATCAAACTCATAGACAACTGATCCGTCCTGCTCAATCACTCGATAACCGCCGCCAGCCAATGCGGCAGATAATGCTTGCCTTTGACTTCCATCTCCGCTGAAGAGGGTGGCACTAGTCGCATCATAGAACTTCCAAATGCTCGGCACCCAAGCTCCAATGCCTAACTTTTTTGCCTTTAAACTGCCGAGATAATTAATAAAGTCCCTAGTCCCACCCCCACCCGTGCCTGGAAGCTGAGGTGTAGTAACAACTGTTACAAATTTTTGGCGACCCCAAGTTTCCTGTCCCGAACTGTCCAGACCATTCCACCCACTCGACATCGATTGCCCATTTGAATTTGGAAGCGTACCCGTTGTTACACTTTGTCCCTGAGGATCCCTTATATCAATCGAGCTGCTAGGAATAGCCACAGCATTGTTTGCATTCCGATTCACGACCCACATGCTATAATCTACCGTCCGACCTACAACCCAGTTCGTGAAATATGCTAGTTTGAAAGTAGAGCCCACCAATGGGATCAAGTCGCCCACCACACCATTTGTGGTTTGAATAATAGATCCACATGCATTCTGTGGAAGCTGCGCGCGCGCGCCTTGAGGCATACTTTCAATTTGGGGCAAACAAGAAAGCGGTATGCCGGCCCCAGTATAAACCGAGCGTTCATTCACGCCGGAAACGCAAGGAGCCCAAATGCAGTAACCATCTAGGACTGTGCCTACTGGAATATAGCGAATACTCCTAGGCCCCCAAGCACCTCCTGCACTACAACTTTGCTGTTGAGATAGGCAATAATTGACTTGGTTTTGCATATCATTAAATCGATCAGAACAATAGTCAGCTTTCGCAACTAGACCGGCCAATAGCATCCCGAACAACACAGACCTAAACATCCATCACCTCATGAAGAATAATTCAAATTAAACTCCACCATGTTTACACGCCGGCATGGACATTTATAAACAATAAGTATTTTAGAAAGAAAAACTCGACCAGCCAGATTTACCGGCATGCGTCTGGACTTGTTTGTCTGAGAAATTCAGAAAGTAATATGAATTTATTTAAAATCTCACTCTTCAATCAGGGCGATCACCGATCCATCGCCGCCCTTATCATCCCCTACTTCCCGCCAGCCGGAGGCGCAGCGAAATTCACCTTCTGCATCGATGAATAAATCATCTGGGTCATCAGCGCTTCCCTTTTATCAGAATGATCGCGCAGCAGTTTTTCGACGTATGGATGGGCTTTGGTTAAATATGATTTATCACGTTTAAGTGATGTTTGGTTCACATAGTATTGAACCAACTGCACCAATCCATCTAAATTGCTCGGGTCCCACTTTAATGCCGTCAGTATCAATTCTTCCGCTTTTGAAACCGAGGCTGGCTCTCTTCCCCCCGCAGACATCTGCAAATTTTTGGCTTTGGACAGATAGGCATCGGCCAACAGTTTGCGCGCGACCCCGAATTCTGCGATGGCCAGGGCCTTTGTTTCCAGTTCGATAATGCGATCGATATTTGGCGTTTTCGAATAGAAATACTGGACGGCAAGATTGTGCAATTGCCAAGGGTCATTTGGGTCAGCCTCAACCAGCTTTTCTTGATACTTGATCGCTTCTTCGTCTTTATTCTGATCGCTCATCAACCTTTGCATTTGATAATAGTAAGCTTCCTTTTCATCATCAGTTCGATTCTGCATACTAACGGCCTTGCCCCATTGCTCGGCATAGGCATAATTTTTTTGCTTTCGTCCAATAAGAATTGCAGACAAAGCCGTATAGAAATCGTTCGGGATCGCTTTGTAGATCTTTAGAAATTCAGTACTCGCCTCCGCTTGCTTACCGCGAAAGCCCAGGAACTTGATTTTCTTGAAATGCATTTTTCCCACAATCGTCGTACCGGACAGCTCAATGGCTTTGGCGATATCCTGGATCGCGGCATCAAGGTGCTCAGGAACGTAATTGTCACCCGATCGATAACCCAAAAAAAGCCAATGGCCGGATCTCAAATTGTAAGCCATTGCATCTTTCGGATTCGCTTCAATTTTCTTTGTGTAATACTGGATTAACTTTTTCGACCGATAATCAAGTAAAACCGGTCCTGACAATTTATCCAGCTTGTCGGCATCCGCATCTGTCATCTTGTCGACGGCCGGACCTTTCTTCGCTTCCAATTCAATAAAGGCTTGGGTCTTTTCTTTTGGGTCCATCAAGGTGACGATATTGCCGCTCTTGGCACAATCCAATAATGAAAAATAAGTGGTTTCGAAGTCGTCAGTGCTTGCTTCTTGCTTTGAAACGTATCGAGCCTTAATTCGTATCGAATCTGTGATCTGAATATCATTTCCGACAGGTCGAACGACACGATCCAAATCAATCCATTTGCTGCGAACATAACAGCTTCCGTCAACTCCGTCATAAAGCGGAGTGTTTTTCACGACTGTTTTCATTTCAAATGTTCCAGGCTCCCCGAATCCGGCTTCTGCTTTCGGGCGATTTTGGATGAGATACAACGCTGCGGGACTGACCAGTTTGATGGAAGAAGCTTGCGCTCCTGACTTTTCAATCCACTGGCTTCCGATGTAGCTGAACTTGTACTGCGGAACATCGCCTTCAATCTTCTGCAGTTCCATCTTTTTCTGCTGGCCGAAATTCAAGGTCACATCGATGATCTTTTTTGTGATCTCGATCCCCTGGGATCGCTCGGCGATGGCGATCGAGTTGTAAGTGCTGTGATCCATTTTCATCGTACCCGTCCCGGAAACGCTGAAGTCAGGATTGATGGTGATCTCTTGACTGATCTCTACCTTGGTTTCGTCAACGTTCTTTTCGGGCAAGAATTCGACATGGCCCGATTTGCCATCCAAGATCAGAGCATAATTTCCCAAAATATCGGTCGCGATCATATCCGCGATCACCAAAGGGTTGGTCGGATCCAACCACCAAACTTTTCCGGCCTTATCCTTGGCCCACACAATGGCGTGGTTAAAGACAGAAAGATTCGGAACCGCAGCCATTTTCTTCAATCTTTCCATGCCAAAATACTTTTGGGATCGGAAAGAAAGGGCGACATTCGATTGATATCCCAATCTTCTTAGCATCGCCGCCAAAGAGGTCGAATAGTCTTTGCAATCGCCATTTCCGTCTTTGACGACCTTCTCGTGGCCCTTCGGAAATATCTGACCCTCTGCCGTGGACCAATCTCCAGAATAAGCGACCATCTTCGTTAAACGTTTCGTTACAAATTCGATTTGCTCTTTGGGTGAAGCCATTGCTTTCGCTTCATCGACGATCGCCTGAAACTCGGATGGCAAAGGCATTTCGAGAGCCGAATTGTACTTTCCCGAAATTTCCTTATTGATATCAAGCCACTTGTCCGTGTTTGAAATAAAGACCACCGCTTGCTCGACCTTGACCCCTTCTGTCGAGTAAGCCATCGGGCTTGGGAACAGTCTTACAATATTCTCCTGAGTTCTTGAATCTCTGCCATTTTCTACCAGAAAGTAATCACCCGTGTTTTCTTCGTACTTCGAAATCGGACCTTTCGATTTGAAGACATAGTATTCTCGCTTCGCTAGGGAGCTGTTATTGATCGCGATGGCTTCGCTGAAAATTTTGCCGGCTCGCGGTTTTGTCGTCAGTTTGTACTTCACCGTGGCCACGCTTCCAACTTTTAGCATGGGAAATGGGATGACGGCCTGTCGATAATCGTTAAGACCGGGTCCCAACTGCGACAAGGCTGTAATCGCGACTCTGGAGGATTCAACCGGAAACTTCTTTCCCTCATTCACGACAAATGCTTCGACAATTTGGAAAGTTTGGGTGGCCCTGTTGAAATTGACCGTGTCGTAGGCCAACTTGCTTCGGCCCGCTTCCGTGACGACTTTGTATGTTCTTTCTGCTTCCATCACCGAGGATCCATCAAGATTGATGGTGGTTATATTTGTGGAAACCAAAGTTTCGATATCGCTTGGGCTTTGCTGCGCGAAGGCTTGTGTTGAGAGCAGAACAAAGCCAACGAACCAAGTCCATTTCTTTGTTGGCGCCAAATCCCAAATTCGTTTCATAAACTTCTCCCTATTTAATGTCGTCGAAAAACTTATCGTCAAAAGGCGACATTACTAAACTTGTATTTAGTTATAAGGGAAAACCTGGACCCGCTGACCCACGACATCTGTCGGAAATACTTTAGTTTTCTTGTGATTGAAGATTTGATGCCGAACAAATATTGAGATAAATCAAGAATGGGGAATCGATTGACACAAGAGCGCCGCCCCCAAAATCAGACCGAAATTTTCAAGGGATTCAAAAACTACGGCTCCACCGAAGCAATCGCGCGTCTCTTCACGGTGATTTTCTTCGTAACCGCCAACCCATGCTCATCCTTCGCATGAATCTCGAGCTGGTTTTCACCCTCTTTCAGATCGATGAAATCTGTGGTGAAACCCTTCTTCAAGAAAATCACAGAGGCGGTGAAGCCGTTGCTGTTGTTGGTGATGCTGATGTCTTTCCAGCTTTCGTTCAAGCAGGAATCATCCATGCCCTTTAAGCGCAGCAGGTTGCCGTCGACTTCGGTGCTTTGGACTTGCTTGCAGTCGTAATTCAGCACGACCGATTTTGAATAAATCGCTTTGCGGTTTTTTACCACGACGGCTGTCGCCATCGCTTTCGGTGCTGAAGAAGACACACTGGCCGGCGCCCGCGCCGAAAACCCGTCGGCCGCTTCATCTTTCAACGCCACAGCTGTGCCCGCCACCATCGGTTCGCGAACCACGGACCAAACCGCGGGGGCTCCGATCAGGATCAGCAGGAAGCTTGTAATAAGAAGAAAGCGTTTCTCTTGCACGAGCAAAAGATCGGCAGGTTTTTGACGGGACTAAAGGCGTATCAGAATGAGAAAGCCCCTCTGAAACGATCTGGGGCTGTCTCATCGAAAAATTTAAGGTCGAGATTTTCTTGAATCTTATTTCTTGTCGATGCTGATTGCGAATTTTTTGACGCCAGCCGATTTGATCAGGTCCAAGACCTTGACCACAGTCCCGTGCGGGACGTCTTTGTCAGCCGCGATGATCGCTTGCACGTCTGGATTTTTTTGCAGCTCTTCTTGGGCTTTCAGCTGGATCGCGCCTTCGTCCGATCGCGTTCCGTTCAAGCTTAAAGCGCCGCTTTCAGCGATCGTGATGTTCAGCTGGGTCGCCGTCGTCTTATCACCGCTGGCGGCTTTTGGAAGATTGACGTTGATCGATGGCTTCATGATCATCGGTGCCGTCACCATGAAGATGATCAAGACAACCAAGATGATGTCGACCAAGGGGACGACGTTGATCTCGGATATCGGTTCGTCGATGTCAGCCTGCTTCTTGGCCATAAATTACAGACCTTTTTTCTTCGCGTAAGCTAAGCAAACTTCTTTCACCGCTTCCAGATTTTGCAAAGTGCCGCGCACCTGACGTTGGAAATAGTTGTAAGAAACAACCGCCGGGATCGCCACGAACAGACCCGCCGCCGTTGAAACCAGCGCCAGCGAAATCCCCGCCATCACCGTCTGTTGACCCGCATCCGAGCTTTGCGCCAAATCGTTGAAGGCTTTCATAATCCCCAAGACCGTTCCTAAAAGACCGATATACGGAGCATTGGATCCGACCGTCGCCAGGAAGCTTAAGAATCTTTCCAGATCCGGGCGCTCCATCAGCGAGTACGAATTGAAGGCCTCTTCCAAACCTTTCGAGCCGCTGTCTTTGATATGCTTCATCGCATAGCCCAGCGCGCGGCCTTCGACCGTGTCTGGATTTTTAGGAATCGATTCAACATCTTCCACGCTGTGCGTTTGCAAAGCCGATTTGATTTTGGCGCGGACTTCGCCACTTTCACGGGCGATGCGACGCAAATAAAAAAAACGTTCCAGGATCATACCCAAGCTGATGATACTAAGGATGATCAAGATCCAAAGGACCACTTGATCGGCGATCTGAGCGACAGCAAAAATTCGTTCCGTGAGCATGTTTTTTCCTTATCTCGAAAGGATCTGTTTCCTTGAAGATTATCCCCAGTTATATTCAAGACGGTCAAGGTCGAAGGCAGTGAAACAGACGGCAAAAAAAACTCATTCAAATCGGCTCCATCAACGTCGCGTCTTCGCGGTTCGCATCATTCTTGCGGGTGTGGGTCTAGCTCTGGGATTCGGCGTGGCAGGATGCCGCTTGCCTTCAAGCTCCAAGCCCTCGGCTTTGGTGATTGCGGTTGATCAATTCGGCTTGAATCAAATCAATTGCTATGACGAAGACAGCGAGGATTCCAATTCCGGCATCGCTTTGTTGTGCCAAGAATCCGTTCGCTTCACGCACGCTTACACGACATCGATTCTTTCTGGTCCCGCCCTGACTTCGGTCCTGACAGGACAATATCCGTTTCAGCACGGACTGCGCAGCAATAAAAAGAATTTTCTCTCGTCAAAGAGTGTGACCTTGGCCGAAGTAGCCCAAAAGCAGCAAGTGGCCACCGCTTTCTTTTCCGGCGGGGCACCCATCTTGCGCAAACTGAATTTGCAACAAGGCTTCGAAGTTTTCGACGATCACTTTGCGCCAACGCAAACACGTCTGCACCGACCGTTTTCCCGTCTGCAAAAACTTTTTGAAAACTGGTACCAAGACAATCGCGGACGCAGCTTTTTGGCTTTTTTCTACGTACCGGATTTAGCGCTAACCCAAACCCCAACCACCAACGATCGCGGTGAAGCGCGAAATCTGTCTTACGAAAGCCAGGTGGAAGAGTTCGACGAATCGCTTTGGCATTTTATCCAAAGCATGAAAGAGCGAAAAATTTGGGATTCAACCACCGTGGTGCTGGTGGGCCTGAACGGTCCCGACACCACCGAGCGCGCCGGCGAGCTGGCCAACACCAATCTGTACAGCGAACGCACGCAGGTCGGTCTTTTGATCAAGCCCGCCCGTCGCAATGCAGGCGAAGCCAATAGCCGCAGCTATGATGGCGGCGTCAACCTGGCCGACCTTGGTAATACCTTGATCGAACTGTATGGCGATTGGAAATCCGATTCCGCTTGGCCCTTGATGAGCCTGAACGGAATTTTGAAATCCACCTCGAGCCCCGAAATCGAAGAGCGCCCCCTGCGTATCGAAACCGCCTGGAGCGAAGCCGCCGGCATCCGTACCGCCGTCCGCTGGGGTGCGAATCTCTTTTTGATGGACGAAAAGCCGCGCATCTTTAATTCATTGACCGACAAACTGGAAACCGTCCCCGTGCGCCCATCAGACCCCAGCGTTCGCGAAAAATGGCAAGCTCTTGAAGAGCGCATCGATTCATCAAAGATTGCCTTGTGGACCGAACTGCCGCCAGCGACCTGGATCAAGTGGAAAGGCATTTCGCATCTGTGGTCCTTGCCCGCCGGAAGCATGGATCGCCCCATTTCTTTCGAACGTCTGGCGCATCGTCTTTACGATGATTCCGAAGTCAGTGAAATGTACACGCGCGAACTGATCCGCGGACAAAATTGGGAAGAGCTGCAGCGCTGGGCCCAAGGTCTGAAGATTTCCGACCTTGAGAAAATAGCGAATCGAAATTTGAAAATTGAAAACCGCCGAAGCTTTCAAGATCCTTGCTTGGCCGCGCTGGAATTGTCACAACCACAGACGCAAGATTTGAAGAAATGCGAAGATCCCTTAGCCTGGGCTTTGTTAGAGTGGGTGATGGCCGACCGATCCGAAGGTGGCGACGCCACCCAAAAAGAAAATCTACGCAAAAAATTTCTTCGCCTTTACACCTTGAACGCCGTCGACCAAAAGGTGACCGAGATCAATTGGTCTTTAGAAAATGTCTGGGATCTATCGCCATCACTTCGCAGACCCGCCCTGACAACGGATCTAATGCTGGCCCTGCCGGATTTGCAGAAGTACAAACAGATCGCACAGAAGGCCGTGGTGCAAGCCCGGGACGAGGGTGTTTCGGATGTGAATTGAGGGAGGCTTTTTCGCGCTCTCGCTCACTTACTCACTTTAACGTACGAATATATTGATACGCTAAAGTGAGGGGCAGGATCGCAGTACAGATTTCCCACTCTCCCTGTCCCATCTCCCCCAACCCCGACATCGCGAAGACGCGGACGCAGTCCGCGGCCTTCAGGCCGAGCGCATGGATGCGCGAGTCACACCGAAGGTGTGCCCTTGGCACAACCGGGATGCACGCGCCATGGATGGCCGACAACCAAGCTACAATCGAAGTCAAGATTTGCAAAATTGAAGCACAAGCCGTCCACAACTAGCCTCTAAAACCCCAGCAACCCCAGCCAGAATGGCGTCTCGGGACCACTATCGATCATCACCCGGCTGATCACATCGAAGCCGGCATTTTCCTGTGCGTAGATTTGTGATGGCAGTGTCGCGCGCGAGATCAAATAGATCTGGTCCGTCTTTTCGATGTGGTGACTGCCGCAGTTCAGGTTGCAGCTTCGCTCTAATCCCAGGGCCTGACTGACCAGCGGGGATTTTTGTTGCAGCTGCCACGACCAGTCCGGTGTGTAGCAGATGGGTTGATAGCCCAGATGATTTTTCAGCAGCACATGCGGCGAGCCGATTTGCACCCAGCTGATCGTGCGGTTTTGGATCGAGATCATCGCAAGCTCGACGGCCGACGTGTACTCTTGCGCGTTTTCTTTCATGTAGAGATGTTCGTTGGCGTACAGCGCGGCCGAGCGCAATTGATTGCCTTCGTCCGACAGACCTTCGATCACTTTCGTCACGCGGGTGACGGCGGTGCCTTCGCTGCTGGAGCTTAATTGCCCTTTGACGACTTCGATCACCTCTTGGGCCGCATCGGGAGATCCCCATGGGGTCGCAACAATCAAGGTGTTGGTGGTCTTTTCAATTTCAATCATCGGCTTCGGACGAAAGGTTTCACCCGAATAGAAGCGCTGTTGAAAGTCCATCACTCGGCCTCGTACTTTTTCAGCTTGGTGCGGGCTTTTTTGTAATAGTCTTCTTCAGGCAGACTGAGCTCGATGATTTTCTTCCACTTGGCTTTGGCCGTTTCGACTTCGCCGACGCTTTCTTCCAGCACGCCTTCTTGATACAGATTCTGCATCTGCTTTTTCAGCTCGCCCAGCATCGAATTCATGCGGCCCTTCAGGGTTTCATTTTCCGGATTGATTTCGATCGCCTGCTTCAACGTGACGATCGCACCTTTCAGGTTTCCGCTTTTGTGCTGGTCATTGGATTTCGCTTCCAGCTCGTTTTGCTGTTTCGTCAGCTTTTGCTGGATCGAGGCGATTTCGCGTTTCGATTCGACCTTGTAATTTTCCGGATCCGGCAGTCTTGAATCCACCACCGTGCCGTAGGCCACGATCGCCTCCAACGGTTTTCCCGCCTGCTTCAATGAAACGGCTTTGTCGTAAAGCGCTTTTTGTCGGCGCACCAGGCCCTGATATTCGGCGCGCTTTTCTTGATCCTGCAAGCGTTTGGAGACGATCTGATCAACCTGCGCTTTCAAGGCTTGAATATCCGGATGATCCGGATTCAGCGCCATCACCGAACCCAAACAATCATCGATCGTTTTCATATCGATCTTCGAGTTCACCTTTTGGCGGCAGCCCTTCACCACGAGCTGGATTTTCTCTTCCATCTCGAGGCGTTCACGCTCTTGCGCTTCGGCTTTTTGTTTATCCAGCTGCGTTTGGATCGCCACTTCGGCGAGCTTTTCTAGATTTTTTGATTCCTCATAGACCGGCACCAGCTGGTGAATCTTCGCCACCTCTTGCCGAGCCATTTCGTAGCGGCCTTCTTTGAACAGCCGGTCCGCCAAACGATAGGTGTCTTTCACATACTGTTGCTGCTGGGGCGTGAGCTTTTCCAAAACACCGGCCGTCTTCTTTGAAGCCGCCGGCGCATCGGAAGAAGACTTGTCGTCACCGCCGGTGAGGTAAGCCCCAAGACCGCCCACCACGATGATCGCAATCAGGATGCGCACCCAATTGACCGGTTTTTTCCGACCGCCACCAATCGCCCCTTGCATGGATGGCATGCCACCCGCCGATTGATAGTCGCCCGGCATTTGCTCGTGACCGATCATGGAATGCCGAAGATCCGCTGACACCTGCATCAGGCGCTCTTCGTATCGGGGATCACGAAGCTCGAAATATATTTTCCAATCGACGATCGTCAGCACATCGCCCGAACGGAAGGGCACCCATTCTTGACTGAGCAGCGGATCGCCATTCAGCAAAGTTCCGTTTGAACTTCCCAAATCACGAACCATGTAGATGCCTTCGTCGATGCGAATTTCAAAATGACGACGGCTGAATTTGGCATTGTCGATAAACAGCGTGCACGTGGCATCACGTCCACCCACCCAACTGCTGCCATCCAAACTGAAAAGCTGAACCGGCTCGTCGTGCTCGTTGCAAACTTTTAAGTAAGGTTGGATGCGTGTTTGTCCCACGGATGTTTTATCCGAGACATCGGCGGGCGCGGCACCAAAGCTTCCGACCGCGACGCTGTGCGAACTGCTCGAGCTCGATCCGAACGAGTGAGGCCCGCTTAAGTTCGAGAAAGCGTCCACCGGCAAAGCGCGAGCGCCACTGACCTCGTTTTCAAAAACGAACGAGAACGGCGGCACTTCAAATTTTTGGCCGTGCTTCAGGTGGATTGAAGGAACCTTGCTGCCGTCTTGGTACAAAACGCCAAAACGCGACAGCACTTCGACCGTCCAATCGGCGCCGTTCAGATAAAGCTTCAAATGCTGGCGCGAAATTTCCGGCGAGCCTTCCAGCACGATATCGCAAGAGCTGGACCGACCCAGAACCCAATCGTTCTGCGCTTGCAAATCCAGATCTTGAATCTTTTCGTTGTTGCGGAAGATGATCAGACGAGCCATTAGAATCTCCCGTCCAGGCGCAGGCTGCACTCGTCATAAAGCTGTTTGGCCTCTTTGTATTTCGGCCGGCTTGGATCTTTCACCATGATCATCACATTCGCAAAAGAAGACTGACACATTCGATAATTGTTCTTCTGATAATATTTTCGCCCTTGTGACATCGCAAAATCAACCTGGGCCTCAAATTTTCTTTGGGCTTGGACATAGTACTTTCGCGCCAGCTCGTGGCTGGGATAAAACGACAGCGCCGCTTGAAAGCTTTGCATCGATCGCGCGTACTGACCTTGACGATAGTCCCGGAAGCCGCGGATGTAATGCTCCTGCGCCGCCTTGTACTGGGCCGTGTCCTGGCCGGCGGAACTTTGCTTTCTTTGGATTTCTTGCACGGCCCTTGCCGACTCTTCGATCGCGCGGCTGACATCGCCTTCAGTGCGGATGTTCACTTCGGCTTTTTTCTTTGCGCCATCATCCAAAAGCAAATAGGCCACGGCCGCGCCGACCACGGCGATGATGATATAAAAACGCATGCGCGAATTTCCACCGCTTGCCACCGCTGGCATCGATCGCGATGGCGGCGGTGGTGGGGGCGCCGCGTACGCCGGCGACGGCATGGCCGAAGTCGGCATCACTGAAATCGGAGTTGGATCTGGTATAAATAATGGCGCATCCGAAGACGCAACCGCAGCCATCTTTGGTGGTGCGGACGGTTTCGGGGTCGGCGTCGGTGCTGGCACCTTGGCCACCGCTTGCGGCTTCACCGCACGTGCCGGTGGATCATCTTTATAACGAGACGACATCGGTGGCGCCGGTGGTGGCGCTTTCCCCGAGGACCGATTGGGCAATGGATCTGCAGATGTCGGCACCAACACCGAACGTGTCGAATCCGAAGCCTGCGCCGGCGACGAGGCCGATGACACCGCAATCGTGCGATCGTCATTTGATCCGGCGGCGCTAGCAACCGCCGAGCCTGGCTCGAGACCCACTTGTAACAAGGTGCCACCGATCTGAATGAAAGATTCGCCGTCTTCCAGACGGGTGTCTTCGACTTTTTCGTTATTCACCATCACATGATTGCGCTGACTGATATTGCGGACGAACAGCTGTCCGCCCTGAACACGAATTTCCAGGTGGTTTCGCGACATGCGCGAATCGTTGCTGAAAACCAAATCGTTTTCCGGTCCGCGACCGATGGTGATGCTTTGCTTATCAAAGACAAAGGACTGCCCTGGGTTCTTACCACTGGAAACCGTAACTTTAAATTTCACTGTGGATGACAGAACCGGGGCAGCCGTCACGCAGCTCCCCCTTGCGCCTGCTCAGAAGGAGAGACGCTCACCAGATAATAACAGGCCTCGCCCGATACGGTGATCGCCTGGCATTGCAGGGTGAACATATGACCGCTGATCTCCAGCCGATCTTGATGCAAAGATGTCGTGTTGTTCTGGGCCGCACCTAAAAGATCCAGCACATTTTTTTGCAAAGCCTGATCCGGCAAAGCACTCAGAGCCTGACCCGATGTCAAATGCGCCTGCGTTCCGGTCAAAGACTCGAAGGCCGGATTGGTGGACAGAATGCGCATGTCTTTTCCGATCAACATCGCCGGATAACCGAAAAGCTGAAGCATGTTGATCCACTCGGCATCGCGGGTCGAACCACCGTGGGTAACATGTCCGCTATCGCCGCCCGATTGCGAGCGCGTCAGCAAGCTGTTCACGCTGACCAGAAGCTGCTGCAAAAGCGGAAATTTGATTTCCAACTGTGCATGATCGCGACCATCACGAAGCGCCGAATCGATTTCTTCATTCAAACGACGGAATGGGTATTCGATCACCTTGTACATCAAGAAGAAAAGGCCTGCGCCAAACACCAACGCAATCGCCAGCATCTGGATAAACAGGCTCAGCGCCCGGCCGTCATCGAATTTCAATGAACCCGTATCGTAGACCACGACGGCGTGGGCTTTCGCGACGTTTTGCTGAAGCTCGGGATCGAAAACCAAAATTGGTGCACTGGCCGCGATCTGGCCACCGCTAATTTCCGCACTGAGCTCGCGCGTTTGCCCTTTGATCGCGGTCACGAAGCCAGCGATATCTTTGGCCTGCATGCCGACCATTTCCGGCGGCGCGATGATCGATCCGTCCTTACCTAATATATAGACATGGCTGATACCTTCATCACGCAGGACCAGGTCGGCGCTATAGCCGGACATCTCGCCACTGCGAATCGCTTTTTCGTTCGAGTTCGCCAAAGCCCGCGCCACGGTCACCGCACGACGGCGGCTTTCAATGCGGATGCTTTCCGAGGTGATCTGATTCATCGGGAAGACCGACAGCAAAGTGACGATCAAAACAAAGACCGCCGCAAAGCCCATCATCACCGAGCGGAATTGGAAGACTTCGATCAAACGATAAAGCCCCGGCAGCAAAGCGTGATGCAGATAATGATCCGCTTTGTCTTTCCACTGATGCAGATTCAAAGCCGATCCTGCTTGCGCGATCGGTTGCGGGGTCTGCGCCCCCATATCCTGATTGTACATATGCGCTGGATGATGCGAAATCTGAGATGGATGCGCCATCGGTACCGGGCGCCCGTTGACCGGCACCAGGTTGGCAGGATGCGAAGTCGGAACCAAATCAAACAGCACTTGATCCACACCCAGCTTATCGCCCACGCGCAGAACCGAAGTTTGCACACGCACGCCGTTCACAAAAGTCCCATTGCTGGATTTTAAATCTGTGACAAAAACTTGCTTGCCGGCGACTTGGATTTCCAGATGCTCTTTTGAAACCCCGCCGAAATGAATTTGCACATCGCAGGTCGCGGCCCGACCCACGCGGTTTTTACCCGGTTTTAAAGGATGTTGCTGACCGGCCATCGGGCCGTTGAGGTATCTAAGCGCCCACATGCAACTGATCTCCCACTTTCAAATTCATCGCGGCCATCACGCCGGCTTTCATTTCAATCACCGAGTTCGCCCCGCGCACCGGCCAGACCAAACGGCCCGGCACCACGTTGGGCTTCAAAGCTTTCACTTTCAAATCGCGGTCGACAAAAATACAGTCGATCGCATAGTTCATAAAAAAAGTATGAATGCTATTGCCGGGCTTCAACCAAATGCCGGCGTTCTGCGCCAGGTCCTTGGTGCCAAGCAAACCTTTTCCGCGACTCCACATGCTGTGGGCGATCTTCAGATCGGTCAGCAGAACTTGCTTCTGAGCATTCATCAGCGTCGCCATCAATTGCTGCCCCCGTAGAAGAACTGCAAGATCACCGGTCCCAACAGGACAATGAACACCGCGGGCATAATGAAAAGCATCATCGGAAACAAGATCGACTGCGACGCACGCGCCCCGGCCTTTTCCGCCCGCACAAAACGGTCCAAACGGATTTGCACGGATTGATCTTTCAGAACCTGAGAGATGCTTCCACCCGTCGCATCGGCGTCGATCAACACGGTCACAAAGCTTGTGATCTCTTGAATGTCCAAACGCTGGGCCATGCCCTTCAACGCGTCCGAACGCGAGGAGCCGACCTTGATATCCTGAAGCACGTTCGCAAGCTCGGTCGCCAAAACGCTGTCCTTCGACTTTTCGACGATTCGCTGAATCGCCGGGATAAAATCCAAGCCGGCCTCAGTCGATAGCGCCAGCAGGTCCGTGAAGAACGGCAGATCGGCACGCACCGAAATCTCGCGTTGCTTTTTCTGGCTGTTGGCGTGCAGGATCGGCAGATAATATCCAAGCGGGATCATCAAGACAAAAAGCCCAGGTGAAAATCCGAACTCCAAAGCAAAGTTCAAAACGCCGAACAAAGCCGGGAACATCACGCCCCACAAAAGCTGCAGACCGATGAACTCGTCAACGCTGAGCTCTTTCGACAAACCCGATGTCAGAATCATTTTGTTCAAGCGCTTGCGGTAAGATTCGTTTTTGTATTTCAACGCGTACTTCAAAGTGAACTGTGCGACCAACGGGCGCGAAAAGTTCACCAAGCCTGACTTGGATTTCGGACGTTCGCTGCCACTGGCCCACGCCAAGAAATCTTTCTCGGTCTGCGAATTTGACATCAGTGAATTGACAAACGAATACACAGCGAAAGCCGCGCTCATCAATCCCCCGACCAGTAGCAATTCTGCACTTCCCATTTGTCATCCTTCGTGGTGAATTATTCAGCATGAGCTCAATGCGCACACTGATCCTTGCATCCGAATCTCCACGACGAAAAGATCTCCTCGCAAGAGCCGGATTTTTCTTCCACGTTTTCTCAGTTAAAGTATCGGAAAATTTGGAGAAAAACCTGACTGTCGACGAGCAGATTTTACTGATCGCCAGACGAAAGGCTGAGGCTTCTTTGCGCGCTTATAAGTCCCTGAAACATGAGCCTTTTCTGATGCTGGCCGCGGACACCATGGTGATTCTGGATGGCGAACCGCTTGGAAAGCCCTCGGGTCCTGACCAAGCTTTTGACTATTTGTCACGTTTGTCGGGCCGTCCGCACGAAGTGAAGACCGCCGTGGTCCTTGTCGAAGGTCCAGCCGATCCCGGCACAAGTTTTGAAAATCTCAAAATGAAACAGTCGATCGAAACCACTCAAGTTTTTTTCCGGCATCTCAGTGAACGCGAAATCCGCGAGTATATCGAAACAAAAGAACCTTTAGACAAAGCCGGCGCTTATGGGATCCAAGGCCTGGGCGGCGGCTTCGTCGAAAAAATCTCTGGCAGCTTCGACAACGTCGTGGGATTGCCGGTGGACGTGGTTCACCGGCTTTTACGCGACGGCGGCTGGTCCGTGCGAATCGAAAAATAACCTTTCGCTTTCGGCTCGCCATCACGGCGAACCCCGAGAGCTTCGCTCCGAGGCCTTCCTGAGAAACCGTCCCACCACGAGACGGTCTTTCACAAGTTTTTCCTCTGAAATTTGATCTTAAAATCAATTACTGACAGATCGGTGCAGATGGGTCTTTAGCGCACAGATAAGCCTTCAGAGCCGCGTTTTCTTGCTCGGCCTTCTGCAGCCTTGCCTTCAAATCGGCGGTCTCAGACTCGATGCCAACGACCTTTTGATAAAGCTCTTGGATCGCTTTGATGATTGGTGAAATCAATTCGGTATAACGAATCCCGTAACGATCGGTTTCTTTGTCGTAATTGACAATCGCAGCGGGGCCCCGTTTTTCAGAACGAACTTCCGATAGCACGGATTCAGTATCTTGCGCGATCAATCCATAGTGGACCGACGTCGTATCCGGTCCTGCCTTCCAACGGTACGAAACCGGACGCAAGTCATTGACGAAATCCAATCCCAAATCTGATTCTTCAATGTCCCGTTTCGCTCGAACGTCCGAGGTCGCGATAATCGATCCCGTCGCATAAATATCCGTGAAACGGAAGGCGGCCGTTCCCAATGTGCGGCCAGCATCCGGAGTGCTGGCGATGTTCCCGTTGACATGCAAAGCGGTCGTCGGGTTGTTCATCAAGATCCCCATTTTCCCTTTGACCAGATAAGCACCGTAATCGCCAATGGCAAAAGTCGAATCGCCCGCCGTACCGAATTGGAATTCAGGCACCGCTGCATAGGCTTGGCCACCGGTTCGAGATTCAAACCGGATATTGCGCTGGTAACTTAAACTTTTATACACAAAGTCCACAAGGTCGACGGATCCCGCCTGTTCGAACAAGGCGCCATTAACGCCCATGCGATTCTGCAGATACATTCGGACGGCTCCGTAAGTGTCGCCCGTTTCTTCTAAGGTCAATCCCGTGCTACCGGTGATTTTCGAGTTCGCAGTCGGCAACGCAATATTTCCGGCGACCGCCAAGGCTTCTGCCGGAGAGGCAGTCCCAATACCGACTTTACCACCCTGAGAAATCGTCATCGCCGTCGTGTTATTCGTGATGAAAGCCAGCGGGCGATTGTCTGTGGTTCCCAAAGACGCATTTGAGCCAAAAGCATTACCGCCATTCGAAAAGGCGGTCGACGCCGAGCTCACCAAATCCACGTAAGCCGCACCGTTTTGCGAAACTTTGAATTTGCCCGCCGAACGGTCAAAGTAGATTCGACCTTCGTTCGACGGAGACACACTTGGTGCCGCAATTCCGTTCAGGTTGAAAGCGCCCGAAATATCCAAAGCGGTCGAAGGGCTGGTGCGCGCGATCCCGACGTTACCCTGTCCATCGATGCGCATTTTTTCACCCACGTTTCCAGCATTGCTGGTCGAAAACACCAACCAACCGTCTGAACCGGCAGCCTTACCGCTAACCATACCGCGGATGTCACTGCCGTTGGTGACCGAAAACGCAATACGTGCTTCCGAGTTACCGATGGCAGATTCATTGTTCAAAATGCTCAAGGTGACGTCACAGCCCGAGCATCCAGCTTCATAACGTCCGACCGTTGTCGCGGTTCCACCCTTCACATGCAGCAGGACCCCAGGTGTTGTGGTCCCAATCCCGACGTTACCGCCTTGGGAAATCGTCATCGCGGTCGAGTTATTGGCCTTAAACTGCAAAGGCTGATTGTCGTTTGTCCCGATGCTAATCGCGGCAGCCGTCGAGTTACCGCCATTCAAAATCGCGCCCGATAAAGCACTGACGTTCGCACAAGTCACATACCCGGAAGCATCGAAAGAGATCACTTGATTCAATGAACAACTTAAATCTTGCAACGCCGAGCCCGTTCCGTTTGAAACGATCACGTGGCTGTTACCAAAAGTGGTCGCGTTCGTACCACCCTTTGAGACAGGAACTTTGTTCAAGCTCAAGATACCGGCGTAAGACAAGGTCGCATCGCCGCTGACGACAGCGTTTGCCCATTGCGTACCATCATAGATCATCAACTGACCGCTGACCGAACCTGCCGTGACAGCCTTACCTTTGATCTTATCGACACTGTTGGTGCCCAAAGCACCCGAAACGTCGCCTGCCAAAGTGTTGGCAACGGTCGCCCACGAAAGGTTTCCGCTGTTATCGGTTGATAAGACTTGTCCATTGGTTCCCTGGGTCGTCGGCCAAACAAAGTTCAAGTTCCCCGCCAGCGTTCCCGCCGTCAGCTGAACATAGTTGCTGCCGTTATAAAGACGGAAAGCCGAGGCCTGAACCGTTTGTCCACCCACCGTGCCCGTCGTGATCAAGTTGCCAGAGGTATTGATCGCCGTCGATCCGCTGATCGTGCCCGAAGTGATGACACTGCCATTCACCCGCGTGATGCTCAAAGCCCCCGCCGACGACAAAGTTCCGTCGCCGCTGACAACACTGTTCACCCACTGCGTACCATCGTAGATCATCAATTGATTTGTCGCTGATCCGGCCGAGATCGCCTTGCCTTTGATTTTATCAACGCTGTTCGAACCGATCGCACCGGAAACGTCACCGGCCAAAGTTCCCGCCGTCGGCGTGATCCAAGAAAGATTTCCGCTATTGTCGGTCGAAAGAACCTGACCGTTTGTTCCTTGGTCTGTCGGCCAAACGAAATTCAAGTTTCCGGAAATCGTACCCGCCGTCAGCTGCACATAATTCGAGTTATTATAAAGACGCAATGTCGAAGCTTGCACCGTCTGACCGCTGACCGTTCCGGTCGTCACCAAATTGCCCGAGGTGTTGATCGACGCCGAACCGCTGATGGTGCCGGACGTGATCGTGTTACCGCTGACCTTGCCTGCGGTTGTCAAATTTGGAATATCGGCTTCAACCAACGAAACCGTACCGGCCGTCGCGCGACCTTTGGCATCGACCGTCAGCTTCGTATAAGTCCCCGCCGTGATACCCGTGTTGCTAAGATCGATCGATGCGGCCCCGCTACTGATGCTCGAAGCCGTCGATCCGTTCATGGACATCGACGAGCTCACCGTCAAAGAAGAGATGGTTCCGCTGCCACCGCCACCACCGACAGTTTGGACACCAGTATTGGATTGATATTTGATTTGATTGGTTGTCGTATCATACCAAATGTCACCCGCCGAAACGCCAGCCGGAGTCGACGCATAAGACGGCAAAGTTGCACCCGAAGCATCGGTGTGCATAAAGTTTCCCGCTAAGATCGACTGCAGATTTGAATATGCCGGAGTCGTAAACAAGGCTTCCAAATTGACCTGGCTCAAAGCCACAGAGCCGGTGTTGTTGACTTGTAAAATGCCCGCGCGCTCTAATCCTTGCACGCTTTGTGCAACCACCGCGTTCGGAACCGAATCCACCGCGATATCCGGACTTAACGTATCCGGCGTGTTGGTCGTCGACGGAGTCACAATCAAACGAAAATAACGAACCGCCCCCGCCGCTGGAGTGTAAGAACTGCCGGCACATGTTTGTCCCGGAACGCTGTTCGCTGAAATCGCCGCAATATTCTGGAAGATCTGGGCCATCGAGCGGCCCGGATCGTTCACCGTGCGTTTCGCGTTACCTGTTGGCGAGCCAACATTGATCGTGAAGCGACCTTCGGTGCTCACCGTGTTGACCGTTTGTTGTTCTTCGTACAACAAGCAAGTTCCGGTTGGATTGATAATTTGCACGGTGATCTTGGCACCGCCATCCAACAGTGGGCTTGTTGTTCCCGCTTGATAAAGTCGACCATCCAAAGTGAAAGTTTGTGGTGACTCGTTCGCCGCAAAGGCTTGCAGCCCTAGCGAGACAATCGTTAAGAAAACTAAAGAAATGGTTGTTGAAGTTGTACCAATCTGTTTCACGAAGTACCTATCGGCGCAATTTCCCTGGAGATTTAAGCCTTCTTATTTTGAGACAGAAATATGAAAAAAATCTTAATTTTGCCTTAAAGCAAGGCAGAGATGTCGTCTTTTGGCCATAAACTTCAACCGAATCACTTGCCAAACTCAAGCGCTCCACTTTCAATACGAAAGAGGTTGAGTGATGAATGTAGATCTGATTCGAGCTGAGCTGGCTCGGAAAAACCCAAGAACCGAGATTCTGGCCGTCTCTAAATTTCAGCCTCAAGAAAAAATCCGCGCCTTGTATGAACAAGGTCAGCGTCTTTTCGCCGAAAACTATGCGCAAGAAGCCTTAGAAAAACAAGAAGCGCTGAAAGACCTAGCGATCCAGTGGCACTTCATCGGAAGTCTGCAAAAAAATAAAGTCAAAATGGTGGTGGGTCATTTTGAAATGATTCATTCCGTGGATTCCTTGTCGCTGGCGCAAGCGATCGATCGCAAAGCCCAAGAGCTGGGGATCACGCAAAAAATTCTTCTGCAGTTGAATCTGGCCGAAGAAGAAACCAAAGGCGGATTTTCTTTGTCACAGTTTGAAATGGCCCTGCCCGAGCTGCAAAAACTGAATGCGGCAGCGATCGTCGGCTTGATGACCATGCCGCCCTTGTACGAAGATGCGGAAAAAGCACGGCCTTTCTTCAAAAAACTTTCTAATATGCGTGATCAGTTTTCCTCGCCGCTTCCTAATTTGAAGACTCTTTCCATGGGCACAAGTTCCGATTATCTTGTCGCCGCCGAAGAGGGAGCCACCTTGGTGCGTTTGGGGACGATTCTGTTTGGCGAAAGACCGCGACGCTGAACTCAGTTAAAAAATATTCCCACTTGCAATCTGGACCCAAAATATGAAACCCTAAAAGGGTGCTAACTTCGTTGATCTCTCGAATTCAGCCGTCTCCCCTTTCTGCTCAACCGGAGACATCTCCTTCCAACAAATCACAGAACGCAAACTCTACGCACGCGACGGAGTCTTTCTTGGAATTACATTATAAAATCGGTTTTATTGGTGTCGGTAACATGGCGCAGGCGATGATCAAAGGTCTGACCGAAAGCAAAGTCATCAATCCGAAGTCTATCTATGGAACCAATCGCTCGGAAGGCAAACTGCAAAAAGCCGTCGAGTTCTTTGGCATTCAGGGTTCCGCGAACAATGAAGATCTGATCGATGCCTGCGACGTCGTCATTTTGTCGATGAAGCCGCAGGATCTGTCGACCGCGATCGATCCGCTGGCGTCCATTTTCCGCGAAGGCCAGATCGTGATCAGCCTGGCCGCCGGCGTGACCCTGCACACTTTGGAAAAAAAGCTTCCCCAGTGCCGCGTGGTCCGTTTGATGCCGAACACTCCAGCTTTGATTCAGCGGGGGATGTTCGGCTACGTCACGTCTCATGATGACGATGAAGCTTTGAATATTTTGGTCGAAGATCTGTGCGAGCCCTTGGGTTCGGTTTTCAAAATGGCGGACGAAGATCAATTCGAAGCCTTCACCGTCTCTTGCGCCAGCGGCACCGGCTTTGTTTACGAGCTGATGATGTACTGGCAAGACTGGATCGAAGAGCGCGGTTTCGAGCCCGAAGAAGCGCGCAAAATGGTGATCGAAACTTTCCTAGGAGCCTCGCTGCTGGCGGCCCAAAGCAAGAACACCCCCATCGAAGAGCTGCAAAGCAAAGTGACTTCGAAAAAAGGCATCACCGCAGCTGGACTTCAGTCCATGCGCGAGCTCGAAATTGAGCGAGCTCTTCGTTATTCCTTCGAAAAAGCAGCCCTGCGAAACCAAGAACTTGCGAAGCAAGAGTGAAGTTTCGTATCCTAAAAGGGTTCATCTAAAAGACTTTTCATTTTCGCTATCCAAGGAGGGAAGCCAATGAAGATCACTCCGATTGATATCGCTCACAAAAATTTCAATAAAAAAATGTTCGGCTTGGACGAAGCCGAAGTGAACGATTTCCTTCAACAAGTCGCTAACCAAATGGAAGAGCTCATCCACGAGCGCAACACCTTGAAAGAGCTGGTGCGCGAAAAGGAAATGCATCTGAACGACCAAAAAGAACGCGATCATGTTCTGAAGTCGACAATTTCGACCGCCGGCCAAATGGCAGACCGCCTGCGCGCCGATGCCGAACGCGAAGCCCGCCTGATCATCAACGACGCCCAACAAAAAGCGGAAATGATCACGCGCGATTCACGCGATTCATTGAAAAAAGCTTACCAAGAAATTTCGGATTTAAAGCGCATGCGTTTGCAATTCGAAGCGAACCTGAAAGCTTTGGCACAAGCTCATCTGACATTGGTTGAGCAAGGCGAAAAGTTCATGCCTTCCATCGGCTTGCCAAACACAAGCATCGATCAGGACAACCAAGCGACAGCTGCTGGCAAATCAGCGGCGATCTCGCCTTTGTCGATCGGCTAAGCTGACAAAATGGACGCGGAACAGAAGTGGCAAAAGTGGTGGTCCCTGCCTTCACAGAAGCCGCTTCGTGTTCTGAACGACAATTATTTTCAAGTCTATTTACATCGGTTAGCAAAGGGCGACCCCTATCAAAAGACCGAGGACGCCGTTTCTCTTCAAGTTCAGCGTCCAGTTTTTCATCACAAAGAGCGCTGCTTCCTAACGGACGGAAAGCCTTTGACTGCGGATGAGACCGGCTTCGTGATCGATATTTATCCCGATGGCTACCATCTCGAACCTTTCTTCAAAGACATCCAAAACTTTCTATCTCCCTTATCCGATCAAAAGTTGCATTCGATTACCGGAGATTATGCCGAAAAAGTGATCCAGTTTTTGCGCCTGAATGGGGGCGACACGTTCACCGCTCATAAACCCGGAGTGGGATTTATTTTTGAAGGGTCACTGACAAGGTCTTTGAACGGAACATCCGAGATTCACGATTTCTTTCGTATCGCCGATGCCGCCTCTGATGAAGCAAAGATGGTGGCCCTGAAGCCGACCGTGTTCATTTATCTGGCCAGCGGCGGCGGCTGGCCGCCCGACGTGCGAAAAGCGGCGGGCTGGCTTGACGAAGAATATTGGGATTAAAAATGTTCCAACAAACGGACGAGGGAGTGTTGATCTCCCTGTACATCCAACCCGGCGCCAGCAAATCCGAAATCATCGGCGAGCACAACGGTTCTCTTAAGATCAAAATCAAAGCCCCACCCGTCGATGGCAAAGCGAACGACGAAGTCATCGCTTTCATGGCAAAAACCTTAGGTGTTTCCAAGCGTGATATTTCGCTGGTCAAAGGCGACAAATCCCGCGAAAAGAAAGTTTTGGTGCGTGGGGCTTCGATCGAGCAGCTTCAAAGCCTTCTCGTCTCAGCTTAAGAAGCTTATAAACCCAATAATTTTAGATGCTTGCAAACAAAGTCCATGTTACTTTCCCTAACCTTGTTTTTCCAAGTTTTTCCATGGATAATAAAGGTATGGAAAAACAAGCCACCCTTTCGACAAGTATCGACTCTGATTTAAAAAAAGCTCTGACTGCGTTTTGCAAAAAGCGTGGGCTTAAAATTCAAAGTGTCGTAGAAAATGCCATCCGCGAACAACTTGAAGATGAGATCGATCTTGCGAGCTACAATGAACGTAAATCTGAAGAGGAAGTGTCCTTGGCCTCAGTTCTAAAGAAATTAAAAAAATGAGATCGAAGGTCTATGAAGTCGTTTTTAAAAAGAGCGCCGTCAAGGAGCTGCAATCCTTACCTCAAAAAATTCAACAAAAAATATTAGATGCGGTTCAGCTTCTTTCTTTAAATCCTTACACGGAGCTGCTTCAGATCAAGAAAATGAAAGGTGCGGATTCACTTTACCGAGTTCGCATCCAAGACTGTCGGGTCATCTATCTCATCGAAAATCAGAAGATTAAAGTGACCATCATTAAAATTGGCCATCGCAAAGAAGTCTACGAATAATTAAAATTCAAGTTGTATCAATAGTTTATCAAAACGAGACAGCCGGATGAGTATTTTTTAATTCCAATTTCATCGGGCTATTACCCCCATCTGAGATACTGGGTTCACATAGGAGGTTTTATGAAAACCAAAATGATGATCCTGGCTCTTGGCGTTTGCACTTACTCGATGGCATTTGCTGCCGATCCACAAGTTAAAGAACAACTGAAAGCAGACCGTGACCAAGTCAACGTCGCCTGCTCTTCGGACGCTCAAACAGCCGGATGCGCAAACGAAAAAGTCGGCACCGGCCTGCTTCGCTGCTTGCACGGCTACAAAAAATCCCACAAAGAATTTAAATTTTCAGACGGTTGCAAAACAGCAATGGTAAAACTAAAAACCGACCGCCCAGAAAAAACAGAGAAAAAGTAATCCAGCCCCTCCCGAAAAGTATCCATCCCATTTACCAAGAATGGCTGGCCCGGACGGCCAGCCATCCAGGGTTCGGGCGACGCTCGCCGGGGGCGCCTAGCCCGATTGCACGGACGCACGGCCCACATGACAAAGACCCCAGTCACCCAGGGCCTTCTTGAACCGAACAACAGATTTTGATTCTATCTTTCTTTTTCTATGACCGTAAAATTTGCGAAATCACTTGTTCCGGTAGAACTCCGGATTCGCGTCGGGCTTCTCGGCCCTGCTTGAAGACGATCGTCGTTGGGATGCCTCTGATGCCGAGCTCGGCACTGAGAGCCGGATTGGCTTCGGTATCGATCTTCAGAAAAATGGCATTGTTGTTTTTGTCTTTCGATGCTCGTTCGAAAACAGGCGCATACATTCGACAAGGGCCACACCAGCTGGCCCAGAAGTCAACGATAACGGGTTGGTCAGCCTTGGCTAATATGCGCTTAAGCCCCGTCATGTTTACGTCACTGACCAATCCATGTAAATTCAACGTCGTCCCGCATTTTCCGCAGGTTGCCTTATTTGCTAAAGCTTTATCACTCTCAATACGATTGAGGGTGTCACAGTTCGGGCAGATTGTCAGGGTTCTTGCCATCAAGAATTCCTCCCGGTGTTTCTTGTTCTGAGAAGCACCTCTGTTCTGATTCGAATTTGAGTCTGATCTTCAGATCGTCAAGGCGACAAAACACGCGTTTTGCGGAAAGACAGATTAATTGGCGCCGGATTTCATCTCGTGCAGAATTTCGCTCCAGCCGCCCAAAACAAAGTACACGTTGAGGTGTCCGGCATCAGTCAAGGCCTGCGCCAATTTCTTCGACTGTTCGCCATCTTGATCCAAAACCACAATGGGATCGTCTTTGCGGGCCTTTCGCTCGCTTAAAGCGGCTTCAGCTTGTGGCATCTCTAATTTTTCCAACACCAACGAGAAATTGCGCAGATGCATTTTCTCCATGATTCCGTAAACGGATTCCACATCCATTTCGGGACGCAGAAGCAAAAATGGCACGCGGCCTTTCACCAAGTTGTCGAATTGAAAATAGCCGATCGGCAAAGGCTGGTTCATGCTGTTTTCGCTTTCAAAGCAGAGTTCGGAAGTTTCGCAAGATTCGCAATCACAATCCCCAGCGCAATCAAGGCGATCACACTGCCGGTCAGAAACGGAGAGATCTGTCCCACATGTTGATACAACCATCCGCCGGTCGCAGGACCGATAATACGTCCCAGCGATGCGGTTCCTTGCGTGGTTCCCAGCACCTCGCCTTGCTCTTTGGGATCGGCCAGAAGACTGATACTCCCCATGGTCGACGGATTGGTGAAGCTAAATCCGAAAGCCAAAAAAGTCTGCGCAATCGCCAAAATCCAAATGGTCGACGAAGCCGCGATCATCGCCAGCGCGATGGTCATAAAACTTAATCCCATTAGCAGCATTTTGCGCTCGCCCACTTTGGGTAAAAGCCGGCGCACCAAAAATCCTTGCGAGATGATCATGATCAAACCGATGTAAGCAAAGCCGAAGCTCACCTCTTTCACCGTCCACTGAAAACGATCGCCGACGAAAAGGACCAGTGTCGCTTCCATGGTCGACATCGCCAGCGAAGTCAGAAAGAACACGCCGATCAGACGACCGATCAAACCCAAACGCAAATAACGAAACAATCTTTGAAAACGATGCGTCTGCGCTTGATGGGGCGCTTTTTCGGTCAAAGACTCTTTTAAAAATTTCAGCCCGAACAAGAAATTGATCACGCACAGCACGGCCACACCATAAGCGGCAAAGCTGGTATCGAAATGCGGCTCGGAAGAAATATGACTTCCCCACACCGCCAAACCGCCGCCCAAAGCCGGTCCCACCAAAAATCCCATTCCGAAAGCCGCGCCGATCAAGGCCATCCCCTTGGATCGCTCTTGCGGTGGAGTGATATCGGAAATGTAAGCCGAAGCGGTCGAAAGGCTGGCGCCAAAAAATCCGGCCAGCATGCGCGCCACAAAAAGCATTTCAAAATTTCGAGCTAGACCAAAGGCAATGTAAGAAAAGAATTCGCCGATCAAACAAAACAGCAGAATCGGACGACGACCGTAGCGATCGCTGAGCCGGCCCCAGAAAGGTGCAAAAATAAATTGCATGAAAGAATAAACCGAAAGCAAAAGCCCGACCTGAAACCCGGATGCGCCAAAATTCTTCGCTAAAATCGGCGTGATCGGAATGATAACACCGAACCCGACCAGATAAAGAAAGACCGTGACGAAGATAATAGCGAGCTGAGATTTTTTTGCTTCCATGTCGCCTTCAAGGCATAATCAAAAGGCATGAAATTGTCAGTTCTTTTATTCATCTTGATGGGCTCAACGCTCTTGCTTTGCTCTTCTCTCGCCCAGGCGCAATTGCCCTTGTATGACGAAGCGGGACGCAGCTATCAGACCGGCCGCTGGCAGTTCGATGCGCAAACCACTTACTATCAAGCGACCGCCAACTACACGCGCTCGGGCGGCGAATACGTGACACTTCCCAACGGTTACAGTTACAGCTTGCTGGATTTCGATTTCGGAGCCCGCTGGGTCATGAAAAAGAACTGGGCGCTTTACGCCAGCTCGCGCGTCAGCAATGCCGAAAGCAAAAACACAGTCGACACGCGCAAGGACAGCAGCCTGACACAATTGGTGCTGGGATCGGACTTTCTCGTTTATCAAAGCCAACGCTGGGATCTGTATCCCGATCTATCACTCACCGTTCCTTTCAAACGTGTCGATGCCACTGGCGATACGGTCATTAACGGCGAAGGCACGATGGATTTCACTGCCAAGCTGATCGCTCGTGCCAACTGGGGTGCCTTTGATCCGTTTGCATTTGCGGGCTTCACTTACCGCGACGACGATCGCTCGTCGCTTCTGCCTTACGGGGTCGGCGCCGAATTGCAGTTTTCAAGCTGGCGTTTGGGGGCCGAGCTTCGCGGTTACCAAACCGTGATTCATGACAAATTCGAAAACAGTCCGGCCCGGCGCGAGATCGTCGCCAATCGCAATGGCGGCGCTCTTCGCTATTACA
Source organism: uncultured Bdellovibrio sp. (assembly GCA_966211455.1). Lineage (GTDB taxonomy): Bacteria > Bdellovibrionota > Bdellovibrionia > Bdellovibrionales > Bdellovibrionaceae > 21-14-0-10-47-8. The sequence goes on from CBIHNI010000003.1 coordinate 49,241, forward strand.
CCGTCGACCCTTCTCTGCTGGAAACCAATCTCTGGCTGCGTGGAAATCTGACTTCGACTTGGGCTTTGAAATTGGGTGGCGGCACTTCGCTCACCGGTTCGGCGATTGCGGCGGGCTGGAACGTGTTTGCGGGTCTCAGCTTCTCGCCGCAATTCCGATCGGGATCGACTCCGCTGGTGACGCCATACAAAGATCAGCGCGACGCAAATGCCCCAGCCTTCCAGGAAGAAACCAACGACGGAGTGGATCAAAATCTCTTCCGCCGCCCTGAACCCCCAAAACCTGTCGCGCCACCAATTCAGATGGAGCCTGAACATATCAAGCCGTCAGCGCCGCCGGTCGCACCACCCCCAGTTCCAACCATTCAGCGGCAAAAGAAAATGCAGCAGGAGCTGGATCAAACCGAGTTCCAAATCGAACTGAAAACCACCAAAAAGAAAAAGAAGAAGCGCTAGCGTCCCACCCTTGGTGCTGCAATGTGATATCGACCGCCATCATTGAGACAAATGGCCTTTTGCGCTAGCATTGGCGGGTTATTATCTCCAGAGGAAAACATGGCTGAACAGTCGAATCCAACATCCAATATTCCAGATCGTTACAATCCGGCCGAAGTTGAAGACCGCACCTACAAATGGTGGGAATCGTCGGGCTTCTTTAAAGCTCAGGATCAATCGACCAAACCTCCTTACAGCATCATCCTGCCGCCACCGAACGTGACGGGATTTTTGCATTTGGGACATGCGCTGGATCACACGATCCAAGATGTCTTGGTTCGCTGGAAACGCATGAACGGCTTCAATGTGCTTTGGCTTCCGGGCACCGATCACGCTGGCATCGCCACGCAAACCGTGGTTGAAAAAGAACTGAAGAAAGAAGGCATCACTCGTCACCAACTGGGCCGCGAAAAATTCGTCGCCAAAGTTTGGGAGTGGAAGCACCAGTACGGAAATCGCATTTACTCGCAGATGCGCAAATTGGGCGAAAGCTGCGATTGGGAACGCGCGACTTTCACTTTGGATGAAGGCGTTTCCAAAGCCGTTCGCAAAGTTTTCGTTTCTCTTTACAAGAAAAATTCAATCTACCGTGGCACCCGCTTGGTGAACTGGTCGGGCCCGCTGGAATCGGCGATCTCCGATCTTGAAGTCGAACACAAGCAGGTCAAAGGCTCGATCTGGCACATTCGTTACAATCTGGAAGACGGCAGCGGCACTTTGATTGTAGCGACGACTCGTCCAGAAACTTTGCTGGGCGACACCGCTTTGTGCGTACACCCCGAAGACGAACGCTACAAGCACTTGATCGGAAAGAACGCGATTCTACCGATTCTGGGTCGCAAGATTCCGATCATTGCTGACACTTATGTCGATAAAGAGTTCGGCTCGGGCGTCGTGAAGATCACGCCGGCGCATGACTTTAATGACTACAAAATCGGCAAGACCCACAATCTGCCGATGATCAACATCCTGACCAAGAAAGCCGAGATGAATGAAAACGCGGGCCCTTACCAGGGACTGAAGGTTCAAGAAGCTCGCAAGCGCATCTTAGAAGATCTGAAATCACAAGGCCTGCTAGAAAAAGAAGAGCCGCACACTTTGAACGTCGGTCACTGCTCGCGCACAGGTGCAGTTGTCGAACCGATGCTGTCAGATCAGTGGTTTATGAAAATGGATCAGCTTTCAACACCAGCCAAGCGCGTGGCTGAAAGCGGAACCATCCAGTTCGAGCCCGAAAGTTGGACAAAAGTTTATCTGCACTGGATGAACATCATCGAAGACTGGTGCATCTCGCGCCAGTTGTGGTGGGGTCACCAGATTCCGGCTTGGTATTGCACGGACTGCAAACACATCACCGTTGCGGAAACCGATCCGACCGAATGTGAAAGCTGCAAGTCGAAAAACATCAAGCAAGACGATGACGTTTTGGACACGTGGTTCAGTTCCGCTTTGTGGCCATTCTCAACCATGGGCTGGCCAAAAGAAACCGAAGCGCTGAAAACTTTCTACCCGACCAGCGTTCTGGTCACTGGTCACGACATCATCTTCTTCTGGGTGGCCCGAATGATCATGATGGGGCTCGAGTTCATGCGAGACGTTCCATTTCGCAAGGTTTACATCCACGGACTGGTTCGCGATTCGCAAGGCCGCAAGATGAGCAAATCACTTGGCAACTCGGTCGACCCGCTCGAGATGATCGACAAGCACGGTGCCGATGCGCTTCGCTTTACATTCATGGCGCATGTTTACAGCGGCAAAGACTTTAAGTTCAGCGAACAGCGCCTTGAAGGCTATCGCAACTTTATGAATAAAATCTGGAATGCAACCCGCTTCTCGTTGGCGGCCTTGCATGATTTCAAAGTTCCAGCTGAAGGCTCAAAAGCCTTGCCGGTGAAGGCGAACCTTTCATCTTTCGATCAGTGGTTGATCTATAAGCTGGCCGAAGTGGAAAAAACGGTCGAGCAGGCTTTAGAGCAAGATCGCTTCTCGGATGCGGCCAATGCGCTTTATCACTTCACCTGGTACGAATTCTGTGACTGGTACATCGAGTTCATCAAGCCGATCGTCAATGGTCCGGCAAGCCCTGAACGAAGCGCTTCGCAATTGGTGCTGGCGCAAGCTTTGAATCGCATCATGCGCCTTCTGCATCCGTTCATTCCGTTCATCACGGAAGAGCTGTACCAGAAACTGCCAATCAAAGAAGCAGTCTGCATGTTGGACGCATATCCGAACCCGCGTAAAGACAAAGATTTCTTAGCATTCGGTTCAGAAGCCGCGGCTTTGGAAATCGATTTGGTGAAAGAAGTTTTGTCGGCGATCCGAAATATCCGTGGGGAAAATCGCATCAGCCCGGCGGAAAAAATCACCGTCCGTTTAGCCCCAAGTGATGACAACGTTCAAAAAATTCTGTCACACAATCGCAGCGCGATCTTAACCATCGGTCGCATCGGCAACTTGGAAATCGGCGCTGAAGGCAATCTGTCAAAATGTGCAGTGGCACCTGTGGCGATCAAAGATTCGCAGGTGAAAGTCGTCATTCCTTTGGAAGGTCTTGTGAACTTCGATGAAGAGATCAAGCGCATCCAAAAGACAGTCGAAAAATTGAATAAAGATATTGCTCAATTGTCGGGCCGTCTTTCGAACGAAAACTTTGTGAAGAACGCCGCCGAAGACGTGGTGGAAGCGGATAAGCAGTTGTTGGAACAATCCCGTCGCCAATTGCAATCTTTGCAAGAAGCCCTGGTCCGATTCCAATAGTCCAGATCCAGCCAACCTGGCGCATTCAACGCTCTTTGACGAGCTTTTGAAGCGCCGGGTTACACCTCTCCCCTACTTCACTTTCTATTTAGAAACGGCTCCGAGATGAAACCATGGCACCAGTCCAAAGACTCAGTTTGGAACTGCGGCGTTTTGTATCTTTCCCTTTAAAACAATTGGATGAATCTGCAACCCAAAAGGAACTTGGTACGGACTTTGATATACAGTCCTGCGCTACCAACTCGAAAAGGGGTTTTTATGAAAGCACTTCTTCTTTCTTTGGCCGTTATGACTTCAAGCTTCTTGGCCCAAGCTGCAACTGAAACAACAAACGTTAAGACTTTCCCAGTCACACAAGCTCAACTGGCAAAAGCTCACTTCGATCAAGAATTCAAAACAGGTTCTTTGACGATCGACCATGAAAAAAACACAGTCACCCTGATCCTGAATCGCGAATTCCACTGCGAGCCCGGAATGATGTGCGCGATGGTAATGCCAGCTCCTAAAATCGTCGAGCTTCCAATCGCATCGATCGAACAAGGCAACTGCGGCGCAACTTTGATCCGCGCTCAAACAGATGGCCGTAATCGCGCGGGAATCTTCGAACAACTGAACGTCATCGACAACACAAGCATGTACTGCAGAATCCTTCTGCCATACGAAGGCACAGCGACTTACACGACTTCATCTTTGGGTGACGGCGGCGAAGCAGTGACTGTGACTTCGAAACTGATCTTGAATGGCCGTGGGTTGAATCTGTCTTTTAAGTAATTGATGGGTTTGATTTAGATCGCTTGATCTTGATGAGGATGAAGCCGTGTTTTGTAAACGCGGCTTTTTCTTTTTTGGGGTCTCGAGCACAGCGGTGCCTTGCCGGCCGCGGCCGGCTAGGTACGATGGCCGGCGGTCCGCGGGTTCGGGGCGCGATAACCCCGAATGCATGGACGCACGGCCCACATGATACGCGAAGAACCCCAAAGCTCGAGAAAAACCCAACCCCAAAAAGTCCAGTCCAGGTCCGCGGCTCTCCGTCCCCTCACCGTCCTCGAAAACTCCCCTTCTCATTCCAAAATCTCTCGTTACAATAAATAAAAACACCAAGATACAAAGGGGCTTTGATGAAAACGGTAGTTCTGTCTTTGGCAATTTTGCTGAGCCTGACTGTGGCTTGCTCGAGCTCGATGAAATCTGGAAATCGATCTCCGCAACAAGTGGCCGAACAGCCCAGCGAAGAAGAATTGAAAAACGAGCAGGCCTTTATCGCCTTGATGAGCAATCCCACACCTGAAGCCTCGGCTCGTGATTTTGGAAAGTATCTGGATCGCCAGCTGAATTATATTTTTATTGCTCAAGGTTTGCTGCAGCAGTTTGACCAAGAACTGGATGCGGTTCACAAAGCGAAAATGAAAAATGTCGATGCGGAACCGGATCAGCGCAAGCTAGATCAGCTTCGTATCAAGCTGAATATCGTCTGGGAATACTATCACGAAAAGACCGAGCGTCTGACGCATATTTATTCTCGCCTGCGTGACGAGGCTGCGAAAAATTCAAGCCCTTATCAGAAATCAGCGACCTTTGCCTTGGGATCGATGCAAAGCTATGTGGATCGCGCTTGGAAGAGCGGAGATCATTGGGCACTTTTGACTTTGATTGCAAGCCTGCAAGCAGCAGATGAAAAGCTTCAGGAAACAAATCCAGGTCAGCCGACTTTGGCTTTTATGTCTTTCTATACAAAAAAATTGAACAACCAGAACGAGATCAATTCGGCGAAAGCCCAAAGCGTGACTTTCCAGAAAACGCGTAAGAAGCGTGCGCTGGATCGTGCCTTTGAAAAAGAGTGGACCACTTATCTGGATCAGCGTGAAAAAGAAGTGAATGCGGAAAAAGCGGCCGATCGTCAACCGAACACCGACGTTCTTTATCCAAGTCCTGGAGGCACCGGCAATATCACCGGCAATGCTTTCAAGCCGGGCTTCTGGGCGATCACGTTCGATGATGGTCCACACCCCACCCACACCATGGGAATGGTCAATGCGATGAACAGCGCCGGCTTCGAAGGAACCTTTTACTGGCTGACGCAGAATATGAAAAAATATCCGGCGATCGTCGCCGAAGTTGGCAAGCAGGGTTTCAAACGGGCCAGCCACTCTTACACGCATGCAAATCTTCCAACTTTGAATCAAGCGGGATTGAATCACGAGATCAATGAAGCTTATTCGGGATTTGCGGATGTGGTGGGCCAGCCACCGACATTTTTCCGCTGCCCGTATGGCGCCTGCGGGTCCAACAATTCCAACATTCGGCAGATGATCGCGAACAAAAAAATGCTTCACACCTTCTGGAATGTAGACACCTTGGATTGGCAGGACAGCGATCCGCAAAGCATCTTCCAGCGCGCCAAGAAACAGATGGAAGTTCTAAATCGCGGCGTCGTTTTGTTCCACGATATCCATCCGCAGTCGGTGAAGGCCGTACAGCTTTTGGTGAATTGGATCAGCACGCAAAAAACAGCATGGAAAGTTCTGAATATGGAAGAAATGGTCCGCGAGGAAACGGCGGACCCAAATTCTCCTTCAAAGCATTACACTTCGCCGTAATGAGTATGATTTTTCGCTCTTCTATTTTCAGTTTGATTTTGTTCATGGGTCTTGGGGCTTTGGCGGCCCTGAATCCCTCGACGTGGTCTTTGCGTTATCTGGCGCGCGCTTCGAACGCTTTGCTAGTGGCCAGTGATCAGTCCCTGGAAAAGAAGTCCGTGATGTGTGGGATCAAAGGAGCACAGATTTCAGCTTTAAGCCAAGGCTTGCATGCTTTGGTCGACGCAAAGATCGCGGCTTTAAGTACGAATCAAAAAGCGACAATTCGTCAGCAGGCTTCCAGCTGTGCCGACGAATGCACCTGCGATATTTACAAGTATCACTTTGAAAAAAGCTTGGATGCGGCCGACACTGACGCTTTGAAAAGAATGTCTTCGCAATTTGAATCCGTCACCGCAGAAAAACGCCAAGCTTGCGCCGCCAAGTTCAGCGAATTTTGTTCGAGCCAGCTTCTTAAGGCGTTGCAGTAGGAACCACTCGCGGCGGCGCCGATGATGTCGAGCGCTCGCCCGCGTGCTTGTCAGCGATTTCTTCTTTGCGGTTCTCTTTTACGGGGTTGCGATGACGAACAATCATCACGACCATGGTCACTCCACCCGCAATAATCAACAGTCCGAGAATGAACGAGAGAATAAATGACATAAATACCTCCTACTTTAGATCAAAGCGCGGCCTGGCCCTATTTTCTATTCTTAGCAAAGCATTTATTTGAAAATGCAGAAAAGGATTTTGATCTTTCACAGACCGCACTGTGCGAGGTTGATTGTTCGGATTGCTCGTCACGGCTTTGGTTTTTTTGGATTACTTGTCACAGCTCTTTAGCTGTTAGGAGTGGTCGTCACAGCGGTGGGCTGGTGTAATTGCAGGTGCATCCATCCGTGAGCCTGGCCGGCCGCGAAGGCTGCAAGACGGCGCCTGAGAGTGAAATTGAGCAAAAAAATGCGTTCGTCCACACTGCCACGGGTACCAACTTCTTTGAGGTGGGTCTTTAAGTCCCCCTCACAAAGTCTGGAACCAGTTGGTTCCGAACTTTGTGAGGCAGGAGTCTGAAGCCCCCTCAGAGAAATGACTCCCAGTTGGAAGTCATTTCTCTGAGGGCATCAGTGCAACAAAAAGCTAAGAGTGAATTCCCCAAAACCATACGAGTGAATTTTCCAAACATCGGAATCGCTGGCCAGGACGGCCAGCGATCGCGGGTTCGGGCTGGCCGAAGCCCGATTGCATGGACGCACGGCCCGCATGATACGAGAAAAGCCCCACAGCTCGAGAAAAAAACTCAACAACCCGAAAGGAGCTCTTACGTCCCCTTCTCTTTCATGTCTTCTAAGAATTTTTCTGCCAGTGGGCTCAGCTTCACGCCGACTTCGTTCAACTGGTCGCGGCTGACCTCAGATGGAGCATCCGCCATGATGTCGGTTGCTTTCGCGGTTTTTGGGAAGGCGATGACTTCGCGGATGGCATCTGTTTCACACAGAAGCATCACAAGACGGTCCATACCCCAGGCGATTCCACCGTGTGGAGGCGCGCCGTACTTGAAGGCTTCCAAGAAGAAACCGAATTTCTTTTCAGCATCTTCAGGAGTCAATCCCAGCATGCGGAACATGGCTTGTTGCAATTCGTTTCGGTAGATACGGATACTGCCGCCGCCCATTTCGTAACCGTTGCAAACCAAGTCGTAAGCTTTTGCCAACATTTGGCCGTATTTGCTTTCGTCACCGTCGATCAACCACTGCATGTGTTCGTTGCGTGGAGATGTGAACGGATGGTGACGTGCCATCCAACGTTTGTCTTCCGGAGACCATTCGAAACATGGGAAGTCGACAACCCACAAGAACTTGTCTTTGCTTGTGTCGATCAGGTTCAGCTCTTTGCCTAGGTGTAGACGAAGAGACGACAAAGAAGCGCAAGCTGTATCAAAATCATCAGCAACAACAAGAGCGGCATCGCCTTTTTGTGCACCCACTGCATTGAACATTTCCTCGAGCTTTGTCTTATCAAAGAACTTGCTCACCGGAGAAGTCAGGCTTCCGTCAGCTTCTGATTTAATCCAAACAAGACCTTTGGCCCCGCCTTTTTTCGCAATATCCGTCAGCTTATCAAATTGTCCGCGCGAGAATGCGCCACCTTTTGGTACGGCGATTCCGCGCACAATTCCTTTGCGGGCCAAAACGTCGTCGAAAACTTTGAAACCAGATCCGGTCACAATCTTGGCGAGATCTTTGATCTCCATTGCGAATCGAGTATCCGGTTTATCGATACCGTAACGATCCATTGCCTCTTGATAGCTCATGCGTGGGATCTCGCCGACTTCGACGCCTTTGACTTCTTTCCAGATGGTGCGAAGCATGCGCTCGTTCATCTGGATGATGTCTTCTTGATCGATGAACGACATTTCCAAGTCGATTTGCGAAAATTCAGGTTGGCGATCGGCGCGCAAATCTTCATCGCGGAAGCAACGAGCGATCTGGAAATAACGATCGTAACCGCCGATCATCAGAAGCTGCTTCAAAAGTTGCGGCGACTGCGGAAGGGCGTAGAAGTTTCCTGGATTCACACGCGAAGGCACCAAATAGTCACGTGCGCCTTCTGGAGTTGATTTGAACAGGATTGGCGTTTCGATCTCCAAGAAACCGTTTTCAGATAAGAACTTGCGCACGATTTGCGCCACTTTGTGACGGACGATCAGATGTCTTTGCAAACGCGGTGAACGCAGATCCAGATAGCGGTACTTCAAACGCAGCATCTCGCTGACGTTTTCGCTGTCGATTTGGAACGGCGGGGTTGCCGCTTCATTCAGAACTTCACAATGAGTGGCCTCGAGCTCGACCTCACCCGTGCTGATCTTTTTATTGATCATGCCATCCGGACGAGCGCGCACGATTCCTTTCACCGCAACGACGTATTCACCGCGGAATTCTTTGGCTGATGCGGTTTCCGTTTTCTTTGGATCCAGCACGACCTGGACGATTCCTTCGCGATCGCGCAAGTCAATGAAAACCAGACTGCCGTGATCTCGACGCGTGTCCACCCAGCCGGTCAAAGTGACTTCTTTGCCGACGAGCGATTTGTTGACCAATCCACAGTAATGCGTGCGGGAGTATTTCATGTGCTTTCCCTCGGTAAAGCACTCATCCTGACATACCTCCCCAAGAGGGGTCAAAAACCTTCTTCCAATCTTCTTTTCGTAGACGGATCTTTGGCTCGGCGTTACCCTTTTTCCTGTAGGAGGCTTTATGCCGAAAGTGACCATCGATCATTCATCCAACCTCCCTGCCGCCGACGCCTTTTCGAAGATCAAGACTTTCTTCGAAAACGATGCCGATATTCGACGCTTTGACCCAAGCCTCAAATGCGATTTCCAAGAAAGCTCCATGTCAGGACGTGCGACCGGGAGCCAGTTCAAAGCCGATATTTCCGTGAAAAACCAAGGCCCTGGCAGCGTGGTTCAGGTGGTGGTCGATTTGCCGCTGATGCTCACTCCGTTTAAAGGGAAAGTCCAAGAAACCATCCAAAAAAAATTAAGCAAGTACCTGGCTTGATTTCTTAAAAGGCGTACCCAGAGTTAAGGTACTTCAGTCATGGCTCAAAAGAAAAAAACCACGCCTTCCAAAAAGAAGGTCGAAAAGAAAGCAGCGCCCTTGAAACCGACCACCGCGAAGGTGTCGGCTTCGGCGCCTATTGCTTCGGTCTCGCCCAAGGCGGTGAAAACTGTTGAGCCTAAGAAACCTTCGAAAGCAAAAGCCGGAAAGCCGGTGAAAGAAGCGCGCCGTGTGGTGGCCGAAGTCATCCATCACGACGATGCGGACGAATCTTCAATTCAAGATTCACATCAAGACGAAGACGCGTATCACGCCCAAGAAGCGGAAGAGATCGCCGAAGCTTCCGCCGCAGTTGAAGAAGGGGATGCGGATATCGAGACCGATTCGGAGTCAGATTCGGACTCGGAAGAAATTGCGAAAGTTCCCGCCAAAGGCGCGGGCAAAGCGGTTGCGACCACGACCGATCCGGTCTCCTTGTATCTGGCCGAAGTCCGCAAGTACCCGCTTCTTTCGCGCGAGCAAGAATCGGAACTGGCAAAAAAATATTTTGAAACCAAAGATCCCGTGGCCGCGCAGGCCCTGGTCACTGCCAATCTTCGCTTCGTCGTGAAGGTTGCGGCCGAGTACTCGCGCTTTGGCGCCCGCATGATCGACTTGATCCAAGAAGGAAACATGGGGCTTATGCACGGCGTGCGCGAGTTCAATCCTTACAAGGGCGTTCGTTTGATCACTTACGCCGTTTGGTGGATCCGCGGTTACATCCAAGAGTATCTGATGAAGCAGTACTCGTTGGTGAAAATCGGAACGACTCAGAATCAGAAAAAATTATTCTATCAATTGCAGCGTCAAAAAGAAGAGCTGGATGCTTTGGGGAAATCTCCGGACATCAAAATGCTCAGCTCGAAGCTTGGCATTCCAGAAGACGAAGTTGAAATGATGGCGCAGCGGATGTCAGGCCGTGATGTCAGCTTGGATCGCCCCGTAGACGACGAATCCGGCTCGAGCCTGATGGACTTCCAAAAGATTGACACCCACATGCCGGATGAAGACATCGCGCAAAAAGAAGAGATGACTCATTTGAACGAGGCCATTGAAGCTTTGAAGCCCTTGCTTTCGGACCGCGAAAAAATCATTCTCGACGAACGAATCTTGGCAGACGAACCACTGACCTTGCAAGAGATCGGCGAAAAGTACGGCATCACCCGCGAAGCCGTCCGTCAGATGGAGACCCGTCTGATGAAAAAAATCAAAGACCAATACCAAAAATAGTCCTTGGGTAGTCCTTGGGTACGCCGTACCTTTCGGTACGGCATGGCAAAAGGTACGGCGTACCTTATGCTGGGAAGCGCATTTCGAGGATGGCTCCGGTTGTTTGGCCGTTCGAGCTGATTGCATTTGTGGCTGTGATCTTGGCGTGATGAGCGTCGCAAATTGTTTTCATGATCACCGAGCCCAAGCCCACCGAAATGCGATGCTGATTTCCGTTTTGGATTTGACGGCTGTGCCGCCGCTCACCGAATGATTTCAAAACATCGGCCGGGAATCCAGGACCGTCGTCTTCGAAGCGGATCACCAGCTCGTTTCCGACCATCGATGTTTTCACCCAGACTTTGCTCTTCGCAAACGAGATCGAATTTTCCATCGCATTTCGAATCAGACGTCGAATCAGATAACCATCGGCTGATATCAAAGGACTGTTCACACTGAGATGAGTGAGAATTGAAACTTGTTTCCCCTGAAATTTTTCGCGCAGATTGATTTGATCGGCTTCGTCTTGGATCACAGATTCCATCGAAATGGCCTTGCGATCTTTCTGATAATTGGGTTCGTTGACCTGGGCCAGGAAAAGAAGGTCTTCCACCAAGCGCTCAAAATACTGCACTTCGCTTAATGATAGATCCAGCATCTCTTGCTTGGTCGGAGCATCGATCTTTTCACCTTTTAGACTTAAGGTTTCCAAAAAACTTTTCAAAGAAGCGATCGGCGTGCGCAGATCATGAGTCAGCTCTTGTAAAAGCTTGGTCCGAGCCCGCTCGACCGAGCGCAGATGTTCGACCAGCTTTTCGATTTCGTCCGCCATGCGGTTGAATCGAAGCATCGCCTGACCGAATTCGTCTTTGCGCTTCACTTCAAAACGCGCCTTGAGATTTCCTTTTTGCAATTCGGAAATCACATCGTCAGCCATTTTGACTTTCTTGTTCACGGAATAATAGATCATCGAAATCGCAACGGCGATCCCCAACACCAGGGATAAAACCAAGGACAAAAATCCCATCAGTGGCGGCGAAATCGGCGGACGATTTGCCTTCATTTCCGATGGCGGTGGCATCATGCGATCCCGCGGATGCTCGAGCAAAAGGTAAACCACTGGCTCGCCACTGAGACGAATCAGATGGCTTTGCCGCATCATCATATGAAACATTCCGCCACCCGGAGGAGGTGGAAATAAACCGCCCATCATGCCTCGAGGAGGAGGAGGAGGAGGAGGACCACCGGCAGGCAGCTCACCGCCAGGTCCGCCGGGACCAGGGCCACCCAGACGAGTTTCGCCACCCATCGGAGGCGGCGGTGGCATCAATCCCTCGGGCGGAGGGTTGGGACGAATCGCAACTGCATCGTATTCGTTGACTGGTTTTTCAATTGTCGACCATTCAAATGGCAACCGAGCCCCATCCGGATAAAGAATCCTTCCGTCAGCCGCAATCAACGTCATTTTTGGTACGGAAATCTGATCGCTCATCGCTTCGATATTTTGAATGGCGACAAGACGACTTTTCTCACTCATGTGATCCACAAGCTTGGCAAAAAACGTTGGCGGCTTTGTGGAAAATTCGTTGGGTTTTGGCGCCAACTGGCGCATCAAGAACATATTAAAGTAAAAACCCAAGATCAGAAAAATAATCAAGCAAGCCAAGGCCCACAAAAAGTATTTCTGATAAATTTTTATTTTCATAAGGCTTTCTCCAGTCGATATCCCAATCCGTAGACCGATGATATTTTGATGGACTGAACGCCTGCTTTTTTCAATTTCGATCGAAGGTGACTGACGTGCGAGTCAATCGTGCGATCGTAGATTTCGCCGTCTTTATCGAAAAGCTGCAACAAAGATTCGCGAGTCACAATGTTATCCGCTTTTTCGACAAAGCGCTGAAGGATATCAAATTCACGACGGTTGAGCTCGATTTGGTTGTCACCGAATCGCACCGTGCGCTGATCCAATAAAATCAAAAGATCTTCATAACGGAGCTGACGCTCACGAGTTTGCGGCTCGCGCAGAACGGCTTTCACCCGGGCGAGAAGCTCTTTGTTCCCGAAAGGCTTTCGCATGTAATCGTTGGCGCCAAGTTGGAGACCCGCCACGACCGAATCTTCGTCGGTTTGCGCGGTCAAAATAATCACCGGCAAACGCGAGCCAGCATCGCGCAGCTGTTTTAAGAAATCAAAGCCATGTCCGTCGGGAAGACCCAGGTCTAAAATCACCAGATGAAAAGAGTTCGCCGCATTCAGCTCTCGAGCTTGCTTGAGATTTTCGGCGCGGAAGAATTGATAGCCTTCCAGTTCGAGATTGATTTGCAGACCGCGAGCCAATCCTGGATCGTCTTCAACAAGCAGAATTTGAATCATATGTGGCTCCCAAAAAGGCTTCTGTTCTTATCGGTTCTTTCGTTTCTCATCCTAAATTCCGAAGCCACTGGACCTAAGTCCATTGGTCGCGGATCCGTTCACCGGCCACGTTTGATAATAGGCCGGCCAGACAGTCGATCGCGTATTTTGCATCCATGGCATCACGCCGGTTCCATACATCGAGCTCGACACTCCGCCGATACCCATCATGTTACGGCCACCCATCGAACCCATGCCCATCGAAGTTCCCATGCTTGAGCCCATGCCGCCCATACTCACCATCGCCATCATGTTCATCATCGAACTCATATCCATATTTTGACTTTGTCCGCCGCGATTTGCTTGCATGCCTTGCATGGCCAGCGCATTTCCACCCCGCTGACTTTGTTGGCGCTGGGCTTTCTTCTTACATTTCTTCATTTTATCTTCGATGGCGTCTTCAATCTCTTCGCGCATGACAAGTGACATTTGCGGGGCGGACTCGCGTCGATCAGCGGAAGGCCCTTTGCCTCTTGGACCTCCTCCCGCCATGCTCATCATCTCTTTCAGGCTGTCCATGCCGCCATCTTCGTCGTCTGAATCTCCAAACAGCGGTTCGGTGGTCTTTGGTTGCGGACAATCCATGTTGTCAATTTTTTTGAGCATGCGTTCTTTCTGATGTTCAGCGGCTTGAAGGTCTTCTTCAGATTGCTTCTGCTTCTGAGTTTTCAAAGCCGCTTCCAGTTCGGCAATTCGACTTTTCATCAGATCCATTTGCGTATTCGACGAAAGTTCGCACTGCAAACACGCACCGGTGGCTTCTGTCGCCGACTTGTTTTGAGGAGAAGGACCTGCCGCCCAGTCCGGGGGAGGACCCGGCGGCAAGTCCCGCATATCTGCCCGAGTTGGGAGGGCTGCGAGCAGAACCAAACTTGTAAACACGAAAATGAATTTCATAAAAACTCCTGAGCCGATACCGGCTTTAGTTACTGAGCGCCGACATTCTCACTGGTCGAAGAAACTTCGCGCGGAGGCTGTCCACCTGGAGGAGGTCCGCGATGTTTGGGAACCGTTCCGCCTTTAGCGACAACGCACGCATCAAATTTTTCGATTTGTTCTCGGGTTGGTCTCACGCCAGATTCACGCGCAGGCAATGCCGTATCAGATGAAGACATACAAGCCTCTAATGCTGCCTTTGTTGCCGCGTCCATTTGTGGTGGAGGGCCGTCTGGACGTTGGCCCTGTTGCTGGGCCATCGCCGTTCCCAACATCAAGCTGGTCGTCAAAACGATGCCCAAGAATCGGATCTCCACCCATGCCTTATTTGTTTTTGCATTCTGTTTCATAAAAGCCTCCTGTTTTGTTGAAACCAGTTTTTCAAACAACTGTTGAAACAAAATGGAAGATCGAAATATTTTTTTGAGACCGGAGATTCGTCTCAGGTCGAGACAGGTGTGACATTCCACAATCTTTCAATACTCCCTTGTCAATATAGACACATCCACAGAGGGGGATTTGTGAATCATCAAAGGAAACAGCTTTATAAAAGCATCTTCAGAAGTCTGCTAATCATCGGACTTCTGGTCGCACTTGTCAGTTTTCAGAACTGTGCGGCCAGCAAAGATGTGGTCGGTGAGGACTCGAGTTCAACCACCGTCACCACGTCATCTTATTCGGATCCCAGTTCGATTTCTTTGATCACATCCCCAACTGTCACAGAAGGAAACACGGCCACCATCACCATCACGATGGCCAGCACCAGTTCTTCGGCCCGAAGTTTTATGTATCAAACTGTGGATGGCTCGGCTTACGGGTCTTACAACTATACAACCACCAGTGGCATCGTGACGGTGGCGGCTTACCAATCCACCGCGACGATCACCGTTCCGACTTTGAACAACGGATACTCGAACGGAACGACTTACTTTTATGTCTACGTTGGACAGTTGGATTTGACGACCCAGAATTACATCACATCGACGATCACCTTGGTGGATATCAATGGGACGTCGACTCATCAATTGGCAACCGGTCTTTACCACAGCTGCCGCATTGATTCGAATTCGGCTTTGTCATGCTGGGGTTACAACAATCGCGGACAGCTGGGCGATGGCTCGACAACGAACAGCAGTTACCCTGAAGAGATCAATGGTCTGTCTTACAGTGTGACATCGGTTGCGGCCGGTGCTTATCACACTTGTGCCGTGATCAGCTCGGCCTTGAAATGTTGGGGTGCCAATAGCAGCGGTCAGCTTGGCAGTGGCAACACCTCGGATTACACAGCTCCCCGATCTGTTAGCAATATGACTTCGGGCGTGACGACCGTTGCCGCCGGGGCCGCTTACACCTGCGCGATCAAAAGCGGTGCCTTGTACTGTTGGGGTGACAACACTTACGGTCAGCTTGGTATTGGATCGACGACGGCGACAAGCTCTGCATCTGCAGTGACGACTTTAACTTCGGGGGTCACCGATGTATCTGCCGGATACAATCACGCCTGCGCGATTCAAAGTGGGGCTTTGTACTGCTGGGGCCTGAACACGAATGGACAGGTTGGCGATGGGACAACGACCAATCAGAAAACTCCGCAACTGGTTTCAGGAATGGAATCGGATGTGACATCCGTTGCAGCCGGTGCTTATCACACATGCGCCGTTCAATCTGGCCGAGTCAAATGCTGGGGCCTAAACAACAACGGTCAGCTTGGAACTTCGAACACGACGGCGCACATCGCGCCTTATTATATGGGGCTGTCATCAGCGACCAGTGTTTCCGTGACTGCGCTCACGTCTTGTGCGCTGACTTCGGGTTCTGTGATGTATTGCTGGGGCTACAACGGTTATGGACAAGTCGGAACCGGTTCTTCAACCGGAAGCATCACCGCACCAAATGTCGTCTTCAGCTCGGGCGTGACAGCGATGTCAAATGGACACGGCTATCACCAATGCGCCATGAAATCTTCAAGCACTTATTGTTGGGGTTACAACTATTACGGCCAGCTTGGCACCGGTGGAACGACCACGGCCAACCAACCCCAGTCGATTGATTAAAAAGGAAAGACAATATGAAAACACTTCGCCTGACAATTGCCCTGATCTACGCTTTGGCTGGACTTCCAAGCTTTGGCCGCAACAGCGAACTGGCTTCCGACTTGATGAAGCAGTCCGAATTTCTTAAGCTGTCCGAGCAACCTTTCAGCAGAATGTGGGAAGCCTTAAAACCTTTCCTGTCCAAAGAGGACGTGAAGCAATTCGATGCCTTCGTCAAATCCAATCCCGACTTGAAAATCCCGTCGATGTCGGCGACAAAGATGACATCCCAAAAAGACGGCGAAGTCATCCGCGTGATCATGCAATACAAAACCGATATGATCACCATCGATTTCCAAGACAGTCCGCAACGGATCGCCACCGTCAACGGAGTCAGCTTTTCATTGGGCGAAACCCAATCCTTCAACCAAGTCTACAAGCGCTTGGCGGCAAGCGATTTGGGACTGAAAGAAATGGCCTGGAGCGCGAAATCACATTCAGATCAAAAGTTCTCGATGTCGATCTTAAACTGGCTGTGGAATTTGGCCGTCCCAAATTCACAAGCCCAAGCACAGCCTGGCCGCTGCATGAACCGAACGGCAAATATTTGCTGGGATCAAATCACCGGCTCATTCGAAGAGCGCCAGACCCTTTTGAAAAAACAAGTCGACAACCAAAACTTAAGCAACTCGGATCTAAAAGACATCGCAAGCACCTTGCGCCAGGACCAAAAAAATTGCGACGCGAAGAAATGTCCTTTCTTTCAAGCCCTGATGGAGCGCGAAGCCTTGATCCAATCCCTGATCAGCAACGGCAAAGATCAATCGCCTGCAGAAAAATCATCTCGCTCTAAAAAAACGGCCAACACCAAGGGCAATGGTTCTCCGGCAGAATCAGAAGAAGCCGGAGTTTCATCATGGTTGAAACCTCTGGCTTTGATTGCCGCCGGTGGTTTGGTTTTGTGGGGATTGTGCTCGAAGAAAGTCATCCGCATTTTTAGCTGCGGAAAATCTTCCAGCAGCTCAAGCACAGCCGGTTTGCCTTCCAGCAATCCATCGAACCCGATCTATTCAGGAACCGGCACCGAGTAGGCCGACAGACACGCAAAACCACAAAGCCCGAGAAAGAAAAAAGCCGCAGGTTCCGCGGCTTTCCTAAAAACTCAATTTTGAATGGCTTGCTTTATGCGACGTCCAGCTCGCCGGATCCCAATGTCTGCGCCAGCTTGTTTCTTAAGCGTGAGACGGCTTGGGCATGAAGCTGCGAAACACGGCTTTCGGTGACACGAAGAACTTTGCCGATCTCTTTCAGATTCAAATCTTCGTAATAATACAAAGACAGAACCAGTCTTTGACGCTCTGGCAATTCTTCGATGGCTTGGGTCACAATGTCTTTGACCGAC
Organism: uncultured Bdellovibrio sp.; assembly: GCA_966211455.1. Classification (GTDB taxonomy): domain Bacteria; phylum Bdellovibrionota; class Bdellovibrionia; order Bdellovibrionales; family Bdellovibrionaceae; genus 21-14-0-10-47-8. Next base: position 66,662 of record CBIHNI010000003.1, read on the forward strand.
TTGATATTCAGCTGATTGAAAGGGTTGTTCAGCTTACAGCCTTCTAGAATATTCAGGATCGATTTCTTATCGACGTTCGAGAAAGTCTGCGATTCATCGATTGAAAGCAGGCTGACCGGACGAACTTGATTCAAAAGCTCGTGGAATTCGTCGATATTGACGTTCAAAGCTTTTGCCACTTCTTCGTCCGTCGGGATGCGTCCCAAATCGGCTTCAAGTGTCGCCATGGTCTTATCCAACAGCTTGGCTTTGTCACGGATCGAACGCGGAACCCAGTCTTGCGCGCGCAATTCATCTAAGATCGCACCGCGAATACGGAATTCGGCGTAAGTTTTAAATTTATTATCGCGAGTCGGATCGTACTTGTCGATCGCGTCCATCAGACCGATGACACCGCTTGAGATCAAGTCATCGAGTTCGATATTCGATGGCAGGCGGACTGCGATTTTTTGTGCAATGAACTTGATCAGTGGCGCGTACTCAAGAACCAGCTTGTCTTTTTCAGCGGGCTGAATTTTACGCGGCTCTTCCTTGTACTTTTTCACTGCAACGGCGTTCTTCGAAATTGTCATGCGACCCCTCAATTCAAATCTTATCAAATGGCCCTAATCACCGAAAGTCCAATTCCCTTATGCCACACCCACGACCTGCTCCCAGAAAAACTGGAGACCGGCCTTTTCGTCGGTGCCTCGGACAGCGGCTTCTAACTTGTTGGAAATCTTCAGAAGCTGCTTTGCAGACTCTGAATTCGGTTCGTGTTTCAAAATGAGACGCTGATTTTGTGTCGATCTTCTAAACAAATGGTCCTGTGCCACAGAACCCCAGTAATCGAGACCAATGTACAGGAAGCGATTCACGACTTCGTTGAAGCGATTGAACAATGACAACCCTTCGGCCTCGTCTCGAACCTGATTGCAGACAATCGAAAACTTCGCCTCTTTGTATTCTTTGTTCAAAACCTTGATTAACGCGTACGAGTCCGCCAGCGACGAAGGATCCGGCGTGATCACGACACTTGACACTTGCGCGGCCGAGTTCAAATACAGAACGTTGTCCGTAATTCCTGGTGCCGTGTCGATCAACAGATAATCAAATTTGTAGTCCAGCGAGCTCACCGCATCCACCAGCGACCGGCGTTCGAAGGCATTCAAGCGATTCAGCTCGACGATCCCGCTTCCGCCTGGGATCAAGGAAATCTGCGGAGCCAATGGATGCAGCACTTCGTTGATGTCTTTATCACCACGAAGCACGTCCATAATGCTGTGTTCGGATTTGGCGCCGAACATGATATCGATATTCGCCATCCCCAAGTCGCCGTCAAAAATCAGGACGCGATTTCCTTTTTGCGCCAGTGCGTAGGCCATATTGGCGACCATCGTGGTCTTACCAACGCCGCCTTTTCCCGAGGTGATGCTCACCGTTCGTGTTCGCTTGCCACTGACTGATTTCATGTCGCCGATCCTTCCACTGAGCTGCGGTTCATTTTCGTAATTTTAAAAATCAAATCCAAAACGCGTTCGCGGGTTGCCACTTCGAAATCTTCAGGCACGCGCGTGCCGATCCCGAAGCTGTGCAAAGGCATCGAGAAACGCTTCATAAAGTTATAAATGGTTCCGTGCTGGGCGCTTTCATCAAGACTGGTGAAGATCACGTCTTGGTAACCGGTCACCTTGTAGCGCTTGCCGATTTCGGTCAGGTCCGAATCCTTGGCCATGCATGACAGCACCAGATGAATCTGCGGATTCCATTTTTCCGGCGGCAAAAGATTACGAACGAAAGAGATCTCTTCCATCGTTTTCAAACCAACCCCCGAAAAATCCACCAAAACCTGATCGTAGCTTGAAAGCTGGGCCATGATTTTATCCCAATCGCCTTTTTGACGAACGATCGCAAACGGCACATTTAAGATCTGCGCGTAAATGCGCATTTGATCGGCCGCGCCGACCTTCAAAGTATCCGTCGTCACCAGGGCGACTTTTTTATTTTCACGCACCACCAGGTGGCTTGCCATTTTGATCAAGGTCGAAGTCTTCCCTGAAGCCGCAGGACCCACGAACACCTGAATGTTGCTGGTGTGTTTGCCGTTGGTGATCTGCGTATCTGACAAAATGCGCTTGGCCGCGAAAGCTTCCACCAAGGGACGGTTCTTCAGTTTCAAAGCGGGCATTTGCTCTTGCGCCTGCAACAAAATCTCGGCCGCCAGATCCTCAGCGACGCCGGCTTTGATCAATTTATCGAAAACAGCGCTGACATCGTAAGACAGGCCGTAGCTGGCCCCCGGATGCTGACCCGCCGTAAAGTTTTGCGGGATATTTTGAAAGTGAGCAATCACTTGCTTCAGGCTTTCGATTTCACCTTGCAAGGCTTTGATGTGCGCGGCTTCCATCGGATTCACCTGCGCGACCGGCGCCTGTTGCGCGGCCTGGGCCGGGGCCCGTCCTGTCGGAGTCTGCACCGGAGATTCGGGCTTACGGATTCCCCACACATCTTCTGTCTGCATGGCCGACCAGGCACGTTGAGCGGCGTTCTTGATTCTCTCGGCGGCTTGCGCACTGGCCTGAACCGGTTGCTGCTGTTGTGGCTGTGGAGCCGGCTGTGAATAACCCTGCGCCTGATATGCTCTTTGTTGCTGCAACTGCTGCTGATAGTACTGCTCGGCTTCGTCATCGATTTCGATGTAACGGGTGCGAGTGATCTGACGAGGTGCTTTTTCTTCTTTTTCCGCGATGTATTTGTTTACCATTTTGTTGATCACCTGCTTTTGCACGCGAGCCGGACTGCGCAGAAGCTTTTCTTTGTCTTCTTCACGAAGACGGCTTTCTGCAAATTTCTTTTTATGCAACGTATCTTCCGAAACGGCCGCGGTGATTTCGACACTGCCTTCACCGACCAGGCCGAAACTTCGGTTGTTGTCACGAGCGCTCAGGATGATGGCATCCGGACCCAATTGGGTCTTCACCATCTCTAAGGCTTCTTTCATCGTTCGCGCTTCGAACTTCTTAACTTGCATGGCCCATCTCCACTATTCCGACGGATTTCACGTTCGCATCCGACGTCAATTCGTTATGAGACAAAATCACCAACTGAGGGATAAATCTTGAAATCAATTTGTACAGGTGCCGGCGCGACGTCGGACTTGTCAGCAAGATCGGCTGGCCGGCAATTTCCGGATGCGATTCGACCGTCGCCGCGATCTCGGTGATCAGGCGCTGAGCGGTCTGCGGATCCATCACCAGCTGTACACCCTGCTCGGTTTGGATCAACGAGTTCGCAATCAGCTCTTCGATATGCGGATGCAATGTCATCACCGGAACACTTCCCGCGTCGGCCGAATACTTGGCCGTGATCGAGCGAGCCAAAGCCTTGCGCACCACTTCGGTCAGAACTTCTAGATCCTTGGTGCGAGTCGCCTCGTCCGCCAAAGTCTCAAAGATCGTGCGCAGATCGCGAATCGAAACTTGCTCACGCAGCAAGCTTTGCAGAACGCGAACCACCGAACCCAAAGACAATTGCTCGGGGATAAGGTCTTCGACCACTTTCGGATGAGTCTTCTTGAAATTGTCGACCAGAGAGGCCGCTTCTTGACGACCCAAAAGTTCGTGCGCATGACCGCGAATGATTTCGGTCAAGTGAGTCGCCATCACCGTCGGCAAATCGACCACGGTGTAACCCGCCACTTCGGCCGATTCTTTGTTGTTTGGATTGATCCACATCGCATCCAAGCCGAAAGCCGGCTCTTTGGTTGGATATCCGTCGATTTGATCGGTCACATTGCCCGGATCCATCGCGAGCAGACATTCAGGTCGCAAAATTCCGCCACCGACGCGATTGCCCTTGATCATCAAACGGTACTCGCCCGATGCCAATTGCAAGTTGTCCCGGATGTGAATGCTCGGAACGATAATTCCCAAATCCAACGCGAATTGCTTACGGATGCTGACAATTCGCTCGAGCAAATCGCCCGACTGATCGCTTTCGACCACGTTGATCAGTCCGTAGCCGACCTCGAGCTCGACCATGTCCAAAGGCAGAAGGTTTTCGATATTTTCTTTCTTCGGTCCTGTGGTCGCCGCTTCTTCGGCTGCGCGTTTGTCGTTGTCTTCGCGTTCCTTTTGGTAGCGCTTGATGACCCAAGACAAGGTTCCCATCACGACGCCCATCAACATGAATGGCACGGTCGGAAGCCCCGGAACGATCCCCAAGGCCGCGATCACCCCGCCGGAGATTCCGACAGCGCGTGGATTCATCAAAAGCTGGCTCGTCATCTCGGCACCCATGTTCTTACCTGAACGCGAGCTTCGGGTAACCACGGTACCGGCCGCGGTTGAAATGATCAGTGCTGGAATCTGTGACAAGAGACCATCCCCGATGGTCAGCATGGTGTAATACTTGGCCGCCGTCGAAAGATCCAAATTCTTTTGCAGGACACCGATCAACAGGCCGCCGATGATATTCACCACGGTGATCAAGATACCGGCAATGGCGTCACCGCGTACGAATTTGCTGGCACCATCCATGGCCCCGTAAAAATCCGCTTCCGCTTCGATTTCCTGACGACGTTTGCGCGCTTCTTGTTCGTTGATCAGTCCCGAATTCAGATCGGCATCGATCGCCATCTGCTTACCTGGCATCGCATCCAAGGTGAATCGAGCAGCAACTTCCGCCACGCGGCCCGAACCTTTGGTGATAACCACAAAGTTGATCACAACCAGGATCGTGAAAACGATGGTACCGATGACATAGTTATTACCGACAACGAAGTTACCGAAAGCCGAGATCACGTCGCCGGCCGCCGCCGGCCCCTGATGTCCGTGGGTCAAAATCAAACGGGTCGTCGCGACGTTCAAAGCCAGACGGTACAAGGTCGTCATCAAAAGCAACGACGGGAAAACGCTGAACTCAAGCGCTTTGTTGATGTAAATCGAAACTAGCAAGATCAAGATACTGCTCGACAAAGAGAACGTCAGAGCGATATCTAGCAAGACCGGTGGCAACGGGATGACCATGACAGCCAAGATCACCAAAAGACCAAAAGCAATAAACAGGTCGGTGTTCTTGGTGTATTTTTCGAAACGTTTTATGAAGAGAAAAAACTGTTCCATATATTATCTCTTCGCCTTTCTGCGCAGGCGGTAAACGTAAGACAGAACTTCGGCGACCGCGACAAACAGCTCGCGCGGAATCACCTGTCCCAGCTTCAAAGTTTTATAAATGGTTCGAGCCAAAGGCTTATTTTCAACGATCGGGATGTTGTGCTGACGGGCAATTTCTTTGATCTTTTCTGCGATCAAATCTGCACCCTTGGCAATCACTTGCGGTGCCGGCAGGTTCGCATCGTATTTCAAGGCGATCGCGATGTGGGTCGGATTCGTCACGATCACGTCGGCTTTCGGCACTTTCTCCATCATACGGCGATTGGCCATATCACGTTGCACGCGACGAATCCGGGCTTTGATCATCGGATCCCCTTCTCGCTGCTTGTGCTCTTCTTTGACTTCTTGCTTGGTCATCATCATCTTCTTGTCCAGATCCCATTTCTGGAAGAAGTAATCGGCCGCGGTCAAAACCATCATCGCCATTCCCACGCCTGACAACAATCGGACGCTTAAATCACCCATATAGTGGAAAAGCTGATCCACCGAGAATTGAATGACGGCCGGCAAAGTGAAAACTTCGGATCGCAGGATCATCAACACAACCGCGCCGATGAAGATCAATTTCAAAAGCGCTTTCAAAGCTTCGGCAACCGCTTTCAAAGAAAAAATGCGGCCAAAGCCCGAAATCGGATTGATCTTTTCAAAGTTCGGGCTCAAGGCATCTTCGACATTCAAAAGACCCGTCTGCACGACCGACGAAGCAACACCGATCACCAAGCTGATGCCCAGAACCGGAGCGGTCAGAATAAAGATTTTCATTCCCGCCATCTTCATCGCGGTGAAAAGGTCCCCGTCCCGCACCGCTTGCACCATGTCCGAACCCAATGTGTACTGGAAAACGGTGTTAAGCTCGGTGAAGAAAAATTTGGAAAGCATGAAGATCGAGCCTGCGCTGGCAAGCAAAAATAAAGCACTGGCCAACTCTTTCGAGTGAACCACTTGACCGCGTTTCCGGAAGTCATCTTTCCGGGTCTGCGTTGCTTCTTCTGTCTTCTCTGAATCTTCTTCAGCCATTACATCACTTTCATAAACTGAAAGAATCTTTCAGCCATCAAACCCAAAAGACCGTTCATCTCACCTAAGAACAAAGGAATCGTCAGGATCATCACGGCCATCCCCAGCATCAAGGTGACCGGCATGCTGGTCACCAAGACGTTGATCTGCGGAACCGCGCGACCCAAAATACCCATCGCGATATTCGTCATGAAAATTGAAACCAAAACCGGCGCCGCGATCCGAAGCCCCGATAAGAAAACGTCTTGAAGCAGAATTGTAATCGTCGAAAAGGCCTCGGATTTCAGTGCGACCGCCGCAACCGGTGCGATCTGGAAGCTATCCACCAAACCTTGCAAGAACATATGGTGTCCGTTAATGGCCAAGAAGAACAAAGTTGCCAGCATCATTTCAAACTGCTCGATCACGTTACTTTGCGTTCCCAAAGCCGGATTAAAAACCTGAGCCGAAGAAAGTCCAATCGAAATGCTGATAATTTCGCTGGCAATCGAGATGGCAAAAAAGAACATGCGCATCAAAAATCCCATGGCCAGTCCCAGGCACAATTCACGAATCGACATAAAAATGATTTGATCGTCGATCTTGATCATTTCGGGATTTTGGAAATGCAAAGTCGGGAAAACAATCATGGTCAGAACGACGCTCAAAAGAACTTTGACTTGCACCGGAACCGAGCTAACGCCAAAGATCGGCCACGAGATCACAAAAGCCAGAATACGAAGCAAAACCAACGCAAACGCGATGATCTGTCCTTCTGGAAATTGGCTGAGGCCTGGAAACACTCGTCTACTCCCTGACAAAAGTGGCGATGTTTTCGAACAAATTCACTGTGTAGTGGGTCATCACATCCAGCATCCAAGGGCCTGCCAAAACGATCACCAAAGCCACCACCAACATTTTCGGAATGAACGTCAAAGTCGCTTCATTGATTTGGGTCAATGCTTGGAAAATACTGACAGCCAAACCGATCACCAAAGCCGCGATCAACAGCGGACCCGACAGCATCGCTGTCGTCTTCAAAGCATCCTGTCCCAAATGAATGATTAAATCTTCTGTCACATGATCCCCCGATTACCCAAAGCTCTTCACCATCGAGCCAATCAACAGCGCCCAACCGTCGACCAGAACAAACAACATGATCTTAAACGGAAGCGAGATCACAACCGGCGGAAGCATCATCATCCCCATCGCCATCAAAACGCTGGCCGCCACCATGTCGATGATCAGGAACGGAAGGAAAATGATAAATCCAATTTGGAAAGCCGTTTTCAACTCGGAAATCACGAATGCCGGAATCAAAGTCATGGTCGGAACTTCCGCCAGATTTTTTGGCTTTTCGATTTTCGCCAGGCGCACGAACAAAGCCAGATCTGACGGGCGAGTCTGCGTGAACATAAACTTACGCAAAGGCGCCAGCGTTTCGGTCAGCGCTTGCTCTTGGCTGATTTTGCCGGCGATGTAGGGCTGGATGCCTTTTGTGTTCATGTCGGTAAAGGCCGGACCCATGATAAAGAAAGTTAGAAACAGCGCCAGGCCCACCAACAGTTGATTGGGCGGCATCTGCTGCACCCCCATCGCCTGTCGCAAGAATGACAGAACAATGATGATACGTGTGAAGCTTGTCATCATGATCAAAATCGCCGGGGCCAAGGTCAGCACCGTCATGACCATCACGATCTTGATCACATTGACGATTTCAGTCGGGTTGTCCGTTGTTTTCAGCCCCAGATTCACCGAAGGCAAAGTCACCTGTGCGAACACCGGCAGACCCATCAACAACGTGAACAAGAAGATCCACTTTTTCACTCGAGAGACCTCATATTCTTCAATTTTCCGGAAACGATGTCTTTGATACCTGAGATTGAAAACTCATCGCGATTTTCAGCCGGCTCGTTTTCGATCGCAAACTGCGGAGCCGCCGTTTTTTTCGCAAAGACTGACTGAAATTCTTTCGGCGATTCTTCTGGGATGTCTTCGTCTAAAAGCGACAAAGATTTGATCATCGAAATATTATGATCCGTAATCCCAATCAGAACCGATTCACCCGCCACGCGCACGATCGCCAAAGATTTCTTTGGCCCCAAATAATGCTGAGTCAAAACCTTGATCTGAGCCGCCTGCGCTTGCGGGTTTTTAAACTTGTACTTGCGAAGCAAAAAGTAAGCGGCCGCGCCCAAAATACCGATGATCGCAAACGAAAGAACAAATTTTACGATCGGCGAGTCCGCCGATTCCGATTTCTTTGTCGCTTCCAGTTGAACGGGAATTTCAGTTTCTTTCAGTTCTTTCACCGATGCCGGGGCCGCCATCTGCGCCGTTGCGGCGGTCGCGTCGCTGGCGGCCGGGACCGTCACAGCAATTTCTGTTGGGGGATTTGCTGTTTCGGTCGCCGCAGCCGTCGCAGTCGTTTCTGCTTTGAGCTGAAGTCCGATCATCAATGTGCAAAGAAGAAGAAACTTATTCACGATCAACCTCGATTACTTCAATTGTTCAACGCGTTCTTTGGTTGAAATGATATCTGTCAGACGCACACCGAACTTTTCATTCACCACCACGGCTTCACCGCGGGCGATCAGTTTGTCGTTGACGAAAACTTCCATGGGCTCACCGGCCAGCTTGTTCAACTCCAGAACGCTGCCCTGACCCAGGTTCAAAAGCTCATTCACTGGCATCTTTGTGCGGCCCAATTCGACCGTCACACGCAAAGGGATATCCAAAATCAAAGCCAGATTGCGGTCTTTTTGCGCATCGGCCTCACTCGATTCTTGATTTCCGCCGTCACCTGCGCCGCCACCGGCTGCCGCTTGATCTCCCGCTGCCGCTTCGGCCGCGAGCTTTTCTGCCAGGCTGTCCAAATTATCTGCCATGGTTCTTATCCCCCTTTTTCAATTTCTCGAGTCACTTGAATCGCGACCGTTCCGTGATGAATTCCGTAAAAACCTTTAAACTTGTTCACACCTTCAACTTGCACGTTGAATTCGCCAGTCGAATCTTGATCCAGCGGAATCACGTCGCCGACTTTCAAAGTCATCAGATCGCGAAGCTTGATCTCGGTCTGTCCCAAATCGACTTTGAGATTCAGATCCGTTTCCATCAATTGGTCTTTAATGATGGTCGTCCACAATTTTTTATCCGTCTGATCCGATTCAACCTGAAACCCAGATGACAGTTTTTGTTTGATCGGCTCGATCGTCGAATATGGAATCACGATCGTGATCGTCCCGTTGGCGTTTTCCAGCTCGACGTCAAATGTCGATGCGATCACCACGTCTGTCGGAGGCACGATACCGACGAATTGCGGATTGACCTCGGTACGGACGAAAGAACAACCAATTTTTTCAACCGATGCCCATGCTGCTTCCAAATCGTCAATCGCCAGGTCCACGACTTTTTTGACGATCGAAAGTTCGATCTGGGTAAAATCTTTTCCTTCAATTTTTGTATACGGACGATCGGCACCACCAAAGAAGCTATCAACCAGTGCATAGGCCAGCTTACTTTCGATCACAAATAAAGCCGATCCCCGCAACGTCGCAAAACGCAGAACCGTCATACAAGTCGGCATCGGAAGCGTATTGATGAATTCGCCGAACTTCAAAAAATCCGTCGATGCCAAAGTCAGCGATGCGATCTTACGAAGCGCCGATGACAACGAAACGCGGAACGAACGCATGAATTTTTCGTAGATGACTTCCAGCTGCGGCAGACGACCGCGGATGATACGGTCCTGACTGGTCAGGTCGTACGTGACAACGACTTTGTCTTCCTTAACCGCACCCAATTTCGGTGGGCCACCCGCCGTGCTGGCACCCGCGCCACTTGATGCCGCAGATTGACCGGCCGATTCGGAGCTTCCGACTTCGCCTTCCGAAACCGCCGCTAAGAGGGCATCAACTTCGCTTTGCGATAAGACCTGATTCATCGCTTCGTCCCTTTATTAGTTGTAAATAAACTCGGTGAAATAAACGTTAAGGATTTTGCCCTTGGTCAAGAACGCGTTCAGCGTGTCCTTGATCTCATTCTTCACGCCGTCTTTTCCTTCACGAGTCGAAACCTCGTCATAAGTTTTGCTGGAAAGAATGATAATGATGATGTCGCGGATCTGAGCCTTGCGTTTATCGATCTCGATTTGCACCTGCTCGCCCTGAAGTTCCATTTCCATGTTCACTTTGGCGATACGACGGCCTTTTGAGCCAGACAGATTGACGATGAAAGTTTCGAGCGGCACCACTTTGCCGATGAAAGCTTTCTCTTCGTGCGCTTCTTTTTCCTGCGCTTCGTGCTCGCCTTTGATGACGTGTTCGATCTTCGGTTCCGCAGCTTCTTTCTGTTTGCCTTTGTAAAGCATGAAGCCAACACCGGCGACGACCGCCATATTGATCACGGCCAGCGCAATCAACAGAATCGGCGACTTGCCACCTGAACTTTGGGCCGGCGCCGCTGCCGCCGCGTCCTTTGCTGCATTCTCCTCAGCCACTTCATCCCTCCTTGGATGTTTCGATACAATTCTTCAAGCTCATACAAAGCAACTGAAGTGCCAACCCGACCATCATCGGGAGGCATGTATGGAAGCAACCAAGTTGCAATTGAAGAGTGGTCCAGCGTGCTTCTGCGGAAAGTCCGAGGAAAAATTTGACTCTGGACCCGGGGGTCGTCGTCAGCATTTTGACGGAATTTTTTGCCGAGACTTTGGCCCGGGGTTAGGTGGGTGGGAGTTGGGAGGGGTCGTCACATGGGGTTGCTGTTGTTAGGATTACTCGTCACAGCGGTGCCTTACTGTAAACGTGAGTGCATCCATCCATGTGAACGCTGCAAGCCGGCCATCGTGGCCGGCTTGTCCAAAATAGGGGGACAACTGTGTGGGACAATTTTGTTTGGATTTGAAGGGTTGTCTTTTCTTCCCTCACAAAGTTTGGAACTAACTGGTTCCGAACTTTGTGAGGGCAATCCGAAGGCCCCTCAGAGAAATGGGCGCCAAGAGCAAGAAAAGAAGAGCATCGCGCAAACTCTTCTCTTCTACTTCTCCCTTCCCCTCTCCCAAAATTTTAGACACGGCGGCCACGATGGCCGGCGTGCAGCCTTCCACGGACGGAAGGATTGCCAATTACCGTAATTACCGCTGTGCTCGAGAGGCGCTGCTAAAAGACCAAAAAAAAACGCCGACCCCTCTCGGGACCGGCGTTCGATAGTTCCTCAAATCAAAAAGCTCGCAGATCTACTTTGTCGGCGAAAGAATCGGCTTCAACACATTCAAATCCCCGTCATGAGATTCCATCGTGCTCAGTTTCAGCATATTCAACACCAGCGGATAAACATGGACATTGTCGACCGGTGGAATTGTCAGACCTTTTTTGAACATCGGACCGCTGGCGATAAACAAGCCGCGCATTTCCGGAGCGTTGGCAACGTCCCATCCGTGCGTGCCTTTGTTGCTGCTGCCGGGACCTGAAGTTTCGAAAGCGCGCTTGTAACCGATGTACACGCCTGGCTCGCCGACAACGATGATGTCACCGCGGCGGTTGACGTCATCCAAGGCCCAACGAGCGGGAAGATCGTCGGCTTTGTAAACTTGAAATTTACCCGGGTTCTGCGCTTGGATCGCCTTGACTTCGGCGTAGGCTTTTTCGATTTGGTCATCATCGCTCGAGTAGAAATACACCAAAGCTCCGCGACCGCTGTCTTTCATTTTCATCAGCTCTTGAGCCCCGCTCAGATCGATGGTTTCGTTGATCTCTTTCATGCCGTGATCGGAAACGACGATGACTTGGATCGGTTGACCGCTGCTGTCGATGAAAGATTTCAAACGTCCCAATTCTTTGTCCACATCCAAAACGGCTTGCTTGGTTTCCGGCGTGTTCGGGCCGTATTTGTGGCCGGCATCGTCGACCGCTTCAAAGTACAAAGTCACCATGTGCGGGCGACGATCTTCCGGCAATTGCAACCAGTCGATCACCCAGTCCACACGCTGAGAGCCCGGAACTTTTTTATCGTAAGGTTTCAAGTAGGTGGGATCGATGCCGCCGATTTTCGCCTCGGAACCGACCCAGAAACAAGTGGCGGACAGCATTCCGTTTTTCTCGGCCGTGGTCCACAAAGGTTCGCCGCGGTACCAGGTGCCATCATTCACCGTCGCCGAAGTCCCGATCGAGTAACCCTCCTGACGAGCTTCATCGAAGAACGTGTTCCCGACGATTCCGTGATGGCCCGGTCGACGACCTGTCACCAACGAAATATGATTGGGGAAAGTCAAAGTCGGAAAGCTTGGAGTGATTCCTTCGGAACGCACGCCCTCTTTCGCCCATGCTAGCAAAGTTGGCGGCTGATACTTTTCCAGGTAATCATGGCGGAAGCCGTCGATCGAAATCATGACGACGATCGGCTGACCGATGAACTTTTTCAAATTCGTACGTGGCGGAACCACTGGCGTATTGGTTTGTTTTGAATCAACCGGAGCGGTCGTTTGAATGTTGTGCTTAGGATACTGACAAGAAGCTGTCAGGGCCGTCAAAGCGACAAGCGCAAGAAAAGCCTTTCGGAATGAGAACATGTGGAACCCCCTATGCCCGTATAGCTATCGACGAAGGTCCAGAAGGGCAAGCATCTTTATGATTTCCCACAGTGTTTATAAAAGCCTCGGGGGTTCCAAGGACTTAAGCGGTATATCAACAGATCTTTGAAAGCTCAGTCGGTCTCGGGAGAGATGAAAGTGCTGAAACTCTTGACCAATTCCTGACCGATTTTGCCATTGGTGGCGATGATCGAATTCTTATAAGGAGTGTAATCCACCCCGCGATAGGTGCAGACTTTTCCGCCCGCTTCTTCGACCAACAAAATTCCCGCGGCTGCATCCCAAGGCTTGATGCCTTTTTCCCAAAATCCGTCGAAAACCCCCCGCGCCACCATGGCCAAATCGTAAGCGGCGGCTCCGGGTCTGCGAACCCCACGGCAGCGACGAACGATATCGGTGAAAACGCGAAGCTGCTCTTGCAACTGCGGTTCGTTCTCGCCAAAAAAACCGGTGGCAAGTAAAGAGTTTTTAATCGATTCGGTTTTGCTGACCTGCATGCGACGACCATTGATAAAAGCACCTTGCCCGCGGACCGCGCTGTACACTTCGCCCAAAATCGGAACGTCGATGACGGCGACCTGCATGCGGCCTTCGTACTCGTAACCGATGCTCACGCAGAAAATTGGGAAGCGATGGACGTAATTGGTGGTGCCGTCCAAAGGATCAACGATCCATCGGCCTTTGGATTTTGACGGTCCGATTTTGGTCAAGTCCAGTGTCGATTCTTCACCGACAAACTCGTCATTGGGAAAATGTTTGCGCAAATAATCGAAGATCGCTTTCTCGGATTCCTTGTCGGCTTCGCTGACCAGGCCTGCCTGAAACTTTTCTTCGACGTGTTCCAACCGACCAAAGTAGTGCATCAGGACGTCTCGCCCCAGGCGCGCGGCTTTCAAAGCCTTATAAAGCACCGCTTCCCAGTCCATGTTGTCGCCATTTTCAGAAGGTTTCATACGAGGTCTTTTCCTGTTTATTTTCCACAATGGACCTATGACACATTGACCAGGATTGTTGGCCGAAGATAACATGAAATCAAGGGGGATTTTTTTATGGCAGTTGAACGATACGGATCCAAGACGGATGTGGTCGTTAAGTTGGTATTGGTTTTTTTCATCGCATTGCTTTCTTTTTCCGTTGGAACCTACGTCGGTAAGAAGTTCAGCGACAATCAGCACAAGATGGCGCAGCTGGAGCCTGAACACAAATCCTCTGAAGCCGAGGAAGGCCACGCAGCCGAGGGCGAAGAACGCACCCCTGCTTCGGTTCATCCTGACGCTGGCACTGTGAAACCAGAAAAAGCTTTGTCTGACGACGAGATCGCAAAATTGGCTGAAGAATTTGTCACCGATGATTCGAAAGCGGACGAGCACGGTCAAATCAACGACAAGCATATGGATGCAGGTCACGGTACTCAGGCGAAAGCTGAAGCTTCCGAACACGGCGCTCCAGCAGCTGGTGGTCACGGTGAAGCTCCTGCTAAAACAGAAGCTTCGAAACCAGCGTCGGCTCCGACGGCGGCTCACGGTGCAGCTCCTGCAGCGGCTCCGGCTCCCGCAGCTCACGGTCCGGCGACGACTTCGGCGACAACAGGACACGGCGAAGCTCTGAAGCCTGCAACCCGCATGGCTGAGGGCAAATCTCCGGTGATCGAAAATCCAGCGCAAGCCCCTTCGCGCATTCCGGCCGCTTTACCAAAAGAAGTCGCTTCCAGCGCCATCGGTAAATTCACGGTTCAGGTCGCTTCTTACTCGACAGAAAAAGAAGCCCAGAACATGTCGGCCGAGCTGAAAGGAAAAGGCTTCAGTGCCTTCTACGTTTCGGCGAAGGTCAAAGGCCAGACTTGGTACCGCGTCAGCGTCGGTTTGTTCACAACAACGAAGGAAGCGGAAGCTTACAAAAAGGATCTGATCACACGCGCCAAGGTTGCATCGGCTTTGGTCACAAAGATCACTTCGGCGGATTAGTAAATCAGATTTGAAATTCGAAATTTCCAAACGGCGGCCCCTGGGTCGCCGTTTTTATTTTGTCTCAAACCAAGACGTCGATTTTTTTGCTTGGCGACCAGCCCCGTGCATCCGACCTAACCCCCCGAATCTCCCTCTGAAAACCCTGGTTTTTGTGGCTTTTTAAAGGCACGAGTTCGACAGATCAAAATGCGAATTTTCTTATGGGAAGCAATTGAGCCCAAGCCAATTTTCGGCCTCATCTTTGCTCTTACTTTTGGGTGTCAGCTTTTCAAACACCCTTTAGGAGGCCAGCTTGGATTCTTCGAACCATGATGAAACCACAGATGTTCTAACCATCACCACGCACGACACCTTACTTGAAAGCACCTCCATTCCGATTAACTTTGATGAATTGAAAATGCAGTATCAAGATGCGATCGCGCTGGGTCGGCGCGTGGCCCCCCGCTATGCGATCCAGATGGAAGTGATCATTCTCACTCAGTCGAGATCCTTCCGCACCACCAGCGTCGATGTCTCTGCATCCGGAGCCCTTTTGAAGGACTTCATCCCGATGGATATGATGAAGTCGAAATCTTTCGATATTATTTTGATTCCTTCCGTCGACCAATCCAAGAAGCGTCTTCTTTTCCGCGGCAAGGCCGTCGGCGGCCCCGGTCCCAGCACCCGCATTACTTTTGTCGAATCGACTTTGAATGCCCAATCGGATCTAAGCCGAGCATTTGCCAATTTATCTCCGATTCCGAAAGTCATTTAGCTCTGACCATTGACCCTTCTGATTCTTCGAGAGACAACCAAGAGGATGAAAATCTTGGCTCTCTCGGGAAGTCTGCGTCGGCTTTCCACCAATCGATCTCTTCTGCTTGCGGCCCAATCGGTGGCGCCGCAAGGTCTGCATGTGGAAATCTTTGAGGATCTTTCGGTTTTGCCTCACTTCAATCCGGATTTGGATCAAGAACCCCTGCCGGCATCCGTGAAGCGATTTCGCGAAGCCCTGGCCCGTCATCAGGCCTTGATCATCTCGACACCCGAATACGCACACGGCATCCCCGGTGTTTTAAAAAATGCTTTGGATTGGTTGGTCAGCGATCCAGCCTTCGAAGGAAAGAAAATCGGATTGATCTATGGTTCGGCCACTGACGCCAGTCATGCCCATCAATCTTTGCTGGAAATCTTAAAAACCATGTCCGCACCCGTGGCGAAGGAAGCCGTACTCAGCATCCCCAGTGCGCGCACCAAAATCGATGCTGCGGGAAAAATCATGGACCCGGCGGTTCGCGAAGGTTTGATTTCCTTGCTGCAGTATTTATCTCGGGATTAGTTTTCAGAAACCTTTAAGCAACTGGCGTCTTTCATTTCTTGCAGCAGCGATTGCATATGCCGATAAAAATCCGTCGCGGGACCTGTCAGCAAAGGTCTTGGCTGCAAATCGGTAAAGAAAGCAACTGCCAGCTTCCGGCCGCGCAATGCAAGATTCAGCATTTGCACCAAATCCACATCGGTCACCTCTTGAATATGTCCGGCGCCTTTGGCGTAGATCACCTTTTCTCGTTCGAATTCTTTCGGCCCCAATGGGCTCAACTGATCCTGATCAAAGACGCAGGCCTTATCTTGACGTTTGCATTCGTCTTTTTCGCAGACGATCTTTTCCTTGTACAAGGGATAAAAAGATTCGCCAAAGTTCAGATGCATGATTTCCGCCAGCTGCTCGCCTTTTTGCTCGAACATCACCGGCGTTTTTTGGCTGCCGCTGAAAACGCGATTGACGAATTTGCCATTGCGAAACAAAGAGGCTTCATAACCGTAAAGAAATTTGCGCTTCAGATTTCCATCCTGCAGGTCTTCAGGGGCTACGCAGATCAAGATGCGATCTTTGCCACCCACCTTAAAGGTCTTATAGGGCATGGCGCCTTCGCCCAGATTGGACAAGCCCTGTGGGCAGCCGAGCTGTTTTTCCACGGCTTGGCGTTTCTTCTTCTTTTTCTTGGCCCACGATGTCTCGGTGAAAGCCAAAAGAAAACACAATGAAAAACTGAAGATAAAAATTCGACGAAGCATGCAAAAACATTAGCACCCCCAAAGCCCCTTTGCCTACGCCAATAAAGTCCGGTTTCGTAGCCGCATCAGGTGCATCAAGGCTTGCACTTGGCGTTGGGCCTTGGTCAAATCCCAGGCCATGAATGCACTTATTTTACTGACTGATGTGGTGGAAAAACTGATCCTTTTGGCTTTGTTCGGACTTTCGATTTGGTCGATCTCGATCATTTTGGATCGCAAACGGGTTCTGAATCAAGAGCGCGATGAAAAGCTGTTCTCAGATTTGAAATCAGATCTCGAGAACAAGAACCTAGACGCATTGAAAGCAAAGCTCAGCCAAAATCCGGGATTCCTTTCGGGGTCCTTGCAAGCCGTGCTCGAACATTCGGCTTCGTCAGAAAGCATGGACCGCGCATTTTCAAGCTTCGTGAAGACAGATCGTCTGCGTCTGGAAAAAGGCCTTCCGGTGCTGGCGACCCTGGGTGCGAACGCTCCGTTTATTGGACTTTTCGGAACTGTCTTGGGGATCATCCGCGCTTTCGCTTACCTGGGATCACAATCCGGATCCAGCGCAGTGATGAGCGGCGTATCGCAAGCTTTGTACGCAACCGCTTTCGGCTTGTTCGTCGCCATCCCGGCGGTTGTGGCTTTCAACTTGTATTCGAAAAAAGTCCGCGACCTTTTGGCTTGGACCGAATCTTTGCGCGATCTTTTTATCGCTCAGAAGCCGAGGTGAGTTTTGGCGGGTCTTGACTCCTCTTCATCTTCGGAAGATTCGGGCTTGATGTCTTCGATCAATATCACGCCCTTCGTGGACGTGGTCTTGGTGCTGCTGGTGATCTTTATGGTCACGGCTCCCATGCTGATCAAAGATATTCTGGATCTCAACTTGCCTAAGACTGTCTCTGGCGACGGTCAGGTCGTCGAAACTTTGGGGATCGCCATCAATCGCGACGGGAACATCTTGCTCAATGGACAGATCACTGATGATAGCGGCTTGCAAGAAGCGGCACGCGTTGCTTTGGCCAAGAACGCCGAATCGCAAGCGATCCTCAGCGCCGACAAGGATGTCAACTATGGCCGAGTCGTCAAAGTCATCGATCTTTTGAAAACCGCGGGCTTAAACAAATTCGCCGTGCAGATCGAAAGAGAAGACAAGAAATAATGAGCACACAGGTTCAGAGATCATCGCCGTTTTCTCTGTCCGTGATCATTCACGTCGCTCTGGTTTTGATCGTCGTCGGACTTCAGTATGTCACCTCATCAAAAAGCAAACGGGTCGCCATCGAAGTTTACGACATTCCGCCCACCGTCGCGCCCGCCCAGCTGAACTTGCAACCGCCGAAAGAAATGGCGCCGCCAAAGCCGGAACCGAAACCCGAACAGCGCCAGGTCTTTGGTGCCAATCGCAAAACCATCCAAGATGCCAATCCGACGGCGGACACGGTGGCGGTGAAAGCCGGCAACACTGTCGCCAAAGAGATGGATGATCTGAAATTGAAGGAAGACGATCCGGATTCAATTCCCATTCCGGCCGATGATTATCTGGTGACTTCGATGCCGGTGCTGATTTCAGAAGTGAAAATTCCGTACCCGCCCTTGGCAAAACGCGCCGAGATCGAAGGCGCTGTCGTCATGGATATGATCATCGACGACCAGGGCAAAGTCCGTCAGGTGACATTGGTGCGCGGCCCTGGCTACGACCTGAATGATGCCGCCATGGATGCCATGAAACGAGTCCAATTTCGACCTGGAAAAGTAGGAGATAAAAATGTGGCGGTGAAGTTTCGATTCACCTACCGATTTCGCCTGGACCACATGTAAAACCGTATGAAAAAATTAAATCTGCTTTTTTGTTTGATGTCTTCTCCGGCATGGGCCTTGGTTCTGAAAGGCCAAGTGCTGGAACGCGGAACCAAAGTTCCGATGAAAGATATTTCCGTCTACATTCTTCCACAAAAGCTGAAAGCCACGACCGACGAAAAAGGTTTTTTCCGATTCGAAGACTTGGCCGCGGGAACATTCCAGTTTGTCATCAATGTTCCCGGCTACCAAAAGCTGGAAATCGAAGACGAGCAAACCAGCGACGAAGACAACGGCTCGCGTACTCTTTATCTCGAGCGCGAAAACTATTCGGCTTTTGAAACAGTGATCGTCGGCATCAAGAAAAAGAAGGACACCTCGCAAAAAACCCTGACCCAAGCGGAATTTCTGACTTTGCCTGGGGCCAATGGCGATCCGGTCAAAGCCGTGCAAAATCTGCCGGGCGTGAACCGCGCTTCGGGATTTTCTTCTCAGGTCATCATTCAAGGATCGGCGCCGAAAGACACCCGTTACAATGTGGACGGTCACGAAATCCCGATCGTCTTTCACTTTGGCGGTTTTTCCAGCGTCGTGATGCCCGAGGCGTTGGATTCGGTCGATTACCTATCGGCCGGCTACGAATCCCAATATTCACGCGCCATGGGCGGAATCATTTCCTTGCAAACCCGCAAGCCCGATCCCGGCGAGCGTGATAAAAAAGGATTCTTTTTTGTCGATACACTGAAAGCCGGCGGTCTGTTTGAATCACGAATCGACGAAAACAGCTCTTACCTGATCAGTGCCCGTCACAGTTATGTCGGACTTTTGCTTGGCAAGATCGCTGAAAAACGCGAAGACTTTAATCTGACCGTCGTCCCCGAATTCACTGATTTTACCGCGATCTACCATCGTCGATTGGCGGCGCAAGAAAGCTTGAAGGTCGTGGCCTTGGCATCGCGGGACAGCTTGGGCTTTCTTTTAAAAGAGCCTTTCAAAGGCGATCCCGCCTTTCGTGGAAACTTTCGCAACGAAACGATTTTTTATCGCCTGATTCCGCAGTGGCAAAAAGATATGGGATCTGATGGCGTCGCGAATCTGTCTTTGGGTGTCGGACAAGACAACATCACGGTCGATATCGGATCCCAGTATTTCAAACTGAAATCATCGATGATTTCGGCACGCGGGGATTGGGAAAAGAAATGGCTCGAAAGCGGCGATTTCTCATGGAGCTCACAAATCGGCTTTGATAATAACTATAGCCATTCAAAAGTGGATGTGAAAATCCCGACCACTCGGGGCGATGGTGGCGTTCAGGATCCTTTCTCCAGCGGAACACCGAAACAAACCAGCATCAACGTGAACAACAAGGATCTGGGGCTTTATCTTCGAAACGATATCGTGACCGGCCGGCTGACGACGATGCCGGGCCTTCGCATGGATTCGTTCAGTCAAACGGATGAGAAAGTTCTTTCTCCCCGTCTGGGATTTAAATACCAGGCATCCGATGCCTTGCTGCTGAAAACGGCCGGTGGTTTGTATTACCAACCACCCGAGCCGGTTGAAACCGACAAAACCTTTGGAAATCCAGATGTGAAATCGCCGAAGGCCTGGCACTGGACGCTGGGTTTTGAAAATGATTTCCGCGAAGGTCGCAAAGATGGCTACACCTTCAGTGCCGCATACTTTGATCGTTGGTTCGAAAAGCTGGTCGCTTCGTCACAGAACCAAATCTTACGTAACGGAGAATTGGTCAGCGAAAATTATAACAACACCGGTGGCGGTCGCGCTTACGGGATCGAATCACAAATCAAGTTTTACGACACGCCTTACACCGGCTGGGTCAGCTACACGTGGTCTCGCAGCACGCGCTGGACACCGTCACAAGCCGAGCATGTGTCCGACAGCGATCAGACCCACAATATCAATGTGATCGCCAGCCGCGACTATCCCCGCAACTGGAAGATCTCAGCCCGCTTCCGTTATGTGACCGGCAATCCTTATACGCCGGTGGTGGGCGGGACGTTTGACGCCGACAACGACGTTTACATCCCGACGCGCGGATCTTTTTATTCCGAACGCTTTTGTGACTTCAAACAACTGGATCTGAGATTCGATAAAAAGTTCGTCATGGAAAAAGAGATTTGGACTTTCTATCTCGATATCCAAAATGTTTGGAATCAAAAAAATCCGGAAAACTACGAATACTCTTACGATTACTCGCAAAAAGAAGAGGTGTCAGGACTGCCGATCCTGCCTTCGATCGGTCTGAAAGGAGAGTTCTAATGAAAAGACGATTCACTCCCCTGGCTTTGATGGCGCTGATGTGTGCCGCTTGCAGTGACAACAATCTTCCCAAGTACGACGAACTGAAGGGTCTGCGTGTTTTGGCTTTGATCGCCAGTCAACCCGAAGTCGATGCCGGTGGCAGCACCACCATCACTCCGATCGTCAGCGACATTCAAGAAACCACCGCCCTGACCTATGAATCCATCGGCTGCATCGCTTTGACCAGCGTCGATACTTCTTGCGCCGGCAACCCGACCGCGACGGCTTTGCAGAATGGCACTTTAAATAGCGGCGATATGGTCGTCGGTCGAAGCTTCACGGGTGCCGCCACCACCATCAACGTGACGATCCCGAATAGCACCACGATCTTCAATCAGCGCAGCACCCAGGATCAGTTCAATGGCGTGACTTATTTGGTGACTTACACGTTGAAAAATTCGCGCGGCGAAAGCCTGCAAAGTTATCGTCGCATTCTGGTTTCGACCCGTCCGGGTGCCGAAAAAAATCAGAATCCAGTTTTAAACGACGTGCTGGCCGACGGCGCGGCACTGACCACAACTTTGCCGGCCGGGCAGAAATTGAATTTAAGGCCTTCTTTCGGAGCGGTGACGGCCGAAGCCTACCGCGTGCAGGAAAGCTCTGGAAATTTTCGCAATGAAACAGAAGAGCTGATCACGACTTGGTTTATCACCGACGGTGAAATGAAATATTACCGCTCGGTTTCAGGCGATGAAAACATCTTCACCGCGCCGGACGCATTGCCATCCGGTCGTGACACGTTGATGATCGCCGTGACCCGGGACGGTCGCGGCGGTTTAGCCTACAAACGCAAATGCTTCGGCACCTGTCCGTAGGCCGGGATCCAATTACATATTTTGCTCGGATTGTTGAACTTGCTGACCTTTTTTGGCCGCAGCCGCCGCCTCGAACTGACGTGATTTCAAATCCGCTTGGCAAACGGCCAATTTGGTTTCGTACTCGTCCTGGCGCTTTTCCAAAACGTTACGGTAATTGCGGAAGCGTTCGATGCGATCTTTCAAGAATTCTTCTTTCACGCCGACGATTTTATCTTTCTCGTCGATGCCGACATTGAATTCATCTTCTTTATCCGTCACGCGATCAACAGGCTCGGTCCACATCAGCTTGCCATCGCCACCGTTCTTCCGATCGGCCACATCGGCTTTGCACTGACGAAGAACGCCGTACAAACCCAATGATCCGTAGGCGCGATTGCCATACACGCGATCTTCTAACGAATACACATCGTTCTGCAAACGACGAAGCTCTTCGTTCATCATGACTTTCTTTTGCACGACCATGTTACCTTCCTTCACGCCCAACGCGGTATCAGAAGACACTTCGGTTCGTTTTTCGATTTCGGTTTCGATTTTTTCGGCCTTATGAGGATTGCTAGAGCAAGCGGCCATTGAAATTGCTGCCAACGACAGCAAAAGGATCTTTTTCATTTTGATTCCCTTTCTGACTCTCACACACCTTTGAGAGCTGTTTATGTCTCAAAGGTAGTCTGTGAGGTCAGAAGAAGGAATCGATGTCGCAAAGACGCAAGCCCTTGATTTCCCTAGGCTGTTGTTTCTAAGCGACGCCTTAAATTGTCAGTGTTATTTTTTTGCTTCGTCAGAATCGACAGCATTCTTCGCTTCTGAAGCTTTGTCTTTCGTGTACTCGGCACCCTCTTCGATGCGGTGACCGGCTTTTTTCGCCGCGCATTTCACGTCGCCTTCAGCGCAGAAAGCTTCTTTCACACGGTTTCCGGCTTTTTTAGCGCTGCGTTTGACGTCGTTGCCAGTCGCGGCTGCTTTTTCTTTCATTGTTTCTTCAGCGAATGAAGCAGAAGCCATTCCCATCATCAAGAAACCAGCGATCAAAAGTTGAGTTGCTTTCATGTGCGTTCTCCTTGTTCAAAACGTTATGGTTGCATTGCAGAACAAGGACATTGCAAAAGTCAGAACCAAGCTCGGATCGAAATAAACTGCAGAAGAACACATTTTGAAGCGGAGTCTGGGTCAATATTCCCCGCGTGCGTCTTAGAAATACACGCCGGCGCGAAGCAAGGCACCCAATGTGGGCTGGCGTTCCAATTCTTCGCCGAATAACAAACGGCCTTCGACCGAAAGCCATGCGATCGGAATATCAAGACTAAGGCCGAAACTTCCGCCGGCCAAAAGCTTATTCTTTGAGCTGTTGCTGGTTGTGGTTCCAACCAAAGAAGTATCGACCTTCTCTTTATAAAAACCAGCACCACCGCCGACAAAAGGAGCGATGCGATTCCACGAAACTGGACGATAATGTCCCCATAACATGATGTCTTCATAGCTGCGTTTCAAGTTCAGACTGGCATTGCCAGAGACTTCTTCAAAACTGGCGCGCTCGATCAGGCCGATCCATTTTCCGTAACCACCACCAACCGCAAAGTTGGTGAAGTTCTGGCTGGTGGCATCGCCTTGAATATTTTTGTCCGAACGAAACTCTCCGCCGTAAGCCAAGATCGCTTTCACCGTCTTCGGTGTCTCCAGCGCAAAAGCGTTGATCGTAAAGATGATCATCAGAATCAGGATCAAGGCTCTCATGGCTTCACTCCTTTTTCTTGCGTTTCGATGCCCCGGCACTTTTCGCCCATCTTGGTCAGCTGCTCGTCGGCTGCCGGCATCAGCTTCGCCACTTTGAAACACTCTTTCGAACCCATGTCTTTCACTTGCTCGGTGAAAAGCTCGGTCACTTGTCCCAAGGTCAGATATTCATCTGACTTTAAATTTTCCAACTTGGTTTTCAGCACCGGCAAAGTTTCCGTCAGGACCTGCGCCATTTTTTTTCGTGCCTCTTCGTTGGAAATGTTCTTTCCCATGCCGTACTCGATGGTGAAATTTCTTAAAGCGCGCGCCAACTGGGTGCCATGTTGGTACGAGCGGAAAAGCAGATTGTCTTCGGTTTCGCCGGCCGCGATTCGTTCTTGCAAAAACTCTTTGGTGAAAAGCTGATCCGGAATGGTTTCCAAAGTGCGGTTGATTTTCTCGGACGGCAAAGAACGGCCGACAAAGTTGTTATCTCCCGAATAGATCCAGCCCCACAAATCGGCAAAACCTTCGTTCACCCCGCGCATCAGAACGGTGTGATAAACCAAGCGCGGATCCGTGTTCTCGCGCATGCGCGAGCCACGAATCATCGTGCTCAATCCCAGGTTGCCGGTCACATCTAAATCTTCCACCGGGTGCAAAGTCGGCTTTTCGGCATCCGGATATTTTTCGCCCAAAGGCTCGACGACCATTTTCTGAAAAAGCGCGTGAAAGTGTTCGTGCCCGATGACCCCGGCGTTCGCCATGATCGGCAAAGCGGAATCCGTGTAAGGCACAACCAGCAGGGCATCGTACTGGCCGGTATAAAGGGCATTGTTTTCAAGCATGCCGGCCGAAGAGCGGAACTTGGCATTGACGGCCACCGTGCGCGGATATGACAAAACATTTTTCGCGCCGACCGAGTCTTCGAGATTCTTCAGTTTTTCGAAATGCGCGTAGACGGTCAAAAGCTGCAGACTGAGATCGTCGGTCGCAACAATCACGTCATTGGCGTCTCGCATGTATTGAAGGTTCGGGGCACGCCCCTGCAATTGGCCTTTGCTAGTACTGGGATCGATCAGAAATTTGGCCGCCCCACCGCGCAAGGATGGAAGACTGTGCAATGACATCAGCTCGACGACTTCCATCTTGTAAGTGCCTTCCGTGTAAACAGGGATTTGCACCTTCACAGGAGAGTTCTCGTCCAGCGTTTTTTCTTTCTTTTCCCAAGAGCAGGCAGACAGTCCGATGACCAAAGCCCCCAGCCAGAATATTTCGATCATCTTGATCTGCTTTACAGTTCGCATTTCACCACCCCTAACGCGAGTGGCCCAATTTACCCGAAGATCCCGGCCCGCTCTGAAATTTTTCAGATCTATCGTGGGTTTCCGGGCTTTTCGGGAACTTTCCTGAAAGGAGTTTCTGACTGTATAAAGGATGGACATGTAGGGGTTACAAACCTTATATTCCTGCCATGCTTGAAACCCCTTCTGGCGCCGATCTTATTCTCAAAAATCTGAATGGACCGCAAAAAGATGCCATTCAAACCCTGGATGGTCCCCTGCTGATTTTAGCGGGCGCGGGCTCGGGGAAAACGCGCGTGCTGACACACCGGATGGCACATATCATTGCACAGGGAAAAGCTCCTCCGGATGGAATTTTGGCGGTGACCTTCACCAACAAAGCGGCACGCGAAATGGAATCGCGGATCTTTAAACTTTTTTCGGATATCGGCATTCCGGTTTATGAGTCTTTATGGGTTTCGACCTTCCACAGTTTCTGCAACCGCGTTCTGCGCGAACACATCACGCTGTTGGATTATAAAAGCTATTTCAATATCTATGACGATGGCGACCAGCTTTCGCAGATCAAAAAAGTCATGCAGGCTTTGAACATCAGCGACAAGGTTCATCCCGCTAAAGCTTTCCGCAATCGCATCAACACGGCCAAGATGTTGGGGCTAAATCCCGAAGACGTCCCACGCTCGCGCTCTTTCTTTATGGACGACAAAAGCTTGGATGTGTATCGCATGTACGAAGCCGAAATGAAAAAGGCGAACTGCCTGGATTTCGGTGATCTGCTAATGAAGGTCTACGAAATTTTCCGCATGTATCCGGCCGTGCTTGAACAGTACCAGGAAAAATTCCGCTACATCATGGTCGACGAGTATCAAGACACCAACCACATCCAATACCTGTTGGTGCAGATGCTGGCGCAAAAGCACCGCAATCTGTGCGTGGTCGGCGACGAAGATCAATCGATCTACAGCTGGCGTGGTGCGGATATCAAAAACATTCTGGATTTCGAAAAAGACTTCCCGGAAGCCAAGGTCGTAAAACTCGAAGAAAACTATCGCTCGTCCGGCAATATCGTCAAAGCGGCGACCACGGTCATCAAGAACAACACAGAACGAAAAGATAAAACCCTGTTCACCAGCAATCCGGAAGGCGAGCTGATTTCCGTGCGCGAAGAAAAGTCCGAATACGATGAAGCGCGCTGGGTGGTTCGTCAGATTCAAAACCTGATGAACGAAGGCGACGCCAATTATGCCGACTGCGCGATTTTTTATCGCACCAATGCTCAGTCCCGCGTGCTGGAAGAGCAGCTTCGCACCAACTCGGTCCCTTACAAGATCGTCGGTGGAGTGCGCTTCTACGAGCGCATGGAGATCAAAGATATCTTGGGCTATTTGAAACTCACTTTGAATCCATCCGACGATATGGCGTTTAAGCGCGTGATCAATACGCCGGCGCGCGGAATCGGCAAGACCACCATCGAAAAGCTGGAAGAGTACTCGATGAACCATAAGCTCAGCCTATCCGCCGCGGCCGAGCGCGCCTGCGACGAGCGCCTCTTCAATGCGGGCGTCACCGGTAAGTTCCGCAATTTCTTACGCCTGATGGAAGAGCTGCGCGAGCTTTCGCAGACACACAACCTGCTTGATTTCTATCACATGGCTTTGGAAAAAACCGAATACGTGCAAATGCTCAAGGTCGAAGAATCGCCCGAGGCGAAAGCGCGTATCGAAAACTTGGAAGAGATGAGCAACGCTCTGACCCAGTTTATGAAAGAGCGCGAAGACGCGAGCCTGCAATCTTTCCTAGAGGAGATGGCGCTGGTGTCCGATGTGGATTCTTTGGATGAAGAGCAAAACGGCGTCACGCTGATGACCCTGCATATTTCCAAGGGTCTTGAATACCCTTACGTCTTTGTCGTCGGTTGGGAAGAGAACTTATTCCCCAGCGCTAAATCCGTGGACGAAGATGAGGAAAACTCGCTGGAAGAAGAGCGCCGATTGGCTTATGTCGGGATGACCCGGGCGCGCCAGCAATTGTTCCTGACCTATGCCCGTTCACGCAAAGTTTGGGGACAAGAGCAGTTCAATCCACCCTCGCGCTTCTTAAAGGAAATCCCGGCCGAGCTGACACAGTTCACGACCGCACTTTCGACTCCGAAATTTGTTTCTCGCTTTAGCGGCATGGCGACCGGCAATGGTTCGATGTACGGGGGCTCGCCCCAGTACCGCAACAACAAAGCTTTCGATGACGAGATCGATGCCTTCCCCGATTACGAAATGGGCGATGCCAGCAACGGCGATCTGAAAAAGAATATGCGCGTGCGCCACCCGACATTTGGGGTCGGCACTGTGTTTGAAACAGAGGGAAGTGGAGACACGCAAAAGGTCAGCGTGCTTTTCGCCGACCAGACCATCAAAAAATTCGTCGCCAAATACGCGCGCTTGGAACGACTGTAATCAGTTCGTTCCGCTGGCGCCTTTGGCCTTGGGTGCTGTCACCTTGGGTCCAACTTGGACGCCAGGGGCGGGTCTGAAGTCATCTCCAAACTGGCTGCACATCTCCAAAGCTTTGCTCACGGTTTGCATGCTCAGCGCCCCGTTTTTCAAATTGGAATCCGTTTTCGATCTTAAGGTGTCGGGATCCGTTTCATTGACAAGATTGATGGACGATCCCCAAAGCTGACCCGGCGCCGATGCATTTGCCGCCTTTTGAATATGCGCCATATCCGATTTCACCACTCGCTCCCGGGTCGTATCGTTTTGCGTGAGAGCAAAGGCATTACCCAGATCTGCATAATCAACCGACAACTCGGCACATTGATTCATCGTCTTGGCCTTTTCCAAAAACTTTGGATCTTTCATTAATTTTTTATTCACTTCGAACATCAGGCTGTCGCAGGCCTGACGGGTGGCCGTCACACAGACCATCGTGATGTTTTTCTCTTTGATCCCGGCTTTTAAAGAGACAATTCCCGTATCGCAGCTGGTTTTGGAACGAAGCTTGCCATCGTCATAGATAGCCGTCGTCTGCGCTTCGCCAACACCGAAGGCTCCGCCATTGCGTTTTGCCAGATTCATTTCGGTGATCGAAGTGACCGTTTCCGTAACCGGCTTTTCGCGATTCCAAAAAATGTAGCTCGTCCCAAGATCGTTCTTCAAAGAAGCCGTCGCGCCTTGCTTATCTGGATCCGAATCGCTTTCTTTGCTTTTATCAAACTGATAAAGCGAGCCTTTCGGCAAGGTCAAAGAAGACCCATCGAAGTTCACACCCGGAGTGATCAAATGTTTTCGATACTCGTCCGTTCTAAAAATACAAAAACCCGTGCTGTGAAAGAGCAATACCGCTATTGGCAAAAAAAGCTTCATGGCCAATCCTTCCTGTCCGTAGATCTTTACCTTTACAGATTAGGATATTCGAGGCTGGCCTAGTCTTCTAGCTTCCGACGGAAAAGACCGCGACTTATAGCCCAAGATCCAGTCCAGGATCGGAAACTTTTTTTGCAGATTTGAGGTTGTCCCACTCCGATTGGTATTCACTGGCATCCGTGGGTTTGATGATTTTGGAAATATCGGGATTCTTGTATTCGGCGCGCACCCCATCCCAGCCCTGATACTGGCGGGAATTTTCGGTGCGCGAGATTTCAAATTCCGGAACCAGGGCCGCCTTCCCGCCGCCATCCGGAATATCCAACGAAAGATTCGGCATGGCCAAGCCGGACAGATGTCCCCAAAGCTCGCGCTGAATCTGCATCGAATCTTCGATCGAAGTGCGCAGATGATCCGTTCCTTCGGAAGGGTCGCACTGAAACATGTAATAAGGCTTCACCCGCAGGTACAACAATCGTCGCGACAAAGCTTGCACGATGGCCGGGTGATTGTTGACCCCGTTTAAGAGCACCATCTGATTCATCACCGGAATCCCGTGATCCACCAGATTATCCAAGGCGGTCTTTGCTTCCAAGGTCAGCTCGCGCGGATGATTGAAATGGGTCATTAAGAAAACCGGCGCGTACTGACGGATCATCTTCGCTAACGCCGGCGTCACACGCATGGGGCAAACCACCGGCATGCGCGTCCCGATGCGGATGATCTCAACATGTTCGATCTCACGCAGATCAGAAAGCACCCGTTCCAGCTGCGCATCCGACAAGGTCAGCGGATCGCCGCCGGACAGGATCACTTCACGAATACCTGTATGAGATTGAATGTACTGCAAAGCCTGTTCATATTCGTTTGCTTTGATGAAAGCCTGATCCTGACCGGTGAAATGCTTGCGCGTGCAATAGCGACAGTAAACGCTGCAGATATCGGTCACCAAAAACAGAACGCGGTCCGAATAGCGATGAATGATGCGCGAAACCGGATTGTTCTTTTTTTCACCCAAAGGATCCAACATCGATTGCTGTCCCGGCATGAGCTCGAGCGCTGACGGCATCAAAATTCGGCGGATGGGGTCGTTCGCATCTTCTTTTCGCACCAACGAAGCGTAATACGGAGTCGTGCGGATATTGAAAATCTCGCTGCCTTCGTCGAAGGCTTTTTGCTCGTCATTTGACAGGGTGAAATGCTTCTCGAAATCGGCTTTTCTCTTCAGCGATTGCTGCAATTGCCAGGTCCAAGAACCCCAGGATTCCTCGGAAATCGACTCGGATTTATGGGATTTTGAGAATGAAAACTTCATTGTGTCCTTCTGGGATCCATCGAATAGCTTGATCATAGGCCTTTGACAAGAGCTTAAACACTGATCAACTGTCGAACTTTTTCCATCTCGTCTCAATATGAGATTCACCAGTGCTGTCGAACACTTACTCACCTGGGTGAGACACCCCCACGCTTGGCATCGGCCTTGAATAACCATCAGTTGTATCAATTTTTATATGGGCCGGAGGCCTTTAACAGGAGGACTTTTTATGAAACCAACATTCCCGCAACCAGTAGGCCCACGCGACTGGCAAAAATGGGGACTCTTTATGATGCTGGCGGGATCGCTTGGATTCTCGTTGAGCATGAACCCAGATCATTTCAATCATATCGCCCGCTACGAAGGTGGCTCGGGTGTCTTTGAAATGGCTCAGACGGCCGCCCCCGAAGCTGATCAGGCGAAAACTCTGCAACACAATCAACAGGTGGCTCGTCAAATCGAATCGGATCGCAAAGAATATGAAACTTCGAAATCCAATGTTCCTTTTGATGAGTGGCGCGCACAACGCTATTTGCAAGCCCGCCACCAAGCTCTGGGTTCTGTTCGCGAGCTTTTATCAAAGGACGCGACATTCTCTTCAGATGATTACAACGAACTTTTAACTGGTTTATCTGAAATCGAAAAATCAAATCCTCGTTATTCTTTGGCGGAAGCCTTGAAAGAAACGATGAAGGTTCAAGAATTCTCGGACAAACAAATCAATGAAGCTTTGGAAAAAGTGAATGCCGTTAAGTTGGCTTCTCACCGTCCCATGCAATTGCGCAGTCGCAACGCCAGCCCATCGGCTGAAACAGCGACAAACGACGAGCGCACCGTTCGCATGACTCAAGATGAATTGAACAAATACATTGCAGATCAGGTCAAAGCCGCCGTTGCACAACAGCGTCTTTTGCCACCTGAAGCACAAAACCAAGGTCCATCAGTGGGCCCTTCCGTCGGTCCCTCAACAACGCCTCCACAACAATCCCCACCAGCCAACGCGGGTGCGGATGCGGCCCCATCAAAACCACAAGGACAACCACAGCAAGCCGGTAACGGAAGCTCAACTCCGCCCGTGGCTGGAAATCCTCCAAATCAGCCGAACCAACAAATTGCTCCGATTCACATGAGCGGCACCAAGGGTTACTGCGTGATTTCGGTCGATTTGGATAAGGGAAAAGCGGTTGCAACTGCCAAATCCGATACGGCCGGCAAACCTTGCCATATCGACAATCAGAAAAAAGAACTGACAAGCTCGATCGGCGACATCCGTGGCGCTAAAGACGAAATCTTGGCTTGGTTCGAAGGCAAATCAGAAGACAAAGATAAAGAAGACAACAAGCCTTCGAAATCTGAAATTGCAAAAGGCATCTGGGAAAAAGAAACCAAGAATTGCAGAAAGAAAGGCACCGACGCTTCCGAGCGTATGGAATGTTATCAAGATGCTCTCGTCAAATTGTCTGAAAAATTGGACGATTCAAACGAAAGCAAAAACATCATGAAGAAGTATTTCAACCAAAGCCTGGCTCCTTTGATCAAAGCGGGCTTCATGGAACCCACTACGGATCCATTCACTTTGACTGTCGACACCAGCCGTCTTAATGCGGCCAACGACATGGCAAAAGGTCTGCTTGAAAAATTGGGTGCCGAAAATACAGAAGGTATCACTCAGTCTTTGATGTCACTGAAAGCTGGAAGCTACTCGGCTCAAGCCAACTATGCTCGTCAAATGTTCATCTCGTCTCAAGATGAAAAGAATTCGACCGATCCTTACACCCGCATGCTGGGAATGCGTAAGGAGATGTTGGCGAAACAAGCTCTGAACCCACAATACTTGGGTTGGGAATTGATGCGTGATCGTTCCGAGTGGTCAACCGCTCTGACAGATGGCGGAAAGTCGGATCAGATGTTCGCCTTGCAGTCTCGCTTCTACAGTCCAGTGAGCAACTTCTTAAGCCGCTTGCCAAAAGCCGACTTGTACAACCAAACAGGTTCTGGTCAGCAAAACTTGGCAGCCCTGCAATTGGCGCAACTGGATTTCCCAGATCTTTCTGGAATGGGTATGAATGTCGCTGGCGGCTCCTCTGTGTTCACACCAGGCCTTAGCACTTTGAGCTCGATCCCAGAAAGATTGGCTCAGTCCCGATTGTCTGCAGTTGTCCGCGGCGCCAACATCCCGGCACCGTCAGCAATGGCAATCAACGGCAACAACAATGTGATCCAACAAGCCGGCCGCACCGTGGTTCCAGCGACAGGTGGTCGTGCCTCAACAACGGGCCGTGCTCGCACTGGAATCATCATCGACCAGTAATCAAAACCGAAAAGTCACCAGGCAATTCAGATCGAGAAACCCATCTCGATCTGAATTCGCACGCCCAAAAATTTGTTAAGTCCTCCGCAAGCCCAGGAAGGGCTTGCTTGTTTTTTTGGTTCGGATTTTCGGATTCTCGAGCTGTGTGGCTCTTCGCGTATCACGGAGTGTCTGCATCCATACAATCGGGCTGGACGCCCCCGGCCGCGACCAGCGATTCCAATGGTTAGGGGAGATTTTGGCTGAGCTTTGATTGAAGGTCTTTTTATGGTTTCGGGGCAAAGGCCTTGGGGCGAGAGCCTTCAACCAAAGTCTTCGCCTCGAGAGTTTCACTCTCCTTTTTTTTCACAAAGGCCCTCTACGTGCAAAACCGGTATAACGGGCAAAATGCCAATACACCGGATTCGGGGTAAAGGTCTTTCAAGTCAAAGAGGTCTTTCCTCTTAATTCCGGCCTCGCCGGCCGCATAAAACCGGCGAAGCCGACGGTTTACCGGAATCAAGAGAAGAACCCCTCTCAAATCCAAGCCAGATCTCCTCAAGCATTCGTATTTTGATTTCGTCCCCTCATTTGGACAAGGCGGCCGGGGGCGCCCAGCCACGATGGCCGTCTTGCAGCCTTCGCGGCCGGCCAGGCGCACGGACGGATGCACTCGCAATTATACCAGTCACCGCTGTGACGAGTGATTCAAACCAAAAAATATACAAAGAAAAAGCAGCCGCAAGATAACAAGCTGCTAAGAATGAAAAAGAGTTGTTACGAAATCCCGGGGGCCTTGCGACCCCCGGGCCCTGCTCACCGCCACCCAGGGATTAACCTGAAAACAAGCAGAAATCTCAGGTGATATCAAAGCTGTCGTACAAGATGCGATCAAGTTGCAAATCAAAAGCTGATGGCGGCTTTTGAACTGAATCCAAATGTAAAATTCTTTCCGAAGTTCTGCGCTGACGAACCAGCCCACGCTGAACCTGGAAACAGGAATCCGAGTTCGTTCACCCATGTGATTCTCTCATGAGGTCGGAACACAAGTCCTGTATCCCATTCAAAACCAAGATCCTTGCTGACGTCAACCCCTCCTGGAAGAGGATTTGTCTGAAGTTGTGCCCAAGTGATCGTATTGGTCCAGTCCCACTTGTCACTGATATTGTACACAGCTTTCGGAGACACGTAGACGGCGTTGCTGATCGCATCGTCATCCAAGGCCTCGTCGGTCGCGTACGGAGTCGCCACGTTGTTCAAACGATCTGGTGAACGTTGAGCGTACGAGCGAAGCAAGTCGTAACGTCCAAGCGGATGGTTGAACAACAAGAAAGCGACGTCATAGTTGCGGTGAAAGTGGAAACCTTCGTAATTTTTTGTGTCCGGGTTGTCACCGCTCGCGATACCGGTGCGGAAGTTCCAGTGCCATTTGCTTTGAGGTTGCGGCACTTCGATTTCCAAAGCGACCCCGTAACCATTCATTTTGATCTCTTCACCCGTGCGGTACACGCCGGTTGGACCTGATTGCAAGCCCGCTTCGACTTTGAACTTCAAATCTTCAAATCCGCGAGACAGGAACAAACTGATCGTCTGCACTTTCCAGGCATCGACGATGGTATCGCCACCCATGGCCGCAAATGGAGCATCATTCGCTTCCTTGCTGGCATTTCGGCTTTGGTGCATCAGACCGATCGCCGATTCAGTTTCAGGATTGTTATATTGCACATCGAAAATCAGGTCCTGAGCTTCACGACCAGCCGCGACCGAGTAATCGTAAACCTTCGCCAACATCGGCATGAACGAGAAGTTTCCGATGATAAATTTGTAGCCCACCATATCCCGAGTGTCGCCCCAGTGATCAAACAAACCGTTGCCGGCATTGTGAGTGATCCCCAGACCGAAATCGAGCGGTGCCCGACCCGCAACAAATGAACCGTACTCTTGATTGATGTTCAAATAGAGCTGGCTCACCTTCAGATTGCTGGCGCCATTGTGGTTGCCCGCCACCGCGCTGTCATCTTTGGTCGAACTGCCCGTCGCCGAACGCTGAGTCGGTCCACGGCCAAATGCCTGGCCCACTTGCGCGTCTGGATACTGATCGTTTGGCAAGATTTCAAATTTGCCGACGATATTCACGCCATCGGCCGCGATGATCTTCGGGCTCAGGCTTAAGTGATTCAGAATATAAGATTTGTGAAGTTTGGGATCATCCAAAGAGGTGCGATCGACATCGGTGAATTCGATGCGATAATTTCCCGCCCAGTCGATCGAAAGAGCGTGAACAGCAGGGCTCGACAGAACCATACCGGCTGCCAACATGCTTTGGAAAATAACATTCTGAAGTTTTTGTGTTTTCATTCTTCTTCCTAACTTTATCTCAATGAACTTCTGTCTTTAATTTTTAAAGTGATTGGCTATTTCTTGGTGACGATGCCCAGAACTTCGCTTTCACGCAGGATGCGAACTTCTTTGCCCATCAAATCCATTTTAGCGCCAGTGAATTCTGCGAACAGAACCGTATCACCAGCTTGCACATCCATCGGATGCAATTTGCCTTTTTCGTCGCGATGACCGCGACCCGCGACCAAAACCAGACCCTTGTAATTTCCCGAAGTGTCCGTGACCGTGTCAGGAATATACAAACCACCGGCGGTCATTTTTTCGCCGGATACAATTTCAATAATCAAACGATCATCCAGCGGAGTCAGAAACTGATCCCACTTGATATTCTGAGCCGAAGACTTCGGAGCGGTCTTCGCAGCTGGCTTTGAAGCTTTCGCCGCCGGTTTTGCCGAGGCCGTCTTCTTGGCTTTTGCAGGCGCCGCCTTTTTGACCGGAGCTTTCGCTTTGGCCTTCGGAGCGGTTTTTTTGGCTGCTGCCTTTTTCACCGCCGGTTTTTTTGCAGCCGGCTTCTTCGCCGCGACTTTCTTCTTAGCTTTTGCCACGTTTGCCTCTCTCTTCTTCGTAATACTTCTTGTACAGAATATCCCACTCGGAAGTTCCTTCAGCGACTCCTCGTTTGAGAGAGGCGACTTTCTCGCGAGCTTTTTGGTCGATGTCCATATCTTCCTTCACGAACTCGGCGATGGCTTTCTTTGCCAAACGCAGGGCGAGATCTTCATCGGTGTAATCGACCAGATCGTCGTTCCAGATAGCGTCCGTTAAAATATGAGCGAGATGGGATTGGCGGTCTTCAGAAATGATCACAGAACGATCTTCCTTTCCTTCGCCAGTTTCTGTTTTAAAATTGGATACATTTTGTAGCGCTGAAATTCACCCGAGTTGGTGCGCTCCAATTGATCGAGCATCTTGTTCACGTCGATGTCGAGCTGCGCTTCTTTTTGGTAATCTTCTTTCACCGACTCCAAAGCGCGGGCCATGACTTTTTTCTCGTCTTCTTTGAAGATGATGACGTTATTTTTCTTCCAATGCTCGAAAACTTTTTCGACCATTTTTTGCATCTGCAAAGGAGTCAATTTCATGGCTTTGACTATTTGCTCCCACCCCCGTAATGTCAAGCCGTGCGATGAAGAAACTAAAGCCGATTCTCCTCACTGTTGCGATCTTGTCCACCCTTGTCATTTTGATTGGTGCGATCCTGATTTATCGCTACAACCAGCGCATCACCGAAGGCCTTGCACAGAAAAAGTTTTTGCCTCCCACCGAGTACTATACGGCCCCTCTTGATTTCAGTGCGCAGACACCCATCTCCCGAGCGGATTTCAAAGCCATTCTCTCTCAGCGCGGTTATCGCGAGCGCGATTGGGAGCAGAAGCTTTTCCCTGGTGATTACAGCGAAAGCCCCTCTGAAACCTGCCAACCTTCCGTGCCGATGACATTGCCGGAAACAGCGAAAACCTGTTTGCTCTTTTCGGCGAAAGAGGTCGGCGATCCCGAGCTTCGCGATTATCCCCTGCAGCTGCTGACTTTTGACTCGGAGGATAAAATCTCGGGAACTTTTCAGGGAAATCCCCTGCAAGCCGCGGCGAAAGTGGCTTTGGAGCCTGAACTCGTTGCGCAATATCTGGATGGCCAGCCGATTATGCAAAATTATCGAGCACTGGGTGAAATTCCACCTCAGTGCCTGAACGCCGTGCTGGCGATCGAAGACTCCAACTTTCTTGAACATTCGGGGGTCTCTTACACCGGTATCGGTCGCGCTGTTTTGCGAAACCTGATGGGCGGTCGCGCGAGCCAAGGCGGCAGCACGATCACGCAACAGCTGGTGAAAAACTATTTCCTGACGTCCGAAAAAACTTTGAAACGAAAAGCCAAAGAGTTTTTGATGTCCATCTTGCTGGAAACGCACTCAAGCAAAGATGAAATTTTGGAAACCTACTTGAATGTCATCTACCTTGGACAGAACGGCCCCTTCCAGGTTCGCGGTTTCGGGGCCGCCTCGAATTATTATTTCAACAAACCGATCGAGCAGCTCGAGCTTCCCGAGTGCGCGCTTCTGGCTGCGGTCTTAAATAGCCCCGGTCTGTTTGATCCTTTCAAGAAACCTGAAAACGCGCTGAAACGCCGGACCCGGGTTTTGGATCGCATGCTCGAGCTGCAGATGATCACGCAAGAGCAAGCCGACGAAGCCAAAAAAACGCCGCTTCCGTTTGAAAGGAAAATCACCGTCACCGAAACCGCCCCTTATTACATCGATGCCGTGAACAAAGAGATCCGAACCCTCGGCCTGGATCTTCTGGGACTTAAAATTTTCACCGGACTGTCCCTGAAAGAACAAGAAGCCGCACAAGAAGCGGTTCGAAATTCTCTCGGCGATCTGGAAACCAAAAATCCAAAAATCAAAGATCTGAAAGCCAAAAATCTTTCACTGGAAGGTGCTCTTCTTTCAGCCCACAACGACACGGGTCTTATTTCCGCCATCGTCGGTGGCCGCAGCTACAAGCTGACACAGTTCAACCGCGCCGTCGATGGCCACCGCCAGGTTGGATCGATCATGAAACCCTTCGTTTTTCTGACCGCACTTCTGCGCTCGGGCGAATCCGGCAAGGTTTATGACCCCTTGACGATCCTGAAAGACGAAAAGTTCTCCTACAAATACGAAGGTCAAACTTGGTCGCCAGATAATTACGGGAAAAAGTATTACGGCGACGTACCGATGTATTTTGCTCTGAAAAACAGTCTCAACGCCGCCACCGCAAGCCTGGGCCTCGAAGTCGGCGTCGCCAACGTCATCGAAACCGCAAAAGCTCTTGGAGTGCGCTCGACATTGAATCCCGTGCCGTCGGTCACGCTTGGGGCTTTCGAACTGTATCCGATCGAAGTGCTGGAGGCCTACACAAGTCTGGCCCGCATGGGAAATCACGTGCGCCTGACCCCGCTTCGCGGCATCACCGATCAAAAAGGCGATGTGATGTACGAACTGACTCCGCAATCCGAGCAACGATTGCCAGCGCCGAAGGTCGCCTCGCTTGTTTCGATGATGAAGCAAACCGTGAAGTCCGGAACCGCGAAAATGATTTCAGCTTCGGGCTTCACGACGCCAGCGGCGGGAAAGACCGGAACCACCTCGGACAACAAAGATGCTTGGTTCGCGGGCTTCACACCCGCGCAAACCACCATCGTCTGGGTTGGCTATGACACGCCAACGACCAACAATCTCACCGGCGCTAGCGGCGCCGTCCCTTTATGGCTGCAGTTCATGAAGAAAGTTTCTGGCGATAGCACCACAGATTTCGCATGGCCCGAAGGCACCGAAATCAAATCCACAAATGTCGACGAACCCGAAGGCGGCCCCACCGACATCGACTTGATCTTCGCAAATTAGCAAAAACTCATTTAATCCAGGTCGATTTCCATGCCTTCATAGGCATATCGCCATTTGACAGCTGGAAGTTGGATATTGTTAGCGGCTGATGTTTTAATTTTCCAGTCATAGTATTCGCGCGTCTGCGCTTTCAACTCGTTGATCTGAGCCGTGTTCGCACCTGGATCGTGATGCGCAAATAAAATCTGCTTGATGCCTTCGCGGAAGGCGAGATCAAGGCCCAACTGCGCGGCACTGTGACCCCAGTTTGCCTTCTCGGCTAGCTCTGGCAAAGTGTACTGCGCATCAAAGTACATCAAATCTGCATTCTGATACAAAGGCAGATCCGCCCCCAAAGCTTCGCGCGTGGTGCGTGTGCCTTCGGTGTCCACACAGTGAGCATAAGCGCGACCACCCGATTCAACCCGATAACCCCAACAAGGATCTGGATGATCCAGCTGGTACGGAGTGATCGTCATGTCATTGAGACGAACCGGTTTGCGCGGCTCCAACTGATGAAAATGAATTTGTGACGAAAGATGCTCGAACGCGACCGGAAACAAAGGACGCGTGAATTTGACCTTCACCATCTTTTCCAGCTCGGGCTGAACCGCGTAATAGTGAATCTGATTTCCCTTAATGAAATGAGGCGCAAAAAACGGAAGCCCCAACAAATGATCCCAATGAAAATGAGTCAGAAAGATATGGATCTCGGCTTTACCTTTGCCGGCCGCACCCTTCATCATGCTTTCGCTTAAAGTGCGAAGTCCGCTGCCGCCGTCGATGATGATTTGTTGTTGTGGTGAATTCACTTCCACGCAGGTGGTGGCCGTTCCGTAGCCGCCCACATCCGGCAAAGATTGAGTCGACATAAAATCTCGGATTTCAGAGGCTTCTTTATAACCCGAGCGGAAGAACTGCCCGAGAAGTCTTTCAAAATCCGATGCCCACTGCTCCGGTAACGGCGCAGACGGCAGTGATCCCCTGACTCCCCAGCATTTCACCCTTAAAGACATAAAATCAGGATGCCGTTCTTCCTTTTGGGTAGCAAAAATTTTCACGGTCCAGTCCAGACACTCAAGTAAAATCCCGCTAGAAGTCTCGGCTTTCAGCCATCCAAACAGGTTCCTTTCGGCCCCTTTGCCAGTAATTTTGACACGTAGCAATGTAAATTACATAAATCCATGTTATGACACTCGAATTGGAAAACCTGGGGCCACTTTTTCCAGGCTAAGTTTTTGCAACAATCGAAGGCATCATGGAACTCAGACGTTGGAATGACATTTTGGCCATCAAAACTTCGGATGGAAAATTCGTGGGCTACCACTCGCGCAATCTCGAAGTCGCCGAAGTATCTGAAGAAATCTGGAAGACCGCGGGCACCGAAAGCGCCAACAACGACGCACTTGCTGGCCTGACGGAATGGAACAGCCAGCCCCTGACTTCTTTGGCGGAAAAACGCTCGGGTCATATCAATCACTTCACCATCAACGTCACCCAGGTCTGCAACCTGCACTGCACTTACTGTGCAGCTGGCGGCGACGGCACTTACGGCGATCCCGTGAAGCGCATCTCGGTTGAAAAAACTTTGCCCCAGCTTGCAAGCTTTATGTCGAAACTTCCGGCCGGCGAAACTTTCAAGGTGAACTTTGTCGGCGGCGAACCTTTGCTTTATCCGGAAGGCATTCGTCTGTTGGGCGAATACGTTCAAGAAAAAGCCGTCGAGCTGGGCCTGAAAGCCAAATTCAAATTGGTCACCAACGGCACGCAGTTCAATGAAACGACACTGGCCGTTTTGAAAACCATCAAGCCCAATTTGATCGTCAGTCTGGATGGACCGACCGCGGTCAACGATCTTCGTCGCCCCAGCAAAGGTGGCGTCGGCGTGACCGCAAAAATCATCGAAGGTCTGCGCTTTTTGGGCGAACACAAAGACTGTGTCGAATCGATCGAGCTTTCCGGCGTCTTCGGACCTGGCAATTTGGATGTGATCGCGGCTTGGGATTTCTATTCGCAATTCAATGTCGACACGTTTGATTTTATCTTCGATCACCACTGCCAAGACCTGGAAGTTTCCACTCAGTTCATCACTGCAATGGAAGCTTTGGCCGCAAAAGTTTACGCGGCTGAAGGTGAAGCGGGCTTAAGA
The DNA here is from genome assembly GCA_966211455.1 of uncultured Bdellovibrio sp. Classification (GTDB taxonomy): domain Bacteria; phylum Bdellovibrionota; class Bdellovibrionia; order Bdellovibrionales; family Bdellovibrionaceae; genus 21-14-0-10-47-8. The sequence goes on from CBIHNI010000003.1 coordinate 106,241, forward strand.
AAAATTCAAACTTTCGATGCTTATTTTCAGACGTTGGATTCGCAAATCCGAGTCGAAAATTTCTGTGGCGCCGGCAAGAACTTCTTGGTGATCGATTCGCGAAACACGCTTTACACCTGCCCTTGGGAATCCGGCAAAACCAGCGATGCCGTAGGCTTCGCCGATGCTCTTTGGGCGGGAAAATTGGAATTTTATCAAAGCCCCTTGGTCGAAAAGGCCGACTGCCAAGGCTGCTGGGCTAGGTATATGTGCGGGGGCGGATGCATGTATGTCCATAAAAACTCTACAGGTTCTAAGAACAAGGTGGATGAACTGTTCTGTTATCGCACAAGAAGCTTGATTTCATTGGCTATTCTATATTATCAAAGATCTAGGAATTTTGAGGAGTTAGAGCATGTTGAACATTAATACCGCGAAACAGCATATTAAAAAGGTTCAGCCTAAAAAGAACGGTCTGTTGAAAGACCCAGGCACCTGCAAACCAAGCTAATCGTTCGTATCTTTTTCTCGTTATCGAAGTAGACCGATTATGAAGCTTGCCATAAAGAAATTTATATTTGGTCTATTTCGCTTCTACTTTCTTGCGCGTATTGCCTTCGCTGTCGGTGTCGCAGTTCTCTTATACCGAATCGAAATCCCCTCGATCGAATTTTTTCTCTACGATTTAAGAACCGCTACCAGACCTTCGCCTTCACCGTCCGGAAATATCGAACTTGTCGTGATCGATAAGGACACGCTTCAGTTTTTCAACACAACCCCAGCGCTCAGCTTGCACCAACAGCTGATCGAAAAACTGATCGCGACCGAACCGACTTATCTTTTCTATACGACCGATATCACCAAGATCCCGGCCGATATTCCCAAAGAGCAGTTTGCCGCGAAGATCGCACCAATGAGCCGCTTTTACCAAGCGGTGAACTCGCTGGAACGAAAGAATGACGAAAGCAGCCGCTTGATGCTGCCGGTGCCTTTTGAAAATGTGCAAGTCGCTTCGATGCCGAAAACCAAGGACGATAAGCTCTTTGCGAAAGACGGAATCACTCGCCGCCTGTTTATCTCTTATCAGGATCTGCCGACCTTTCACATCACGGCCGCTTCGAAATTCAACCCCGAAATCGCCAACACGGCGACGATCCGCGGTCAGTTTGATCTTTATGATTCCAAGCAGGTGATGATCGACTTTATGAAGCCGGGATCTTTTCCGGTCACCAAGTTCGAAGACATCCTTGAAGGCCGCGTCGATATGGCCCGCTTCAAAGGCAAAATTATTTTGGTCGGCGATGATCTGGGGATTTCACACGACGATTATATCTATTCGCCTTACCTTCGCAGCATCGACACGACGACGATTTCCGAGCTGCATGCCAACGTGCTGGAAACTTTGATTCGCAATTCGGCCCCGATCAAGGCTCCGGATTGGCTCAATCTGATCTTTACGATCTTGATTTCGGTTTTAACCGTTCACGTTGTTTTGACCTTGAAACCGTTGAAAGGGATCTTGATCCTGATCGGCACGGCGGCCGGCTTTTCGGTGATTTCGTATTTTGCGTTTTGGCCCTTTGGATTGTGGCTGGATATGGCCCATCCGTTCTTGGCGATTTTCTTGTGCTATTACTTCTTTATCCCGTACCGCTTGATCATCGAGAATCGCAAATCTTGGGAGTACCAGCAAAAGCACCGTTTGCTTTCCGAAGTCGAGCAGCTGAAGACCAATTTTATCGGGATGATGTCGCATGACCTGAAAACGCCCCTGGCGCGGATTCAAGGCATGACCGAAATGATTTCCACAGACCCAACGCCGCTTTCGTCGCCACAGCGAGAAGCCTTGGACACCATCAAAGCTTCGGCCGAAGACCTTTTAAAATTTATCAGCACGATTTTGAATTACGCCCGCATCGAAAGCCAGGGTCTTGAGCTGCACCTGCAAGGCAAAGATATCAATCAGCTGCTGAAAGAGGTCGTTAAAAAGCACGAGTTCTTGGCGAAGCTGAAACACATCCAACTGATCTGCGAGCTTGAGCCTTTGTTCAGCATCCAGATCGACCCGGAACTGATGAAGCAGGTTTTTTCAAACCTGGTGGAAAACGCGATCAAGTACAGCCCCGAAAATTCAAAGGTGCTGATCACCTCTGAAGAAATCGAAGGCAAGATCATCGTGCAGATCGCAGACCAAGGAATCGGCATCCCGGCTGACGAACTTTCGAACATCTTCATGAAATTTTTTCGAAGCAAGTACGCAAAGACCTCGCCCATCAAAGGATCCGGCCTGGGCCTTTATTTAGCGAAATATTTCGTCGAGCTCCACCAAGGTGCGATTTCAGCCGAGTCTTCACCCGGCCAGGGATCAACATTCACCGTGGAACTTCCGATCCGCGCTTAGAAATTTTTTCCTGTTCTTTGAATGCACAGTTAAAACCTGAGCTTAACGATGCTTCCCCCTATGACGGATTTTGTCTTTGTGGTAAAACCTTGGTCAGTCTTTCAAAAGACGAGAATGAATACCTGGGGAGGAATCATGCTCAAGGTTCTTGTGGCGGATGATGATCAGGGGTTGAGACTTTCGGTCAAATCTGCCTTGGCGAGCACCAATCGTTTCCAAGTCGAAGAAGCTTTCGACGGCGTCAATGCTATCGAAAAAATCAAGACCAGCGAATTTGATATCGCGATTCTTGATGTCGACATGCCTCGTATGAACGGCCTGGAAACTTTGAAACAAATCAAAGAACACAATCCGGGAATCGTCGTCATCGTGATGACGGCTTTCGCAACCATCGATCACGCAGTTCAAGCGGTGAAAGATGGAGCTTACAATTATCTTTCAAAACCTGTGCATGGTGACGATCTGATCGCATTGATCGATCGTGCAATGGCCGCGATGAACATGATCTCAAATGTTGCGGCTTCGGCACCCGTGTTGATGGAAGGTGGACGCAAGTTCATCGGAAACAACACCCAGATGCAAAAGGTCTTCAACATCATTCACCGTCTTTCCAAGGTGGACACTCCGGTTCTGATCCGAGGTGCTTCGGGTACCGGTAAAGAATTGGTGGCGCGCGCGATTCACTACAATTCGGCCCGCAAAGACGAAAAATTTGTGGCGATCAACTGTTCGGCGATTCCAGAAAATCTTTTCGAATCTGAGCTCTTCGGACATGAAAAAGGATCTTTCACTGGTGCTGATCAACGCAAAATCGGAAAGTTCCAATTTGCCGAAGGTGGAACCCTGTTCCTGGACGAAGTGGGCGACATGCCGCAATTGATGCAGGTCAAATTGCTTCGCGTCCTTCAAGAAAAAGTCTTTGTTCCAGTCGGTGCCAATCGCGAAATCCCAACCAACGTTCGCATCATCGCGGCGACCAATCGTCCGCTGGAAGAAATGATGAAACTGGGTTCGTTCCGCGAAGACCTGTTCTATCGTTTGAACGTCATTCCAATCTTCTTGCCTTCGCTGGCCGATCGCAAAGACGATTTGGATTCCTTAATCAATATCTTCATTCGCAAATTCAATCAGGCCCATGCGAAACGCATCACGGGCGTTGCGGCCGATGCCTTGGCGGTATTGAAGAAATACGAATGGCCCGGAAATATTCGTGAGCTTGAAAACGTGATCGAACACATGTTCATTATGGAAAATTCGAATCTTCTGACTTTGTCTGCCGTCCCTGAAGGCATTTTGTCTTCGACCGGAACGGTTCTGCCGGAATTGAACTTCTCGGCCAGCGCGGGCTTTGAAGCCAAAGCCGAAGCGATCGGCTTGAAGGCGACTTCGGAAGATGACGAAGATCTGGATTCTTCGGATTTGGGTGGCGACGAAGATCTGCAAGACGAAGCCGCCGGCGAATCGGCTGTCGCTTCAACGGGTGGCGCTTTGGATTTCAATGCTCAAAAAGAAGCTTTCGAAAAAGAATTTATCATCAAAGCACTGAAAACCTTTAAAGGTCGCATCAATCAAACGGCCTTGCATGCGAACATTCCGAAAAAGACTTTGCTTCGCAAGATCGAAAAGTACGGGATCAACGCTAAGGATTACACTGCTGGCTTGTAGCATTCAGCGAGCAAGATGTCGGTTCGACTTTCTTAAAGATCCGGGTGGGTTGTTTTGAAGACTCATCCGGAGAAACCTGAGTCCATTCCATCGAATTTTGAGTTTGTGCCGGTTGCTGTGCCGGCTGCGGCTGGGGCTGTTGTGCCGGCGCCGCAATCGTTTCCACAACTGGCGGCTGCGCTTGGACGGCTCGTTGTTGCGAGGCCTCTATATTCGCCGCCGAAACCCATTCAACCTGTCGGTTCAAAGACGACTGTGGGGATGGAGCTGAAGTCGAATGGACCGGCTCTGTTTTTTGTGGACCGTTCGTCGCCGGAGCGGCCGGCGTAAAATCCGAAGATCTCAGCTCGGGCATCCCGTTCCCAACCGGAGCAGCAGGGGCTGTCGCGGCCACGGCATCATTGGCTTGAACAAGCAAAACGGCCATTTTGATTTCTTCCGCCGTTGGTTCGCGACCATGATCGGCGTGGAAATCTTTTTTAAAGTTTTCGACAAACATATCGTCGCCTTGAATTCTGTAATCGGCCTTCGCCATCTCTGAACTTTGCTTCAGGGCGGGATTTAGAAATTTAACGACGGTCTCGTGCCCTTGCATTTCGGCATTTTTATAAGCTGTGTATCCGTATGTTCCCAACGGCACGCCGACAAATAAAGCTGTCAGCAAGCCCACATTCCACATCGTGATAAAGACATTCCCAAGCGACTGCATTCTCGAGTTGCGATACTTGGCAAGTTTCATCTGATTGGCCTGCAGACCATTCCAGGCGACGTCCATGCAAAGTTCTTCCGGAATGAGATCTTCTTTCATATGCGGAACGCGAAGCAGGAACCAGGCGTAGCGCGCTTTCAGATGCGGGCGAAGACGCTGCCAGATGCTTTTTTGCGTTTCTTCCGAAACCGAGCTGCCTTCAAAAAGGAATCTCTTCAGTCCGTGAGTCAAAACGGAATGACGCCACTGATGGTACTGGCGTTTTTCTTCCTTCGTCATTTTTTTGGTGACGCTGGGGTCACTTAAAAACGCGAGGTCATCGATTTTTTTTGCCACTTCGCGAATGTCGTACAAGGCGACTTTGTCTTTGGCCTGCAGCTTTTCAAGATCCTTCATGTCCTCAAGCAAAGAGCGAAGCTTCTTGGCCTGCGAGCGCAAACGATATTTCTTGATCAACGCGAAACGGCTGACCTGCGAGAAGTCCGGAGATAGAACATCTTGCAGGCTGCGATCAAAGACGACGTCATTGTATTGCTTATTCAGATTGTCGAAGAACCAAGCTTTATATTCGACCCGCGCTTTATTATGAGCACCATGGCAGATCAGCTGGGCTGAACTGCCAATGGAGGTGAATATCAAAGAGAGGGAGAGAAGCAGTCTAAATAACAAGCGCGTTCCTTATTTGGGATTATTGCTTGGCTCGCAACATTTCGACCATCGCGCTACGACGAGCGATTTCTTCGGTCAATTTTGCTTTCGTCTGGGTCAAATTCAATTGTGTTTCAGCCATCATCTTGCCCGCTTCTTCGGTATTCATACCCAAGAACAAGGCCGCGATGCTTCCGAAATCCGCACCGGCCGCTGAAACCGTACCGGTTCGTTTTGCTTTTTGCAGCTGTGGAAGAACTTTCCCCATCACACCGTCAGCGTATTTTGCCAACTTAGGAGAGATACTGTGAACAATGATGCTAATCGCGCTCAGAGCTGTCAAAGCATCTTGGGTCGTTCCGCCAAAGCCAACGGTGTCGGCGATTTGCATGAAGAGACTGTTTTGTTTTTCAACTTGTGCGCGCAGCTCCAACAGTTCAGCTGAAACTTCGGCCGCCTGAGGAATCTGTCTGACATCCGCCAAAGCTTCGTCGATAATGGTCGCGACGTTCTTTGGACGCGCTTTCGCTTCGTAAGCACCCCACTGAAGAGTGTGAGTTTCAGGATTGTAACGACGGGCCACCGCCGTCAAAAGAGCACCGGCAACGGTCGCGTAAGCTTTCATGTTTGAAGCATCTTTATGAGTCGCGATCCATCCGTTGAAGGCGGCGATGATCGCTTGTCCGTACTTAATCGCTTTTTCAACATCATCGCCCGAAGATTTTTTAATCCCGTCGATCTGCGCGATGGAAGCCCCAACAGAAGCCAAAGTCGCACGCAACTCTTCGACAGTTTTTTCTTGAGATTTGATGATTGTCGGCAGGTACTTGACCTTGTCTTCAGCCGTCAGCTGAGACACCGGTACTGACAATTCCTCTTTCGCCGCAGCCTGCTTCGTTTCCTGAGAGAAAACAGCCAAAGGGTTGGCGATCATAGTGGCAGAAAGAGCCAAAGCAAAAAACTGAGTTTTCATGGGGTTCCTTTCGGTCTATGGTTTTCAATAATTGGCAATGGTGCCAATGGGATGCCAAGGAAATGGCCTTGAACAGGAATCCAATCGCTTTGAGATCGGGACTTTTTGAAAAGGGACGTTTTAGGCAGCAGGTGTTGAGAGTTTAGACAGTGTCAAGCGTCGACTCATCGGAAGTTCTGATCATTCTTTGAGCATTATTAGTTTTTCTTCGCAGTGGCATTTGGTTTTTGATGTTGATTGAAGGCGGATCCAAATCTATCTTTCCTGGTCTTTGAGTTCTAAAAATCGAGCAAGTCTTTGATACAGACGGAAATGAAAGAGGGGAATTTCAGTCGTCATGTCTACGTTGATGAATCCACTTCCGCCGCAAGCTTACACCAAGGAAACTTTGGTGCACGCCTATGCTTGGTTGCAAAACCAGAGTGAGAACATCAAGGAATTGGCGACAACCCCGGACGTACTGGTCAGCCTGTATCTGAAAGCCAAGCTGCAAGGCGATGGCGCGTTGGAAAGACCCAGCATTCAGAACTTCAAAAACGAGCTGAAAAATCTGGCCGGTATGATCGGCGAATTCGAAGTGCTGGAATCTCCGGCCGGAACGCCAGCGGCTTCTGCTGGAAGTCAGACAATTCGCATCCGCTCGCAAGATTTGCGTCCGCCACAGGCAGAATCCAAAATCGAAGAAGGCCCGGCACTCGCCCGTCCCGCAACCAATGCGGCTCCCCAGACACCTACTTATGCGTCTTATCAAGCGCCAACTCCTTCGGCCTCGTCCCCGACGCTAGCGGCTGGCGCTGTGGCGACCAATTCGGGGCCTGCAGGCCTGGATTCCAGGTCAATGGACATGATTCAAGAAGTCAAAATCCAGTTCAATCTGAGTTCGGACGCCGAAGCTTTGCGCCTTTTACTGGCCATTGGCTACAATCAGGTCAAAGGCCTTCTGCGATAAGAGAAATTTAGACCGACCATACAACCTCTGAAGTTGACTGATTCCCTTAAGTTCCAATAGTTTAGCTATTCTAGCTTGAGAGGTAAGAATGTCTGCTACTCCCGATTACAAATCGACGGTTCGATTGCCGCAAACTGATTTCCCAATGAAAGGAAATTTGGCGACCAAAGAACCGGAAATCATTAAAAAATGGCAGCAAGACAAAATCTATCAAAAGCTGATGAAGAAAAATGAAGGCAAACCGAATTTCGGTTTTCCAGATGGCCCGCCTTACGCCAACGGATCGATCCACATTGGTCACGCCTTCAACAAAACTTTGAAAGACATCATCATCAAGTACAAAAACATGAAAGGTTTTTGGGCGCCCTTCATTCCAGGTTGGGACTGTCACGGTCTTCCGATCGAGCATGCAGTGATGAAAAATCTGGGACCGAAAGCGAAAGAAAAATCGGACACCGAAATCCGCGAGCTTTGCCGGGCCGAAGCGACGAAATGGATCGCGCACCAAAGCCCGCAATTCCAACGCTTGGGCGTGATGGCCGATTGGGATCATCCGTATTACACGATGCAAGCCGATTACGAAGCCGAAGAGGTTCGTGAATTTGCACGCGCTTACCAAAAAGGTCTGATCTACCTGGGAACGAAACCCGTTTACTGGAACTGGACTTTGCACACGGCCTTGGCCGATGCCGAAGTCGAATACCATCCGCACAAGTCTCCTGCGATCTACGTCAAGTTTCCGATCCGCGATGCCGGCACGCTGAAGAAGCTCGGCAACCCTGCAAAGCTTGTTTCGGTTGTGATCTGGACGACGACTCCTTGGACATTGCCTGCCAACTTGGGTGTGGCATTGAATGCTGATTTTGATTACACGCTTTTCGACACCGGCAGCGACCTGATCTTGATCGCAAAAAATTTGAAAGAGTTTGTTGAAAAAGACACCGGTGTTTCTTTGCAGGACACGGGCTTTGTGATCAAAGGCAAAGAGCTCGAATACGGAAAAGCCCGTCATCCATTCTATGATCGTGATTCTCTTATCGTGCTGGGCGATCACGTCACGGGTGATGCCGGAACTGGCGCCGTACACACGGCTCCGGGCCATGGTGCGGATGACTATAAGGTCGGTCTTCGATACGGGATGGAAATTTTATCGCCGGTGGACGAAGCCGGAAAATACACGGACGAAGTTCCCGAGTATCAAGGCACCAACATTTTCAAAGCCAATCCGCTGGTCATCGAACGTTTGAAAGAAATCGGCGCACTGTTGGGTCATAAAGAAATCGAGCACAGCTATCCGCATTGTTGGCGTTCGAAAACTCCGTTGATCTTCCGTGCGACACCACAGTGGTTTGTCGGTCTTGATATGGAAGGCAAAGAACTGCGCAAAGTTGCGCTGAAAGCCATCGACGAAATCGAATTCTTCCCGGCTTGGGGTGAAGCCCGTTTCCGCGCAATGATGGAAGGTCGGCCTGACTGGTGCTTAAGCCGTCAACGCATCTGGGGTGTTCCGATCCCTGTCTTCTACTGCGTGAAGACCGGAAAGCCTTTGATCGATTTCGATGTGATGATGAAAGTCGCCGACACCATGGAAAAAGAAGGCGGCATCGAAGCTTTCTTTAAATATTCGGCTGAACATTTTGTTGGCGATACAGTTCGTCGCAAAAACTTGAATGAAAAAGATGCGGACTTTGGTTCGCAAGGTTTCCGTCACGGAAAAGACATCTTCGACGTTTGGTTCGATTCGGGCGTTTGCCATGCCGCCGTTCAGAAAAAGCGTCACGGCATGAGCTTCCCAGCGGACATCTACCTTGAAGGAAGCGATCAGCATCGCGGATGGTTCAATACGTCTTTGATCTCGTCGATCGCAACCAACGGCCAAGCGCCTTTCAAGGCGTTGCTGACGCATGGCTTTGTGATGGATTCGCAAGGCATGAAGATGAGCAAATCAAAAGGCAATGTCGTGGATCCGAACGAAGTGGCCGGAAAATCCGGCGCCGAGATCATCCGCCTTTGGACCGTGTACGAAGATTACGGCGGCGACGTGAAATGTGGTCAGCAAGAATTTGATCGCGTTACCGAAACTTACCGACGCATCCGCAACACCATGCGCTTTTTGTTGGGCGCGACTTCGGATTTCGATCCGGCGAAAGACTCGGTGCCTTACGATCAAATGACCGCTTTGGATCAGTGGGCTTTGGGACGTTTGTTTGACTTGAATCAGAAACTGACGACCGCTTATGACGAATACGCGTTCTACAAAGTTTATCACGGTCTCAACACGTTCTTCACCGTCGATTTGTCGGCGACCTATTTGGATGTCTTGAAAGATCGTCTTTACACCTGGAAGGCCGATGGTCAGGCTCGTCGGTCGGCTCAGACCGTGATCCACACGATCACCGATTATCTGATCCGCATGATGGCGCCTGTTCTTTCGTTCTTGGCCGAAGAATCTTATCAGTACGTCAAAGGTGAAAAGAAAGAGTCCGTCTTTTTGTTGGATTTCCCGGTTGCTCCTGCGCACTGGAACAACGCGAAGGTTGCGGCGCTGTTTGAAGATCTTTTGAAAACTCGTGGTGATGTGCAAAAGGTTTTGGAAGGCCTGCGCACCGACAAAACGATTGGCGCAAGTCTCGAAGCCAAGGTCACGGTCAAGGCGGAAGGCCAGTTGCTTGAGAACCTCAAAGCATTCCATGGCAAGGGCGGCCTATCTTCCGACCTGCGCGAGTTTTTCATTGTCTCGGACGTTGAGCTTCTCTTAGGATCATATGAGGTCACAGCATCGAAAGCGGCGGGCGAAAAATGTCTGCGCTGTTGGGTGTACTCGACGGATACCGGAAAACATTCCGCGCATCCTGGGGTTTGCGGCAAATGTGCTCAGGCACTTGGATAACCTGAGCTAAGTTGGAATAAGGAAGAGCAGTGATGAACAAAAAGTACGTGATTTTAGCCGGGATCTCAGCACTGTTGATTGCGATCGACCAGTTGACCAAGATGTACATTCACACTCACTTTCAATTGGGTGATTCGGTGCCTGTCATCCCGAACTATTTCAACATCACTTACGTGCGAAACTTTGGTGCGGCTTTCGGCTTCTTGGCTGAGAGCCATCCGGGCTTCCGCGAAATGTTCTTCTTGGCCATGCCACCATTTGCGCTTTTGATTATTTTGATCATCTTGCGCGGAGTAAAGAACAACGACATGCCTCAGATCATCGCGCTGTCGATGGTCTTTGGCGGCGCGATCGGCAATTACATCGATCGCTTGCGTTTCCGTTACGTGGTCGACTTTTTGGATTTCCATATTCAAAATCAGTATTCGTGGCCCGCTTTCAATGTGGCGGATTCGGCGATCGTCTGTGGTGTTGGCCTGCTGCTGATCTTGATGCTCTTCGAAAAAAAGTCGAAGAGCGAAACCCCTGAGGGCGCTAAAGCCTGATGTTTCCTGAAATTCATATTTCAGATTCGATCATCCTTCCCACTTACCTTGTCTACCTTTCGATCCTTTATTGCTTTCTGATTTTCTTCACCGCCAAGCGCGCTGATTGGCTTGGCGAGAATCGCACAATCGCTTTGGATATCGGCTTCGTGTTGATGGTTGGTGGCTTTTTGGGTGGACGTCTGCTGCATATCTTTTATGAAGCCCCCCAATATTATTTAGACGACTGGATTCGCGTGCTGCAGTTCTGGGAAGGCGGCTTTGTTTTCTTTGGCGGATTTTTGCTGGCTCTTTTGGGCGGCTTTCTTTACACGAAAATCAAAAAAATCTCGTTCTTTCACTGGGCCGATTTCTATGCGCCCATCATTGCTTTGGGATATGGCTTAGGAAGGATCAGCTGTTTCTTGGCCGGCTGCTGTTTTGGCCGAACCTGCGATTTGCCGTGGGCGATCCGCTTGGCGTGGGATCCTTCGCAAGCCATGCGACATCCGACGCAGTTGTATGCCGTGATTTGGGAGCTGATTCTTTACTTTGTTTTGATTCGCATCGAGAAAAAAAAGATCTTTGCCGCACAAGCGGGACTTCTTTTCTTTTTCTGGATCACCTTTCATGGCGTCGGTCGCTTGATGATGGAATCTTTCCGCGATGATTTCCGTGGCGAGCTGATTGCCGGCTGGACTTTGTCTTCGTGGGTTGCCTTGGGCATCGTGATTTCAGGTATCATCGGCCTTTTGATCCGAGCTCGCAAAATATCTTAAATAAATGGCACGGTGTTCGCCTGGAATGGCACCCTATCTAAAGTTTAGACAGTTTCAACTGTCTCAAAATGAGAATTTCCCTGTGAAAACAAAATGGAAGGCTTTCCACACTGTTTGCCGCCAGGCCAAGATCGGCACGTCTTATGTATTTCCTTCCTGGTGTAGCGGAGGATTTTTATGAAAAAGCTGACGATCTTATTGTACTTCCTGACAGCGGGCCTGACGGCATCGTTGATCGTAGCTTGCGGAAAATCAGGCGGCGACGGCGGAGCAACGCTGAATCCAACCCCGGTCAACCCGATCGTTCCGTATAATACGCGTCTGGCTTTCTACGCGCAGAATACTCAGATGAATCAAATGCTTCCGAACAACGGAACTTCTTATGTCATGCAAACCGGCATGTTGAATGTTCTGAAATATGCGATGCGCACATGCGATCGTGGCGCTTCGAATGGCGGAACTGCGACTTGCTCAAATTTGCTGAACACGGGCATGCATGACATTATGATTTTTGCCGATGGCTCGCAGGCCAGTTCGGTAAAGATGGTGATGCGTGCCATGCAGGGCAACTGGTGCACGAATCCATATTCATGCTCGACTTACTGGTACAGCCTTCCAAGCTTTAAGCAATTTATCTTAGGCATGTTTGGCTTCAACACTTTCAACAACAGCAACATCTACAATCCGATGGTATTGAATATGTCGATCTGGCCGATCAACAATTCGAAAGGTTTCGAATTGCGCGGCAACGCCCCAGGTTACGATCTGTATTACAATTCCGGCGGTCTTCTGTTCCAATTCCAGGTGAACGAGGGAAAATTAGAAGACGTGGCCTGGAACTATCGTTTGATTTTCAACGGCGCCGTTGCTGCCACAGGCCGCATGGTTCGCTGTTCTCAAGCAAATTGCGGCGTGCAAGGCTTCTAATTTTGTCCATTCTGTGAGACATTTCATTTATGTCTGATGCAAAAATTCGGAAAGTGAAATGTCCTTATTGCGGAAAAGATGCGCTCTTTTCCGCAGAAAATCCATTTCGCCCCTTTTGCTCAGAGCGATGCCGTCTTTTGGATTTAGGAATGTGGGCCGATGAAAAGTTTCGCATTCCGACTCAAGATGGAGGATCCGTGCAGGATCCATTGCCTGGTGATGAATCAGAATTTGAAAACGAATCTTAAGATTTTCTGCTAGAGCCTGACGCAATTCCTTTCAGTTCGAAAAAAAACTTTGACCCTTGGCAATTTAGGTCCTCTAATCAGTCTGCTGGCCAGGGGTATGGCCAAAGAACACAACAACAAGGGAGTTCACGATGAACAAACAACAACTCATCGAAAAAATCGCTTCTGAAGCGTCTTGCACTAAAGCTCAGGCTGAAAATATCCTGAACTGCGCTTTCGAAAACATCAAAAAATCTGTGAAAAAAGGCGACGATGTAAAACTCGTTGGTTTCGGTACTTTCACAAAAGCAAAACGCAAAGCACGCGTTGGTCGCAACCCACAAACTGGTAAAGCGATCAAAATCCCAGCTGCATGGACTCCAAAGTTCCGCGCTGGTGCTGAATTCAAATCAATGGTGAAGTAATTTGCCCTTGATTCAGTTTTAAGCTGAACCACTCAAACCCGGGTCGAAAGATCCGGGTTTTTTATTTTCTGGGGAGTGGTTGGAGGGCTGGGAGTGGTCGTCACAGCGGTGCGAGGTGGGTTTTTAAGTCCCCTCACAAAGTCTGGAACCAGTTGGTTCCGAACTTTGTGAGGCAGGAGTCTGAAGCCCCCTCAGAGAAATGACTCCCAATTGGAAGTCATTTCTCTGAGGGCATCAGCGCAACAAAAATCTATGAGTGAATTCCCCCAAAACCATACGAATGAATCTCCCCCAAACATTGGAATGGACGGTCGCGGCCGGCTAGGTACGATGGCCGTCCATAGCGGGTTCGGGGCGGCAGAAGCCGGGGGCGCCCAGCCCGATTGCACGGACGCACGGCCCACATGACACGCGAAACACCACAAAGCTTGCCCGCCCCCCTCCCCAAGGCTTAACCTGAATCCATGAAAAAGATCGGTGTTTACACAAGTGGTGGTGACGCTCCGGGCATGAATGCCGGGATTCGCGCCGTGGTTCGCGCAGCTCTCTCGCAAAACGTCGATGTGGTCGGCATTATCGGTGGATATTCCGGAATGCTGGAAAAGAAATTTCAGCCGATGAGCTTGCGATCTGTCGCCAATATCATTCAGCGTGGCGGGACCGTTTTGAAAACGGGTCGCAGCCAAGAGTTTTTGAAACCCGAGTATCGCAAGCAAGCCGCTGCGAATTTGAAGGCCGAAGGTATCGAAGGCATGGTTTGCATTGGGGGCGATGGATCTTTTCGTGGGGCGCATGCCCTGTTTGATGAACATCAGTTTCCAATCACCGGAATCCCCGGAACAATTGATAACGATATCTACGGCACGGACAACACGATCGGTTTCGACACCGCCGTGAACACCGCTCTGGAAGCGATTGACAAGGTTCGCGACACGGCCGCAAGTCACGATCGTTTGTTCATCGTCGAAGTGATGGGTCGCAATTCGGGTTTGATCGCTTCGCATGTTGGATTGGCCGGTGGAGCCGAGCTGATTTTTGCGCCAGATGTGGTGATCACCGTGGATCAAGCGATCGATCGCATTAAAATCGGTCAAGCCAAGGGCAAAACAAGTTCGATTTTAGTCGCGGCCGAAGGTCAGAAACCGGGTCGCGCTTACGATTTGGCCGAGCAGATTCGAAAAAAATCAGGACTTGAAGCCAAGGTTTGCATCTTGGGTCACATTCAACGGGGCGGAACTCCGACAGCGATGGATCGTATTTTGGCCAGCCGATTGGGTGCCGCCGCGCTCGAAGGTTTGCTTCGTGGTGATCGCGATGTCATGTTTGGAGTTCAAGGTGAACAAATTGTGAAGGTTCCATTTGATCTTGCGATCAATCGGGAAAAACCAACTCCGAAAGATTATCTGGCACTTGCGAACTTGCTGGCAAATTGACGCTTGCGCTTTCTGCGCTTGTGCCCTTCATTGACTCCTTCGAAATTTCGTCATGTTATCAATATGTTATCCAACAATTGTCAAGGAGGAGACATGAAGGTTTTGTTATCAGTTTTGGTGGCGCTTTCGGCGCTAACCGCGTGTACAAAAAAGAACAGCGATGAGATCTTGATCGGACATTTCGGTTCGATGACAGGTTCAGAAGCAACATTCGGACAAAGCACAGATGAAGGAATTCGTTTGGCTGTCGAAGAAGTGAATGCGGCTGGCGGAATCAAAGGAAAGAAAATCAAAGTCATCACTTTGGACGACCAAGGTAAAGCCGAAGAAGCGGCTTCGGTTGTGACTCGTTTGATCGAGCAAGATAAAGTCGTCGCTTTGTTGGGTGAAGTGGCAAGCTCGCGCTCGTTGGCGGCGGCTCCGATCGCTCAGAACAAAAAAATTCCGATGCTGACACCAAGCTCGACAAATCCGAAAGTCACCGAAATTGGCGATTATATTTTCCGTGCTTGCTTCATCGATCCGTTCCAAGGAACTGTGATGGCAAAATTCGCCAATGAGAATCTGAAGTTTAAAAAAGTTGCGATCTTGCGTGACGTGAAATCAGATTACTCGGTCGGTTTGGCTGATTTCTTCATTACAAAGTTCAAAGAATTGGGCGGAGAGATCGTCATCGATACCAGCTACCAATCTCAGGACGTGGATTTCAAAGCTCAGCTGACTCAGATCAAATCAAAAAATCCAGAAGCGATCTTCGTTCCTGGTTACTACACAGAAGTGGGTTTGATTGCTCGCCAAGCTCGTGAACTGGGGATCAAAGCGGTTCTTTTGGGTGGCGACGGCTGGGATTCTCCGAAGCTTTCGGAAATCGGAAAAGACGCGATCAATGGCGCTTACTTTTCAAACCACTACTCGCCTGAAAGCAAAGAGCCGGCTTCCGTCGAGTTCTTGACCAAGTTCAAAGCGAAATACAACAAACTGCCAGACGGTCTTTCTTCTGTCGCATACGATGCGACACGCATGCTTTTGAAAGCGATCGAGTCCGCTCCTGAAGTGAAAGCGACTGCGATCCGTGACCAATTGGCGATGATCAAAGAATTCGTCGGCGCGACTGGTAAGATCTCGATCGACGAGAAACGCAATGCGGTTAAATCTGCGGTTGTCGTTCAAGTTCAAGGTCCTGATTACAAGTACGTCACGACCGTCAATCCATAATCGATTGACTTCATATGTCCCGGCTTCAAACTGAAGCTGGGACCCTTTCTTAATCACCACGACAGGTACAAACAACATGGAAGATTTTCTTCAGCATGTGATCAACGGAACCAGTCTCGGAAGCATCTACGCACTGATCGCTTTGGGATACACGATGGTTTACGGAATTCTTCAACTTATCAATTTTGCCCATTCGGATGTCTACATGATCGGAGCTTTTGCTTCGTATTATACGGCCATGCTACTGGGGAGAACTGAAAAACCTGGAGTTTTGACCTTGGTGATTCTGTTGGCTGCTTCGATGGTGGCCTGCAGTCTGGTGGGTTTGGCGATCGAGCGCTTCGCTTACCGACCTTTGCGAAAAGCACCGAAGCTCAACATCCTGATCACGGCGATCGGGATTTCTTTGTTCTTGGAATATTTTGGCCAGGTTGTTTTCGGCGCCGATCCAAAAGTTTTCCCAAGCGTTCTGAACGATTCTGTTTTAGCCGACATCGGAGGCGTTCCGCTGAAGACCTTGGATATCACGGTCTTGCTGGTCACTGCGGTGATGATGGTCGCTTTAAACTTCTTGATCTATAAAACCAAAATCGGCAAAGCCATGCGCGCGGTCAGCACCAATATGCCGGTCGCCAGTATGATGGGCGTGAACACCGATCGCATTATCGCTTTCACTTTCATCGTCGGCTCGTCGCTAGCGGGTGTCGGAAGCGTGCTTGTCGGAATGAAATATCCAAAAATCGAACCTTTGATGGGAATGATGATCGGTCTGAAAGCCTTCGTCGCCGCCGTCTTGGGTGGAATTGGAAATATCACGGGTGCTGTGCTGGGCGGTCTATTGATGGGTCTTTCGGAAGAAATGGTCGTGGGTTACTTGTCTTCGACTTACCGAGATGCTTTGGCCTTCGGTATCTTGATCGTGATCTTGATTTTCCGTCCGGCAGGTCTTTTGGGTAAAAACACGGTGGAGAAAGTCTGATGAAAAATCTCATGCAGTCTTTGAAAATCCCACTGATCAGCTTTGCCGGTCTTTTTGTGGTTGGCTGGGGAATCGATTTCGCCTTCAACTCGTTCATCCAGCTGACTTTGATCTATGTCATGATCAATATGCTTCTGGCGATGAGCCTGAATCTGGTCAACGGTTACACCGGCCAGTTTTCATTGGGCCACGCGGGCTTTATGGCGGTTGGCGCTTATACTTCGGCTTACTTGAGCACTTTGATTCCGGTCGCGCCTGGCGGATTGCAGATCTTTTCGTTTTTGATTTACGCCATTGCCGGGGGCTTGGCTGCGGCAGCGGCTGGATATTTGGTGGGTCTTCCGTCCTTGCGTTTGAAGGGCGATTACCTGGCGATCGTGACTTTGGGTTTCGGTGAAATCATTCGTGTGGTTCTGTTGAACACGCCGGCGGTGGGTGGTGCACGCGGAATGTACGGCATCGCCGGTCCCAACGATTGGGATTTGGGCGGATTTATCGTCAGCAAATTCGTGATCGGCTATTCGCACGCACTTTTGTGGATTTTGATTTGTTTCTTTACGATTTGGCGTTTGATCCGTTCGTCGCATGGGCGCGCTTTCTTGAGCGTGCGCGAGGACGAAGTCGCCGCTGAAGCGATGGGAATCAACACGACCCAATCCAAAGTTCGCGCCTTTGTTCTTTCTAGCTTCTTTGCCGGCATTGCCGGATCGATCTTTGCCCATTATGCGGCTTATCTGAATCCATCTTCATTTGCTTTCATGCGCAGTGTGGATGCGGTGATCATGGTTGTTTTGGGCGGCATGGGAAGCTTAAGCGGATCTTTGATGGCAGCTGTGTTTATCACCGTTGTGCCAGAGCTGCTTCGTCCTTTGCAAGAAATCACCGGCGTCGATCTGCGCATGGTGATTTACGCTTTGTCTTTGGTTCTTTTGATGATCCTTCGACCGAAAGGTCTTTTCGGAAATCTTGAGCTCAGCGACATCTTAAGACGTCGTCGCGCCGGGCAGGTGAAATCATGAAGCTTCTTGAAACGCAAAATATGACCATGCAGTTCGGGGGCTTGAAAGCCGTCGACTCTTTGAGCTTTCATATCAATCAAGGCGAATTGATGGGATTGATCGGCCCGAATGGCGCCGGCAAGACCACCTGCTTCAATATGCTGACCGGTGTTTACACGCCGACTTCGGGTGATGTGATCTTCAATGGTCAGTCGATCAAAGGCAAAAAGCCTTTCGAGATTTCACATCTGGGTGTGACTCGGACTTTTCAAAACATTCGTCTTTTTAAAGATCTGACCGTGTTAGAGAACGTTCTGATCGCAGGTGGCCAGCATCAGACTTACGGAATGGCGGCGGCGGTTTTGCAAACTCCGCAATTTAAAGAGCAAGAAAAAGCTCTCACCAAAAAAGCGATGGATTTGCTTTCGATCTTTAATCTCGGGAAGAAAGCCAACGACGAATCCAGCTCTTTGCCGTACGGCGAACAGCGAAAGCTTGAGATCATCCGCGCGCTTGCCACCGATCCGAAGCTGATTTGCCTGGACGAGCCGGCCGCCGGCATGAATCACAACGAAACCCATCATTTGATGGAAACGATCGCAAAAATCCGAAAAGACTTTAACTTGACGGTTCTTCTGATTGAGCATGATATGAAATTGGTGATGGGAATCTGCGAGCGCATCGTGGTTTTGGACCACGGCGTGAAAATCGAAGAGGGAACTCCGAAGCAGATTCAAAATTCGCCAAAGGTCATCGAAGCCTACCTGGGCGCCGATGCCGAATTGCACGGAGGAACAACGACATGAATCCGCTCTTGAAGGTTCAAGATCTTCACGTTCATTACGGATCGATTCATGCTTTGAAAGGTGTCAGCTTCGAAGTCAAAGCCGGCGAAGTCGTCTCTTTGATTGGCGCCAACGGTGCGGGTAAAACCACCACCCTTCGCGCTTTGTCCGGAATCGTTGAATCCCAAGGCCAGATCCTTTTCAAAGATCAGTCCTTACAAAATTTCAAATCTTATCAGCGTGTCAGCCTGGGCCTGGCGCAATCGCCAGAAGGTCGCGGTGTTTTTCCGACCATGACGGTGCTTGAGAATCTGGAAATGGGCGCTTACCACCGCAACGATAAGATCGAGATCTTAAAAGATATTGAAATGTGCTTTCAGCTCTTTCCCCGTCTCAAAGAGCGTATCAAACAGGTTTCTGGAACCATGTCCGGCGGTGAGCAGCAGATGCTGGCGATTTCCCGCGCATTGATGGCACGGCCGCAATTGCTTCTTTTGGATGAGCCCTCTTTGGGACTGGCGCCCCGAATCGTGTCGCAGATTTTCGAGATCATCCAAAAGGTGAACTCGCAAGGAATGACGATTCTTTTGGTCGAGCAAAATGCCCGCATGGCTTTAAAGGTCTCGCATCGCGCTTACGTGATCGAAACCGGCAAAGTGACGTTGGAAGGCAAAGGCCAAGATCTTCTGAACGATGACAGTGTCCGCCGCAGCTATCTAGGTGTGTAATGCCACGTCAGCTGTCAGATTATTCTGAATTTCTGACAGCGATTCACAAAACCTGGATCGAAGAAACCGACTTCAAATCCACGCCCGATTTTATGGAAGTGATGAAAGAACCGCGCTTGGTCGTGGCGATCAATCATTCAACGCCGCTGTCGTGGCTCCCCGCCATGTCGGCTTTGACATTGGAAGCAGTGAAATCTGGCGGCGGTGATCGCACTCCGCAAGGCGTGGTGGACAAGTGGTTTTATTCAAACCCGCTGACAAAAATCGTCGGCGAGTATCTTTCGCAGTCCGATCATCCGCAAACTTTCGATGAGCTGCTGGCCAACTTCTCGCAAGCGGAACGAACGGATCTTGTTGTTTTTCCTGAAGGGGCGAATACTTTTTTTGGCGATGTTCATGCCGTCCAAGAATTTCGCTCGTCCCGATTTATTGAACTTGCGATTCGGGCTCAGGCGCCGATCTTGGTCGTCGCGCACACGGGGTCTGAAAACTGGAGCGTGCCGTTTCAAATCCCGAACGAATGGATTGAATTCGTTCAGCCCTTCTCGAAGTTCTTTGGCGAAGGCTTGATGAAGTATCGCTCGTTGAATCTGCCGTTCTTTCTGAAGAGGATTCCAGTGTTTCGCGTGCGCTGCGCTTTGTATCGACCTTCTTTACAATCGGCTGACTTGGCTTCAGATCCGCAAGATCGACGCGTGCAGATTCGCACCGAAGCTGAAAAAGTCCGGCAGATGATGATCGATCTTTTGAAGACCTGATCAAATAAAAACCCCGGCTTGTGACCGGGGTTCTTCGAATTCAAAATTGAAATCCTGAAAGATTACTTACGCAATTCGTAGACCATTGGGTAAGTGTAACCTTCAGAGTGGAAAGGATCGCTGTTAATGAACGCGTCCACTGAAACCGAAAGTGCAGAAGCATCGCCCTGACCCAAGAAATCGGTGCGGCCCGAAACCTTCAAAGTGATTTTTTCTTGGCGAGTGCCGTAATCGAATTCAGATACAACGCCAGATGATTCGAAAGAATACTGATCTTCGGTTTGACGAACCAAACTTGTCAGCTTCAAGCCTTGAACGGCCGAAGGCGATTTTGAACTGACAACTTCGATCGTGCTGGAACGCAAATCGATTGCAACCTGATCAACGCAAATTTCAGCAGGGATGCTGTCAGAAACAGTTTCTGCCAAAGATGCATCCAATGTGCTCAAAACGTAGCAAGACTGAGCAAATGCCGACGCACTGAGAGCCATAGCAACAACAAAACCAACGATTTTCATATAAAGACTCCTCGTCAAATAAGAAGCTTCTTGTACCTGTTTTAGATCAAGGATTCTACCGGGATTGCAGAAGAATGAGAGGCGTCGTCGTGAGCTCAAATAAAAAAGGCTTCGACGGGAGTGTCGAAGCCTTTGACATGGAGAAATTATCGAAAAACCGCCCCTAATTGGAGGTCAGAGGGCGGTTCTTTAATTATCTATTATCGTTTCAGTTGGATCACTTCTTCCAACAGTTGATCGGTCGTTGTGATCGTTTTCGCATTGGCCTGGAATCCGCGCTGATTCTGGATCAGGTTGACGAATTCGGCAGCCAAGTCGACAGTCGAACGTTCCAAAGATTTTGCGAACAGTTTACCGCGACCCGCGCGGCCTGAAGCTCCAAGGGCGGCCAGACCTGAATCACGAGATTCTTTCAAACGGTTGTTACCGACTTTGAACAGAGCTTCTGGATTTTCGAATTTCGCCAAAGCGATCTGCGACAAATCCTGTGCTTCACCGTTCGAGTACAATGCCGTCAGGATACCTTGGTCATTGAATGACAAGTTTGTGATCGTACCTGCCGCCGCACCGTCTTGGTGCCATGTGATCAAATCTGAATCCTTACCGTACTGTTTCGAACCTTCGAGACCCTTACCGCCTTCACCAATCGCATCACCGAAGTTCAGCTTGATCTTTTGATCTTGCAAAGCCCCGCCAGCGAAGTTGAAGTTGCTGCTGGTCATTTCTTGGGTATTCAATTTACCGTCAACTGTGAATTCCAATTTACCAGCGCAGATTTCACCCAGTTCACCCGGAGTTCCACCCGTCATTTCTTTTCCGTCAACAACACCACGATATTCCCACTGACGATCCGCCGTCTTATTGAAGAACATGGTCACCAAGTGCTTGTTACCTTGAGAGTCGAACATCTCAACGCCCGTCGAGTAGTGCGAAGTCGTATATGGATCTTTGATATCGAATTTCTTGTTCGCCTCGACACGCGAATCCAAGTTCAAATCCATTTTCACTTCTTTTGTCGCTTTTGCTGGGATCAGCGCGCGAGGGAAACGGATGTTATCCGTCTTGTTCAAGATCACACCTTTTTCATCGGCCTGGAAACCTTGAACGCGTTGGTTGTCGTTTGTAACCAAGTACCCTTCACGGTCAAAGTGGAAAGATCCGTCACGTGTATAAGACGTGCCATCGCTTCCTTTAACCTGGAAATAACCTTCACCAGAGATCGCAAGGTCCGTGACCTTATCCGTCGCATCGACGTTACCCTGAGTGATGATGGGATTGACGGCACCGATTTTTGTACCGCGACCGATCTGGTTACCACCCAAGATCCCTTTCAAGTCTTTAGAAAGAATGTCTTGAAATTCGGCACGAGAAGATTTGAAACCGACGGTGTTGGCATTGGCGATATTGTCACCAACAACTCCGAGCGCTTCACCCTGTGCGACGAGACCGGATACACCGGTATATAATGAAGAGAGAACTCCCATTTGCGACCTCCATGTCGTTTCGGATTCAATCAATCAGTCATGAACCCGAGTTTGGAGGGCTTCCTCTACGAGGACCAGCCCTTATTCAATTTTTTTAAAACTCACTGCCGATATTCGACCGGCATTAAAACCCTAACACTACCCTTACATCACAATCGTGCTGTCGATGTTCGTGAACACGTTCTCTTTGAGCGCATTCTGATCCATCACCGTCACAACCGTTTTGTTTTTCACACTGACAATCAATGCCGAATCGTTCATGAGCACCAAGGTGTCCTTCGAGCCTTTGCTTGCGGCTCTGTTGACGGCATCATTCAATCGCTCCATATCGGTCTTATTGAACGAGATTCCTCGGGTCTGCATGCGCTCAACCGCATGATTCGAGAACTTGACGGCATCCTTGTTGATCGCTGCAGGCTGCCCCGCAGTCAAAGCCTGCAAACCAACCGCGGCTGGGGATTTCCCCATCTCTGGCTTTTGCAATCCACTTTGGATTCCGTTCAAGGTCTCTTGAAAACTGGGTCCACCCGGGATCTGAGCTTTGCCAATGGCACCGCCCGCCTTATCCGGCTGAATCATGCTTTCAAAATTTCCGACCTTCTTGATATCCACTTTTTATTTTCCTTCTTCAGTTTCGCCGTATCACTCTCTGAAGATTATTTCTGAGAACTGTCGGGCTTTGTCTCTTTCTCTAGCTTAGCCATCATATCCCGAGACATACCAACATTATTCATCAAATTCGACGCTGGTGGCGCAACGGGATCACCCGCTCTTAAGCCATCATCGCCCTTTTCTCCATTTTGTGATGCGACTGGTTGCTTTAACAAGTCCTGTCCAGAATTATTTTTTACATTCTGGTCGTTCTTCATAAGACTTGGGTCCACAATTTTCTTCACGTCTTTCAATTTCACACTTTGAGTCCCGACCAATAGCACCGGTCCTTCGGGTGTGTAATTCAATCCAGAGATGATTCCTTCGAAATCTGTTTTCACTCCCAGCTTCTGACCGTTGGCTGCTGTGGCTTCCAGGAAGAATTGATATTCTCCTGCTGGTACCGCTTGCCCACGTTCATCCAAACCGTTCCATGTGAAACTGTTCGAACCTTTTTTCAGTTCTTTCATATCAATGGTGCGAACGATTTCGCCTGCGCTGTTGCGAACCTTGAGCTTCGCTTCTTTTGCATCGCCTGCCAGAGTGTAAGAGAAATCGTGACTGCGATCGCCCTTCACGCGAACCAGTTTCGATGAATCTCCACTGACAGCTTTGCCGATAAAGTTCAAAGCCTGGAAGCTTTCCGTCGGCTTTTGACCGTCTTTCATTTCTTCCAAAGTTTTATTTACGTTCTGCAACTGTTCGACAGAGCTGAATTGGGCAAGCTGCGCCGCCAGTTCGTGCGACTGCATGGGATTCGTCGGATCTTGATGCTTCATCTGTGCGATCATCAATTTCATAAACGAATCTTTGTCCATCTTATCGCTACCGGCCGTGCGCATTTTCTTCAAGGGATCAACCCAGTTCGGATCGGCAATCTTATTTAAGACATCCCCGATGTTTTCATCGCCGAACTTTGCCAAATCCATGGCGCTGTTGGATTTCACTCCGTCACCGCCACGAACGACATCGTTCTGGGAAGCATCACTATAAGATTTCGTTCCGTTCTTCACGCCCATCACGGCCATTGCTTGCTCCTTGCTAACATCCCTCTAGTTTCTCACAACCTTAGGCGACCAAATCTAGACCTCGACCCTTTCCGGACCCCGTGTAGCTTTTCACAGCTGCAGAGGCTGAACCGGCCGGAGCCAAAGGAGTTTCGCGTTTGCTGCCGCCATAAGCGCGGATTCCGGAAGCATCGTTGAAGCCACTGCGACGTTCGAATGCACCGCTGCCACCGCCGTTGAATTCACTCCAGAAATCTCGGGCCTGTTGCTTCGATTGATCCTGACGCGCGTCCATTTGTTGGCGCTGCTGGGAATCCTGCCGAGTATCGCTCGACGTTTGATTTCCAACATCGACCTTCACCTGGTCCACCTGCAATTGATGGTGGGACAGATGCGTCTTCAGATCGCCCAATGAACTTTCGATCAGCTTCTTCGCTTCTTTGGATTCGGTTTGCATTTCCAAATTCACCTTGCCGTCCAGCAAGGTCATTTTCATATGAACCTGGCCGATACCTTCCGGTGCCATTTGGATTTTTGCTTCACCGCCGCCTTTTTTGATCAGGTACTGAGCCTGAGTCATCAGCTGTTGAACGTTCGCCTGCTTGTCGGATGCATCCATTCCTTGCGCCATCGCGCCGCCCGCCATCATCGCCCCAAACTGGGTTTGCGATCCGATGGCGTCACCGCGAGTCGCCCGGTCCAAATGCGTTGGTGCCTGCGCGAAGACGAACTGTTGATCCGGTGAAGATTGATCTCCACCCATCTCGTCCGAGTCCTCGTCATTGTTACCAAGCCCCAAAGCTGCCAATCCTGACAGTCCTGCGGCCCCAGCGGCACCTGCTTCTGCATTTTTACCATTCAGCATCTGTTCAGCCTTCAAGGCCTGTGCATTTTGCGGATCCAGCTTCATCCCCTTTTCCAGAGCTGCTGCCGATGCGCCAAGTGCGGCCAAAGACTTCATCAAAGCCTGCGCTTCTTTCGAATTTGGATCCACATTTTGCATCTGCGCCTGCAGATCTTTCAGCTTGGGATCCATCGCCGCTTCTTTGTTCTGCATAAATGGCGGAAGCTTTTCCGGACGTGCTTGCGCTTGACCGAAGCTCACTTGGTCTTTCGGTAAAGCGTTCGGGTCCATCAAATCACCCGGCGCCTGTTGCAAATTCGAATTGAAGCTTTGCAAAGCCTGCGGCTCTGGTTTCAGAGCGCCAGGTCCTTGCATAAAGAACTTCGAATTCATTTGATCCAACGATTTGTTTAGAACGTCACGGCGTTGTTGCGAAGTCATCACCGCGGCCGCCATACCGGCACCGCCGGCTCCGGCTGCAACTGCGACCATCTTCGCATTCGGGTTCTCCTGCGCCATTTTCAATTGCGCAAGCATGCCCATATAAAGCGCCAATGCTTTCTGTTCTTGATCGTCGGGTAAATCCAATTGAGCAATGACTTGTGAGGCCGAGTCTTCAGGAGAAGACAGTTGCTCGCTTGTCGGGATTTTCGTCATAGCCTCCACGATTCGTTGTGGAGGGATGCCGAATTCACTCTCCATAGAGTCCATAAATTCCAGCATCACTTGTTCCCGTACCTGCGATTGACTGCCGGCTTTGCTGCCGTCCTTCTCGCTGTTTCTCTTTTCCTGCACAGATCCTGGCTCTTCCCAGTTTTTATTTTCTTTCTGGGCCGTCCTTGGCTCGTTCCGGCTTGAATCAACAACTTTGCCTTCTGATCTTGGCTGTGTCCGATCGTCCATTCTTTTCTGGACAGGAACAGGATCTTTTTGCAGTTGTTGCTCTCGCACCACTTTGTCAGATTTCTGTGACTCGTTCGCAGACGATGTTTTCAGAATCTGGTCAAAGGAACTCGCATCAGGTCGTCCATTTGGGTTTCCGGCGGCTTTATCCTTGCCCCGGTTTGCTCCCAAATCTGTCGTCCTTGGTTGGGACGGACCCAGATTCGCGAGATCTGTGATCAAAATTTACTTCCCCCTTTCACGGTTCAGTTTAATTGCGTTTATAACCTGCGTACTTTTCTGAAAGAACTTTTACTTTCTCCGATTTCACCAAATTCATAATCTCGGCCGCATTTTTCTTTTTCATGCGCCCCAAGATCTCGATCGCTAAGCCTTCATCCATCTCTTCGAAAGCTTTCGCCGCTTGCTGTGCCTTCATGCTTGAATACATCTGCACCAAGTTATCGACCTTCTTGTCATCCGCTTGGACTTTCTCTTCCAACACAGAAGAGATATTGCGTCTTGTGCCTTCAAGCTCGGTCAACCTCTTATCCAATTCTGCCTTTTGTGCTTGCAGCTCTTGCTCCATGCGGCCGAGCTCTTCTTCGCGCGCATCCAATTCACGCTTTCGTTCATTGAGTTTTGCAAAGTGATTAATCTCGTCTTCGCTGTACTCTTTCTTAGCGACGGGCTCTTCTGCTTTCTTTTCAGCGGTCGCTTCTTCTTTTTTCTCGCTAGCTGGTGCCGCTTCTTTTTTTGCTGGAGCTTCTTCGGCGTGGGCCGTTCCTAAGAACGAAACTTCCAGACGACGAGCGTACTTTTCAATTTCTTCGGCTTTCAACAAACCGATCGCCGTGATCAAAAGACCAATCATTGAAAATCCAGCAAGCTTCCACGAGATGGCTTTCTTTTTTGGCTTCTTCATCACTTGTGGACGAACACGCTGACGAAGTTCTTTCGCTAACTGTTTTGCATCTTGCGCTTGAGATTTGCGCGCCGACTGTTGCGGCTGAGATTGGCCGACAGACGAGAAAACAGATTGTCTGCCTTGAAAAGATGGCGCTGCAGAATTGCGATCCGCAATTTTCTGAGCCTTCTTAAAATGTTGTTCGTAGCCGTTCTTCATTTCTCAGCATCCCCTCGGCGAAACCGCATCAAGTTCATATCGTCGGCGATTTTCTGCTCGCGTTTCTGCTTTTCCACTTTGAATTCCTGGAATTGCTTCTCTTTGAGCTCTACGATTATTTTATAATCAATTGCCTTCTGCCGCAAAATTTCCCGAAGTTTCTCGACCAGACTTTCGCACTCTTTGATGCGATCTTTTTGTCTTTCCATCCGAATGTCTTGCCCTTTGATAAAGTCATCGACCTGAATCAAGGCTGGACTGGTCTTTCCGCCCTCGGACTGACGTCGGAAAGCCTGGTCCCGGGCATCGGTTACGGCTTGCTGCATGTCCTGCAGTTTCTGCATCTGCGCGTTCAGTTCGGCCTGCGCTTCCTGAAACTCGCGCTGGGCAAGATCTTCAAGGATCTTCCGATGCTGCATCACTTTTTCCAGAGGAAATCTGAATTTCATTTTCTAAACCTTAGGCGTTACCCAGAATGCTTTGCAGCTGTCGCAGACCCGTTTGGAAATCGCTTTTCTCTTCGATTCTTTGTCGTAAGAAATCCGTGAGCGCATCATTGAGCTTGATGGCTTTATCGATCTTCGGATTGGATCCCGGCTTGTAAGCCCCGATATTGATGAGATCTTCCGCCTCTTTATAAATGGCCAGATTCTCTTTTAGCTTCTGCGCCAGCCTTGAATGATCGTTTGTGGTCACGGCTCTCATCACACGACTTGCGCTTTGTAAAATATCGATGGCCGGAAAATGCGCTTTCTGCGCCAGTTTTCGGGACAGAACGATGTGACCATCGACGATGGATCGCACGGCATCCCCGATCGGATCATCCATATCGTCCCCTTCAACAAGGACCGTATAAAGACCCGTGATGCTGCCTTCGTTTTCAAAGGATCCGGCACGTTCCAGAAGTTTCGGTAAAGTTGAAAACACACTGGGTGTGTATCCCTTTGATGCCGGCGGCTCACCGGTCGATAGACCGATTTCACGTTGGGCCATCGAAAAACGAGTCACCGAATCCATCATCAAAAGAACTTGTTTTCCCATGGACGAGAAAAATTCGGCAATCGCCGTCGCCACGAAGGCGCCACGCATACGCAAAAGCGCGCTTTGATCGCTGGTCACGCAAACGATCACCGAACGCTTGAGACCTTCCGGTCCCAAATCGTGTTCGATAAACTCGCGCACCTCACGACCCCGCTCGCCGATCAGCGCGATCACGTTGATGTCGGCTTTTGTGTTTCGGGCCATCATACCCAACAGCACGGATTTGCCGACGCCAGAGCCGGCCATGATTCCGACCCGTTGTCCGCGTCCGACGGTTAAAGCCCCATTAATGGCGCGCACGCCGATATCCAAAGGTTCACGGATCGGTCGACGCTCCAAAGGATTTCTCACCTCCGAATACAAAGAGACTTCACGTGTTCCTTCGATTTCGCCCAAATTATCGATGGGTTTACCCAAGCCATCGACGACCCGGCCCAGAAGATCCTCGCCAACTTTGATGGTGGCGACCTGTCGGCGCAAAGTGATACGTGCGCCGAGACCCACACCGCGCATTTCAGCTAAAGGCATCATCAAAACGGCTTTGTCTTTGAAACCGACCACTTCGGCGAAGAATTTTTTCTCAGTTCCGGCCGGCTGAATTTCGCAAAGACTGCCAAGATTGGCTCCTGGCAGATAGCCCTTCAACATCAGACCGGTGACTTCGGTCACCTTGCCGCTGTCCTTGGTCATATGCAGAGAGCTGACCAAGTCCTCGTATTTTTCCAAATCCAACTTCAGATCCGCGGCCGCTTCACTCACGTTGAGCTCACCTTATCTTTCACTCGGTGCAGGCTTTCTTTCACCGCTTCCCACAACTTTTCCACACGGCCTTCGATACGCGCATCGATTTCGCCGTAATTGGTCTGAATCACGCAGCCGCCGGCCGCAATTCCTTCAACCGGTTCCAGCTTCAGCTTTTTCATAAATTCGAACTCGCGTCCGCTTTCGCCTTTTAAGGATTCCAAGAACTCGATCTGCGAAGGTGCCACCTGAACGGTGACTTCTTCTTCGACCTGCGCTTTTTCGATTGCGTCACGAATCACGCCGGTGACCACTGACGGATCCATTTCCAACTGCGCGTGCGCCATACGCTTGGCCATATGAAAAGCCAGCTGTACGATATGCGCTTCATTGTTCTTCACCAAATCAGATTTCAAATTTCCGACCGAACTTAAAAGCTGATCGAAGCTTTCCAGACGGGCTTTGATTTCGCCTTCGGCCTTTTGGTAGGCTTCTTGTTTTCCTTCATCCAATCCCAGCTGATAAGCTTCTTGGTAAGCCGATTCCTGAACGTCCTTTAAACGTTCAAGCACCTTCTTTTCGACATCTTCTTCCACATTGCTGGCTTCGACTTTTTCGACACCTGTTTGCACACGGATGACATCGCTCATGCGAAAGTCATTGCGCTTGGCCATGCGGCCGTCCAAATAATTCTTCGCCTCGGCCGAAGTTCCCAGCTCAAATTTAGGCGGAACGTATTCCAGAACTTTCTTCGGGACGACGTCCGATTTGAGAATGGTCTTAGACAAGTGCATCCTCCGATCCACCACGTGCGATCAAGATCTTGCCTTCCGCCTCTAGGCGGCGAGCCGCATTGACGATCTCTTGCTGAGCCTGTTCGACGTCGGACAGACGTGAAGGTCCCAAGTTCGACAGGTCGTCGCGCAACATTTCTGCCGCACGAGCCGAGATGTTCTTGAAGATCTTGCCGCGGATCTCTTCGCTTGCCGTCTTGAGGGCCAGCAGAAGTTTCCCGTTGTCGACTTCTTTGAGAAGAGTCTGAATACCGCGATCGTCGATCTTGACGATATCGTCGAAGACGAACATGAGCTTACGAATCTCTTCCGCAAGCAACGGATCTTTCTCTTCCAACCGAGACATAATCGACGTCTCGGTGTTCTTGTCCATAACGTTGAGCATTTCGGCCACCGGTTGAACACCGCCCAAGGCCGCTTGTTCAACTGTGCTCATACTTGCCAGTTCACGCTTCAAGACCGCATCGATCTCCGCAATCAGTTCAGGCGCGACATGATCCAAGTTCGCCATACGAAGCACGACTTCGGCTTGCAAAGCATCCGGCAGACGTTTCAGAACCTCGCCCTTTTTCTCTGGCTCCAAGTGCGCCAGGATCACCGCAACGGTCTGCGGATGTTCGTTCACCAAGAATGTTGAAAGCGATTTCGCATCAACCATCTCGAGCGATTCCAAGTTGCGTCCGCCACCCATGTTCAGATTCACGCCCCCAAGGATACCGCGAGCCCGTTCTTCACCCAGGGCTTCGACGATCGTGTCTTTGGTCGCCGCTTTTTCCGAGAAGATGTAATCTTCGGTTTCCGAAATCAGCTCGTAGAACTCTTCCAGAACTTTTTTTGTCACATGGACTGGAACGACCCGATATTTTTGCATGACGTTCAAAAGTTTACGAACGTCCCCGTCATCCAAGCTTTTGAAAAGCACGCGCAAGGCGTCCTTTCCCAAATAGTTCACCAGGATCGCGGCTTTCTCGAAGCCACGCAGCGATTCATACTCGATATTATCCGGTTTTATCAGCTTCGCCATGGATTACAGATCCTTTCTTACCAGCCACATACCGAAAGCATTTTGTGCTTTCTCTTCATCACCCGTCATGATCGACATAATGCGATCTTTCAACAATTCGCTTTCAGCCTTATCCGGATCGATCGATTCCTCCAAGACCGGTAAGGCCGAGCTCATACCAGGCAAGGTGTTATCGACCGATTGCAGTTCTTCCAGCTCTTCGATCGTGCGCGGAAGCATGTCCTCGACCGAATCCTGGAAGCTGTCGGTGATCCATTGCATGAATGGACGAACCACGATGAAGAAGAAAAGTGCCAACGAAAAGCCCAAAAGAGCCCACTTGAACAAAGCATGGACCAGCTTTCTTCTTTCAAGCGATGTCAGGATGCGATCCGATTCGGTGAAGTCTTCCGAAATGAACTGGATGTTTTCGATTTTTACCGAGTCACCGCGCTGCTGATTGAAGCCGATCGCGTTCTTCACCAGGGTTTCGTACTTGGCAATTTCTTCGGCCGTGCGTGGATTCCATTTTTGTGAAACCGTTCCGTCTTCGGCCTTTGAAGAGATCTCGACACCGTCCACCAGGACCGCAACGCTAACACGCTCCAGACCACCGGCGCCTTCTTTGACGTTGCGAACTGTTTTCGGAACTTCAAAGTTGGTCGTCTTGATTTCCTTTTTCACGTCTTGCTTGAATCCGACCTGGCCGCCCTGTTCGGCACCCGGTAGGTTTGCACGCGAACCCGGAACGCCAGCTGGGTTCGAACGGGCTCCGTCCATCGATTCTTCTTCGGATTGTTGAGAGCGGATCGCCGTTTTTTCGGGATCCACGGACTCTTCCACCGCTTGCACGACTTTGTTGTTCAAAGTCGCATCGACACGGGCGATGACCTTACCAGTACCGACGACTTTCGAAAGAATCGCTTCGATGCGTTCTTCCAGATCGCCTTCGACTTTCTTTTTCAGATCCATCATCTCGCTGGAACCGGAAACCGAGCTGTCACCGCTGCGGCTTAACATTTTACCGCGATCGTCGACAACGGCCACACGCTCTGGATCCATGCCTTCAACCGCGCTGGAAACCAGATAACGAATCCCGCGGATTTGATCTTCACCCAAAGTTTTCCCGGGATGCAGTTCCACCACGACCGAAGCTGTCGGCTGACCGCCTTCTTCAAGGAAATTCTTTTTATTTGGCAAAGCCAAGATAACTTTGGATTGCTTCACCGATGTCAGGGTGTTGATCGCGCGCATCAGCTCACCTTGCAAGGCACGCTGGTAGTTTACTTTTTGCGCATAAGAGTTCACGCCGAAATCTTGCTTATCGAAAAGCTCCAAACCGACCGTGCCGATTTTGGTCGAGCCGAGCTCGGACATCAGGGTCATTTGGGTCGAGTGCAATAGATCCTTCGGGACGGCGATGGTCTTACCGTCATCGCGCAGACTGAAAGGAACGTTGATCTTATTCAGCTTCTCGACGATCAGGGAAACCTGATCCGACGGAACATTGGTGAGCAAAGGAACATAGTCCTTACCGCTGACCATGAAGCTGATGACCAATGCGGCAACGACACCGATGATCGCCACCGCGATAATCGACATTCGCTTGGTCGGACCGAGACCCTTAAAGAACTCTCGGAACTGAACAATGAGGCTTCCAAAAATCTTATCCAAATGACAACTCCCCTAAAATCAAAAAAAACTCAAACTTGCATTTTCATAACTTCTTGATACGCGTCGATGATCTTGTTGCGAACTTGCATCATCAACTTCAGTGCGATGTCGGCCTTTTCAGAGGCGATCATCACTTCGGCGATATTATCCGTGCGACCTGTCGCCAAGTTTTGCGTGGCCTTGTTTGAACTTTGCTGCAATTCATTCACGCTGCCGATCGCTTCGCTTAATGTATCAGCGAAACTTTTCTGTGCACCGGATGTAGATCCCGTTGCGTTTGTTTGCGACGATGAATTGATGGAGATCGATTTCTGATCTCCCGGCATTCTTCCTGTTTCCAGGAATCTGTTGGCATTTGAAACGGTGAAACCATCCATGGCCTAGCTCCGTTCTCTTTCTATAATTCTACAGCAAAATTCATTGTTTAACTTCACTTCTCAATTCAATTACCGACCAATTTCCAGGGCGCTCATCGCCATGTCCTTCGAAGCTTCCATCGATTGGACGTTGGCCTCGTAAGCACGGGTCGCTTGGATCATGTTGGTCATCTCTTCCATCAAATTGATGTTGGGATAAGCCACATATCCTTCTTCATTCGCGTCCGGATGATCGGGTTCATATTTCATTAAAGGCGCTTTGCGATCCGAAACCACATCGGTCACCTGGACCCTCTGCATGTTCTCTTGCGGCGAGTTCACGCCCAAGATTTCGCCAAAGTTTTTCGTCTCGGGCATCGATTCGAACACCACGTCCTTGCGGCGATATGGGCCGCCTTCGGGTGTGCGAGTCGTGTTGATGTTGGCGATGTTCGATGAAATGGTGTTCATGCGCATTCTCTGCGCCGCCATCCCACTGCTCCCAATTCGGAAACCCGTTACAAAGTCAGACACTTATTATCTTCCTTCCGTCACGGCGTATTTAATCGCCGCCAGTTTCTTATTGATCAATTGCAAAGCCGCCTTGTACATGATCGAGTTCTCGGCCCGAGCCGCGATTTCTTTTTCCAGGTCGACGGTGTTGCCGTCGTTGTTCACGGCGCCATCTGGATTTTCGTACATGTCGGGTCTCAGGCCCGCCATCGATCCGCCGCCGACCGAAAAATGCTCGCCCGATGAAGTCGACATGCCACGAAGTCCGTCGATATCGAGCGCCCGCGCCAGAGCATCTTCGAAATCCATCTTCTTTGCGTGATAGCCCGGGGTCTCTGCATTGGCGATGTTTGATGAAATCATATTCTGTTTCATCAAGCGCATGTTCAATGCCGTCCCTAGGGCCGACGTTGTTTTATCGAACAGTTGGCTCATAGAACCCCTGCCTCCCGATATTCGTTCAACTTGTTTCTCAAGGTTCGAATGCTGATTCCCAAAATCTGAGCGGCGCGTGTTTTATTCTGCTGGGTCAACTGCAGCGTTTGCAGGATCAGCTTGCGCTCCATATCCGACAAGGTCGTTCCAACTGACGGCAAAATCTGACTTTCCATCTCGGCAAATTGAATCGACGATGCGCTCAAAATCGTCTCGTCGCTGATCGCGACCGCACGCTCGATCACATTTTCCAGTTCCGAAACATTACCGGGCCATGAATAGGCCAGAAGCTTGGCCTGCGCTTCGCTGGAAATTTTTTGAGCGCTGCGGCTCTTCATCAAATTGAAAACCTGATTGAAGAATTCGGCCAAAACCAATACGTCTTCCGAACGATCGCGCAAAGACGGAATTTGCAAGTGGATCACGCTCAAGCGATAGAAAAGATCCTTGCGCAATCTTTGCTGTTGGACCAATCCGGCCGGATTTTCGGCACAGGTCGCGATCCAACGAACGCGTCGGCCCTGTTGCTTGAAATCATCCATGCGCTCGCTTAAGTCCTGCTGCTGCAGAAGATTCAAATCGCCAATATTTTCTATCAGAATCGCGTCGCCATCTTGAAGGCTTGAAAGATCACGCCCCCAGCGATGCAAAGTTTTTTGAAAGCGGGCTTTCTCGAGGATAAACTGCGCCAGCAGACTTTTTCCTGAACCTTGTTCGCCTGAAATCAACAACGGCGCCGGGGTCAACGCGATCGACTGCGCTGTTTCCAGCATCTTTTTCATTTGCACGTTCGCCGTTTGAAAGAGACCAAAATCCGTCACAGTTATTTCCTTTCCGCCGCAGGCTGTTCACTGCTCATGGCCGGAATTCGTTTGATGTACTTGTTGTATTCGTCTTTCCACTGGGAGCCTTTCAATTGCTCCTGTGCGAGCTTATACCAGAAGTCGTTCTTCTCGTTTTTCAGCTCTTGCCAAGTTTCCTCGGCCTTTTTCATTTCGCCTTTATCAAAGTAAAGCTGTCCTACCTTGTAACGGTAAGAAGCCAGCGGACGAGTCGTCGAATAAAGACCAACCAGCTTTTCGTAGGTTTTAATCGCATCTTCTTTTTGCCCGTTCTCAAGCTGCAGTTCACCCAAAAGCTCCAGCGAACGTGCATGGGTCACCGGGGACACTTTCTTCGAGTCATCCATCAAGACGCCAATCTTCTTCAATGAATTTTCGGCGTCGGCTTTCTTGCCTTGTTTCAGTTCCAATTGCGCCAGGCTCAGGTAAGGATCGGCCACCAGCTCCGGAATTCCGGACCACTCTTTTAGAAGTTCGGTCAGGTACCGGATGGCCGAATCTGTCTCACCACGCTTTTCCAACAGTTCCGCCGCCAACTGCACGCGCTCGATTTGCTCGCGATCTGTCATGTCCTGCGGATTCTTGATGTTCTTCAAAGAATCATAAGCCGGCGCAAACTGATTCGAGTTCGCTTGCACCACCGCCAGACGCAGATTCAGCTCGTCTTCGCTTGGCAATTTTTCGAAGACGTTGCGCTC
Organism: uncultured Bdellovibrio sp.; assembly: GCA_966211455.1. Taxonomy (GTDB): domain Bacteria; phylum Bdellovibrionota; class Bdellovibrionia; order Bdellovibrionales; family Bdellovibrionaceae; genus 21-14-0-10-47-8. The sequence goes on from CBIHNI010000003.1 coordinate 140,842, forward strand.
TTTGGCGGCCGCGGTGCCTTTCATCGAGTAAAGCTGATTCAGTGTGTCCTGATACAGTTTCTGAGCTTGCTTCAAAACGCCGGCTTGCTCGAAGGCGCGCGCCACGTTGAATTTCGTGTCGATGCGGTTCGAAGACTTGAGCCAGTTGTCGGCGTACTGATTGTGCAGCTTCAAAGCCTGAATATACTGGCCCGAATCAACCAAGTCTTTCAGCTCTTCATTGATATTTTTCACAATGCGATTTGAGATCAGCTTCAAATCCGTCGTGGTCGGTTGATCTTGATACAGTTTCACCAATAACTGGATCGCCTTTTCGTACTCTTTACGCCGGTTGAAACCGTTTGAAATCATCATGGTCGCAAACTGATCCATGTGGGGAAGGTTCGAACTTTTCGCCAGTTCTTGGATATCCTTAACCGCTTTGTCGACTTCTTTTGGTTTCATCGTCTGCATGCGTTCGCTGAGCATGCGCAATCGGGCGACCACGGCACTTGGCGAATCACCAAAGCGGAAATAGGTTTCCAGATAAGTTCCCAAGACTTTTGCTTTATCCGCACCTAAGATGTCTTGGATTTCACCCACGCGGGTCATCGCGTAGCCCGCTTCAGGATGTGACGGATACTGTTTCAAAAACTCGCGGTAGGTATCCAGCGCCTTGCGGTATTCCTTCGATCCGAAATAGGCTGATGCTTGATTGTAGACTGCGTTCGGATAATCCGCCTTTGCTTGCGGATACTTTTTTAAAGCATCTTGATAATCTTGGATCGCTTGTTTGAAGTCCTTTTTCTGATAAGCCACGTCGCCGCGCAGGTAGCCTGCTTGCACACGGTCTTTTTCCGCCACCGCATCTTTTTCAAGCTCCTGGTAAACCTGGGTGGCTTCGTCGAAGCGGTTGATCTTCATCAACGCATCTGCGATCGCAAAGCGTGCAATATCTTTGTTCGGCGACGCCGGACGTTTTGCCAAATGAGTCTGGAACAAACGCAAAGTTCCCAGGTAATCGCCGCGATCCAAAGTCGCAAAGCCCATCAACATCATCGTGCGCTCGAGCAAAGGTGACTGCGGATATTTTTCCAAGGCCTGACGATAGCGAAGCATGGCCATATCAAAATCATCGATATTGCGGCCGTCGTTCCACATTGCAAACAACGTGTCCGCCCACATAAAGCGGATCATCTCGTCATATTGGGATTGCGGATACTTTTCAAAGAACCAATCTACCGTTTTCAGGAAAACGTTGTAGCGCTTATTTTCAAACAAGGTCAGAAGCAGTCGGGCTTGCTTGTTTTCATCCGTTTCGTTCGGAGTGATTTCGTAAACCGGTTTGCGGCTTTGCAAGACATCCAAATAAGGAGACGGAATCTTCAGCATCGGGAAATCAAGATAGACTTTTTCGCGGCTGCCGATGATCGCATCTTCTTTGATTTCGTAATCTTTGACATTGAAGCGCTCGAAACTGGGATCACCACCATCAAAGATGCTACCGGTTTGAACTTTCGGATTTGAAAGCGCATCGTTCAGGCTGACCTGCTGACCTTGATCGTTGATGACCAAAACGTCAGCAGATGCCGGAGCCCGCTCGGCCCCCGATTTAGATTTTGCTCCCTTTGCAGGCAATTCGTTGGCCGCCGTCTTTTTAGCGGGAGCTTTGTTTTCAACCTTTTCACTGGTTTTCTGTTTCGGCTCGGCTTGTGCATTTTGACTTTTAAAGAAGTCGACGATCAAACGAGACGGCTTTTCAGTTAAATAGTCAAAAGGCTCTGTTCCAGCCTGCGCCATCTGAAAAGTCAGAATCATTTTTCCATCTGGGCCATTTGAATCGACGCTGACGGACTGGACCAAAGGATGGGTGAACTTCTTTAAAGCGACAATACTGTCTTCTTGCAAAGCTGGAACTGTGATCTCGACGAAAGGCTTGCCCTTTTTATCGCCACGCTTGAGATCGTAATCCCACTGCGCTTGACCTTCGAATTCCAAATGAACCGTGTCACCCTGTTGAGAGATCTGAGCTTGGACCAAAGCCGATGCCATCGGAGCAAAAATCCAGACGAATGTGCCTAAAATAAGCGATGATTTCAGCTTCAAGTCTCGTCCTCCATGACTCGACGTTTGAATGTGGTTGTCTCAATGATTTGAATAGCAGAATTGATGCCAGGTCATTTTGACCGTCTGGGCAAATTTAGATCAGCCTGGGAAAATTCTGCTCGTGCTTTTCTGTCAGTCCCGACAAATCTCTGACGCTCGATGAAAGACTAAATTCATCGATTTACTTATCATTCCAAACAGTTAAGCTGCCGATACGAAATTTATGGAACCACACCTGCGACACTTCATCACTTCGATCTTCCTGGGACTGGCACTTCTGCTTTCAAGCTGCGTGTCCGTCAACATCAAACCAAAAGCGGCGGCTCGTTCAACCGAGTACAAGTATCAAGCGCCAGATTCTTCTTTCACCAAACTGGATCACGATCAAACCGATCTGGCTTGGCAGAATCAAAAGAATGGCAACACCATTGCCGTTCTTTCCGAGTGCAGTGAAAACCGCGATCCATCTCTGAACGATTTGGAAAATGAAATGTTGCAGGTTTTAAGCAATACCAAAATCTCCAGCACGCAAAATCTGGTTTTCGAAGATCGCGAAGCTTTACGTTCCGTGATCGAAGGCAAAGTCGACGGCATCCCGGTGAAAGTGGATGTGCTGACTTTCAAAAAGAATTCTTGCGCTTACACTTTGACATACATGGGACGCGCCAATGGATTCGACAAGGACCAAGTCGTCTTTGAAAGATTCCTGAAAGGATTCAAGGTTCCATGAACGAAGGACTTGTCGCCAGACTGCATGGCTTCTTTGATCTTGTCGGCTCGTTGGCTCTCCTTTTTCGCGAAGTCGTGCGCCAGCTTTTCCGTCGTGGCAATTCTTTGAATTTGATTGTCGATCAAATTTTCCATATCGGTCATCGCTCTTTGCCACTGGCCCTGATCACGGCGATCTGTACAGGTGCTGTCATGGCTTTGCAGTTCGGCATGGGGCTTGAACGCTTTGGCGGAACTTTGTACGTTCCACGCATCGTGACCGTTTCCATTCTGCGTGAAATGGGTCCAGTTTTCACTGCCCTGATTGTCGCCGCTCGTGTCGGTGCGGGGATTGCTTCTGAAATCGGATCGATGGTCGTCACCCAGCAGATCGATGCGATCCGCGCGCTGGGAACCTCGCCGATTCAAAAAATCGTGATTCCACGTGTTTTGGGCTGCGTGATTTCAGTTCCTTTGCTTGTCGCTTTTGCCGACTTTGTCAGTTTTATTGGCGGAATGATCATCGGTGTGGTCGAGCTGCGATTGGATGCCCAGTTCTATATGATCAAGTCTTTGAACAACCTGGCCTTGGGCGATTACCTTTCGGGCTTCGGCAAATCGTTCTTTTTTGCGCTCTTTATCTCGATCCCTTCTTGCTATTACGGCTTGAACGTCAAAGAAGGCACCCGCGGTGTCGGAATTGCGACCACGAAAGCGGTGGTTGCGGCTTCCATTATGATTTTGATTGGCGACTTTTTCTTAACCAAACTTTTCTGGATGATTGAAAAATGGGTCTGATTCAGGTCAACGGCTTTCAAAAAAGTTTCGGCGATAAGAAGGTCCACAAAGACGTGACCTTCGATGTGCGCAAGGGCGAATGCCTGGGTCTGATCGGCGGATCCGGCACCGGAAAATCCGTCTTGCTTCGCAGTCTGATCGGCCTTGAAAAGCCAGATTCAGGCGAAGTCATCTTTGACGGAATCAAAGTCAACGAGCTGAATGAGCACGATCTGATCGAAGTCCGCAAACGCATGGCTTATGCATTTCAGGGCGGAGCTTTGTTCGATTCGATGACCGTCTTCGATAATTTGGCCTATCCACTTCGCGAACACACGAATATGAAAGACGCCGAAATTGAAGATCGCATCATGCGTTTGCTGAAAGATTTCGGTCTGGAAGGAAATCACAACGTCATGCCAGCCAATCTATCAGGCGGTATGCAAAAACGCGTGGGCTTGGCGCGTTCGATCATCTTGGGACCCGAAGTGATCCTGTATGACGAGCCGACAGCAGGACTGGATCCATATAATACCCATAAAATTCAAGAGCTGATTTTGCGTTTGAAATCAACCGGTGTGACTTCGATTCTGGTTACGCATGATATGCCGGTGGCCTTCAGCGTTTGCGATCGCATCGCCATGCTGATGGAAGGCCGGATCAAAGCCATCGGAACCGTGGATGAAATCGAACAGCAAGACAGCAACCTGATCGCGCGATTTGCTCAAGGAGAGATGATATGACTTCGAAAGCGCCCTTTTCTCAACAGGTCAAAGTCGGACTGTTTCTGGTCGTCGGTGCCATCGTCATCTTTATCTCTTTGTTTCTGGTCGGCGGCGAAGGTCTGATCAAAAGCCACGCGGTCATGCACGCCCGCTTCGACAGCGTTCAAGGTTTGAATGAAGGCAGCGTCGTTTCGCTTTCCGGTATTCGCATCGGCAATATTCAAAAATTCGTTTTCATTCCTGAAGAAAACAAGCTCGATGTGCATATGAAAATCGAAGCCGATTATCTTCCGCGCATCACCGAAGGTTCTTCGGTCGAGATCCGCACCGCCGGCGCTTTGGGTGACAAGTTCATCTATATCAATCCAGGTCCACCATCGGCCCGTCCATTGAAAGATGGCGATCGCATCGAAGTTTTAAAAGCTTCGGACATCATGGCCGTCCTTTCTGAAAAAGGCAGCGAAGCCGGAAAGATCTTTGATATCATCAAAGAAATGGAAAAATTCGCAAAAAGTCTGAATGAAGACGGCCGCACCGAAAAGATCATGAGCAATCTTGCCGCGACCACGACGGAACTTCGCCTGGCCGCCAAAGACAGCCGCGAGCTTTTGGGCGAGCTGAAAGATCGGAATGCGACCCAGAAGATGGCTGCATCCATGGAAAAAATGGATCGTATTTTGTCCAAAATCGATCGCGGCGAAGGCACCTTGGGCGCTTTGATCAACGACAACAGCCTTCACGAATCTTTAAAGGCCATGGTTGGTGCTCCAGATAAGAAAAAATCGATCAAATCCTTAATCCGCTCCTCGATCGAAAAGTCAGAAAAAGAATAAGACTTAGGGCTTCAGATTCCGAGCGTTCGAGACGATCTCCTGCACTTCGGACTTTGAAATTTCACGGTCCGTTCCGGATACCAGCTTGAGCATCTCGGTTCCGAATAGCTCGACGATCTGGGTGCGACTGTACAGCTCGCCATTCACATACAAACGACCTTCGGTTTCGCCGACAGTTCGGAAAATCTGAATTGTCGGATTTGATGACGGAAACTGCATCTCAACTTTGATATAAAGATCCGACTTCTGCGCCGGAGTCCCAGAGAAAATATTGGCGATCTCCGATTTTCTTTCAACAACCAAGACGGATTCGATTTTGCGATCCTGAGCGGTCGTCGTCATGGTCGTCGTCGAAGATTTATCGACGATCGTTAAGATGCCACTTTTAAAAGTGTTCGTTGACGAGTTCGTCCCCGTCGATTCCGCCGCCTTATAGCCAATCTGAGACTGAAGATCGGCCGTCAGAATCTTCATGCTTTTCTTCGTCGAACCTGTCGAAGTCTTGGTTTGCGATAAAGAAGCAACGTCTGGCGCGCTCTTGGCGTTGGATTCGAGAACTATGATTTCGCTCTCAGAATGCTCTTTATAAGCGATCGGACATTTCTCTCCGTCGATTCCCAACGTCACTGTGCTTTTCGTTTTGTCACCGACATCGCTTTGACTGCCAACCGATGTTTTGGCTGGCTTTGCAATCTGACAGCTGGACTGAATTTTATCGAAAATCTGCTTCGATTCGGCGCTGAGCTCGCTGATTTCCTTTTGCTGCTGTTTTTTATCAAGCTCTGTCACATCCGAATCGGTAAAAAATAAATCACTGCTTGGCAACAATCGAGCCTTTGTCATGAAGGTTTTGATTTCATCTTTCTGCGTTTGGTTCAAAGCGGGTTTTTTGACCAGCTCCCGCACGTCTGCGGATTTCGATTTGTCGTCGCCCTTCGAGCAAGCAACCAAAGACAAAGCCGCCATCATGAAAACAATTTTCTTCATAACAAACCCTTTCATAAATTACTTGCTGCCAATCTCGGATTTCGCGGTCCATTCGGTATCCCGTTTTGGATACTTTGGAACTTCGAATTTCGGATCGTAAACGATCATTCCCGGCGCTTCGTCCATTCGTCGAATCAACGGTGAAATCTCATTCGATAAATCACGGAAGGCTTCATCCGTCAGCTCACCCGTTGCCGGATATTTGCGTGAAGCCAGAAGCTCGGCTTTCAAAAGGCCGAAACCGACCTGGCCGCGAACCTCGGTAAAGAACAGACGATTGATTTCATCCACCGAATCGAAGGTCTCGCCGTCACCGTTGCCTTGAGAAACCACAAAATATGTTTCCGGCACGGTCATTGGCGTTTTCGTCACCTGGTCCGAACAAATCAACCAACCGCGATACATTGGATTGTGCGGCACCGTTGGCTGATACACTGCCGACATATTCACCGTCGAGCGCAAACGGAATTTATCCGTTTCCCACGTCAATGGATTCACCTTTGAATAGCCTTCTTTGTACAAGAAGACCGAAGGGTCCACCCGGAGCAAAGAACATTTTTGATAACTGGTCACCGGAATATCGAACTGCCATCGAGTCACACTGAGAGCCACGCTGCTGCCGACATCCGTTCCCGAATGACGATTTTCATCATCCGTGTCCATACGAACCGTTCCGTAAGCGGCACCCACGCCCACAAGTTTTGCCAAACCCGAATTCAGTTCGGCCCCGCCCTGGGTTCCTTGCATTGTTGTATGCCCGCGACTGAATCCAAATCCGCTTGAAACGGAAAGATTCGACATCGCCAAAGCCGTCGGCTGGATCATGCCTGGATTCATCGTCAGAATGCGATAAGACGATGTCTTTTTGATAAAAGCATTTGGATTATCTTGAACGATGCGCTGACAAATACCGACAAAGGATTCGCCTTGAACACCCGAGCGTCCCGCGCCTGATTTCTTCAAGATCACATCTTTCCAGATTCCGTTTCTTAAAATCGTGCAGAACTGTTTTGCCCAATTGGCATCCAGTGCGTTGCCCGAATCGATCAATCCTTGCAAAGCCGTCTTCGCGTCGCCCGCGATCATAAATTGTTCTTTCAAGGCTTGAACCGAACCCGGATCACTGAGCCAGACCAATTGCAAATTCTGCTGACGGGCCCATTGGGTCCAAGTTTTCGGATCCGTTTCATTGAAGGCCTGTTTTTGCCGCTCGGCTTTAAGGGCGGCCTCTCCGGCGCGGATCACATCGGCCACCAAAGTGCTGGATTGCAATTTGGCTTTCAATCCGTTCGTGATCAAATCCGAAATGCCTGCGACCTCGTTGGTTCCTTGCTTCAAGAAGATCGGCGCACCCGGCATCCCCAGAACCACCGTCTTCGCCGAATAAACCGGTGAAACCAATTTGGTACTGCGATCGATCAGCTCTTCGATATTCGGATCTTGCGCCAACCATGATTTGCTATTGAATTTCTGATTGTCGATCGGGAAAAGCTGGGCCAGAACCATCTTACGAACCATGGTTGATCTCAGATCCCTTGTGCTGATCTCCATCTCGCCGGTCATAATTCCACCGACCGCATCCATCACGACATTCGAATGTCCCAAATAACCATTGTCCGCCTGTGAAGCGTTACCCGGTTTCAAGAATGCCAATCGCAGCAGGTACTTTCCGTTTGGCAAAGCGCGCGTTGGCGCACTCAACACACCAGCCGTGTCATTGCTGTAATCCGAGATACCCGAATTGCTCATGGTGATTTGATAAACGCCACGCTGAGACAGCTTCAAACTGCGATCCAAAACTTGTGGACGATAAGAAATTCTTTGCATCATGATCGTGCCCAAGAAAATCTGATTGTCCTGCTGACGTCGAACGTTCGAACCGTCGCAGGATTCGGGATACTGGGTCGCATCTTGCGCCTGACGACCGTCCACGGCTTTTCGAAGCCAAGGATTGATCAACAAAGTCGCGGTTTGACTCAAACCCAAATCTTTATTCACCAGCTGAACCGAAGTTTTGATGTAATGAGCGCACTCGTTCACATCGAATTCCGGCGTGCGAGCTTCCCAGAACAGGCATCCGGTCTTTTCAACATTGGCCGAGGTCGCCGGCAAGGCTGTCCCGCCCGCAGCGGACATCAAAATATCCAGCTTGCGATTGGCCAGACCGAAATTGCCGACAGTGTTGGCTAAACATGTTTCCACACGATAGCTAAGGCTTCGCTTTTGTCCGGATTCGCTGGCGATTTTGAAATCGGTGATGTGGAAAATATCGGCGTACACACCGGCCGCCTGGGCATGTGCGGATCCGGCTTCGCTTGGCGAATGGCCTGTTGCCACCAGCCCCGCGATTGCCGCTTTGTTCACATCTTCGCCTAAAAATTTATTCAAGCTGAACTGACCGGCCCGATTTTCGGCCGCCACGGTTTCGCTGATTTTCAAACCTGTTGACTGAGTGAACGACTGATTTCCCAAAGGAAAAATGCCTTCAAATGCTTGCAATCCCGCTGGCGCCCCGATCGGTGTCAGCTTGATGCCCATCATGGTCTGGCCGCTGCTGGGTGCCGAGTTCAAAGAGAAATCGACGTCGATCATCAAGGTGTTATTCATCATTGAGACTTGATCCATCGACTTTTTCGCCCAAAGCGTGCGTTTGGTTTGCTGACCTTGAACGTCTTCGGAAATCAGACTGATCTCAACCTGGAAGCTGCCATGCTGAACCGCCACCTGCACCGGTGTCCCATCCATCTTTCCGAATTGGATTTGCGGTTTTAAGAAAATCTGATCATGCCACGTAAAGGCCGAACCCTGCATCTTGCCGTTGACGACGTTTCTTTCGCCGCCTTCAACCCACAAGCGACGAGCGACGAGTTTTCCGTCTTTGCCTTTTCCTTCAAGACGCGCTTTCACTTCGTCGGCATCTTCGACCAAGTACGGGGTCGATTGTTTCGCCAGATCCAAAACTTCGGACAAAGCTTCACCGTGCGACCATGGATTGATCGCAAATTTCACTTCACGGCTGCCGCGCTGAAGACCGCGCGCCACCAAAGTTCGCGTCTGCTTCACCCAAACCGAATCACCCAGGTAATTGAATTTGATCGTCTCGGGCCAGTTCAGGCAGCCTTGCGCATCCGTCTTCAATTCTTGATCCAGTTCTTGGATCAAAAACTTCGCATTCGGAATATTTGTGCGTCGAGAATAGTCGATCAAACAAGCTTTGAAGTTATAAGTCTTTTCGCCTGGCAATGGGAAATCGCCCACATTGCGCGATCCGGTGACCGTGCCGCTCACCGACGCCACCACATAATTGGCCGCATCGTTTTCACTGCCTTCGGGACGATCTTTGGTCTTCGGCAAGCAGGCCGAAAGAACCAAACTCAACGCCAGCAAAGTCATGACAGAAAAATTTCGCTTAAAGGAAATCATAATCTGTCTCCCAACGGATGCGGAATTGTGTCAGATCGCTTTGGGGCGCATTGTTGTACACCAAAGAGCTCTGCACGTAGCGCATGCTGATTTTGTTCTGTTTCTTTCCCCACTTAAAGTAAGGATAAACCATCACACCATTTCGGTTGCTGCGATCGAACTCGATCGCATTGTAAGTCGCGACCGCCGCATCGGGTTCGATATGAAAGTACTCGACATTGATTCCGTATTTGCGATTCTTCGCTCCACGAAGCATCAGTTCATTTCCGGCGCTCCAGGCGCTGTTCATGCCAGCCGGTGCTTCGCTATTTTGCAAACCTTCAGCATACAAATTCCAATCAACCGGTCCGATCCCCAGCTCCAAACGCGTGCGCGCTTCCAATCCGCGGAACTGGTAAGCGAAGACCGACAACGTGTCCGACTGACGACGGACCGTATTTCCTTCTAACATCGCATCGGCCGCCAAAGACGAAGGCAAATCGTTAAATTGCCAATAACCAACCGACGCTTTGATCTGATTGCGCGAAGTGAACTGATAGTGGCCTTGCAAAGAAGCCGATTGGAAAGTCGGATTTTCTTCCAGCTGATTGGTGTTGTTGGTATTCGCCGAGTAAGTCAGAAGCGACTGCTCGCCCACCAACGAAGCGCCCAAACGGTTGTTGCCAAAATAGAAAGTCGTGCGTGCACCGGGGAAAGACTGATCTTCAAACAACAAAAAGCTATGCGACATATTCTGATCTAAAATCCCGCCCCGAAGCTGCCACCAAGCCGCCGGCATCCACATCAAAGAGGCATCTTTCGGAATCAACAAGGTTCCACTGCGCGAATGGCCTTCGGTCGACTGATCGGCACCGGTCCGAAAAATCAAATACGGAGCAAACAAAAGATAGAAGTCATCGCCAATGCGGTATCGCATATCCCCGTAAATGCGGAATGAATACATCTGAAACTTTTCGTACTGCGATTGCTGAGTCACACCCAGCATGATCAGTGAATACTGAAGCTGAAAATTCTCATTCGAAAAATATTTGGGCTGAGCCTTCAGGTTTAAAACATTCGTCGAAGAACTCACTGAGCTTGAAACCGAAGTCGAAGCCGCCACATTTGACGCCAAGGACTCGTTCGGATCCGTCATGAACTCGCGACCTGGAGTCAGACCATCTGGCAGGTAGTTGTAATACAAAGAACTCTGGGCAAACGAAGGCTCAATGACAGCAAAAACCATCATCAAACCCACGTAAAACAGGCTATTTTTAGAAGCCCAGGCCAGCATAGACACTTCTCCCTGATGGATGAGATTTCAAGGAATATGCCCATTCGCATAAACAACCCAAGTGCAGGCTGATTCTTAAAGTATTGATTTTATTGAATTATACTGATTCTCGATTGACTCTGCTGCTGCGACAAGAGGGTTTTTCTTAACGGGGTTTTGTCAGGACTCAAAATTGCCTGGGGATGGCTAGAAGTTTGACGACTCTTCGAGAACGGGCACCGCCGGCCGAGGCCAATAAACTGACATTTTCGCCAATTTGTAGGCCTCGGGACGAAGGCCTCGGGACGAAGACCTCGGGATGAAGGCCTCAGAGTGAAACTCTCGGAGCGAAGCTCTCGAGGTTGTCCTCCCTTTTTCACAAAGGCCCTCTACGTGCAAAACCGGTATAATGGGCAAAATGCCAATATACCGGATTCGGGGTAAAGGACCCACTCTGAGGACCATTCCGCTCCCTCATGAACAAGTTTTGAAATTTCAATACTTGTTCATGAGGTCGAAAAGACCATCAATTAAGCCGCGTTTGATTTTTGGTATTTGTCCCCTCATTTTGGACGAGCCGGCCAGGTGCCGCTGTGTCGAGCACTCCTAAAAACTAAAAAGCGCCGCGGTCCGGATCTTCGCCGATCAGTGATGCGATCGAATCTTTCAGCTCTTGCGAAGCTTGTGCGTCCCCTGGAACGGCTTTGCGGTCCATGGTCAGACGGATTTCTTTCACGTACTCTTGCTGAAGTTTTTTGTTGATGGTGTCGCGCATGTGTTCGCGCATGAAAACCAGCTGCTGCATCCAGGCCGAGTTCTTGACCCAAACATACAAGGTGCCGCGGTAATAGCCGACCGGTTCGCTGATGGCGCCCATGGTGGGGCCGACGAATTCAGACCATTTTTTCCAAAGCTTCCAGCGAATGAAATGCACCGAGAGCTCTGACTTGCCATTTTCGAAAAGGGCTTGTAGGACTTCCGATCCAGCGCTGAGTTGAGATTTCTTTGGATTCATAATCAGAGGTTTAAACATGAGCTCAAATCCTGTCCATTCATTTCGCGATCCATCGACCTCCAACAAACGCATTTCCGTGGTCGGCGGTGGCCTTGCCGGTAGCGAATGCGCGCTTCAGCTCGCAGATATGGGATATGAGGTCGATCTGTATGAAATGCGCTCGCAAACCATGACGGAGGCGCACAAAACTGGAAATCTGGCCGAACTTGTGTGTTCCAATTCTTTCGGCAGCTTGTCGGAAGGCTCGGCCCCGGCCCAGCTGAAATGGGAAGCGCAAGCCCTGGGTTCGCACATTCTGAAAGCCGCGATCCATGCGCAGGTCCCGGCAGGACAAGCTCTGGGCATGGACCGCGAAGTTTTCTCGAAAACCGTCACCGACATGGTGAAAGCAAATCCAAAAATCACTTTGCATTCGGAGCTGATCGTATCGCTGGAACAAATTCCGCGTCCGGCCGTGATCGCAACAGGCCCGCTGACCCACCCGCAGTTGGCAGAAAGCCTGCAAAATCATTTCGGTGACGAGTTCTTGTATTTCTTCGACGCCATCGCACCGATCATCGACACGGACTCGATCAACATGGAGATCGCCTGGAAAGCCGATCGCTATGACAAAGGCACGGCCGATTACATCAACTGCCCTTTGGATAAAGAACAGTATCTGAATCTGATTCAAGAAATCACCAACGCTCGCAAAATCGAGCCGAAAAATTTCGAGACCACCGCTTTCTTCGAAGGCTGCATGCCGATCGAAACCATGGTCGAGCGCGGACCTGATACTCCAAGATTTGGTCCGATGAAACCCGTGGGCTTAAAGAATCCACGCACCGGCCGCGAAATGTACGCGGTCGTGCAGCTTCGTCAGGACAACAAAGAAGCCACCGCGTTCAACATGGTGGGCTTTCAAACCCGCATGGCTTACGGCGAACAGTCGCGCGTCTTCCGCCTGATTCCGGGTCTTGAAAACGCCGAATTCCTGAAGCTTGGAAGCATTCACCGCAATCTGTTTATCAACTCGCCAAAACGTTTGAACAAAGATCTGTCCAGCCAAAAAGATCCGTGGCTTTTCTTTGCTGGCCAAATCACCGGCGTTGAAGGTTACTTCGAGTCGACTTCGATCGGGCTTTTGGTGGCGCGTTTCTTGGATCAAAAACTTCGTACGGGCGAGGCCAGCCTCCCCCCACGCAATTCGATGATGGGCTCTTTGCTAGAGGCGATCACGGATCCGTCGCGGGCTGAGCATTTCCAACCGACGAATGTGAACTTTGGTCTTTTCACCGATCTCAAAGAAGAGAACGGCAAAAAGATCCGCGATAAAAAACAAAAGAAATTACGCCAGGTCGCCCGCGCGCAGGGCGAATTTAAAAACTGGCTTCAGGCGCAAGGTTGGGTTCCGGATCAGGCCCCAGGCCTTGAATTTTTGTCGGCGGCACAACCTCAGGCTTAAAGTGCTCGCGGCAGCGGGCTTCGTACATATCCGCAGCACCGACCATCACTTGCGCTTCGCTGCTGGCCGTTCTTTGTGTTCGGCTGGCCGCGGATCCGCACACCACACAAACCGCATGTTGCTTCGTTACGTTTTCGGCGATCGCCATCAGGGTTGGCATGGGCTCGAAAGGTTTGGCTTGCCAGTCGGTATCAAGCCCCGCGATCACAACGCGCATCCCGCGCTCGGCCAAGGCCTGCACGATTTCCACCAGCTCTTGATCAAAGAACTGACCCTCATCGATGCCGACGACCTGCGTGTCGTTTTTCAAGTGTTCCCAGATTTCGCTGGCGGCATTGATCGGTTTTGATTGAATGGCGTTTTGATTGTGCGAACGCACTTCTTCTTTCGAGTACCGATCATCGATGATGGGCTTGAAAACCTGAACGCGCTGACGCGCCAGTTGCGCACGGCGCAGACGACGAATCAACTCCTCGGTCTTGCCGGAAAACATTCCACCCACGATGACTTCAATCCATCCACGACGCTCGTACATATTCGATTTTCCCCTCTAAGATGCAGAAAGAATTACATATTCTGGTGTCGTTTCAACTCCAAAAAATGCGAATTTTCCGCTTCTGACGCGGCTCTCGTGGCGCATGCCCAAACAAGTTGCACATCCCCCGTTTCCCATCTAGAAAGGCCGTCCCTTATGAAGCAAATCTTGCGTTTCATTCTTGGATCGATGGCTTTTGCCGTCTTGTTTGCTGCCGTCAACGGCATCAGCGGCGGCGGTTGGCTGGAAAAGACGGCTTATGGCGGTGTCGCTGATGCCAAGCCGCTTCATTTATTGGTGATCGCAAAGCCCCTGACCTTCCAGAAATTCCATATGATCGAATCCGGCTTTGAATACGAGCTTTTGCAGCAGTTTGCCGTGGACGAAGGCTTTCAGCTGAAGGTTCAGATCATGCGCAACGAAAAAGAGCTCTACAAGCGCCTGGCCTCTGGAAACAAAGCCGATATGGCCGCCGCACGCTTCTCAGAATTCCATCCGAAAGCTTCAGCCTTTATCAAGACTGCAAATTACGACGAAGAAAAATCTGCCTTGGTTTGCCATCAAGATGTAAATGTTGATTTCAATTCAAGTGGAAGTTTAGAGCCCGGCAATCGCTGGAAACTTGTAATCAACGCCAATTCTCTGGAACAAACCTGGAGCGCACATTTCAAAAAACAAGCTCCCCAGTTAAAAGTCGCAACCCGAATCAATGCTTCAAGCTGGCAGCTTTTAAAATCGATTCGTCAGCGCACTGCCGATTGCACCGTGCTGGACCGCTTGGAAGCGCAGATGCTACTGCGTGCGATGCCGACTTTGCGAATCGTGAAAGACATTTCGCCGACTCAGTCTTTCTTCTTCTTGGTGGCCAATCAGCGTCCTGATCTGGAAATCCATTTCCGCAAATGGATGACCCGCAACGCGCACAAATACATCGTCAGCCAAGCCAAAGCGCGGGTGAAGGGCAAAGCGTCCGAGCTGACCGCGCGCGAGCAAAAGCAATTTGCCCGAGACCGCGAAGAAGTCCTGCCAAAGTATTCGAACATCATCCGCAAACACGCATCCGATTTCGGAATGCCATGGCAGTTGATGGCGGCCATCGCTTATCAAGAATCACGCTGGAACCCCGAAGCGCAAAGCTTTACGGGCGTAAAAGGCTTTATGCAGCTGACAGCTGAAACGGCCGAGCACCTGGGTGTCGACGACCGCGAAGACCCCGAGCAAAGCATCTGGGGCGGAATCAAATACATCAAAATGCTTTTGGATCGTCAGCCGAAGGGTTTGCTTTTCAAAGACCGCTTGGCTTTGGCGCTGGCGACTTACAACGTTGGACCCGCGCATATGATCGATGCGCAGAAGTTGGCATTGAAGCTGGGCAAAAATCCCTATGCCTGGAAAGATCTGCAGACGGTGCTGCCGCTGCTGGCGGAAGAACAGTACCTGCCGCATTTAAAGTACGGCCCGGCTCGCGGACAAGAACCCGTGATCTACGTTCGCCGGGTTCTGTCTTATCTGGAACTGATGTCGGTTCAGATTTAATTGCTCGTTCTTCGAAAAAAAAGAGCGCCTTGTGGGCGCTCTCTCTGAAAAATTATCGAAACTTCGAAATTCTTATTTTTGCTCAACAGAAACCAATTCAGCTTTTGTCACTTCGTTGAAGCCATTTGAGATGATCGAGTAGGTCAAAGTTCTCTTTTCGCTCAATTTTTGGACTTCAACTTGTGTGAAGTTACCACCGCCATCTTGATCACGCGAGATAACAGTCTGAACAGATGCTGAATCAGCAGAAGCGCCCGACAATTTCAGAGCCATATCTTCTGATGGTGAAAGACCTTCAGCAAAAGCCGAAGTCGACAATAGAACAGCCAAAGACAATACGATCGCTTTCATAACATTCTCCCTTTTGAATGATACTAAGTTAAGTCTGCGCGTTGAAAGACTGCAAAGCATGCCAAGCGATTTTGACGAGTCTTTTCGCTCAGTTCGTAGACATTTTTTTATTTCGCTATTTCAATAGCAAAGACAAGTCGGTGACTTACAGAAGACTGTCTAAAAAGCAGCCACTGTGCCAGAATTGGCTTTTCAGCGCTCTTGTTGAGAACACTTTTTCAAAGAAATTATTCGCTGGCCAACCAATCGCCCAGTGGAGAGCTGTGAATGTAAACATAGTCATCATTCTTTTCGTCGACCAGAAAACTCATCCCGTGAGTGTCGTTTCTTTGACGAATCTGACAGACTTCGATCATCGTTTTAATCTCAGCGACGGAACAATTTAATTTCAAAGTTCCGTCTTCGTGACTGAATTCAAGCACGTCTTTTTCAGCGACAAGTTTGATTTGAAAGTTTTTGAAATAACGAAGATCCAAATAATCTGCTTGAGACGAGTCTTCGATATGAACCGGTATCTTAAATTCAGATGGTTTGCGGAAAACAATTTCCCTTTTGGCTGGACCGAATTTCTGAAATTTTTCCAGCTGATCTTCAAGCATAGTCCCGACTTGCGCATAGGCTTCAGCAGTTCCCGAAATAAAAAGCCGTGGATCGCTTCGTCTTTGACCGATACGGTGGTTGTAGCAGGTTAGATCTACTTGAAGAGTTTTTGGTTGTTCCTTTTTCATCTGGCCCTCATCAAAATAGACGTTTCTCTCAGCGTATTGCTTTTTACATAGCTGATCAAGTTTATCATAGAGTCATGAATTGACATCACCGAACCTGCATGGGAGCTGTTTTGCTATGAGATCGTCTCTTCTAAAATCCATTCTTTTCATGCCATTCTTCTCTTTGTCTTTTGCTTGGGCCCAGACCTGTCCGACTTTTCAAGGGGAATATGAATGCTCCTCGGACAAAGGTGATCAAGGCCTGACCTTGAAGACTGAAGTTGTTGATGGTGTTTATCAATATGATTTGAACACTTCGACTTACATTGCCGATTCAGTGGTGCGCGAATCGCAAAATTCGCAAGGTGCAAACGTGAAACAAATGGCCGAATGCCGCCAAGGTGCTTTGTTCACCCAAATGGACATGACAATTGAATCCGATTTTTGCAAAGGTGTGCTGATGCCCGTGCACTCAGAATCGGTTTTTACGGGCGATATCAAATCTTTTGTTCTGGATGATTTAACGATTTTGATGTGTCCGAATCAGAAACCATTTAAAATTCGTTCTCAGTATCGTTGCGCAAAGGCTCGGTAGTTTTCAATGAAATCGGCTTTGATCGTCTCCTTTCTTTTGACCGCAAGCTCTTGGGCTCAAGCTGAAAAGTACATTGTGGCGTTTAAGACTGAAGCCGGATTCCGCAACAGCTATCAAAAAATTTTATCTTTGCGAAAATCGGATGCGGTGAATCCGTTGTTCGAAATCAATTCGATGATTTTGAACGTGCAATCCGTTGATGAACTGAAAGCCTTCGAAAAAAACGAAAGCGTTCTTTTTATCGAGAAAGAAATCGCACATCCACCTCCCAGATCTTATGCTCCCAGATCTTATGTTTCAAAATCTTTTGCGGGATCTTTGCGATCAGTTTCGATTCCGACATTTACGGAATCAGACAATTACGGTCTGAAATTGATTGGTGCGCCAGAAGCTTGGTCTTTTACCAAAGGCGGTGGCGCTCGGGTTATGATCATCGATTCGGGCGTAGATAAAACTCATCCGAATATCGCAGGCAACTTTGAACGTGGCGCAAACTTTATCGAACCAACCGCAGACATGTCTGATGTCACAGATACCATCGGACATGGCACCCACGTCGCCGGTCTTATTGTTGGCAAACCAGTCTCGACATTTTCCGGAGTGGCGCCGGAAGCAAAATTGTTGGTCGCAAAAGTTTGCACCCTCGAGAAATGCACCAACACCGCCATCGTTGAAGGTCTGAACTGGGCGCTCAAAGAAAAAGTCAGCGTCGTCAACTTGTCTTTAGGCGGTGGCTACACGATTGCCGAGAAGTGGGCGATCAACCAATTGGATTCCGCGCGCATCCCCGTGGTCGCAGCAACTGGCAACGACGGACAGGAAGCCATCGCATATCCCGCAGCCGATGCGGCCGTGACAGCCGTCGGTGCTGTGGATGAAAACGGGAATCGCGTGGCTTTCTCAAATTATGGACCCGAACTTGATTTGATGGCGCCAGGCCTTTCAATTCTATCCAGTGTTCCAGTCGGAACCGGTCGTGTTTCAAAAGTTCAGGATCTTCCCACTCAAACTTTTTTAAATTCGGTGACCTATGTCGGAGTGAACGTCACAAACGCGGCATTCAAGTCTGAAGTGGTCTCTGCAGGATTAGGCCGTCCCGAAGATTTCAACAAAGCGGCCGTTGCTGGAAAGACGGCCTTGATCCAAAGGGGTGAAATCGCACTTCTCGAAAAAATCGACAATGCCATCGCGGCTGGCGCCAAAGGCGTCTTGTTTTACAATAACACCAAGGGTCTGCAAGCCAGCGCGATCAGCGAAGACAATCGCGAAATCAAGATCCCGGTGGCAATGATCGAAAAAGCAGCTGGTGAACAAATCCTAAGCCGCCTGTCAGCCGGAGAAAAAGTTCAAGTCTCGATCGAAATTGCAGCCTCTGACTTTGCGAAAATGAGCGGAACATCGATGGCCTCGCCTTACGTGGCCGGCGTGATCGCCTTGATGCGCGCCAAAAATCCCAATCTCACCTCGTGGCGGATTCGTCAGATTCTAGAAAAGACCGCCAGCCCAATGCCCAACAGCGAAGGCAACAAAAACGGCAAAGGCCTGGTCAACGCCAAAGCCGCCGTCGAAGAGGCAATGAGATACTAAAGGTTTTGTCACCTAGCAGAACCTTCTAAAAGCTCCGCACCAATCATGGACATCATCATGTGGTCCCATTAGCCTCTCTCGTTATGGAGTTCGGAAAAATTTCGCAAGTCGATCAAGTCAATTGGAGCCTGCCACCGGATGATCCGCTGTCGGTGAACTTTCTGCGCGGCTTGGATCAAGATGAAAACTTTCGGATCTATATGGGAACGCCAGCTTGGGGTCATAAAGAATGGATTGGTCGCATTTACCCACCACGCACCAAGGCGACGGATTTTCTGAATCACTATTCGCAGGTGTTTGATTGCATCGAGCTGAATACGACCCATTACCAAATTCCCAGCGCCGATAAGGTCACCGTTTGGCGATCCAAGGTGCCCGAAAATTTTCGTTTCTGCCCAAAGTTGTATCAAGGCATCTCGCACACGCCCGGTGGTCTGACCGATCATGCTCTTTTGCGCGAGTGGTATCAGTTTCTGGACAAAATGCAGCTCAATCTGGGGCCTTGCTTTGTGCAGCTGCCTCCTTACTTTGACTATTCAATGAAGTCTCAGCTGTTTCAGTTCTTGCAACAATGGCCCGAACATTTCGAGCTGACCCTGGAGCTTCGTCATCCCAGTTGGTTTCAAGATGGAAAAATCCTTCCCGCTTTGACCGAGTACCTGCAAAAACGCGGGGTCGGTTTGGTCATCACGGATGTCGCTGGCAGACGTGATGTCTTGCACACTTCGATCAGTTCGGATTTTGTGATGCTTCGATTTATCGGCAACAATCTTCATCCTTCGGATTTCACTCGGGCCGAAGCCTGGGTCGAAAGATTCGCACAGTGGCGCGAAGAAGGATTGAAACGCATTTTCTTGATGGTTCACGAACCGGATGACGTCTCAGCCCCCGAAATGGCTTCGTTCTTCAAAGAGCAAATGGAACAAGAGCTACAAATCGAACACCCCTTCCACTTCCTAACGCCAGAAGCAGAACAAACCGCCTTTATCTGATTTGCTGAACACAGCCTCCTGTCGCAAACTTCTGAAATCTGGATTCATCGGTCTTATTTCATTTCACCCATCTCCGAAATCCGGACTCTTTGACCTTATTTCACGTCACCCACAAACCCTTCGCCTTCCCAAAGTCCTGACCTGCGGGGGTATCGGTCACGGCAAGATTTATCGAGATGTGACCGATACCCCCACGGGGCCACAGACAGGCGAAAGAACTGTGGATTCTCCATCGGCTGACACGCGTGTTTTCCCTCTTATCAAGCGGAATTAGAGGCCACGAACGTCAAAGGCTTCGACGACCACGAAAATTGTTCCGAGACGTCCGATGTGTCCGAGCGGTTGCCACTTGATATGTTAGATTCAACAACAGGGAAGAGTGGGTTCTGTGTTTCAACGGGTTTTTCTAAGCATTCTTGTTGTTTCGTCGCAGGCACTGGCGGTTGTTGGTGGCTTCGATACATCGTCTCCGCAGATGAATGATGAACTTCGTAAAATGGTTTCGCACACCGTGGCGCTTCTGGATGGACAGGGTTCCGAATACAAACGTTGCACAGGGACTTTGATTGCCGACAACGTGATTCTGACAGCGGCTCATTGTCTTCCGGCGAAACTTGATAGCTTGTGGGTCGTGCCCTCGACAGTCGAATACGATGCGCTGAAACGCATGCCTGTTGTCGAGGTCATCAAAGACCGCCCCGCAAATCTCCCCGCATCCACACATTTCGATTTGGCTTTGGCCAAGTTTGAAGGGACTCTTCCGACTGATTACAAGCCGACAACCTATGCTCGATCTTTCAATCCAGGCACCAGCTCGCCTTTCTTTTTGTCCATCGCGGGCTACGGCGAAACCTTCAGCGGCGCCAACGATGAAGGCGAGCTTCGTCTCGGGATGGCTTTGATTTTCAATTACGCTCCGAACATTCCTGAATTCCGCGCGGATCAAACCAATGGCATGGGAATCTGCCAAGGTGATTCCGGCGGACCGGCCTTCGTGCAGATCGATGGTCAATATCAAGTATTAGGAGTCGTCTCGGCAACTGCAGCTGTGAATCGTCAGGGAATGAAAGTTCAGGATGGTTGCAAAGGCATTTCATTCTTCCAGTCGACGATTTTCTATCAAGATTGGATCGCCACCAATCTCAAAAAACTTCTCTTAAAGCCTTAAATTCTCTCTCGCCAACACAGGTGTTCCTTTTTTCCTGTTCCAAAAGTTTGGAACGGTTTGTTCCAAACTGACTCCTCAAGGTTCTTGGGTCGTTCTATAACGACTTCAAGGAAGGGATTCAAAACCGAATCCCACCAACCACAAAGGAGCCTTTATGAAACTTCTCACTCTTTCGGTCCTGACAGTTCTTTCGATGGCAGCGAAAGCCGCTCCATCTGTGATCCAACTGGGTCAACCCTCTTACGGCGGCAACGGCTGCCCAGCAGGATCCGTCATCATGCGCATGAACGCCGATGGCCAAGGTTTTGTGGTCGCCACCCAATACACAGCCGAAGCTGGGGGCACAGCCAACAAACGCATCGATCGCAAATCTTGCGCCTTGGCCCTGCCGGTTCGTGTGGCCAGCGGATACCAAGTCGCTTTGGTCACCACTTTGTCAGGATTTGTTTCATCGGAAGTCGGCACCACAGTTCGAGTCGATCATGAACAGTTTTACGCCGGAGCCAAAGGTGTGAAGCTTGCGAAAGTGTATTCCGATGCAAAACAGCGCTTTTTGCTGAGCACTTCGTCTTCACCGGCGAAATTGACTTGGTCTCAATGCGGAGACGATACAAATCTGCGTTTGAACACGTCCGTGACCGCGCAAAGCAACCAAGCGATGGATTTGGCCGTCGGTGGAATCGGCGACATGCGCTTCCGAGTTGTCTCTCGTAAATGCCAGTAAAACTGGCATTGACCCTCTAGACCTGGTGTCAGTTTGGAACAACTTGTTCCAAAAATAGCTGGAACGAACTGTGCTTTACGAAAGGATGGACGATGAAGGTGGAGCGAAAGGTGCCCATGACGGATCAACTGGCTCTTCAAACTCAGCTCAGAAATCATTTTCTGGCTTTGCAGCAGAAAAATCCTGCTTTTTCGCTGCGAGCTTTCGCACAAAGACTGCAGCTGAGCCCCAGCGCCTTGAGTGAAATCCTGAATGGCAAACGCAAAGCGTCCCGCAAACTGGCCGAGAAGCTGCTGTCGCAACTGGGAACCGATCCAAAAGAGCAGTCCAAGATTCTGAGCCTGTTTCAGAAAACTTCGCGTCCTGATTTTCAAGAGGACTTGGCTGAAGATCGCAAATACATGGAGCTGCACGCCGATCAGTTTCAACTGATCAGCAAATGGCATCACTTTGCGATCCTGTCCCTGGTTGAGACCAAAGGATTTCAAGCAAACCCTTTGTGGATCGCCAAACGTTTGGGAATCAAGCTCCCGGAAGTCGAGCAAGCTTTGGAAAGATTAGAGCGGATGGGATTCCTGCAATGGAGCCGTGCCCAGAAGAAAATGAAGCTGACGCATGCACAGCTGACGACTTCGGATAACGTTGCCAACATGGCTGTTCGCCAGTCGCATTTCGAAGACCTGCATCTTTCGACACAAGCTTTGAACGAAGTCGCTGTCGAAGACCGGGACTTTTCGTCACTGACGATTGCGGTCGACAAGTCCAAGCTTCCGGCAGCCAAAAAAATGATTCGCGAATTTCAAGATAAGCTGAGCGCTTTTCTGGAAACCGGCCACCAGACCGAAGTTTACAAATTGAATTTCCACGTCTTACCACTGACCCGGGAGGTCCTATGAAATCCATCACTCTTGCCCTGTCGATGATGATTTTGTCTCTGACAGCCGAAGCCCACCGTGTAGGAAATGGCGGCGATCACATCCGCGCCAGCTACATTCAAGTTGGCGAAGCCGTGATGGATTATCTACGCGATAC
The DNA here is from genome assembly GCA_966211455.1 of uncultured Bdellovibrio sp. GTDB lineage: Bacteria > Bdellovibrionota > Bdellovibrionia > Bdellovibrionales > Bdellovibrionaceae > 21-14-0-10-47-8. The sequence goes on from CBIHNI010000003.1 coordinate 163,318, forward strand.
CCAAGCCGGATCCGCACTTGTGCAAAAAGCTCGTTTGAACCTAAGCGACCTGGAAGCGACCTTGGACATTGAAAAGATTGCGGTTGTCGACAGCGGCCTTCGTGACAACTCGGGCTCTTTGGTTGAGGCGATTGGCGAGCCGGGATCCGTCCAGCTGCAAAAAGAAGCATGGTTCAATCATTTCGAAAAAAACCATGATGTCTTTTACCTGGTTTTTCATGAAATGCTTCGTTCGGCTTCGGTCAACGATGACAACTATGTGATCTCGTCGGCGATCAACCCCTTCCCTTTGTCTTTGCGTTTCCCGACCAAGGTGGTCCCGGTTCTTCCGCTGATTGCTGAAGACGTGCTGACTCCGGTTTTTGATTTGAAGAATGTGGCTGTCAACGGCAGCGGCTGCTCGAAAAACGCGATGGGAACACGGGTCGAATTCAACGAAGAAACCAACATTCTTCAGATTGAAACTCGCAATTTCAAAAACGAGCTTTCAAAATCAAAATCCTTGGATCGCAAGGCCTGCGCTTTGGCGATCCCCGTGAAAGTTCCGGCGAAAAAACAGCTGGTGATCTCGCAAATCGATCTACGCGGCAAAGTGGATCTGCTGGCGAAATCGCAAACCCAGGTTTCTTTCGAAGCATTCTTGGCGGGCACCAGCAACACTCAGAAATCGCGCGTCATCAAAGCGGCGAACAACTTGAAGGGACGTATCCAGGTCCGCCGCACCGAAGTGCTGAAATCGACCTGCGGTGGCAGCGATACCATCCGTTTGAACACGGCTCTGGCCACCACAGGCAACGGATTGGGTTTAGAAAGCTCGCAATTGGATGAAATTTCTCTCTACCTCAGCCTGCAAGACTGTCCGTAATATTGACAGTCCTGCAGAATTCTCTCGCTCTTGCGGCCATTTGCAGGAGCTAACGATTTCCTGACGCTTGCGAGAGAATTCTTTGGTATAAGGACCCCGTTTTCAAAACCAACGGGGGTTTTATATGAAGAAGATCGCACTTTCTCTTATTTTGATGGCCGCTTCTCTTTCGGCTCAAGCATTCACTTGCACCCAGAACGAAGCGCAATTTTTCGGCCGCGTGGCCGATGTTCAGTTTCACGGTGGTGATTTCTGCACGTACCGTATTGAGTTGACTCAGTTTACACCATCAGGTGTTTGCCCTTTGAATGAAGAAGATGCGGCTCTCAGCCGTTATGAAGCCGTATCTTGTGCCGATGTCCAAGAAGGCCAAGAGATTTCAGGATACTTGGTTCAAAAGCTTGGCAAGGTTGTTGTCGAGTAGTTGCCGACAGCAAGCCGCCAAGACTGACAAATGCCGCTATGGGGATAGCCTAAAAGGGCAAGCTTGAACGAGCTTGCCCTTTTTTTTACTGCCAGTGGCACTGTTTAAATGGGAGTTCTTCGGAGAAAAGGCGTCCTGCCTGATGGGATGCTTGCGCACCCCATACCCCGCTTTCGGTCGCGCATCACGCGCGCCCGATCGACGTTAGGATTGTGAGATCAAGGGCTCTGATGTTGGTTTTGGATGAGATTGATACTCCGCGACCTCGGAAGTGAGAGAAGAACCAAGAGAAGAATAGCTCTGATTCCTCCTAATCCTTCCCCCTACAAGACCATCGCGAAAACGCGGACGCAGTCCGCGGCCTTTAGGCCGAGCGCACGATGCGCGAGTTTTCGGGATGCACGTGCCATGGATGGCCGACAAAGACTCACAAACGAAGTTCATGACCAATCGCTGGCGACCTATTCCACCGTCACCGACTTGGCCAAATTGCGAGGCTGATCCACATCATACCCCAGACTGTTCGCCAAGTGGAACGCCATCAGCTGCAATGGCACCACCGCCAAAATCGGATTCGTCGTCCAGTGCGCCTGCGGGATTGAAAGATAGCGTTCTGAAATCTTCTTCAAGCGCTCATTCTCTCCAGAGCCGATCGAGATGATTTTTCCGCCACGAGCTTTTGCTTCTTCGAGATTGCTGACTGTCTTTTCGAACAGATCGTCGCTTGGAACCACCATCACGATCGCCATCTTTTCGTCGATCAGGGCCAGTGGACCATGTTTCATTTCGCCAGCGGCATAGCCTTCGGCGTGCAGATACGCGAGCTCTTTCAATTTCAAAGCCCCTTCCATGGCGATCGGATAATTCACCCCGCGGCCCATGTACAAGAAACCTTTGAATTCTTTTTTCAGGTTTGAAGAAGCTTCGGCGAAATATTTGTCATGCGCCAGAACCACTTCCATCTGCGATGGAAGCTTCATCAAAGCTTCGACATGTTCGCGCTCTTTATCTTCTTTCAATGTGCCACGCACATGACCCATCGAAAGCGCGATCAAATTGAACAGCGTCAGCGTGCTGACGAAAGCCTTTGTACTGGCCACGCCAATTTCAGGACCGGAATTCATGTAGATGTGGCCATGAGCTTCGCGATCGATGGTCGAATTTTTCACATTGCAGATCGAAAGCGTCTGGCAGCCTTTTTCTTTCGCCAAACGAATGGCCGCCAAAGTATCCGCCGTCTCACCGCTTTGTGAAACCGTGATCACCAGCGTGTGCTTGCGCAGAACCGGATTGCGGTAACGGAATTCGCTGGCGATTTCGACTTCGACCGGGATTTGCGCGATATTTTCGATCAGATACTTGCCGACCTGACCGGCATAAAAGCTGGTGCCGCAAGCGATGATCGAAATCTGCTGCACTTCACGGAAAATGTCCGATGTCTTTTTCCAATCCTGAGCCGAATCGATTTTTTCCAGCTCGTGCGGTGAATGACCACCAAAGCCCACATTGTGAAGCTGAACGCTGTAGCCCTTCAAATGCGGCGCCATCGCCGACGAAACCGCTTGCGGCTGCTCGTAAATCTCTTTCAGCATGAAATGCGAATAGCCTTTTTTCTCGACTTGATCTGCATTCCAGTTCAGTTCGACCACTTTCTTTTGCAGCTTTTGACCTTTGCTATCAAAGATCTGCACATCGCCGTTTTTGACCAAAGCGATTTCGCGGTCATCCAGGTAAATGTATTTTTTTGTGTGCTGCAAAGCTGCTTGCACGTCGCTGACGACGAAAACCTGTTTGTCGCCGATACCGACCACCAAAGGCGGCCCATCTTTGAACGCAACCAGTTCATCCGGCTGCTGATCCCAAATCACCAGAATCGAAAAAGCCCCGCGCAGTTTGGTTAAAACAACCTGCACCGCTTTGAAAAGATCTTTTTGCTTTTCGACTTCTTCGGCCACCAAGTGCGCAACCAGTTCCGAATCGGTGTCGGATGTGATCTGCGCCCCGCGCTTCAAAAGCTCTTCACGAATTTCGAGATAATTTTCGATAATGCCATTGTGAACCAGGCTGATGCCTTTCACCTGATGCGGATGCGCATTTTTTTCCGAAGGCACACCATGGGTCGCCCAACGAGTGTGCCCAATGCCCAAATGTCCATTGAAGTTTTCATCTTGCAGCTTCTGCTCGAGATTGCGCAGCTTTCCTTCGGCGCGCACGCGCTTAAAGTGGCCGTCATGCAAGATTGCCACGCCGGCGCTGTCATAACCGCGATACTCTAACTTTTTCAGACCATTGACGATCACATCTTTGGGATTCTGAGGCCCCAAATAGCCGACGATTCCGCACATATTAGACCTCGACTTCTTCTTTCTTCTGAACGTAGTTTTCTTTCACGATCTGCTTGCCACGAGCCACGGCCAAAGCATTCGCCGGAACATCTTTCGTGATGGTCGATCCCGATCCGATCACCGCATTGTCGCCAACCGTGATCGGCGCTACGAACTGAGTATCGCTACCGACAAAGACGTTGTTTCCGATTTTGGTTTTGTACTTGCTGCGATCGACGGCGTAATTGCAGGTGATCGTACCGCAGCCCACATTTACATTTTCACCGATTTCAGCATCGCCCAAATAGGTCAGATGACCCGCTTTGGATTTCTTACCGAATTTGGTTTTTTTCATTTCCACAAAATTTCCGACATGCGCTTCTTCGCCAATATCGGTTTCGGGACGAAGACGCGCGAAAGGACCAACCGACGAACGATTCTGCAATTTCGAATGCTCGATGTACGAGTAAGCTTTGATCTGCACGCTTTCACCGATTTGTGAATCGACGATATGACAACCCGTTTCGATCGCGGTAAAGCCACCGACCTTGGTGTCGCCACGCAAATACACATTCGGGTACAGCACGCTACCCGCTGCGATCTCCACCGATTCTTCCACATAAGTCGAAGCCGGATCGATCATCAAAACGCCGGCATCCATCAGCTTCTTGGCTTTACGACGGAAAACCAATTTCGTGGCCCGCGCCAGCTCGGCTTGATTGTTCACGCCGACGGCGACCTTTTTGTTTCCCTTGATCGCGTTCACCTTCAACTGATCTTCCAAAGAGATCGAGATCAGATCGGTCAGATAAAATTCCTTTTTTGCATTGTTGTTCTGAATTTTTGGCAGATACTCTGAAAGCACGTCGGCTTTCACCAAATAGATGCCCGTATTCACTTCGCGGATTTTCAAAGTTTCGGCGGACGCGTCCTTGGCTTCGACGATGGCAGCCAATGATCCCTTGTGGCGCACGATACGGCCGAATTCACGCGGATTCAAAAGTTCCGCGGTGACCACGCCCAAATCCAATTTCGATTTTTCGAAATCTTCGATAAACAGTTTGATATCTTCGGCTTCGATCAAAGGATGATCGCCGTTCAAAATCAGCACATTGCCTTCGATGCTGTCCGGCTGAGCCGATTTCACCGCATCGGCCGTTCCCAGTTGCTGAGCTTGCACATGGATTTGCACGCCCCAAGGCTCAACGACCGTTTTGACAAGATTCAGTCCATGTCCCACGACAAGACGGACGTCCTCGACTCCCGCCGCACGGCAGGCTTCGACAACGTTGGCCAACATGGGTTTTCCGGCGACCGGATGCAAAACCTTTGGCAAGGGGGACATCATGCGCGTCCCTTTGCCAGCGGCCAGTACGATCGCTGTCCAGGGTTGCTTTTTTCCTTTGTTTGTTTCCGTTTTCATAGCGACAATTAGAGCATGTCTTCCCCGATATTACACCAATCTTCTTGGGCCCGTTCCGCTCGCGGAAAAAGCATTGAGCTTTTTTCGTCACAGCACGGAGCAGAGCGTCCGTTGCTTTTTATCGGCGGTGTTCATGGGGATGAACCCGAAGGCGTCGATCTCGCCGAAAAATTTCTTTCTTGGTTGCAGAAAAACAACAATTCGCAAATGCATTCTTGGCTCTTGATTCCTTGTTTGAACCTCGATGGATACTCGGCACGCGAGCGCACCAACGGAAACGGCGTCGATCTCAATCGCAATTTCCCCAGCCGCGACTGGAGCTCGCACGCCAAAGCTCCACGCTATTATCCAGGTCCGCATCCGACCAGCGAGCCCGAAGTCAAAGCTTTGTGCCAGCTGATCGATCAGCACAAGCCGCAGGTGATTTTTCATTTTCATTCGTGGGAGCCCTGTGTCGTCTACACCGGTGCCCCCGGAAAACCTTGGGCGACGATGGCGGCCGGCGATTCGGGCTACGATGTCCGCGAAGATATCGGCTACCCGACGCCCGGAAGCTTGGGTCAATATGCCTGGTTGGACTGTCACACACCGGTGATTTGCATTGAAGAGCAAGAGCATTCGGATCTCGAGCAAGTTTGGCCCCGATTCGCCAAGGGCTTGCAGAAAGTGGTGATGAAAGCATGAGTCTCAAACTGATCGTCTTTGATCTGGATGACACACTTCTGGACACAACCCGATTGCTGATCCCGATCGCACGCACGCAAGCTTTCGAAGATCGCATTCGTCAACCCTTGCCAGCGATGCCCGGAGCGATCAAAAATTTAGAAACTTTAAAAGATCGCTACACCTTGGTGCTCTTGACCCAAGGACGCATCGATGCCCAAATGCAAAAAGTGAAATCCATGGGGATCGGGCATTTCTTTAAAGAGCAGTTCTTTGCAGATCCCTCTCAAAACAAACCGAAAAGCCTTTTCTTCAATCAGATTCTGGCCGATTTCAACCTTCAGCCAGAAGAAGCGATGAGCATCGGCAACCGCCGATCCACCGATATTCGTGAGGCGAAACTAGTCGGTTACAAAACCTGCCTATTCAAGTACGGCGAACACCAAAACGAAAATGTCGAAGTTCCCGAAGATCAACCGGATTTCGAAACGGACTCGCACCAGGATTTAATCGCAAGATGCCATCTTTGAATTCCAGCGTTCTGATTCTAGGTTTGAATTCGCTACCCTCGTTGTACGTGGGCGCAGATATTTCCGAGAATTGGAAGCCCCAGCTCGAGTCCTTGGCGCAAGGATCCTATGACGTGATCTGCGCGCCTTTGGACGAAATGCGCTCGCAAGAGTTTGAGTCGCTGGCCGGCGCGCTGCTGACCCGCAACCCGACGATCAAGATGGTGATGGTTTCAGACGAAAAAAGTTCGGTGCAAGACCTGCAATCTATCTTTGAAAAATATCCGGTCTTTCGCATCATTGATCGCGACCGGCTTTTCGATCTGGAAAAGGATTTGGTTTTCGGTCTGGAAGAAGCGCAAATGGCCCAGCAAGAGCAGGAGCTGGAAAGCTTGGTGCGAGAGCAAAATGAAAAGCTGAAACAGCTTTACCAAGATCTGGAAGATCGCGTTCGCAAACGCCAAAACTTTCTTTTGGAAACGCGTCGAAAAACCTACATCGCCAATGCCCGTTGGGAATCTCTGCGCGAAGCGATGATCGCGATTTACCAGTCCTCTTCGATCGGTGAGATGGAAAAAAATCTTCTCTTGTCTTTGCAGCCAACCTTGCAGCTTGAAAACATTCGCATTCTGCTGACGCCGCAAGATCAGTTCTTCGCTCAGCAAAAGCGCACGCAAAGCAGTTTTTCGATCTATCAGGCGGCTATTTTCCGGTCAGAAGAGCGCGTTGGCTCGGTGATTTTTATTCGCAATCCAACCCTTCCCTTCCAACGCGAAGAAGCGGATTTTTTGGTTCGTGTCAGCGAAGCCGTATCGTTGGCATTAGATCGTCAATCCAAACTGGAAGAGTCCGAAACCTTGAAAGAGCAGTGGCAAGCGACCTTCAACGCGGTCTCGGATCCGGTGGCTTTGATCAATCAAAAGTACGAGCTGGTGCAAACGAACTCGGCTTTTGTGAAAAAAGCGGGCCTTTCCACCGATCAGATCATGGGGCAGAAGTGTTACCAAATTCTGTTTCAGCGCGAAAGCCCTTGCAACAACTGCGAGCTGGGAAAGAACTTCCGCTTGGATATCGCCAAATCCAAAGTCACCGACAAGGTGACCTATGATGTTTACAGCCAGCCGGTCCCGGTCGACCCTTTGCAGACCACGGTCTTCGTGAATCTTTATCACGACGTCACGGCCCAAGTCCGCATGGAGCGAAAAATTTTGGAAAGCGCACGCTTGGCCGAAATCGGCACCATCGGCAGCAGCATCGCGCACGAACTGAACAATCCTTTGGGCGGAATCTTATCTTTCGTCCAGCTGATCAAAATGGATTTGAAGCCCGAAGATCCACTGTATGAAGACATCGTCTCGATGGAAGAAGGCGTTCGCCGCTGCAAAGATATCGTACAAAATCTTTTGGGTTTTACTCGCAACCCCGAAGTCGACGAAGAAACGGATTTGGACCTGCGCGAAGTCCTGCAGCGAGCGGCGAAGATCGTCGAGCTGCAAACCAAATCCCGCGGTATCGAAGTGAAGCTGACATTGCCCAATGAAGCGGCACCTTTCCGTGGTCACATCAATTTGCTTTCACAAGCGGTAAGGAATCTGCTGCAAGCTTCGATCGATTCTTTGATTGAAAAATCGCAATCGCAGCGGGGCTTTCAAGGTTTGATCGAACTGCGTTTAGATGTGAAGGAATCCGAATATTCTTGCCGAATCTTAGACAACGGTCTAGCCGGCGAATCCGCTCCAAGTCTGGGTTTGTCCGTCGCTGGGCAAATCATTCACGATTACGGCGGACACCTGGAAATTTCTTCTCGCGCTCAGCCTTTCCGACTGGCACAAATGACACTTCCGCGTCCAGTTTTTCAGGCCTGAAGCCGCGAATTGGGCCCGGAATTTTGACAGGCCCGTCAAGATTCCTTTATTCTAAAAATGTAGAAGCCACTTGATTTGACCTACCATGGAAGGAAGGTTCATGCGCTCATCACGAGTTCTGATTGTTGATGATGAATCCAGTTTGCGAACAGCTCTGTTCCGAATTCTCGATAGAAAAGGTTTAAGCGTGATCACCGCCAATCGCGGTGACGAAGCTAAAATTCTCTGCCAAGGGGATCAAGCTTTGGATTTGGCCCTGGTCGATTTGAATCTACCAGATGGCGACGGCATCGACTTGATGACTCATTTGAAAGGCATGCACCCCGACTGTCAGGTGATCATCCTGACAGGACACGGAACCATCGAATCGGCCATCCGTGCGACCCAAAAAGGGGCTTTCCACTTCATCACCAAGCCTTTCAACATGGAAGAGCTGATGAGTCTTGTGGACAAGGCTTTGGCGCATAAAAAATTGCAGCAAGAAAACCAACAGCTGCGCACCGAGCTTCACAAGAAATATCAGTTCGAGCACATCATTGGAAAATCCGAAGGCATCCAAAACGTTCTTTCCATGATCGAACGCGTGGCCGATTCGGATTCGACCGTTTTGGTCACCGGCGAAAGCGGAACCGGTAAAGAGCTGGTCGCGCGCGCGGTTCACTACAATTCTCCCCGTGCCGATCAGGCCTTCGTCGCCATCAACTGTGGCGCGATTCCGGCGGAACTTTTGGAAAGCGAACTTTTCGGTCACGTCAAAGGCGCCTTCACCGGTGCGATCGCCAACCGTGTCGGTCGTTTTGAAATGGCCGACGGTGGCACGATCTTCTTGGATGAAATCGGCGATCTTGAGCCTTCTTTGCAGGTTAAAATCCTGCGCGCCCTTCAGCAAAAGACCTTCGAACCGGTTGGTAGCACGAAAACGGTTCAGGTCAACGTGCGCGTGATCGCGGCGACCAACAAGAACTTGGAAGAGCTGGTTGAAACCGGCAAGTTCCGCGAAGATCTGTTTTATCGTTTGAATGTGATTCCTTTGGCGATCCCGGCATTGCGCGAGCGTAAGGTGGATATTCCTTTGCTCTTTGCTCATTTCATGGAGCAATTCAATCGCAACAAAGGTCGCAAGCTCACAGGCATTTCCACGGAGACTATGGAATGCCTGGTGAACTATCAATGGCCCGGAAATATCCGCGAGCTGGAAAACTTGGTCGAGCGCTTGGCGATCTTAAAAGGTCACGGCCAAATCGAGATCAACGATCTTCCGGTCAAGTATCGCACGACCGCATCGGCTTCGATCGATCCGGTTCAGTTCGATATCCCTGACAATGGTTTGGATTTCAACACGACCGTGGATCAGTTTGAAAACAACCTGATCTTGCGTGCATTAGAAAAAACCGGTTGGAACCGCAACCAAGCCGCTTTGCTTCTGCGTTTGAACCGCACCACGCTGGTCGAGAAGATCAAGAAAAAGGGACTTCGCCCTCCTGGGGAACTTGCAGAGACGGGTTCCGATGTCGAGGAAAGTTCGCAAAATCAGGTTTTCTTCCGCCGAGCTCCCGAAATCTCTCAGTGATACTTGCTATGACTCATATAACATGAGTTTTCCGAAACTCATGTTGACCTCTCTCGCAGGGCCGTCGATCCTGGCGGCCATGACTCACAATCTGGATTTGCTTTCGAATCGGCACCCCTCTTTGATTCAAGGGGGAATGGGCATTGCGGTCTCAAACTGGAAACTGGCGCGTGCTGTTTCGATGGCGGGCCAACTGGGAGTTGTGTCCGGTACTGCCATCACCAGTGTGATGGCTCGTCGACTGCAAGATGGTGATCTTGATGGAAGCATGCGACGCGCTTTGCAGGCCTTTCCTTCACAAAGGATTGCCCGAAAAATTCTCGACACTTATTACATTGAAGGTGGACGCAAACCCGCAACCGCTTACAAACTAACACCTTTGTTTCAACTCAACTCGCCTTTGTTCCTTCTGCAGCTCACCGTGGCTGCGGCTTTCGCCGAAGTCTACTTGGCTAAAGAAGGACACCGTGGCGTTGTGGGTCTCAATCTTTTAGAGAAAATTCAGCTGCCGAACCTGGCTTGCCTGTATGGCGCTCTGCTTGCCAATGTCGATTACGTCATTATGGGGGCCGGTATTCCGCGTGAAATCCCGGGAGCATTGGATCTGCTCAGTCAGCATCTGCCAGCAAAGCTGCGAATTCCGGTCGAAGGAGCTCCGGCCGATGCCGAGTACTTCACACACTTCGAACCTGAAGTCGTGATGGAAGGTCGCCCGTCTTTATCGCTGACTCGGCCTTTCTTCTTTCCGATCGTCTCTTCGGCCGTCCTCGCCACCAGTCTGAAACGCAAATCCACGGGTGAAGTGAATGGTTTTATCGTCGAAGGTCCGGTTGCGGGCGGACACAACGCTCCCCCACGTGGAACTTTGAAGCTCAGCGATCAGGGCGAGCCAATTTATGGTCCGCGCGACGAAGTTTGCTTCGAAGATATGAAAGAGCTGGGCCTGCCATTCTGGTTTGCAGGCTCTTATGCAACCCCAGAAAAACTGAAGCAAGTGATCGAAGGCGGCGGCCAAGGCGTGCAAATCGGAACTTTGTTTGCTTTTGCTGAAGAGTCTGGCCTGGATCCGGCTCTGAAAGCGGCGGTTTTGCAGGGGCTGCGCAATCAGCCAACAAAGAACTGGATTTTCACGGATCCTGTTTCTTCGCCAACTGGCTTTCCGTTCAAAGCCGTGCGCTTACCAGGCTCGATGTCGGAAGCCGATGTCTATCAAACCCGAACGCGCATTTGCGATCTGGGATATCTTCGTCATGCCTATCTGGCGAATGGCAAAGTCGGTCTTCGTTGCCCGGCAGAACCTGTGGAACATTATCTGAAAAAAAGCGGCACGCTTGAAGAAACCGTGGGCCGCAAATGTCTTTGCAATGCTTTGATGGCCGATATCGGGATGCCTCAAATCAATGCGAATGGTGAAATCGAACTTCCTCTGCTAACGGCTGGGGACGATCTCAACCAACTGAACCGAATCTTAGGATCTCGTCTCGGCTATAGCGCTTTTGACGTTCTGAACTATATGCTTCTCGACTCAAATCCTGAACGAAATCTAAAGCCAAACTTGGAAATCATTTCCTCTCTCTAAATCTCAACTTGAGACGCATCCGGACCTTATTTCGTATGACCTTCTGACCGATAAGCTTCTGTCCATCAGCAGGAGGCAATTTCATGTCAGCTCCCGGTCGCGTCGTTAAAAAAGGCGAGTATCTCTTCAAAGAGGGAGATAAAATTCAAAGCATTCAACTGGTTCAATCCGGTGGAGTGTCTTTGTGTATTCAGCGCCCGAAAAAAAATATCGATTTGATGACCGTCGGCGCGTCCCAAGTTTTGGGTGAGCAAGGCCTGCTGGGTGCCGGGACATATTCTTACTCGGCGATCGCGACCACCGAAACGAAGCTTGTGGAAATTCCTGTGGATGCTTACAAGCAATCCGTCGAAGCTTCTCCGCAGATGATCAAAGTTCTGGTGAAATCGCTGGCCGACAGAGTCAAGGTTCTGACCAACGATGTGAAATCCAACAAGATGGAAAAAGACTCGTCACCATGCCCAGAAGATCAAGTGGCAAAAATCTTCGGCGTCGTTTTCCACACGGCCAATCACAAAGGCACCAAAGACGCCAAAGAACCGAACAAGGTTTCCGTTGATTGGACCATGTACAAACAATACTCGCAGCGTGTGTTTTCCGAATCGCCCAAGCGCCTTGAACAGGCCTTGTGCCTTTTGGTCAAACTGAAAATGGTCACCTTTGAAATGGGTCGTCCACCAGAAGATCCCGAAGGTCCCGAACAGATCATGAAGGTGCACATCGCGGATCTGGCACCGATCGAAGCCTTCTTTGAATTCTATCAGTATTATTATTTCAAAGGTGGCGCAAAGTCCGAAGTTCTGAAAGTCGAAGACGGCGCTATGAATATCTTAAGCAATCTGGTCGCCGTTTCTGAAGGTTTGGAAATGGATCGTCACGGCGTTGTGACGTTGGATTTCCAAAAAACCATGGATCGTTTCAAACAAGATTTTGGCATCAACTTGAACTCGGATCATTTTGTTCGTCTGGAACAAAAAGGGATCTTTGCAAAACGCCAAGCCCGCCAAGACGGAACCGTGGTTCTGCAATTTGATTTGAAAGAATTCCGCACGACTTTGAAAATCTGGAAGATCATCAAAGAAATCGACAAATGGAACGAAAAAGGTTTCGTCGATATGAACGAAGAAGACGTCAAGGCGAAGAAAAAATCGGATGGTCCTTGCTGCCCGCAATGCCAAGCCGGAATTCAAGCTCAGGCCAAATTCTGCTCGGAATGCGGCTTTAAGCTCGCGGCTTGATTTCGTCCGATCACTTCTGCCAACTGATGAACGGCCACTTTGAGATTCTCCGAGTGGCCTCCCAGATGCTGGCTGCAATCCCCTAGCTCTTTTGAAATTTCTAAATTCGAACGGCTTTGATCTTCTACCTGTTGCAGAACTGATGAAATCTCACCAATCTCTTGGCTTTGATGTTGAGATCCGCTGGAGACATCGCTTACCAGCTGAGTCACCTGACTGACCTCTTGAATGATCTCGCGAAACACAACCGCGGCCCGATCCGCCAACTCAGTTCCGTTTTGCGCAGAGCGGACACTCTCTTGAATCAGTTCCTTAATTTCCTTTGCGGCCACCGCAGCACGCGATGCCAAACTGCGGACAGCATCGGCCACCACCGCAAATCCTTTTCCATGCTCGCCAGCCCGGGCCGCTTCGACGGCGGCATTCAGTGCCAAAAGATTTGTTTGAAATGCAATATCATCAATCAGCTGTGATATCTCTTCGATCCTTTTCGAACTCTGGCTGATTTCCTTCATAGCGGAAATCAGCTGCGAAATTTCACGATCGCCATCCTGGGCCGTACGCGAACTTTCTTGAGTTTTTTGAAAAGCCACCCGGGCATGCTCATTGTTCTTCGAAGTCATCTCCGATAGAATTTTGACCGATTGGGAAGTCGTCTGAAAATGATCCGCAATCAAGTTGGCGTTCTCTGAAAGGGCGCCTCCCGAAGACAGCAAGGTCTGGCTGGCATCGAAAACGCGTTCCGAAGATTCGGCTAAAGTTTGTACGACGGCTTTGATCTTCCGGTCGACCCGAATCACGATAAACGCCAACAGGCCAAAGCCGACAAGGACTCCCAGCGGCAGACCACCGACCGTCGAAATAAGGGTCAACTGGGCAAATCGATTCTGTTCCTTGGAAATATCGCTCAATTCTTTCAAGATGAGAGAGTGGCTTTCTCGAACTTCTTCTCGCAATCGATCCGTCAAATCCCGACTTTTACTGTTCTTGAAAGTTTCAACGAATTGGTCCTGATTGATAAATCCTCGAGTCAGTTTTTTTCGGGCCATCATCGTCTCAACGGCCGGTCCTTCAATCCATTGCTGCTTCAGTGCGCGAATCTTATCGAAATGCTCCTTCAAAATCGGTCGCTCTGCTAGCAACGGCTCCAACTCGCGAGCTTGCTGCTCGAACTTTCCTTCGGCGGCGTTGAAGGGCTCTAAGTAGACTTCGTCTCCGCTTAACAAGAAGCCACGAATACCCGTTTCCATATCGACCATAATTGTCAGAAGATTCGAAAAGCCCTGCTGAATCAGAGTCGACTGTGCGACTTTCTTCTCGGCTTTCTCGGTCTGTTGAAGATTGTGATGAACGATAAAGGCAACAACCAAACTGAGAAGCGCCCACAGACCGCCAGCGAAGAATATTTTTTGCCTCAAGGTAGATTTCATTTGTTTTATTATTTGAAGAAGACTTTTCTTTTTTCAAATCTTTCTCCTGATCCTTCTCAGAACTCGACGATTCTCTATACTCGGCCTCGACAATTTGTTTAGTTAAGAACATTGAAGTTTGATTTCTTAAGTCAGTCTTAACGGATTTCGCGTTCACGCGAAATCGAAACAGGACTTGTTTTCAACTGCGAAAATCTTTTTACTAAGAAGCAAGCTGAATACATCTAAGGAGGCTTCATGAAATTTTTCGTTATTCTTCTTCCACTTATTTTTTCGTCCTACGGGGCCTTCGCTGCATCTTCGAAAGAGATGCAAGAAATGAAAAGCAAGTTCATCCGTCCCAAGCAGATCCGGTATCTCGACGATAACAAGTATACTCCCGAGCGAGAGTTGCTTGGAAAAATGCTTTTCTTTGATCCTCGTCTTTCCGGATCCAATGCCATTTCGTGCGCCAGCTGTCACAATCCTTCATTCGGCTGGGGCGACGGTCTGTCAAAAGGGATCGGTCACGGGCACAAAGAGTTGGGTCGGAAAACTCCGACGATCGTCAACCTGGCGTGGACGGAGAAACTGATGTGGGATGGGCGTTTTACCCATTTGGAAGGCCAAGCTTTGGGTCCAATCGGCAGCGAAGCGGAAATGAACATGAAAATGGACGGTGACGGAAATCTGGCCGACAAAATCAAAAAGATTACAGGGTACCCCCCGCTTTTTGCCAAGGCATATCCGGAACAAGAGATCACCAACGATCTGATCGCCAAAGCGATCGCCGTGTACGAACGCGGAGTGGTCACGGGTCAAGCTCCGTTTGATAAATGGATCGGTGGCGATGAAAAAGCGATCTCTGCCGAAGCCAAAGCAGGCTTCGAAGTTTTCAACAAAAAAGCAAATTGCGTCGCCTGCCATTCGGGATGGAATTTCACGGACGACAGCTTCAACGATATTGGTGTCAACGATGCCGATATCGGTCGTGGCAAGTTTCTTAAACTCACCTCCCAACAGCATGCGTTCAAGACTCCGGGTCTCCGCAACATCGCTCTACGAGGCCCATTTATGCACAATGGATCGGAACACAGTCTGGAAGAAGTCATCGAATTTTATAACCAAGGCGGCCGCGCCAAACGTGAAAGCGTTTCGGCAAACATCAAACCTCTGAGCCTTACCGCGCAAGAAAAACAGCAATTGAAAGAATTTTTGATCACTTTAACCGGTCAAGATAAACCCACAACGCTCCCACTTTTACCTCGATAAGGACACCGAAATGAAAACAGGATTCTTCTTCACAGTCGCCTTTTGCTCTTCTCTCCTTAGCTCGGCTCTCTCTCAAGCCAACGATGTCACGATCGTGCAAAAGGACAAAAAGTTCGATCAAACCGAAATCAAAATCAAAAAAGGCGACAAAATCGTCTTTAAGAACGACGAAAAAGACATCACTCACAATGTTTTTTCCCTGGGCCCTAAGAATGCATTCGAACTGAAAACGCAGGCTCCAGGATCGACCAGCACCGTCGAATTCAAGGAACCGGGCACCACCGAGGTCGAGTGCGCCATTCACACCGGTATGAAATTGAAGGTCACTGTCGAGTGATCTATTTCTGACGCAAAGTCAGAATGTAATCGACAACCGCGCGACGCTCTTTCTCAGAGAGAGCGTCCTTCCAAGGCGGCATCGCGGATCCCGCCACTCCATTTGAAACTGTCTGGTAAACTTGTTCTTTTGAAGAGCCGTATTGAAAATCTTCACCGACAAAATTTCGAGGCTTGCGGCTTGCGATCGCCCGAGCTGCGGGCCCCTGTCCGTCACCTTTTTCTCCATGACATGCTGTGCAGTTATTCAGAAAAACTTTCTGACCCAATTCCAAGCCGCTGTCCTTACCTAAAACGGAAACAGCGATCAAACTGATGATAAGAAAACTGAAAGATTGATTCATTCCCTTATTTTAGCAAAGGGAGGATACGCCCGCCACGAAAGGACAAGTCTCCTTGAAAATCCCGACTTCTTATTTACTTATGCAAAGAAATCATCAAGCAGTTATCGTTCTTCCGCCATAATACAAAGCATTTCAAACATCACGTCGACCCCGACCAGCGACGTGATGCCCGCGTGATCAAATGGTGGCGAGATTTCAACAATGTCTCCGCCCACCAAATTCAGAATCTTCAAGGCACGCAAAATCCGTTGAGCTTCGTACGTCGTCAAACCGCCCACAACTGGTGTTCCGGTTCCTGGCGCATAAGCCGGATCCAGGCAGTCGACGTCGAAGCTAATATAAGTTGGAGTATCATCAAACTTTGGAAGCGATTTACAGAAAGATTCAAGCGTTCCAGAGCGCACATCGTCGACCGTTTTCACCGTGATCTTGTTTTTGCGAATGAAATCCAGATCGTCGCCGCCAGCCAAGGGTCCACGAATCCCCAGCTGCAACATTTTCTTGGGATCGACCAATCCTTCTTCCACCGCATGGCGGGCGAAAGCGCCATGATGGTATTCTTGTCCCCAAGCGGCCGGATAGGTGTCCATGTGCGCATCGAAATGAATAAAGGCCAATGGCTTTTTGTAATGCTCGCGCATCATTCGCAGCACCGGCAGCGTCGTCGAATGATCGCCGCCAACCCAGATGACTTTTTTTCCGCTGCTGACCACATTGCGAACAAAGGTTTCAATTTTTTCGTAGGTCTGTTTTTGATCGATCGGCACCACAGGACAGTCACCGATATCGGCGATCTTTAATTTCTGGAAGATGTTCACACCGCGTGACCAGTGAAATCCGCGGCCCAAGCTCGAGTTTTCACGAACTTGCGAAGGAGCAAAACGTGGACCCGGTCGATAGGAAACACCGCCATCGTAAGGGATCCCAAATAGGGCCACGTCGAAATCCTGATCGACTGTGGCAAGTGGCAAACGAAAGAAAGTTTTGATCCCTGAAAAACGTGGGAACTCGCGACCGCTCAAGGGCTGAAACAGGGTGCTTGCCTGCTCATTTTCTGAGGATTTGTTTTGCTTCGACGATTTGGATTGAGACTTGCGTGCCATAAACGCTCCTGTTACATCCTTGTTATGAAATCAACCGGCTCGAAAATAGGCAACCAATTAAGCGCGTTGCTGCTGGAATGGTACAACGCCAATCACCGCGATCTACCGTGGCGTCAGAATCGCGATCCTTATCGCATTTGGATCTCGGAAGTGATGCTGCAACAGACAACCGTGGCTGCCGTCATTCCTTATTACGAGCGATTTCTGAAACGCTTCCCGACGGTGAAAGCCTTGGCGTCGGCACCGCTGGAAGATGTGCTCGAAATGTGGGCGGGTCTTGGCTACTACAGTCGCGCGCGCAACCTGCACAAGGCCGCTATTGCGCTGAACGAAAAGGGTTTTCCGCAGACCGCCGCCGAATTGCTCGAGCTCCCCGGCTTCGGACCCTACACTTCGCGTGCGGTTTCTAGCCTCGCCTTCGACGAAAAAGTCGGCGTTCTGGATGGCAACGTGATTCGCGTTCTGTCGCGCGTGCACGGTTTGGACCTTGATTGGTGGACACCAAAAGCGCGCCAAGTGTTGCAAGAAGCGGCCGATGACATTGCCTCGCAAGGTCCGTCGCATCTTTTGAACCAAGGGTTGATGGAGTTAGGCGCCACCGTCTGCACTCCGCAAAGCCCGGTTTGTCTTTTGTGCCCGTGGAAAAAACAATGTGTCGCCCTGAAAGAAAATCGCATCAGCGAGCTTCCTAAAAAACGTCCACGCAAACAGTCCGAAGTCTGGGTCTGGACCGCGCAGGTCCATCGCAAGGGCGACCAGATTGCTTTGGTTCAGAATGACTATGCTCCGTTTTTGAAAGGACAACCGATATTTCCGGGAACCATCAAACAACAAGAGCAGAAACCCAAGACCTTTGACCTCAAACATGGGATCACTCATCACGATATTTATATTCGCATTGAGCATTTGAGCTCATCTCCGGTAAAATCGAAGACCGGGGAGATTCAATGGGTGTCCATCAAAGATCTCAAAAAGGTCAATCCTTCCAACTTGCTTACAAAAGTTTTGCAGCACTCGCGCTGATCATTGCCGCGTGCAGTTCGAAAACTTCGGTGCCACCCGCTTTGCAACAAGCGCTCAGCAAACCGGATGCACCGGCATTGAACGTGACATCGCTTGGAATTCAGCTCACCCAACAAGGCGACAACGATTCGCCTTCGGTGTCGGCCGACGGAAAAATGGTCGTCTATTCCAGCCGCAAACGCCCTGGCCATCCGCAGTCTCAGATTTACATCTACGATCTGGAGACTTTAAAAGAGCGTCGCGTGACTTACCAAGACGGCGACTGTCGCGATCCGATCATCTTGAAAGATCTGAAGCATCTGGTTTATGCGTCGACCACGGACGAACTGAAAGAAAGTCCTCTTTTGTTGCGACCCAAGGATGCGAGCTCGGTCTATCCGTTCACCGATTTATACCAAAGCGACTTTTCCGGCTCCGACATCGATCGCTTGACCCAGAACGCAGGCTTTGATGGCCTGCCCGTTCAGCGCATCGATCGACCCCAATCGATCACCTTTTCGCGCGCGCATGACGGAAAGCTTGCGGCCTATCAGCTGAATTTGGAAAGCAAACAAAGCGTTTTGGTGCTGGCAAAAAAAGACATCTCGATCGAATCCCTGCAGGTCTCACCAGACAAAAAGCAATGGGCCTGGATCGAGCGCACCAGCGATGGCAAAAGCCAGGTCTTCACCGGCCCCTATTCACTGGCAGCCAGCAAGCATGTGCCTGTCGAACTTCCCGCGGGTGAATACAAAGATGTACAGTGGATCTCGCCGCAGAAAATCTTGATGACGGCCAAGACGATTAAAAAATATTTCCAGTTTTATACTTATGATTTCGAAAAAAAGTGTCTGCAAAGTCTGTTTGATTCGAACACCGATTTGTCGTCGCCCCGTTTGATCGCAGAAAAGCAGAGCTTGATATTCGCAAGCTCCCAGAGCGGGAGCTCGCAGATTTATTACAAGACACTGCCACCACCAACGGAGCCGTGTCTTGCCTTGAATTCAGATCAGAAACCGAACTGAGGAACCAAAGTCTGCAGCTGACCATCAACCTGCACATCTGACACCACCGTGCGGTTGTCCGGGAAGAGCAGCAAAAGCTGACCCGAGCCTTGGCCTTTATCGAACTCGACCGTTGTCGACTGACCGGCTTTCACCGTCACCGTCTCTGGCAAGTTCATGTAAGCCTGGCTTTGCTCCTGCAAAGACAGTGTCTGCCATTCAGTGGCTTGGTTTTCCAAGAAGTCATCCGATTCAACCGAGTTCGGATCATTGAAGATCGTCGCCACTTTGATGGCCAGATAACCTTCTGAACGACGAACCAGCTTGGTGACATCCGCTTCAACCACCATCACAGACGAATGATTGTAAGGAGCCAGGTCGAACATATCGATCACAGCCGGAGCATAGTTCTCTTCAACTTTCTTTTCGCCTTCTTTTACGCCCGCAATCGCTGCATCTTCATACTGAGCGCGCAAATTGCGCATCGTCGGAGCATCGAACAGAACGCTTGCGAAAGCTTGTTCGTTGGTCGCCGTCGAAAGGCCTTTCACGTTACCCAATTGGATGGCCGCCAATTCTTGCTCGGCAACCTGATCGCCGTTTGAATCGATCAAAACGGAAACTTCGCACATATTCCACTGAGTCAGCGCATCGTATGTTTTCACACCGATCTGCAGAACCTTCAAAGTCTGATCGCCAACTTTTTTATCGATCACGCGATAACCGACGGCTTGAAGATCGCAGTACTTGCTCATGAACACGTCTTGTTTTGGATTTTGTTTCCGAGTATCCAAGCCCAACAAGTTGAATGGCAAAGCCACACCGTCTTGCACGCCCGCATTGCTCAAAGTCAGTTCAGCTGTTGCGCCAGCGCTGGATGCATCCGAACCCGCGTGGACCTTCAGACCACTGCCTGAAACCTGAGAGATCTTTTTCACCAAAGCCAAAACCGGAATGCGGTGAATCTCAGCGCCATCCAAAGTCAGCTTCAAAAGACCATCCAGCTCCGCTTGTGGATCTGCCAGTTTGGCGATGTTCAAACGGATTTTCAGAGAGATCGTTTTGCTTTCGCCAGCCGCCAAAGCCAGATCCTGAGGATTTTCAAGGCTCAGCCCTTCATCGGCTGTCATTTCAACTTTCAGATTCAAAGCATCTTTCGAAATGTTTTTCACAGTCACAGTCGTTTTGATCTGTTTCTGAGTTTCCAAATTCTGCTCGCCCAAAGACAACGCCGTCTTGTCAGCGACAACTTTCGCCGTCAAAGAAGCATCGATTTGCACACGACCCGCACCTTGACGAGACAACAGATAGTTCTGTTTCTTCTCGTCACCGATTGATTTTGCGTGTCCCATCAAAACCGATTTCAATTCAGCCGAAGTCAAACCAGGGAAAGCCTGCTTCAACAACGCCATCACACCCGCGATGTGAGGACCCGCCATCGAAGTTCCTGACATTTGAACACCTTTGTCACCTGCACCCATTTTGGCAGAGATCACGTTTGATCCCGGAGCCGAAATTTCAGGCTTCAAAAGGCCGTCCATTGAGCGTGGACCCTTTGAAGAGAATCCAGTCAAAGTGTCGATCAGTTCAGGACGTTCCACTTTTTCTTCGTTTTGGAAATGGATGACAACCTCGACACCGGCCGCGATCTTATCTTTCAAAGTCTGACCCAAGGCCTGGGTGATCATCAAACCAGGGATTTGATATTCGCCTTCGCCGCCCATGGCGATGGGCTGGCTTGGTTGATTGTTCGCAACCACCACGCCGATCGCACCGGCATCTTGAGCGCGTTTGATTTTATCCGAAAAGTTCACTTGACCGCGATCGATCAAAGCCACGTTGCCTTTGATTTTCGCTGCCAATTCTGGAGGGAAGTCTTCAGTCGCAAGTCCCGCTGGAACCAGCTTGCCTTGCAGATCGCCCACGGTCGCCACTGGCTTTGTGATTGGACCTTGGATCAATTCGGCGGCGTAAGTGTCCGCACCCGCATCGAAACGAACGGTCGCAAATTTCCAGTTCTGAGGCATATCATCGATCGAGGCCGCAACCGAGATCGCTTCTTCCACAATACTTGGGGCACCCACGATGTAATCAAAGTTACCCGAGTTACCGGCCGACGCCACAACCACGGTTCCACCACGAGACAAGTTGCCAACCGCTTCTTCATACAAAACGTGCGGGCTACCATAAGAGCTTCCCAATGACATGTTGATCACGTCCAATTGATCGTCTGGTTTACCGTCACGATTTGGATCGGCCGAGTACTCGAGACCCGCGATCACAACCGCATCGCCCGTCGAACCTTCAGCACCGAAAACTTTGATACCGTACAAAACAGCATCCGGAGCGACACCCGAGTAAGTCTCAACGCCGTCACCGATACCGGCGACCGTTCCACCGACGTGAGTTCCGTGTCCGCCCTGATCCAATGGATTTTCATCCGGAACTGGCAAGTGCTTCGTGTAATCGCCCGAACCTGAATCGTACTCGGTACCAGCCAAGTCGATCCCGCCAACAACTTTCGCATTCGGGAAAGAAGTTGAAGCTTTGTCTGGGTTTTCTGCTTTGTATGCAGCTTCGGTTCCGGCGCCACCCATCATTTTGTGAGTGTAGTCGATCCCCGTATCGATGATACCAACACGCATTCCTTGTCCGCGAATTCCCGCCGCGTGCGCTTTATCACCACCGATAAATTTCACAGATGTGTTTGAAACCAGATCCAAAGCAGCGCGAACCGCTTCGGTGTTCGGAGTGAAAGTTGCCGGACGGCTGAAGGTGCCTTCTTTTTCGACGTAAGAAATGTGCAAGCGAGATTTTAGCTGATCTTTCAATTCGATCGGCGCTACGATCGCCAGCGCATTCAAAACCATGCGGTAGCGGAACAGGACACGGATATCTGAAGACAAAGCTTTCAGGTCCGCGATTGTTTTTGTTTGTTCTTCTTCGATTTTTTTAGCCAGCTCTTCGTCGACTTGTGTCTTACCGTTAAGCTTCTGAGCTGTGGTTAGAAGGGCCGGAGAATCCAGCTTCACGACAGCGATGAATTCGTCTTGTTTGATTTGTCGGTTGCTAAAGATACCGACTTCTTCGCCGCCCAATTCCTGAAGCAGGCTTTTTTTGCTCGGTGAGCAGGCTGCCAGAACCAAAGCCGGCAGGATTAAAAACTTCTGAAATGTTGAAGACATGGACCCCCCAAAATGTGTTTAAAACTACAAATCGAAGCGGAAACTACTGGTCTCACTGCTAAAGATCAAATAAAACAAAGTTATGGCTGTACTTAATCTCAGACATACAAGCGCCACGCAGATCGGCTTTTTTGGCCTTTTGTTTGCGGCTTTTCTTGTACCTTCGCTGCTTTACGCAGCCCCCCATCCAGGAATGGGCTCTTCTTTGCTGGTTTCTCCGGAAAAAGGTCTTTTCTGGAAGCGCCAGGGCTTTTCTCTGCAAGCAGGTGCTTCGGGGTGGGAATTGGCCTCCCCTTCCGACGAGGACAACACCAAAGTTCGCTATCTTCGCCCGGCTTCGGCCTCGGCTTCGTTAGCGGTGCAGATCGAAAATCTGAAGACCGAACTGACCTTAGAAAATTACGCAAAAAAATGGATGAGGGATTACGTCTCTTACGGTTTTGATGTGCTGGGAACGCAGGCTTTTGCTCAGAACAATGCCAAAGGACTGGTGGTGGATTTGGTTCACAAACAATCCGACCAACAGCTGCGCCAGATTCTTTTCCTGAAAAACAAACGGGTTGTGATCCTGACCTGCCGGGATCAGCAAAAGACCTTCGCGCAGACCCTGGTGGGCTGCAATCAGATCTCAAAATCTTTTGAATGGTCCGAGTCTACTAGCCGCCAAAAAGCTTTTTAAAGAATCCGCCGACCTTTTTCATCATGCCTGCCTGCGCTGCCGGAGCGGAAGCCCCTTGGTGCTGGCGGTTTCCTTTGCCGTGCTGACGATTCTGCTGATTGCGATTTTTATCGTGCGAACGATTGTCATTGCGATCATGGCGCTGACCTTGATGCTTGCGGTTCTGATCGTGATTGCGTCCACCACCTTCGTGGCGACCTTCATGACGACGACCCTGATTTTGGCCTTCGTGACGACCACCCGCCTGATTTCCGTGTTTGCGGTGCTGTTGATTTTCGCGGCCTTCACCGTTGGCGTGCGCCTGATCCGGACGGCGATTGCGATCCTGACGTGGTCCGCGATTTTCACCGCGACCACCGCCATGGCGCGGCTCGCGGTTGCCATCACGATTGGGACGACGATCTCCACGACCGCCACCACCGCCGCGTTGCGGACGTGGACCACCACGAGATTCGCCGCGCTCAAATGGACGCGACGAACGCTCTTGATCGCGTGGGAAGGCTTTGAATTCCTTGATCATGTCAGCTTCTTCCATCCAACCGATCTCGACTTTGTGTTTCAGGTATTCTTCGATACGAGCCAAAGACTCGACATCGCGATCGCTGACCAAAGAAAAGGCGCGACCTTCGCTCCCCGCGCGGCCTGTACGACCGATGCGGTGAACATAGGATTCCGCATCTTGAGGCAATTCATAATTGATCACCAAATCGACGCCCTTGATATCCAGACCACGAGCCGCCACATCGGTCGCAACCAAGATGTTTTTCTCGTTATCGGCCTTGAACTGCTCGATCACGCGATTGCGCTGAGCCTGGGTCAGAAGGCTTGAAATCCCCATCGCATGCACGCCGTTTTCACTTAAGAATTGGGCGATTTTTTCAACGTTGAATTTGAAATTGCTGAAAATGATCGCTTGCTTTGGATTGTTCTTTTTCAAAAGTGACAACAGGTACATCGGCTTGTCGTCGTGACCGACGTGGAAGAGCTCGTCCTTCACGTTTTCGGCTTTGGCCTGATCGCGGCTGACGTTGATTTCGATCGGTTCTGCACCAAACTGATAAGCCGTGTTCAAAACGTCGAAATTCATCGTCGCACTGAAAACCAAGAACTGGCGTTCGCGTGGAATGCGCGACAAAATGTATTTCATATCGTCTTTGAAACCCATATCAAACATACGATCGGCTTCGTCGAAAACGACAGCGCGAACCTGCTTCAAATCAACAACATGTTCTTTGTAAAGATCGATCAAACGACCTGGCGTCGCGACCACAAATTCAACTTGGTTTTTGAAAGCTTCTTTTTGTTTATCGTAACCGGTGCCGCCATAAACCGCAGCGCCACGTAAACCTGAAGCTTCACCTAATTTTTGAATATTTTCGTAAACTTGTTCGGCCAATTCGCGAGTCGGAACCAAAATCAAAATGAAATTCTGGGCGCGCCAGTCTTGAAACGAACGCTTTTGCAGAATCAATTTCTGTTCTTCTGGTAAATTTTCGGTGTGAACGCGACCCTTTAAAATCCGGTCCATCAAAGGAATCAAAAACGCCGCCGTTTTTCCGGTTCCCGTTTGTGCCAGACCGGACACATCTTTGCCTTCAAAAATATGCGGCATGACGGTGGCTTGGATCGGAGTGGCTTCAGCGTAGCCCAATTTTTCAATGGAAGTGTTGAGACTAGGTTCTAGATGCAGTTCGGCGAATTTCAATGTCGTACCTCAAAAAGGGGCGTTACCAATTATCGGCCCAACCTAGCTTAAGATGGCAGGTCTGTAAACTTTCGAATCGCCTTCAAAAACTCTTCTGGCTGATCCGAATGCACCCAATGCCCCGCATTAGAAATC
This sequence comes from uncultured Bdellovibrio sp., assembly GCA_966211455.1. Classification (GTDB taxonomy): domain Bacteria; phylum Bdellovibrionota; class Bdellovibrionia; order Bdellovibrionales; family Bdellovibrionaceae; genus 21-14-0-10-47-8. The sequence continues at coordinate 187,952 of CBIHNI010000003.1, forward strand.
TCGATTCCTTCTACGCGGGGGTTCGACAGCGTCATTTGACGGAAAACTTCGCGGGAAAGTTCTTTTGAGGTCTCTCCACGAATGATCAAAGTTGGCATCGGCAGCCCGCGAAGCTCGTTCCAGCGATCTTTCGCCCGGCCCTGCAGAACTGTCATGATCATGGCCTCTTTCGAGAAGCGCCAGTCGACTTTGCCATCTTCAGTTTCGATTAAATTCGAGTAAAGGTAAGAGCCCAAAGTGTCCGGATTTTCCGTCTTTCCTTTCGAAAGCACGCGGAACTCGTTCATAAAAAATTCTTTGGCCTTGAGCTTCGTTTCAAACGGGGTCGGCACAATGCTAAAGAGCCAGCGGTAATAGTCCACTGCCGATGGATCTCCCTCGGGACCGATGTCTTCGATCACCAACTTTTCAACTTTCTCGGGAAACTTAGCGGCGAACTGCAGAGCATTGCGCCCCCCCATCGAATGTCCCACCAAAATGAAGCGATCCCAACCCAGCTCTTCCGTGATCAAATACACATCGTCGGCGAAATCTTCGGCGGCGTAACCGGTCAACGGTTTCCAAGATTTTCCATGCCCACGTTGGTCAAAAGTCAAAACACGCTCGGTGTCTTCGAGGCCCTTGATGATGCGTCGCCAGTTCATGGCATAGCCCATCAAACCGTGTAGGAAAACCCAACGGCGACCGTCTTCGGGTCCGGTGATTTGATAATTGAATTGGCTGAGATATGATGACATAACAAGTCTTTCGCTATGTTGGAAATTAAGCAAAAACCCCAACTGCACGCAAGTTGGATTGATCCCAATGCCAAAGAAATCGTCAAAGTCCTGCAACGCGAGGGCTTCATGAGCTATTTGGTGGGCGGTTGCGTCCGCGATTTGCTGGCCGGCATTCATCCCAAAGACTTTGATATCGCCACAAATGCGGAACCCAACCAGATCAAACGCAAAGTCTGGGGCAGCTATGTCATCGGTCGTCGTTTCCGCCTGGTTTTGGTCAAGCGCGGCGACCAACAGTACGAAGTGGCGACCTTCCGCCGCGAAATTTCAGCTGAAGAGCTGGCTGCTCAAAATGCAGGCGACGAAACTGGCGGCGAAAATTCGGACGAGCTCACTCCGCCTCCGGTTCAGGGCGATAACTTTTTCGGCACTCCCGAACAAGATGCGCTTCGCCGTGATTTCACCATCAATGCGCTTTTCTACGACCCGGTGAAAGACGAGCTGATCGATTACATTCACGGTTTGGATGACATCAAATCTCGCACTTTGCGCATGATCGGCGATCCGACAGCGCGAATTATCGAAGACCCGATCCGCAGCCTGCGCGCCATTCGTCTGTCGCACAAATTGCATTTCCGAATCGAAGAATCTTTACGTGCCGCAATTCAAAAGAATGCGGCCGAACTGATGCGCTCGGTTCTTCCGCGCCGTCGTGAAGAGTATTTGAAATTCTTGCGCCTTCCGGATCCGGTTCCGGCTTGGATGGAGCTTTTCGACTTGGGCTTGATCGATCATATTTTACCAAGCCTGAAACCTGTATTTGAAGATCACGATCGTCGCGAGACCTTCTTGCATTACCTGCATCGCCTGGAAGAAATCTGTGTCGACTCATCTCAGCCGATCGAAATTTACACTCCGGTGGTACTTGCTTACCAACGCGCGATGGAAGGCCATCCCGAAGGCGAAGACTTGCTGAATCGTCTGATGAAAGACGAATTGATGATGTTCAAATCGGAACAAGCCATCGTTCAAAGCGTTCTGGATCTTTTGAAAAGCTTAGAAGAAGTCGAAAACTTCAAACGTCGCGGTTTCCGTCGTCAGCAAGCTTTCTTGAAAAACGAATCTCTGCCGCTGGCTTTACGTGTGGCGAAAGTCGAGCACCACCTGCCGGCATCGGCCTACTGGTTCTGGCAAGAGCAGCTTCAGCAAGCAAAACAAAATGCGCAGCCTCAGCCATCCGATTCAAGGTCGGGATCTCGTCACTCTTCACAGCGTCGGTCACGCCGATCACCGCGTGGTGAAAGAAAAGAAGAAGGCTCAGCTATGGGCGATGAGTCCGGATCGGACGCCGCTGAAGAAGCCGCCTCGGCTTCGGACGAAAAACCGACGATTCATTAATTTTAGATTTCTTCCAATCCGATCAGATTTCCGTCGATATCTTTAAATTGCGTGAACAGTGGGCTTTCCCCTTCTTTGCGCGGTTCAAACACTTCGATTTGCAAAGCTCTGAGCTCTTTGACCGTCGCGTGGATATCATCGACCAAAAAATAAGGTAAAGGTCCGCATCCACAATCTTTTCCGCTGTCAGACGCATGCAAAGCCAATCGCCCCATGGTTGGATGATGAAGCGAGCAGTATTCTCCCGGCGAATTGTAATCGATTTCAAAACCCAGCTTTTCGCAGTACCACTTCACAGATTCGGCGTGCTTCACGGAAAAAAGCATGATGTGGGAAAGACCTTTGATCATAAAGACTCCTGTAACAAAGAGATAAAATTCAAATTCAGCATCTGCAGTTTGGCGGCCGCTTTCGTCGACGGCTTTTTGAAATCGGCGATGACTTCGTGAAGGCGAAAGACAAGCTCCTGCTTTTCTTCGTCCGTTAAGTTCAAGAAAAACGCATCCGCATCCAAGGCTTCTTGTCCTTGGATGTAAGCAGCTTGAACTTTCAGAAGCAGACTGAATTCTTCGAAATGGATTCGTTTTTTGCCGTTTCCATTTTTGGCTCGTCGATGCAGAAAGCGGCGTGCGTTTTCGACTTGAAGGGACGTGATTCCCAAGCGCTTTGCAATTTCAGCTTGATCGCTTTGTCCGTGCTCCAGACAAATTTCCACAGCCCCGTAATACCAGGCACACTTTTGGTCCGACTTGGCTCCCAAAACTTGTCGTCCTTTTAAGAGCTTGTTCAGATGGTCTTGCGCTTCTTTGCGCCGGCTTTGAAAACGACTGTGCTGGGATTCGACGGAAAGCACGAAGATCTCGTGCTCGGTCTTGGCCAGTTTCAACTTTGTCGCGATTTGCTGGGCTTTCTCAAGACTGAGGCCCTTTTTGCCATTCAGAATCTCTGACAATTTGGAAGCCTGCAGATCCAAATAATTCGCAAACGCCCGTAACGAGTAGCGTGGATTCATCTGAATCCGGCGATTCAATTGATGGCGAAGCAGCTCTTGGTAAGTCATCAGACCCGGACTGTACTTCAGTCTAGGTTTCGGCCGCAAGATGGCGGGGAACATTTCATTCCCTGATTGCAACTAATTCAATTGTTTCCAATAAATAGCCGATAAAAAGGAACTATGAAAATGAGCCTGTTGGTTTTGCTATTTTCGCTTTCGAGCCTTCTCTCGCTGCCTTTAATGGCGGCCGACGATCTTCCGGATACTTGGGAAAAGGAAATCAAAGAACTGTCGGCCGAAAACCAAGAACAAGCTCGTCGCATGGCCGAAGACCTGCAAGAATCTTTGAATACAAAAAAGGGCCGTCTTTACATGAACTTTGAACAGGGCATGTATCAAGATGTTTTAAGCAAGCCTGGATTTTCGAGTGCTGGCGACTGCAGTCGAACCTCGGCCGGCAAAGTTGGTGGAAAAAGCGCGCCCGCCTGTCAGAAGGTGGGCTCTGTCGGTGCCGAAACCGAAGTGAGTGCCACCGGAACCGTTCGTTTTCAAGAAAAACAAAATGCCGATCTCGATCGTCTTCTGACCGTCTCTTACGAGGTCACCTACAAAGATAAAGATGGCAAGAGCCAAAAAGGCTGGGTCCCCGCCGACTTGGTGCGCACGACTCCGACAGAAGAAATGAAAGAAAGCTCGGCTTGGTTTTCTGGAATTTCGGATTGGATTGGCAAAAAGTGCGATGCCGTTCGCGAAAAATTTGGCGATTCAAAACCGCTTCAAGGTAACAATATTCGGGACATGGACGACGTTCACTCGGCCGCCAAAAAATGGGCTGAAGATGAAAGACGCACAAAAGATCCTTTGAGCCAAGTCGCCGCCAAGATTTCTCCTTTGATCGGTCAATGTGTTGTCCCGATGAAAGAAAATGAAAAAAGAGATCAAAAGACCAAGTCTTTCACTCCGCAAATGGACCGCGACGATTTCGAAGGTCCCAAGAATCAGAAGGCTCAGCATCCCGTCGTCTATGATCAAAAAGTTCTGCCAGAGCTGATGAAAAATTTCTCGACGGCACGAGATCTGAATATCCCGCACCTAAATGCTCGCTCGCTGATTGAAATCGATTCTTTGGCACGAACCATTTACGCCGAAATGCAGGGCTGCGTTCCGATTGGGGCCGAATATCCAATGGCCGTCGCGCGCGTGATGAAAAATCGTGAATCCATGATGGCCAACAAACCGGGCAAAAAAAAGGAGTTCATTTATCAACAAGAACCCCAATGGCCGGGAAAAAGCTTGTCGACACAGGCCGCTTCGTCTCCGGTTCAGTTTACGTCTTGGAATTTGGATATGATCGACTTCGATGAGCTGCGAGAGGCTCGCGGTGACCGGGCGGCAGACCTGATACGCTCTGGAAAATCTCGCAAAGAGGCCAACATTCAGGCCCGCAAAGAAATCGCACCAGATCCGAATACGAAGGAATATTACAAGTTCAATAAATCAGGATTGTTGCACACGCTTTGTCCACCTTCGGATCCAAATAAGCCGGATTGGTCCGGACAAGTCCCGCCGGATCCAAATCAACTCGCCATTTGGAAAACGGTCGTGAAAATCGCAACGGACGCCGTTCTTTATCCAAAAGAGTTCGACAAAAAGACCTCTCAACTGGAAGGCATCGCCCATTACACTTCGGATCGAAGCTCTTTCTATGACATGAAACAGGTTTGCCCCTCGATCGAAGGCAAAAAGCTCACCAACAATCGTTGCTTGAATTTGTGGGTGCCACCCAATTCGAACTTGCTAAGCGATCCGGCTCTTGTTTGCGGCACCCCAAAGAAAGATAAATCCGCAACGAAAACCCAACGCGGCTCCGTCTCCAAGAAGCGCAAATAGCACCTAGCCGACCTGGGCGGCCCCGCCGCGCCTAGGCGGCGCGCTTGGTGAATTGTTGGCAAAGTTCGCCGGAGATGTTTTGCAGGTCCATCACTTTGTCGACGGCTCCCAATTGCTCGGCGGCGTGGGGCATTCCGTAAACGACGCAGGTTTTTTCACTTTGCGAGATCGTGAAAGCGCCCGCCTTTTTCATTTCCAAAAGTCCTTCGGCTCCGTCTTTTCCCATTCCGGTTAAAACCACGCCGATGGCGTTTCCGCCAACATATTTCGCCACACTCTTCATCAAGAAGTCAGCGGCAGGGCGGACTCCGTGAAGCAGCGGCTGCTGATGCAATTTCACATGATAAAAGGCACCATTTCGCACGATTTCCATATGGAAATTTCCCGGAGCCAACAGCACGCGGCCCGGCACAACCTTGTCGCCATCTTCAGCTTCTTTCACCTCAAATGGAAATTTGGCGTTCAAGCTTTCAGAATATGTCTTCGTAAATCCCGCCGGCATGTGCTGCACGATCACCGTTCCTGGCAAGTCCGCTGGCAAACCCGCCAACACGACCTTCAAGGCCTCGGTCCCACCGGTCGAAGAAGCAATCGCCAACAATTGGTGAGTCGTCTTTGCCATCGCCGTCACGCCCAGCTTGGAAACATGCGCGGGACGAGAATTGGGAACGATTTTCTGCACGCGAGCCCGAGCCGCCATGCGGATCTTGCTGGCAATCGCTTCGGTCATCGCTTCCAGAGATTTGGTCACATCCAACGACGGCTTTTCGACCACGTCGATTGCGCCGACTTCCAAAGCTCGCAATGCCGTTTCCGAGCCCTCTTTCGCCAAAGACGAAATAATCAGCGTGCGAATCGGCATGAACTGCATGACCTTTTCCAAGAAGCTGATGCCATCCATCTTCGGCATCTCCACATCCAGGGTCATGACGTCCGGCTTGTGAGCCACGATCAGTTCACGCGCGGCGAATGGATCCGGTGCCGCACCGACCAGCTCCATGTCGGGACATGAAGTGATGATCTTTGAAAGCAGTTTACGGATCACGGCCGAGTCATCGACTACGAGAACTTTGATTTTTGCACTCACAAATCACCGATGTCTTTCTCTTAAATCTTTTGATAAATCGCGCGGCTCAAAGGCTTGATCAAAGTGCTTTTCACGGTGCCTGATTCCGAGTGTCCCAAAATCAGGTAACCACCCGGCGCCAAACATCCCGCCAGATTGTCGATCACCTTTTTTGTCGTCGGAGGATCAAAGTAAATCAAAACGTTACGACAAAAAATGACGTGAAACTTGTGCTGAAACTGATAATTGCCTTGTACCAAGTTGAAAGGCGCAAAACGGATCATCGAAGCCAGATCATCCTTCGCCCGATACATGGTGTCTTTGCCCTTGATTGTATCAAAGTATTTGCCGCGAAGGCTGTCCGGGCATCCGTCCATTTCGTGCAGGGTGTAAGCTCCTTCAGCCGCCTTCTTCAAAACCTGATGGTCGATATCGGTCGCCAGGAATTTTGTTTTCTGCACTTGTTGCGCGTTCAAATTTTCGCGCATCACAATGGCCGTCGTGTAAGGCTCTTGTCCCGTGCTGGCGGCTGCACACCAAACGCGAAGCTCGGTGTTCTTTTGAAAATGTGTTTTCAAATACTCTTTGAACCAATCAAAATGCGCATCTTCACGGAAGAAATGTGTCTTGTTCGTCGTCAAAGCGGATATAAATTCGCTCAAAAGCTGCGGAGACGGATTTTTCATCTTCTCTTGCAGTTCTTCGTAACCACTCCACTTGTTTTTGCGGATCAGCTTCGTCAGACGATTCTTCACCAAGGCTTCGTTCTTCGCCGAAGGCGGAAGATTGACTCCGGAAAGCTCGTACATCAGCTCGGCAAAGAATTTGAACTGGGCCTGCGCCAGCGCCATATCTTGCAAATTAGCTGAGATATCTTCTACGGCAAACTTCTTTGCGGCGCTCATGCAGCCATCTCTTCCTGCGAAGATTCAGCCGTACGGGCTTGCGTCAACGCTGTTGGGTCCAGGATCAGAACTGTGCGTCCATCTCCAAGGATCGCGGCACCCGCAACCTCTGGAACTTCGTGGCCGGCAGAGATCGGTTTGACAACCACCTGCGCCTGACCAATGACTTCGTCGACTGGCAAAGCCATCATTCCATGCATCGATTCAATGATAATGAGCATGGTCTCTTCGCGACGGGCGCGAAGTGAATCCTTCTCATCGTTGGCTTCGTATTTCATATTGTCGATTTGATCCCAATTGATCTTACCGATTGTCTTGCGGATATCGATCACCGGCAAAAGAGCTTCGCGGATCTTGACGACTTTTCCAGCCATATTCAGCTGCGTATAGTCCTTCGGAACCGCACGCACGATTTCGCGGATCGAATAGATTGGCAGAATGTATTTCGCCCCTTCGATCGCAACCACGATACCGTCGGTGATCGCCGTGCTCAAAGGAATCGAAAGACGGAATGTTGTTCCCACTCCCATTTTCGACTGAATATTGATCTTGCCGTTGATCTTCTCAAGGTTCGAGCGAACAACGTCCAAACCCACTCCACGACCTGAAAGATCGCTGACCTTTTCCGCCGTCGAAAATCCCGGAGCAAAGATAAATTGGAAAACCTGATCATCTGACAGACTTTGTGGGTCCACGCCAGCAGGAACTAATTTCTTTTCGATGGCTTTGGCCAAGACGCGCTCGCGATTGATACCGCCACCGTCATCAACGATTTCGATCGTCACCGTACCGCCCGTTTGCTTTGCTGAAACCACTACTTTTGCCGTCGCATTTTTACCGCGTTCTTGGCGAAGCTCTGGCTTTTCAATCCCGTGGTCCATCGCGTTTCGAACCAAGTGCACCAATGGGTCACCCAAAAGCTCAAAGACCGTACGTTCAACCTCGGTCTCTTCACCAATCAGTTGCAAATCCACTGGCTTGTTTAATGTCAAAGACACGTCACGCACGATACGCTGAATTTTTAAGAACAAAGACTTCAGCGGAGTCATGCGGATACTTAATGTTTTATCGTACAGTTCACGCACCGTCTTATCCAGCTGGTCGACAATCGCCGCCAAACGCAGGTTGCCGCCGCTGCGAATGCTTTCGTCATGCACGATCTGATTTTTCAAGACAACAAGCTCACCAACGGCATCCAAAACCGAATCCACACGAGCAGTATCGACCTTAATGGAGCTGGTCGCTGACTTATTACCACCGCCGCCACCTTTTCCCGCAGGTTCAGCCGGAGCTTTTGCAGATGCTGCTGCCGCGGCCGGTGCCGCAGGTGTCGGAGCAGAAGCTGCGGGCGCTTTCGGAGCCGCCGCGACTGGTGCCGGAGCCGGCATTTCAACAATCTTTGGTGCCGCTTCCGCAATCGGGGCCGTTTCAACCGCCATTGGGGCCGGAGCCGCTTCTGTCGGCAAGTCGGTACCAAATTGCGCGGCCAATTCCGCCAACAATTCGTGATTCACGATATCATCAATAGCCGCTGCCGGAGCCGCTTCCGTCGCTGGAGTCGCCGCCATTTCCTCGATGACCGGAGTTTCTTCAGCCGCCGCGGCAGGTGCCGAAGCTTCGCCACCGCCATTATTGAATTTCTCTGTTAAAGCTTTCAATTCGGCCGCCAGCTGAGAAGTATCCCAAGAACCCGCTTCGCCCTTTTGCAAAGAGTGAATGCGGTTTTTCAACATATCACCGGATTTCAGGAGCAACGAAATCACACCGGAGCTCAGGAACTCGGGGTGCATGCGAAGCAGGGCCAACAAGTCTTCGACGATGTGGGCGAATTTTGCCAGATCGGGAAACCCAACTGCCGATGCCCCACCTTTAATCGAATGGGCCACACGAAAAATTTGCGCCAAATCTTCTTGGATGTTTGCGCCCGTCTCAAGCCCCAGCATGCTTTCTTCGTACTGCTCAAACATAAAAGCAGACTCGGTTAGAAATTCACCCTGAAGCTCGGCAAAAAATGCGTTGTCAGATTCACTCATAGCTTTTCGCTCCTGATATTCCAGGCCTCCTTATCGGCAAAATTGAGTGGAATTTCTGACACTTGATGAAAGAAAGAACTTTTTTAGCCTTCCGTCTAGCCGACAAAAAAGTCTCAACCTGAGACGCGTCTCAGACTGAGTTCTGGATATGACGACAACATTAATATTTTACGAATAGATCGGTCCAGGGACTTCAGAAACTGGCCATTTTGCTCGATGAGATAAGGGTCCGCATAACGAGGAGTGAACGAAATGAGTGAAGTTACAAAAGCTCAACCAGGTCAGTACCTGACTTTCCAATTGATGACTGAACAGTACGGAGTACCAATTGAGACCGTACGCGAGATCAATCGCGTTGGAGAAATTACTCCAGTTCCACGCACACCGACCTTTGTCAAAGGTGTCATGAATTTGCGCGGTAAGATCATTCCGGTCATCAATTTACGTGTTCGCTTCGGTATGGATTCACAGGACTATACTCGCGACACTTGTATTATCGTGATCGACACCGATTTCGGCCAAGTCGGTATGATTGTCGACGCTGTTAAAGAGGTCGCTGATTTGACTCAAAACCAAATCGAACCGCCTCCAGTGTTGGGTAACGAAAAGACAATGTCTTTCATCCGCGGAATGGGAAAGATCGAAGACAAAGTGATCATCTTGGTTGACGTGGTCAGCGCTCTGTCACACGAGCACATGACACAAATCCACCAGGTCGCCGCTGAACACAACGGCACACAAACTGCCGCTTAATTCGATCCCAAAAAAAGAAACTACCAAAAAGCCAGGACTCAACATCCTGGCTTTTTTCTTTGAGCCACTTCAAGACAACGCCAGCGCTGCTTCCACGATGGCCCCGGCATCGATCTTATGATGCTTATACAATTCCTGAGCGGTGTAGGAGCTTTGTCCGAACTCGCCATGTACGGCCAGTGATTTCAATTTTGCGGAAACACCCGCCTGCAAAAGTTCGAAAGCCACCATCTGACCCAGACCGCCGATTTGTTGGTGATCTTCGACCACGATCAGACGACCATCTGCTTTGCGAAGCGCATCTTTCAGGGTCGCAAGATCCAAGCGATTGTGCGAAGCCGAATTCACCACGATCGATCCACGGCCCTGCGTCTTCAATTTTTCAGAAGCCTGCAAGGCTTGCGGCATACATGAACCCGAAGCCAAAATGACGACCGGATTCGAACCCGTTGCTTCTTGCACGATCTGCGCTTTTTTCAAATCGAAGCCGCTTGCGCCGTATGTTTTCGGGAAATTTTCACGACCCAAAAAGAAAACCGACGAATGAGGCGTGCGCCCTGCCTTGCGATCTGCTGCAAACTTTTCGATTGCTTGGGTGATCAAGGCATCAGCCTCTGCACTGCAAGTTAGACAGTAAGTGTCCACATGCGGAATTGAAGACGCCATCGCCAGATAACTTAAAGCCTGGTGAGAAGCCCCATCCGCCGCGTCCTGAAATCCCGTATGCGAATAAATGCAGATCATCGGTGCTTCACTGAGCGATGCCATCGTCAGCGGTAATGCTCCTTTGGTCACACCAAACTGTGCAAAAGTATCGACCACCGGGATGTATCCCATTTTCGAAAAGCCCGCCGCTGTTGAAACCATGTTGGATTCGGCAATCCCGACATCGATGGAAAGCTGCGGGAACTCTTTGCGGAATCCGGCCACACCCGTTGAACCTGGAAGATCCGATGTGATCGAAACCACCGGATAGCCATTTTTCACCGCTTTGATCATCGCCGAAGCAACGCCGACTTGGATTTTCTCTTCCGGCACCGACGGCTTCACTTCCGAAGCTTTGAGTTTCTTTTCCCAAGCCAAAAGCTCTTCGATCCATCCGTCAAATTCTTTCGGATATTCGCCATCATAGATTTCTTTTAGAAAAGCTGACATTTCCGAAGGCGATTTCAAAGGGAAACCGTGGCCACCGCTGGAAGATTCGGCGGTTTTCTTGCTGCCGATGCCCTTGATAGTCTTCGCCCGAATCGCAATTGGCACCGATGGATTGCTGCGTGCTTCTTGGATCGCCGCCGAAATCGTGTCCACACATTTTTGCAGATCGTGCCCGTCCGGCAGATTCACAAGCTTCCATCCCAAAGTCGCCAAAGCTTCAAAGCTCGGGGACATCGAGAAAATATCTTTATCCAAGCGACCCGAAAGACCGGTGTTGTTGTCACTGATAATCAAAACAAATGGCGCCACTTTGCCTGCCCGAGCAAACCCCGGAATCGCCGCCATCGCCTCGCGCGCTTCGCCTTCCATACAGGCGCCATCGGAAATCGCTGTGATCGTCACGCGATTCTTTTTCCCGGCCAAGGCATCGGCCATCGCCAATCCCTGACTTTGTGGGAAAGCGGAACCCAAAGGGCCGTTGCTCATCATCACTGCTTGCGGGAACAGGTGGGTTTCACCATGTCCCGTCAGCGGGCTTCCCATGGCACGGAAAGTTTTCAGCTTTTCGAAAGTCAAATCGGCGAAACCATAATTGGCCTTCAATGCATACAGACCGTTTTCGCAGTGACCGGCGTCATTCACCAAATTGAACAGCTCATGCCAAGGCTGATTTTTTTGATGAGCCTCGCTGTAGACCAAGCCATGCAAAGCCGACATCAATTCGGCGAAAGCGGCGGGACCGCCGTAATGGCTGGCGGCTCCCCCCAAAACGGCATACATATCCATCAAAGCCACCAAAGCCCGAGTCGACTTGGGATCAGCCAGTCGCAAAGGACCGTTCGGCCCACGAACGCTGACCGCATAATGCGGTTCTGGTTTCGGATTGCCGGCCAGTTTGTTTGGATAAGGAATAGGTTGAGGCAAAGTCATGATCTCTCCGTTGACGCTGGGTCTGCGATCGACTGTTTGTTTACAAATGACCATTCAAAATTTATCCTCTTTGACATGAATTTGGAAGCTCTGCGCGCCATCCCCAAAGTCGAATTGCACCGTCACCTGGAATGCTCTCTGCGTCTATCGACCTTCAAAGAGATCGCTGCCGATATGGGTATGACCATTCCCCCAACCGAAGCGCTTTTGAAGGACGAATTCCTGGTGACTTCACCGATGCGCGACTTGGATAGCGTTTTAAAAAAATTCCTGCGAACGCAGAAAGTTTTGGCCAGTGAAGAGATCCTGACCCGCATCACGTATGAAGCCATCGAAGATGCTTTTCAGGAAGGCATTCGCATTTTAGAGCTGCGCTGGTCGCCGACATTCATTCTGGAAAACCATCCGGGTCTCAGTTTTGAGAAAATCATCCGCGCCATTCGGCAAGGCGTGAAGTTGGCCCAAGACCTGCCAATCGCCGTCGGCTGGATTTGCATCATTCAGCGCATCCGCCCTGTGGAAGAATCGGCGCAAATTGTGGATTTCGCTCTCGAGCACAAAGATTTTTTCAACGGATTGGACCTGGCCGACAACGAACAAGGCTTCGATCCCCGTCAGTTCCAAAAAGCTTTCGATAAAGCGCGTGCCAATGGTCTTCGCATCACCGCCCACGCCGGTGAAGCCGATTTCCCCGAAGCTTCTTTGAATGTTAAGAACTCGATCGAAATTCTAGGTGCGGAACGGATCGGTCACGGCGTGCAAATTGCCAAAGACCCTTTCGTCGTGAATCTGGTTCGCAACAAAGCCATTCCGCTCGAGCTCTGCTTGACCAGCAATTGGCTGACCCAAGCTGTACCAAGCATCACGGCCCATCCGATCAAAAATCTTTTGCAGGCCGGTGTCGCCGTCACCATCAACACCGATGACCCCGGTGTCTTCGACACCAATTTGGTGAAAGAGTATCAGCTGCTTTCGCAATTTTACGGCTTCACCGCAGCTGACTTTGACCGCTGCAATGATTTCGCCGCGCAAGCCAGCTTCATTCCGTTAATCAAACGTCAGAAATATTGGCCTCGGCCCATTCACTCTTTGAGGTAAGCATGCTTCTTGATTTCTATCCTGAAATTGAACCGTTCCAAACCGGTCGTTTAAAAGTCTCGGACATTCACGAAATTTATTACGAACAAGTCGGAAACCCAAAAGGCAAGCCGATCATTTTCCTGCACGGCGGCCCTGGTGGCGGCATCTCGCCCGATCATCGCCGTTACTTTGATCCCAAATTTTACCGCGTGATTTTGCTGGATCAGCGCGGCTGCGGACAAAGCACGCCCTTCGCCGAGCTTCGCGAAAACACCACCTGGAATCTGATCGCCGACATCGAAAAGGTGCGTGAACAGTTGGGTATCGAAAAATGGCACGTCTTCGGCGGCAGCTGGGGATCGACGTTGGCGCTGACCTACGCCATCAAACATCCGGATCGCGTTTCGGCTTTGATTTTGCGCGGGATCTTTTTGTGCCGGCCTTCTGAAATTCATTGGTTCTATCAAGAAGGCGCAAGCCAACTGTTCCCCGATCTTTGGGAAGAGTATTTGAAACCCATCCCCGTCCAAGAGCGCGCCAACATGGTTGCGGCCTATTACAAACGCCTGACCAGCGATGATCCGAAAACGCGTTTGGATGCGGCTCGCGCTTGGAGCAAATGGGAAGGTGGAACTTCGTATTTGTATTCGAAGGCTTCGGCCGTGGCAGAATTCGACGAAGCCGAAAAGGCTTTGCCGTTTGCGCGCATCGAATGCCACTACTTCATCAACAACGCTTTCTTTGAAAGCAACAATTACATCCTGGAGCATATTGGCTCCATCCGAAAAATACCGGGTATTATTGTTCAGGGGCGCTATGATGTTGTCTGCCCTGCGCGCAGCGCTTGGGATCTGCATCGCGCTTGGCCCGAGGCCAAACTCGAGATCATCGCAGACGCCGGTCATTCGGCTTCCGAGCCGGGAATTCGCTCGGCACTTATCACCGCAACGAATGATATGAAGCTCGTTCCATAAGCATCGCTTATGTACCAAATCAAAAGATAAATTTTGCCTTTAGGTGGGGCTCCGGGGTTTATTGCACGCAATTGTTGGGGGGGCGACTTCAACAATTGATCTCTCGGAGCGCATGACTCCGCGAACCGAGAGAGCTTCAGAGGGGGATGAGGGGGCGCGAGCCCCCTCCTCAATTCCGAAGCTGGTGGCGGAAAACACCAGACACAGGAAACTGAAGTGAAACGAGTGAGTATAGGCCCGGGGGGGACTATGAAACACTGCACACCGTTCTCAGTTTTGGCAATGACGACAATCTCGATGCTTTCTTTGGCCTTGTCAGCCTGCTCGCCTGCATCGAAAAACTCATCTGAATTGGCGGCATCTGCTGATAGCGGAATTGTTGCCGGCACTGTCGTGCAAGCCAGCGATGCCGTTGCCGCTTCCACTGTAGCTTTGTATTTGCGCTCAGCCGATGGCGAAGGCGTTTGCACCGGAACATTGGTGGCTTCCAACGTGGTGTTGACGGCGGCTCACTGTGTGGATGGTCTGCAAGCTGCCGTTGTTATCTTCGGCACAAATCTCGATACCGCAACCGAAGTCCGCAACGTCGATGCGGCGGTCGTTCATCCGTCTTATGCTCCTCGTGCTCCGGGCACGGGCGGCTGGAATGACCTGGCTTTATTCCGCTTTCAAGGCACCGCTCCAGCATCTGCTAAAATCGCCAACATCTTGACCTCGGCCGCCTCTCTGAAAAAAGGCTTGAAATCCGTGGCTGCCGGCTTCGGAACAACTTTGGCAAACGGACGCGGACAAGACGAAGGAACTTTGCGAAAAGTAACATTAACCTTGCAAAACCCGGCTTACGAAAAAACTGAACTTCTCTTCCCGCTCAGCTCGACGGGCGGATCCACTTGCCACGGTGATTCGGGCGGCCCGGCCTACGCAACTTTGAATGGCAAGCTGACTTTGATCGGCGTGACCAGCCGTGGAACCGGCGCCGACTGCCGCAACGTCAGCATCTTTACAAGTGTGGCCGCTCACGCTGCCTTTATCCAAAAAACAATCCAAGACCTGCAGAAAGCTGCGACCGCAGAACCTGCCAAGGTCGCATCCGCGACGACGCAACAGTAAGAGGTAAAATATGAAGTCTTTCGCTTCAATCTTGGCGCTTCCTTTGATTCTTTCTCTGGCGGCTTGTGGTTCACACCAGTCTCAGGAAATGATCCAAAGCAAGTCCGCGGATATCGTGGCGGGGACTTCGGTCGATCAGGATGACCCGATTGCGCATTCAACGGTGGGTCTCATTTTGCAAAGCGAATCCGGCTCGCAGTCTAGCTGCACCGGAACCTTGATCGATAAAAACATCGTTCTAACTGCAGCGCACTGCTTTATCGGCGACGAGAGCGATGCGGTTCAAATGGCATTGGTGGTCTTTACAACTTCATTTGATGGTATCACTCAAGACGTGATCCGTCCCGTGGTGGATGTGGTGATTCATCCTGACTTTTTGCCAAAAGCCGAAGGTGCGGGCACTTGGGGTGACGCCGCTTTGTTGAAATTCGAAGGCGATGCGCTGGCTGGCTACACGGCTGTTCCCTTTTTGACGGACAAATCCAAATTGAAGGCCGGAATGGAGATGACCATCGCCGGTTACGGCATGACCAATGCTGCCGGTGATGACGCCAAACCAGGCGAAGAAGGCGGCGGCACTTTGATGAAAGCCAAAATCCTTCTGAAAAATCCAGCTTACGAAGGCGGTGAACTTCTTTCAGATATGAAAGAATCCGGAACATCGACTTGCAAAGGTGATTCGGGCGGCCCGGCGTATGCGACCATCGACGGAAAACTTCACGTGGTGGGGATCACTAGCCGTGGATTGGATCAACGTTGCGATGGCGCCAGCATTTTTACCAGCACCGCCTTTGAATCCAAATTTATCACATCGGCCGTTCAGAGCTTAAATCAGACTGAAGCCACGAAAACGGCTCAGAAAACGGAATAGGAGATTCCATGAAAACCACATCGATGTTGTTACTTCTTCCCCTGTTTCTGGGCTTAAGCGCTTGTGACAGCCGTCAATCGCACACCTTGGATTCGATGATGGGTGGATTCGACATCGTTGGCGGCGAAGCCGTTGCCAAAGAAGATCCCATCTCCAAACACATCGTTGCCTTGGAACATCCGTTTTACGGTGTTTTCTGCACCGGCGTTTTAGTGAAAAAAAATGTAATCATCACGGCCGCTCATTGCACAGGCCTGATGGAAGAGTCGAGCTACGGTTTCAACGTGGTTTTTGGTGCTGACCTTCGTGGCAAACTTGAAAGACGCAAGATTCTGGGCGGAAAGACGACCGACAAATGGCCCAAGCTAACGGAAGCGGAAATCACCAAAATCGATGCGGAATGGGGCGATCTTGCGATGTTGAAGTTCGAAGGCGAAGCTCCGGCTGGTTTCGAGCCTGCTCGCATTCTGGGAAGCGCCGATCGTCTGCAACAAGGAATGGACGTGGTTTTGGCCGGTTACGGTCTGGCGGCGATGCCGGATACAGATCCGATGAAACTGATGAAGGCGACAGTCAAACTGACCAATCCGAAACTGACTCCTTCAGAAATTCAGTTTGATCAGTATCAAGGAAAAGGTGCTTGCCACGGGGATTCGGGCGGGCCTGCCTTTGCAACCATCAATGACAAACTTTTCTTGATCGGCATCACCAGTCGTTCGGCGACTGAAGCTGGCGCTGAAACCTGCATGGAAGGTTCAGTCTACACAAGCGTCGCGGCTCATATCGATTTCTTGGTGAAGACTGCGAAATTCTTGGACTCGGCGGATTTCGTTGCGGGCGCAGCGATCCCGCAGCCTAAAGGCACAACGGCTGAATAAATTTTGAAATTTCAAAAGCCACAGCGTCGGGTTGGTCGAAAAACACCCGATGCCCGGCGTTTTCCAAAGAGCGATGCTGAATTTTGGCGTTTGCCGCTGCTAAGCTTTGCCCAACCTGTGCGTACTTTATATCTTTTTTCCCCGAGATGTACAAAACCGGTAAGGTCACGGACTTCAACAGATCTCGAAAATCATCTTGGTTGGCGACCGACCAATTTGTTAGGCTGTCCGCCAGCTGATGACGATTGAATTGCTCTTCATTTCGCAAAGGCTCGGCCAAGGATCCGTTGAACACGGCTTGCGAGTTCCACTTTTCGACCGTCTTTTGAAAATTTTGATTTAGAAACTGGTTGGCCCAATCTTGGTCATTTCGCAAGCGAGCCGGCCTTTCACTGGATGCAATCCCGGGATTGGCCGACAGCAAGATCACCGCTTGCCACAATTCAGGATCCGCCTTCAGGGCTTGCAAAGCCAAGCGACCACCTTGCGAGTAGCCCAGCAAAATATTGTCGCCCGCGGACAGATCCTTTGAAGATGCTTTCACAAGCTTCACCAGTTTTTCTCCCCATTGCGCCAGGGAAGTTTGCGGTGAAAGCTCGCGCGAATGCATGTAATCCACCGATTGCCACTGCAGGCCTGATACCTGCGCTTCGCACTTTTGCTGAAGCAAACCGAAATCGGATGGCAGGCCTAAGAATCCGTGCAAAGCCCAAATCTTCATAGCGATTTATACTCGTTCCAAAATTGTTGGCTTTGCTCGGGGTCCGGTTGCAATTCGATCACCACGTTGTCACCAAGCCGAGCAGTCGACGGGACCTCTTTCCACAGCTGATAATCCCAATGGAACATCTCGGCCCATTTCGAGAATTCGATTTGATGGCGGTTCAGAAAAATTTCTTTCTCAAACATGTTTTTAAAGATCAAGCCGCCCTGATTGTTGACGATCACCAAACGCAGTTTCATTTTTTCCAACTGCTTTGTGATCCACAAAGCCGAAAGATCATACAGCGCGGTCAAATCCCCAATCACGGCCCAGTTTTCAGTCCGGGGGCTTGCGCCACCTAAGAAGCTTGAGATCTGACCATCAATCCCATTCGCGCCGCGATTGCCAGTTTGGCGAGCGGCACTGTTTTCGTAAATCGAAGCTAAATCCCACTCGCGAATCGGCAAGCTGTTGCCAAGGTACACGAATTGATCCGAAGTCTTGCGACTGAGCTCTGAGATCAAAGACATCTCAGAGCGCGGATATTTTTTTAAAAGCATCTGGATCGATTCCCACTTGGCTTGATCCGTTTTGAAGATTTCAGCGCGTGTGTCTTGTGACCATTCGGATTTGATCAGATTTGCATATTGGTAACCGATCGTGTGATAAGCGCTTCGGCTAAGGCCCGTGTATTCGGTCGCCGAAAGCGAAATCACCGGCACCTGCTTAAACGTCTCTTCCAGGTCGCGCCAGAAACGGACCGTGGGAACCCCACCGATACGGATCACACTCAGACATTTTCCTTTGACGAAAAGATCTCGTACGATTTTTTCACCCGAATGCAGGAAAAGTTTCTGCAGGCTTTGCAGGCCACGCAGGTTGGAAAGCCCTTCGGCGTAAATCGGTGCGCCTAAATTTTCCAAGAAGGGTCGGATCTGTTCGGCTTCGCTGACACTCATCGGACCGGCGATCACCAGGGGCTGATTGGCCACATGCTTTCGCAGCGGAATCAGTTTTGTTTCCATCGGTGGGAAAAGCGGAATTTGCGAAAAATCGATCGGCAAGATTTCTTTGTCGATCAAAGGCTCGTCAAAGCAGACATTGATCTGCAGCGGATTCACGCGGCTCCAGCTGGAAAAATCCAAACCCTCTGCGGGATCAGCGATATCCAGACAGGTTTCCACATACTTGGTAAAGATTCCGACCTGATCAATACTTTGCGGAGCACCCGTTCCACGATAACTGCGGGGACGATCGGCCGTCACAAAAATCAAAGGGGTCTGGGTATAAGTCGCCTCGACCGCGGCAGGCAAAAGTTCAGCCACCGCCGTTCCCGAAGTCGTGATGACGGCAACCGGTTTGCGATCTCGTTGCGAGCGGCCCAGTGCAAAGAATCCGGCCGAGCGCTCTTCAAAGAAACTGGAAATGCGAAAGCCTTTTGATTTTTCTAATACCATCACCAACGGTGAATTGCGGGCGCCTGCGCAAAGAAGAATGTCCTCAACGCCCAGCTGTCGTATGCTCTCTAACACTCGTTTCGAAAGTTCAATATTCATAGCGAAAGGCCCAAGACCTTCATCACGGATTCGCGTTTCAAAGCCAGTTCGGACCACTCTTTTTGCAGATCGCTGCCTTCGACCAAGCCGCAGCCAGAACCGATTTGCGATCCGTTTTCGTTCCACTGCAAGCAACGAATAGAAACCAGAGCCATGCATTCAGAACGTGAAAGTGAAAACACAATCGGGGCCCCGAAAAGTCCGCGCTGATCTTGGTAAGGCAAGGTCTGCATCCAAGCCAATCCATAATTGCGTGGGAAAACCCCCAGCGCCGCTGTCGGATGCAAGCGTTTCACCAAATCCTGGGCATTCGCATCCGAGATTTCGACCTCGATCGCAGTTCGCAGATGTGACAGGATTCCGTACTCGGCCACTTCGGTGTCGTGGACTTTCACCCAACCCAGCTTTTCCAAACGTTCTTTGATATCTTTGACGACCAGCTGATGCTCTTTTTGCTCTTTCGGATCACGTAACAAGGCGGACTCTTCAGCACGCGGATGTGTTCCCGCTAAAGCCATGGTCTTCAGTTTTTTATCCTGCAAATGGAATAACACTTCCGGCGTCGCACCAAGGACTCCGAAACCGTCGTTCCAAAATCCGAAAACATAAAGCTGCGGATGGGCTTCTAACGCCTGGTGAATCATACGTGCGCGCTGACCCGGCGTCGGAATCAACGGCGACTGGGCAAAGACCACGGGAACCGCTTTTTCGATCTCTCCCCGATGGATTTTGCCCTGGATGGCCTGAAAGGATTCTTGAAACTTCTCGAAGGATGGCGGCAAGAAGCTAGAAGCCGCCATGGGGGCTTCAGACAGGTAGGACTGAAGCAAACTTCGCAGCGTTGAAACTTCGGTCTCGATGACCGGGGTCTGGGCTTGGAAGGTGTCCAGCTGAGAGCCGTAAAAATCCATGCAAGCCAATGAAAAAACTTGGTTATTTTGAAATGGCGAGCTTTGAAAGGGGCCTTTCCACAAGCGCACTTTGCCAGATGGGAGGCGGATCAAAGCACCAGATTGAAGGAAGCCTGTAATTTCAGTTTGCGTCATAGACCCTTGCCTTCTTACATTCCGGAAACGAAGAGCAGTTTCTTCGGTTTCACTACCGCATTTTGGGTGGTATAAGGGTTCCCTTGCTTTATAGCGGAAGTGGATCCAAATCGATATGAAAATCTCTGTGGATACGGAAAGCGTTGTGAAACCAAACTTGGCGGCGACTGCGGCATCAGCTCGTCCCGTCAAAACAACCAAGACTGTGCAAGTCGGACCTGTCACCATTGGCGGGCCTGAATTCACGGTGATCGCAGGCCCCTGCTCGATCGAAAGCCATTCTCAATTTCTTCAGACAGCTCAGGCTGTCAAACAGTGGGGCGCCGTTCTTTTGCGCGGTGGCGTTTGGAAACTTCGCACCAGCGCTCAGACCTTTCAAGGTTTGGGACCTGAAGCCTTCGGATTTATCAAAGACGTCCTCAACCAAACCGGCATGAAGTTGGTCAGTGAAATCACCGATCCTCGTCAAATCGGCATGCTCGACGAATATGTCGAGATGTACCAAGTCGGCTCCCGCAACATGCACAACTATGCTCTTCTCAAAGAGCTGGGACAAACCCGTAAGCCTGTGATGTTAAAGCGCGGATTTGCAGCCTTCGTGGACGAGTGGATCAAAGCGGCCGAGTACATCAGCTTGGGCGGCAACGAAAATGTTGTGCTTTGTGAGCGCGGCATTCGCACGTTTGAAACTTCGACCCGCAACACTTTGGATTTGAATTCCGTCTTGTACGTGAAAGAAAAAACCGGATTGCCTGTGATTGTCGACCCTTCGCACGCAGTCGGCTTGCGCGAATTCGTTCCGCAATTGGCTTTGGCCGCGGCGGCGATCGGTGCCGATGGCGTGATCGTCGAAGTTCATCCTCGTCCAGCCGAAGCTTTATCAGATGGCCGTCAGGCCCTGACGTTGGAAGACTTCCAGCAGATGATGATGAAAATGGAAAAAGTTTTGTCTGCCTTGGATCGCCCGCTTAACAAATTGGATCTGTAAATCATGAATCAACAAAAGCATTCTCCACAACCCGAGACAATTCGCTCGATGTTTGCCAAAGTGGCGGCCAATTACGACAAAGCCAATTCGGTTCTGTCGATGGGCATCCACCACCTGTGGAGAAAAAAGCTGGTCAAACTTGCTGGCACCAAACCCGGAATGAAAGTCCTGGATTGCGCCACAGGCACTGGCGACCTGGCGATCGAATTTAAACGCGTGGTTGGTTCAAATGGCGCTGTGATCGGAACCGATTTCTGCGAAGAGATGATGATCCCAGCCCCCGGCAAAGCGGCCGCACAGAAGTTAGAAATCAAATTCGAAACTGCGGACGTGATGAATCTTCCTTATCCGGATGCACAGTTTGATATCGTCAGCATTTCATTCGGAATTCGCAACGTCGCAGATCCAGTTAAAGCATTGCAAGAAATGGCTCGTGTCACCAAGCCAGGTGGCCAAGTCATGGTTCTGGAATTCGGCCAGGCCGATCTTCCGGTCTTTGCACCGATCTTTAATTTCTATTCGGAAAAAATCCTACCGATCGTCGGCGGCTTTGTGACAGGCCAAAAAGATGCTTACCAGTATCTGCAAAAATCTTCGGCCGCCTTCCCCTGCAAAGAAGGCTTCATCGAACTGATGAAGCAGTCAGGCGCCTTCGCTAGCATGAAGTACCACTCGCTGACCGGCGGGGTTGCTTACATCTATCAGGGCCAGAAGCCTGCTTCTTATAATTAGGTTTTGTGTAAAGACCTGTCTTAGATTGAGACTTGATCTTAATTTCCGTTGCGTTGAATCAGTAGCGAGATGTTGAAAAGATCTGCGCTCTTCTAAGCGATGAGAATTGATGATTTTTCTGAAAAATCCCAGCCTGATGCAGGTACCTGTTGAATGGGTTTCAAATCTAAAATCCATTCGCCTCGTTTTAAGAATAAGAAATTCCAGTCTTTTTATACGGTTGCACTGGGCACGCTTGATATCAAGACATGGCAAAGAGGTTGCAATTATATCCTTACAACAAGCGACTGTAACAAACCACAGGGGGATATATATGAAAGCAACTCAGAAAAACCAAACAGCTCCAAAAATGAAAAAGATCAGCGCAAAAGCCCAAAAAGAAGCCGTTGGTGGTTACTTCTATCTCTCACACATGACAAGCTCTGGCGTCGGAATGTGGGGAGGAAATTCTGGAAATGCTCCTCAAGTAGATCGTGGCTACGGCTCTCGTGCGACATTGAAGTACTAAGAAGAGATTTTTATTTAAAAAATAAAGCCCGTCTTTTGAAAGAAGACGGGCTTTTTCTTTTTTGTCTCAATTCATTCTATTTAAGGCTTACGGAATCAATGGGGTTCACTTGGTGCAGCTGCATGGTCATCTTCAAGAATCTGCGCAAGTGATCCAACTCTGAACCTGTCTTCGGAAAAAATCGATCCATCCAAAAAGTGACCGATTGCTTGGCGAAATTAATTGAGATATCGCGCCAGACGGCTTCTGAATACTGACCCAGCCAAAATCCAAAAAATTGCGAAATCAGCGCTTCGTCCGCTTCAGAAAGTTTGCTTTTGAATTTCAATTCAGCTTGAAATTCGCCGTTCGTTTCCATTTCATAATGAAAAATTTCGATGATGTCGGGATATCCTTTAACAGGAAATGGCGTCGCAAGCTTTGGCGCCAAAGGCGCGATCCAATCTTCATCACTGGATGATGGTACATCGTCATCTTGTTCTTCGAAATCATCGTCATCTTCATCGTTCGAAATCGTCGGCTTGATTCGCCCGACCTCCAGATCCTGGGTCAACACATAGACGTATCCGTCCTCTGGAATTGTATCAACAACAAGAACCTTCTGTGATTCGACCTCCTCATCCATGTAAGTGTCTTTGTCTTTCTTGTGAATTTCAAGACGACATCCCGCCGAATATTTTGGCATCAGCCGCATGCCTTTATCAGATCTGACCAAGAAGTGGATCATCCCCGGTTCATCTTCGATATCGAGTGTTTCTAAAATTTCGATATTGGCTTGCGGTGGTTTCTTTCCGGTGGATTCAGCTTGAAAGAACCACGCCGTCTGGATGCCGTGCTTTTGCCACTCTGTTTGAAAAGCATTTTGCAACTGCGCCGACGTTAGCTTGGTTTGCACTATCCAAGGACCTGCAAGCCACGATGACTGTTCGGGGCCTTGCTCGGTGGGATCAAACTTTTTCGTCAGCCCCTGCTTATGCATCGAGGAGGCCAAAGCCCATCTTTCCTTTACGCTCAGATTGCGTTTTGATTTCAGGACAAGCAGTCCCTGCAGATTTCCATCTTGGCTTGGCTTATAACCGATAATTTTCACTTTAACTCCTGGGCCTATTGTGGCGCAGAGATATGCGTCAATTCTAGTCCAGGTTCATCGAGAATGGCGTTCTCTGATCGTCCGCGATACAGTCGTTTGCATGGACTTTGAAAAATGGAATGCTTTACTGGAAGCTCAAGTGGCGAAGCTCGCCAAGCCGGATGATCCGGCACATGATCTGTTGCACTTTAAGCGTGTTGTTCGCACCGCCTTGGAACTTTGCGATCTCGAGAAAGCAAAGAAAGAAGTCGTGCTGCCCGCCGCTTGGTTGCATGACTATGTGAACGTTCCTAAGAACGATCCACGACGCAAAGAAGCCTCGCGCCTTTCGGCAATCGAAGCTTTAAAGTTCTTAGAAGAAATCGGATATCCCAAAGAGCACTTTCCTGAAATCGCTCACGCCATCGAAGCGCACAGCTTCAGTGCCGGTATCGAGGCCCGCAGCATCGAAGCCCAAATCGTGCAAGATGCCGATCGCTTGGATGGAATCGGCGCCATCGGAGTCGCCCGCTGCTTTATCACCGCTGGCGTCTTGAAACGACCCTTGTATGCGGAGCAGGATCCATTTTGTGAATCTCGTCAACCCGAAGATCTGAAATACACGATCGATCACTTCTTCCAAAAGCTTTTCATTGTGGCGCGGACTTTGAAAACATCGGCAGGCCAAGCCGAAGGCCTGAAGCGACTGAAAGTGATGCAAAATTATCTCGAGGACTTGCGCCGAGAGATCGAAGTCCAAAAATAAAAAACCCCAGGCTCTCACCCAGGGTTTTTAAAATTTCAAATTTCAGAAACACAAATTACGGAAGCAAAGGTCTCCAAGATTCGATGTACGACTGCATTGTCGCCATGACTTGTTCTTGAGAAGAAACTTCGGCCTGAACTTTTGCCGCGTTTTGTGGCTTGGTGCTGTTCTGGCTGAATTCTTTGTAAGACTGCATTCCGGCTTTCGCTTTGTCCAAAGCGATCTGCCAAAGCTCGGCGGTCATTTGGCGGCCTTCCAGATCTTGTTTTTCAGTGAACTTGATCAAGTCGGGGTTGCCGTCGTTTTTCAGATCGATTTTGATTTGATCGGCAAATTCCAATTTTGAAATCTTATCCAGCTTCACCAGATACTTGACGGCTTCTTTCATCATACCGGAATTCGACAAAGTTTCGCCTTCAACACCCAAGTTCAGGCTGAGCTTCAGCAGAATGTCGCGGATGAAGTTCGCACGCAAAGCCAGCAGTTTATAAGCTGTCTCTTCGTAACGACCGTGACCGTTGATTTCGGTTTGAATGATGGCTTCGATTTTTTCATCTTGCGCGAAAGAAACGATCGCCTGCAATCCCGACAAGCGGGCTTTCAACTGCAAACGCATGCCGTCTTTTTGTTCCGCAGTCAGATCGATCGCGTAACCGTCTGCATCCATCCCGTAAGCTGGCTGCACTTCTTCCAGTTCTTTCAGACGCAGGTATGTGAATTCGATCAGCTCGTCAGCGTGAACTTCTTCACCGAAAACTTTGGCGGCGGCCATCACACCCGTTGGAATTGGGTAAGTGAAGCGCTGATTGTCAGCTTTATCGATTTGTTCAAGCGCTGCCACCAATGTCTGCTTGTGAATCGCATCGTTGGTTTTGTCCATTTTGTCAGACATGTCCTGAGTGCGCTTTGGCATTGAATTTAAACCCGCAACGTCTGGAAGCTCGCAAGCTGTCAGCGCCAGGGCGATCAAAGGTGCCATGATCAACATCATTCTCATTTGGAAATCCTTATGCTTAGAAATGAAAAAGGCCGGCCATTGCGGGCCAGCCTTGATTTAAGAATCGAAATTACTTGGGTTGTCCGTTGATCAGATCGGCGCGCAGATCTTTCAGCTCAGAGCTGGTCAGACCCAACCAGAAAGCCATCACCTTGCGAGTGAAACCTTCAGCACCGTTCACAACCAAAACTTTTCCGTCTGGCTGTTCGAAGTTCAACGTTTCAGATTTGTTCGCGTTCTTTTGGAAAGCGATCACAAGCTTTGTGTCTTTGCGAATCACGCCCATTGCAGTCACAGCGTCGAAGAAAGGCTTCAGTTCCGCATCCGCGTTATAATCTTTGCCTGGGTTGTTCAAAGTGTAAGCTTCAGCAAATGAAGAGTGGATTTTTTCAGCGTCAACGTCGCGAACGAAGTTCAAACGCATCACAGTTGTGCGAGACTTGTCCAAGCTGTTCAAAGAATCCAGGTTTTTTGCAGTCGCATTGCGGACGAAGGCTGAAGCGTCGCTTGACATCAATTCAGCAACGTAAACCGGAACGATCACGACTTTGCGCATACCATAACCAACCAACGAGATCGGAAGTTTTTGGTTGTTGATGGTCACTGTCGCTTCTTTTGATACAGTCACGCCTTTCAATGCGTTACCGGCAACGGTTTGTTCGAAAATGCTAGCGAAAGCTGAAGACGAGATCATCGCGACAGCCAAGATTGCGATTGCGTTTTTCATTCTGTTCTCCTGTGGTTTTTTACTTCGTTCGAGTAAAGTAAGTATTCTAAATTTGAGGTCCCTGTTTTGGTCCCGAAATGGCCGAAACTCAATCAGAAATTGCGGTTTTGAAGGTAAAATATTGATGAAGCCCGGGTGTTGTTTTCACTCGGCCGCGCGGATCAAGAGAGGTATCTCGATGAAGCTCTCGTCCGCTTTGCTGACCCCGATAGGGTACTATCGGGGTCTCTTTAGATCCTGAGATCGCATCGTTCGTTTATGCAAAGCGTTAAATGCATGAAAATCCCCAAGGTTCCCGGAAAACATCTGCTAGGCTTAAAGCCATGGCAGCTTCACCGTTCTTTCCCAAACTTCCTTCAGGTTGGTCTCAGGAGATGCTGAGCTTTCAGCAAGGCGCTCTTTCGTTGAGAATTTTGAAATCTTCGGATCTTTCGAAGGGGCGTTTCTTGTATTTGATTCATGGTCAGGGCGAGCAAAGTGGTCGCTATGAACACTTCCCGCATTATCTTCAGGGCCTTGTCGATGCGGTGATTTGCCTGGATCTTCCGGGACATGGTCAGTCGGCCGGCATTCGTGGCCATATCGAAAATTTTGATCAGTACAGCGACGCCGTGATCGCGGGATTTCAAACGGCGCAACAGTGGATGAAGAAATCGGCTTCACAAACGACAGCTCATTGGTTTGGGCACAGCTTGGGTGGATTGATCACGCTTCGGACTTTGTTGAAAGAAAAAAATCTGCCGCTGAAAACGGTGACGGTTTCGGCGCCACTTTTGGATCTGGCCATGCCGGTGCCGAAGCTGAAAAAGTTTTTTGGTGAACTGGTCGAACCCATCTTAGGCCGCATGAAACTTGCGAATGAGCTGGATGGCAGCATGGTTTCCAACGATCCCGAAGTCGGCAAAGCTTACACCTCGGACCCGTTGAATCACAGCTACGTGACCCCCCGCTTTTTTGTGAACATGACAAAGGAAATGCAGCTGACCCGCGACAACGTCGGGCCTTTTGCTTACAACCTTTTGATGATCGTACCTTTGGCGGATCGGATCGTCAGCTGGCAAGCCGAATACAGATTCTTCGAGCATTTGAAAATGAGTGAGGGGAAAAAGAAAGTTCTGACCAGCTTTCCAAATTACGCGCACGAATCATTCAATGATTACGGAAAAGAGCGCGCCTTCAATGCTTTGGCCGATTGGCTGAAGTAAAAAATTATTTCCAAAGAAGATGATCGACCAAAACCAAAGCGACCATTGATTCTAAAACCGGAATCGCACGGGTCGCAATGCACGGATCATGACGGCCTTTTTTTGCCACATCCAAAATCGAGCTTGTTGGCTTCAAGGTCACTTGCAAAATCAAATCTTCGCCGGTGGAAATTCCGCCTCGAATCCCGCCGTAATGGGCCGAGCTCGCATTTTTATGAAACTCCGTTCCGGCTGCAGATTCTGGATTTCCTTCGCCCAGCTGAAAGCCGGCGACGGCGCCGACACTCATCAAAGCGGCGGCCAGGTCCGATTTCAGTTTATGGAAAACCGGCTGTCCCAGGCCCGCAACCATACCTTGCACACGAATTTCGGCTTTGGCTCCGTAGCTTTCGCCAGAGGCTTGCGCTTGCTTTAAAAGATCGCGTACTTTTTCGTCTTGCTGGGATGGAAAGCGCGCAAAGAATTTGTCTTGGGGATAAGCTTCCGCACGCTTGGCTTGAAGGAACTGATTTTTTTCTTCAGTGGTCAAATGCAAAGGACCAATCTGGGTCGAAAAGCCCACGATCTTTATTTCGGGTGCCAGTTTTTTGAGAATCATTTTTGCGACCGCGCCACCCATCACCCGGGCAACCGTTTCGCGTCCCGAAGATCTTCCGCCACCACGGGGATCGCGATGACCAAATTTCAACTGCCACATATCGTCGGCATGCCCCGCCCGCGGGCTGTTTTTAATCTGGTTGTAATCTTGTGATCGGGCGTCTTGGTTTCGCACCAGAATGGCAATTGGCGTTCCCAAAGTTTTACCTTCGAAGACTCCACTTAAAATTTCGGGTTCATCCGCTTCATTTCTTTGTGAAACGATTTCGCCGGTTTGCAGACCGTGATGTCCGGGACGACGGCGCTCAAGCTCTTTTTTTAAGAAATCCAAATCAAATTCCAAATTCGAAGGACAACCGTCGATCACGCAGCCCAAAGCGGTGCCGTGACTTTCGCCGAAAGTGTGAATTTGAAATCTCGTTCCGAAGGTATTTGCACTCATATTAACGATCCCAAAATTCTCGTTGCGCGCGGGCCTGCTCTTTAAACATCGCCAGGCCATCAATATACTGAGCATTTACCTGAAGCGCATAGTCCCTGGCCAGCGAATCTTCGCGGTAATTCAGATCCACGACGAATTCAGGCTTCCAATCTTCCGGCGGGAACTGGGCTTCGGGAGAAGCGGCCCAAATCAAAATACGCGGGCCTTCGAGCTGCATGGTCACGATTTCATCGCGGCTGCGTTTTTGCTGATCGCCATGCTCCAACCTGTAATTTCGTGAACGCACGGAAAACGCCAATGCATGAGGCACGACCTTCATCAACACAGGCAAGGTTCCGCCACCACCCCAAATCGCAACCGAATCCGTGTCGCCCGTGATCTGCGAAAACAACGCGCGGAATCCGTCCAGATCGGTGTTGTGTGAATACCAAACCTGATTTTTTCGCACCAAGGTGTTGGCGCTTTCCAGCTCACTGACGATCGTGCTTCGGTAAGGACTCCAGTTGAAAATTCCGGCTTTCAATGGCGAGGTCACGGCTGCTGCGTCCATCCCCAGCTTTTCCAACAGCTTCATCGCATCGGTCAGATCATCCGCTTCAAAATCGATGGCAAAAACCGGGCGACTTTTTTGTTGGAAGTAAGCTTGTTGTTCGATCGGCGTGCGGCTGTGAAATACAGGATGCCCCAAAAGGGCCGCGAAATGCCGAGTTTGAAACGGCGTTGCCATCCATTCATAAAGTGTGGGCTGATCCAAAGCTGATCCTTGATCCAGACGGAAAAAGTTAATTTTCTGGCGACCCTTCAACCACTGACGAATCCAGTTCCAACGGCCAAATTCTTGTGAGCGCGGAAGAACGCTGCGATCCGCCGGGGCCTGCGCTTGCCAATCCAGCAAAACCGACAGCTGATGGAAATTGTGAACCATCGGCGCCAGCTTGATATGCGCGCCCTCTGGGATTTGTCTTCGAGTCAGCTCGGCTTCAAGCGCGTCCAAGCTTTCCAGATGTTCGGCTGCCATTTGATGAATCGAAAAAATCGGTGCGGGTCCAAATGGACATTTGCCAAGCTCCATCGCCCAATCCCACCACACACCGGTGCGAATAAATTCGCGAATCCACGTGTCGGTCTTGGGTGTTCGCAGGCTCATCAGCACGCGCCGAGGCGGCAGCAGGCTCGTCACCATTTGGATCTGTTGCAGGCTTAACAGGTCATCACGCAGTTCAAAATAATCGACATCGAAATTTCGGATGCGGGCCTGCAGGCTTTCGACGCTTTGAAAATGTGTCGGTAACAATGTCAGAATCCCGCCCAGATTGCGGAACTCGTCATTGAAGATCTTTTCTTCGACCGGGTTGGGAGCTTCGATGCCTTCGGGCATGATGTATTCATCGGTCGCGTGATGGCGATAGCGCTCTTCGCGCAAAGGCAGGCGCTGCAGATATTCGTCCAAAGGCGACATCTCAGGATTCAGACGCGGGCGATTCAAAAAAATGCGTCCCAATGCATCGGTCTTCCGGCGCACCCACAGCCGACGGCAGCTTTCAGGGATTTCTTGCAAAGAAAATCCGGCGCCCAAGGCGATGACGAAATCTGTCTGCGATTGCAGAATTTGATCGAAGACCTGCACTTCCAGTTTTCGAAACTGCGCTTCGCCGATGTCCTTGAAAATTTGACTGATGGTCTGTCCTTCGCGAAACTCGATTTCGCGGTCCAGATCAAAAAATTTGACGTTCGGGTGGCTGTCTTTCCAATAGGTTTTCAGTCTCTCGAGCAGATGAGACTTGCCTGTTCCGCGGTGACCAATCAGAACCAGCTTCATGGCTTCACACTCAGGGCTTGCCAAAATTCAGGATAACTTTTGCTGACCACATTGGCGTTTTGAATTTGAACTTCATATCCCATCAGCTTGAACAATCCCGCCGCCATGGCCATGCGGTGATCTTGATCGGGATCAAAACTGAAAGATTTGAGTCGGAATTGTTTTCCTTGGCCGACGATATGCAGGCCGTCCGGTTTCGCCGAGCAAATAAATCCCGCCAATTGCAGCAGTTCGGCCGTCTTTGCGATGCGATTGGATTCTTTGTGCACAAGATGAGGCGCGCCTCGCAACCAAGATTCGCCTTTTGCAAACGCGCACAAGGTCGCCAGCACCGGGAAAAGATCGGGAGAATTGTTCAGATCCACATCGATCGCTTTCAAGGCATCCGGCTTTTTGATGGCCAGATGTGTTCCATTGAGATGAACACCGACACCCATTTTTTTAAGAATCGAAATAAATTCGAAATCCGGCTGGAAGCTCGATTTGGTCGCGTTCGTGATAATGGCTTCACCTTGCAGGGCTCCCGCCGCCGCGATCGCAAATGCGGAACTGTAATCGGGCTCCATTAGAATATCGAAATGATTCGCCTTCTGACCGGCCGGGACCGTCCAGTGATGTCCTTTTTGCTCGACGTGCATGCCGATCGCTTGCGCCATTTGAACGCTCATTTGCCAGTAGCCTTCGGACACGCCAGGCTTCATTTCAAACTGCAAATCGAACGGAAGATTCCAGCTGTTCAAAAGCAATGCGGTCGCAAACTGGCTTGAACTGTTGCGGTGAACCTGCAAAGGGATCAAAGGCCTTTTCCAACCTTCGCTTTGAATCAAAATTTGATCCGGCAAAAGCTGGCAAGAAACGGACAGCTGTTCCAGCATGTAAACCAAATCGTCATGCGGCCGCGCCAACAAGCGTTTGCTACCGGTCAGATGAAAAAGACCTTTTTCACGCGATGCCCGCAAAGCCAGGAAACGAATCACCGTTCCCGCTTCACCACAGTTCATTTCCTTTTTCTGGATGAAAGAGACAATTGCCTGTTTCATATGGCGAACATCATCGCAGTTGGAATTTCCCTGAATTTGAATTTGCGGAAAATAGCTTTGAATCAAAAGAGCCCGGTTCATCATCGATTTCGAAGCGGGAATTTCGCCTTGGAATCGAAAGTGGCTCATGCTTTCTGCCTTTCGATTTCTTTCAAGATCTCCAAAATCGAAACGGACTTGATCACCGGCTTTCCCGGCTTTTCCAAAAAGATAAATCGAAGCTTCGAATCGCCAACGCGTTTCTTATCTTGTGAAAGATAATGGGTTGGATTCTGCAGACGTCGCAGGTTGGGACGGTGATCCGGAATCCCTGCTAAAAAACTTTTCAGTATTTTTTTAAAGCGGCTCCATTCCAGCGCGAAACCAAGACCCATCAAGACAGCCTGGCCATGCGAAAGGCCCAGCTCGGCCTCGAATACATGACCAACCGTATGGCCAAAATTGAGAAGATGCCGAATTCCCTTCTTTTCCGAGGGATCTTTGGCCACGATCTTGTATTTGCCGTCGATCAGACGTGGCAGAAATTTCCATAGGCTGTTCGCATCCCACTTTTTAATCTGGGCAAATGCTTTCCACAAAGGACCGCCTTCAAGAAGAGAAATCTTGATCGCTTCGCCAAAGGCATCCTGAATGCGCTCTTCTGGCTGCTGCGATAAAAGATCTTCGATCAGCCAAACTTGGGAAGGGTGATGAAAAGTTCCGATTTGATTTTTGATTCCTGCCACATTCAAAGCGTTTTTTCCGCCATGAGCTGAATCGATCGCGGCCAGCCATGTACTGGGGACTTGCACCAAGGAAACCCCTCGCTTCAAAATGCTGGCGACAAATCCGGCGAAATCACCGACCGATCCCCCGCCGACGCAAATCACCTGCAAGGGCCGCTCGGAAATCTGTGCGGTCAATTCGACAATTTTTTCCATTTGTGCGGGAAAACTTTGAAGGTCTTTCAGGTTCTCGCCGGATTGCAAGGCGATCTGATTGGGAAAGTTTCCGATCCATTGACTGAACTTTGGATTCTGCAAAAGAATCCGATCAAAAAGAACGATCGAAGCTTGGGGTCGAAAAGCTTTGGCCGCAGGGAACTGTTTCGAAAATTTCAGCTGCGGCTTGACGAACTTCAATGATTTGACTCCAAGATTTTTTCAGCATGGTGGCAAGCCACCTGCGTCTTCGAGACCTGACGAAGCTCTGGGACCTGCTGTTTGCACATTTCGGTCATATAAGGACAACGCGTGTGGAAGCTGCATCCTGAAGGTGGATTCAGTGGCGAAGGAAGCTCGGTGGCGTCGACGACTTCGGTTGAATCGGTATGACCTAGCTTTGGCGTACTTCGCAAAAGCAAACGTGTATAAGGATGCAGTGGATTCTTGAAAATCTCGTCCCGAGAAGCGATTTCAACGATTTTCCCCAGGTACATCACAGCCACACGATGAGCCAAGAACCGAACCACACCCAGGTCATGCGAAATAAACAGATAGCTAAGACCTTTTTGCTGCTGCAGATCCAAAAGCAAATTTAAAACCTGCGCTTGCACCGAAACGTCCAGTGCCGATACCGGCTCATCACAGACAATCAGCTCGGGCTTTGTCACCAAGGCGCGGGCAATACCCACACGCTGGCGCTGACCACCGCTAAGCATATGCGGATAGCGCTCTAAAATTTCGGGGCGAAGACCGACAAGCTTTGCCGTGCTTTCCACCAGCTCTTTGATTTCGGCCGCCGGCACATCCCGGATTTTTAAAGGCTCGGCAATGATATCGAAAATCTTCTTTCGCGGATTGATCGAAGAATAAGGATCTTGAAAGATCATCTGCATATAGCCCGGCAGATCTTTCGAACCGATGCCTTCTAGATCTTTCCCACCGATCGAAACTTTGCCTTCGGTGGGAGCTTCAATGCGCAAAAGAACTTTCGCCAATGTGCTTTTCCCGCAGCCGGATTCACCGACCAACGCTAAAGTTTCCCCAGGCGCAACAGAAAGGCTGACCCCGCGCAAAGCTTGCACCTGCAGTGGCTTTTTAAAAGCACGCGGAGAAACGAAGGTTTTCTTCAGATTTTCAATCGATAACACTATTTTGTCTCTTCCTTAAAGCGGTCTTTGGCTTGACGAACCGACGCCTTGAAATTTTCAAATGCGGTCGAAGCACCATTTTTCACGTCTTCCCAAGCTTTGCCTGAAGAAGCTTTCAGCTTTTGCAGCTGGCTTTGCACTTCGGCTTGGTCTTTTTTCAGACTTTGGATTTGCGATTCCATATCCTGTTTCGCCGAGCCGCTGGCATGTTTGGCCTTTTCTTGCATTTCGCGAATTTCAGATTTCATGTTCTCGAAGCCTTGCTCGAGCTCTTTTTCAACTTTCGCTTTCTTATCTTTGATATCTTCGGCGTGCGTGACCCCGAATGAAATACCCAAAAGCAAAACTAGGACGGTCCATTTCATGAAAGACTCCTTGGTTGATGAGAAGGTGCGATTAAAGGTTTGATACAACGAGCTTCGCGATCCGGCGTTAATTGGGACAGAGCGATCGGCCCTTGCTCACAACGAGCTTCTTTGTAAATGCAACGTGGGCTGAGCTGACATCCCTGCGGACGCTGACCTAAATGCGGAACCATACCGGTGATCGTTGGCAGACGGAAGTCTTTCGATTCGTGCGCATGCAAAGCCGGCAGACATTTCAAAAGTCCTTCCGTGTAAGGATGGGTCGGTTTTTGAATCACCTCCATCGCTTTGCCCTCTTCGACGATTTCACCGGCATACATAACCAGCAAACGATCGGTATTTTGTGCAATGACACCCAGATCGTGCGAAACCAAAATCAAAGACATTTTCTTTTCTTTTCGCAGCTTCTGCAGAAGGCTTAGGATCTGCTTTTGGATGGTCACATCCAGGGCTGTCGTCGGCTCGTCGGCGATCAAGATTTTAGGCGAGCAGGCGATTGCCATGGCGATCATCACACGTTGGCTCATCCCGCCCGACAGTTCGTGCGGATAAGCTTTCAGCCGCGACTGTGGATCCGGGATCCCCACTTGCTGCAAAAGCTCGATCACTTTCGCACGTAAAGATTCTTTGGGGATATTTTGGTGGATACGCAAAACTTCGCCGATTTGATATTCGACATTGAAGCATGGGTTCAGGCTCGACATCGGATCCTGAAAGATCATCGAAATTTCAGATCCGCGGATGTTCAGCTTCTGATTTTCTGGAAGCTTGCGGATATCCTGGCCTTTAAACAAAATTTCGCCGCTGGAAACAATGGCGTTGCTGGCAAGCAAATCAAAGATGGCAAGGCTCGTAACACTTTTTCCGGATCCCGATTCACCGACGATGCCCAGCGCTTCGCCTTCTTCCAATTTGAAATTGATATCGCGAAGAGCGTGAATCACGCCGCCCGAGGTAGAGAAATGGATATTGAGATTTTTGACTTCCAGTAGACTCATGCGCGTTTCACCTTTGGATCAAGTGCATCACGAAGGCCATCACCCAGCAAATTGAAAGCGATCACCACGACCAAAATACATAGACCTGGCAAGGTCACAAGCCACGAAGCCGATTCAATATACGCACGCGAATCCGAAAGCATGGTTCCCCATTCCGGAGTCGGAGGCTGTGCCCCCAGACCCAAAAATCCCAAGGCGGCCGCATTCAAGATTCCATCACTGAACCCGAAGCTGGCCTGGATCAGCAAGGGCGCCATGCAATTGGGAAGAATGTTGATGATATAAATGCGGAACCAAGAAGCGCCGAAACTTTTCGAAGCGACCACATAGTTCTTTTTCTTTTCGACCATGATCGAAGCCCGCACGATCCGAACCACATTCGGCAAAGTCACGATCCCAACCGCGATCACCGTGTTGATCAGGCTTGGACCCAAGATCGCAACGACCACGATGGCCAGCAAAATCGAAGGCAGCGCCAGCAGAATATCCATAAAGCGCATGATGACCGCATCAACCCAGCCGCCAAAAGATCCGGCCAACAACCCCAGCCACAAGCCAAAAAACAGATTGAAGGCGACAACGAAAAATCCGATGCCCAAAGACACACGCGAGCCGTAAATCAGACGCGACAAAAGATCGCGGCCCAGATCATCGGTTCCGACAAAAAATTGTGGAAGATGACCTTCGGCCCAAAATGGGGGTGCCCGCAAAAATTCAGGAAAAACGGAAATCGGTTCATGAGGAGCGAGCAAAGGCGCAAATAGCGCGATCAGGCTGACCAGCACAACCAGACACAACCCCAGCACCGCTCCGCGATTCTGACGAAAGAGATACCAAAATTCAATCACGACTGAGTCCTCATGCGTGGGTAAACCCAGAGATAAACAACGTCCACAATCAAGTTCACCATGACAATCAAGAAAGCCAGATACAAAACGCCGGCTTGAATCACCGGATAGTCTCGGGCTTCAACCGATTTGACCAGCCAGCGGCCAATACCTGGCCACGAGAAAATCGTCTCGGTTAGAACCGCGCCGGTCAGCAAAGTTCCCACCAAAAGACCAATCACGGTCACGATCGGGATTAAGGCGTTACGAAGAGCGTGAATAAAGACCACGCGGAAAGAGTTCAAACCTTTCGCCTTTGCCGTACGCACGAAATCTTCACCCAAAACTTCGAGCAACGAAGAGCGGGTCATACGTGCCATCACCGCCAGGGGAATCGTTCCCAAAACGATCGCCGGCAGCACCAGATGTTTCAAAGCCGAAAAGAAAGCGGCCGAACCTTCTTCGGTGAACCACGAATCGATCAGCATAAAACCAGTTTTAAATGGGATGTCGTACATCACATCCATGCGGCCCGAAACCGGAAACCAGCCCAGATTGACCGAAAATAGAATCACAAGGATCAAGCCCCACCAGAAAATCGGCATCGAATATCCAACCAGGGAAACGCCGATCACAGAATAATCAAAAAAGGAATTTCGTTTCACGGCCGCGATAATCCCCATCGGAATCCCGAAAAGGACGGACCAAATCAATGCCACAACCGCAAGTTCGATGGTCGCCGGAAAGCGAGACCAGAATTCCTCTGAAACCGGACGGCGAGAAACGATGGATTCACCCATATTTCCCTGCATGGCATTTTTCACAAAAATAAAGTACTGTTCGACGACAGGCTTATCGAGACCAAAACGTTCGCGCATCTGTTGAACAACCTGTGGATCTCCACCGCGCTCGCCCAAAAGATTCAGGACCGGATCGCCAGGAATCAAACGAATCAAAGCAAATGCAATCACACTTGCCCCGATCAGTGTCGGAATCACCAATAAGAATTTTTTAAAGAATCCAAGTAACAAGAAAAGCCTTCCAGAAAAAAATCAAAACCAACCCAAAACCCAGCCGTCCCCGCCCCCCTAAAAAAAGGAACTCTGAAAAGCAAAGCTTTTCAGAGTTGAGCAAGTCCGAAGAGAGCCACGTCCAAAGAAAAAACACCATCGGACGCGCAAGCGAAGCAAAACCTCCGCTTGCCTAGAACCCTTACTTCAAATCCACTTTCTCAAACTGCTCGGTCCCAAACGGATGAATTTCATAACCCACCACATTTGAAGACATCGCACGGTAAACGCGCGCATGAGCCAACGTCACCCAAGGAGCTTCTTCTTTGAAAATGCTTTGAGCTTTTTTATACAAATCCGTACGTTTCTTCGTATCCGGAGTTTGTTTCGCTTGTTGGATCAAATCGTTGAAAGGCTTGTAGCACCAACGAGCCAAGTTTGAACCCGCTTGAACCGAAGAACAACCCAACAACACATTGAAGAAGTTGTCCGGATCGCCATTGTCACCGGTCCAACCCATTTGGATCATCTGGTGTTCACCTTTTTTGGATTTCTCAAGGTAAGTCGGCCAGTCGTAAGTTACCAATTTTACTTTCACGCCGATCTTCGCCAGATCCGCCTGCATCATCTCACCCATCTTTTTTCCGCCTGGGTTGTAAGGGCGAGAAACTGGCAATGTCCACATTTCAGTTTCAAAACCGTTTGGATATCCGGCCTTCGTCAAAAGAGCTTTCGCCTTTTCAACATTGTATTCGTAATCTTTGATCGCATCATTGTACGACCAGATTGTTGGCGGAATTGGATTCTTCGCCATCGCTGCGCGATTCATGTAAATCGCTTCAAGGTATGCTTTGCGGTTCAATGCATAGTTGATTGCTTCACGAACTTCTTTCTTCGCAAATGGGCCTTTCTCGACGTTCAAAGCCAAGTAACCAACATTCAAGCCTTCTTTTTCTTTCACAGCGATTTTGCCGTTCGATTTGAAAGCATCGATATCTTGCGGAGCTGGTTCTGCGATCAGATTGCACTCGCCCGCTTTGAGTTTCTGAGAACGAACCGAAGGATCCGGAGTGATGGCGAAAACCAAGTTTTCGATTTTCGGAGCGCCCTTCCAGTAAGCCGTGTTTGCCGTGTAACGGATCAAAGTGTCTTTCTGGTAAGACTTGAAGACGAAGGGGCCTGTGCCGATTGGGTTGGTGTCCACTTTTTCCGGTGTCTTCGCTTTCAACATCGCGTCCGCGTATTCGGCCGACAGAATGCTGGCGAAATCCATCGCCACGTTCGCCAAGAACGGAGCTTCACGCTGGTTCAAAACGAATTCGACCGTATAGTCGTCTTTCTTTTTGATGTCCTTGATGATTTTGCTCATCTCCATGCCTTCGAAATATTCGTAAGTGCCGCCAGAGATTTTATTGTAAGGGTTGTCTTTTTGACGCTGACGATTGAAGGAGAACAAAACGTCGTCCGCATTGAAATCACGAGTTGGCTTGAACAGGTCGTTCGAATGGAATTTCACACCCTTGCGCAAAGTGAAGGTGTAAGTCAGACCGTCTTTTGAAACCGCCCACTTTTCAGCCAAGGCCGGTTCAACCTGAGTTGAACCTTGTTTGAATTCGACAAGCGCGTTGTACATGGTGCGAGAACTGGCGTTGAAAGTCGTCCCATCGGTTGCGAGCTGAGGATTGAATGAGCTTGGGCTTCCTTCAGAACAATACACGAAAGTTTTTGCAGCCTGTGCGTTCAAACCGATGAACACAAGGGCCACCATCAAAATTGATTTTTTCATTGTGATTTCCCCCAATTATTTGGATGGTCTTTTTCTATTCAAGGCAGGTCCAAATTGCCATCTGCCTTGCGTCATTTCTGGGCATTTTTCACTGCTTTTTGCTGGTCCAACATCGGGCTTTCAAACAAAGGCTTTTCTGCAGGCGATTCCCATCTACAATACGATCAATGAAGAGAGTTCCACCCGCGTTAAAATTGCTCTTTTGGATCGGTTTGGTCTGGGGCTGCGCCTGGATTCTGTCTGAGCTCACGTCCATCCCCGAGCTGCACTGGCTACCCGTCATGCTGGTCGGAATTGGCATTTTCGTTCTGCTCGAGCGACCTTTCGTTAGCGCCGGTTACTCTGGCACCCTGGAAACCGGAATTGCGGCCATCTGCGGAGTCATCTTCACCCTTTATCTCGCCTGGGTTTTGTTGATTCCGCGGCTCAACGAAGAAGCGATGATGAGCCAGCCCTGTTCGCCTCGAAGTTTGGAACTGCAGTGTTATACTTTCTCGCAGGAAAATTGCTCGGCCGTGTGGGAGCATTACTCGAAAGATTGCACGGAAGAGATCAAGCGCGAAATTTTGTCTCGCCGATCCACCGCCTTAACCGGCCCCTTGGTCAAACGCTGCATCTACAAGCGCTTGGACCAAGCCTTCCACAGCAACCGCCGCACGCCGATCAATCTGGAATGCACCACATTTTTTAATTCTCTGGATTCGCAGCCGCAGTAAGAAACGACCGCCACTCTTCGGGGGTGTTGAGATTCAGGCGAATGCGCGAATCTGGGACCTCGACATACTGAACTTGAAGCTCGGTCAAAAATTCATCCAAACGCCGCGGTTTCGCTTTAAATTTCTCGATCGCTTTCGGTCCCAGCCAAATGGGATGTCCGCCCTGATGCTGGTAAGAGGGCTTCACCGCATCGACATCGTCCTGGCATCTTTGCCAGATCTGCGAAATCAGTTTCTGGCTTAAGGGCACATCGATCGGCGAAATAAAAGTCCCCTGTCCCGGCGGAATTTGCTCGAGCCCGATAAAGATCGAATCAAAAGGCTGCGAATCTTTGCGAGCATTTTCGGCCAAGTGAATTCGCATTCCGGCCGGTCCCAAATGCGTCAGCAAACGGTCATATAAAAACGACTTGCTGGGCTGATCCACCAGAATCAAACGCTCGATACATTTGGAATCCCGAATCTGCTGAGCCTGATGCTCGATCCAGGTGTGACCATGAAATTCCAGCAAGCCTTTATCGGTCCCCATGCGGGTCGAATTTCCAGCAGCAAGAAGAATAAAATGGGTTTGGCGGACAGCGGTCATGGTCAAGATGCTAGCGTAGGTTCGATTGCGGGTGTGAGGAAAATTTTAGAGTTGGCGTTTAGTTAGGATGTTACTCGACACAGCTGTTTCAGGTCGAACTGTGGGCCGTCCGTCCGTGTGAAGGCTGCACGCCGGCCATCGTGGCCGGCGTGTCCTAATTTTTGGACAAGCTGGCCACGATGGTCGGGGGCGCCTAGCCAGCTTGCAGCGTTCCCATGGACGGATGCACTAACTTTTACACCAAGGCACCGCTGTGACGAGCACTCGAATCAAACAGAAGTGGAAACGTCCCTCAACAATTCAACAACCTCTTCCACCAGCTGCAAATGCGATCTGACATCGACCCCGGCGGATTTCGCTAAATGTGTCTGCACAAGTTCCATGGCGATGCTCAAAGCCACGTCTTTTGGAGCTTTGCTTGAAAGCGGAATTCCCATTGGACAGTGGATCTTTTCGAGATGCTCGGTCGCAACACCTTTGCCACCCAAGCGAGCGAAAAATCTTTCGCGTTTGGTGCGCGAGCCGATCAGGCCCAGGTACTTCAGCGGAAGTGGTGCGAGCTTTTCGATGATGTCTTCGTCCAAACCGTGATCATGGGTCAGCACGATGGCGTAAGTTTGTGCTCCCCATTTGTCTTTTTGCGATTCAATCCATGGAAGAATCGGTTCTTTCACCGTTTGCAGGGAAAGGTTGCTGAGCTGAGTTTTTTTTCTTTCAGCGGCTTCGATCCATTCGGCTCTTTCATCGATGACTTGGCAATCAAAAGCGGTTCCAGCCATGACCTCGAGCAGGCTTTGGCTGACGTGGCCCGCGCCGAAGATCAAAAGCTGGGGTTTTGGCTTGATGACATCGAAGAACAGTTCAACAAATCCACCGCAGCACTGTTGGGCTTTTGTGCAAAGCGGGACGCCCATCTTTTTTTGCTCTTCGCCTTTTAAGATGCTGCGGGCTTTTTCAAGTGCCAGCCATTCCAGACCGCCACCACCGATGCTGCCAAAAAATTCTGTTTTGGTGACCAGCATTTTGGCTCCGACTTCACGCGGGGTTGAACCCTTGGTGCTGGTGATGGTCACCAACACCGAGGTCTGGCCATTTGCTTGCAGGTCTAAAATCTTTTGGTACATGCGATTGACTCGAGGTAAAGACCCGGAGCCCCTTTTAAGATATCGACCAGATGTTTTGTCAGACGTTCAAGCACCATCTTGCGATAACCTGCTGTCGATCGGATGTCCGCAATCGGATGGAAGGATTGATTCATGATATCGGCCACGTTCGATTCAGAAATTGCATCCAGCTTTTGGCCCACAAGCGCCGATTCAACCGCTGTCGCGCGCAAAGGGGTCGGTCCAACAGAGGCCAGACCCATCTGAAATTTTTGAACGGTGCTTTGATCCACTTTCGCCGCCACCGAAATGGCGACTTTCGAAATGGATTGAAAAGCTCGGGTTCCGACTTTGCGATAATACTGATGTGTCCATCCTTGATTTCGTGGCAGCAAAAATCCCGCGACGATCTCGTCCGGCTGCAAGGCCATCTTTTTGTAATCAAGATGAAATTTCGAATAATCCAATAAGCGCGAAGCCTTGGCGCTTTGCAGTTCAATTTGGGCGCCGTAAGCCAGTAAGCTTGGCGGCGTATCCGCTGCTGGACTGGCGTTGGCCACATTGCCGCCGATGGTTCCGCGATTTTGAATCGCTTTTGCACCGGTGACCCAACCCGATCTTGCCATCAAAGGGAATTCTTTTTGAATGATCGGATGATTCTGAATTTGCGAATAAGTGCAAAGCGCACCGATGCGAATGCTTTGGTCTGTGACGTCGATTTTCTTCAGCTCAGCGAAAGGTGCAAGATTCAAAAACTGTTTGTGCGCCAGCTTCCCCGCTTCGAAAAGCACCATCAAATCGGTGCCGCCGGCAAAAAGTTTCCAGCGCTGTGGCTCTTTGGCCAATGCTTGCAAGGTCTCGGGCAGACTGGCCAAGGTTTTCAGTTCGTAATCTGGGACGAAGGCTCTCATGGTTCGACCGCCTTTTCGACCGAATCGAAAATTTTCATGTAACCCGTGCAGCGGCATAGATTTCCGGCCAGGCCTTCTTTGATTTCTTCACGAGACGGCTTTGGATTTTTCTGCAGCAAAGCCAAAGACGCCATCACCATACCTGGCGTGCAGATTCCACACTGGGCACCGCCGTGATGAAGAAAACTTTTTTGCAAAGGATGAAGACCTTGATCGGAGGCCACGCCTTCAATTGTCTGAATCGTGCGACCTTCCGCTTGCGCCGCCGGAATCAAGCAAGAGTTCACCAGCTCGCCATCTAAGAAGATCGAGCAAGCTCCGCATTCGCCTTCGCCACAGCCCTCTTTGGTGCCAGTCAGTTTTAACTTCTCGCGAAGCACATCCAAAAGGCGCTCCATCGAGTGAGCTTCCACCGTCACTGATTTTCCATTCACAGAGAATGAAATCTTATGTTCCACTGGTGGCCTCCCAAGTTTGATAGAGATCTTCGGGTAAAAGTGGAATGCGATTCACTGGCAAAGCCGTCGCATTTTTCACCGCATTTAAAATCGCTGGCGCGGGACCATCCATCGGAAGTTCGCCAATGCCTTTGGCACCACCCGGCCCGTATTGATAAGGGCTTTCTTCAAAGAAGACACGAATATCCGGCAGATCGGCAGCAGTCGGCATAATGTAATTGGTCATCTGTCCGTTTTTCAAACGGCCTTTGTCCCAAACGCACTTTTCATAAAGAGCGTAACCGATTCCTTGCGCGACACCGCCTTCGATTTGGCCGGCGGCCAAAGTTGGATGAATCACGCGTCCGATTTCTTGAAGCGCAACAAAATCTTTCACCTTCGTCTCGAAAGTCAGCATATCGACTTCGACGTCGGCCACATACACAGCCCAAGCATAAGAGCCATAAGCGTCGCCTTGGTATTTCACATCGTCCCAGTTGATATTCGGCGGGGCTTCGTATTCGACGATGATTTTCAGTTCACCTTTCTCAGCATGGTATTTCTGGCAAGCTTTGCGAAGTTCAGCTTCGGTGTATGTTTCACCAAGATACTTTTCTTTTTGCAAAGTTTGCTTCAATCCGATGGCCGCACTTTCCACCAGTTTTCCCACAACCATCACCGTACGTGACGCCACGGTCGGACCTGAATTTGGAACGTGCATGGTATCGGGTTGGAAGACTTCGACGATTTCATCCGACACACCCAAGGCATGTCCGGCAATTTGTGAAAAGATCGTATTGGTCCCCTGACCGATCTCGGTACTGGCGGCCAGCACCTGCACTTTGCCTTCAGCGGTTGTGCGGATGCCGACTTTGGAAGCCAAATACTTTTCACCGGATCCCGTGAAACCGCAGCCATGGAAGAACGTGGCAAAACCAATTCCGCGCTTCACCGACTGATTTTTTTGATTCCAAGCCGCGTGGGCTTTTTGTTTTTCTTCGTATTTCGACTGCAAAAGCGCATGATCCAAAAGTTGGGTCATATCCACACGGTCTTTCACCAACTGTCCTGTCGCCGTTGTCAGACCATCTTTCAAGAAATTGCGCTTGCGGAATTCGACTGGCGACAAACCCACTTTGGCCGCCACCAGATCCATGTGTCGCTCGAGCGCAAACAGGCTTTGGGGCGCACCAAATCCGCGGAAAGCCCCGTGCGGTGGATGATTGGTCGCAACCGCTGTTGCTTTGATGCGAACATTTTCGCAGAAGTAAGGTCCCGCCGCATGAATTGTTCCACGAGACAAAACCACCGATGACAAAGTTGCGTAGGCGCCGCCATCGATCGCGAAATCGATATCCATGGCTAGAATTTTTCCGTCTTTTGAAACAGCCGTCTTATGCCGGGTCTTAGATGGATGACGTTTTGTTGTCGCCATCATGTCTTCGGCGCGATCGTAAATCATCTTGACCGATTTGCCGGATTTC
This sequence comes from uncultured Bdellovibrio sp., assembly GCA_966211455.1. GTDB lineage: Bacteria > Bdellovibrionota > Bdellovibrionia > Bdellovibrionales > Bdellovibrionaceae > 21-14-0-10-47-8. The sequence continues at coordinate 231,197 of CBIHNI010000003.1, forward strand.
CAAGCTAGCAGGGCCGCATGTCCCGCCAGCATGGACGGATACTCTTCTTTTCCGCCAAAGCCGCCGCCAGTTTCCGTTTGAATGATGCGAATTTTATCTTCGGGCAGTGCAAATAAAGGCAACAGGGCTTTGTGCACATAGTACGGACACTGCATGGATCCCCAAATGGTGACGCCATCTTTTGGATTTGCCATAGCGACCATACCATTGGGTTCAATGTAAAGCTGCTCTTGCGCGCCCGTTTCGTATTCTTCTTCAACGATGAACGCAGCCTTGTCCCAAACCGAATCCACTTGGCCTTTTTCCAGCAAGTAGGATTTCAGAATATTGTCGGCCCCCCAGATCACATGTTTTTTTGCCAAGGCCTCTTCAATGCTGAAGACAGCGGGTAGCTCTTCATATTGAATCTGCACCAAATTGCGTGCTTTTTCAGCCGTGTACTTGTCCGGATGGGCTAACAACAAAATGGCCTCGTCGGGATGGTTCACAACCCCATCGACCAGATAGGGTTGATCGTACAAAATCAAAGCGACCGCATTTTTTCCGGGCACATCTTTCGCCGTGACGATGACGAACTCGGACCAATTGACCCCCGGAAGAAATTGGATGTCTTTGATCTTTCCGCGGGCAATCGTCGAGCGCACGGTCACCCCATGCAAGCCATCGAAAGGCATATCGTCGACGTAAATGCTTTGGCCCGTGACCTTGAGGACCCCTTCTTTGCGCAGGACTGTCTTTCCGATCGTCATGTCAGATCCCAGTTGATGGGTTTGATCCCATGCTTTTGCAAATAAGCATTGGTTTTCGAGAAAGGTTTGCTGCCAAAAAATCCGCGGTGCGAAGACAGCGGCGACGGATGCACGGATTCGATCACCAGATTATTTTTATGATCCACAAAAGATGCCTTTTTCTGGGCATAGGCTCCCCAAAGAATATAAACCAGATTCTTGCGTTCGTCGTTCAAGGCCCGAATCGCTTCGTCGGTGAATTTCTCCCAGCCCTTGCCTTGATGAGCGGCCGCTTTGCCTTCTTCGACGGTCAACACACTGTTGAGCAGAAGCACACCTTCGTGAGCCCATTTGGTCAATGTTCCACTTTTGGGGATTGGCACCCCAACATCCGCGTGCAATTCCTTGAAAATGTTCTGCAGGGACGGCGGAAAGCGAACCCCGGCCGGTACGGAAAATGAAAGACCATGAGCTTGTTCGGGTCCGTGATACGGATCTTGACCAAGAATCACGACTTTCACTTTCTCGAAAGGAGTTTCGTCGAAAGCCGCGAAGATTTTGGGACCTGGAGGATACACCTTTTTGCCCCGTTTTTTTTCTTCGAGCAAAAAGGCCTTAAGGTCCGTCATGTAGGGCTTTGAAAACTCACCTTGCAGACGTCGCTTCCATGATTCTTCGAGTTTAATCTCTGACATAATGAAATTTTATGGCAAAGAATAAGCTCAAATGCAAAGTGTCTCGTTTTGACACAAATTGCTGTCTCATCTGGGCGAAACGCGAGTTGAAAATCTGGACCCAACTTGACCTGAAAACGGGCCGTGCCCATGTTAAAATAGAAGTAATTCTAAAGCTTTGGAATCAGCGCCCAGAGCGGAAAAGGAGGCTGTATGGAAACCCCTTTTAAGAGCAATTTCGATCTGAGTCATGTCAGCCCGGACGTGAAGTCCTATATCTATCAGACCATCATGGAGTTTGAGCCTTACACAACTCCAGAGACAGTCGTGGCCGTCATTGCCAAGGACCCTTTGAAGTTGATTTCTCAACTTGAGGCAGAAGGCACGGATTACGATCGTGTGGAATTGAAGAAGATGTATCGCATTTCGATTTCCTTGACCGAAGAAGGAGCAAAAATCGAAGAAGAAGGTTTAGCCGAGAACATCTACGATGCGATACGTATTGCGAAAGATAAGCTGGTCAAAGTCTTAAGCGAAATTCAAGACAACGTGATCAGCAATCAGGACCGCACGATACAAATCAATACGATCCTTCAGCACAGCGGAACAATTCACTAATAAGATGGGAAACGGATCCTAGCGAGGATCCGTCACGAATTGGTATCCGAGACCTGACACGGTTCGGATGTGATTTGCGAAATCACCCAATTTCTTGCGCAAAGATGAAATGTGCTTATCAACGGAACGGTCTTCAATGTAAGCGCCGACTCCCCACACATTGTCGATCAATTGTTGGCGGGTCAGAATATGGCCTGGGTTCTTCGCCAAGCGATACAAGATTTTGTATTCGATCGGAGTCAAATCCAGCTTTGTATCTTTACCATCCGCAGTCAGCATGGTCGCTGTGTAGTTTGGAAGATTCATTTTCAAAGGACCACGCTCAAGCAAAGTGTCGTCTTGGATTTTCACCTGCTGCTTGCGCAGTTTATTTTCCACACGAGCTTTCAGCTCGGTCGGATCGAATGGCTTTGTGACATAGTCATCGGCACCCAAAGTCAGGCCCAGGACTTTATCAGTCACGGCATTGCGACCGCTTAGGAAAATAACTGGAGTTTTATGCGTTTTTTCGTGATTTTGCAGTTCCGAACAGAACTCGAAACCGCTGCCATCCGGCAGACTGACATCTAACAAAATCAGATCAAACTGGTTTGTCTGGACTTTTTGACGGGCTTCCCCGATCGATCCACAGACTTCCAGATGAAGTCCACGTCCCAGGGCGCTTTTGATCATCAGTTGAAATTCCTGGGAATCTTCAACCACCAACAACTTCGGCATCATAGACTGCACACCTGTTTTTTGTTCTCCTTGACTCCAAATTTCCATTTTTTCGGCTCCTTGTGCAAGTTTAAAAGTTACACTCGACATTTGCTCCCCCACTTCTTGATTCTCTTTGAACCTTCAAACATATCGTCGTCGAAAAGTTTCGCGGGGCTATGAAGAACGTGTGAAGAAAAGGCGAAAAAAGGTCCGATTTTATGAAGGATTGACTTGTTTTGAGTCACTTTCGAAGAGACTTTCAAGATCCGCCAAGGCTTGCTTGCTGGTTTGCAGAAGCTCTGCCTCGTTCTGATACACAGCGTGCTGCCGGTGAAGAAGTTCTTCGTCGTACTGTTGAAACTTAAGAATAAGTGAAGATGCACTTTCGGGGGTCATTCCCATGTGCTCAAGGACATGTTTCCCCATCTCGAGACTGGAAAGCAAAGTATCCCGGTAGAGAACCGTCACACCAAGATCCATCAGCTTGTAAGAGTGAAAACGATTTCGAGCCCGGGCAAAAACCGGAACCTGAGGAAAATGTCGCTTCATCATTTCGGCCGTCTTGATCGAGTCATCGACGTCATCGATCGCCAGAACAAAGAGTTTGGCCGAGCCCACTTTTGCCGCATGCAGAAGGTCCAAGCGCGTGGCATCCCCATAAAAGATTTTATTACCGAAACGGCGAATGAAATCGACGTGGGCGGAACTTTTATCCAAGGCGGTGAAAGGGATCTTACGGATGGAAAGCAGACGACCAATGATCTGGCCGAAGCGACCAAAGCCCGCGATCACCACCGGACTTTGATCGATCTGGGTGTCGTACTCGGGTTCGGGGACCTGATCCAATTTCTTGGAAAAGACTTGGTCTTCCAAGACGAACAAAAGTGGCGCAAGCAGCATCGACAGGGTCACAACGATCACAAAAAGATCAGCGGTGGATTTTTCCAGGACTCCGGCCACCACTGCGGCCGAGAACACAACGAAAGCGAACTCGCCACCTTGGCTTAAATAGACCGATAGTTTTCTTGTCGAGCTCACCGGTGCGCGCACGATTTGCTTGATCACGAAGATCGCCCCGCCTTTGATCAGATACAAAGCCAGCACAAGTCCGAAAACTTTCAGCGGATTTTCCCAGATCAGGCCGATCTTGGCGGACATACCGATGGCGATAAAGAAAAGTCCCAGCAGCAAACCCTTGAAAGGTTCGATATCGGCCTCGAGCTCGTGGCGATATTCAGAATCCGCCAGCAGGACACCGGCCAAAAATGCGCCAAGACCCATCGATAAACCCACTTCGTGCATCAAGGCCGCGGTTCCCATCACGATCAGCAAAGAGGCCGCGGTGAAAAGCTCGCGATTTTCGGTGCGGGCAATCCATTTGAAAGCAGGACGCAAGATCAGTCTTCCGATCACCACGAAAGCGACGATGACGCCAATGGGTTTTAAAATTCCCATCCAATTAAAGGGGCCATCGTTCACCTGATTGGTTAGTGCCGGCAGCAAAGCTAAAATCGGGATCACCGCCAAATCTTGAAACAGCAGCACCGAAAAAGAATCGCGCCCGTGATTGGTCGTCAGCTGATGACGTTCCGCCAAGGATTGCAAAACCAAAGCGGTCGATGACATTGCAAGCCCAAATCCCAAAACGGTCGATGCCTGCCACGTGATCGATGGCATCATCTGGGTCAGAACGAACACGATCCCTGCCGTGAGAAGAACTTGGGCCGATCCCAATCCAAACACCGACCGACGCAAAACCCACAACCGCGAAGGTTGCAGCTCGAGCCCGATGACAAACATCAAAAAGATCACGCCGAATTCAGAGAACTGAAAAATGCTTTCCGTATCCCATACAAGGCTTAAGCCCGACGGACCGATGGCCATTCCGGCAATCAGGTAGCCCAGCACCGCTCCTAAATTCATGCGGTGAGAGATCGGAACAATAATGACAGTGGATATCAAAAAGATAATTGAAAGGGATAAATACTCCATCATCTGCTAGCGTAAACTATGCTTATCAATCTGTCGCCTCTTAAGAAATATCCCGATTACCGCTATCTATTTTTTGGGCAAATGATCTCCTTCTTGGGGACCATGGTCAGCTATGTGGCCATTCCTTATCAAGTTTACGAGCTGACCAAGTCTTCTTTGTATGTCGGAATGCTCGGAACCGTGCAGCTTGTGCCGGTTTTGTTATTTGGCCTGCTGGGTGGTTCGGTCGCTGACTCGATGGACCGACGGAAATTGATTCTCATTTCTGAGGCCATCATGTGCATTGCCTGCCTGGCTCTCTTCATCAACTCGTCGATTGAAAACCCACATTTGTGGGTGATTTTTGCTGCAACCGCTCTTTTGCAAGCCGCCAATGGATTTCACCGACCGGCCATGGAAGCGATGACTCAAGCTTTGATCTCGCCCGAAGATTTTGCCTCGATCGGAGCATTGAATTCATTTCGTTACACTTTCGCCGCCGTTGCAGGTCCTGCGTTAGGTGGTCTTTTGATTGCCAATTACGGCGCCAAAACGGCTTATCTTTTTGACCTGGTGACTTTTGCGATTGCGATTTTTTCTGTTTATCTGATTCGCAAACTTCCGACACCGGCCAACAGCAAACGGGCCGGGGTTGAAAGTATCATGGAGGGACTGAAGTACGCTTGGAAACGTCCCGAATTGATGGGCACTTACATCATCGATATCGTGGCGATGACTTTTGCTTTTCCGGTCGCGCTTTTTCCTGCCATGGGTGAGGTTTGGGGTGGCGCCAGTGCGGCGGGTGCTTTGTATTCGGCTATGGCCGTCGGAAGCATGACCATGACTTTATTCAGCGGTTGGACTTCGAAGGTGATGCGGCACGGTCGCGCCGTCGTTATCGCTGCCGCCGCCTGGGGGGTCGCCGTGATCCTTTTGGGTTACGCGCCCAATTTATGGCTTGCCCTTTTGTGCCTGGGGATCGCGGGGGCTTCGGATATGATCAGTGCTCTGTTCCGCGGATTGATTTGGAACGAATCGATCCCCAATGAAATGCGCGGACGACTGGCCGGCATCGAGATGATTTCTTATATGACCGGACCACTGATTGGAAACGCGCGCGCCGGCTGGATGGCAACGATCAGCAGCAATCAAGTTTCAATCGTATCCGGAGGCATCCTTTGCGTTATCGGGGTTCTGATTTGCGGCTTTGCTTTACCCCAGTTTTGGAAATATAAATCGATCAAAACAGGGGCCTGAACATGATTTCAACCATGCTGACCATTTTGAACACTGTCTTTTGGTGCTTGCTTCTTTATCCGATCGCTTTCTTAAAACTGATCGTTCCGATCAAAAAATTTCGCAACTGGTGCAGCCGTCTGACCGTGCGAATCGCCGAAAGCTTTATCGACGGCAACAACTGGAATATTCGCGTCACCCAAAACGTAAAATGGGACATCCGTCTTCCCGAAGGTCTTTCATATTTCAAAAATTATTTCGTCTGCAGCAATCACCAAAGCTGGGTCGACATCATCGTTTTGCAACATGCCTTCAATCATCGCATTCCGTTTTTGCGTTTCTTTTTAAAAGATCAGCTGAAGTGGGTTCCGCTATTGGGACCGGCCTGGTGGGCGTTGGATTTCCCGTTCATGAAGCGTTACACGAAAGAAGAAATCGAAAAAGATCCTTCAAAACGCGGTGAAGATCTGCGCACGGCCCAAAGGGCGATGGAAAAATTCAAGGAAACGCATTTTGCGATCTTAAATTTTCTAGAAGGCACCCGATTTACCAAAGAAAAGCATGATCAGCAGCAATCACCTTACAAACATTTGCTGAATCCAAAAGCCGGCGGATTTGCCTTTGCTTTAAGTGCCATGAAAGAGCAGCTGCATTCGATTTTGGACGTCACCATCGTTTACCCGCAGGGCGTGGTCAGCATGGGCCAAGCGATGAATGGGCTTTTACACGAAGTGGTCGTGCATGTTCGTGAAATCAAAGTTCCCGCTCAGCTTTTAAACGGCAATTATCTCGACGATGCCGACTTCCGCGAAACAGTTCAGAAATGGGTGCAAAACCTGTGGCAGGAAAAAGATCTGTTGATCGGCCAGATTCTGCGCGAAAAGACGGCTTAGATTTTATCCGGGAACATTCGACTGTACCACTGCTCGTTTTCTTCGGGTGACATACCTGGGTTCATCAGGTGCTCTTGCGATTTTTTTGTCAGGCTGAAGCTTTCTAAAGCATGCCCCACCGTTTGATCCGGATTTGCCGGCGACAATTCTCCAGGCATCCGCAGTAGCACATTTTTTTGCTTTGTGAGTTCTGCATTTGCTCCGGCTTCTCGGAAACGATCGACAGCTTGTTCGGGGGTTAGCAATTTATTTTTCAATAAGCTTTGGCCCATATAGGTCAGCCACGAACGGGCGCGGATCCCATTTTTCAAACTCATCACGCCGCCAGGAATCCACCAATAAGGAAGGGCCGGATATGTCTGTAGCCATTTTTTAAAGTCATTATTGTAAAAGGCTTCATCCATATTTTCGATTTTCGGTTCTTCGTGGATGGACCAACCGGCGTAACCAGTTTCGATCGCAAGATGTTGCTGAATTTCTTCGGCGATTTTTTCCAAACTGGCTTCGGGTGTCGGCAAATCAATCGGAAGACAAAGACGAAGCACATTGTAATGAACATTTTGGCCCCTTCCCCTATCAAAAAAGTAAAGAGATGGAAGACGCTTGCGAGATTCGGCTTCGGATGAAAGAAATTCGAACCCGGCCAGGGTCGAGACCGGTCCATAATGAAGGGCCTGTCTTAAGCAGTCTTCAAACGAATCTTTTCGCTTCTCGATGATCACATTTAATCTCGGACCATGTTCTTTGCGCTCGTCTCGCCAATAAGAGAAAGCATCAGGATAAAGATTCTGAACGATTTGGATCACCGCCAGAATGGCCTTGTGAGATCGCTTCGGTGGTTCGCTGGTAAAGAACACGATTTCATAGCAAGGAAGAACGAAAGCGTCTTTTCCCGCCCTGGCGTTCACCTGCTCCATGGATTCAAGCAAGGATTTTACATTCATATCTCACCTCAAAATAAAAAAGGGAGCATTTCAGCTCCCTTCTCTTGATTCCGCATTTGAAAGCAGAAATTAACCGCAGTGGCCAACTTCTTGTTTCAAGTTTTGGAACAACTCAGTTGCGTTTTGTGCGGGAGCAACAACTGAACCATAGTTCTTTTGGATTTTTGAAGAGATCGCTGGAACTTGGCTAGAAGCACAACCGAAAGATTCGATCATTGCGCTGACGTATTCGCCTTGGCCAACTGCCAATTCAGATTTCAAAGTTTGGAAGTTTGTTGCCACGAAAGTAGCCGCTTCTTGTTCGTTTTTAGCAAAAGGAATCTGATCGCAGCCGATTGTTCCTGAAGTCATACCGAAAGAAGGAGGAACGAAAGCATTTGTTGTTCCACGAGTTGTGGTACCGATCATTGTGCGTGAATCAGTAACCTGCCAGCCCAAGCCGCAGCCGTCGATTGTGTGGTCGCCGCCGCCAGATTTCATAGTTTTAGTTTGAGCTTGTGCGAAGCAAGAAGCTGCAACAACTGCCATTGCGATCATAAATTTTGTCATTTCGGATCCTTCCGTAAAGGTGGTTTAGGTTACGTCAGAAAATAGTATGGAGGACCTGAAAGAGTGGTCAACGAAAATGGTAGGACAGGTCCAGGCGCAGTTCGGCATAGCGGGGACGCTCCTGAAAACTGGGATAGATCCACTCAAATTTCTGCCGAAGTTCGAGGTTTTTTGACCAGCTATAAGACTGTTGCAAACCGACTTTGGTGAACTCGTCCGTCAGACGCACAGACCCAACATCTTTGAAGTAAGAAGCTTGCATTCCTATTTTCCAGCTGTCGGCAACGGTCGAGATCCAACCTGCCTCAAAGCTAGGCAAAAACCGCCAGCCTTTCGGCAGATCCGGGTCAAATTCGTTATGTAACGTTAGAAACTGATAAACGATATGATCGGCAGAGACGACTTCTTCTGAAAGTCCGATCCCAACCTCCCAAGTCAAATAGCGGCAGTTCAAGCAGCCAAAATCTTTCGGTGATTTGAAAGCTCCTAAAAATTTCCACGAGGGGTGAAAGTCCAAACGGTTCAGTGCGGTCAAAGATGTGATCTGCACGCCTCCCAGCTCTTCCAGATGCAGGTTCTTCATTTCCGGCCGGTAACGAAGCTCAAACCAAGGAAACAAAATCTCTGAATACTTTTTATAACCGACATCACGATTGTAGAGATCATGATAAGCCGATTTCATTTTGATTCCGAAATACCCGTGACGGTCCGAATTTGAATCTTGTTCGACCCCACCAAGGGTCACAAACGCGTAAGCATCGTGCCCCAGATCAGGTCTTGTTTCTTCGGTGATTGGAGGAAAATCCGGCAGCTTCACTTCGCCCATCTGAGCTCGCTGAAGCATGATTTGATCCCACAGTTTTTTTTCTTCAGCCGATAGCTCGCCCTTTTTAAGCTGACGTTGGTAATCCATATAGGAATTGCCAGTCTCGAGCACCAAGGCATCGTTGACCTTTTCGGCTGGGATTTTTTTCCTGACCAAATCAAAGAATTGATCTTTCTGCGCTTTCGAAAGCGTTTGGTACTTTTGCATCAGCTTTTTCCGAAGCGCCGGACGAAATTTCACCTCGCGCACGACACCTGGGGCTTCGGTAAAGTTCTTCACCATCTCGCCTGGAATCGCATAGATCACGTGGTGATGCAGGTCCCATGCAGGGCGAACCGCTTCGACGATGCGACCCATTTGATAGGCGCAGTTATCATCGAAGAAATAGTAATCAATACGGCCGGTGGTTTCGAACTCCCAGAGATGTTCCAAAAAGAAGAAGGTCTCTTCTTTGGTGAGACTTAATTCATACTCCCAAAGATCGCGGCTTTCCGCTTTGATGTATTCGTTCAGCTTTTCGTAATAAGGCTGCACCGACCAATGACCGTCATAGCCACCGAAAACTCCAAAGTAGAAAAAAGCGAATGGATTTTCATCTGGCGGTACTTGTGCTGCGAAATTCACGCCTGTGTCCAAAAGCTCGCTTCCCCGTTCCGAATTTACTTTCAGAAAGGTGTGACCAAACATCGAAGCCGGATTGTTGGTGTACGCAGAAGAAAAAATCAGACTGACAGAATCCGGGCGATTGAAGCGCGACAAGAATCCATCCCACTTTTCGCATTCAACGGGTGGATATTGCACCCCTAGATGTTTTCCCAGGTATCGAAGACGTGCTGGAAAAGCGCATCTTGCCGGTTGCTTTAAAGGGCCGACAGCGCGGTTGTCATTGAAGGCTTGCAAAGTCGCCTGCAGCTCGGCTTTGGGATCTTTGCGACCGGTCGGTGAAAGAAAAAAATCACCGCCATCGATTTCGCTAACATCACCCGGCTTATAATCTTTTTTGAAATGCAGTAGAAGTTTCCACTGAAGGTCTTGTGCAACCTCGGTGATTTTTGCTTCCGAAATATCCGTAGCTGCTTTCGCTTGCGAAAACAAAAGCATGCCACCAATAAGAAAACAAAAAAACAATCGCATTAAGGAGTGTAAGCTCGAGCTCTTGGATTCAACAGAAGCTCTTCGTCTCCGTTTTCATAGTTGACCTTGCTGAGACGTGGCGGCCCTTGCTCGGCAAACTGTTGGCCTTTCAATTTATCAGCCAATTTGTTCTGAGCTTCTTCGATGATCATCGCTTTTTGCTGAACGGTCGGCATCACAAGGTAAAACCAGCAGCTGCCACCGGCAAAGATCCCCGTGATCCAGCATAATGAAGAGTGCGCTCCCCCAACCGGATAAGAGTTCACATAGGTGTAATCCTTGGCCTGTCCGTCGACAGTGACGACAGATTCATATTTCATACGGATTGTTGTGCATCCCAAAACACTGAAGCATAGCAAAGCCAAAACGACATTTTTCATTCGGATCTCCGTCATCAAAAAGAGGATTTAAAAGTCTCTGTCGTTTTAAAAAATGTGTCATCTGAAATGATACTCAACGCGGGGAATATTGCCCAGAAAGGCAGCTCAGCTGGCCTTCATCCCGAGATGATGCGGGAACGGAACTTGAAGTTTAAGAAAGAAGCCATGCGAAAGGAGAACTGTATGGATAACAAATCAAACTTCAGTCGCAAAACTGGTGACGCCATAGAAAGAGTCGGTCAGAAAATTTCCGATGTGGGTGCGCCCAACCTTGGAAAGAAAGTCTACGACGCTGGCGATAAGCTCGAACACATGTCAGACGAGAAGCCTCTACGCCAAGATAAGAAAACTTGGTAGAGCACAGGATCTGGAGCGCCTTCGGGCACTCCAGATCTGTCATTGAATCCCTAAAATCTAGCGGTAACAACGATCCTGCTGGCACCAGTAATTTGAAATACGTTGGCAATTCCACATGGCTTCATTCATCGCCTGGTTTGCCGTCCATCCACGACCTTCAAACCAACGACCATAATAATCACGCGCGTAACAAGTGATCACACCATAGTTTGGCGGTGGTTGATGCGGAGGATAGTTCGGTGGAGGTTGAGGCTGATGAGGTGGCGGTTGATGGGGTGGCTGGTGCGGAGGACGCGGTGGGCGCGGCGGACGTCCCGGCTGGTCGGGGCGGCCTGGTTGACCCGGACGACCTGGACGCATCAGATCTCCTTGGCGAAATTCCATGTCGGTGGTGATCGCATCTTCTTGAGTTTCGATGAGAGCTTCTGAACCTTCATCTGCAGTTTGGGCCATCACGATGGAGCCGAAGCTCAAGCTCGTGATCAATGCTGTCAGTAGATATTTTTGAAACATCTGATCTCCTTTTAAGAGGGTTGGTCGTTACTATTTGATGGCTATCGCAGCGCCAAAAAATCAGTCAATCAAAAAGCCTGGTCTGAAATGGGTCAGAATGACTTGGTTTTTTATTTATCTTTTTATTTTATATATTTAGAAACGATTTGAGATCGCTTCAGTTCGTCAAATGATGCAACCCGTTCGGAAAATAATTAGCGCTGAATTTTGGGAAACTTTAAGGTCACTTTGTCTTTGCTGTTCTCGACCTGAACCTTGTCGGCATCTGTCTCGGGTGGAACCGGAAAAGAACGATGAAATTCAGAAGAGAAATAGGCCCCGCCCTGCGATTCGTCGGCTTGATTTTCTGTTTGTCCGGCAATGGTGATCTGCCCTTTTTCGATATTCACCTGCAGGCTTTTGGGATCCATCCCTTTGATCGTGATGTCGTAATAGATGAACTGATCATCTTCGCGAGTTTCGATTTGACCGGCGCCATCGGATTTCGGTAGCTGCATTCCTTGCATCATCTGCTGTTGCAGATTTCGCATTTCTTCGAAAGGATCGATTTCTTCGTCCTCGGGAAATGCTTCGCCATCAAAATTCGTCGGAAAATTTCCGATTTGCTTTTGATGACGCGATTGAGGTGAGCCATGGAAACGTTCGACAGCTTTTTGCACACCTAAGGTCAGCAAGACGCCAAAAATAAAACAAAGACTTCCGAACAAAAATCGATTCTCGAAAATTTTCTTCATTTTCAATTCGTCCCTTCAATCGCGTACTGGGCAAAGCAATGCCCGCACTTGATGCGCTCCTCTTCCCCGAGCAAAAACTGCTTTGGTAAAATCTCTTGGCACTGCAGGCATTGGACGTTCTCTAAGATTTCCAACCGTGCTTGAATTTTATAAGATTTTATCCCGACGACAATCGATAAGATCAAAAAAGTCGGCACCAAGACAAAATGTGCGACCGGAACAAAAACCGAAAGGATCGCAAGTCCAAAGAAGACTCCAAATTTCTTCCATGCATAGAGGGTCCTTTCACGTTTTGAAAGAGTGTGAAGAGTCGCCTTGATATCCGTGGTCTTGGCCTGGTCGCTTGTCAGTGTCAGTTTCATAGGAACTCTTTTTGTAAGCCCACTTCGAAAGACTGTCACGAAGCCGCCATGCCGCCCCGTTTCGATGCGGGATGACAAAGAACGGGCTATACGACCTATAATAAAAAACGATTTGCTGGCAGATGGGTCCCGGTGGAAAATTTGAAGCACAGGAGGAATCTCATGAATCGCATATGGCTGCATCGCATGCGCCACCGATTCATAGTCGTGACTGGTTCACTGGCTTTGTTGGTGGTTGCATCCGGAATTCATTTAAAGTCCCCAACCCTTCAAACGTCGGATGTGCGCCCCATCCATCACTCTTCGCACAATGGTGGAGACAACATGAAGGCCAAAGAACGGATTTTCATCTATCGCGTCTTTCAAATTCGAAAGCTCAACGGCGATTTGAAAACCCGCTCTTCGAGCGCTTCTTAAACTACTCTTCCTTCAGCATCAACATGACGATCGATTTCGAAGCCTTGGGCAATCCCGTCTTTGGCTGATCGGTCGTTGGGATACCAGCCGTTTCCAATGACTGTTTTACACGGGTGTCAGCTGTCTTTAGAAACTCTTTCAAAGCGGTGGGACGTTCGGCCATGCTGTGCACATGAACATCAACCGAAGCGCGCAATTCATTCAGATAGTCGCGGATGGCTTTGTTGCGATTGTCGGCCAAGTTTCTTTGGGCTTTCGATAATGTTTTGGCGTTTTCAGAAGGATACTCTTGGTCGGCCCAGGTGATCACATTCGCGTCGCTGACTTCGCGCTGGCCCTTGCTACGCAAGAACAATTCTTTGATCTGCTCTTGGGCTTTCGAGGTTAGTTTCGATGAACCCTTGGCAAAAGAAATTTCGGTTACGTAAGGCGCCGACTGTTCGGCCGCGACCTGTTTTGCCTCCATACTGGTCGACGTCACCGGAGAAGGTTCGCCGCGCGATTGGTTGCTGACGTCTTTCGGTTCGTGCGAACAAGCGGCCGCAAACAGGGTCGAAATCAGTAACAAGCTTCTTTTTGTCATGGTTTGTTCCTTTTCTGTGGGGTTCGTTGTGCATCCGGCGACAAACTGATTTCGTCTTCAAGACCTTCGTTCAACGGATCTGAAAATCCATTTTTAAAGGCTTCTGAAATCGCTTTCGCCGAGTTGATTTGAATTCCATCTTTGTCGTAAGCAAAAAGAACCTTGGTCGCCAGGGTTTTGTCTCTGGCATTTCGGAAAAAGAGATTGGCCGCCGCCGTCGAGACTTCAATTCCAAAGTGTTTCAAACCGACAAAGATTTCGTCGTTCGCCACCACGTCCGCTTTTTTCACGAAAGGCTTGGCGTAACCTTCGATCTTTCCTTTTTCCGATCGCACCTCGGAAAACAAATCCAATTCGCCCGAAGTGAATGTCAAAGGAAGCTTCTTTTTCAGCCAAGGATTGGCTTTCTTCAATTCAAAATCGCGCATTTCGGCATCCAGATCCCAGGCCACCGGATCGCTGGTCAGATTCAAGGTTCCCGAAACTTTCATTGGCGTGGCTCCGTAGAAAAGTCCCTGCGCGAAGAAGGGGCTCAATGGGTTTTCCGCTCTCGGCATGGCATTGCTCAATCTTCCGCGAAGCTCGGTGACCGAGATCCACGGCGAATCGGCAAAAGCCATCGAATCCGTCATTTCGAAACTCGAATCGCGGAAATCGATTCGCTCGACTTGCACCGGAAACAGCTTGGCTCCGGCTTTCTTCGAGTCTTCTTCGGCTCCTTTCGGAGAATTGGCAAACGCATCGATCACGGCCTTCGACATGCGAAACCTCATGTCGGCGATCTCAATATCTGTCGTCAATCGGCCTTTAAAAATTTCACGCCATGCCACCGAAACGTCGATATTCTGCGTGGTAAAGAATTTTTCGCGGGGATCTTTGCGCAACCATAGCTCTAAGCTCTGCAACTGGTAAGAGCCGCGCCAAACCCCGAGATCTATATCGTCGAGGTGTCCTTGATAAACCGGAGAGAACTCGGCCAGAAACTCGTTGGTTTTCTTTAGGATCAACGGTGGCAAAAACATTCGAACCGCGACGATCAAAATGATCAGTCCCCAAAAGATTTTTGATTTCCAGATTTTCCAATTCGCGATCGATCTCATCATGCTTGTCAGTTTGCAAATTGCGTTCTCTGGCCTTGAGAGAATAAGACCGGCGCAGAATCGAATTCACGGGGATTTCATGTAAATCGGGACGAACGAAATCGCCCCACGTGTCTGAATGCCACATTTCGACTTCAGCCGAATTTGTTTCTGCTTTCTGCATTGACAGAAAAGGCTGGCGATTTCACTGATAACAGCATTCACTGACAGTAGGTGGCTTACCATCGCTTCGGCGGCCGTGTGCGGGATTGTGATTCACAGCTCCGGTGGCCGCTACCGGCGCGCGCGATCCGATCATTGAGCTCACCACCGCTCCGGCAGCTAGGTGCTGGATCGGTAATTCACCACCGCTTCGGAGATTGCGCGCGGGAGTGGTGGCACACCACCGCTCCGGTGACTGAGTGTGAGAGTGCATGTTTACCACCGATCTGGTGACTGCAAGATGGACCGTCAGCTCACCACCGCATCGGTGACCGACTGCAGCGAGTGACGGAAAATAATATTTTATTCTGCTTGACGAGATTTTCGTCTCTCTAATTCCGCTGGAGTGAGCTGCATTTGCACTGATGATCTGAAATTTTCAAAAATGAATTTTGCATCTCACAGAGAGCCAATCCATGCGTTTCATCACAAGCCGCAAGTGCATCTCATCCATCTCAAAAAACAGCTTTTAAAAACCCATGCTAGAAAGATCTCGAACTCAAATTATAAGGATCAATCAAATGAGCCATTTCGAAATGAACTGCATGAAGCGTAAAATCAACCCAGCTAAACTCAAAACAAACGATACGGAACTCAAAAATCCGCCGATTAATTATCCACTCACGCTGCAAAAGCTCACAAACGACGAGCTAGAATTCCGATTAAAAGATCTCGTCCAAAAAGAAAGAAAGCTTTTACATATTATTTTAGAGCATATTAAAGAAGTCAGCCGTCGTGAGCTTTACTTAGCGAAAGCTTATTCATCGATGTACGAGTACCTGACAAAAGAAATGGGATATTCGGGCTCTTCCGCTATGCGAAGGCTTGAGGCTGCAAATCTCTTAAAAGACCTGCCAAGTTTAGCTGAAAATATCAAAAATGGATCCGTGAACCTCACACAGGTATGTGAATTATCACGAGCGATCAAAGAAAAAGAGCGAGCTACTCACACCCGAATCCCAACTGAAGTGAAAGAAGCACTTCTCAGTCAGATTCATTCTAAAACAACTGCCGAAACACAGAAAATCTTAGCCGAAAGCTTAGATCTGCCAC
>CBIHNI010000004.1:0-244110 GCA_966211455.1 uncultured Bdellovibrio sp.
ATTCTCGATGGCGCGCCTCACGCATCTGTAACGCGGCTTTTCTGGTGCGCGACGGATTCTACAAAATTTTTGTGCGTTCTGCGGGCGGGGCCGATTCAGCCACCGCTTCCGGCAATGCTATCCCAGAAACTGCAAAGATCTGCGAATTCAGTCGGTAGATCTTTCTTTCTCCCAGCTGTGGCCGATCAAACAAAGCCAGAATACGATCATTGCAATCTTGAATCATCTTTTGCACTTCTGAAAATTCAGCCGGGCTCAGGGCGACAAAGTAAGAATAGAATCTTCTGAAATCCTTGGGATATTCTGGCTCTTGCGCCTTTTCGGCGAGCTTCAAGCCTTCAATGTGAAAGTTTCGCAAGTAAGGACTGTTGGGAACATCCGGAATTTTAAAAAAGGGCTGAACAGTTTTGTAAACGACTTGTCCCGAATCTGAAACTTGTCCATCGACCAACTTCTGCCAGATCAAACATTTCAAAGCCGATTGCACGCGGGAAGCCTCGTAACCCAATTGCCGTGCGATCTCTTCAGCATCGGAAGCTGAATCGTCAAAGCTCAGATAAGTAAAAACCACCGGGATTAAAGCATCCGATAAAAACTGGGCGATATCTTGCACGGCCACTTGGCCAAGCTTCAGCTTCCACAAAAGGATCAAAGGTTTCCCGTAAGTCTGCTTCGCCAATGGGGTCGAAGCCGTCGAATATTTTGCAAGCAAAGTAAAGTACTGGGCCGATTCGGCATCCAATTTCAGCCCGTCGACAAAAGTGGAAATCAGATTTTCAGTTAAAGGAATTTCCCCCACCACGATCGAGCGAAGATGCGCGCGACTTTTAAACGAAAGCTCGGCCGCCCAGGCTTCGTAAGAAAAACCCGCGTCCGACGACTTCCGAAACTTATACAAATCTTTCAAGAATTGGCTGACATCCAGATATTCGAATAAGTGGGGTTTTTGCATGCCTCACTTTAGCAAGCGGCCAAAGCCAGTGACTACGTGACAAAGGGCCAGAGTTTGTACTTCGAGAAAGTACAAGTCGCCAGAAAAAGCCGCGTGATGAAAAGTTCTGCAAGCAGCGCCCGCTGAGAGACGGTTTAATGCGAAACCGGGCGACATGCCTTTTGCAAAGCTGATCCAAAAAATCGCCACTGGGGCGCTTCGACCAGAAGAATCGAAAAGGATCATTGTATGAAAAAAGGTGTGATCGGTTTTGTGGCCCTGATGATGTTGTGTTTAACGGCGTCCGCTGTCGATGGCGGTGGATCTGTTGGTAGCAATTCGACCAAAGATGATGGCTGGCCGGGACCCGTCAACGGTTACCCCATGCTGGGGCTGCAAGGGCCCGAGTCCAAGAAAGAAGTCAGTCAGCCCATGGTCACCAATCCCAACGGCGATCAAATTGTGCTCATCACTCGGGCCAATTTAAAGTCTTTTTCGGTTCGCCCTTATCCAGTTTGTTGGGTGGCTGAGGTTCACTTGAATTTGCAAGATGGAAGAAGCATCGATGTCGAGCAGGCCCGGGTGAAATATCCTCGGGTGACAGAGTGCACGGATAAAGACGGGGTGCTGTCGCAGATGTTTTATCGTGTTCAAAGCGGAATGATCACAGAAAATATGGGAGTTTGCACGAAGACGGTTGCGATCTTAAACTTGGATCTGAAATCAGTTAATTTTGACCGACCCGTGGTGCCTTGCCCGAAGGGAAAGTAGCAGCGAAATAGAAGCGAAGTCGAAACCCGCCCGCTCAGGCGACGCAGCTTTTCCGGTGCGGGATGGAAATCTCATTTTGAGACGGCTTGTTTCCCTCGGCCAAGCTGTCAAATTTAGAACTGATCAGTTGTCCGAAGTCTCGACAGCCTGACCTGCGCCAAAGCTCACTGAACATCGCGCGCCGCCGACTTGTTCCACTCTGAAATAGGAGCCTTTTTTGCAGTTTTATCCCTGCATCAAGGGCTTTGAAAGCCGCAAGGAGATTCGGAATGAGACAGCTGATCAGACTTCTAGTTTTGGTTGCCACATCCTTCTTCGTCACGGTCACGACCCAGGCACAAACTCCGTACTCGAAAGATTTGAAAGCCAATCCGAAATGGGTTCGCAGCGAATTGCAGAAAATGGGTCTTTCAAAAAAGTTTATCACCGAAGCCATGAAGATCTACCAAACCGAGCAGTTCGAGCGCGTGCTGCGTTTAAATTTGCTCGGCTTTATGAAGCCGCCCCAGCACATGAACCTGGTGACGCCAGAAGCGGTGAGCGAAGCTTCCAAATTTTTGAAGCAAAATCGCAAAGATTTCGAGCTCGCGCAAAACAAGTATCAAGTTTCGCCCGACGTGATCGCTTCGCTTTTGTGGATTGAAACCCGTCACGGTGACAATCTGGGCGATTTTCATATCCTGAGTGTTTTCTTAAATCTCATGCAGGCAGACACCCCAGAAAATCGCAAGACCTTAACGCAAATGGCTTTGTGGCAGAACCGCGATGGCAAAGAATTTCAAGACAAAGAGCTGAAGAAATTAATGAAAGAGCGTGCGTCTCGTAAAGCCAAGTGGGCCCGTGATGAAGTTCGCGCTTTGGCCAGTATCTTTCAAAAAAACCAACTGGATCTGAAAAGCTTAAAGGGCTCGTACGCCGGCGCTTTCGGGATGACCCAGTTTCTGCCTTCTAGCTACCGCGATTTTGCCAAAGCCGCGCACCCGAAAACAGCGCCGAACCTGATGAAATCTAGCGATGCCATCATGAGTGTGGCCCATTATTTATCCAAGCATGGTTGGAAGGCGAAAAAGTCTTCAAGCCGAATCAAATCTTTGATGGGCTATAACAACAGCCGCGATTACGCCGAAAGCATCCTTGAGATCTCGCGCCGGGTGCAGGCGGGCGAGCCCGGATCGCGAATCCGCAGTTCGTCAACGGTCAAAGATCGCTCGTAAGGGATTTGCAAAGAATTCCCGGGGTTTGCTTTCATTCAGCTTTCATTTAAGCCAAGGATTTTGACCTTTCCAAGGCCCCATCGTAAGAGCTTCTTTTCCATAAAGGAGCTCTTCATGGATCGTCGTTCGTTTCTGCACGGAAGTTTGATGCTCTCAATGCTATCAGCCCTGCCACGCCCGTCGCAGGCGAGCCTACGCAAAATGTTGAGATCGGGTCCGCTGTCCGCACAGCCGCAGAATCCGATTTCATTGACGAACCAGGTGGCAAGCCTTGATTTCAACGGCGATGACATCACAAGGCCGCACGATATCCTGTGGAATAAAGAGGGCTACATCGCCAAAAAAGGTGGTGTTCCTGCGATCACTGAAACAGTTCCGCTTGTCATCGTTGGTGGTGGGGTTGCGGGACTGACGGCGGCTTATCAGCTGCGCGATCTGAAGCCTGTTTTGCTGGAAGGTGCGCCGCAATTCGGTGGCAACTCGAAAGGCGAAAAGATCGGGGAGTCGGTATTTTCAACTGGCGCCGCTTATCTGGTGAAGCCGGATGAGGGCTCGGATGTGCAGACTTTCTTGCACGAGCTGGGGCTATCAAGTTCGCTGCGTGAAGAATCCGGCGACGAGACTTCGGTTTTATACAAAGGCGAATTTCAAAGTCCTTTCTGGCAAGGGACGACCGATTTGAAATCGGCCAACGATTTCCAAAAAGTGCATCAGGTCTTCCGTCAGATCTTAGAAGAAAAGTATCCTGACATTCCACTTTTGGATGAGTCGGCCATTTCAAAAGAAGAGTTCGCAAGCTGGGACAACCAAAGCTTTGCGCAATGGCTGAAAACCGAATTCGGTGCGCTTCACCCGCACGTCGAAGAGTATTTGCAGCTTTACTGTTGGTCTTCGTTCTGCGGCAGCATGAGCGAAGTGTCGGCGGCGCAAGCCTTGAACTTTATCACCAGTGAAACGGATGCGATCTTGGCTTTGCCGGGTGGAAACGCGGCCATCACCGAGCAGATTTACCAAAAGCTGGAAAAAGAAAACGGCCGCGAAACTTTGCGTGGCAACTGCTTTGTCATCGATATCACCGCCAACGATCAAGGCGTGCGCGTGATTTACGAAGACGGCGAAGGGCAGATCAAAGCCCTGCAGGCGAAGACCTGCGTGTTTGCGGCACCGAAATTTGTGGCGGCCAAAGTCATCACCGGACTTTCCGAAGAGCGAATTAAAATCATCGAATCTTTCAATTACCGCGCTTATGTGGTCGCAAATATCTTGCTGAAAGAGAAAGTGAAAAGTCCGACCTACGAGCTTTACTGCTTAAAAGGCCAAGTGCCCGAAGAGCCCCTGGCCATGAGTCCCAGCGATCGTCAGTTCACCGACGTGTGCTTTGGTTCTTGGGCGGCCGAGCCGAACACCGATCGCGGCGTGATCACGGTTTACAAGTCTTTGCCTTACGAAGGGGCTCGTCAGTTCTTGTTCAGTCCTTTTGCGCATGACAAAAATAAAAAGCAAATCCAGTCCCAAATCCCGAATGTTTTAAATGCCATGGGACTGACAGAATCTGACATCGATGGCATCCGCATGACCCGGTGGGGACACGCGGTGCCTTTGGCAGAGGTCGGCGCCTTGGCCAGCGGAAATGCTGATCGCGCCAGCGAAACTTTCGAAAACAGGATCGTTTTTGCGAACCAGGACAACTGGCTCAATCCCGCCTTTGAAAGCTCGTTCGCTGCCGGCCAAGAGGCTGCTGAAAAAATACGCAACCTGCTGCGATAAGAAGCCGCGACTCCCTTTGTTAGGGGCCGGTCACGACCGGCAGTGTTGAAGCCTGAAGCGTTCCTGACTTGCCTTTTCAAAGCCCCCTCACTAGCTTTTCCTGCGAGACATTCTTTGAGGGGGGAATATGAAGGACGTTTCACGCCGTGGGGTTTTAAAGACCTTAGGGGCTTTGCCAGTTTTAATGGCGATCGGCTGCGTGCCGGGCTCCAGTGCCGGAACCGCAGCGCTGACTGCGAGCGCCGAGAAGGATCAACGCAAAAACAGAAAAGCGACCGACATCAGCAACTCGAAGCAGTTTGCGCCGGGTTACCTGTCCATCGTTCAGGGGCCGACCTCGGACACCGAATCTTTGATCAATATCTTCACGCCGCGTTTGAAAAAATACTCCTACGAAGTGGTCGATAGCCAAGGCAAAGCCTGCGCGGTCGATAAGTATCAACGGGTCGAAGGCCCCGGCTTTTATCATATCGAAAAATTGAAAATCTCGGATCTTCAGCTCAAAGAGAAATACACTTTGCGCGTGATGGACGGAAAAACTTTGGTCGACGAACGCAAGTTCTCGGCGCTGAATATTTGGAAGCAGACGCCGAACTGGGGACTTCTGTCTTGTATGTCGGATGATTATCGCTTCTCGGCAGTGATCGAGCCGATGTGGAACCGCCTGCAAGCTGAAAAACCGGATTTCTTGATCTTAAATGGTGACACGGTTTACGTCGACTCTTTCGAATTCGTTGAAAGGCAAAAGGCCACCGAAGCGGATCTGTGGCAGCGTTACGTGGACACGTTCCGCCGCTTGCCTTTGTATCACTGGCTTGAGCTTGTGCCGGTGTTTGCGACTTGGGATGATCATGATTTCGGTACCAACGACAGCGACCGCGAATTCGTATCGAAAGATGCGGCCTTGAAGCTGTTCCACGCGGTGTTTGGCGGGCAGGATCTGCCAGACGTTTGGGAAAATGGACCTTCGGGCGTTTCCAGTGTGTTGCATGCCTTCGGACAAAGCTTTTATCTGATGGATGATCGCACCTTCCGTCAGCCGAACAAAAATCAAACCACGCAAGAAGAGTTCGGTCACTGGGGGCAAGAGCAACATCAGTGGATTTTGGCGCAGATGAAGGCCAATCAGAACCCGGCCTGGGTGGTGAACGGAAATCAGTGCTTTAACGGCAAAGATCTTTCGTACAAAGAAACTTTCGAATCCAACCACCCCAAAGAGTTCGTGAATTTTATCGGCGAACTGAAAGGCGTGCAAAGCCCGGTGGTTTTTGCTTCGGGAGACATTCACCTGTCCGAGATCATGCGCATTCCAAAAGAGCGTATCGGGTACGAGACCTATGAGCTGACATCCAGCTCGATGCACTCTTATGCGGGTGAGGGCTGGGACAATCCCATGCGTCTACCGGGGGCCTTCACGCCGGAATTCAACTTTATGATGATCGAGTCGACTTCGATCGTGGGCTCAAAGGCTCTGAAAATCGACGTTCGTTGCATGGGGCTCGATCCGCAGTCTTATTTTGAAAACAGCCTGCACGTGCAGGTGTAATCATTCGATCACGATCGATGCTTTTTTGCGGCTGGCGATAAAAGCATCGACTTCTTTTTGAAAGCGCACACGATCTTTTTCGGCCAAGGCTTGCACAAAGGCCGACCAGTATTTGGGTTCTTGAATATGTTCACGAATCAATTTGTCGGCGCGTTTGACGATCGCCAAGCCTTCGGGCGTTTTCGAGCAAGCCAAGTATTGCACGATGGTGGGGCTTGCGTCCGAGACTTGAAAGCTCACCAAATCTTTACCGATTCTTTCGATGGTTTGCAGGTGGCGGAAGATAAACGGGTACTCGATCGTGTAATCGGCGCGATCTTTTTCGATCATATTTAAAAGGCCTGAGCCAAAGGTTTCAAAGACCCCTTTGCGCAAGTTTTCCGAATTGTCATTTAAGATCGTATCGATCTCGCTTCCGAAAGAGCGCGCTTCGCCAATCAGGCCGCGAAGCTTTTTATCTTTCAAAAGTTCCTTCAGCGAAATGGCATGCCGATGCGGGAAAAGGCGATCCGCGATCTCTTTGCGCATGACGATTTCAGGGGTGGGCTGCAGGTATTGGGGTGTCAGGTAAGCGAATTCGCGCCGGCGGTTGGCTTCGGAACTTCCGGGGAAGCAGACGAGCCGTTTGCTTTTCAGTTCGGCTTCGATGCGCGGAACGGTCGCCTTAAAGCTTGCGTACTGATAATCAGAGAAATGCTCTTTGTAAAGCAACATCAAGGGATGCTCTTCGGTGATGATCGTATCTTTGGGCATGCTGATCCCCGGAGCTGCTGTTGTCAGCACCCAGGTTAGGGTCTCGGCCGCCGAAGCGGAAAGGGTCAGCATAAAAATGAAGGAGACCATTCTTAACATTGAAATCAGTCTGCCAAAGGCCGACAAGTTTGCCTAGAAAATTTCGAGGTTGATTTAAATCACGACATTTTTGAATAAAGGCGGGGGAGTGAAGGCTTAACGGCTGCCGCCGCGTTGCTCGTCCAGGATTTTTAAAAGCATGTCTCTAAAGTTTTTCACTTCCGAGTCAGAGAAATTGGCAAAGAACTCTTTTTCCAGCTCGACACGTTTGGCTTGGGTTGTTTGCAAGAACTTGCTGCCCTTGGCGGTGATGAGCAGATTCTTGACCCGGCGATCCTCGGTGGAGGCCACGCGCTCGATAAACTTCAGCTTTTCCAAGCGGTCGGTGATCTTCACCATGCTGGCCTTATCGATCCCCATTTCGTCGCAAATTTTGATCTGGTTGATTTCAGGGGTCGAGCTGATAACGGATAACACGGCAAAGTGATGTCCTTGAATCCCGAACTCTTCAAAGATGCCATTTACTTTCGCTTTGAAGATGGTTGTGACTTTATGGAGACAGTAGCCCGTGTACTGGCGCAAAGCCGGGTGAACCTTATTGATGTCCTGATAGGCGATCACATCGCTATCGCAACTGGCGCTACGGCTTTGTAGACTGTTTTGCTTTTTCGAAGTGTTTCGTTTTGGCATCATCTATAGTTTAACCAACAAATAGTTTGCATTGCAAACTATTTCGTGAGAAAACTATTTCATCGAGGTTCTCACATGAAACAACTGCCATTCACCGGGACATCCGCTCAAATCGGGATCGTTTCCGCCTTGTTCCTATTGTCTTCGCTCTCCGCCCCAGCTCAGACCCTGTCTCTGTCCGAGGCATTGAAGGAGACCCGTTCTGAATCCCTGCAAATTCAAAAAGCCCAATCTGCCTTTGAAGAGGCGAAATGGCGAAAGCTGGGATCTTATTCGGGCTACCTTCCAACTTTGACCGGAAGCGTGAATTACCTGACGGATAAGAAGTATATGTTTGTCGATATGAACCTGGGCGGGGCCCCGGTTTCGGTTCCGCAGGTTTTGCCGACGACCATCTATACATTGAAGGCAAGCCTGCCGATCTTTGACGGCTTTGCCAGCACCAATCGTTTCCAAGCCGATTCGGCGTTGGAAGATTCCGCCCGTGCCGATTACGAATGGGCGCAGTTCAGTGCTGAACGCCAGACGACCTTGCAGTTTTACCGCGCTTTGGCCGCACAGACATTAAAAGACGTGGCCGATCAAAATATGAAAGCCTTGCAGGACCATTTAAAAGACATCCAAGCCTTTAAGCGCGCCGGTGTTTCGACCAATTACGATGTTCTGCGTGTCGAGGTGCAGGTTTCCGAGGCGCAAAACGAAGTGCTCAATTCTCAGGACAATGTCGAGCTTGCGAAATTCAAGCTGGGCGAAGTCATGGGGAAAGAAACGGAAACTCGCGAACTGGCGGGACAGCTTCCGGCCTTGAAAGAAAACCTGGTTCAAGGCTTAAGCGAAAAATCCCTGGAAAATCGCGGCGATCTTCTGGCTTTGCAGAAACGAAGCGAAGCGACTCATTATTCTTATCAATCGGCCAATCGTTACTGGGTGCCACGCATCTCTTTGGTGGGCGAGTTCAATCATTACAACAACCGCAACGATCGCTTTCAAGATAGCGACGCTTTTCGTGACAGTTACGCGGCCGGCGTGAATCTGACCTGGAATATCTTTGACGGTTTGGTTTCGACTTCAAGAAGCGGGCAGGCCGAAGAGCAAGCGGTGCAAACGGAAAAAACTTTGGCGATGGCACGAATCAAAGCCAAGCAGGATTTTGAGCTTTGGAAGCGCAAGTATCTGTACTTCTGCACGGTTTCGAAGTCGCGTGCGAACGACATCGAACGCTCGAAAGAGGCGGTTCGCTTGGCGCATGAGGGAAGACGCGCCGGGGTTCGCACCAGCACCGAGCTTCTGGATGCCGAGTCGGATCTTTTCCGTTCGCGGGCGGGGCTTGTGACAGCCCAAATGGGTGCGATCGAAGCATTGATCAATTTGGAATTGGTTTCAGGACAAAAGTTGTTTGATTTTAAATAAGTGGATGTGAATTATATGGAAAACAAAAAGAAAAAAATTATTTCAGCAATTGCCGGCGTGGCGATTTTGGTTGCGGTCTATTTCATTTACGAAGAGTTGATGTATGTCTCAACAGACAACGCCCAGATCGAAGCCCCAACGGTCATCTTGGCGGCAAAAATCCCGGGTTATATCCGCGAAGTGAAGGTCGCCGAAGGCCAGAGGGTGAAAAAAGGCGATATCCTGGTGCAAATCGACAATCGCGATTACCAGTCATTGGCCGATTCGGCGAAAAGCGAAATGCTTTCGCTGGAAGCGCGTAAGAACGATGCGGAAAAGAACTATCGTCGTATCAAAGATCTTTACGCTCAAAGTGTCGTTTCCTCTCAGCAGTATGATACGGCCACCGCCAATTATAACGAAGTGAAAGCCAAATACGACTCAGCTTCGGCGAAATTGGTCCAAGCCGAATTAAGCCTCGAGAACACTCAGGTGAAGGCGCCAAGCGACGGGATCATCGCACGCAAATCGGCCGAAGTGGGACAGCTTGCTTCTCCGGGGAGCCCTTTGGTTGGCTTCGTTAGCTCGGAAAGCCGATGGGTGATGGCGAACTTTAAAGAGACCGATATTTCAAACGTGCATATCGGAAAGCCAGTCGATATCAAAATCGATGCGCTTTCGGGTCGTAAGTTTCAAGGCGAAGTGGAAAGCATCAGCTCGGCGACGGGCGCGACTTTCACGTTGCTTCCGCCAGACAATGCGACTGGAAACTTCACCAAGGTTGTTCAGCGCGTACCGGTTCGAATCAAATTTTTAAATATGACTGCAGAAGATTATGAAAGCATTCAGGCCGGTCTTTCGGCTTTGGTGAAAGTTCACGTTCACTAATCTTCCCACTGTTGTCGGAGATCTGCCATGGGCATGAGTCGCGATTCCAAATTGATTGTTTTTGTTGCGGTGCTCGCAAGTTTGCTCGAGATCATCGACACGTCGATCGTCAACGTGGCCCTTCCCACCATGATGGGAAATCTGGGGGCGACGCTGGAAGATATCTCGATGGTCATCACGGGCTACGCGATTGCCAACGCGATCATCTTGCCGGCTTCGGCTTGGCTCAGTGAACGCTTTGGCCGTCGCAGGTATTATCTGGGATGCATCATCGCGTTCACCGTGGCATCGGTCGCTTGCGGTTTTGCGCCGAATTTATTTTTCCTGACCGTGTTTCGAATTTTCCAAGGTTTGGCGGGTGGGGCTTTGCTTCCGACTTCGCAGACTTTGATCTACGAACAGTTCCCGAAAGAAAAGGCAGGGATGGCGGGTGCCATTTTCGGGATGAGCGTGATGGTCGGACCTGCTTTGGGTCCGGTGATGGGTGGATATCTGACGGATCATTTCGGTTGGAGATCGATCTTTAATATCAATTTGCCACTGGGACTTTTGGCTTTGTTCGTGGGCCTTTTGGTGATCCGTGAACCGGAACATTTGAAAAAGGTCGAAGGCCAGCCGGTTGAAAAGCCAAAATTGGATAGCATCGGTTTGGGGCTTTTGGTTGCCGGTATCGGCTGTCTGCAGTACGTGCTGGAGCGTGGTGAGGCCGATGATTGGTTCTCTTCAACGGGAATCGTAATCAATACGATCATCGCGGTGATCGCGCTTCCGACCTTTATCTGGTGGGAGCTGAAAGTCGAAAATCCAGTGATCAACGTGCGTCTTTTCAAAGAGAAGATCGTGCAAAGTGGCGTCACGCTGATGTTCCTTTTGGGTTTCTTCTTGTATGGAATCGTCTTCTTGCTGCCGATTTTTTTGGGCCGCGCTTACAACTATGATGCCACCCAGATCGGCGAGATGTTCATCCCGGGTTCTTTGGTCACCATGGCCATGATGCCTTTGATCGGAAAGATGATGCAATCCGGGAAAAATCCAAAGGTGCTGATCATTATCGGCTTTATCGGGCTTGAGCTGACATTGATGATCATGGCGACCTTCTCGCCACTTTCGGCGAAATCGGATGTGATGAACTCACTCTATATGCGGGGGCTTGCGCTGTCGTTCTTGTTTGTGCCAATCAATTCCAGCATTCTCAGCCAGTATTCGGGTCGGGCGTTGGGGCAGGTTGCAGGTCTTTTGAATCTGTTCCGTCAGATCGGTGGCAGTACAGGGATCGCGATGGTCGCGACGATTTTGAACGTGCGGACTCATCAAAATTATACGGATCTCAGTGAAAAGGTGAACGCCTTTAATACCAACGCGCAAAGCTTCTTTCGACAAAGTGCGCAGGGGATGGCCACCAAGTTTTCAAACGATGTCGGTTTTAATATCGGCAGCGGGGCCGCGATCAAGGCTTTGTATTACAAGGTTCAAAACCAGGTGTTTATGCTGACCTTTCTGCAGCTGACATTTATTATGATGATGATTTTGGGGCTTGCGGTCATTCCGCTTTGGCGACTGAAATTAGGCCCTGGTAAAGTCCGTGTGGTTGACGACGCACACTGATTTCTCGATCTCTTGATACCCAGTGCTTGACACCCAGCAAGGGTATCGAGAGGCTAAGCCCCATATGAAAACATGGATCTGGCTCGCGCTTCTGTGGACACCTCAGGTATTTGCTTTGGACTTCGCCCTGTCACCGATGGTGCGAAGTTACGCCACTTCGGGTTCGGTCGAGCTCACGGCTCGTCATGACATATTGCTTTGGGACAAGCGCGACTCGGCCAAATGGATGTTCGGCTTTGTCCAACCCAAAGTCATGCTGGGCGCGCAAGGCGTGATGGAAGGAACCTTCAGCTTCTATCCGATCTCGATTTTGGAACTGGGTGCCAGCTATTCGACCACGTCGCGTTTTTACGAGACGAAACCTTTTGATTGCAGCACGAATATTTGCAAAGGCGTTTTGCAACGACATAAGCTGACCGCAAGATTGGCCTTGGGGCACGAGTTCGAAAATTTCAATCTGCAAGGGCTTTTCACCTATCACCGCATCCGCATTTCGAACGCTGATAATTCGAAGCCCTTGGTCGACGAGTCCGAAGTTCTGCTGGCAAACCCGGGATCGGATGTTGCCGATTGCATGTCCATCTTTGTCGGGGCTCAGCGGGACGTGCACACGCTGGGCATTTACGCTCGAAAAGCGCGGCTGCAAGAGAGCAAAAACGAAAACGACAGCCAGTATTTGATTTATCGGCAGAAGTTTCCGGATTTCTTGCTGTCGGGTGGGGTCGGACGCTACGCTTCGGACTTTCATAAGCCTGGTTTTTCAGCACTGGCATCCGTCACCTGGAGCTGGGGCGAAAGCATTTCGCTATTTTAAGCATTGAACCCCGCTTTAAAGCTGCATAAGATTCGCTCATGTTGAAAGCGCTTTATATTTGCTCACGAGAATCGGATTATCTGCAGGACCTGATTTATTCAGGCCTTTGCGAAATCTTGGGTGCCCAGCGCGTGATCGATTGGCCCTGGAATCGGAATTTTCATTGGCCGCGCAAAAAATATCCGCGCAATCTGGGATATCGTCATTTCAACTTCACGCATTTTGATAAACTGGTTTTGGGTGCGGACCGCATCCCGTGGAATGAAGTCGGCGTGGTGTTTGTGGCTGCGACCAAGCCCGATTGCTTTGAAAGCTATTTGTCTTTGCAATCCAAAATTCCGTCTGGCGTGCCGGTGGTTTTTTTGGATGGCGGCGATTTCCCCGAAATCGGTGGGGATCTGCATCGGCTGAAGCGCCCCGAGCTTTTGCAAGAGGTTGAAAAAAAGCGACCTTTCGATTTTGTCTTTAAGCGCGAAATGTTGGAAGATAAATCTTATCCAACAAACACGGCTCCTTTGCCTTTTGCGATTCCGTTTCATCTGATGGCTCCGCCAGATGAAGGTGGCAAGTACGATGTCAGCTTTTGGGCGGTCGAATCCGATCCCGTTCGCACACAAGCGCTCGAGCTGATCGAAGACAAATTTGATTGCCGAGAAAACGGCACGACTCGCAATCAGGTTTTTAAAAAGTACAAACGAAAAGGATTTTATTATTTGCAAGAGCTGGCTCGTTGTAAGGTCGTGCTGAATTTTCGTGGGGTGGGTTGGGATACCTTGCGCTATTGGGAGGTCTTTGGTCTTCATGGTTTTCTGATTTCGCAAAGACCGAAAATCGTTATCCCGGATAACTTCGAACACGGAAAAGAAATTATCTTTTGCAAAGATGATCTGTCCGACTTGGTCGATCTGTGCCAGTACTATTTGGATCACCCCCGTGAACGAATTCAAATCGCCAAGATGGGGTCCATTAAAGCGCAGCGAAAGCATTCGACCCAAGCACGGGCGCAGTTTGTTTTGGACACTCTCAAATCGCAAATCAAATTACAGATGTGAGCTGATCCAAACCGAGCATTCGAAAAGTGCCGGGTAGCAGGCAAGCCACACCCAGAAAAAACGATTCAAACCGAAAACCTGAAAATTGAGAAAATGAAAGATCGCACCAATCAAAAGCCATACGGGCAGAATCTGGGGCATCAAAACGGCGAGCGGAAAGCTCAATTCAAAAAGCAACACGCCCCAGGTTCCAAGTTTCAGCAATGGGCTTTTCGCTTCGGCCTGCGCGCGCCACCATGGCGGGATCAGATACTTGGGGCTCAGCAAAAACCGGGACAAGGCCCGACCCGAACGCCAATCCGGATGGGCGACCTTTGCGACGCCAGCGACAAAATAGGAAAGGCAAACTTGCAGACCCAAATACAGCAAACAGGCTTGTTGCACCAAGGGATGATCGGGGAAAGCAGCTGAAATCCAAACCGCGACAAGGGCCAAGGTGGTTAGCGAATCACTGCCGCCATTAAAGCTTCCGCGAAAACGAAAATAAATCAGAAACTGGGTGATCAGCAAAAAGGCCAGATGCTGCGGTCGTGGCCATACCAGGGCGAAAAACAGAATGAAAAGTCGCAGCAGCAAAAGCCCGATCCAGGTTTGATCGCGCAGGATAAAACGCGAGCTCCATTCGGGGCCGCTTTTCAGCAGGCTTGTTTTCCAGATGCCAGACTGTTCTGAAAACACGCGGCGAATTTGCCAGAGCTCCAGGGTCTGAAAGAACATCACGATCAAAAGAAGTTTCTCGGTCCAAAACATTTAGCTCTCATGCTCGGCGGAAAGAAATCGGTGATCTTCATTTTCCAGAAAAATGCCAAGCTCAAATTGAAAGCGAACCTTTCCGGATGTCGCAAAGATCTCTGAGCGAATCCAGCTTTCCACCAGGCGGTAGCTGATTTGTTTTTGCAGACTTGGCAGATCCTGCTGCTGGCTTTCTAAAAGCTCCACGCTGAGACGATCCAAAAGATGCAGTTTGGCGAGCCATAGATTTTGTTCGCTATTGAGAAACAGATTGGTCAGCCCACGCTGAATCAAGGGTGGCGTAGGCGCCACCCAGGGGCTCCAATTTTGGCCCGCAAGAGCTGTGCGATAGCGAAGCTGGGTGAATGAACCCAGTTCATCAAAGAACTTCCAGGAAGGAATCAAAGCGCGCAGCAAACTCATGTGCTTTCAGACTAATTGATTTCAATTTGAGACAGCAGAAGCAAAGTTCGAAATCTTGATAAAGGTCTAGTCACTGTGGCTTTCCCGGCTCAGGGTTGTCGTCTCGCAAAGGGAAAGAAATTGAATCTTCTACGAAGTGGCCAGGCCGACAGATTATTCTAGAAAGGTAGGGGGGACTGGATATGAAAATCTCCGGCCGACTGTGGAAAGCGCGAATCTTTGTCTTTGGCGTGATGCCGGTCTTGATGCTGGGTTATCAAAACTGCAGCTCGATCGAAGTCCGCGAGCCGCAGCAGCCCACCCCCAAAGCTTCAAATTGGAGCTCGTCCGCAAGCTATTATAAAATGACCGGCTACAGCTGCCCGCAGACGCACGCGACCTACCAGGCCGTGGGAAGCTGGAAAATGAAAAAGACAAAAGTGGTTTTAAATTACAAAGCTTTTAAAACTGTCGGAAAAGAGAAAATTCCGGATGTGGCATCGCAGTCCCGCGAGCATTGGATCGAGGGTTACAAGTTCGATTCCGATTGCGAAACGGTGGCAAAATCCCAGCTCAATTTTAAAAATGAAATGTATGTCGGTTACAGTTGCGAGCGGGTGGACGAGCCCGTCAACCACTGCTCGGTGAAAGACAGCAACTGCTTGATCGGAAGTCAGGTTGCAAGGACACTGACTCAGGCTGGCGATTATTCGTCATGGAAGGGTTGCCAGGCGATGATTCAGGAAAAGGATGCGACCTTGATTGCGGGCTCCGAGGTCTGCCGGCTGACCGGTCACGTCGTCAGTTCCGAAGCGAACTGGGCCGCGTGCGTGCCGGTGGTTTCCGCTACGCGCACCACCAGCTCTGGTATCAATGAAGACCTATCGATGGTCGATGTCTGCGAGGCCAAGGTGAAAAGCCTGGGTGGCTATGTGGCTCCCGGTTACAATGCGGTTTGCCGAACCCTGAAAATTCAACCGGATGAGGCAAGACCCAAGCAAGAGGCATCTGTTCAGGCCAGCGGTTCTGTGTTACAGACTGCCAGCCATGAGCTCTAGCCCGAACCATTCAAAAACTTTCCGCGTTCTTTATCAGGATGAAAACCTGATCGCGATCAATAAGCCTGCGGGTTATCATGTGCATCCACCGGAAACCAAAGCCGAAAAAGTTCCCCGTCATAAGATCATCCTGCACCAGTTGCGCGACCAGGTCGGTCAGCGTGTGCATCCGCTGCACCGTTTGGATGTGGCGACCAGCGGGGTCTTGGTGTTTGCGCTGAATCCGGAAACGGCCGGCCAGCTTGGCGGACTTTTTCAACGTCAGGAAATCGATAAAACATACTGGGCGGTGGTGCGCGGTTACCTGCCGGATGAAGGCGTGATCGATCGCGAACTTCAATCCGATTCAAGCGGCCTGATGGTGGCGGCCCGCACGGATTTTCGCACGCTCAAACGGCTGGAGATCCCAGAGGCGGTGGGGCTTCAGCACTCGTCGGCCCGTTATTCGTGGTTGCAGGTCTCGCCCCACACGGGAAGATTTCATCAGATCCGCCGACATATGAACCGGATTTCGCATCCGGTGATCGGCGATGCGGCCCACGGGGACTCAAGGCACAATCGCTATTTCCGCGAGAAGCTGGGGATTTCGGGTCTTTGCCTGCGCGCCATGGAGATGAAATTTCGCTTTCAAGGCCAGGACTTTCATTTCAAGGCCGGGCCTTCAGAGCAATGGTTGCAGATTCAGAATCTGTTTTCAGCTGAAAATTCTAAAGCCACTTTTTAAAAGGTTCGTGGCTTCGCAGTTTCTGTTCAAGAATGGAAAAAAGCTCGTTGATGTTAAAGGGCTTTGCGATCAGGCTGACCGCGCCTTTCTGGATGGCCTCGGCTTCGTTCAGATCAGCAAATCCGGTGGCCAAAAACACAGGCGGCTCGGCTGGATGCTTTTGGCGAAGTTTTTCCAAAAGCTTGATGCCGTCGCAGTTGGGCATGCGCACATCGGAAATAATAAAGTCAGGATGATAGGATTTCAAAATCTCGAGGGCTTCGATGCCATCACGGGCGGCCATCACCTGGGTGCCTTCTTGTTCAAAGACCATCATCAGGATCTCGCGCAAATCGGGCTCGTCTTCAACGATCAGAACGCGAGCTTGATCCCAGCGAACCTTGGCGTTGGCGCGAGAAGAGATCAGTTTCTTTATCGTTTCGATTTCGGCTTTCGTTTGTGATGTGTCCATACAGATCTTTTCGGCCTGACGAGACCGAAAGCCAAGGGCACTTGCCGATCTTACGAAGGATCCGTCCTGAACTGGAACGAACTTGCCGAAACTTCATAACCAAGCCCAGAGCGCTTTGCAGAGCTTTAGGGCGTGTGTAAAATCTGAGAGAGATTTTCGAAGGTTTCCAGAAGTTTTTTTGATGCGGGCTTCAAGTTCTCGAACCAGTCCTTGTGGGCCTGATCGTCCGAACCGTCGGTGATGTATTTGACCGATGTCAGCCCCACGCCCAGGCGTTTGCAGACCTTGGCGATGGCGTAAGCCTCCATATCGACCAGATCGCACTCAAGCTTGGGTGGGCCGACCTCGAAGCGATCGCCGGTGCCGCAGATGCCTTGTTTCAAATTGAGATAAGTCGGGACTTCGATCTTTCCCTGAATCTCGTCCATCGGTGTTTCACCCAAAGCAAAGCCCAAAGGCGAGAGATCCATATCGCGCTGGATGAAAGAGGCGCATTCGATCAACGAGTGGGTCGGGAACTTGTGGCTGCCAGCGGTGCCAAGGTTCAGGATGTGCTTGCAACCGGTCTTCAGGATGACCTCGGCGGTTTTAAAGGCGGCGTTGATTTTGCCGATTCCGCAGTAATGAACCGGGATATTTTTATCGTCAAAAAGACCTTGGGTTTCAACCGGTAAGGCAACGATGATTTGCAGGTCTTGGTATTTAAGATGTTTCATTTAGTACTGCACCAACGAGAAAATTTTCTGACCTTTGAATTTCATCTGATTTAAGAACGTGAGATCAATCAGGACCGCGACTTGCTCGACATGGTAGCCGGCTTTTTCGCAGATGTTGAGACTGGCTTGTAAAGTTCCACCGGTCGCCAGCACGTCGTCAAGCACCATCACGCGTGCTTTTCCTGGCGCCATTTCAAGCGTCGCTTTTCCGTACTCTAAAGCGTAACTTTCGGCGACCACGGGTGGGGGCAGTTTTCCGGCTTTGCGAAGCGGGATAAAGCCTTTTTTGAAATGGGCCGCCAGCAAGCTTGCCAAGATAAAGCCGCGAGATTCGACTCCGACAAAAGCGTCGATCTTGTTGAGGTCGACGGATTTGCCGAACTCTTCAGCGACGAATTGCAAGGCTTCGGGATTTTGCAGGAGCGGGGAAATATCGCGAAAAAGAATTCCCTTTTGGGGGAAATCGGGGATATCACGGATGTAACTTTTCAGATTCATAGACCCCGAAAATTAAGTGGAGGCCCCCATGGCTGTAAAGAAAAAAAGAATCTGTGTCTATTGCGGGTCACGATCCGGCGCCCATGCGAAATACGAAGCCTTAGCGACCCAGCTGGGCCAGCAAATGGTCAAGCGCGGCTTCGATTTGGTCTACGGCGGGGGGCGTGTGGGTTTGATGGGAGTGGTCTCTCGCACAGTGATGAGCGAAGGCGGCCAGGTCTTTGGCGTGATCCCGGACGGTCTTTTTGGTAAAGAGGTCGCCGACACCGATATCACCGACCTGCAGGTGGTGGGTTCCATGCACGAGCGTAAAGCACTGATGGAAAAGCTGTCAGATGCCTTTCTGGCAATCCCAGGCGGCTGGGGAACCTTGGACGAATTCTTCGAGATCCTGACCTGGGCCCAGATCGGGATTCACAAAAAACCGGTGCTGCTACTGAACATCGACGGATTCTTTGATCCTTTGGTGGCGCAAATGGATCTGATGGTGCGTGAAGGCTTTGTCGACCCCAAGTATTTGGCGCTATTGCAGGTGGTGAATCGGGTCGAGGATGTGTTCTCGGGGATGGGTGCGCTCGTCTAGCCCATACAGTAAGCTAATACAATAAATGCAGACTGCGATTTGCGGTGCGAGGCCAAACAAATCCCGAACTTAAGAACATCTGATCCAGTCTTCGCGCGATTTCTTTTTCCTAATCAATTCAGCGAGTTAATTCTTGCGCTGATTGCCGAATGAAATTACATTGCCCCGAATGTGCAGCTTTCCTTTGCTCCAAAAAATGATCTTCGCCATATCAAGCGCTACACGCATGGTGGCGTGTCGTTAAAGAAAAGAAGAAAAGTCGAGCGTCCTTTGATCCCGGGGCTCATCACGCATGTGGTTCTCAAATCATCGAAGGCCCGGGGGAAATTGTCTTTTTATCAGCATAAACACCTGCTTGGATCTCTTCTCAGAAAAAATTCGAAGCAGTTTTTGATCGAGATCTTGGATTGGGTGAATATGGGAAATCACATTCATCTCAAAGTGCGATTCAAAGACGCGAATCGCATGAAGCAGTTTCTAAAATCTTTCTCAGGAAATCTAGCTCGTCAGATCACCGGAGCCAAAAAAGGAAATAAGTTCGGAAAGTTCTGGGATGGGCTCGTCTACACCCGAGTGCTTACGAGCAAACTTGAAGAATTAGGACTTAAAGGATACTTCGAAGGCAATCACATCCAGCGCGAGCTTGGGTACAAAGAGCGAGAGAGGTATCTGAAATCTTTTAATCAGTTCCTGTATCGGCTCAGGCGGATCAAGAAGCGGCCGGCTGGGGTACCGCCGCCGTAGCGGCGGTGATCCGAAAAGTTCAATAGAATTGTCTCCGGTCTGACAAGTGTGCATTGCCTTATTGATCAATTGTTTGAAAATGTTAATCTTAGAAGACAGTTAGATGGGGGGGTGTGCTTGAGGTGCATTTGTATCGTTTTATTTTTCTTTTCGATGAATGTCTGGGCTGGAGCCGCATATGATCAGCTGATCAAAGGGCTTTCAAAAGATGTTGTTAAGATTATTGATCGTCGGATTGGTTGCAACTATTGGTCTGGGGAGATGCCAGAAAATCCAAACAGTCCAGAAGTTCGAAATTCAGGCCGACCGCAGATGATTGAGAAAAATATAAAAAACTTAAAGTGTTCAACTCTCGAAAGAGATGAAAAGAAAATGAGGGTTAAGTATAAAAAGCGGACGGAGGTCCTCAAGGCGCTTGATGAGGCCGCCTCTCTAACTCCAGCCGAATAATAATCTGCCTTTTATCCAGCCTCACTCCAAATCATCAAGTCTTTTGCGGTAGCACCCTCAGCCCCGGTAAGGTGGCATCGCGCAGATGTTGGCGATGCTTTTCAAACCTTCGGCTGCAGCAAAAGATCTGTGGTCGTGGGTCCGCTGTAGGTCATCGTGCCGTTTTTAAATTGAAAGGGCACGATGGCGCAGTTGGGGACGAAGAAGTTTTCTTTCACCTCGGTTGATAGGTGATACACCAAAGTTCGAATCACATATCCGTGCGTGACGAAAGCGATCGTTTCATCTGGGTGCTGTTCCAGATAACTCCGCAAACAATTTTGAATGCGATCTAAAACTTCGCGGCGTGATTCTCCGCCCGGAAATCTTTGATCCAGGCTGCCTTCATGATTCTGCCCCCAGCTTTCACGAAAGCCCGCGCCCAGTTTCAAATTCACTTCATCCCAAGTCAGGCCTTCGCCAATTCCCAAGTGCACTTCACGCAGGGCTGGGTTCATCTCAATTTGAGACGCAGTTAAAAACGAGGCGGTCTTATGAGCCCGCACAAGGTCACTGCTAATCACTTTGGTAAGACCAAGGCTTGTCACCAGCACCGGCAGCTGGGCTGCTTGACTGAGCCCCACTTCATTCAGCGGGATGTCGGTGTGGCCCTGCAACTTCTTAAGTTTGACGTTCCAGTCGGTTTCGCCATGACGGATTAGATAAAAGTTTTGCATTGAAGACGTAAATTGCAGGAGGCCCGGACCTACGTCAATAACTTCGACGAGAATCTGGACCTTCATTCCCGGCTTGAGACCAAAAATCGTTGAGGGTTTTAAGATTTGCTCCGATCAGGGAGAATGAAGAGAGGAGGCACATCGTGAACCATCGCAGTCTCGGCGCCATATTTTTGTCTTCTCTTCTTTTTTGCCTCATCACAGTTTCATTCGCGTTTGCCGCATCGACAAAAGTTGTCAAACACGTCGTCCAAGAAGATGAAACCGCGTGGTTTCTGGCCAGTGTGTATTATGGCAACGGCAATCATTACACCAAACTTTTGCAAGCCAATGGGCTGACCCGTCCCGAAGAAATGAAAGAAGGGATGGAGATCCAAATTCCGGAGCCCAAATTTTATAAAGAGCAGGCGGATTTTTCCGCTCGTTACGCCAAACTTTGGGAGGCCCGTCAGAAAGCTTTAGGCTTGCAAAAAGGAAGTCCGCTTCCCAATGCCAAAGTCGTCATTCCGACTGAAACCATTCGACAGCAGGACAGCTTGCAAAATCTTCCGTTCAAAGAAGTCAGGGAAGCGGCGCATGTCGAATGAAGAGTTCTTACCGATTCAAAGCTTAGACATTGAGGCTGAGACGACGATCAGCTTCAATCTCTATGTGAATCTGCCGCTGAACCGCAAGTACATTCTGTACCGGCGGGCGGGGGGCCAGATCGAGTCCCAGCGCATGGAGAAGTTCACCGAGGGAAACCTCTCGAACTTTTTCATCGAAAAGAAGGATTACAACGAATTCGTAAAATATGTGGCCCAACGAATTCGTTCTCTGGTCGGGACACAAGACAGTGCCGAAAATAAAAAGATGATGCAAGCGGCGGCCAAAGCCATCTTGTCATCGACGTTGGATCAAAGCGATCCGGCGATCGCAGCGGCACTGATGGGAAATCTGAACGATATCACCGGCACCATTATCGAAAGCGCCTTGGAAAACGTGAACGTTGGCCATTCGGGTGCGAAAAAGCTGTTCCATCGTTTGGCGATGCTGGCGGACAAAGGAAGCGATTTCCAAAAGCATCCGGTGAACGTGGCAAGCCTTGCGGTGCTGATCACGTTCGGGATCGGTTATTCGCGTGAAAAGATTTTGACCGACGTCGCGATGGCAGCACTTCTTCATGACGTGGGCTTATCGAAGCTTCCGCCAAAGGTGATCCCGCATGCGCATCATCCTTTGCAGCTGGGAATCTACGAGCGCGAATGGGTGTACAAGCATCCCGATCTTTCCGTCGAGCTTCTGGAAGAAAAAAATATCCCGATTTCAGATTTGGCAAAGACAATCATTCGTCAGCACCATGAAGAGTTCAACGGTTCGGGTTATCCAAACGGTCTTCGCGGTTACACCATCAACGAGCTTTCGCAGATCCTGCGTGTGGCCGACGAAGTCGATCAGCTCTTCACCGAGTTCCACACAAGCCCCGGCAATCTGAAGCTGCGGGTGGCAGAACTTCTGCGACGACTCGGTGAGCAAAAGGTGATTGAGCCTTTGCTCTTAAGCCGAATCCGCCAAGTTCTGATCTAAGCTTCATTTCTTTTGTTCCTTTTGCTTAAAGTTTCAGCAAATCCTGGCATAAATGCGTGCATTCATTGACAGAAATGTCTTCCAAAAGTCATATTCGCGGCTCCACTAGAAAAAGGAAGACAGCATGAATTCATCGTCGTTTTTGATGTTGCCTGTGATTGCCGGTGTGATCGGTATGATCGGAGCATTGTTCTTTTATTTCCGAGTGAAGGCGCAACCTTCTGGAAATGAAACCATGAATCGCATCGCACAGTACGTGCGTGAAGGTTCGATGGCCTTCTTGGTGCGCGAGTACAAGGTCCTTGCGATCTATGCGGTTGTTGTAGGCGCGGCACTGGCTTGGGGCTTGGGCCTTTTGGCTGCTGGCTGCTTTATTTTAGGAGCGTTCCTCAGCTTGCTGGCTGGATTCTTCGGGATGAAGGCGGCGACTTACGCGAACGTTCGCACCACGCAAGCGGCAAGCACTGGCATCAAAGCCAAAGCTTTGTTGGTGGCGCTGGATGGTGGCGCGGTGATGGGTCTTTCAGTCGCGGGTCTTGGCCTGATCGGCTTGGGTGCTCTTTATTGGATCTATCAAGGTACGGATCAAGTCGCGACGGTGATGCACTCGTTCGCCGTCGGCGCAAGCTCGATCGCTTTGTTTGCTCGTATCGGTGGCGGTATCTATACCAAAGCGGCTGACGTCGGCGCGGACATCGCAGGTAAAGTTATCGAAGGTATTCCAGAAGACGATCCTCGCAACCCAGGTGTGATCGCCGATAACGTGGGTGACAACGTCGGTGACGTGGCCGGTATGGGCGCGGACATTTACGAATCCATGGTCGCGGCAATCGTTTCGGCGATGGCCATCGCCTTGACGGTTCCTGCCGATAAGATGGTCGCTTTGATGGAAGCTTCGATGGATGACCAGCGTTTGACCGCCGTGATTTTGCCATTGGTTCTTTCGGCCGTCGGCATGATCATTTCGATCGTGGTTGTATTTGCGGCACGTGCGGCTTCAAATTTTCAACCGGCAACTGTTCTTCGCAGCAGCTTGATCGTTCCGCCGATTCTTTTGACAATCGCCGCGGCCGTTTTGATGCCGATGTGGGGAATCACTCAGGGTGTGACGGTGGCTTTGGCGGCCGGTGCTTTCGGTGGAGCTTTGATTGGTTTGATCACTGAATACTATACCGCTGCAAAACCAATCCGCATCGTGGCTGAAGCCAACAAAACAGGTCCGGCAACGGGCGTGATTCGCGGTTTGGCTGTCGGTATGGAATCAACCGCAATCCCCATGATCATCGTTGTGATCGCGGCTTACATCGCGGACCGTGCTTTGGGTCTTTACGGTATCGCGCTTTCGGCTGTCGGAATGCTGGCGGGAACCGCTGTTGTCATGACGGTCGATGCTTACGGTCCGATCGCCGATAACGCCGGTGGTATCTCGGAGATGAGCGGTTTGGGTAAAGACGTTCGTGCGATCACGGACGAATTGGATGCGGTTGGAAATACAACGGCCGCCATCGGTAAAGGTTTCGCGATCGGTTCCGCGATCCTGACGGTTCTGGCACTGTTCTCGGCTTTCAATATGGAAGTGAATCACGTGCGTGAACAAGCGGGTGCAGCCGCGATGTCTTTGGATCTGACTTCAAGCGGAGTTCTGATCGGAATCTTGTTGGGTTCAATCCTTCCATTCTTGGTCGGTTCAACGACCATGACAGCTGTCGGTCACGCGGCTGGAAAAATCGTCGAAGAGATCGCTCGTCAGTTCAAAGAAATCCCGGGCCTTCTTCAAGGAAAAGCCGAACCACAACCAGCAAAGATCGTGGATATCGCGACTTCAGCGGCTTTGTGGGAAATGATCATTCCAGGAATGATCGCGATCTTGGCCCCAGTTTTGGTCGGATTCATTTTGGGTCCACAAGCTTTGGCCGGTCTTCTGGCAGGTTCTTTGGCGGTTGGTGCCACCATGTCTTTGTTCATGGCCAACGCCGGTGGCGCATGGGATAACGCGAAGAAGTTCATCGAAAAAGGTGGAATCCCAGGATCACCTAAGGGCAGCGAGGTTCACAAAGCCGCTGTCGTCGGTGACACTGTCGGCGATCCATTCAAAGATACATCAGGCCCAGGTATCGCAATCTTGATCAAGGTGATGTCAGTCGTATCTCTTCTGATCGCGCAACTGATCGCAATGCGATAGTCTTTCGCAAGTATTTCAAAAATTTGAAATCCAGCAAAACCATCCGGAAACGGGTGGTTTTGTTTTTTGGTGGTGGGCGCGCATCGCTTTGCTTGCTTGGTTTGGAAGGGCAGCGCCTCTCGAGCGCAGCGGTGCCTTGCCGGCCGCGCCTTGGTGTAAACGCAGGTGCATCCGTCCGTGTGCCTGGCCGGCCGCGAAGGCTGCAAGCCGGCCATCGTGGCTGGGCGCCCCCGGCCGCCTTGTCTAAAATGAGGGGACAAAATCAAAATGCGAATGCTTGGGAGAATCTGGTTTTGGATTTGAGGGGCTCTTCTCTCAATTCCGGTAAACCGTCGGCTTTGCCGGTTTACCGGAATTGAGAGGAAAGACCTCTTTGACTTGAAAGACCTTTACCCCGAATCCGGTATATTGGCATTTTGCCTATTATACCGGTTTTGCACGCAGAGGGCCTTTATGAAAAAAAGGAGAGGGCAACTCCGAGAGTTTCACTCTGAGGCTTTCATCCCGAGGTTTTCACGGCGAGTCCTTCGTCCCGAGGCCAACAAATTGGCGAAAATGTCAGTTTATTGGCCTCGGAGCGAAGCTCTCGGGACGAAGATTTTGGGTCGAAGGTCTTAAAGAAAAGCCACCTCCCCCAAAAACCCCAGACCAATGTCGCGCGCCAGTCGCTGGTGCCCGAACCCCAGTTTCACTTTTCATCTTCCTCATTTCAGGGAATGATAGAGATGAAGGAGAACCCCACATGAAAACTTGGACTCGTTTGATTTTGTCGGGCGCCACCGCGTTTCTTTTGATCACCGCATTTTTTTCGTCGCCGGTGATGGCCTTCGGTGGTCCGTGCAAAACGGATATTGAAAAATTTTGTAAAGACAAGCCGAAGGGGCGCGAGCTTGCGAAATGTTTGACCGATCACAAAGCGGATCTGTCGCCGACTTGCAAAGAAAAGTATCGCGATATGGTGGGTCGTCTTCGTCACACGTTTGAAGCTTGCCAAGATGATGCGGAAAAATTTTGTGCCGATGTGAAGCCGGGCGGTGGAGCTTTGGTGAAATGTTTGGTCAGCCATAAGGCCGAACTTTCTCAGGGCTGCAAAGACGCTACCGATAAGAACAAGAAAAAGAAACGCTAAGAATTCGAGTTTCAATTTATGATGCAGTCTACGGCGCGGCCGGCACAGGCGTCCCTGAGGTTATCTTTGTGGGACGCCTTTTTTTTCAGCTTGATGGTCGGGGTCGGTGAAACCTATCTGCCGGCTTACGCGCTTTCGGCTGGAATGTCCGAATGGCTGACCGGCCTTTTTGCGGCGGTTCCGCTGATGAGTGGGGCCGTCATTCAGCTGATTTCCCCCTGGCTTTTGATGCGAGTTGGTTCCGTGCAGAAATGGGTCGTGGGCTCGGCATTTGTGCAAGCCTTGGCTTTTGTTCCTTTGGTTTATTTTTGCTGGCGTCCGACTGAAAATCTATTTTGGATTTTCTTTTTTGCTTCGATTTATTGGGGCGCCGGATTTGCTTCGGGGCCAAGCTGGAATTTCTGGATGGGACGAATTGTTCCTGAAGCGAAAGTGTCGCACTTTTTTTCGCAGCGCCATCGGATCATGCAAATCGGGATTTTGCTGGGTCTTGCAGGCGGCGGGATGATGCTTCACCACGAGGTAAAGTTTGAGCCTTTCACCTCGGTGTTTGCGATTTTATTTGTTTGCGCTTTTTTGTGCCGAAGTTTGAGCGCTGGATTTTTAGCATTGAAGCAAGAAAAGCCGCCGATGGTGACAAAACCCCAGTGGCAAGATCTATTTTCGTTTTGGAAAGTTCCGGCTTACCGAGGTTTTTTCGGTTTTCTATTTTGCTTTTATGTCGCGATCTACATTTCAAGTCCTTTTGTGACGCCTTTTTTTTTGGAAAAACTGCAGCTCAGTTACGAGCAGTACATGTTTGCACTGGCGGCTTTGTTGCTTGCGAAAATTGCGATTCTGCCTTTTGGCGCTTCGATGATGCGCCGGTTTGGCGTGAAGGGTGTGTTCTTTTTAGGCGCGATCGGAATGTCGCCGCTGCCGGCGCTTTGGGCTTTGAACAATCAGCTTTGGTTTGTGCTGGGACTGCAAGCGGTGAGCGGGATGTTCTGGGGGCTTTTCGAGGTCACGCTGTCAGTGACCTTCTTCAATCATATCAAGCCGAATCAGAAAATCTTGGTTCTGACCGCTTACAACTTTTTCAACTCGCTGGCGATCGTGACGGGATCTTTGATCGGTGGGCAGATTTTGAAATACTTCAATGCCAGCTTCCTATCCTATGATTTGATCTTTGTTCTGGGATCCACACTTCGTTGTTCGATCTGCATTTTCTATGCGTATAAAATTCGCGGGAAAAAGCATCTCGTCAATCACGTCGAAGAGTTGGAGGCACCGCCGGGATCTTTTTCTGGTCCCTTGTCTCGCCAAGCGAAGACGGTCTGAACGGGTTGCCTGTCGGCTGACATAAGGGATGTCCAGATCTTTTCGCATCCGTGGCTTGTGCTTTTCTTGGGGAAAATCTTTTTGTTAATCTGAAATGGTGCAAAAAATAATTTGGATTTTGCTCTGCTTGGTGGCGGTTCGCGCCCAGGCCGAGTGTCAGGATATTCGTTTGGATGTCGGGGGGTCGATGTCGGCGCTGCCGGTGTTTGATCAAGCCACACCAGGCGGCGAAAAGGACATGAATCTTTGCTATGCCGTCGCGGCCGCGCAATTGATCGATGCCTCCCGGTTTGCCGGGCAAAAAGCGACAACAGCCGAAATGACAAGCCCGTGGTGGCTTGCGCTCAACTATTCGGTGCAGTTTAAAACCCGCAATGACAATGCAGACATCGAGTTCGGTGAGACCGATAAAGCGCTCGAAAGTGCGAAGCGTTTCGGTCTGTGCCGGCAAGAGGACCTTTTCGAAAATCGCAGCTCGGACGAGATCATTGCTTTTCATGCAAAGCTTAAAAAAAGTTTCCGCGCCGAAGATCGGGAAAACAGCCTGCACGCTCTTT
This sequence comes from uncultured Bdellovibrio sp., assembly GCA_966211455.1. Lineage (GTDB taxonomy): Bacteria > Bdellovibrionota > Bdellovibrionia > Bdellovibrionales > Bdellovibrionaceae > 21-14-0-10-47-8. The sequence goes on from CBIHNI010000004.1 coordinate 27,288, forward strand.
TAAGCGAAACACAGTTTTTCAAAGACCCAGTTCGCATCACCGAGGTCGCTTCAAAGGTCTCGAAAGAGAGAACTTTCCTGTCCTTCCTGCGCACGCTGTTCGATGAAAAATGTCAGGGTAAAGTTTATCAGGAGCCCAGCTTCACGGTCGAGCGCATGGATTTGGATCGAAAACCGATCCCATTGGAAGCGAAGCAGGATCTGATCCGGCAAACCCTTGTGGGGCAGCAGCCGCTCGAGGCTTCGATCTGCTCGCAGGCTTTAAGCAATCCGGAATATCGAGGGATTTTAGACAGCGGAAAGTTTGCCCGGGATTGCATGCGCCATTCGGTTTTGATCGTCGGTTCGCGTTCGCAAAAAGGGCAGTGCCAATATTTGGTGCGCGATACCTATGGCGCACAGTCGTGTCAGCGTAAACGCAACGGCTCTTCTTGGTACCACAGCTCGCTGGAATGCGATTCGGGGCAGGTATGGGTGCCCGAGAAAATTCTTTTCGATAACACCTGGGGCGTCACCCGGATCCTGAAATCAGGACCCGCCACGGTGGCGTCTCACCCTTAACAGAAATTTTTAAATTCTTCCAAGAACCGGCGGTGGATCTCTTTGTCGTGATAGAGATCCGCCGGATTCTTTAAATCGTCATGGCTGTAACCAGAAAAAATTTCGCAGACCTGGATTTGCCTTTCGTGAAACGAGAAGTGCGCGCGCCAGGTGCGGTAGGCTAGCACAGCCGCCGAGTCGGTGATTTGTGAGAGACGTTTCTTTTTGCTATTCAGCGGATCGTACTGCAACTGCTGCAAAAGAAAGTTTTCGAGCTCTTGCACCCCTTGCTCTTTCAGCCATTCGATTTGCATGCGGGCTTGTGGCGAAAATTTCACCTCATGTTTTTCGGCTTCGATACTTTCAAGCCAACCCATTTTCGCCTCGGGGAAAGAGTCCGCATATGTGACATAAGGTTTGATATCAAAGATCGGCGTTTCATCCAGAAGATCGAAATTTTTCACCTTCACCACCAGGCCATTTCGCTCGACAAATTCGACACAGCTGATGCCTAAAGCATTTGGACGGTGCGGGGAGCGGGTGGCAAAGACGCCGATTTTTTCATCGCGCCCGCGTGGTGGCATGACCATGGGTTTCCAATTTGGATTTTGGTGGAACTGATACAAAAGCCATAAATGCGAAAAGCCTTCGATGCCTTCCAGTGCTTGTTCAAAGTTCTGACCAGACACGAAATGAATCTCGCCGATTTCATCTGAAACATCGATGGATGCTTGTCTGGCGGCTTCAAAGGCGTGCTTTTTACGTGTGCGAAAGATGGCGATCGGCTTTATTTCCATTGCCGTCTCCATTCGTAGGCCGCAATCGATAGCGCATTCGAAACATTCAGCGAATTTTTCACGCCGAAAGTTGGAATCGAGATCACGCCATCACAAAGCTCTAAGGCTGCAGGTTCTAAGCCAAAGCGCTCATTGCCAACAATCAAAGCCGTGGGCTTTGAAAAGCCCATCGAAAAAAGACTGGTCGATTTTTCGGCCGTTTCCAGGGCAAAAAGCTGCACACCTTGTGCTTTCAGTTCCTTGAGTGCATCGATCAGATGATGCCGTTGCTGCCACGGTGTTTTATCTGATGTGCCCAGAGACGTTTTCTCCAGAGATTCGTTTCCAGGTGTTGGCGTGTAACCGCAAAGATAAATGGACTGGATCGCCAGGCAATCGGCCAAACGAAAGATCGAACCCACGTTGAAAGCCGAGCGGATATTTTCGAGCACAAAGTAAAGCGGCACACGGCTTGCGACCGTTTCAGGTTTATCGAGCTTTGTGACCAAAAACGAATCATCGCTGAGATTTCGGCCCAGCATGCGCTCGATCGGGATTAGGAAATTCAAAAAATGTCGAAGCGACATGCTGGGGTGCAGGTGCTCGGGGATCAGGGTCAGCTTTTCAACTTCGGGGGAGCCTGAGATCGACAGACTTCGCAAGAGCAAAGCCAGTCGGTGCAGATCTTTTTCCTGGAACTCGCCATCCTTTGAGCTTTGCTCCATCTCACGCATGAGCTGGTAGCAGGATTTCAGGATCGAGAGTTCTTCAGTCGATAGCATTTGAAATTATTTAACCTTATCGCCCGCTTTCGCGCCCGCATCCGGAGACAGAACGAACAGTTCGGTGCCACCAGCGCCGGCCGCGATCACCATGCCTTCAGACATCCCAAATTTCATTTTTCGTGGAGCCAGGTTTGCAACCACCACAACCATGCGGCCTTTCAGCTGCTCTGGCTTGTAAGCGGATTTGATGCCGGCGATGATCTGGCGCTCGCCCAGGGGGCCAAGACTGACTTTTAAACGCAGAAGCTTATCGGCTTCTTTGATCTCTTCCGCTTCAACGATTTCCGCCACGCGAAGATCGATTTTGCCAAAGTCATCGATCGAAATGGTTGCCGGTTGATCGGCATTGCGATCTGCCGGAGCCGCCGTGCCTGCGTTCGGTGTCGCACCTGCAGCTTGAGCGGGACCTTTAACGAATCCAGCTTTTGCGTCGCGAGCGGCCTTTTCTTCGATTTCTTTTTTATTCGATTCCATCATTCCTTTTACTTTCACTGGATCAATTCGGGTTGCCAGATGTTCGTAAGCGTTGATCTTGTGATTTTTCAGAACCACCTTGTTCGAGTCCCAAGTGTAAGGCTTTTCATTGAAAAGCTTTTCCACTTTCTCGGTGTACAGGGGCAGCACAGGCTTCAAATAAATCGCAAGCAATCTAAAAACGTTCAAAGTGGTGGTTAGAACTTTTTTCGTTCCAACAGGATCCGCTTCCAATGATTTCCACGGTGCCTTTTCATCAAAGTAACGATTGGCTTCATCCGCCAAAGAGCGGATTTCGTTGATCGCTTTGACGAACTCGCGATTTTCAAAATGCTGTGCGATCTCTTCGCCTTTGCTTTGCGCAAGCAAAAGAACCTTCATGCCGTCCGCATCCGGCTCACTCATGGTGCCGTCCATTTTGGTGTTCAACATCTGCGCGCCACGGGACGCCAGGTTCGTGATTTTGCCGACCAGGTCCGAATTCGTACGCTGAGTGAAATCATCCAAATTGAAATCGACGTCGTCGACACCATTTGAAAACTTGCTGGCAAAATAATAGCGCAGGTACATCGGATCCAAATGATCGCGGTACACACGCGCCGACAAGAAAGTCCCTTTGGATTTGCTCATCTTTTCGCCGTTGACCATGACGTGTCCGTGCACCCACACAGCCGAAGGCGTGCGGAAGTCCGCCGCTTTCAAAAGCGCTGGCCAGAACAAGGTGTGGAAATAAACGATGTCTTTTCCGATCAGGTGGTAGACTTCGTTTTTCTCGGATTTCCAGTACTCGTCAAAGGATCCGCCATTCTGATCCAGATATTCTTTCGACGAAGACACGTAACCCATCGGGGCATCCACCCAGACATAGAAGTACTTGTCCGGATGGCCGGGGATTTGAAAGCCAAAGTAAGGCGCATTTCGCGAGATGTCCCAATCGCGAAGCGGCTCATTGAACCACTCGAGCATTTTGTTGCCGACCTCGCGAGCCGTGTGCTTGGGAAGCCACTCTTTCAGGTAAGGAGCAAAATCATTGAGCTTGAACATGATTTGCTCGGATGGTTTTTTCACCGGCGGATTTCCGCAAACGGCACAGTAAGAACCGATCAAGTCGGCCGGTGTATAAGTCGAAGCACACACGTCGCAGCTGTCACCATACTGATCTTTGGCATGACATTTTGGGCATTCACCCTTCACGAAACGATCGGGTAGAAACATTTTGTCGTGATTGCAGTAAAGCTGCTCGATGCTTTTCGATGAAAGGTGATTTTTCTCTTTCATCTTGGCAAAGAAATGCTCGCACAGTTCTTTGTTGGCCTGTGAATTGGTTGACGAATAATGCGTGTGCTTGATCTCAAAAGCTTTGAAGTCGGACACGTGATCTTGCCAAGCTTGATCGATCAGCTGTTCGGGGGTGATGCCGCGTTTGCGGGCTTCCACCATGATCGGTGTCCCGTGCGTGTCATCAGCGCAAATGAAGAGCACTTCGTGGCCGCGCATTTTCTGAAAGCGCACCCAAAAATCAGCATAAAGATGTTCAAACATATGACCCAGATGAAGCGGGCCGTTGGCGTAGGGAAGAGCACAGGTCAGAAGGATTTTTCTCATCCCGGTAATGTATGACAGGGACGTTTGAAATTCACCTCAAATTCGCTTGGGAATCCAAGGTGAATTTCACATCGAAACAAGGCGATTAATGAGCTGCGTCGAAATCGACTTTGCCGCTATCCAGATGATAAAGCGCCGGTTGAATCATCAAAGCACCCGAAGCGACACGCGCCCGGATGATTTCCGATCGCGCCATCAAATCTTGCGCGATTCCACGAGCGTTGGCCCAGCTTTCGGCTTCCACATCGGCCGCGTGCTTTTTGTCTTTGAAGCTTGCGATGCGCGGGTGGATGTCATGAACCAAGTTGTTCAAAGAAGGGCTGCCGGCATCGGCGCCGTCCAAAGTTGAAATCGCCGCTTTCACCGCGCCACACGAAGTGTGTCCCATGACCACCAGCAGTCGTGAACCCAAATGCTCCAAGGCGTATTCGATGCTTGCCACCGAAGCGGAATCCGGGATCTCGCCTGCATTGCGAACGACGAAAATCTCGCCCAGCTTTTGGTCAAAAACGATTTCCGGCGGCACGCGGCTATCGCTGCAAGAAAGAACGATCGCATGCGGAGTCTGCCCCGAAACCAAACGTTTGACATCTTTTGCCGATTGTCCGTCTTTGCGCAAGGAGCCTTTCACATAACGAGTGTTCCCGTTCTTCAGCCAACCCAAAGATTTTTCCGGCGGTACACCTTTATCATCATGATGAGCCGAAGCGGGTGGAGCTGGCTTCGCGGCGGCTGCCGCGATGGGTTTGATCTCCACTTTCACATCGTCATGGGCTGCAGGCTCGGCGTGTGCGGGTTCAGCGGCCGGCGATACAGTTTCGACTTGCGCTTGTGCAGGTACGGCGGCGGCCGGTGGAAGGTCTTCGGTTCGGCGCGACTTCATGGCGCAGGCCGAAGACAAAAGACTGGAAGCAATTAAAAACGAGAAAGCGATTTTCATTCGGGTACTCCTTGAATTAAACTGGGGACTGTAAAATTGTTTCAGAGGATTCAAGCATGAAGCAAATAAATATTCCCTTGCTGGACTCGCAGACGCTTCTGCAAAATTTGAAAAATCAAAAGAACCCATTTTGGCCGCAGTATCATGCGTACTACTCGACTTGGCTTGGCGGAATCACGAAAGATCCAAGCTTGATGGTGCTGCCGATGGACGATCATATGGTCCATCGCGGGGACGGGGTTTTTGAAGCGATGAAAGCTGTCAATCGACGGGTCTTTCTGATGAAAGAGCATCTCGAGCGTCTGGCGCGTTCGGCTGCGGTCATTGGGCTTTCTTTGCCTTTTTCCACATCGGAGATTCAAGACATCATCTTGCAGACTTTAAAGGTTGCCGATCGGCCCGACGTTTTGATCCGACTTTTTATCTCGCGCGGGCCCGGCGGTTACACGACAAATCCTTATGACTCGGTGGCAAGCCAGATGTACCTGACGATCACCGATTTAAAACCACCCAAGACTGAACTCTACGAAAAAGGCGTCCGCATCGGCCGCAGTCAAGTGCTGGTGAAAGAGGGTTGGATGGCGCAGGTGAAGTCCTGCAATTACCTTCCGAATGTGATGATGAAAAAAGAGGCGATCGATCGCAAGCTGGATTTCACCATCAGCTTCGATGTGGAACAAAACTTGGCGGAAAGCTCGACCGAAAATATCGCGCTGGTCGATGCGGTTGGGGAGCTGGTGCACCCGCAGTTTGATCGCATCCTTCGTGGCACGACGATGATTCGCGTTTTTGAATTGGCGTCCCAGCAAGGTCTGAAGACAAAAGTGCGGCATGTCTCTGAAAAGGATCTGATGCAAGCGCGCGAAGTCTTTATGATTGGAACCACTTTGGATGTTCTGCCGGTCACCGAATATGAAGGTCAAAAGATCGGTGAAGGTCGGGTGGGTCCAGTTGCCTATAAACTGCGAGAAATTCTACAGCAGGATTTAGCTCTAGGTGTTTTGTATTGATTTTGAAGTATTTGCAGGTCTTGCGTAAGGACCTTGGCCTACATTTTACCCAAAGGATTCCTTAACAAAACTTTTCCAACTAGAATGGAGAAGTAGCTAAGAAACTGTTTAGGTTTAGTAGGAGATTCCCTTGGTGGAAAAAGAAAAAGTACTGATTGTGGATGACGAAGCGGAAATCAGAGAATTCTTAGGAGAAGTCCTGTCTACAAATTACCAGACGATCTTTGCTCGTAACGGCATCGAAGCTCTGGAAATACTGAACGATAAACTTCCGGCGGCGGTGATTCTGGATATGATGATGCCGGGGCCCAGTGGCTTGGATGTGGTCAAAGCCATGCGCCAGAATCCAGCGACGGAAGCGATTCCGGTGCTGATGCTGACGGCCAGCGACGACACCCGCAATCGCATCGACTGTTACACCTCGGGTGTCGATGATTTTATCTCGAAACCCTTCCACCCGACCGAGCTTCTGTCGCGGGTGGCTTCAAAAATCAGCCGCACAAGAAAGCGCGCACCGACCGAAAGCGTTCGTATGACCTTTGGTGCCTTAACGGTGGATCTGATCAATCACCGAGTCGAGCAATCGGGCGAAGAAATCGGTTTGGGCCTGATCGAATTTAAAATCCTGCACTGCCTGATGAAAAACCCAGGCCAAATGGTCGATCGCAATACGCTGAACGACTTTGTTTGGGGCCGCGATCTGCCAAGCGAACGGGCCATGGATCCGCATATTACGGCACTGAGAAAGAAACTTTCGGTGACGAATGTGGAGTTGAAGACAATCTACGGACGTGGATACAGCCTGCACCTAAAATCTTAGGCTTGCAGCCGCAAGTTCAAGTTTTACTTTAAAAGGCAGATCGAGAGATCGGCCTTTTTTGTTTGTGGTTCTTTGGTTTCCAGCTGTGAAAGCTTTTACTTAAACCTCAAGTTGAATCTTCTCAAGCAGGATCGGATCTTCCAGGACCTTCTCGCCGCCGCGGGCGATTGTGGTCAGGGGATCGGTTGCGATCTTTACCGGAAGGCGGACCTCATTTTGAATTCGCAGATCGATGTCGCGGATCAGGGCGCCGCCACCGGCCAGCACGATGCCGGATTCGATGATGTCCGAGACCAGCTCGGGCGGGGTTTGCTCTAAAGCCAAGTGGACGGCATTGATGATATCTCGCAAACAATCGTCCATGGCGTTTCCGATATCTTCAGACGAGATTTCGATTGTTTTCATCAAGCCCGAATTGAAATCGCGGCCCGTGACCTGGGTTGTGCGAATGTCTTTCTTGGGGCAGGCGGTGCCGATCGAAACTTTCAACTGCTCGGCGATCGTTTCGTTGATGATCAAAGATTTTTTCTTTTTCATGTAATCGATGATGGCTTCATCGAATTTATGTCCGCCCAAGCGTACGGCTTGGCAGTAAACGATATCGGCCAAGGCGATGACCGCGACTTCGGTGGTGCCACCGCCGATGTCGATGATCATGCTGCCTTTGGCGTCTTTCACCGGAAGGCCGGCGCCAATCGCCGCGACCATCGGTTCATCGATCAGATAAACGTCTTTCGCTCCGGCTGATTTTCCGGCGTCGATGGCGGCGCGTTTTTCCACCTCGGTGACGCCGTAAGGAAGCGAGATCACGATGCGCGGTTTTGAGAACATGCTTTTCATGCCGGGACGGCTTAAGAAATAACGAAGCATGGTTTCAGTCGTGTCAAAGTCCGCGATCACGCCGTCGCGCAAAGGGCGAAGGGCCGTGATGTTGCCGGGGGTTTTTGTGACTTTGTCTTTCGCATCCAGGCCGACGGCGACGACTTTGCGTTTGCCGGGACTGACTTCCGAGTAAGCAATCAGAGTGGGCTCGTTGACGATCACTCCCTTGCCGCGGGCTGCGATCAACGTATTGGCGGTCCCGAGATCGACATAATAGTCGGCTCCGGAAATGCCTTCATCCTTGAAGAAATTAAACATAGATTTTGATCCTATTTCGACCTTTGGTCGTCGAGGTAAATTGTCACATAGCCCGAAACGTATGAAAAGGAATCTTTTGCGTCCAATCCCGCTTCAAGGGCAAATGTCATATTATCGGCCTCGGGATGGTGCAGTTCCGAGCCAAAGGCCACTTGCACACCGGTTTTGTTCATACCGGGACCCGTGTTAAACATCACAGGAAGGGAGGCGTAAGGAACAAAAGTTCCCGCTTCCGTCACAAATTTTTTGCTGACCAAGGGTTCGATGCGAAAGGTGGAAAAATTGTCCGAAGCTTCGCGCCAGTAATAAGCGCCCAATTTCCCACCGATCGAAGGTTGCGAGCCATAATCCGGAATCGGCACCCACTTGATGCTTCCGCCACCCATAAAGTCCGTTTCGCCCGTGCCCAAGGTGGCGCGAACGCTGCTTTGATCGTTGATCGGCATATCGAAAAATCCGGCAAAATTAAAGCCCGCTTTGTCGGTCGTGCGGTACTGGGGCTCGACACCCAATTTGTATTTTCCAAGCGGGGTGATTTCGTTGCTTTCTTGAACGGTCAGGAAGGCGTGTGCAGAGACGGCGCAAAGGCTGAGAGCGGCCGTTATGACAAGGGATTTTAAAGCGCGAATGGTCATAAGATATCCTTCCATCAGAGTCTATTTCTCTCTGAAAAGGGAAATGGTAAAAAGCTTCCTAAGGTTTGACAAGGTCGAAGATCGGTCGATAATGGACAAAGTGATAAAGTTACCCCTATCTCTTATTGTGATCACCCTCAACGAGGAGCGCAATATCGAGCGCTGTTTGCGTTCGGTGCCCTTTGCTTCGGATGTGGTGGTGGTGGATAGCGGAAGCCGCGACCGCACGCGCGAGCTTGCGACCCGATTGGGGGCCCGAGTCCTTGAGAAATCCTGGACGGGCTACGGTCCGCAGAAGAAATTTGCCACCGAGCAAGCCCGCGAAGACTGGGTTTTATCTTTGGACGCGGACGAGGTTCTTTCACCCGAGTTGGCGGCGGAAATTCAGCAAAAGTTTGCCAGTTTGGATCCGCAAACCGGCTACGAAATGCCACGCAAATCTTGGCATCTGGGGCAGTGGATTCGCTACGGCGGCTGGTACCCGGATTACCAGCTTCGTTTGTACAACCGAAAATATTCGCAGTGGCCCGACAGTCAAATTCACGAGCGCGTGCAGGCTTCAAAAGTCGCGCGTCTTTCCGAGCCACTTTTGCATTATGTGTTTCGCGATTTGGCCGATCAGGTTGAGACCAACAATCGATACTCGAGCTTATTGGCGGAAAAAGATGTGCAGGCCGGAAAAAAATTTTCTTGGCTGAAACTTGTCGTCAAACCAGGGACCAAGTTTCTGGAAACCTATTTCTTGAAGCTGGGTTTTTTGGATGGCCGTGCCGGATTTTTAATTTCGGTCAGTGCCGCCTATTCGATATTCCTTCGTTGGGCCAAAATCGGCGAGTTGCAAAAACGGAAGGGCTCTTCAACATGATCCGATGGCTTCTTTTATTCTCGCTTTTGGTTTCTGTCCCGGGTGCGCAAGCCGCAAAGAAAGCAAAAGTTCGTTATCCCGTGGTCGAAACCGTTTCTGGAACCGTCGCCAAAGTCGATGAACGAATCACCGTCGCCAATCGTCAGGCCGAAAAAACCGAAGTCGAAAAGCCGCTCACGAAAAAATCCACATTCAAAGACAAAGCGGTCCTTCGCACCGGCGAAAAAGCGGAACTTCGTCTGTTGCTGAATGCCACCACGGTTCTGACGATTTTCGAAGGTTCTGAAGTCGAATTTCCTGCCATTGCTTGGGAAGACGGCGCCGTTCAAGAGATCATCCTTCATCGCGGCAGTTTGCGTTTGATCTGCAGCGAGAACTGCAGCCGAAAACTGACAACCGCTTTGTATCAAGCGGCGACATCACCTGGGGATTTGGTTCTTCGCTACTCGCCATCCATTCCTGAAGTCGAACTGCAAATCCTGCAAGGCGAAATGGCCTTTCGCGGTTTGGAAAACGAATCCGCAGTCGTGTTAAAAGCCGGACAGAAAGCGTCTTTTAAAGGTGTGTTGGAAAATGGCGAGCCTGCTTACGATATTTTGCTCAAAGGCCGCAAGGTCGCCAAAGGGCAAATGAGCCCGGTGCAAGAAATCCCCGCCGAGCAAAGAGCCGAGCTGCAGAAGCAGGAAGAAAAACAAAAAAAGGTCGCCAAGGTCGTCCCGAAAAGCAAACGTCTGCCGTCGCAGATTTGCGATAAACCATGGGGCGAGCTCAATCAGTGCGTGTGGACCTGCGAAAAGAACAAGAAAAACGCCAAAGAGTGCGGGCTCGATGAAGGTGCGATCTGCGTTCGTCAGCGTTGCAACGCCAATGGCGAATGGTCCGATCGTCAAGAATTGCCGGCACAGAATAGCCCATGTCAGGCTAAACAAATCGTAGGAACCTGCGATTACTAATAAATAGAGTAAAGACTTAAATTCATTCTTGCGACACGAGGCCGGGCTGACAATTCAGCGCCTGTGTCTAGCTTGTTTTCAACTCTTTTCGTGCAAGAGCGAAATGATTGAGCTTCAATATCGGTGTCGATTTTGAATACCGAAAGCGCATATGAAAAAATGGATTGCGACATTTTCAGTTTTACTTCCGGTCTTGTGGCCTGTGATTTCGCCAGCCCGTTCGCTAACGGTCTCGGGGATCTCGTCGGGCGGATTTATGGCGGCCCAGATGGGTGTCATCTATGCCGATCGCATTGACGGTGTCGGCACGGTGGCAGGCGGCTACTATTACTGTGCGCAAAATCATATGCAGGATAAAATCCGGCAAGCTGAAGACCTGAGAATTTCTTTAAGCCTGTCGTTGTTGCAAATGGGCGTGAACAATCCCATTTACCAGTCGCTAATCTGCATGCAAAGTCCGGCCGGCACCAGCCTGCAAATGCAAAAATTGAATGAATATCAAAGCCAAGGGCTGATCGCGCCGCAAAGCCTGGCGCGAAAGCAGAAATTCTTTTTCTATCAAGGTCAGGCTGACACAGTCGTGCACCCACCCATGCTAGGAAAGCTGGAAGAATTTTATCAAGCCTTGCAGGTGCCAGAAAAAAATATCCAGATCATCGAAGGGCGCGGCGGTCATAACTTTCCGACCGATCGCAAAGGCGAAAAGGGCTGCGTGCAGCAGTCGGTTCCGTATATCTCGTCTTGCGATTTGGATCTGGCCGGAAAGATCTTAAAGCATCTCACCGGCAACCCGGGGCTGAAACGTTCGATGGATGAAAAGACGAATCTTAAAAACCTGTACCGGGTTTCGCAAGAGCTACCCAGATCTATGGATCCAATCCCGCATCCGGCCAGTGTGGCAAATTACGGGTACCTTGCGGCCTCGGCGCCGTGTTTGGAAAAGCCCGAACAGTGTGATGTGCACGTGGCTTTGCACGGCTGTGAAATGTCGGACAGTTTCGATACGGATTTTGACCGTGCTTATTCGCGGGCGGCAAAGCAGGGTTATTTGTACATGCGCACTGAAGAGCAATCTTTCGCCGGCTCGGGTCTTCCTTATATCGAGCAGCGCGTGCCCCGATATGGTGCTTTGAAATTTGCGATGAGCTCGGGCTATTTGGATTATGTCGAAAAAAACAAACTGATCGTCCTTTTTCCGCAGACTTGGATCAGCGAAGATAACTATCCGCTCAATCCCAAAGGCTGCTGGGATTGGTACGGGTGGACAGGCGAGCGGTACGCCACCAATCAAGGGGTCGAGCCCGGGTGGATGATGAAATGGATCCAGCAGGTTCATAAAGATCCCAAGGCCATGATCGGAACCGAAAGCAATGGGATGCCGAAGCGCCCAACGGCCGATCAGCTGAAGGCTGCGGGGAAGCTTTAGGCGGCTTCGCGCTGCAGACCGTGGATCACGCGGAAGTTATTTTCAATCAGCGTTTTAAGCGTCTTTGGATGCACCGGCTTTGGAATGAATCCATTAAATTCATAACCTTGGAGCAGGTTCGAAAATACGCTGAGCTCGGCACCCGATAAAAACAGAAAAGGCAGCGCACGTGTGCGTTCGTCTTTTCGGATCGAGGCCAAGAAATCGATGCCGTCCATTTCGTTCATCATCAAATCAGAAATCACGCCCGAAACCGAGTCCGAGTTCTTGAGCAGGTAACTGAGAGCCTCGCGGCCATTGGTAAAACACACGATACGAAACGGGCCGATCAGGTCTTGGATCATCTCGATCAACACTTCGCTCAGTTCGGTGTTGTCTTCGACCAGCACGATTTCGCCCCGAAGCGGGGATGCAGTTTGGGATTTCATAGAGCAAAACCTCCACACTGAACTTTTCGGTCGGTCTTAGGCTCTAGCCCATCGGGATATCTTCAAGATCAAGTATCTAAAGAAATATTTAACGTCTCAAAACAAGAACTTATAGAGCCATTTTTAAACTCTATAAGCGTCTTTATATTTTATTCTTGCATTGGCTTTAGGGATCTATTGCAGATCAAAGAAAAACATCAGCTTTGTTAAAACGGGTTCAACAAGCGGAAGGGGCGAGACGTTCCCAACCCAGGCCAAGCGGATTTGCAACACCAGCACGTCATCTCCCGGCAGGTCGCCCGGATAAGGAGATGTGGTGATAAAGCTTGGTTCCACTTTATCGGAAAGAAAGAAAGAAACGTCGTTTTTCGGCCATGATGACTTTTCGGCGTAAGCCAGGGTCTGCACTTGCACGGTTTCTTCCGAGCTGAAGTCGCCGTCCGACCAGTATTTCAGCTGATTTAAGCGTAAGATTTTGCCATTGATCTGCTTCAAAGGAAGATGAATTTGAAAGACGATCTCTTCCTTTTGGCGGCTTAAAGGAAGGCGCGGCAGATCGATCCGCAGCGTGGAATTTTCATTGTCCAAGCGAAGATCAACCAGTCGCACCGGATACTGGTCCGAACCCGTTGTGACAAAGATGCTGTCCAAGCCCAGCATGGCGGTTAAAGGAGCGATGGGACCGTCCAGCTTGGGCTCAGGCGGCGGCAGCAGGCTGATGCTCATGTACAAAGACACGCGATAGTTATCGTCATCGATATTCGCGCTTCGAAGCATTTCGTGGAAAATCAAAAGACGCTGTCCCTGCGGGAAGGTCTTCAAGGCCTGCAGCCACTTCAGACGATTCAGTGTGATGATCCCATGTTCGGTGACCGCGTCGGCAGGAGCCCCGGTGTTATCATAGAGCTCGTGGTCGACGACGAAAATGCGTGATGCGGTCAGGGTGTCTTTCAGATCGCGCAGGTTCAGGTTGAAATCTTTGACGATTCTTTGGCCGTGCGCTTCGTTTTCAAGGTAATTGATGATGCTTGCGCCTTCGCGAATAAAAAGGGCTTCGACCACAGTGCCGCCATTGCCTTCACCGCCAGCATGGGCAATGCCTGTTGAACTGAGTGCCATCAAAAACGAAAGCAGTAAAAATCGCATCGTCTAGTCCCTTTATGTAAGCTCAGATTTCGCGCAGGTCATATCAGGCCCGTGCCCGATTGAAAACAGAGAATTTATTTAATTTTTGTAAGCCTTGGTGGTCTTCGAGCACGGGTTTAGGCTTCGTTAACAAAAGGGCCTTGGCGATGGGGCGATCGGCCACTGGAGGGTCGTGGTTTTGCGGGTTCGGTCTTCCTCAGGGCGGTTAAATTTGAATAGAGAAAAGAGCGCCTCTTTCCCCGGCAGCAGGGGCCTTGGGAAACCTGTCTCGATGCCAAGTCAAAAGCTCGACGCTGTGCCTGTGATATTTTCAAAACTTGCGACCAGATGGGGCGAGCCGGACAAATTGCGTCGGCCCCTCCGACAATTGTGGGCACGGGCTTGGCATTTCCAGTTCAGATGGAAATCAGTGCCGTTTCACCGGGCCCGATCTTGCAAAACCCCGGATCGGGGAACGAATCAAGAATCGTAAAAGGGGGACCCATGAAAAAACCATTTCTCATCATCATGATGATTCTGGCGGCTTGTTTGAAAGCTCGCGCTTGGGGAGCGGCGGGACATAAGGCGACGGCGCTGATTGCGCAGACTTATTTGTCGCCACAAGCAAAGCAAGCCATCGAAGAATTGTTAGACGGGGAAAAGCTCGTCGATGTTGCCAACTGGGCCGACAATCTTCGGGATCGTCCCGAATACGCGCACACGGCTGCGTACCACTATCAAAACGTCAGAAAAAATCCGACCACTCTCAGTGGCAATCCCTATAAAGCCAATCTTCTGCAGCTTTCATCGGCAGAAAGATATCGCTATCGCGCCGGTGTGGTGGAAGCCATCTCGGCCGCGGAGGTCATTCTGAACGACGAAGCAGCGGCTCGTCGCGACCGTCAGGCGGCCTTGAAGTTCTTGGTTCACTTTGTTGGAGACTTACATCAGCCATTGCACACCGGTGAAGCGCGCATGTACGGCGGTAACGGAATTCAGCTGCGCTGGAAAGGTTCCGAGACGAATCTTCATAAGGTTTGGGATTCGGACGTGATCAATGCGCGGGCGAACGAGATCCAAGGCTACAATTATCGAGACCCCAGCTACGCTTATGCGCAGTGGTTGATCGATCAAAATAAAGAGCAAGCGCTAGCGCCGCAAGCTTTGGGTGATGTCAGCACTTGGTATCAAGAGTCTTTAAGCTTTCACAAGGTGGCTTACGATACGAATTACGAAAATTCGCAAGATCAATACCAGCAGGACGCAGCCAAGGTCATCGATCAGCGTATCTTGCAGGGTGGTCGACGATTGGGTGGAATTTTGAATCAGATTTTCTCGCACGAGCCGAAGCCCGTTTTGGATCAGCCGGTCATTATGCTGACCGAAAAAGTTTTAGGTTCGCTGGAAAAGCTGGTTTCGTTCCAGCCCAAAATGACCAACGCCAAATCAACCAGTTTTCGTTAATTTAATAGGACCAAACTTTCCCAGCGGCAGCCGATGCGGTGATAGTGTATTCACCGTACTCGGCCTGTTTTGATGGAATCACCGAATACACGTGTGCGCCATTCGAGCACAGGGCAAAAACCGGTTGCGGTGTTTTGCACAGAAAATGCAGTTTCCCATTTTTCAATTCGGCCAAGCCTTGGTTTGAAACCGCTAGCAAAAGTCGATCTTGATGCCAGCACATGCTGGCAAAGGTTTGCGGAAGATCGAGCCAAAGGGAAAGACCTTGCGGGGAGCCTTTGTAAAGCTCTCCACGAGAAGCGCAGGCGATAATATCGCTGCCATCTTGAGATTTTTCAAAGCCAACGATCGCACCATTGATCACGGATGCCGTCGGGACTTTGCTCCAGTGTTCACCGTCAAAATGAAAGACCTGATTGGAAAACGAAGCCCAGACATTGTCTTTTGCGAAGGCGCGAATTTTGCCGACGCGGTCTTTGGTGTTGGTGTCGAATCTCTTCCAGTCCTTGCCATTCCAGTGAAAGAGATTTCCGTTCGAAGTGCCGACAAAAACGCAGCCGTCATCAAAGGCTTCGATGGCGATTGCTTGGTAAAAGCCGTCGTCGTCCGTTTTTGGCAAAGCGTAAAAGCACCAGTTGCGGTTGCCTTCCGGCATGGCAAAGTCGACACCGGTATCGTCCGTGCTCGGCCATCCGGTCGCCGCGGTTGTCCAGATCAAACCATACAGGCTTCCCATCCAAAGATTTCCATTGTTAGAGCAAGATATGCAGCGGACCGGATCGTTGGTGGAAAGAATGCAAAGAGATTTTTCGGCGGGGGCGGGGGATCTGGTGAAAACCAGTCCGCCGCCAGAAGCTGGATTTTCGGGTTCGTAGCTGATCACCAAAAAGTGCAGATCCTTTTGGTGCAAGGCCATGTCGATCACTTCTTCAATCAAAGTCACTTCGGTATCAGGCATCAGACCCCACTTGGATCACTGAAAGTTCGAGCTCACTGAAACGATATGTGAAAGGGGAACATAGGTCACGTTTTTACGAAAGCGATCCGTGTGTTCTTCGAAAACCAAGACGCCGCTTTGCACTTTCAGAATCAAGCCTTGCATTGATTTATTCAAGGTGTGCACGATGACTTCGATTTTCTTGTCGCCCAAATCAAAGAGCAGTCTTTCCCAACCTTTATCCGGAGTGATGAATTCCATGTGGTTCTTCCTTTCGTTCAAAAAAAACGGGCCTTCAAATTGAAGACCCGTCAGTTTGATTTTTAGAAAATCAGATTACAGATTTTTTTCCAAGATATCTTGGATCTTCTTTTGACGAGGCTCGATGTCGGACATGTTGCTAGTCGGCTCGTGATCGATTTTTAAAACGCCAGATTCGAAAGTGATTGCCTGTCCTGGGCTGTAGTAGCCCGACTTGTTGCAAACGTGAATCTTTTTAAGTCCTGCTTTCAAAGCATCAGCACCCATTTTGTCGGAAGCGATGGCTTTCAAAGCGTTGACGATGGGTTCGAAATAAACTTTTTGGAATCCTTCTTCGAAAAGGTGGCTTTGACCATCAACGGCCATTGTGTCCCACTCGATTTCAAACTCTGGTGTGAAACCTGCTGCGTTTTGGATCTCATTTTTCCAGTTGTTGAAACGAGTCTCTTGGAATTCCTGAACTGCTTTTCTTTCTTTCAAGCCCATGGGCCCTCCTTGTGTGACAACATAATGATGTTATCGGAGCTCCCCAGATCTAAACAAGTTTTGTGGGGCGAGCTAAGGTCCAGTTTTTCGGGGAATCTGCAGGATAGGTCCAGCTCTTCGATCTGATCTCGAAGAGATGAGGTTTGAAATTTTTAGCGGATGCGGCAAGCCAAGACCGGTGCGGTCTGGTGATGAAGCGTGTGGATCACATTGATCAAGCCGTTCAGCGCTTCGGGATGGGCGCGGAAGTCCCACATCTGCCAATGCAATTCAAAGCCATCGCCTTCGAATGTTTCGCTGAATTGAATTCCACATTTCAGTGGTTCGACCGGGGCGACACCGTAAGCGCCATGAGCTGTGACCACAGCCCAGAATAAAATCGCTTCTTCGATATCGGCGCGCATGTCTTTCGTCAGCTCGTTTCGAAATTGCAATTCCAGCTTGAATTGATCATCACCGCTTTCCTCGATGCGACAAGGAAATGGAAGTGGATGGATCGCGGCCGGATACAGTGAAGGTTTTGGG
This sequence comes from uncultured Bdellovibrio sp., assembly GCA_966211455.1. Classification (GTDB taxonomy): domain Bacteria; phylum Bdellovibrionota; class Bdellovibrionia; order Bdellovibrionales; family Bdellovibrionaceae; genus 21-14-0-10-47-8. The sequence continues at coordinate 44,482 of CBIHNI010000004.1, forward strand.
GTTTCGCCTTGTGCCAGTGTGACGTTTGCGGCTTGGTCGTTGCCACTGACTTCGACTTTTTCGATCACAGAAGCGACATCACCGCCCATCAAAAGACTGGCAAGCACCGTCAGGCTGTCGTCGGTGGCGGGCCAATCTTTCAGCCTCCACTGAAACTGATTGTCAGACTCTTTTGCTGATTGCAGGACTGAATTCATCGGATCGAATCCCACAGGCGGTACAATTCCAAACGCACCCAGTCCGCACAGGGCACCAAAATGCATGATCTTGACCATCATCTGCTCGCGGTGCCACTGCATTTCTTCGCCAGGCTTCAGGGTGATGCGAATCTCGGTCGTGATGCCCGCGCCCCAAATCGGTTTTGGCGAGTGTTTGAATTCAAATCGCATGTCGTAAGCGACAGAAACAGGCCATCTTGAAAGGGGAGGCTGTAAATTTGCCATGTGTCCCTAGTGGAGCATCAAAATAAAATCGGGTCAAAGCGGCATTAAATGATCCCAACACAAACCTGAAAAACCGGACCCCGGTTTTGTGGTAAACCTGCCTTCGCAAATCAAATTGGAATCACCAAAGGAGTCCCGTGATGAAATCCGTTTTTTCTTTTATTCTGATCGCTTTGTCGTTTAATGCAAATGCTGGCGTTTTCGCAAGCTCGTACAAAGCGGACACAATCGTTCCGGAAATGTTGCAAGATCAAATTGCCCTGCAGGTTTTCACAAAATACTCTTGCCTGACGGCCATCAAAGAAATCGAAACTTCTGAGCGCATCGAGAAGCAAGATCAAATCCGCGATTTCTTCTACACGACTTCTTTCGAAGTGGTTTCTATGTCCAGCTCACCAAATCCAAATGGTCTGAAAATCACGGTTGAATCGGCGATGCTTGCGACTGGTGGCGTGACTCCTGAAGTGAAAGACATCTCGTCTTCACAAGGCGAATACATCTGCCCTTAATGATTCCTGTCTAAATTCGCACGGTCTGATCCCGGTTGTTAGGGGTCGGCCGTGATTCTTTTTTGGGATGCATTTTGGCGTCGAACCAATTCAGGGCTTTTTCTGCGACCTCTTCCAGCTTTCCTGGTTCTTCAAATAAATGTGTGGCACCTTCGATGATGTCCAAAGTTTTCGGATTTCGCAAATCTTTGAAGGCGGCTTGATTGAAAGCCAGCACTTCGTGATCCTCGCTGCCGACCAAAAGTAAAGTCGCACACTTCACATCACGAAGGCTTGCCAGCGCCAGATCTGGCCTGCCTCCACGAGACACCACCGCTTGCACGAATCTTGGCAGTCGCGAAGCTGCAACCAGTGCGGATGCGGCTCCGGTGCTGGCTCCAAAATACCCAATCGGCAAAGATTTCAGCTCGGGGTGGCGAAGGGCCCAATTGGTGATCGAGATCAAACGCTTTGACAGCAGCGAGATATCAAAAACGTTGGCGCGGTTGTGGGATTCTTGCTCGGTCAAAAGATCGGCCAGGATGGTCGCGTAGCCCTGACGGTTCAGAAGATCGGCGACGAACTGATTGCGGGGGCTCAGGCGTCCGCTGCCGCTTCCGTGCGAAAAGATGATCAGACCTTTGGGATGACGTGGCCTTCCCAGGATTGCTTTTAAGGTCACATGCTGATCGACGGCGCTGATGTTGATATCAAAACTGCGAAGCTGAAAGAACTCGCCAACCTCGGCATCTGAAACCTGATCGAAATTGTTATAGAAGTAGCTAACGGCCCCAAAGAATTGCGGAACATAATAGACGCGGACTTCGGCGCCCTGATTTTCAAGTCGGCGGATGGACTCGTGACTGGCGACCGGGGCCGCGACGACGATGCGTTTTGCTTTTTGCGCTTGCAGGCTTTGGATTGCGGCGGCCATGGTGGAGCCGGTTGCGATCCCATCATCGACAATGATTACGGTTCGTCCTTCGATCGCATGTGCGTGCTCGGTGCCGGTGTACCGAAGACGCTGTCGTTGCAGTTTTTGAATTTCGGCCAGGGCGGAAGCCTCGATTTCTTTTGGATTCATTTCCTGCGCGCCCGACGAAAGCAGGATCTCACCGCTTTCGGTGACGGCGCCAATGGCAAATTCGTGATGGTGGGGGTGTTTGATTTTTTTCACCAACACCAAATCCATCTCGGCTTGCAAGGCCTGAGCTACAGTTTGAGCCATCGGCACGGCTCCGCGCGGAATTGCTAAGATCAGTGGGTTTAATTCTTTCAGGTCTTGCAGAAGCGGTATCAACAGCTCGGCGGCTTCCCTGCGATTTTCAAAGGTCTTGTAGCGATCACCTGTTTCCATATGACATCCTTATCTATGGTTCATGACGATCAGCTGCAAAAAGATCTCCATTGTTGGATGGCAGATTTTGCCAGCGGGGAGAAATAGACTGGAATAGATCGTGGTGAGCGATGGGGCAAAAACGAAGTCGGGTTCCTTGGATGGGCATTGGCTCTCTACAGGTGGTATATCGGTACAAAGTACGCGCTTGCTTATTGTGCATATGTGGCAAAAATTATCCAAATGGCTTACTCGGGTTTTCAAGGTGTTTTGGCTGTCAGTCTAATTCCAACAGATAGCGAGCAAGGTTCCAAAAACTTGCAAGAAAAATCGGCTCGTGAAGAGAAGGCCGGTGATCCAATCGCGTCAGTTTCAGAAGAGCAAAGTGGTCAAGCTTTGCATCTGATGATTCAGTATCAAAAGAAGCAAAAACAAGAGCTAGAAGCGAAAATTGCGCAGACTCAAAATCCATCAGAGAAGCAAAAGCTGATCGAAGATCTTCAAACGCTTCAAGCGACATTGATCGACCTTCAGCAAGCAGCGGCCGCTATTCAGTAGCCTGAATCTCCAAATAATCCGCTGCCAATTGGCGAACTTCATCGCTCAGGCCCTTTGTGGCAAGCTCTTTAAAAATAGCTTCGCTCTTTTTAAAAGCGGCATCCACATTGTCGGACAGTCCTGGTGTTTGTTTGCGGTTTTCTCCTAAAAATTCCCAATTGCCGACGCTGAATTCTAAAAGGTTCATTTGATGTTTGGCGTTTTCGGTTTTGGTGAGAAGCGGAATTGTGGATTCAAGCAAAAGGCCGCAGCGTTCCGAGGCGATCTCGTCATGGACTGCGTCTTGCCAGATCAGGCTTAAGCAGTATCCGAACATGGCTGGATCGGGGGACGCCATTCCCAATATAAAAGCATTCACAGCTTGGGGCTGGATGAAGTGCCCCTTGTGTTTTTCCCATATTTTGCTGTCACCTTCGGCTTGCTGAATCAGTTTTTGAAACGATGTCACAAATGGCAAAAGATCTTCGTGGCTCAGACAGCGGAAGGGGTTGAAATAATCATCAAAGTTCAGCTGGCTTGCGACTGTGCCATCGAGATTTAGAATTTGGAATGTGTTGATGATGTGCCCATCGAAATCCAGGAAGCCGGTCAGACGCGGCTTGCCTTCAGAGAAAACTGTCAGCTTTCGTGCTTGTGGTGCTGGTTCTGTCAAAGAGATGGCTTCACCGGATGCGGAAAAAGTTTTTTCTGTTGTGACCGTGTCGTTCACGCAATAGCTTTCAATCTGCAATTTTCCGCTGGCGTATTTGCGGCTGAAGTAATCTCCATTTTCTAGATATTCGATTTCGCTTTCAGGATGGGGGCCGCGGTAGATGCAGGAAAATCGTTCTTCGCCTTTTTTCGGACCGCTGGTGAAGTATTTGGTTTCGACCTTGCCGGATGATTTATGTCGGATTTCGTGCGCAAGCTGGCCATTTTCAAATGCCAACTCGCCCAGCTTGGCTTTTTCACTTTCGCAGTCACATTCCCAGGCTTGGTAAGAACCATTCAGCTTTCCATTTGCCGGCAAATTTCCCAAAACATAGGCGCCGTAGCCTGGAACGTAAATCGCTTCTGGTGGGACGCCATGGGGTCGAGAGCTTCTTTGTCTGGGATCGGCAAAAAGCGGGGCGGCTGGGCTGGATTTTTTCTGGGCTTCTTGAATCCGCACTGAAAGTTCGGACTGACCCACAAGGGCTGCATGAAAAGCTGCACCTGGTGATTGCCAAAGACCCAAATCCCACAAAGTTTGAACGGCCGCCGCATCATTTTCTTTCGCGGCTAACATCAAAGGATTTCCTTTACCCAAGGTTTGGCGAAGGCTGTAGCCCGCGCTTTCTTCTGGGATCTCTTCGTCCGTGCCGGCGGGGCGGACGCCAAAGTAGCCGACATAAAATGGATGTCCTTGTGTGGTGTATCGCACAACCACGCCGCGGTACTGTTTTTGTTCACCTTCAAAATTCCACTGGGCGGTTTCAAAGTATTCAAGGCCCGGTGCTGGGTTGGTTTTTTGTGTGACATCGACTTGGTCCAAGTCCGAGCTGGCGGTCAAAATGGTCCATGAGCCCTGTTTATAAAAATAGAAAGTCGAATTTTTTGGAATGCTGGCAATTCTCGGCGGTGCCAAATGGGCCGTGGCATCGACCTCTTCGCCATTCGCATTTTGCAGGATCTGCTGCTGAATCCAAGAATCATCAGTGTAAAAGAATTCGGCCCGCGTGATCTCGGGCGGAAGATTTGTGAAAGGGGCTTGCGGTTCGTCAGCTTTTGGCGCTCGATGTAGAACTTGGTGTTTTTTCATATTTCTATCTCATATGATGGATCGCCGTTTAAGATCGGCTCGGTTTTGCGTAGACGGGAGTATACTCGGGAGGCGCGGAATCAAGAGCCCCGTACAATCTTTCGCTCTCTTCTTTCCACCAATACTCTTGATACTGGTTTGGCGATTTCCATTCATAAATGGCAATCAGTCCAAGCAAAGAACAGGGGCTATCCGCCATAAAATCCCAACCGTTCTTTTCGGCGCAGTACATCTTCGTTTCGGAATCCTGCCACAAACGGTAGCCTTTCTTTTTCAGGATATTCAAAGATGTATTGAACACATTGGTATATTCTGACAACGAGGCCATGTCTTTCATCTCCTGATGTTAGATCGCTTCTATTGATTTGATGAGTTTTTCTCAGATCGAGCAAGGCTTTTGTGGTGAACTTGCAATTGCCAATGGGGCTAAGTTAGCGATCCGGCAGTCAAGGCGGTCGGAATGACGACAAATCAAGCTTGCAACTCCGAAAGCAAATAGAACAAGCAGGGCTGCGGATGGAATTGTAAATCCGATCCAAGCGGTGATGGCGCTCAGGTAACCGGCCCTCAAGAATCCTAAACTCCTCCTGCAGGCGATTGATATTGACTACTATACCCCAGGTAGGGTATAGTAGTCAATATTGTGACATGAGGAGTCAGGTATGCAAAATAAATCTCAAAATCGATCTCAGGCAGCTAAAGGCACTAGAAAGTCGAAAGGTGAGCCGCCCCGGGATGTCGCAGGTGGTGGGGCTCATCACCCGGATCATTCGGGGCATTTAGTAAGACTGAATCGAGTGAAAGGACAAATCGAGGGGATCGAGCGAATGATCGTCGGTCGACGATATTGTCCCGACATCATCGCGCAGCTCAAAGCCGCTTCGTCGGCGTTGAAAGCGATCGAGGCGGAAGTTTTTAAAACCCACCTTCGGGGCTGCGTGAAGCAAGCGTTGAGCGCTGGTGACTCGTTTCAATCGGAAGAGAAAATTCAAGAGATCGTAAAGCTCATTTATTAGAAAGTCAGAGATTGATATGGAACATAAAGACTGCTGTTCAACTCACGAAAAAACTGGAACGGAAGTCCTTGATCCTGTTTGTGGCATGAAGGTTGACCCAAAGACCGCAAAAGGTGGAGCCTCCGAATATAAAGGCCGGACTTATTATTTTTGCAATCCAAAATGCAAAACGAAATTTGATCATGAACCGGAAAAGTATCGATCTCCAAAGAAAGAGACCGTAAGCCCTCGTTTGGATGTCGAGTACATATGCCCAATGCACCCCGAGATAAGACAAATGGGGCCGGGAAGCTGCCCGATTTGCGGGATGGCGCTTGAGCCAACAGTTCTGACCGCAGATCATGAAGAAGATCAAACCGAGTATTTAGATATGCGCAAAAGATTTATTCTTTCGGTTGTGCTCAGTATTCCGCTTCTTTTTGTTTCCATGGGTGGGCGGCATTTCATTTCTTCTCATGATGGCCAAGCATGGATGAATTATATCGAATTTGCCTTGGCCACGCCGGTCGTTTTGTGGAGCGGCTGGACTTTCTTTGAAAGATTTTGGATGTCGCTGAAGACAAGAAATCTAAATATGTTCACGCTCATTGGGCTTGGGGTTGGGATTGCCTATCTTTTCAGTTTGTTTGGCGTGGTGATGCCGAACATATTCCCGGATTCGATGAAGAATGAACACACGGGCTTGGTAAATCTTTATTTTGAACCGGCGGCGGTGATCGTGGCATTGGTTTTGTTGGGGCAAGTTCTGGAGCTGAAAGCAAGAAGTCAGACAAGCGCTGCGATCAAAGCCTTGTTGGGCCTTTCTCCGAAGACAGCGCGAAGAGTGAAGGCTGACGGAACTATTGAAGAAGTGCCTCTTGACGAAATCAAAGTTGGAGACAAGCTGCAAGTCAGACCCGGAGAAAAAGTTCCGGTTGATGGCATCGTGATTTCCGGAAGCAGTTCGATTGATGAGTCGATGGTGACCGGGGAGCCGGTTGCCGTTGAAAAAGAATCCGGCTCGAATGTGATCGGTGCCACGATCAATGGGACAGGCTCTTTGGTTATCGAAGCCAAAAAGGTGGGGAGGGAAACGCTGTTGGCACAGATTATTCAGATGGTCTCTGAAGCTCAGCGTTCGAAAGCGCCGATTCAAAAATTGGCGGATACGGTGTCAGGATATTTTGTTCCGATTGTTGTATTGGCCTCGATCGTGACGGCGATTGTTTGGCTTCTGGTGGGGCCAGAGCCGAAACTGGCAAACGCCATTGTGAACGCCATAGCCGTGCTCATTATTGCGTGTCCTTGTGCCCTGGGGCTTGCGACACCCATGTCAATTATGGTGGCGACAGGGAAAGCGGCCAAACGGGGAATTCTATTCAAAGATGCCGGCGCAATTGAAATTCTTCGCCAGATTCAGGTTCTCATCGTAGATAAGACAGGAACTCTGACGGAAGGAAAGCCAAAAGTGACCTCGCTTAAAACATTCGGCGGATTTCGTGACGAAGAAATACTGTCACTGGTTGGAAGTATCGAGCGGGAAAGTGAGCACCCACTTGCAAATGCCATTTATCAAAGTGCGAAAGACAAAGGGGCTCCGCTCTTACCGGTTGAAAAGTTCCAATCGGTCACCGGAAAAGGCGCTTCGGGAATCGTAGCCGGCAAAATTCTGCATGTGGGGAATAAGACCTTGATGGCCGATCATTCAATTGCTCTGGCAGAAGCCGAGAAGATCGCAGATGACTTAAGAAGAGATGGTCAGACGGTGATGTTCGTTGCTGTTGAAAAAAAGATGGCAGCTTTAATTGGGGTTTCGGACCCGATCAAAGCAATGACGCCAGGGGCTCTTCAGGCATTAAAGCAGTCAGGCTTGAAAATCGTGATGGTAACTGGTGACAGTCAAATGACCGCGCAGGCTGTGGCCGCAAAATTGGATCTTGATGAGGTCGTGGCGGATGTTCTGCCTCAGCAAAAGGTTGAGATCGTTAAAAAATATCAGTCCCAGGGGTTTTTGGTGGGTATGGCGGGTGATGGCATCAACGATGCTCCGGCGCTTGCCCAGGCGGAAGTGGGAATCGCTATGGGAACCGGAACGGATATCGCAATGAAAAGTGCGGGCGTGACTTTGGTTAAAGGTGACTTGAATGGAATTGCGAAAGCCAGAGAGTTCAGTCTGGAAACCATTGCGAACATCAAACAAAATCTGTTCTTCGCATTTTTCTACAACGCGCTTGGCGTTCCGGTCGCGGCCGGCGTTCTCTTTCCGTTCTTTGGTATTTTGCTCAGTCCTATTTACGCCGCTGCGGCGATGAGCTTAAGTTCAGTGTCGGTCATTGCCAACGCCTTAAGACTTGGCCGAGAAAGGTAGGTGTCTAATGCCAGAACTTCCAGAGGTCGAAGTCGTTCGACGAGAGCTTTCCGAGCTGACGAAAGAAAAACCGCGCATCGAGAAGATCGAATTCTTGCGTCGCGATTTGCGTGATCCCATGCCGATCAAAAAATTGCAAAGCCTGCAGGGGGCGCGCATTTTAGCGGTGAAGCGTCGGGCGAAATATCTGCTGATTGAAACGGAAAAAGGCGGGATTCTTTCGCATCTGGGTATGACCGGAACCTGGCGTTTGGCAGTCAAAGGTGACGAGCTTTTGCATGATCACATTTACCTGTATCTGTCGAATCAGATGCGGCTCGCGTTTCGGGACCCGCGGCGTTTTGGCATTTTTGAAACTTATGACATGCAAAATTTAAAATCCAGCCCGCGGCTGAAGGTTTTAGGACCCGAGCCTTTAGACGCCGAATTTTCAGCGGATTATTTATGGACGAAATTGCGCGGCAAAAAAGCGCCGATCAAAACCACATTGATGGATCAGAAGGTTGTCGTCGGCGTCGGCAACATCTACGCTTCCGAAGTTTTGTTTCAATCTCACATTCGACCTTCGCGTCGGGCGGATCGCGTCACGAAGGATGAGGTCCAGGTTTTGGTTCAGAATATCAAAAAAGTTCTGGAGCTTGCGATCGAAGGCGGTGGCTCTTCGATTTCAGATTTCGCCGGCACCCAGGGCGAGTCGGGAAGTTATCAGGACTCTCATCAAGTTTATGGTCGTGACAGCGAGCCATGTGTTGTTTGTAAGACACGCTTGAAGCTGACCGTGATGGCGGGTCGCTCGACTTTTTGGTGTCCGAAGTGTCAAAAGTAGAAAAATCCAAGCATTGGTAAAGCATTTCCTGTCGAATTTAGAGTCCGTACTCTAATTGTCTCAAAAGGTCTCGAAATCGTCACGTCCTATTCAAAAATGGCGAGAGATCTTGCCAACTTGCAACCCCAGGATCATGATTAAAGCGATGGCTCTATACCATTAGGGAGAATGCACTCATGGATAACTTCGCATTGTACGGAAGCTTTTACGAAAACATAGGAATGTGGACGGCGCTTTCACTGCTGGCAGTGATCGTGGTCGGCTACTTGGGAAGCCCGCTGATTGTTTGGACACTGCTTGGTGCCGCAATCCTGATCGGCTTCGGGGCCCCGATGTGGCTCTTGATCGCAGGCGCGGTGGTCGCCGTGATCTTCAACTTGCCACCTCTTCGTCGCATGATCGTTTCCGGTCCGCTGATGAAGATCATGGCGCCGTTCATGCCGAAGATTTCTCCGACAGAACGAACGGCTCTGGAAGCGGGTGTGACTTGGGTTGAAAAAGATCTCTTCTCGGGAAAACCGGATTTCAAAAAAATCATGAAAGAAGAGGTCTACCCAGATCTCACCGCTGAAGAAAAAGCTTTCATGGCGGGCCCTGTTGAAGAGCTTTGCCGTAAGATCGATCACTGGAACGTTTGGCGCACGCGCGAGCTGGAGCAAGACGTTTGGAATCATATCAAGCGCGAAAAGTTTTTAGGCATGATCATTCCGAAAGAGTACGGCGGTCTGGGCTTCTCGGCCTTGGCGCACTCGGAAGTCGTGATGAAAGTGGCCAGCCGCTCGATCTCGACATGTATCACGATCATGGTTCCGAATTCTTTGGGGCCCGGCGAACTTTTGATTCACTATGGAACGGACGAGCAAAAGAAGCACTACCTGCCACGTTTGGCCGTCGGTGAAGAGATTCCTTGCTTCGGTTTGACCGAGCCAACGGCGGGATCAGATGCCGGCTCGATCACGTCCACAGGTGTGGTGTTCAAAGGCCAAGACGGAAAACTGTATGTGCGTTTGAACTGGAACAAGCGTTGGATCACGCTGGCTGCGATTTCAACAGTCGTCGGTCTGGCGTTCCGTTTGCGCGATCCAGAGAACTTGCTGGGTAAAGGCGAAGACGTCGGTATCACTTGTGCTTTGATTCCGGCAAAAACGGCGGGTGTGGTGCTTGGAAATCGTCACGATCCTTTGGGCGTTCCATTCTACAACTGTCCGACACACGGTAAAGACGTGGTTGTTTCAATCGATGCGATCGTGGGCGGCGCTGAAGGTGCAGGTCAAGGTTGGACGATGTTGATGGAATGTTTGGCAGCCGGTCGCGGTATTTCTTTGCCAGCGCAATCCGTCGGTGGTGCGAAGCTCGCAACACGCGTGTGCTCGGCGCACAGTGTGGTTCGTCAGCAGTTCGGTGTTTCCATCGGTAAATTCGAAGGTGTCGAAGAGCCTTTGGCTCGTATCTTTGGTTTCACTTATGGTCTCGAGGCGATGCGCCGATTCACTTTGGGTGCGATCGACAAGGGCATTAAGCCAGGTGTGATCACGGCGATGTCAAAGTACTATTCGACCGAGCTGGGTCGTAAGATGATCAACGATGCGATGGACGTCATGGGTGGTGCGGGGATTTCAATGGGACCTCGTAACGTTCTGGCTGAAATCTATATCGCGACACCGATCGGTATCACGGTTGAAGGCGCGAACATCATGACAAGAACTTTGATCATCTTTGGTCAAGGGGCCTTGCGAGCACATCCTTACGCGTTCAAAGAAGTCGACACCATCGAAAAGAAAGACCTGAAAGGTTTCGATGCGGCTTTCTGGGGCCACGTGGGCCACATTGTTCGCAACAGCTTCCGTTCTTTCGTATTAAGTGTGACCCGTGGTTACGTCACTTATTTTAACTACAGCGGTCCTTTGAAAATGTATTACCGTCGCCTAGCTTGGGCTTCGGCAAGCTTTGCGATCTTGGCGGATTTGGCCATGGGAACTTTGGGCGGATCATTGAAATTCCGTGAAAAGATCACCGGTCGTTTTGCCGATATCTTGGCTTGGATGTACATCGCAACCGCAACCATCCGCCGTTTCGAAGCGGAAGGTCAGCGCGAAACTGACGTGGCCTATGCCAAGTACGTTTTGAAACATGCCCTCAGCGAAATCCAAAACGGTTTCGATGGCATTTTCGATAACATGTACAATGTCGAACAAAAAGGCTTCGGCAAGATCTTGTTCGGGACTTTGAACTTTATCTTTAAAGAGATCTTGGGTTCATGGTCACGCGTCTTCTCGATTGGTTCGCATGCTTCCGATCACTTGCAACACGTGGTGGTTGAGGGTGTTTTGGCCGGTGGCGAGCTTCGGGATCGTTTGACGGATGGTATTTACATCCCGAAAAACAAAGAAGAGCAGGTCGCACGCTTGGATCACACGATGAAGCTTGTGCACCAATCTGAAAAGATCGAGAAAAAAGTCCGCGATGCCGTTCGCAAGAAAGTTCTGGCGAAACAAAAAGGACCGGCTCTGTTTGAATCGGCAAAAGCTCAAGGCGTCATCACAGCCGAAGAGTTCAACCTGTGGAAAGACGCAGCGGCGGCCCGATACGATGCGATCCTGGTTGACGAGTTCACTCAGGCTCAGTACCACGACCGCGGTCAAAATACCGAGTCACCACAAAAACCTGTGGTGCAAATGCAAAAGCCACTGGCGTAAGCCGGGCCGGTTCCTGCGCAATCGCGGCAGTGACGCGGCGGCGGTAGGCTGGAAATTAAAAACCCCATCAAGCTTCCTTGATGGGGTTTTGTTTTTTGTGGCAAGAATCTTGAGCCGTGCGCGCGGCTACTTCAATTTTGGGGAAGGGGGAATTGGGCTCCCAGTCGGAACATTGCGAACGTTGCAGGTGACAGCAGTCAATTCGTCCGCAAACGTCAATTCGATACTTGCGGTCGCCTTCACTCTGTCGATATTCAGATCACGCAAAGGAACGGCCGTGTTAACTTTGTTCATTTTGTGACCGTCAAAGTAGTAGAACTGAATTTGATTCGCTTCGGATGGCACATAGGTCGCTTCGATAAATATGCCGTTCTCTTGATAATTCATTTTCAAGACGGTTCCGTCAGTTGTTTCCATCGGAAGCGCCGGAATGCCATTACCAGCATTGATTCGGCACTCCATCGTTTCACCATTGACCGAGTAAGCACCGGCAAAAGCATTCAAGCTACACAGTAACAAAGTCGCGATCAGTTTTTTCATAAAATTTCTCCAAGGTTATTGCTAAATTTAAATCAGTTATTTCGGATCTCTTGTTTCGGATTATTAGTAGAGACTACGGCACCAGTTGTAATTGTCCTTTTCATAGAGGCTCGCAACCGAGAGATGCAACACCGAGAACGTCATCGGGCTTTGTTCGATCCAGACGTTGCCGGCGCTGACATCAAGGCTTGGTTTGTCGAGCATTTCAAAGACCGTGATGATGTAGCGAGCGGTATTTTGCGCGTCGACAGCGATGCGGAATCTCATTCGGGTTTGGGTCAGCTGTCCCGAAATCCATTTTTTATTGTAAAGAGCCAAATCGCCGTCCTTTGTGGAAAGGTAAGCGCCTTCCATGTTGTCATAAAGCCCGGTCCATGTACCTTTGCTCCACCACCAACAGTCGGTTGAAAGGTCGGGGATGTTCGGAACCTTCACATTTCCCGAAGCCATAATAAAGCGAGTGGGATCCAGTTCTTTTTCAGCGCGATTGATGATTAAAAGCGAAGTTGAATAAGCATCGTCAAATTGGTTCTGCTCGGCGAACAGCGCGATTGGCAGATCCTGTCGTGATCGACCCAAGTACTGCAACAGCTCGTCGATGCTTTTTAATTTACGAGCTTTTTGGAAAGCATCGCGATAGGGCTGTAAATCGACTTTTGAATCTGAACGTATCGCCAGTCTCTTCACAAGCTGCACCTTCAGAAAGGCCGAAATTTGTTTCGAGTGAGGGTAGGTCGACTGGGAGCCGAATGGCGGCTCAAGCTGGGCTAGGCCCGCGTATTCGTGGTAGATCAAACGGTACTGTTCGTCTTCGTCCATGAGGCTTTTGTTCATGAAGGCTTCGGCGTAGCAGGTGATCTTCGGGCCTTGGGGTAACAAATCAAAGCGGCAAACTTTTTCTTCGCCCTGCACTTCGATGGGATGATGTTGGCAGGCGATTGTCGTTTCGGGGCGAAGACGGCCATCTGACTCCTTCGTCACCTTTAAAAATTGCTGCATGCGTTCGGCGTAAGTTTCCGGGCTGACTGTCATATCGCGCAGTTGCGAGTGCCGGCCTCGCTGAATCCACAAAGCGATATCATCACGAATCTCTTGAATTCGGGGTTCGCAGTTGTCTCCGCCGCCATCATTGACGACGCCTCCGCCTTTCATGTCGATCTCTTTTTTAAGCGGGGTCTCGCGAAGCGTGAGTGGAAATTTCTTTCCTTCGCTCGGAGAGACCGCCTTGAGCGATGAGATTTCTTTAAAAGGTGAAGTCGCTTTCAACTGATTTTGTTGGGTCAGTGAAAGGCTTGCTCCTTTGTCGAAGGCCGCTTTTTGCTGGGCCCAGGCCTGACTGAAAAGCCCAAGGCTTAAAATGCTGATGGCTAGAAACTTCATAGAACACTCTCCTGTCCTTTTTCGATGCGAGCTTGGTGCCAACATCTGATTTTGACGAATGAAAACCGGAAAACCGGATTATAAAATCGAGCTCAATTGAGCTCTGATCTCACGCAGGTGAAGCTCGATTTTTTCAAGCTCCGTCACGAAAGTTTGCAGGGATGGTTTCTGTCCCGTGAGAAGTTCGGTGACAGAAATCGCCAACACCTGACTAATCTTTTGCAACGGTGGAACTTTCATTCCGCGCCCATGTTCCCAGTCCACATAGGTGCTTTGCGGAACTCCAACTTGAAGAGCCATCTCTTTTGCCGTGAGATTGGCTTCTTTCCGCAATCTCTTCAGGCGCTGGTGCAGAAGTTCCGTTTTCATATTTTCGATGCCTCACTTTGAGACAAAGTAATGCCTGGCGTAAATTGCTTCTAGATATTTAAAGTGAAAACTATAAGGAAGTTTTAACTAAACGGATCAAATCGCCGATAAGTTATGAAATTAACGGTGGTTTTATGATTTTTGATTTTGACGATTACAGGGCTTTTTTAACCCATTTTTTGTCTCTGTTGCCAAGGAAAGGCTATGGTGAAGCCCGCAAAATGGCTTCGCATCTTCAGGTCAGTTCCACCTTTATCAGCCAAGTTTTTCATGGAACGAAAGAGCTCAATCTCGAGCAGGCGGATCTTCTGGCGGATTACCTGGGGCTTGTCGGAATCGAGCGAGACTATTTTATTTTGCTCGTTGAGAAAGAGCGCGCTGGCACAAAAAGCCTGAAGCAGTATTGGATTTCCAAGCTTGCGGATGTCAAAAAGGCCTCTTTGAAAATTGCCAACCGGGTCAGTGACTATCGCATTTTAACCGATGAAGAGAAATCGATATTTTACTCGAGCTTTATCTACTCTTGCGTTCACGCTTATGCTTCGACAGCGGAAAAGGGGCGCAGTCTGGAAGAGGTGAAAGATCGATTTGACCTTTCGCGGACCCGGGCCGGCGAAATTTTAAAGTTCCTTTGCGAAATTGGCCTCTGCAAAGAGCAAGGCACGCTTTATGTCGTGACGGACAATCGTACGCATGTATCGAAAGGCTCGCCCCATTTGCTGCGCCATCATGCCAATTGGAGAATGAAGGCCATTCAGTATTCGGAAGATCTGACGGATGAAGAGCTGATGTACACCGCCAATATTTCGATTTCGAAAAAGGACTTCCAAACGATCCGAAGCGAAATCGTTGAGATGATCAAAAAGATGGTTCAAACAGCCAAAGAATCCAATCCAGAAGAAATCGCCCAGTTGAATCTGGATTTCTTCTGGATCCGGAAATAGAGACCGATCATCGGAGAGCCGAATCCCAGCTGAAGGATTGCGCCAGTCAACAAAGGGCTGTGGGGGTGGATTCTCATTTTTTGTTACTCGCCACAGCTGATTTGGATACAGCGTGGGCCGTCCATCCATGTGAGGGCTGCCTGCCGGTCGGGGGCGCCTAGCCATCGTGGCCGCCAGGTCGAAAAAAAATAAGCAGAGCTAGAATTAATCTTTTTTTGTATTTATTTATGGACTTCCGGCCACGACGGCCGGAAGTAAGCGTTCCATGGATGGATGTACTGTCATTTACCTTCGGCACTGCTGTGCTTGAGGGAATCCGTCCACAAAGCCATTTGTCGACTTGTTCGTGAGTGAGGAAGAGAGCAAAGTCGATTTGCAAAACTTGCGAAAACTGAAGTTCTTAAGCGTGAACCTTGGTCGTTTCGCTGACCAAAGTTTCGCGCACAATCACGACCTTGATTTGGCCTGGGTAATTGCACTCGTTTTCGATTTTTTCGGCCATATCGTGGCTCATTTTTAAAGCCTTGATGTCGTCGACTTTCTTGCTATTCACGATCACGCGCACTTCGCGGCCACCGCTTAAGATGTAGCAATCGGTGACGCCGTCAAAGCTTCGGGCAATGGCTTCAAGCTCGGTGACTTTTTGATTGTAAGATTCGATGGTCGATCGGCGCGCGCCGGGACGGGCACCGGAAATCGCATCGGCTGCGATCACCAGGAAAGCCATATCGGTCGAAGGCTGTTCGTCATAGTGGTGGGCTTTGACCGCGTGGACGATGTCAGGGGCTTCGTTGCGTTTTTGGATAAAGTCCGCACCGATGACGGCGTGACCGCCTTCCAATTCGTGGTCCATGGCTTTACCCAAGTCATGCAGCATTCCCGCGCGACGGGCTTTCTTTGGCATCACGCCACCCAGTTCGGCCGCAAGCAGGCCGGCAAGCCATCCGACTTCGCCGCAGTGGAAATATTGATTCTGAGTAAAGCTGTAACGGAAGCGAAGGCTTCCCATCATCTGACGGATTTCTGGATTCAATCCTTCCAGTCGCAGTTCCTTGGCCAGGTTGTCGCCATCGCGTTTGATTTGGTTCAGGATTTCGCGTTTTTGATTTTCAGCGAATTTCTTGATCTGCTCGGGCCCAAGCGGTTTCTTCTCGCGCAGGCAGCGCTCCAGCGTTCGGCGGGTCAATTCGCGGCGAACCGGATCGAAGCCGGCGACACCGATCATTTCCATTTGCGGATCAACGATGATATCGCAACCGGTAACCTCGGTCAGGGCTTTCAGATTTTCACCTTTTTCATCGACCAAGATGCGACGCTGATCTGGAGTTTCAAAATAAACAGGCGCAATCCCACGCTCGGGGCAGTAGGCGCGGGCAAAGCGCATCAAAGCGATATCCAAGATCTCTTTTGCCAAGGGCTCCGAGTGTTCTTTGATGTCTTCTTCGTACTCTTTGGCTTTCTCAAATGCGCGCTTTTCCGTTTCTTGGATCAGCTGCTGGATCAGTTCGTCTTTGGCTTGATCCGGTGTGATCTGCAGGCGGGTCGCAAGCTTTTGCGCCAGCTCTTCACCCAGGCGTTTCAGCTCGGATTTGATTTTTTGCAGGCTTTGATCCTGGGCCTGAACCTGCGCTTCGCCTTCTTTGACTTCGTTTTCGTGCTGAACAGTTTTCTGGCGTTCTTGGCTGTAGCGGTTGTCGGCTTTTTGTTTTTTCTCCTGGACCAGTTCTTCCAGCTCTTCGATGCGCTCTTCGGTTTCAAGCATCATCTTTTCATCTTTGGCCCAAAGCTCGACTTCGATTTCTTGAGTGCGCTCTTTTTCTTCCAGCAGGCGGATATCGGCGGCATCGCGCGCGTCTTGCAGGATGTCCTCGGCCTCGTTTTGCGCCATTTTCAGAATGGAAGCTTGGAAAATCCCGTAGATCAGATAACCAAAAAGCACACCAAAAAGTAAGGCCACACCACCGGCAGCCCACACCGGCACAGCCGCCGACAGAGAATTTAAAAGTTCAGTCAATCCAGACACTTTGCGAATCCTTTTGAAGAGATTTATCATTCCACCGGCAGCCGGAAAAGGGAAGGAATTTTGAGGCGTTATGTGGGGTTGCAGGGGCCGCTGGGGCTTGAGGAGGAGCTGAGGCTTGCGGGGCCGAGGGAGGCAGGTTTGGGAGTGGGGCTTGATGCGGGGTGGCTTTTGGTGGCGGGGCTAAGGTTTGAACACGATCTTTGAGAGATCGACGGTTTCGTCAGTGGGTTTGATGAGTTCGAAAGACATGTTGGGTTGCCCGACAGACAGAGTTGAACCCCAAAGAAGAGGCATATAGCTTCCGCGTGCGTGCATTTTTCGAAGCAAGGATTTGAGGGTTTTGATTTCTGTACCCCGATCGGGTGATTGAAATGCTTTTTGCAGAGTTTTCTTTTCTTCCGGCAAGACATGAATGAACTCTGAGTCCATTGTCAGTGACATCCAGGTTGAAGGCTCGGGATCGGCAACGCCATATGAGACCAATGCAAGGTCGTACGAGGTATTTGATTTGAGCGCTTGAACAAAGTCATTGATCAAGACCATTTCCCAAGCCACGGAAATATCCAATTTTTTAAAGACAGGGCTTAAGATTTCGCGGTGGAAATCCGTATTCGGACCTGCAATCGCCAGCAGTTTAACGTTCTTTGGGTGGTCGGTTGGTGCCGTGCTTGAGCCGTACTTCAAAACATCGAACAAAGGGTATTTCTCTGGCTGCAAGCTGGTCGCTTTTTGAATGGGAAAAGGATGCCTGGATATTTCCATTGATGCAAATTGCAGTTCGACCGCTTTCAGTAGATTTTGTCTTTGTTTGAAATGTTTGTCGCCGTTTCCGACGCGCAATAAAGACACTCGGTCAAAATCTCGCGTCCAGATTGGAAGCTTGGATTGGCTTAGAAGATGGGCCTCTTTGGTTGGGATGAATGAGTTGGTTTGAAAATAGTTTTCCCAGGTTTCGTTTCGACAAAAGCTTTCAATGGAAAAATACGGGTCAGCATCTCGAAAAATAATTTGATCAGGGCCTGGCGGGTTTGGGTGGTAAGGGTTCTTTTTCATGACAAGCTCTGAAGCGTTTTGAGCGGCGATGGCAAATGGTCCACAGGAGAGCGTGTTTGATATCAGATCCAGTTTTTCATTTGTCTCGTTGGGGTGAACCAATGAAAAGAACGCGGATCCAATTCGCTCAAAGAATACGCCAGCATTTTGAGATGAAAAAATTTGAACGGAAAGCTCTTTGTCGTTCACAATTTGAATAGATTTAAAATCAAGAAGGCCTGAAAGACTGCTGCCATAGGATCCGCCGATTTGGATGGCGCGGTTGAGATTGAAGATCAGATCCAAGACTGTGACGGGCGAACCATCCGACCATCGAGCCGAAGGGGAAATATGAAATACGTATTTGTTCTCTGAGGGCTCAAAGCTCCAGTGCTCGATCAGTCCGGGCAGGGCTTTGCGGGATTCATCATAATTGAACCAAGTTCTAGAGTTGAGCAGGGTGAAATCGTAGTCGCCCATAGAGCGGATCTGAAGCGGATCGACGGGGAGGCGGAGGGTTCTGCGGGCTCGGAGTTGGTGTGACATTGAGGGATATTTTCCCTGAGAGACGGTTTGAGAGCCATCTTTTATTTTTGGGACTAAGAGGAAACCATTTATATAAGAGATTTTAAGATCTTGTATAAAAGGGGAGCATTGGTTAGTGAAATATATTCCTAAAAAGCATCTTGATTGAGTCTACATTAACTCAAATAAACAAAAACAGGTTTGTCATAGAGTAAAATTGACTCCAAAAATAGGCATGAGAATTGAAGAGGTTAGGTAATTTATAAATTTGGAGCTATTTTGCAACTAAACGGGGGTAATAAATGAGTTACACAGCCACCTTAATCGTAACAACACTTCTTCATGGCCAGCCGCAAGTTCAGTCTGATGATCAAAAAGTTTTGGTTTTTGAGGCGACAGATGTGAACAATGAAATGATCGGTCTACTAAAGGACAGAACACTTATTAATGAGCATCCTGATGGAAAGTTCTCGATTGATAAAATGACTCTAGAAAAATATCTCAAACAAAACCAAAGAATTGATATTGAATTAGTGAATGGTGCATTGAGGGGAAGTCCTACTACCTCATGGGACACTGATTAGATTGTTCTTTGGAGGGATTCATGTTTCTTGGAGACAGTCATAATTTTGGAGAGCGAGTCCGGCTAATACAAGAGAATTTGATTTTCAAGCCAAGAATGATGGTTTGGGAGTGGTGGCTGCTAAGTCATCACTCGTCTCTTGTGGTCTTTCTTGATAGACTTTTTAAAGACTTTTCACATAATCCTATTTCAATGATTCCTAGCTTAAGTATTGAGAGAAAAGATGTCTTTTCTGGAACAGTGGAGCGAGTTGAATCCCTAACTAAGCCCAATGTGGGGAAGGTAGTAGCGGAAGCAATTGGGAGCTGCGTTGCACTTTGGTGTTGGTTGGGTCTAACAGATCTTCATGCTGACAATATTCGATTTGGTGAGATAAACGGGAAGATGCTCTTTTTCCCTATTGATGTTGAAGCAATGTTTTTCAATTTGTTAACATTAAATGACACGCTTTTGGTCTTGCCGCCGGCTCATATTGGAAGTCGCGATGTGTGCGGTTTAGGTGTTGTGGCGGCGTCGTTAAGTAGACAGTATATTTCAGATTTTGCTGCAGGTATGCGGGAAACACTAAATTTCCTTTCAGATAAAAGTAATGCATTTTTAGATGCCTTTCCTCCTGAAACTTTTGCGAAAGATCCATGCAGGGTCATCTTAAGGCCAACTAGTGAGTATGCATTGGCTATGAGTCAATCTGAATCAGTAAATACGAAAGTTGCGTTTTGCTCTGAGGAAATGGAGCAAATGAATCGAAACGATATTCCCTACTTCTTTAAATTTTTAGGTAGAGAAGATATTCATTACTTTAATGAACCTCAAAAGTTTGGTCTAGTTCGATCTGATTTAAGTAAGATCTACTACGTAAATGACTTAAACTTCCAGATGAATTGGTCGGTAGAGAAAATTGATATTTTTGTTCTTCAGGCCGAGTGCTATTTAAACGAGAAATGCAGTTAATAACTGAAAGATACTAAAGTAATGAAAATAAAATTTCTATCAGCTGTTTTATGTTTTGTTGCGAGCCCTCTTTTTTCTCAAGGAGCGAATGTGGTTAATGTTGGTATCAACTTAATGAAAATCGACTTAAATCCTGTCACTGCGCTTAATTTTCAGCATTATGCGGCGATTGATTTGATTCACGAACCACTTGTTTACGTAGATGAAGATATTAAGGTTGTAGGTGCATTGGCGGAAAGTTGGAAAGTATCGAATGAAGGAAAGCACTATATCTTCAAGTTGAGAAAAGATCGGACTTTTCATGATGGATCTCCGGTCACGGTGCAAAATGTGAAGGAATCCTTTTTTAAGCATTTGGATGCGACATCAGAATCATACTTAAAAGCTCCGCTGCTTTCTATTCTAGAGGCTGGAACGAACTCGATAAAGATTTTAGATAAAGAGACAATCACTTTTGATCTTAAGGGGCCATATCCAGGCTTCTTAGAAATTCTGGCAGCAGTATATATTCTTCCTGCCGGGTATAGTTCGGAACGACCCAATGGAGCTGGGCCATATAAGGTAACGAAATTTAATGGGACTGAGTTAAACTTGAGCCGAGCAAATAATGGTTCTTTTTTGAGCTCCAACATTGATCAATATAGGTTTGCTATAACCCAAACAGATGAGTTTAAAAATGCCTTAGATAAGGGGAGAGTGGATATTACATTACAGGCTCCTCTTATGCTCGCAGCAAATCCTCCAAAGGGATATGGTGTATTTACCTCGTCTTTTGATTTGGTAAGCGTAATGTTCTACTACAATTTGGGTAAGGACGTCTGGTCAAAAAAAGAGAATCGTCTTTTTCTGAAAAGCATACTGCTTGCGGCTCGAGAAAAGGAAGGGTTTCTCAGTCAGTTTGATAAGCCATTAGATAGTCTCATACACGAAGGGATCCTATTAAGAGAGTATTACTCAAAAAAAGCGGCAAAAGTTGTAAGAGAGAAGCCTCAAGGTTTCCCAGAAAAGATAAGAATTCTTGCGCCTAATACGTTTTTAACCGATAAGGCTTTGGAAAGTCTGAGGAAAGAATTCTTTAGCCGTGGTATTGAGCTAGATATTCTTTTGGGTAAGGGGCCTCAGTTATCAGGGCCAGCTTCAAAAGGTGAATTTGACCTAGCTTTGTTTCCTTATGAAGCTGGGCAAAGAGATCCGGATGGTTTCTTGTTTCTTTTTACCCCTGATGCTCCATTGATCCGATTTTTCCATCTACCCACCAAAGGGTATATGGAAGAAATTAACAAAATTAAATTTAATGAGAATTCTGAAGAAAGACTAAAGAAATACGCATCAGTTTTTCAGAGAATGGAGAACGATGAGATTATGATTCCATTCTTCACGCAAAGGATGCCGTTCTTATACTCATCGGATAAGCTGATTGCCCCGAAAGGGCACTCACTTACGCCATTGAGCTTAAGATTCTTTAACAAGAAGAATGAATAGAATATCAGTTAGAACTTTATATTCTCGTTTTTCAAAAAGAATGATCCGTATCCAGATTATTGGATGGTTGATTCTAGTGTCTGTTTTTTTTGGCATTCAGATCCATCAAATATATAGAGCAGATCAAGAGCGGGCAGGCCGGATTGCGATTGATCTAAGGGAATCATTGATGACTGGCCAATCGGTGCGAGTCATTCTTCGTTGTAAGCAGATTCTGCAAGAGGATCGGGTTGTTGGAATATCGATAGATTTTTCAGGGGATTCGATTTGTCATGAGAAGCAAGATGGTGTTTTTATTTCACATGCAAGCACTGAGGAGCTCTACTTCTCGGAATCTGCAAACAGTGTAAACGAAGTGCCAGCTGGTAAGATCACCGTTGAGTATTCTCTGACAGCTTTCCTATTTGAAGCATTACTCATGCTTCTTGTGATTATGATTTCTGTCTTTCTTTCCATGAGATATATTCGGTCACTTCTTCGAAATGTCGATAATGGTATTGTTATGCCCATTTATCGACTTTCGAATTTTCTTTCTAAAAGTGAGAAAATCGAACTGATTAACATTCAAGAAGAAGGATATGAAACCGACGCGGCAGAATACGTCGACCTAGTGAAGTCGTTTAATATTATGGTTGAGAGGTCGCAAAAAGTTTTTGAATTAGAGCGTGATATTGAGCAAAAACAAATAGAAGTACGTCTTTCAAATCAAGTTGCGCATGATATTCGTTCTCCGCTATCGGCGTTGAATGCGGCAGTATATAGCCTTAGTGAGGTTTCGGAAGAAAAGCGTGATATAATTCGAAGCGCGATCCAGAGAATTAGTGGTATTGCGAATGACCTTTTAAAAAAAGGAAGGGAGCAGCGGCTGATTTCTAGTCTTGATGGCGGATCATTTAGTCGGAGCAGTTCGCAACTAGCTGGTGCTATAGGGTCTCTCAAAGTTACAGACATTAATGCTGTTGCGGCCGCAATAGTTTCTGAGAAACGAGTAGAGTATTGTGATGCGGTTCAGATTAAGTTCGTTCAAAATGATAGTGAGCCAGTGTGGGCCTTAGTCAATGATGTTGATCTCGGCAGAATTGTATCGAACTTGATTAATAATTCGGTAGAAGCAATGAAGGGAAAAAAAGGAACAATCGAAGTTGCCGTTAGCTTTAAAAATGGCGTCCCCAATATTTTAGTAAAAGATAATGGTTGTGGAATGTCTATCGACGTTTTGGAGAAAGTTGGAACAGAGGGGTATACGTCAGGAAAAGGTATTGATAGTGGAAATGGATTGGGTCTTTTTAATGCGATTCAAGTTATTAATGGTTGGAAGGGGAAATTAGACATTCAATCTAGCCTTGGCTTTGGAACTCAAATTAGTATTTCTCTTCCGTCCGTATCGGTCTAGCGCAAGTGAGGCAATCACTTCATCGCTGAAACGCACTCGTAATTCTCGTACTCCATCGGGATCTCAAATCTCTCGTCGCCCACCGAAAAATTCATGGTCACGTTCTTGTACTTGCGGGTTCCCCACAAGGTTTTCGAAGTCATGTCCGTCACCGTCAGTGCCCAGGGGTGAACCTTCAGGCCGTTTTGTTCGAAATCGACTGCTTCGCCCACGCATTGGAAAAAGAGCGGGGAATCGGCGTTGCAGCCCGTGCGTTTCCATTTGAAATTCAGTTCGTTGCCGAGCTTTTGGATCATCTGCGCTTTCTTTGGCAGTTCGGCGGCGTCCTGTGTGGTCAGCAAACCCTGATGAATCGGGACGTACTTCAGATCGTTGTGGTGAAGGATGCGGACGCTGACTTGGTCGCCTTCTTGCTTCACGAAATAAGATGTGGTCGGAAATTCGGTCACGCAGGTCAGGTTGATTTCCGGTTCGGTCGTGGCTGGCGATTTTGATTTCGCGAAGGCCGTGGTTGTCGCAATCAGAGTCATTATGAGAAGCAGCGCTTGTGGTTTCATGTTTCCATTTCAGGACCTTTGGCGGGATCAGGCAAGGGAAAAGTCAGAAACTGGTCTTCGAGAAATCCGGCAGGCTGGGTTCGGGCGCGACAAAAGCGACTCGAAAAGTGGACAGAAAATTCCCGAGCTCACCTAAGTCTAAGTACCTAGAACCATGATTTATTCAGTGGATTTTAGATTGTTTAACGTCGGCAATAATTCAGCATTTCTATGCGGTTACGGAAAAATCTGGACCATTTGTCCTCTCGCTTCCTAGGCTAAAGACTCCGATACAATTGCTGAAGATCATTATGAAAATGTCGTGGCTTGATCGCATCATTTATTTTTGTTTTCCGGCGTGGTTGCTGAATACGACCCCGTGGAAAGATCTCTGGCAAGAGCAAGAGGACCTGCGTGCGCTGAAGAATTTCCGCGTTTCATTTTTCCTTTTGGGCCTTGGGTATTTGCTGCATTACTTCTTCGTCGATAAGCCCTTGGGGCTGACGGTGGATCCGGTTTGGTTCTATTATCGCTTCGGGATTTTCTCGGGCTGTATGGCGGCCTTTGGTTTGACCTACTTGCCTCGCAAAGCGAATTTCTATTCTTCAGTGGCTTATTGGCTGATCGCGGTTGGGACGTGCTGGGCGCAGGCGCGTTCGATGCTTTGGTATTCTGGCGTGTCTCCGATTTGGGGATTTTTTATTGCTTCTTCGTTTGCGGTTTTCTTGCGTGCCAATTCGATCTTTAACATGTTGATGCTGACGGTTGCGGTTGGGGCGCAGTGGATGTCGTTTATCGATACCAATCAAAATATGAACCTGACATGGGGTTGTGTCATCGTGTCATATTTGTTCGTGATTTTTTCAATTCGTGGAAGATCTGAAGAAATCCAGAACTATATCCAGACCCAAAAACAAATCGAGATCGAAAAAATCCTGGCCAATGTCCAGCAGGATCTAGCTGACCAGATTCGGGCCTTCTTGCCGGGGAAAATCAATCGCGAGCTGAAGACGATTTTGCGCAACGGTTCGACTGTCACCCAGGCAATCGAAGAGGTCCTGCGTCCAAAGCAGAAAACAATTGCTTGTTTGTTCTCGGATATTCGCGGTTATACTGTAGCTTCTAAAAAATCGGAGTACATTCTGGGAAGTGCATTGCCAAATATCAAATTGGCGACCTCGATCGTTGAAGAAAATAGCGGAGTGCCTCGTTTGATCGGGGACTTGGTCTTTGCGTATTTCGAGAATGATAAGCATCATGCGCATCTTTTGAACTCGTTCCAAGCGGCGAATACCATTTTGAAAGAGAACACACTTCACAATGCCACCATCGACGAGGCGGATCGAATCACTCGTTACGTGATTTTGGATCAAGGCTCGGCGATTTGCGGAAATTTGGGGGGTGCGAACTCTTCCCGTGAAATCACGGCTTTGGGCGTACCGGTCAATCGCTGCGCGCGCATTGATGAGCTGACAAAGAATCCCAAACTTCGCGCGCTGTTTGGCAGCCAGGCGATTGTGATTTCAGAAGAGTATTACAAGGCCATGGAAGAGGCGGGCTGGCAGGTTGAGTTTGAAAAGATCAATCTGAAAGATTTTGGGTTGGCATTGCGTGACTTTGAAGATTGCACGCATTTGTACTTCGCAACGTACGTCCAAGAAATTGAAATGAATCCTTCGGGTCTTAACAAATTAAAAGAGGCTTCCTAAGATGGAAAAGAAGAACCACTTTGCAGCACCAGTGGAAACGACATTGCACGCCACGATTATCCCGGCCGAAGTTCGCGCCGGCGAGCCGGTGAAGGCTTTCGTGAAGGTGAATTCACGATTGGTCGAAGTCCGCGTCTGGCGGCTGAGCCCGCTGGGCGTTGAGTTCATCCGCAATGCGGCGCTTGAGGGTTTGAAAGTTGGTGACTCTTTGGAAATTGAAATCTGCATCGGTGTCGAAAGAACCGGACACCTGGGTGTGGTCGTCACGCACGAAGCTTCAGAGGGGCCCCACCAGATTTTGGGTCTTCGCTTTTATCAAGATGAGAAAAACAATTGGGGTGGATCGGAACGACGCGAATCCAAGCGTTGGAGCTGCTCGGCTGACTTTTTGCCGAATGGCGTTTGTCCGAATCCAGGCCGATTTAATGAATTTATTTTCTTTAAGGTGACCGATCTTTCTTCGAAAGGTCTTCGTCTGCAGACTTCATTGCGCAATAAATTTTTAATTCACGGAATGACATTGCGAACGACGATCACATTCCCAATGGTCGGTAATGCGACGGTCGCGATCCGTGTCGAAAATGCCGCGATCATCGAAAAATCGGGTAAGGAATTCTTGTCGCTGGGCTGCTCTTTCGTCAATCCAACCGAAAACTTCTTAAAGCTCCTGGCACAGTATGTGTTCCAGTTCGGCTCGGTCACATCGTTGAAAGAGCTGAGCGATGCCGGCCTTCGTGTCGAGCAGATCTCGCAAGGGATTGAATACAAGTATGTTCGCACGAAAGAAGAGTACGAGCAGGTGCTGGAGCTTCGAAAGCTGGCCTACGGGGCGGCGGGAAAGCTTGCTTCCGAGTCAGATGTGTCAGATGTCTATGATACGCGTTCACGAATTATCATCGGCCTTTATCGCGGCAAAGTCGTGGCGTCGACCCGTTTGATTTTCAATCAGCTGGAAGATCAAATGGAGCACGAGCAATTTGTGACCTTCGATTCTCGGGTGCCAAGCCGAGATCAGATTTGCGAAATCACGCGGGTGTGTACTCATCCAGAGTTCCGGGGGGCGGATCTATTGATGGGCTTGATGAAGTTCGCCTCTCTGACGGTCGTGCAGTCGGGTCGAAGGTATGTTTTAGGCTGCGCAACGGATTCATTGCTCCCGATGTACACAAAAATGGGTTTTAAATCCATGAACGTTCGTTTCACGCACGAATCTTTGAATAATACTCAGCATACGATCTTTATCTGCGACGTTGCCGAAGTCGCTGTCGGTAAAGGTGTGAGCCCCATCGTGTGGAATATTTTATGGGCCGACGTTGTTTCGTACCTTAGCCAAAACCAGATCATGACTTTTGATCCGGCGGCGAACGTGCGTATCGGTATTTACAGTTTCTTTAAGCCTGTCGCGCACTTTTTGTTGAAACTGACCAAGGCTCGGAAGTCGTCCCGGCGACAAAAGGCAGTTCAACCTGCAGATAAACCACTGAAACACGATAAGGCTGCTTAAATGGAAAAATATGTGTACGCCATCTCCTGCGTTGTGACGTTCTTTCATTTCGGAACTTCGGTTCTGAACGTTTTCGTTCCTCACAAAGAGCATCATCAGCTGGGTTATACTTTGTTGAAAATCGGAAACGTCCTGACTTGGATTTCGACTTTAGCTTTGATCTTCATGGTCGAAAACTTGGATCCCATGGCATTGTGGGCGGGGTCGTTGGTGCAGGTTGGGTGCTTGTTGTTTTTCCTGAAGCTGAAAAAGCTCACAAAGAAAAAGCTCACAATCGCCTTCAGCTTGGATGCGCCAAAGCAGGTTTTCCGCATGGGACCCTATAAATACATTCGTCACCCGTATTACACTTGTTATTTGCTGAGCTATCTGTCGGTGTTGCTGGTGATCCCGCACGCCTTGACGGCCTTCAACTTTCTGTTTATGGCCGCGATTTATATCTGGGCCGCAAAGATGGAAGAGAAGAAATTCTCCTCGACCGAGCTGCAGTCCGAGTATCAAAAGTACCGCGCCGAAGCCGGCATGTTCTGGCCTTCGTTATCTCGCAAATCATCTTAAATAAATTCGATTTTAGATCGAATAAATCAACGCTTTGCTGAAACCCGCGTCTCATTCTGAGACGGGGACGGCATTTGTCAGTCCTGTCCAAAGTGTTTGCGTTCAATGTTGAAACAAAGTCGGCGTTTACTCTTATTAAATTGAGTTAGTTTCGGTGCCAAGTTTGCTCTAAGTATCAGTAACGACTTGGGGGAAACATGAAACAACAAATCACAAAAATCAGCGTAGCAACAATCCTGATGGTTCTGGTTGGTTCAGTTTCTCAAGCTTCTGAGTGCTCTCTGAAAAAAGATTCAATCGCCGACACCATGGAATTAGGCGCTTTCGTAAAAGAAGAAATGCAAGCCGCTAAAACTGGAATGCGCAAAGTTTCTTTGGGTTCTTTCCAAGAAGGTCGCACCTACAAAATCGACCGCAACGACGCTCGTTTCCCATTCTTCCAAACTCTGAACGGCGGAATCACAACTTCAACTGAAAACATCGATATGGCGAGAGTTAAAGCTGGCACCCAAGGCTTCGCACAAGCAATCCCACTGACTCGCTGCCACTGGATCACGAACCTTCACGTTGCCAAAGGTTTGGCTAATGAGCAGGGGGTGGCGTTGGATAAAGTTCGTGCTTTCGCTGGCTTTGGCAGAGGTTCATCTTGTGAAGGTAAAGAACAGTTTAAAGCTTCTGGTTCAGGGCGTCTTGTCGGTTACAATAAAGCTGCAATCAAAGCAGATGGTCGCATTGCTGATGACAAGGACTGGGCGATTTTTGCATCGGACAAAATGATCTCTGGCCTTCCTCAAACTCGTATTTCAACGTCTGATGTCGAGATTGGTTATGCAGCATTGATGGTTGGCAATTCGAAAGACGGTTTAAGTGACGATGGTTTTAATGCTTTGGATGCGCGTGTGGTTCGCGGCGAATCTGGTGTGGCAGCTGGATTGATTCAATTAGAAGGAAACGTAAGCATGCCAGGTCAATCTGGTGCTGGTGTATACAGAATTGAAAAAGATCAATTGGCGCTGGCGGCAATCAATGTAGGTGGCGGTGGTGTCCTGAACATTTCTGAAATCTTAAAGCAACTTCGAGAGTCAAATCCTGAACTGGCTAAAGACATCATGCGTGTATATCGCGATGCAAATGCTCAATGTAAATAAAAATCCTAGCTAAAAGTCGAGCTTCTAATTCATCTAATGTCATCCGAAAACCTTGTCTTTTCATTAGCATAGAATCTTTCTATACTTTTACTGATGCTCCTACGTAAAATCACGAAGTTTACGCTGGTTTTGTTTTCGATTGGTCGCCCAAGTTTTTCGGGAGCGACAAATGCCATATATGAAAAAGCACTCCAGAGTAAAAAGAGAATTAACTTTTCTATGGTGACTTCGCACGAGTATAGCGAAGTTCGATATGATGCTGATGGAAATGGCGTCATTGATACATGGAGTTTCTCTAAAGGAAGTATGACTGTCCAAGAGTACTTCTTAAAAGGGAAACTTAGTGAAGTTAAGATTCAACAAATTAGAAAATCGCATATTCTTAATTTGTTATACACAGTGAGAGGAGCTCAGAAATTAGAGTTGGTTAGCTACTCGATTAGTCCTCACGTGAGATACTTTAATGATCTTGGTGGTCTTGCGACTCTCGAAGAGCCGGATGACGATAGTAGTAGCTGTCAGCAAACACCATTTTCAAAAGTGGTTAATGAGAGCACTTGGAAGAGTTTTATATGCAAAACAAACGAAGCTGAAAGAAATGGTCTAATTTCTGAAATGTTGGGTGAATCTTGTAAAGACATTCCAGTAAAAGACCGCGAGAATATGCTTCAGGGATTGCGCTCAATTTATGGCCTTAAGTACGACGGGTATATAGAAGATAATAAAGCACTTAGCTGTTTAGCGAGTACTCCCAGCTTAAGACCTCTACTGCCCATGTATATAAATAGGATTGCGATCGACATTCAACAGCCTAAGGGTATTAAAGTTGAGTGTTATCAGCATCAAGGTCTCGGTTGCGGAAAAGCTTCGTACTCTAACCAAGATGGTCTTGCTGCTTTTAGAATGCCATATAGCGAACCCGGCTGCACCAAGGATATGTTATCCGAGTACACTGAAAACTTCTTCCATGAATCGCTTCATCGTGCGTTTCCTAAGTCATTAAGTGAGCAATCTATTCAAGCCGTTGTAAAAGGCTGCCTTGGAAACGAGAAGTCAGAACTCTCAAAAGTTGCTCTCAATGAAACAAATGATACGGATAAGCACCTCTCCACCTCCGCACCCGCAGCCACAGCATCAGCCGTCCAAGCCCAAAACCAAACCGTGCAGCCTCCAGCCAACGCGGCGACGCTTGCGAATCCCGCAGCCACTCTTGCAAATAGTGCGGGGGATTCAAGCTCGCCTTTGAACAGTGGGTTCCGTAATGTTGCTTCCGCTGACAGCGGCTTTAACCCGAATCAAGCGGTTCGTGACAGTGTGGCGCGAACTGGGTCTTCGCTTTCGACTTTCGAGGCGATTGCGAATCAGTTTGTGACGCCGGCCGTGGCGGCGACGACCAGTTGGGCGGCTTCCAATTCCAATTCAGGATCGGGATCGGGTTCATCGGCTTCAAATCGGGGAACTTCGCAGTGGTTGAATTCAGGTGCGCCGCAAATAGGTTCGGCTTTGGCGCAAGGTCCGCAGGTGACGACGGGTTCCGTTGCGCGCTCGCCTTCGTCTGAAGAGGCGGCTTCTGGTGCGGCTGTGAAAAGCGCGAAAGCCACATCTGCGCGAAATGCAGCGGGTGCTTCGGGGGTTGAAGGCAGCGCTGTCGGTGGCAGAAATGTGGGCGGCGCCAATGTTGATATCCAAAGCAATGGCAAATCCGGATCCCATGCGGGTGAAGTCGGCGCGCCGAAAGCGGCTTTGACCGAAGGGCAGCAGAAGCGGGCCGAGCAGTTGATTCAAAATATTGAAAGACAAGCCAAGACCGTCGAAGAGCTTCGCATTCTTCTTTCCAGCAATGAAGAAAAGCTTCGTCAGTATAAAATTTTCGTCTTCGATCCGGCCGCGGCGGGCGGGGATGGGGCCAGCCGCAAAGGCAATTACGGCGCGAAAATCGATGAAGCCGCTTTGAAATACAGCCTTTCGAAAGATAAGCGCAAGCTGGTTAAAGAATGAAGCGCAAGTCGGTCGTCGTTCTGATCTTGATCACGTTCTGGCTGACATACTCGGCCTTGACGGTCGGGGCTTACGTTCTGCAGACACGAAGCTTTTACGCCGAAGAGATCGCCCGGCGCAAACAGGTGGTCGATTTCTATCAAGATCTTTCCCTGCATTTCCTGATGAATCAAAAAACGGATTCACTGATCCCACGCCTGGAAAAAGCGCGCGAGCTTGGCGAATTTGATTTTTTCATCCTGCGCGAAAAAGATCAGGTCTTGGGCTTTTATAACAAAGACAATTATCTAGAAGGAATCAATTACGACTATAAAGTCCTCAACGAATTCCAAGACACCGACACCATCTCGATCAAAACCATCCAGGTCCAAGACTACAAACTGACCCTGGGCATCTACAACACCGAAGGCTCATTTCTTTGGTACCAGCTGAAGGCGCGAAAAAACGCCATCATCCTGGATCTGATCGTCGTGACCGCTTTGGTCTTCGTCATCGTTTATCTGATCTTAAAAGACATCATCCAGCTGAGCCGCGCGCTGCAGTCGCGATCGCGCGGGGATCTGGAGCTGATTCAGACCCGATCCAAAGAAGGGGAAATCTTGCTGCAGGCCGCGACCGGTTACGAAAAGTCCACGCAGGGTCTTCGTAAAGACAATCTTTTGCTGGCCAGTTCGCTGGCGCCCGCCGTGCGATCGGAAATGCGTTCGGGGCAAGAGCCGCCTTACGAAATTGCCTGCACCGTCGGGCGCATTGATCTGAACGGTTACACACAGCTGGTGCTGCAAAAAGAACCGAAAGAGCTTCTCAATATTTTAAATCAGTACTTTCAAAATTCGCGCGATCTGATCGAGCGTTACAGCGGTGGTCTGATTTACCAGTACGTCGGCGACGAAATCGTTTTCATCTTCAAAGAAGAAGGCAAAACACCTTCCATCGTGCGCGCCCTTTCGGCGGTTCGCAGCTTGATCGAAATGGCGGAAAAATTGGTCACCCCGGGGCTTCCAAACGGTTTGAGATTGAAATCAAGCCTTGTGACCGGCAGCTTGCAATTCGTTAAGCTGGATCAGGGCTACGCCTTTAGCGGACTTCCGTTGATCGAATCCGTCCGCATGCTAGGACAAGTTTCAGAGAAAACCGAAAGCTCATTGATCGTATATGCCGAATCACTGAAAGACATCGCCGACTTTTGCGAAGTCAGCGGCAATAAAACCACCGTCTTCAAAGGTTTTGAAAAAGAGTCCCAAATTATCGAGATCAAAAAGTTCACAAATTTTGAGCAAGCTTTGCTGAAAATCCCACTTTCATCGGTCGGGGAAAACTTCCGCAGCAATTCGGATTTGCTGGGTATCATGCAGTCGTTGGAAAAATTCTTGCTGGCCAAAGATGACAACAAGTTCTTTGATCTGATCTCGCCTTTAAGAAATATGCAAGTCGGGTGGGTGGACGAGAAGGTCGTGAACTCTTACCTGAGTCTGCTGAAAATCTGCTTGAAGCAAAACGAAGACAAATTGCATGAATCCAAAAAACTGGCTTCGATCATCTCGCTCAGTCAGAATCTGCTGCAAAAAGATCAACTGCGTCCGCAGTGGGTCGATGCGCTTCAGAAATGTGAAAATGCGCAGGATCCGCGCGTGCAGGCCAATGCTTTGATCGTGCAGGCGCATTTTGATCTGGATATCAAAGGCCTGGATAAGAAAATGGGTTCGTCACACAACCGGATCGCCGCCGATGCGGTGCTAGTGGCGGGGCGCCAGGATTTCAATTCGGATCTGTGCGAACGTGTGCGTGCCTTCCTGCAATCCGATCAGCCGCGCTTTCAAGCCAGCGGGCTTTATCTGATCGCCGCTTTGATCGAATATCACTTCGACCGCGATTTGGTTTATCTGAAAGCCAACTCGTATTTGAAAGAACTGGCAAAAGAAGTTCCGAATTACACCAAGAACACGAACCCGATGGTGCAAAGCCGGGCGAAGCTGTCGCTGGCGGCGATTCAAAAGGTGGGCCTTTATGAAGATTGAAAAAGAAATCCTGCAGTTTGGACCTTTAAATTACGACCAGGTGATGATCAGCGGGCAAATCATTGGCTTGAAGCAAAAACAAAACCTGCCACTGAATAAACTGCAGATCGAAATGCTGGGTCTTTTGATGCAAGGAAAAAGCATCGAAGTCGTCGTGCAGTCTTTTCTTCTTCGTCGCGTGCTGATTTCTTTTCAGGCCCTAGCCACCATGATCGAGTTCATGGTGCGAGAAGGGATGATCTTAAACGAAAGCTTTCAAAAGTATTTCGCCCCCGCCGAAGAAAAGAAAGAAGGCTTTTTTGACCGCCTGAAATCATACTTTAAAGAAGAAGAGACGCCGGCCCCCAATCAGGTCAAAGACGAAATTCGCAAGCTTCCTTTCTTGCGCTCGCTGGATCCAGAAATCTTGAATGTGTTTCTAGAGCACATGCGAATCGTGCAGTGCAATTCGGGCGTGGCCGTCTGTCAGCAGGGTCAAATGCAGCGCAGTCTTTTCGTACTTCTCAAAGGCCAAGCCTCGGTCATCAAGCGTAACAACGCCCCGAAGCCCCGACGAATCGCGACCCTGACGGAAGGCGCGATCTTCGGAGAAGTGGGTTTCTTTTTGGGTGAACCGCGCACGGCCGATGTTATCACGGACACCAGCTGCCAGATCGTGCGTCTGAAATATCAGACCGAGCTGTTTGATCAGCTCATCCAAAAAGAGGCCGCTCGGCAATTGCAAAAGCGCTTCTGGGTGATTCATTCGCTCTTAAAATCCAAAACCTTTCAGTCGATTCCAGATGATTGCTTTGATGCCCTGGTCTTTGCCGGCAATTTGAAAACCATTCCGGCCGATACGGTGATCTTCAAACAGGGTGACACGGGTGATAGCTGTTACGTCGTCGTGCAGGGTTCTTTGGTTGTCGTGAAGGACCAGAAAAACGTGCGCGCCCTAGGGCAGGGGGATAGCTTTGGCGAAGTCGCCCTGATGCTGAATCAAGGAAAGCGATCGGCGACGGTGCGCACCCAGACCGAGACGGTGGTGCTCGAAATTCCCTTTGATCGCTTTTATCAGCTTTTGGCCCACAATCTCATGTTGGCATGCGAGTTCGAGAAGATCGCGCTCCAGTACACTCAGTCCGATCGCGAGCGCGCCTAAAAGTTCGACGAAAAATTCTGACTTGCCTTCTGACAGGCTTAAACTGAAAATAAATTCATGTCGAAGATCCCCTTTGAGAAAATTCGTTCGCTGGTCGAGCGAAAAAAGCTGTTTGAAGCCCTGCTAAAAGAGCAGCAGCCCGAGATGCTTTGCAAGGGCGACGACGACACGCTTTTTCACCTTCGGCCGACGGCCCTGCTGGGCGATAGCGCGTTGGAAGGAAAAATGGAAGCCATCGAAGGACATCCGAAAAAAGATGTCGAGATCTTAGGGAACTTTTCGGTCGGCACCGAAAGATTTTTTATCCAAACCCAGCTGAAAGTCAGCGCCAATGGGGCCAGCATTCCGCTCAATTGCGATGTCTATCGTTTGCAGCGGCGGGCTTCACTTCGTCTGTCGGTGAATCCCGCTTACGATATTTACCTTTCCGTCACCGAGGCCGCTGGCAAGCCGGTCTACACCATCGCGCAGATTGCGGATGTGTCGGCGGGCGGGGCACGCATCTTTTTTTCCGATGTGGATTCGCCGATTCCGGCCAGCAATTCAAAGGCTTTGAATTTAAAAGTCAGCGATCGCTTTAAAGGGATTTTGCATTTCGGTAACAAGAAGACCCTTGAGCTTCAATGTCTGGTCAAGCACACTCAGCAGGCAGTCCACCGCGGGCAGGTCGTTGAACATTACGGGATCGAGTTCGTGGATCTGACCACCACGCTTCGCAACCGCCTGCTTTCGCTGACCATGGATCTGCAAAAGCGCATGGCGCTGGACGATCTTTAGATTTTGATTTTTTCCAACCAATTGAATTGGTCTTCGGTTTCGCCGTACTGAATGGCGGTGATCTCGTTGTACAAGCGGCCGGCCAAGGGGCCGATCTTTTGATCGTTTAAAATCCAGTCTTTACCTTGATAGAAAAGCTTTCCGATCGGTGAAATCACGGCTGCGGTGCCGGTGCCGAAGGCTTCCTGCAACTGGCCATTCTTCATCGCTTGCAGAACTTCGTCGATACCAAGCTTGCGCTCGGTGACTTTCATTCCCCAAGATCGCAGCATCTGGATCACACAGTCGCGTGTTCCGCCAGCCAAGATGGTGCCATCCAATGAAGGTGTGATGATCTCGTCGCCGATTTTAAAGAAGACATTCATGGTCCCGACTTCTTCGATGTTTTTGTGAGCTACGTCCAACCACAAAACCTGAGCGTATCCCTTTTTCTTCGCTTCCAGTGCGGCCAATAAGCTTGCGGCGTAATTGGCGCCGGC
The DNA here is from genome assembly GCA_966211455.1 of uncultured Bdellovibrio sp. Classification (GTDB taxonomy): domain Bacteria; phylum Bdellovibrionota; class Bdellovibrionia; order Bdellovibrionales; family Bdellovibrionaceae; genus 21-14-0-10-47-8. The sequence goes on from CBIHNI010000004.1 coordinate 79,062, forward strand.
TTTGGTTGCGCCCAATCCGCCGGGAGCTGCACGAATGTAATTTTCTTCGACCCAAATGGCGATCGGGTTTAAGCCCTCTTTGTAGTAAGAGCTCACCGGTGAAAGAATCACGTAGAAAAGATACTCTTGCGAAGGGCGCACGCCCAAAAAGGCTTCGGTGCCGATCAAAGTCGGGCGAATGTAAAGCGCGCAGCCACGATCGGTGGGCACCCAGCTTTGATCGGCTTTGACCACTTCGCGGATGCCGGCCATCATCAGATCGACCGGTGGTGCTTCCATGCAAAGACGCTCGGCCCCTTGTTGCAGGCGTTTGCAGTTGTATTCGGGGCGGAACAAAACCAAATCACCATTCACCTGGCGAAAGGCCTTCATGCCTTCAAACAAAGCCTGGCCGTAATGAAGAACGGCGGCACCCGGGTCGATCTGAAAATTTCCGTAAGGAATGACCTCGGCATCGTGCCATTTTTGTTTTTGGTTGTAGCGAACTTGAAAAAGATGATCTGTGAAATACTGGCCGAATCCGAGCTGTTGAGAAGGCGGTTTTACTTTTTGGGTCGTGCTCTTTTTCACCGGAATTGTCAGCATGATCGGCCTTTCAAAATTCAAAAAGAAGATGCCGGAAAGCTATCCTACAGCCGGTGGCGGGTCAATGCTTGGTCCACAGATTATGGTCATATTGCCCCGGCTGCCAGCTGAATAGGAATTCATCAAATCTGGGCCGTGGCATCAACCTTGCGATGCTTTTCGGCAAGGCTTTACACCATGAAGGAGGTTTCATGTCGGCTTCATTTCGCTCGCTGCTTTTCGTTTTCATGATTGCAGGTCTTGCCAGCGCGTGCTCGCACACCAGCAATAAAACTCAGGTTCGTCAGGAAACGGAAACGACGAAAACCCAGTCCGTCACCGACGCGACACCAGCCCCAGCAGTCGCGCCACCGCCCGTCGCTGAGACCGGCGAGCAGAACGTGATCTCGCGTTTGGATTTCACCAGCGGCCAGAAGACATTAAGCCCGGAAGCTACGGCCGAGCTCAATCGCGCTTTGATGGAAGCGCGACAAAAAGGTGAAGTGGAAAGTGTTGACGTCGTGGTTTGGTCGGACGCATCGGCGACCACGAAAAACCAGCCTCGCTCGCAAATTCAAATCGCCAAAGAGCGTGGACAAAATATTGAAAAGTACGTCGATCGCATGGAGCCCGCCGCCAACGTGCAGGTTCACAATATGGCAACACGTCCCGGAGCCTTTTTAAATTACCTGAACGAACAAGACGACATGACACGCCAGCAGCTTTCGCAAATGGGAGTCGCGGCCGATCCGGAAACGGACGAAGTTTATGGTCAAAGTTCATCGGCGCTTGTGCTGATTAAAATGAAGTGATGATGTTCTGAAGCAATAACAACGAGGAGGAATTTATGGCTATCGAAACAAACAAACCGACACCCAAATCTGATGTTCCACCCCGCAATCAAAACCCGCATGATTTGCCCGAGGTGCCGCAGAAGCAGCCGCCACAATCGGAACCCCGTCGCTATGACGAAGCGGATCCTGTGTGGCGTGAGCCCGATGTGCAGATGCGAAACCCGCAAACCGAGCAGGTTCCGCCCACCAATACGAATGTGAATCAGGCGCATTGATCGGAGCTCAATGCTTAACAGCCTTGTTTGTGGACCCATTCCGCAAAACGGTCCACAAGCAGGGCGACCTGATCGTCGTCGGATTCGCGGGCCGAGATTTCCATGCTGGCGCCCAGCTGTGAAAGCTCGGGAAACCCGAACGAGATGCCATTGCCTTTGAGGTTGTGGCCGATGTTTTCAATGGTTTCAAAGTCACGGCGCTCGAGACTTTCGCGACAGCGAGCCAAATCCGCCAAGCGGCGGGTGGTGTAACGCAGTCTTGCCTGAGCATCAACCGGATCTTGAAAAGTGAGATCGATGGACATGATAGACTTCCTTGTTAAATCATGTTTTCAGCGCGCATTTCCTGAAGCTTGCGATACAAAGTTTTGCGATCGATCTCCAGGTCCTTGGCCGTTTTCTCTTTCGCCCAACTATTTTTCTCCAGGACGTGCTTGATGTAAAGTTTCATCATTCTGTCAGCTGGCATAATCTCTTCGCCAGACAAAGACTTGACGTTGAAATTCGCACCTTCCACATTCGGAGACGGAGCCCCTTCGAAGAAGTCCAACAGATCTTCGCCTTCGATCTGACGGCCTTGCGAAAGCACGATGGCGCGCTCGATGGTGTTTTCCAGCTCGCGCACGTTTCCTTTCCATGGATTGCGCAATAATTTTTCCAAAGCGGTTTTGGCAAAGCCCTTCATCGGGAAGTGATTCAAAGCCGAATATTTCTTCAAGAAAAACTCTGCCAGCGGAATGATGTCGTCCACGCGCTCGCGCAGTGGCGGAATGTAAATCGGGATGACATTCAGGCGGAAGAACAAGTCTTCGCGGAAACGATTTTCCTGCATTTCCTTTTTCAGATCTTTGTGGGTCGCTGAAATGATGCGAACATCGATGTCGCGCATTTGGTTTTCACCGATGCGCTTGATTTTTCGCTCTTGCAGGACTCGTAACAGTTTTGCTTGCAGCTGGATGTTCATGTCGCCAATTTCATCCAGGAACAAAGTTCCGCCTTCGGCCTCTTCAAACAAGCCGATTTTCTTTTCGACCGCGCCGGTAAACGCCCCTTTGGCGTAACCGAAAAGTTCGCTTTCCAAAAGGTTTTCCGGAATGGCCGAACAGTTGATCGCGACGAACGGGGCTTTGCCGCGCGTACTGAGATTGTGAATCGAGCGGGCGATGACTTCTTTGCCGGTTCCGCTTTCACCGCAGATAAACACGTTCGAGTGGCTGGGGGCCACACGTTTTGCGAGCTCCAAGGCGCGTAAGAAATTCGGACTTTTTCCGATCACCGATTGCAGGCCCGTGCCTTCTTTGGTGTGGATCGCGGCTTTCAGAGTTTGGTTCTCGCTTTTCAGTTTCGAAAAGTGCAGTGCGCGCTCGATGGAAACCAAGAGCTGCGGAAAGTGCAGCGGCTTGACAACGAAATCGAAAGCGCCGACTTGGATGGCTTCAATGGCCGTTTCGACGGCGCGATTGCTGGTCGCCACGATGATCGGCAGATCCAGCTCCATTTCTTTGAACTTGCGAATGAAATCGATTCCGGACATGCCCGGAAGTTTCAAGTCGGTGATGATCGCATCAACCTTCAATTTGCCTTTGGCAAAGTCTTTCAATGCGTTCTCGGGGTTGTCGTAGCCAATCGTTTCGAATCCCTTCTGTCGGAAGAAGGCGATCACCATCTCTTGGACATCGAGGTCATCTTCAATGATGAGGAGTTTATGGGGTCCTTGTTGCATAACTGTGTCCCTCGCTTTCCACATAGTTATAGGGTACGTAGACTTATTCCCCAAGGAAAAACGATTTATGCCCCGTTTCCTATTTTGCTACATGCCATAATCGAAACGGGGCGTTGGCAGGCCATTTGCTACATTTGTGCTTAATCTGAAAGCACAGATGCTTTCGCAACAAAGGAGAACATGATGTTACGAGCCGCACTCGTTTTTTTCGTATTGGGTTTATTGGCGATTATTTTCGGCGCAACGGGATTTGCCGGAGTGTCAATCGACATCGGAAGAACTCTATTGATCGCATTCTTGGCTTTGGCCGTGATTTCATTTTTGGCTGGCGTGCTGGGTGGAAAAACTCCGCGCAGTCTCCCGTAATGCTTGTCAATTTACAAGTTAACACAGGAGGCCCTGCTTGATTCTGATGGCGACAGATTTCGAAATCGAAGTCCCCGAATCTCACTTTCATCAAGACGAGCTTTTTGCTCTTCGAAAAAAACGCGTATTGATGGTGGAAGAGGATTGGGATTTTTCGCAGATGCTGAGACATCTTTTGACTCAACATTTGGATATTGAAGTGGAAGTGGTAAAAAATCCTTATCAGGCTTTAAGTCGCATGGTGCATGAGCCCTTCGACGTGCTGGTGCTGGATAGCAAGTGGAATCCATATCAAGCCTTGCTGGAAGCCGAGCAGTTTTTAGAGCCTTTGATTGAAAGCCATCTGACGGAAGTCGGCAAGGTGCCAGTGATCGTGATCACACCCGATAGCGGCTTTGCCATGCAGGGCCTTGAAAGCCATTATTTTAAAATCGTCTCGGCGGTCGAGAAACAATCGCATTTGCAAGGCACCGTTCAGAAAGTCGAAGACGAGTTGAACGAGATTCTGGATTTGTAGAGACGAGAGCTGAAATTCAGTTCCCGAACAAAGGAGACAAAGCGATGGCGCATGTTTGCGATGTCTGCGGCAACAGCTACGACAAGATGATGAAGATCGTCAAAGACGAAGAAGAGTTCTATTTCGACAGCTTCGAATGCGCCATTCATGCTTTGGCCCCGCGCTGTGCGCATTGCCAGGTCCCGATCATGGGCCATGGTCTAGAGGAAGAAGAGCAGTTTTTCTGCTGCGCAAGTTGTGCTCGGATGGCGGGACAAAAGCATTTCGTCGATCGCATCTCCGACGTTCCCGTCAGCCCCTAATCTGTCGATAGAAATCTTGATAAAAGCCGGATATGAAGATCTCCGGAAATAGTCCTGAATTCAGTGTCTCAGACTCGAGCCATCGCTCTGGTGCGCCGATCAGAAACAATGCTGCTTTTGACAGTTCTCACTCTCTTATTCCTGTTCTTGATGGCGATCATGTATCGTCAAAATCGACAGATGCAGCAAAGCCTTCGCGACCTGAAGGAAGCTCAGGAAAAAATCGACACCTTGATGAAGGTCGTCCCAGCCGGAATCTTTCAAGGTAACGCCAAGGGCGAGTGTCTCTTTGTGAATCAGACCTGGAACACCTTTACCGGTCTTTCCAGCCAGGATGCTTTGGGTTTTGGCTGGAAGACGGGCATTCATCCCGACGACTTAAAGCATTTCAACGAAGAGTGGGATAAGGGCGTTGAAGCTCGCAGTGTGATTCAAATCAATTACCGCTACCGCGGCCGAAACGGGGAGCTTCACTGGATTCACTTCAAAGCGGTGCCTCACTTCAATGAAAAAAAGGAACTGGTTTGCTATTACGGCGCCACGGTCGATTTCACCAGGCAGAAAGAGACCGAGGAAGCCCTTCGTGAAAACCGCAATCTTCTTTCGGTCATATTGGACAATTTGCCCGTCGCCTTGGAGCTGAAGGATGTAAAAAAAGACTTCTCTTACGTCTTTGCCAATCGCAAAAGTCTGACGATGTCAGGCCGGGCTGAAAGCGATGTGGTCGATAAAACCGATTTCGATTTGTGGCCCCGCGAAACAGCGCAAAAGATCCGCAGCGAAGACGCCAGCGTCTGTCGTAGCGGCGTCATGCTAGAGGTGATCGATAAAAGAATCGATATTTCGGAAACGCAAAGCATACATGTGAACATGCGAAAGATTCCAATCCGCAATGCCAAAGGCGAAGTGAGCATGCTTTTAGGCGTGCTGGAAGATCGCACGGCCCAAAAGCATTTCGAAAGGCTGATCGAAGAGCAAAGGGTGAAACTGATCCATTCTGAGAAAATGAGCGCCCTGGGCGAGATGGCGGGCGGTATCGCACACGAAATCAACAATCCTTTGGCGGTGATCGAGCTCAATGCCGGTCAGCTGAAGACCAAAATCGGCCGAGGCGTCGTCGAGCCGGTCGAGGTGATCAAATATGCAGACCGTATTTCCAGCACGGTGCAAAGAATCGCCACGATCGTGCGAGGGCTTCGAACCTTTGCTCGGGACGGAGAAAAAGATCCCTTCGAGGCTGCATCCGTCGCCGCGATCGCCAAAGAAGCCTTTGAATTTTGCCAAGTCCGTTTTCAGCAGCACAAGGTGCGGTTTGAGGTCGGCTCGGGCGTCGAAGGTCTGCAGGTCGAGTGTCGTCCCGTGCAGCTATCGCAGGTTTTCGTGAATTTACTGAATAACTCTTTCGATGCCGTTCACCGTCAAGACGATCCCTGGGTGAAAATGGAAGTTTTAGATCTGGGAAGCGAAGTGGAAATAGCTGTCACTGACAGCGGAGCTGGGATTCCGGCCACTTTGGCGCAAAAAATCATGCAGCCCTTCTTTACGACAAAAGAAGTGGGTAAGGGAACCGGCCTAGGGCTTTCAATTTCACAAGGAATCGTGCGCGGGCATGGCGGAAGTTTAAGTTTGGATGCTTCAAGCCCCCATACGCGTTTCGTGATTCGTCTTCCGAAACAACAAAAGTCTATTTCCTATAAAAAGATCGCTTAATGCTCGCTCGCACACTCTGAAATCACTCTGTCAGAGAGTTCTTCATTTCGTTGTGTAAAACTTCGACACTTTCCAAACAATCGATTTTTCGTCGTTTCCGTGGTCAGCCAAGATGATGCAAATGCATGTATTTCATTTCGAATTTCCTGGGAAAGCAGCAAACTAAACCTATCAAGGAGATGAGATATGAAAACGCAATTTCGTGTCTTGCTGTTGTCGACTGTGTTCATGAGTGCGGCCTGCCAGAAGGGCGGCGTCAGCACCACCACTGCTGAAGTTGGAGTGACGGACTCGGCATCAATTGCAATGAAAAGCTGCCAAACCGATAGCCCATCTAAAGATGTGAGCATCGAAGGTTTGGAGAATCTCAAATCGGGACAAAAAACACGCTTGTCTTTAAGTTCAAGTGTGAATTGTAACGACGCGGAAGCGGCTCTTTGGAAGGTCGGTAACACCGTCATCGGTAAAGGTGGCGCAATCGATGCGCAAATCCAGGGGAGCGGTAACTATATTGTTTCCGTGCAAATTCCTGTTTCATCTTCTTCGGGACAGAATTCGTCTCAAAATAAGACGGACATGAGTTCAAGCTCGATTCTGTCGGTTCAACAAAGTATCACGGTCACCAATTCGGGTGTGATGATCTCTGGTCCGCAAGCCGGAACGGCCGATCGTGAATACTCGTTCTCATTGACGATCCCATCTGGGGTTCAGGTTGTCAGCGCTCAGTGGGATATGGGTGATGGTTCGGCCGTCGTGAACTCTTTGGGTCCGGTGACTCATATGTTTGCGGAAGGCGTGTTCCAGGTGAAAGTCAGTCTGCAAACGGCTGATGGCAAATCGGAGTCGGTTCAGCATCAGATTTCGTTGTTGCCAATTCCAGACGGTAAATACTGCGCTTTGGAACAAATGGAAATCACGGGTGCGACTGAAGTTCCAGTTCTTCGCCCCATGGATTATTCAGTGAACTTGTCAGCGTGCTTGCAGTCTGTTGTGACTGGCATCAAATGGAGCTTCGGTGATTCCACTCCAGTGGTCACCGGCACGACGGCTCGCCACACTTATCAAAATGAAGGCACTTTCGTCATTTCGGCCGAGGTTTCTTTGAACGGAACTTCGGTGACCTTGATTCGCGAAGTGACCGTGACTGAAAACTTGGAAGAAATGCCAGGTCCGACTCCGGCACCAAATCCAAATGCGTGCGTGGGCTCCGGCACGACACGCACGATCGATGGTGACACAAGCAATGAAACACGTGCTTGCGGTATGGATGGATCACAGCAATTGACTTATCGCGATCAAATCACTCAACGTTGTGAATTGGTTGGCGAAGGTTTGGAATGGGTTGAAGTTTCTCGTACCAAAGTTTTGGTTTCCGAAGGCGAATGCTCGAACCAATCCTGCTCGTTGCAAACGGACGGTGGTGTGATCACTTTGCGTAACGGTGAATCTCGCACCTTGTATACGACGACTTTGCCAGCGGGCGCTTGCTCGACGGCTCAGGATGTTCGCACTTGTAACAATGGTGTGATCTCTGGAAATCCCAAAGCGACACATTTGACTTGTAACGATGGTTGCGGCGACTTCGGTGCGCACGGAACTGTGAAAACAAATGTGGTGATCGGTGAAGTTTCGGTGGCTCCGGTTTGCCAATTCGGTGAAGAAGCTCGCTCAAGCAGCATCTACAACCAAGTGGCCGATCAAACTTGCTCGAACGGAACGGTTTCAAACTCGAACGTTCATCAAGGTGATTTGAAATCAGCGGGTCTGTGCCCAACATACTCGTGGGTATCGACCGAAAACTTTACGGCCTGTTCGGCGGCTTGCGGTGGTGAGCAGTCTCGTATCTTCGAATGCCGCGATGAAAAAGGCGTGTTGGTATCAGCCGAGCGTTGCGCAACTGCGATGCCAGTCGACAAGCGCGTCTGCGATGGCGACCCAAATTCAGTCGCGAAGGTTGAAACGAAAACGACCACTGAAGAAGCTCCTAGCTGTGCCACTTGTCCGAAGAACCAAATCGGTGTGGTCGTCAAAGAACGTGATGTGATCACGACTTCGACCACGGCTTGCGTGAACCATGCGGTGACCACGACGGATCAGGTGACAAACGGTGCTTGGAGAGAAGAACGCTACTGCCGTGATTTGACCCCAGCGCGTTGTTCACAAGACAGCTTAAGCAATGACGATGCTCACGGTCGATTTGCTTGGATGAAGAAATGTCAGGATCAAGTTCCTGTGATCAAAGAATTCCTGACCGAGTTCGATGATGTGAAGTACCAGTCATACGGTTTGAACACTCCGGGCCGTGTCTTGTACCCAACATTCATGAGCACCTCGACTAAGAAGCCTTGGATTGCTCCAAAATCAGTCAACGCCGCTTGCGTCGTTCCTGAGAATATCTATGTTGCCGGTGTCTGCGTGTCTTCATGCGCGACTCCAGAACAGCAGATCCTGGTTGAGCGTGAAAAGCAGTTGAAGTACATGCCTTTCATCGATGCCTTGACTCAGAACATTCCGCGAGTTGCGACTTTGCAAAGTGCCAGCACAATGGCTAGCAAAACAGTGGCTCACACTCCGGTTGATAACTGGGTGACCGAAATGTTGGATGGCGACCACGATATCTTGGTCTTCAAGATGAAGTCAGGTGGACAGTTGAAATTGACGACCAACCACCCAATCTTGGCGGCGGATGGTGTGATGAAATTGTCATCGGACTTTAAAGTCGGCGAGTCTTTGGTTCAATTGGGTGGAAAATTGGATCCGATCGTTTCGATTGATAAAACGGTCCACCATGGTAAGGTTTATAACTTGTTTGTGAAATCAAGCGATCTGAAGAAGAACGTGGTTGTCACAAACGGTTACCTGAACGGTACGGCGTTCTACCAGAATGAAGGTTCGAAATTTATGAACCGCGCCTTGTTCCGTCAGCAAATCTACCGCGGTGCTTTCCCTGAGGAGAAAAAATAACCTTCAGGAAAAGAAGAAAGTAAAAGGCCATGCAGAAGAAACATCTTGGGATCGCAGCAGCAATTGGAATCATCATAATCGGAGGGATCCTTCTGAAGAAGGGTCCCTCTTCTCATTCAGACGCTGAAAATCCGCAAAACGAAGAAGCGAATCCGTCCGCCGACACGGCAACCGCCGACGGGATCTCGCAGCCAGCCCATGGCACCGCCTCGCAGGTCAGTGGTGTCTCCTCGTTGTCGGCGCCAGTGGCGCAAATCGGTTGGACCCCCGAAGTAAAAGCACAGCTGCAAAGTTTCCAAAACCTGCAGCTTAAAAGCGTGATGACCCCAGACGAAGAAAAGGCCCGCCTTGAAATGCTCAAAGATGGGGACTTGATCGCAAAAATCGCGGTGACATTGCGCAGCCGGGCCGCCCAAAAGGATCCGCAATACGAAGAAAAACAAAACGAAGCGATCGATTTTCTGGTCGAAGCTTTAAAAGAAGGAAACGAACAAGCCGCCACGGACGCCATTTGGGATCAAATCCGCGACAATCAGGTTGAAGATATGAATATCCCTTTGAAAGAGCGCCAGGTTCTGGCGGGCATCAAAGGTGAGCTTTTGTACCATGCCACCGCTCTGCGCCCGGATACTTTTCAGGATGTCGATATGGATCTGCCGGGTCCTGTCAGTCAAAAAATCTGGCAGAACGTGCAAGAACAGCATCGGGCCAATCTTGAAGGCTCACAGCTCGAAGTGGATGAGCACGCCAAAAAACATGGCGGCGGAAAGTAAGCTCAATTCGAAAAACGGGCCCGAGTTTTCGCCCAGTCTTTTTCTGTCATCAGCGTGATCGATTCGGTATTCGGATCGAAAATCACTTTCACATGACCTTTTTGGATCTGCTTGAGCACTTGTTCGGACTTGGTCTCGTGCTGCACTTCGTGCCAGCCGTAATCCGTGCCTTCACGAAGCACAAAAGATTCCACCACAGCTTTCAAAGTCTCGGGGCTGAGCGCATCGGCGGGAACTTCAACCGGTATTTTGGCTTCGGTGTCCTTCTCGGCTTGCTGATAATCGAAATCGCGGTCGATGCTCATTTGTCGGGCTCCTTCGGGCGGGTTCGGCCCCAGTTTGGTCATCACGTTTGCTTTTGGCAAGCGGCAATGCGCTTGCTTGTCCGGAGATTTCAAGAACACCTTGTCATCCTTCAGTCATTTGCAGCTGAAGTGGGAACAACAGTTGCAGAACCGCCCTGATTTCGAGAAAGTGGTGGGACATGAAATCTGAAGCTTATGAATCTCTTTTGCAGGAATCCTTTCGACTGGCGTCGTTTCGTCCCGGCCAGAAAGAGATCATTTCCGCGGTCTTAAATCAAAAAGACGTGCTGGCCGTGCTGCCGACCGGCGGCGGGAAATCATTGTGCTATCAGTTTCCGGCGATTTACGCGCAAAAATTGGTGATCGTCATTTCGCCTTTGGTGGCCTTGATGAAAGATCAGGTTCATCATCTCAAGCGGCAGGGGATTGCGGCGGGCTGTTTGTTTTCGGGCCAAACCGAAGACGAAAAGCGGGCTGTCTTTTCCGAGCTCGAGAAAAGTGCGTCGTTTATTTTGTATCTTTCGCCCGAACGCGCGCAGAAAGACGGATTTAAAACGTGGATTCAAAAAAAATCCATCGCGCTTTTTGCCGTCGATGAAGCCCACTGCGTGTCGCAATGGGGACATGACTTCCGTGAAGAGTACGCTGAGCTTCGTGTTTTGAAAGAGCTGCGCCCCGACGTGCCGGTTCTGGCGTTGACCGCGTCGGCGACACCGACCGTTTTACAAGATGTGGCGAAAAATTTGAAACTGCAAAAGCCTGAAAAGATGGTGCACGGATTTTATCGCAACAATCTTTATTATCAGGTTGAAGCCTGCGCTGATGACGAAGCGAAAAGCTTGATGCTGTTGCAGGCGATTCAGCAAAATCCGACGGGTCGAATTCTGGTTTACTGTGGCACCCGCAAAGTGACCGAGCAGCTGGCGCAGTTTTTATCGGAAAGATTTGCGCAAGTGGGATTTTATCACGCCGGCCTTAAAACCGAAGAACGCACCGAAACCCAGCGCGCTTATCAAGAGGGCGAGATTCGCATTCTGGTCGCGACCAACGCCTTTGGTATGGGGATCGATCAGCCGGATGTCCGGTTGGTGGTGCATTTTCAAATGCCGGGCAATATCGACTCGCTTTATCAAGAGATGGGACGGGCCGGCCGGGACGGCAATCACTCGACTTGCTTGATGCTTTATTCGAAAAAAGACAAAGGTCTGCAAAGCTATTTTATCCAGAACTCGACGGCAAAAAAAGAAATCAAAGATCTGCGCTGGCGAAACCTGGATGCTTTGGTGAACTATTCCGAAGGCAGCGAATGCCGCCATGCCGAGATTTTGACTTACTATAAAGATTCACAGCGAATTCAGCGCTGCGGGCACTGCGATGTTTGTGATCCGGTTTCCGAGCGACGCATCCAAAAGGCCGAAAAGCCGAAGGCGGTCTCGCAGGCGAAAGTGAAAGTCCGCAAGTCCTCTGGCGGTGAGCAGCCTTTGACTCCGGATCAAGAATCGCGCTTCCAAGCCCTGCGAGCTTGGCGCAAACAAAAAGCCTTGGAGCTGGATCAGCCAGCCTTTGTGGTCTTCAGTGATCGCACCTTGAAGCAGCTGGCGATTGAAAATCCCCAGTCCTTGGATGCGCTGAAGAGCATCTACGGTATCGGCGAATCAAAAATCGAAAAATTCGGTTGGGATTTGCTGGCAGAGTTAACAGCGGAACATTTCTAATTCGAAGCGAGACCTGTCGTCATCGGCGTCGTAAAAAAATTTCGGGTGTTATTTGTATAATCATTGGGGGCCTTGGGGCCGGCCAATTCCTTTATCGGAATTTGCAATACAAATCGGCTTCCCACATCTTTTTGGCTCCAGGCCAGACGCAAATCTCCGCCTAAAAGCTGCGCCAAATTTCGTGAAAGACTTAGCCCCAGGCCGGTGCCGCCAAATTTACGGGTCACGGATGGATCGGCTTGCGAAAAGGCCTTGAAAATCCGATTTTGCTCTTCCGCAGTCAGTCCGCAGCCCGTGTCTTCAATTTCCACCTGCAGTGCTTTTTGATCGGTGGCAATCGTGACCACGGATGAGGTCATGCGAATGTAGCCACGATCGGTGAACTTGATGGCATTACCTAAAATATTGCGAAGGATCTGTTTCATGCGCAGCGGATCCGTCACCATGGACTCGGGTAAGGAGTCCTGCAGGAATAGATCCAGTGAAATGCCTTTTCGCTGGGCTTGCATTTGAAAGAGATCGACCACCTCGTGCAAAGCGTTTCGCAGCTTGAATTCTGTGTTTTCGACTTCGATTTTTCCGGCCTCGGCCTTTGAAAGATCCAAAAGATCGTCAACCAGACGGGACAGCTGCAAACCGTTACGATGAATGGTTTCGGCGAATTTTTCTTTTTGATCTCTGTCGATGTCAGGGGCTTGCATCAGCTCGGCATAGCCTAAGATGGCACCCAAAGGAGTGCGAAGTTCGTGACTGATGTTCGCTAGGAATGTGCTTTTTGCGGCGTTGGCTTCTTCCTGGCGCGAAAGATTCTCGCGTGTTTTGGTGAGCTCCTGGTATCTGCGGTAAAGCTCGCGCCCCAGATCGCGCTCGGTTTTCATAAACTCGGCGATAAAAATAAAGAGGGCGATGAAAACCAGAAAGTTCACGAGAAACGAAAAGGTCACCGAAGGGACGCTGCCAAAAGAGTTCGGAAACGCCAGCTCTAGAAAAAGCCAAGCGGCCAAATTTGCCAGAATAAAACAGCTGACAAGCAAAGGACGAAACTTCACCTGAATCAATAGTCCGCCCAAAAACAGTAAGCTCCAGTAACTGCCATTGAAAGGGCTGCTTAGGCCGCCGGTGGTCGCCAGACTTGTCGTGCATGCCATCCACAATCCGAAATAAAGCCAAGGCCAGGCTTTATTGGAGACGCGTGTGTTAGGGCGGGTGAAGTAAACCGACATCGCAAAACCCAAAATCAAAATCATGTCGCCAGCCCAAGTGATCCAGGGTGTTTGAAAGAAAACATCCAGCGTCGTGACAACGATCGATAGAAAAAGCCCGATGCGGCTGATCGACGAAACAACGCGATAGGCGCGCTCTTGGCGCCAATCTTTCAAAAGAGAATCTGTATCGGTCATCGTTAACGTCGAACTCATTGCTTCATCACATACGCCGATCGCAGGGGCAAATCAACGCATGCGACGGCATTGAAGAAGGACTTTATCCGCCGTTAAGTGATTCTTAACGGGGCTCTGAGATACTGCTGCATTTCAAAACAGAATTAGTCGGAATCTAGGGTGATTCTGAACACTTCACGTGACACGGCAACAAAACAGCGATCTGTTTTTGCCTGCATTTTCAGCTCTCTTCACAAAAGATCTGGATGCCAAAAAAAATAATCAGACTTAGGTCGACAATCTGTCAAAGGGCACGAAAGTATCGACCTTCCGGCAGTGGCCCTTGGGCCAGAAATCTTCGGGAAAGTTTCGGAGAATTCCTATTTATTCCGATCAGTTGGCATGTCAGCCGCCCAGCTTATTCACACCGAAGATCCGGATTTGAAATCGCAACTGCGTTCATGTCTGCTATTCCGCGAAGCTTCGGACGAGGCGATCTCTTTCGCCGCCCAACACAGCGAAGAGGTTTTCTTTAAGCGAGGCGAGTGCATCATTCTAGAAAAAGAATTCAATGACTCGGTTTACTTTATCGTCAAGGGTGCGGTTGAAATCGTCAGTTTCATTCCAGAAGAAAATCGCATTCAACGTCTGGCGCTTTTAAAAGCCGGGCACAACTTTGCCGAGTTTTCGGTTTTGACCAAGACGACACGTTCGGGGTCAGCGTACGCTTTTGAAGACTGCAATCTTTTGCGCATGCCGGGAGCGGCCTTCTTGAAAATGCTGCAGGCGCATCCCGTTGTGTCTTTGAAACTTGCCAAGGTCTTTGCTTTGATCAATCAGAATGTCGAAGCCCTGAACGAAATCGTGCCCTTTTATCATCCCAGTCAGTTGGCAATCTCCCAAGAGGTCACCAGCTATTTGCCGATTCCGATGTGGAGCAAGTTTGGCGCAATTCCTTCTTCTTTCCGCTCGAATCTTTTCACGGTCATTTTGAAAAATCCGCTGAATGAGGATTTCTACCAATACATGCGACAAAGTTTTCCGCAGGTCGAGCTTGCGGTGCATTTGATTTCAGACGGGGAGTTTGACGTGGCCTTGCAGGCGGCCCAACAAAGTCTGAAATCCTCTCCCAAATCGACGGCGAAACTTGCGGCCCTCCCTTTTCATGAAACCGGAGATGCGGCGAGCGATGTGCGCGCCGCTTTGAAGGCTTCAAAATTATTTGGCGGCCTGCCGGAAAATATTCTGCAGCAGATCTCAGCCCACGTGAAACCGATGACGGTCAAAGCGGGAGGTCTGATTTTAAAACCGGGCGCCGAGGTTTCAACTTATCATCTGATCGCCAAAGGCCAGGTGGTGATGCAAAGACCTTTGGCCGCAACAAAAGCTCTGGCTTCGATGATCACGTTGATGCCGGGCGAAGGGTTTGGCGAAGTGCAGATCCTATCCGGCGGAAAATTCGCCTTCAACGCGCGCGCGCAAGAAGACACGGTGATTTATCCGATTCCGGCTTCAATCCTGCAGCAGCTTTTACAGCTTCCGGCGTTGACCATGCCGCTGGCGGCTTCGCTGGCGCAGCGTCTGCAGGTCTTAGGACATATCGCAGGTCTTAAATTTTATCGCACCGAAGAGAAAATCGATTTCAAGCCGGTGGCCCACTTTTTGCCGCTGTCGATGATGACCGAGCAGAAGATCGTGCCTTTAAAAATCATCGATCAAGAGGTGATTCTGTGCGCGGTTCAGCCGGATACGACGGATCTTCTCAATCGCGTGGGGCGCTATCTGACCGGCTATCGCCTGAAGCTTTTCAGTGTTCCGGAAGAGCAGTTCAAGGTTTGGCACTCGCAGCTGAAGATGCATCTGGATACCGCGGTGGTAGGGGCATCGCCCCATGCCGGCAGCGAAAAGCGGACCCAGGTCGATGTGGTCAAATGGGTCGAGCAGATTATTTTGACCGGAATGAAGAACCGTTCAAGCGATATTCATTTCGAACCCACCGAAGATTATCTCAGTATCCGCTTTCGCATTGATGGCGTTTTGCAAGAACACAGCGAAAGACTGGATCTGGAAACAGGCCGTGAAGTCGTAAGCCGTCTCAAAATTATTTCCGAAATGGATATCAGCGTTCAGCACCTGCCGCAGGATGGACAGCTCAAAACCGTGATCCATGACGTGCAGATCGTGGCCCGGGCCAGTGCCGTGCCGGTTCGTCACGGTGAGAAAATCGTTTTGCGATTGATTCGCTCGCAAAGCTCGGTGGTGCCGCTCGCGATGATTGCGCCGGATCGCCGGATCGTGAACATTCTCAACTCGGTGGCCCGCAGTCGCCAGGGTCTTTTCTTGGTCACCGGTCCGACAGGGTCGGGGAAGACCAGCACTTTGTATTCGATTCTCAACGCCATCAACGACGTCGGCGTCAACGTGACAACGCTTGAAGATCCGGTCGAAATGGAGATCAAAGGCTTCAACCAAATCGAAGTCGATCGCAAGCGGGGATTTGATTTCGCGCAAGCTCTTCGCAGCGTTCTTCGTCAGGATCCAAACGTGATCATGGTGGGTGAAATCCGCGATGAAGAGTCCGCCAAAATCGTCTTTGACGCTTCGATCACGGGGCACCTGGTGCTTTCGACTTTGCACACGACATCAAGCTTGGACATTGCGCCCCGATTGCTGGAATTGGGTGTCAGTCCGGCCACCATGGCGACTGGTCTTTTAGGAGTCCTAAGCCAGCGTCTTTTGCGGGCGAACTGCAAGAAATGTCTGGTCACAAGGCCCACTTCGCCGTCCGAGAAAATTTTATTCCGAGAAATCTTAAAAATCGAAAAAGTTCCTGACGAAGTGGCCTTCTCGAAAGGGTGTCCGTCATGCAACAATACTGGTTACCATCACCGCGTGCCGGTTTTGGAAATCTGGAGAAACTCTTTGGAGATGCAAAGAGCTTTGCAAGAAAAGCGAAGCCCCGAAGAGCTGATGAAGATCGCGCGGCAAGATGGCTTCGAGACTTTGCTGGAAGCGGGCCTCAAGCTCGTCTTAAGTGGGCTCACCAGTCTGGAAGAAGTGCGTCGCATTTTGGGTGGCTTCTAAAATGGAAAGCCGCATGAACCGAATTCAGTATTTGCGCCTGCTTTCGATTGCGGGGGCTTTCTTGGTCGGGTTTTGGCTGCCGATTCGTTTGATCGGTTTCGAACCGATGGCAAGTCTCGAGATCACATTTGATATTTTGATTTCAGTTGTCTCGTTGGCCAACCTCTATCTTTATTTTTATGACACCGAAAAAGATCCGGCCCAGTTGAAGAACTGGGGACATGTCAGTGTCCAGCTGGATGTGATCTGTGTTCTGCCGTTTTCGCTTTTGGGCTGGCTGTTTTTCCACTCAGCTTGGGAGTGGGCGATGGTGCTCAATCTTCTGAGCGTTCGGCACATTCGCAACATCCGCAAATTTTTAGATGGTTTCCCGTCGCTGCAGCCAGTGGCCTATCGTCTGATTCCGCTGGTGATCACGCTGCCGCTCTTGGTGCATCTGGTGGCTTGCGGTTGGATCGCACTGGGAAGTGGCACGGCGGGGCTTGATGCGGATCCGGTGCTGACCTATGTGAAAGCGGTCTACTGGTCCTTTACCACTTTGACGACGGTTGGATACGGCGATATTTCGGCAAAGACCATTGGGCAAATGCTTTACACTTGTGGCATTCAGGTTTTGGGTGTCGGTGTGTTTGGTTTTATTCTCAGTAACGTGGCCAGCATTTTGGCGCGAACCGATGCGGCCCGTGAACACCATATGGACAACCTGGATAAGATTGAAACTTTCATGCGTCTGCACCACACACCACAAGATCTGCGCTCGAAGATCCGCACCTATTATCATTATATGTGGATGAACAAAAAGGGCTACCAGGATCGAAGCCTGGTGGATGATCTCCCGATCAAAATTCAATCCGAACTTTTTATGCACATCAATCGCTCGATCGCCGAGAAAGTCCCTTTCTTGCGGGATGCCGACAGCGAACTTTTGGAAGAGCTGATGAGTGAGCTCAAACCACGCGTCTACGTGCCCGAAGAAAAGATCTTTAAAATTGGTGATCCCGGTGATGCGCTTTACTTTATCCAAAGCGGTCAGGTCGAAATCCTGAGCGCCGAGGGAAAGCGGGTGGCGGTGCTGGCCGATGGCGCTTTCTTTGGAGAGATGGCCTTGATTTCGGACCGCACCCGGTCTGCAACGGCCAAAGCGAAGACCTTCTGTGACGTCTATATGCTCGAGAAGAGCGCTTTTGACCGGGTCACGGCGACCCATCCGCATTTCCGCGAACATGTCGAAGAGATCATGAGCCAACGAAAAGCGGCTTGATCTACAACACGCCTTGTCTTAATCGCGAAAGTCTCATTTTCACTTGTCGATTTGATGAAATCCTCTTGCGTGGGCTTTAAAAAAAACATGAAATAAAAGCCAAGACAAAAAGGGGAGAACCACCATGAAAATGATTCGATTTGTTCTGGCTTCCGTGACTGCCGTTTTGATGTTTGCAAGCGTTTCGCAAGCTTCCGTCAGCGTGCGAGCTCTTCAGCCTTCCGCGACCGAGAACTCGAATGACCAATACGTCAGCGAATTTTTTGGAAACGTTCGCTTGAACTTCAGCCAATATGCTGCTTGGGAAATCACCAACAACGGTGATCAGGCGATCACTTTCGCCGCGATGAATCTGCGTGGCATGATGTTCTACGGAAACACAAACTGCCCGGATACTTTGGAACCCAGCCAAAAATGCACGGTCCAAGTTCGCTTCACGCCAACAATGGTCGGCTCGCACACGGGCGCTTTGGATGTTTTGATCAGTGATGGTCACAATATCTTCTTTGATTTCTGGGGCTACGGCATCCAATAGTGTTTCCGATTTTAACCGTTCTGATTGCCATGCTCTCGATCCAGTCGGGAGCATCGCTGGCCAAATCTCTTTTCCCCATTCTAGGTCCTACCGGAACCACCACACTCAGGATCGGTTTTGCGGCCCTGCTTTTGATTTTCATCTTTAGACCTTGGCGAAGCAAAGTCCCAAAAGAAGCCAAAGGCTCGATTTTGCTTTACGGTGCGTCGTTGGGTTTGATGAATCTTAGCTTTTACTGGGCGCTGGTTCGCATTCCGCTCGGGATCGCGGTCGCACTCGAGTTCGTGGGTCCTTTGGGTGTGGCTTTGTGGGCTTCACGCCAAAAGCTCGATTTTCTTTGGGCGATTTTGGCCGCTGTTGGGATTTATTTCGTTCTGCCCTTGCAATCCGAAATTTCGTCGGAACATTTGGATCCACTGGGGATCGTCTATGCCTTGGTGGCCGGCGGTTTTTGGGGGCTTTATATTATTTTTGGCCAACGAATCACACAAAAGCTTCCCACCACTCAAGCTTCCAGTTTGGGTATGGCAGTGGCGGCATTGGTGGCTTTGCCATTCGGGGTGATCGATGCGGGGTCGCAAATCGGTCAAATTCAGCACTGGCCACTGGCTTTGGTGATCGCGGTTTTATCCAGCGCACTTCCTTACAGCCTGGAAATGCACGCTTTAAAATCCATCCCAACCAAGACCTTTGGTATTTTAATGAGTTTAGAGCCCGCGGTCGCAGCACTTGCAGGCTTCGCTTTTTTGCACGAGCACCTTAGCTTCACGCAGGTCACGGCCATCCTGTGCGTGATGGTGGCGTCTTTGGGAAGCACGCTTTCCAGTCGAAAAGCGGCAGTTTAAATTTCAAAAAAATCCAGACAGAAGGCGAAAGCTTGCTCTGTTCCTGAGTTGTGAACGATCTTTCGTTGAGATTTGATAAAATCCAAAATATCCGTTTTTAAAACCGGCATGTCTTTTTTTGAAATCGAAAATGCGGTGGTGTAATGAACATCGTCTTCTTTGTTCGCGCGCTGACTGGCCAGCAATCGCCAGTTCAGGTGATTCATCGAATTGATCGCCGAGCCAATCGAGATATGAATATTTCCACCGGCATGTTTGTAGCGGTCGCCATGTTTTTGAGTCAGATTCATTTGCCCCAACGAGCTTAAAATCTCTTCGCAGATTTCTTTTTGAATTTCCAGTTTCTGGCAAAGTGCTGCGACCGTTTGATATTCGGGGATGCTGGTCAGAATGTGAACCGCACCGTAAAGCCAACTCGAATAGTACTTGGTTTTCAGTGTTTCGGAAATCTCTTCTGAATCCTGGCTGGATTTGATTTTTTTGCTCAGCACGGCCTGCTCTTTGACCAGCTTGTCTAAGCGCTTTCGCAAATGCAGCTGAGCTTTGGTGTTGGAGGCGCGGTTGTGTAAAACCAGTGTGAGAAAGTAATTCTGTTCTGCTTCGTTCAGACCCAAGCCTTCACTGAGGCTAATGGCGTGATCGGGGGTCAGCTGCACTTTTGATGTCAGGCTTTGCGAAAAGTAAGTGCGATCGCATCCGGCGGATTTGGCAAGCTCGGAGACAAGCCCTGGGCGCCGATAAGCTTCGATGTAGTCTTTAAGGTAATCTTTGTAAGAGTCATAAGAGTAAATCGATTTCATGTGATAATATATAACAGAATACCGCTATAAATTATAACATATAAATTGAGATACTTGCTTTTTCTTTCTAATTTCCTCTAAACAAACGGAGGGAATATGAAACGTTTTTACTTTCTAACAATCGGAATCTTTTTAAGTCTGCAAGCTTCAGCGGGGCCAAGCACCAGTGGTGGTGGCTACGCAGTTGTCTGCCGCGATCCATTGGGAAAAATCCAATCGGCTGAGCTTTTGGATTTGTATGAAGCTCGCACAGTTTTAGGTTTTAAGCTGATGCCATCCACCGGAACCATCGAGGGTGATTACAGCGAATCGGGCCGAAATGCATACCGCCTGCAAGCGGTCAGCTACTTTGCCCCTGAATATGGCGAAGAGCAGTACACCTCGGCTGTCAATGTCACCAACTTCTTAAAAACAGCGCAGTTCACGAAGTCAGGCGAGAAGCTTCCGTCTGTCGGAGATTTCGGAGTTTCGCCATTGCTTGCAAATGGATGTGCGCTCGAGCAGCTGGCGATTTTTTACGATGCGGATTGGAAAATTCAAGTTCAGACCGATATTTGGAATGCATTGGACTCTCGCGGACAGGCGGCTTTGATCGATCACGAGTACCATTACAGATACTTGCGATCAGAATATGGCGATAAAACATCAGAGCTGGTGCGTTTGTGGGTGGCGCATCTTTTCGCAGACGCCTCGTCTGTAGCCTCAGTCATCGACGGTTTGCCAGCACAAGGATATAAGCGCTGCAAAACAGTGGACAGTTTGCCTGAGAAGACTGAATTCTTTTTGCTGGGTCCATCTTCCTCTTTCAACTTGACCCTGCAGTTTTCGCGATTGAACAGCATGAGCTTGCCAATCAAAACAACGGCGGAACTGACCGTGCCAAGTACAGGTCTGCAAGGACAATTGGCTTTGGTAAAAAGCAGTTTCCAAAAAGGCTGGACCGTCTCTGTCACTGAGCTTGCGAACGATCAGTATCAAATCAATCTGTATGAAAAAAATCAGCTGCTTCTTTCAGATACAGTCGCCTGTGTTGCGAAGTAGCTGATTTATGAATCACGCAGTTTTAGCGACCGAAGAAAATCGGGTCAGTACTGGCGATGACGAGATCAATGAGCTGATTGAAAAGCTCAAGCGACAGCAAGAGAAGTCGGCAAAAGTGAGACTTTTTTTGGTCAAGGATCAGCCCCTTCCATCCTTACCAAAGCCCAAACTTGATGTTGCAGACGATTTCTGGCCGATTTAGGTGCCTTTCAGGTGAAGTAAGAGAGAAAAAAAGAGAAAGCTCTTGCTTCGCCTTCCCAAGCGATATGAATTCCTGATAAAAACCGAGACCTTGAATCTACCCCTTTCAGTTCGAGGTCTCAAATCGTGAGCGCTTTTTCTGAATTTTCATTACTGCCCGAGCTTTCGCAAGTGCTTGCAGAGCTTGGCTATGAAAAGCTCACCGATATCCAAGCGCAAAGCCTGCCGGTCACCCTGAAAGGCAAAGACCTGATCGGCGAAAGCCAAACCGGAAGCGGTAAAACCACAGCCTTCGCACTTCCGATCTTGCAGAAAATGAAAGTGAATATCCCGGACACTCAAGCCTTGATTTTATGTCCGACCCGCGAGCTTGCAACCCAAGTCGGACGCGAGATCCGAACCCTGGGCCGAAAACTGAATGGCCTGAAAGTGCAGATCGTCTTTGGTGGTCAAGATTGGCGCGAGCAAGCTCAAGCTTTAGATCAAGGTGCGCATATCGTGGTCGGAACACCTGGCCGAGTTTTGGATCTGGGTGGCCGCGGAAGATTGGATTTATCTCGCATCGAAGTTCTGGTTTTGGACGAAGCTGACAAGATGTTAGAAATGGGATTCGCGCAAGAGATGGAAGCGATTCTCTCAAATCTTCCACGTGGCTATCAAAGCCTGCTGTTTTCGGCGACCATGCCGGAAAGTATTTTAAATATCAGCCGCAAGTACCAAAGAAATCCAGCCCATATCAAGGTGGCGATCACCGAAAATCCAAACCAGATCGAACACTTTGTGTACGAAACCGAGCAAAGCGAAAAGCTATCAACACTCATGCGGGTTCTGCAGCAGCATCCAGCGCAAAGCACACTGATTTTCTGCAATCAAAAAGCGACGGCCGATTTGATTTTGCTCAAACTGAAAGAGCAGGGTGTCGCCGCCGCCGCCTTGCACGGAGATCTCGAGCAGCGTGAGCGGGATCAGGCCATGGCGCTATTTCAAAATGGCAGCCTGCGAATTCTGGTTGCGACCGATATCGCGGCTCGTGGTTTGGACGTGGATCATCTCGAACTTGTGATCAATTACGATTTGCCGGCGCAGCCAGAGACCTACATTCACCGCGTGGGGCGCACGGGGCGAGCCGGTAAATCCGGACAAGCCGTGACTTTTGCCAAAGGTTTCGATGCCATTCAGCTCTTAGAAATTGAAAAAGCTTTGCAGATCAAATTTCAAAGGCCGACTTTGGGATTTAAAAACCAACATGGACTTTCGAATCAGAATAAGTCCGCGGCGATGCAAACGATCTCGATTTCCGGCGGTCGCAAGCACAAGCTTCGCCCGGGCGATATCTTAGGCGCTTTGACGGGTGAAACGGGCGGCTTTAAAGGCTCGGATATTGGGAAAATTGAAATCGGCGAAATGGTGTCCTATGTGGCGATTTCTTCAAGCTTGGCACAAAAAGCGATCGACAAACTTCGCACGGGTCGCATCAAGGGCCAAAAATTTCAAGTGAAGCTGATCGGTTCAAAGTAAGATTTATTTTTCCAGTAGGCGAATGCCGTCATCATCGATTGAAATCAGACGTTTCTTGTAAAGTCCGCCGATGGCGATCTTAAATTTCTTTTTGCTGACGCCAAACATTTCATAGATCAGATCGGGCGAAGTCTTATCGTTGATCTCTAAAAAGCCGTCGTGGGCCCGCAAAATTCTTAAAATTAAAGGGGCGATATCTTCGCCAGCCTTGTGCCCGGTTCTCTGCAATGCCAGATCGATTTTTCCGTCTTCGCGAACTTTGCGGATAAAGCCTTGGATTTTTTGTCCCTGACGAAGATTTTCGAAAACTTCGTTGTAATAAAGCACTCCCCAATAAGTGTCGTTCACTGTGGCTTTGTAACCAAGATCGGTTTGCGCGACGATCACAAGATCCACGGGCTGATCTGGCTCGAACGTGCCAGCGGGTGCAGTGTCGAGATATTCTTTTCGGGGTTTGTCTGATGGTTTCAAGACTTGCAGTGCTATCAAGAAAGCTTGAGAGCACGCAACGGCTTTGTATAGAATCCACGGCATGAGTGCAAAAATCATCCAAGCTAAAGAATCCGATATTCCTGAGATTTTGAAATTTATCAAAGCCCTGGCGGTTTACGAAAAGCTGGAACACGAGGTGGTCGCGACCGAATCCATCTTAAAAGAAAATCTCTTCGGCCAAAACAAATACGCTGAGGTCATCTTTATCGAAGAAAACGGCATCAAAGCGGGTTTCGCCCTTTTCTTTCACAGCTTTTCTACTTTTTTAGGAAAGCCTGGCATTTATCTGGAAGATCTTTTCGTTCACCCCGAATATCGCGGAAAAGGCTACGGCAAGGCTTTGCTGGCTTACCTGGCAAAGCTCACCATTGAGCGTAAAGGCGGGCGGCTGGAATGGTCGGTTTTGGATTGGAATACGCCATCGATCGATTTTTATAAATCCATCGGGGCCGTGTCGAAAACCGAATGGATCGGGCAGCGCCTTTCCGGTGAGGCTTTAAAGACACTGGCTTCACAAAGTCTTTAAAATCAAGGCGCAGTCTTTGGGATCTTTCTAGTTCTCGTGGATTTTGCGTGGAGAGGGTTTGTTTTCACTCGGCCGCGCGGATGGAGCTGTGGGCTTTGGATGAAGCTTTCGTCCGCTTTGCTGACCCCGATAGAGTACTATCGGGGTCTCTTGGTGTTTTGGGAGGGATTTTTGGATTTCAAGACGGTATCGGTCATGGCTGCAATTTTGTTTTTGTGACCGGTACCTAATTTTGAATCTATCCTGTTGAGATAACGGAAGATTTAGGACCTTGCAGATGCCCCATCGTCTCAACATTCGCCTTTTCCTGATCCTAACAAGAGTCGGATCGCACGTGACGTGCGACCGAAAGCGGGGCCGTAGAATCGGTACGAAGAACTGTATTTCATGACGACGGATGGGGGCGCAGCTCCCATCAGGCATGGATGCCTCCCGCATGACTTCGACCAACCCGCAAAAAGCAGAAAGGCCGAAGTATTTGCCTAAAATTAATGCAAAATCTGAAGTTTTGAACTGCGAATTGACCAAGGCGGCCAGCCTGCAGTACCCCTATGGGCATCAAACAATTGAAACAACCTTGAAGGAGTGATCCGCATGGCGACGACTGTTCATGGCACAATGGAAGTGACCAACTTTGAACTTTTGAAATGGGTGAATGAAATCGCGGCTTTGACCAAACCAAGCCAAATCCATTGGTGTGACGGCTCGGAGAAAGAAAACTCTCGTTTGATGGAGCTGATGGTTGAAAGCGGCACCCTTCGCAAATTGAATCCGGAAAAACGTCCCAACTCCTATCTGGCTTGGTCCGACCCAAGTGACGTGGCCCGTGTCGAAGATCGCACCTTCATCTGCTGCGAGAAAAAAGAAGACGCAGGTCCCAACAACAATTGGACGGCACCCTTGGAAATGCGCAAAACTTTGGGCGGTTTGTTTGAAGGCTGCATGCAAGGTCGCACGATGTACGTGATCCCATTTAGCATGGGTCCAATTGGTTCTCCAATTTCTCAGATCGGTGTCGAGATTTCGGATTCTCCTTACGTGGTCGTGAACATGCGTGTGATGACCCGCATGGGTGCAGACGCGCTGAAAGCTTTGGGACAAGGAAGCTTCGTGAAGGCCGTGCACACCGTGGGAAGCCCGCTGGCGGCCGGTCAAAAAGACGTCGCTTGGCCATGCAATCCTTCGACAAAATACATCGTTCATTATCCCGAGACTCGTGAGATCTGGTCTTACGGTTCGGGTTACGGCGGCAATGCGCTTTTGGGTAAAAAATGTTTCGCGCTTCGTATTGCTTCGACCATGGGTCGTGACGAAGGCTGGCTCGCCGAGCACATGCTGATCCTGGGCGTGGAAGCTCCGAACAAGCAAAAGAAATACGTGGCCGCGGCTTTCCCAAGCGCTTGTGGCAAAACGAACTTTGCGATGCTGGTGCCGCCGCCAAGCTTGGATGGTTGGAAAGTGTCAACCATCGGAGACGACATTGCGTGGATCAAGGTCAACGACAAGGGCGAGATGCGCGCGATCAATCCAGAGGCTGGATATTTTGGCGTGGCTCCGGGGACTTCGTATAAAACAAATCCAAATGCGATGAAGACCATCGAACAAAACACGATCTTCACCAACGTGGCCCTGACGGAAGACGGAGACGTCTGGTGGGAAGGCATGAGTGAGACGGCTCCGGCAAAGTTGACAGACTGGCAGGGGAAAGAGTGGACGCCGGGTTGCGGTCGCAATGCGGCTCATCCCAATGCGCGCTTCACGGCTCCTGCATCTCAGTGTCCTTCGATCGATGCGGACTGGCAAAATCCAGCCGGCGTTCCGATCAGTGCGTTCGTCTTCGGTGGACGTCGTGCGGACACGATCCCATTGGTGTTTGAACCTAAGTCTTGGACAGAAGGTATTTACTTTGCCGCGACAATCGGCTCTGAAACGACGGCCGCCGCAACCGGTGCTGTTGGCCAAGTTCGCCGTGACCCGATGGCCATGTTGCCATTCTGCGGTTACAACATGGCCCAGTACTTCAACCACTGGTTGAGCTTAGGCAAATCGTTGGCTTTGAAAAACGCCGAAACTTTGCCAAAAATCTTTATCGTGAACTGGTTCCGTAAAGACGAAAACGGCAAGTTCATCTGGCCGGGATTTGGCGACAATGCTCGCGTTTTGAAGTGGATGTTTGGTCGCATTCAAAACCAAGAAACTTCAAGCAGTACTTCAAGTTTCTTGGGCTTATCTCCAACTTTCCAAGATTTGGATTGGACGGGCTCGCAGTTCGGCGAGAAGGATTTCCACGCGGTCATGAACGTCTGCGGGAAGTCTTGGGTGAAAGAAGCCCAGTCACATAAAGAGTTCTTCCAGCAGTTTGGCGAAAAGCTGCCATCGGAATTCATGGGGCTGCAAGAGCAGCTTGAGATCAACGCCAAAAACCATATGTAAGCCACCGAAAGCCCCTGAAAAGGGGCTTTTGCTTATGAGGTGCGGCTTTTCGTCCTTTGGGCCGACGTGAGGGGCCGTTTCAGAGGCAGTTTTCGGAGATAGACCTGAAATCGGGCCTTTAGGGCGCCTGAGTGGACCTCAATTGAAATGTGGATAAAGTGCTCTAAGTGCCTAAACATAGGAGATTTTTCTCTCGATACAATCCTGAATTTACTTTTCCCCGAAGATTTGGTTGAAAGAGGCCGCGCCCCCTAACCAATTACCACGAACGAGGATTGTAATGAAAAAAGCATCTGCCTTGCTCTCAATCGGGATCTTGATCGCTGGAGTCGCGACCAAGGCCCAAACTTCGGACGCCAATAAGGTTGCTCCGGCTGACAACAGCCTGACGACGACGGTTGCTCCTGAAGCGAAGAAATCGTCTGTTTTGGACAATGTGATCTTGGGATATAAGTCCTACAACGACACAGGTCGTTTCGGATTCAAAGATCAGGACGTTTCAAAAGATTCATACACAGGTCGTACCTACAAAGGAAAACACGAAGCGAAGCTTGGCTACAAGCACTCTTCGGGCTGGGGTTTCTATGGCCAGCTGACTCAGTACCGTACGGATTATAGCTCAAATCCTAGCAACAATAACAAATGGTCTGTCAGCGATCCAAGCCTGACGCTGACTCATCCTGATTTGTACAACGATGGCGTTCTGAAAGTTTTCGGCCAGGTTCGCTACTATATGCAACACACGGATCGCTCAAAGCAATTGGGCGTTCAGCAGTGGGCTTACTATTTCGACGTGGTTTACAAGCTGACTTCGGATCAAGAGATCTTCAACGAATTCAATCCGCGCATGTTCGCGCAGCGCACTTACGGTGCCAGCGATACTCGCGTGAAGCTGGAAGACATCACGACTTACACTCGTAAAATCGCTCCTTGGGGCCGTTGGGGTGTGGGTCAGTGGACCCAGTACGAACAGCATGCGGATGCTCCGAATGGTTTGACGGTCGATGCTTATCCATTCTTCGATTATATGTTCACATCGAAGATCTTTGCTGGTCCACGTTTGTATTTGCCGGTGATGGTTCAGAACTCGGTTTACGACGGCTCTCGCCAGGCTTCTTGGGAAAACGCGTACTTCCAGTTGTTCTTGTCAGCTAGCCTTTAATTCTGAAATTGAAGAATTGAAAATTGAAAGCTCCTGAGGTCAGACTTCAGGAGCTTTTTTATTCCTGGGTAATTTTTTTCAGCAGGCTGGAAAGCGGGATGCTGGCCAGATACTGGACCGAGTTGCTTTCAACGCCATCGATCACTTCGTTCATCAGTTTTTTCATCGAGCAGCTCACCGGACAGTGCTTCTTTGGAGCTTTTTCCGAGGCGCTGAGAAGCTTTTTATCCGAGCAAGCCAGATAAATATCCTTCAAAGTAATCTCTTGGGCGGGACGGGCAAGCTTCACGCCGCCAGCCTTGCCTTTGTAGGATTTGACGAGGCCTGCGCTTGCCAAGCGCGAGACCAAGCGGCGCACGACCGTGGGATTCGTGCGAATGCTGGAGGCCAAATATTCGGAGGTCACCAGGTGAGGGTGATCATCGGGCGAATCTTCGGGCTTTTCCGTTTGGTGGAAAGCAATCGAAGTCATGATATGAACTGAGACAGAAAATCTCTGGTCGACCATATCCTTTGAGTTTAAGCGAAATCCAAAAAATAAACAATATCAATGGCCTGAATGCGCTATATGCGCTTTTAAGTCTAAATGTGCATTTCATTGTTGCATTTAAGCAGATCCGACCTATAATGTAACTGTATCAAGCACATTAAAGCTTTGAATCAAAGGAGATCGCATTCATGCAGGCAAATGATATTCAAAAAGCATTGGAATGGCGTTACGCCACCAAACGTTTCGATACCGATAAGAAGATCAGCGAAAAGGACTGGAAGGTTTTAGAGACCTCTTTGCACCTATCGCCTTCGTCTTACGGTTTGCAGCCTTGGAAATTTCTGGTGATCGAAAATCCGGAACTGCGAAAAAAACTGCGTGAGGTTTCTTGGAACCAAACTCAGGTAACGGATGCGTCGCATTTGGTGGTTTTTGCCTACAAAGAAAACGTCGATGAAAAGTTCGTGCAGGATCATATCAATCAGGTGTCGCGGCTGCGTTCGGTCCCTTTGGAAGCTTTGGACGGTTACAAAAACATGATGGTGCAAAATGTGGTGCACGGAAAACCGGCCCCTGAAATGGAAGCCTGGACCCAGCGCCAAGCTTATATCGCCATGGGATTTTTGATGGAGACAGCCGCACTTTTGCAAATTGACGCCTGCCCGATGGAAGGCTTGGATCCAAAAGCTTACAACGAGATCTTGCAACTCAACGGAACTGGTTGGAAAGCGGTATCGGTGATTGCTTTGGGTTACCGTCATGCGGAAGACGGGACTCAGCACGCCAAGAAAGTTCGCTTTCCGGTCGAATCTGTCGTCGAATATCGTAAATAAGATCTTCTATTTTCTTGTCGAATTGAAGCGGGCTGCGGTAAATTTAGGTCAATGACTTTATCGCAGCTCGACTCTAATATGAGAGGCCGCCTTTCGGGCGTGCGCATTTTGATTGGGGAAGACTGTCCCGATCTGCGTATGCTCTACCAAGATTTCTTGGAAGCGGAAGGGGCTGCGGTGCAAGTGGTGGCAAACGGCCAAGAAGTTTGCGACCTGGCTTTGGCCAAATCTTTCGATATTCTTTTGATGGATATCAATATGCCAAAATTAAACGGACTGGATGCGGCCCGCAAAATTCGCAAGGCCGGGGTGACTTTGCCGATTGTCGCTTTGACGGCCGAGATCTTCGGTCAACGTGCAGACGAATGCCTTCGGGCCGGTTGTACGATCAGCGTTCACAAACCTTTCTACACCGAAAACTTGATTCAGACTTTGCTGAAGCTTTTGCCAAATCATGAATCAGTCAAAGAGACTGAGCTGCGGTGAGAGCGCTTTCGGTTTTTGAAAGTGCTCGCTGGTGAGCGGGCTTCGACGGTTTGATCCTCTGAGGTTGTATTTTCTGGCAAATAAATCGAACACATTGTGAATCTGCTCGGCGATGGGGCCTTCACCCTGCATGCGACTGCCAAAGTTGGGGTCATTCAATTTTCCGCCGCGCATTTGCCGGATCAAGCTTAAGACTTTTTCTTTGCGATCCGGTTTGTGATGCTCGAGCCATTCGCTGAAAAGATCGCTCACCGAATGCGGCAGACGCACCGGTGTGTAAGAAGCCGAGATGGCGCCAGCATCCGACACGGCTTTTAGAATTGCCGGCATTTCCATATCGGTCAAACCCGGGATTACAGGCGAAACATTCACGCTGGTCGGGATGCCGGCTTTTGAAAGTTCGTGGATCGCGACGAGCCTTGCCCCTGGGGCCGAGGCGCGGGGCTCGAGAATGCGCGCAAGCTCGGGATCCAGACTTGTCACCGAAAGGCAAACCAAGACGCAGTTGTATTTGGCGAGCTCTTTTAAGACATCGATATCGCGTTTGACCAAGGCATTCTTGGTGATGATGACAATCGGATTGCGAAATTCGGCGCAGACTTCAAGGCATTTGCGTGTCAGCTGAAATCGTCTTTCGGCTGGTTGGTAGCAGTCGGTGACGCCACTGATTCCCAAAAGCTCTCCGTTCCAGGATTTTTTCATCATCTCTTCGCGCAAAAGCTCGGGAGCTTCTTCTTTGACGAAAATTTTCGATTCGAAATCAAGCCCGGCCGAATAGCCCAAGTATTCGTGAGTGGGGCGAGCGTAGCAGTAAATGCAGCCATGCTCGCAGCCGCGATAAGGATTGATGCTGAAATCAAACGGGACATCCGGGCTGTCGTTGCTATTGATAATTTTTCGGGTCGTGTCTTTAAAAAATTCGGTGGTCAAAAGCGATTGGTCTTCTTCAGATTCAAAGTACCCGTAATTGGAAAGATCGCTGGTGTGTTGCAATTTTTCGAAACGGCCTTCGTTATTGCTGACAGCGCCCCGGCCGATGGATTTATTCAGTGGATTTTTCGCGTTTGACATCGATTTTAGGATATGTGTAAATTATATGTAAATCAAGAGTGTAAAATGACATGGATTTAGATCAAAATGCAGGAAGTTAAAACTCGAAGCCGCTTTGATCATTCATGGCCAAGTGCTAGGCTTTTATTTATGAAACGAATGATCACCACCACCTTTTTATCTGCTCTTTCTTTCTCAACGTTCGCTTTCGCGCAAAGCATGGCTCCTGGCATGTGGAAAACGGAAAGCCAATTTCATGTCAACAGCATACCGCTTCCGAAATCACAAGACGAAGCCTGCGTTTCTTCTGCCGATGCGAAAGACGCCAAAGCGACCATTGAAAAAGAACTCAAGAAAAATGGCTGCGAACTGCAGAAATGGGACGTGAAGAATTCAAAACTGAAAGCCGAGCTCAGCTGTAAGAATAAAGACGTCGAAGCCAAAGGCGAGATCCACGGAACCTTCAGCGAAAAAAGCTACACGCTTGAAGGCAATGCCAAGGGCACTTATCAGAATATGATCCCGTCGGCGGCGACGCTGAAGCTTGTCGGGCAGTGGGTTCAAGACTGTCCAAAAGAAGTTAAAAGTAAGTCCTTTGTCACGGTGCCGCTGTAAAAAAGCGTCCAGGACGAAAAACGTCGCCGACGCTTTTACAGCCAGAGACAATTTCGGCTGCGGCCATTTTCATTTGAGCCATCTGTAAAATTCACTCGCGCAACTTTATTTGCCAGTTCCGGATTTCGGGGATTAGGGTTCGTTCAATTTCAAAGCAACGACTTTGAAGAACAACTCGAAAAGGAGTGAACATGAAAACGAATCTTTTAACCCAGGTGATTCTTGCAGGTCTGATGACCACAGTTATGACAGCCTGCCAGAAAGGAAGCGATTCGAACGCCACTCCCGCCTCAGCCACGCCGGCTCCGACGGAAGCGACCATCGAAAAGCCAAAATCGGCCCTTGAAATCAAGGACGAAGCCGAAGCTCAGCTTGCGACCATCGGTCTGAAGTTTGTCGAACAAACGGAAGCCGAAGATGTCGAGATCCACTTGATTGAAGCCAAGTGGGACCTTGATTTCTACCGCAAATTCCTAAGCGAAGCCGAGCAGAAACCAACACTCGAGACACAAGTGCAATTGATCAAAGCCTACTGCGAAGCCGTTGATCAGTATTTGCAACAAGATCTAAATATCGAACCGCAGGATTTGGAAAACGAATCGGTCGAAGATATTCAAAAGATTGTTGAAAAGACCAAATACGAAGCGCGCCTGGAATTGGCGGCCGCTCGTCTGGAAAAATTAGATAAACGCTTGAGCGATCGCAAAGCCAAAGAAGCGGCCGCCGCGGCTCAAGCTCCCGCCGATTCGACAGATCCCAAAGATCCATCCAAACCAGTCGAATCCAAGTAAGTCTCAAGTCCCGGTCTTCTCGTTGTAGAAGGCTGGGGCTTTCTAGTTCTGTTCGAGAATGCGTCTGAGTTGGGCTTCTTGGTATGCAGCGGGCGACTTGTTGAAAAGGCAGCGCACCAAAGGATCTTCGACTAGATCCACTCCGTTTAAATCTTTTTCGATTTCATTCGTAAATTTCCGATCATTGATTCGCGCATACAAAGACGTTAGCGATTCGCCGGTGGTGAGAGCCGAATGCAGTTTGTAGATCGAAATTTCAGTCAGCCATCCGAAATCCAAACTGGATTCAGTGACGAGCTCGATCTTTTGATCCAGAATCTCATACAGAAAATCGATTTTCTCGCCTTGATGATCGAAAAGAGAAAGCTTCCAAAGCCTTGGCTTTAAAAAATAGTCATCTGCGGTTCCAAGCTCTGGATATTGATTCAACAAATCCTTTTGGCAGTAATCGAAAACTTTTTCTTTTTGCGATTGGCTAAGAGCTGGAAAATGCTTTGCCACTTCGGCCGAAGTCGGAACTTGAAGATCTGGACGGAAATCATAATCTGTTGCGGAACCTGTTTGAATCCACGAGACCGGCACGCTTGCCGTCAGAGATTGATCGGTTAGATGAAACGAGCTTCCTGGGTCCATGCGCTGGATCTTGGTTTTCGGAAGGATCTCTTGCATCTCGGCGGCAAATCGTTTGTAAGTGATGGGGAACATAAACTGGTTGTACCAAGACCAGGACTCGTGAATAAACTGACACGAGCTTGGCACCAAAAATTTTGGTTTGAGGATTTGCAGTTGCTCTTTCCACTCGGAAGGAATTTCGGGCTCTTCTTTTGAGCTGCGGGAAGGGGAGAGAGCTTCCAGTTCGCGCATGGTCTGAAAAGGCCAAAGAATCAGATCCCACTTTGTTCTGGCAAGCCTTTGCAATTCGTCGGGATCAATCCAGCTGTCGACGACATTCAAGATGTTTAAGTTCTGTATCTGAACATGAAAAAGTGAATCCACGTCAAAATCCAGAGCGGGCCGGATGGTGATTTTGAAATCTTTGATCTCGATACTTTCGCCGATTTGAAGCTCGTGTACTTTTTGAAATCCAAGTTTTCGGATCATCTCGGGGATTTCGGGAAACTGGCAGTAAAGAAAGATCGGTGTTTCTTTCAACAGCAGATTCAAGCTTTCTAACGAGCAGTGATCGTCATGAAAATGCGAAATAAAGACCGCATCCAGCTTCAGGATTCGAATGGCGGCAAGATCAAACTTCGCATCAGGATAAGCGAAGCAATTGCGGCTAAATGGATTTTCGAAAATCGGATCGAAGGCAAGGTTTGCTTGCTTTGACTGAAACAGATAACCGGCATGAAGAATTCTTGAGACCTGCACGGACATTGCGGTTTATTTTTGCAAAGCGGATGTGGCCATCTCGATAACTCCAGAACGGACAAACATCACGCCGATCGCTGCAATCAACAACGAGAAGATCTTGTTGAAAGCGTCGCTGGCATCATCGCCTAGCCATTTGGTCACGATATTCGCTTTCAAAAAAAGTGGCAGCACGATCAAAAGATTTAAGACGAGACTTAGCATTGTTGTCATCGTGCCAAATTGATCAGAGCCAATCATCAAAGTGGTCAGTGCTGCTGGCCCCATCATCAAAGGAATGGCGATGGGAACGATTCCCACTTTCTCCGGCGCCAATGAGCCCTGGTGGCTGGCGGTGACCAGCAGGTCTCGGATTGCAAATACGATCAGCAAAAGGCCCCCGGCCACTTTGAAATCGCTTTCGGTGATGCCAAGGAAAGTGAAAATTTCGCGGCCGATCAGGATAAAAACAATCCCGATCAAAAAGGCGGAAATGGTGGCGCGATAAATCAGACTTTTCCGATCCGGCTCGGAAAGTCCTTTTGTCAGCCCGACAACAAAAGGAAGAGCGCCAATCACATCGATAGCGACAAAAAGAGCGATAAAAGATTTTAAAAAAGATTCCATGCATTTCCCATGATCACAAAATCTCCAAAGTGGCGGATTGTTTTTCGGGCGGTCGACTCCAGGGCGAGTATTGGAAGTAGTAATCCAGCTTTGCCGGAGTTGCGATATCGGGTGGAAGCTGTGGGATCTGGCATTCGACGATGTAATCGGTTTCCGAGTCGGTCATCACGACTAGGTTTCCGGTTTGCCAAGTGTCGGCGTCATTGATGCGGTAACCGCAGCTGACGTCTTTGTAAGATTCGCTCGCATGGCCTTTGAAGCATCCCGAAGCCGCAATGCGGACCATGCGAAACTTCAAAGCGACGGGTTGGTCTCTTTGCAGTTCTTTGACCTGTGGCATTTCGACCGCGCCCGAACTTGCAAAGCAACGACCGGTTTTTTGAATGTAAACGGCGATCGCGATGGCCAAGACAAAAATAACCGCGGTGATGATCAGTTTCTTTTTCATGATCTTATTAACGGATTTCGGCTTGCGAAGGTCAAGGTGAATCCTGACCGGCGTGTCATCGTTTTGTCATTTGGATCTTGTCTGAAAAGTGATCTTTGAAGCAGGATTTGAATATGAAAACGAAGTCAAAATCCAAAGCTCTTCCCAAAGTCGTCTCGGAAAAAGTCTTTCGTCAGGCAGTTGAAAAACTTCGGGTTAAAGAAAAGAAGAACACGCGCGAACGCGACAAAATCAGCGCCATGCGCCGAAGGCTTCCGATGATGGAAATGAAAAAGAATTATCTGTTTGAAGGCCCGAAGGGTCCGGTTTCATTTTTAGATCTCTTTCAGGGGCGACGGCAGTTGATCGTTTATCATTTCATGTATCATCCTTCGAACGACAGCTTCTGCAAAGGGTGCTCGTTCGTGGCGGATCATATTCCGCACCTGGCGCATGTGAAGGCTCGGAATACGTCTTTTGTGATGATCTCGCATGCGCCGATGAAAAGTATCAAACGCCATCAAAAGCGGTTGGGTTGGAAGCAGCCTTGGGTTTCCGGTTGGAAAAACACTTTCAACGAAGATTTGGGTATCGATGGCAACCGCGAGCATGCGCTCAGTGTTTTTATTCGCGATGGTAAAAAGATTTACCGCACTTATTATACAGGCGCTCGCGGCGTTGAATATTTAGGCACTCCGTTTGCGCTTTTGGATGTGACCCCATGGGGACGGCAAGAAAAGTGGGAAAATTCCCCAAAAGGTTGGCCGCAGACCGAAATGTACTCGTGGTGGCAATTCCATGATGAGTATAAAAATATTTAGAGAATAAATTCACTCTGCGTCATTGACGAAGTTGAGATATATTTCCTCCGCTCATCTTGTTGTTTCAGGAGTGGATATGGCATCTCGAATTCTCTTTCTCTTCGCTTTCACCTTCACGTTGCATTTCACATCGGTCGTTTGGTCCGCGGATTTAGATCAAGCCGTGCAATCCAGTCTTCAAAAAAATGAAGTGGTCGGACAAAGCCGTTCGCAACTGGGTCAAGTACGCGAGCAAGTCAAACAAACCCAAAGCGCGATCTATCCCAATCTGAGCGTGATCGGAACCCATTTGGTTCAGCCTCGGTTGGATGATGCTGCCGCCCGAGAGTTTTTTCCGGAAAATCAAACCACCGCGAGCCTGACCTTAAGTCAGCCCTTGTTCCGCGGCTTTCGTGAATTTGCGGCCGTTCGACGCCAAAAAGATTTATTGTCCGCGCAAGAACTGACACGTCTGTCGCAAATGATGAACCTGTATCAGCAGGTGGCTGAAAGTTATCTCAATGTTCTGGCTATCGAGCAAGATTTGCGGAACGTCGATGCGCAAAGAAAGATCTATGCCGATCGCATTCGCGACTTGCAGGGCCGTACCCGTCGTGGTGAGTCCAGTGCGACCGAATCTTTAACCGCACAGTCGACGGCAGCCGCTTTGGATGCGGACTTTCAGCTTTTGGGCGTGAGTCTTCGATCCGCACGTGAAAACTTGGCTCTTTTGACCGGACTTGCGGTTGATGAGCCTTTGATGGATCAATCCGGAACCCAAGGTTTTGAAGCTCTAAGGCCTTTGGAGCAGTATCTGTCTCGGGTGGATGAAAGACCGGATGTGCAAATCGCGGTGAAACGAAAAGAAGCCTCTGAAGAAGATGTTTCGATCGCCAAAGGCGGTCACTGGCCATCGGCGGATTTGCTTGGCAATTATTACCTTGTCAGGCCTGAAGGAATTCAAAAAGATCTGAAATGGGATGTGCAGCTTCGTCTGACCCTGCCATTGTACGAAGGCGGTCTTCGTCAGTCCCAGGTGCGCGAAGCTTCGTTGAAAAAAGGCGAATCGGATCTGGAACTTGCGAAACTGCGCCGCCAAGGCACGGCCGAGATCAAATCTTTGTACGATTCGGTTCGCATGCGCGTGGATCAGCTGAAAGCTTTGCAGACGGCTTCTGATTTGGCCGAGCGCAATTATCAAGTTTTGCTTCGAGACTCGCGTCGGGGCTTGGCTCGAAGTATCGACGTGCAGCTGGGGCTTACCGAATACCGCGTGGCGCGACGGTCTTACGACCAGGCTCGATATCAAGCGCGTCTCGAACGCATTCGTCTGGATCTGGCTTCCGCACAAATTCCATCTGTCTTGAAACAGGAGCTTGCAAATGACTCTTTCTGATCTTTCGATTCGCCGTCCTGTTTTTGCTTGGATGTTGATGTTTGGGTTGATCGTCTTTGGGGCGATGAGCTTTATGCGCATGGGTGTCAGCGAAATGCCCGATGTCGAATTTCCGATCATCGCGTTGACCGCTCGATATGAGGGCGCAGCTCCCGAAGTCATGGAAGCCGATGTGGTCGATCCGTTGGAAGACGTCCTGATCAGCATCGAGGGCGTAAAGAATATCACTTCGAAATCCCGCGTCGGGGTGGCCGAGATCACGATCGAGTTTAATTTGGACCGCGATATCGATGCCGCCTTCCAAGACGTGCAGGCGAAAATTTCGCAGGCGCGCGAAATGCTTCCGACCGCCATGGAGCCGATCACGGCCATGAAGATCGCAATTTCCGAGTTTCCGATCATGTGGATTTCGGTCACCAGCGAAACCATGAAGCTCACGGATTTGATGATTTTTGTGAAAAACGATGTGCGCGATCGCATCACCACAGTTCAAGGTGTGGGAAATCTTTGGATGCCAGGGTATCTGGAACCGAACCTGCGCGTTTGGGTGAATAATAAAAACCTGAATCAGTACGCGCTTTCGATTTCGGATATTGTCGGCAATATCCAAAACGAGCACAAAGAGCCGCCGTCGGGACGAACGGAATTTAGCAATAAAGAGTACAGTCTTCGCACTCTGGGCGAAGAAAAATCAGTTGAAGGTTTTTCGAAGATTTTGCTCAATGCCCGTGGCGGCGGACCGAACTACAATCCGGTGACCCTGGGCCAGGTGGCGAAAGTCGAAGAAGGCACCGTGGATGTGCTTCAGTTTGCGCGCACCAATGGGATTCCGGCGGTCGGTCTGGGCGTGGTGAAACAGCGCGGGGCGAATGCGGTGTCGGTCGCCAAAGCGGTGAAAACCCGGGTTGAAGAAATTCAAAAGTCCTTACCCGAAGGCACGAAGATCGTCGTCAACTTTGACGGAACCAAATTCGTTGAAGAGTCCGTGCACGAGCTGATTTTGACCTTGGTGCTGGCAGCCCTTTTGACGTCTTTCGTTTGCTGGATTTTTATCGGATCTTGGGCTTCGACGTTGAACGTGCTTCTGGCGATTCCGACATCGGTGCTGGGAAGCTTTATCATTCTGTATTTTGCGCATTTTACGCTGAATATTTTTACGCTTTTGGGTTTGAGCCTTGCGATCGGGATCGTGGTCGATGACGCGATCATGGTTTTGGAAAATATCATCCGCCACCGCGAAAAAGGAAAACCGCGAAGGCAAGCGGCCTTGATCGGTGCCCGCGAAATCACCTTTGCTGCCATGGCGGCCTCCGTGTCGCTGGTTGCGATCTTTTTGCCGATTGCCTTTATGGAAGGGATCATCGGTCGATTCTTATTCGAATTCGGTGTGACCCTCAGTGCGGCGGTGATGATCTCTTTGCTAGAAGCATTGACGCTGACGCCGATGCGCGCTTCGCAGTTTAAAGGGGACATCGAAAGAACCAGCCGCTTCGGGAAATTTTTTGAAGCCAGCTTCTTACGACTGCGCGATTTCTACGCGCGCACTTTGAAAATGGCTTTGAACAATCGTTGGAAAGTGATCATCGGATCGACGGTCTTCTTTATTTTAAGTTTCGGTTCGGTGGCTTTCTTGAAAGGCGAATTCCAGCCCGCGCAAGACCAAAGCATGCTGATGATTCAGATGACCAATCCTCCGGGTTCGGCCATCACTTTGACCGATGAACGGGCGCAGGTGGTGGAAAGCTTCCTGAAATCCCGTTCGGAAATTCAGTCTTACTTTGTCGCCGCCGGTGGCTTTACGGGTGGTGAAACCAATGCGGCGATGATTTTTGTCGAGCTGAAACCGAAAGGAAAGCGTGGCAAAGATGCGGAAAAAGGCAAAGAGCTCACTCAGCAAGAGCTGATCGAAGTCGTGCGTAAATACTTGAACGAAAAGCTTCCGGAAGCCAAGCCGCAGGTGCAAGATCCATCGACGCAAGGATTTGGTGGCGGCGGCGGAAGTGGATTCCCGATCGAGTTCACGATCCAAGGCCCCGAGTGGGACGAGCTTGGCAAGATGGCGAACCAAATCATCGAAGAGCTGAAAGCCAAGAAAATCATGACCGATGTGAATTCCGACTTGCTGACCGGAGCGCCCGAGATGCATATCATTCCCAATCGGCAAAAGGCTTCGGATCGGGGTGTGCCGGTGACGGCCGTTGGGGCCGTGGTCAATGCGGCTTTGGGTGGCGCGATCGCGGGATCTTACGAAAAGGAAGGGCATCGATACGACGTGCGCGTGAAGCTGGAGGAAGATAAACGCTCGCCGGCCGAGAGGATTCAATCTTTGTCGGTGCGAAACAACCGCGGCGAGCTGGTGCCGATTTCATCCGTGGTCGACATCAAAGAAGAAACCGTGGCCTCTTCCATTTCCCGAAAAAATCGCGAACGCGCGATCAGTATTTTCGGAAATATGGGCGAAGGCTTAAGCCAGCAAGAAACCCTGAACAAAGCCGAGCAAGTTTCGAAATCGATTTTGAAACCTGGTTACAATTTCCACCTGAGCGGTTCAGCCGAAGAGTTTATGAAGAGCTTTATCGGTCTCCTGATCGCTTTGGTTTTGGGATTCTTGGTGGCCTATATGGTGCTGGCTTCGCAGTTCAATAGCTTTATCGATCCGCTCACGGTTTTTGTGGCGCTGCCGTTTAGCTTTTCGGGAGCTTTTTTGGCTTTGCTGTTGGGACATCAAACTTTGAATCTTTTTAGTATGATCGGTTTGATTTTGTTGATGGGGATCGTCAAAAAGAATTCGATCTTGCTGGTGGATTTCACCAACCAGGTTCGCGACGAAGGAAACAAAGACGTGATGGGGGCTTTGCTTGAAGCCTGCCCGAATCGTCTGCGTCCGATCTTGATGACTTCGATTGCGACGATCGCGGGTGCGGTGCCGGCGGCTTTAAGCTTTGGTCCCGGGGCCGAAGCTCGGCAGCCAATGGCCATCGCCGTGATCGGTGGGGTGATGGTGTCGACGCTTCTGACCTTGTTCGTGGTGCCGTGTGTGTACAGCCTGTTTGCGAAATTCGATCGCCGCAGCAAGCACACAGACGACGAAAAAGACGAACAGCTTGCACGGCCGAGCCACTCTTAAATGCATTCTGGTGGAGATGAGGCCGGTTTGGGCTGGTTTTTTCTGTATGAACGCAATCTTTTGATAAGATCGGTATCTATTTTTGCTTATCCATGAGACATTGCCGGCTCATGTCCGTTCTCGTAATTCATTAGATGTCCTACTGTATTTAGCGAATGGCCCCCACAAGCTTTACAGGAGGCACAAATGGGAAAAAAATTATACATCGGCAACCTTTCATACAACATGGACGACCAGTCTTTGACTGACATCTTCGCGCAATTCGGCGAAGTGGCTTCAGCACGTATCATCACAGACCGTGATTCAGGCCGCAGCAAAGGTTTTGGATTCGTTGAGATGGGTTCAGATTCTGAAGCGCAAACAGCGATTCAAAAATTGAACGGCACCGAACACCTGGGCCGTGCCATGAACGTCAGCGAAGCGAAGCCGATGGCTCCGCGTGAAAATCGCGGTGGTGGCGGCGGCGGTTACAACAACCGTTCACGTTACTAGTTTTCTTTAATCCCATTTTTCGGGACGAAGAAATTTTGAAAAAGGAGTCCGAAGGGGCTCCTTTTTTCTTTTCAAGAGACCACGCTTTACAGGCACGGATCTTTACTTAAAAATAAAGAGATGCAAATCAAGTTTCGCTGGCTTTTGCCAGGTGCTTTTTTAGGTTCGGTTCTATTTTCATTTTCAGCTCTGACCATTTTTTCAGATCGGCTGCCGACGATGGTCACCAATGTCTTAAGTCTACCGCTGGTGCCGCATCTGTTTTTAAATCCGATTTTTGTACCCTTGGGGCTTTCAAAAGGTGAATGGATGGCCTGGCCGACGCCAATGGGTTATCTGATCGGAAGTCTATTCTACGGGATTTTGCTTTTCGTGATCGGGCGATGGATCGATAAGCGGAAAAAGCGAGACGTTTGAGGGCCGGATCATTTCTTTTGCATCTCGAACTGCTTTTGCTATGCTTTTTTTGAAAACCCAGGGAATTGCAGATGAAAAAGAAAAACCCCGCAAAAAAGAAACTGATAAAGAAACCGATAAATAAAAAGATGAAGACGGCTCCGAAGGCGAAGAAGGTCGCAAAAAAAGACCAGGTAAAGCCTGCGACAAAGTCTCGGCCAAAGAAAATGACTCCGAAGATGGCGTCTTCCGATGCGGGGAGGTCGGCCTCCGCAAAGATCGACCAACGCATCAAAGAGCTGGGCGATTGGCGCGGACAAACTTTAAGCGAGATCCGAAATCTGATCAAAGCCGAAGACCCGGACGTGGTCGAAACCTGGAAATGGATGGGCGTCCCGGTTTGGGAGCATGACGGAATCATCACCACGGGTGAAACCTATAAAGCGGTCGTGAAGCTGACCTTCCCGAAAGGCGCATCGTTAAAAGATCCAGCGAAGCTTTTCAATTCCAGTCTCGAAGGAAACGCCAGGCGCGCCATCGATTTCAAAGAAGGCGATCCGATCAACGCCACGGCCTTGAAAGCCTTGATTCGTGAAGCGATCCATCTCAATCAAGCCAAAAAGAAAAAATAGGACGGGCTCGTGTCGGTTTTAATTCTGAATGGCAGCCCCAGCGGCGGCAAAGGCAATTGCCAGATTTTGATTCAGAAAATTTCAAAGCAAGCCAAAGCCTTTGGCGCCGTGCAAGTGCTTCAGCTGGCAGATCTCAAATGGACCGCCGCCGAAATGAAAAGGATCTTTGCGCAGCTTGAAAATGCCGAAGCTTTCATTTTCGTGACCGGTACCTACTGGGATTCGTGGGGAAGTCCGCTGCAAAAGTTTTTAGAAAATGTCACCGAGCTGGAAGGTCGTCCGGCTTTTCTGGGGAAGCCGGCTGCGGTCTTTGTGCTGAATCATTCGGTCGGAGGCAAGGCCGTGCTATCAAGATTGCAGGGCGTGCTTTCGACATTGGGGTGCTTGATTCCGCCGATGTCGGGGATGGTTTATTCGTGGGTGAATGAAGAGCTGTTGAAATCAAAACGAAAATCCGAAGCCTTTCAGGATCTTTGGTCGCTGGAGGATCTGGCTGATATTCTGGAAAATTTGAATCTCGCCGCTCAAAACAAACTGGCTTGGAAAAGCTGGCCCGTCGATCGCAAAAATTTTCGCAAGCGGTGGCTTCGCTAATTTTTGTAAAAGGGCATAGGGCTTGCACTTTTGTTAATAAAACATCAGTTCAGGAGACGTTATGCCCCGTCGAATTCTTCTTGTGATCCTTGGCTTCTTTTCATTCTCGGTTTTAGCGAGCGAGATTCCTCTGTCTCCCGAAAGAAGGCCCGAACAGAATTGGGAAGAGGCCCTGAGTCAATCTGTCGCAAGACAAAGGGCTTTGATCGAACCCGAAAGCTCTCTGGAAGTGTCCGAGATCGATTCGCGCGCGATCGGCGGAATCCCGTCTTGGCCTGGCGATTGGAATTCGCTGACCAAACTTTTCACTGATGCGCGCGACGTCCGTCATTATGCAAATCCCAATCCCGGAAATTTCAATCGCAAAGCGGCTTGGCTTTATGTGAACGACGGCTGTTACAGCAAGGCGGCCCATGTCTCGTTCATCGCCAAAAGCCAGGGGCTGGTTCAGCCCGGAAAAATCTACGCTTACGGAAATCTTCGCTTCAACTCACCCTATGCGAAAAACGGACGGGTCGTTTATTGGACCTACCATATGGCGGCGGCTTACCACATCGGTGATGTGATTTACGTTTTGGATCCGGCGGTGAGTCCGGGCGGAGTGCTGACGAAAGATCAATGGGCCGCGATGATTTCACCGACACCAGCAAGCTTGCGATTTTCCCTGTGCGACGCCAGATCCTATTCACCCTACAGCACCTGTCGCGGCGGCAGCGGCAACGGAGCCTACATCGGCAGCATGCCCAATAT
Organism: uncultured Bdellovibrio sp.; assembly: GCA_966211455.1. Taxonomy (GTDB): domain Bacteria; phylum Bdellovibrionota; class Bdellovibrionia; order Bdellovibrionales; family Bdellovibrionaceae; genus 21-14-0-10-47-8. The sequence goes on from CBIHNI010000004.1 coordinate 121,203, forward strand.
CCTGCGCATGGAGTGGAGCAATCTCACAAGACTTGGCTATTCACCGGCCGCTTTGCTCGGGCCTTGATACCCCGCAGAGTTTGGTAAGTCTTATGCGGCGCTCGTGAGCGTGTACTCGTTTGAGTTCTAATAATCTGTTAAGCCGTTATTTTTGTTTGTCTATTCAGAATTGATTTCCTATATAGGCGCTGCTTCTAAATACAAACCCCAGTTATGAGGAGTCATGATGAAAACAAGTTTATTGATGGTCGGTCTGACAGTTTTGGCCGTTGCACCTTTCGCATCCGCAAAATCGAAACTGAGCTTGAAACCCAAGTTGCAACCGCAGCAGCAGGCGCAAAGAATGGCTCCTGGATTTGATCTTGCGTGCTACGAACCTGGTAACGTGCGTGTGATTCGATTCGAACAAGATATGTGGACGACACCAAATGACGGCGGTCCTTACTTGGGTGGTTCGGCTTCACTGTTGATCGTCGATCAAACAGGAAGCGAAGATAAATTCCACACGGGCGAGCGTCTGGAAGCGGGCACTTATACTTTGAGCACCGATGGTGTGACGATGACGATCGAAGTCCCTTCGCGCGGCGTTTCGATCAAGTGCAGCCCAAATGGTGAAAGCATCCCGATGCCTTCATTCGGTGGTAGCAACTAATCCAAAATGGAAAAAGGCAAACTGCTTCCTGGCGATCTCGAGAAAATTTCGGGGGTCGCTTCTTCAAAAGAACTGATCGGCCTCTTTGTCACCAAAGGGGCCTTAAGCTTTACGATCAGCTACGCGGAGTTAAGTCGCCGCGCTGGTTTCAAGGCGCGCTCTTTCCCGCGTGAGGTGGTGAGGGGCGATCGTTCGGTGAATTTGAAGAACATCGAGCAGTTTGCTGAAGGTTTAAGACTGAATCGCGAATTGAAGTCGCTTCTTACGACTTTGGTGCAAATTGAAAGCACCGAAGTCCCTGAAAAAATCGCGAAGCTGCAAGAGACCTTACAAAGGCTTCGGCGAAAAATTCGCTCGCCAAAACAGATCGCAAATCCCGCGATCCCCAAGCAAGCATTGCCAGTGAAGTTGGATCGCTGGGTGAAAGAGACGGCCTTCGCGAAAGTTTATGCCGCCTTGGGCGAGGCCGACGTCGGAGCGACGGTGGATGAAATCCAGTCGCGCACGGGGCTTTCGCTTTCTGACGTCGGACACGCGCTTCGTATTTTGGAAAAGTGGGAGGTCTTGCAGTTCAACGCAAGCAGCGGACGCTATTTGCCAAAGCATCTGCATGTTCTATTATCAGCCCACAGTTCGGAAGAAATCTTCCGTGCTTGTTTTCAGGATGCGGTTTCGCGGATGCAGACGGCATTTCCGGAAAAAGCGCAATCGAAGGAAGATCTTTTCTTCGCCTCAACTTTCTCGGTGCGAAAATCTAACGTGCCCGAGCTTCGCCAGCGGATGAAAGAATTGCTCTCAGAGTTTGTCGAAGAGTCGGAGACGGCCCTTGGCGACGATGTGGTGACGCTGGCCGCGGGTCTTTTTCGGGATTGAGATCGGGCCGCCATCAATTCTAACTATGACAGCGATATAGCCTATCAATTTTCCCTATCGCCACTCCTAGAGTAGGTTTCCGATGACACCCAATCACGGGTGTTATGGGAGATCTTATGAAATTAGCGATTGCATGTTTGGTATTGTCTTCGTCCGCGGTTTTTGCGGCGGCAAAGAAGGAAATCATTCAGGCGACGGCGACGATTCCGGTTTTGGGAAATCTGGAATGTCATCTGATTCCGACAGGGAATTTGGATTCGTCGACGACTCAGCTTACGGTTTTAGAGCCCGCAGATGGATTGAGACTGCGTCTTTATGACGACAAGCAAGGGCAAAACCCACTTCAGCTGGAGCACAAACGGGCAACCGCTTTGGGCTGCGATTTGAAAACGATGAATGCGGTTGTTGCGAACTCGGGGCAGTTTTATGGTTTTGCGATGGCGGTACCGGTCGAGCTGATCAAGGAAACGATCCAGTCGCGGATCAATGGATTCGGTCAGTGCTTTGCGGTTTATAGCGAAACGATCCATCTCAATATCAGCAAAGGCACCAAAGCCAGCGCGATTGAAAATCAGCTGCCGGATCTGCCTGATATGATTTTGACTTCTGAAAACAGCAAGTGGATCCCTACCGACGACTGCCAAAACAAATAGAGAAGGCCCAAGCGCGGTATTCTTGACAAAAGTTCGAATGCCGCGGCGATCGAAGATGTGGAATCATCTAGAAATCCATGTCTTTCAGGCTGGTGTTTGTGGCCCTTCTTGTTTACGATTTTTAAATGAGATTCCATCAGCTTTCAGATCTTTTCCGGGTGCGCAAATCGTGAAATACCCATTTCTGACCCCGACTTTGCAGGATACGGTCCCCAGCTTCAAATGGTGGGGCCGGGACGAGCACACGGGCGATGTGCGGGACGCGAAAGAAGAGGCGTTTCTCATCCAGTTGGACCATAAAACGTCCAATGCTTTTATTTCTCTATGTGCTGGGTCCGTGATATGGGCCGCACATCGATTGCAAGGATATGTGCCGCAAGCGCAGATGGCTTTGCAAATGGCCGAAGCGGCTTTTGCATATCAAATCGATTGGCGCTATGTGAACCGTGATGCGATTCCGCTTCCCATTCCATTTCCTGATCAAGAGCGGTCTTCTGAAGAGTCCGCTTTGATCGAGCTTTGTATTTTTCTTTGGCGTTCACTGAATCATGAAAAATATTGGGAGAATTATTACAGTCCCATTCTTGAAACTTTTCATGCTTTGCGGCTGGCGCGATTTATTTTGCCAGAGTCCGTCCATGCGGATTTCGATCAGTGGACCCAGCAGGTGATCCAGCGTCTGGATCAAGTGGCACCGAAACCTTCCGACGATCCTGCAGGCCGAAAGAATTTCGAGTCTGAATCGAAATGGCAAGAGTTCGTATCTCGGCATCGGGGTGAGGCCTTGCCAATCGAGATTCTGGATCCCGACTTTTCTTTGGACCAGCTTCAGGTCCAACGCCAAATCCTGATTCAGAATTTCTTAAACAAGCTGCAAGCCGAAAGAAATCCATTCTTACTTTCTTTGAAGGAGACACCATGATCAAAGGATCCTGCCACTGCGGCCAAGTCAAATGGACCTACACTCCAGCCGTGGAAAGTGTCACGGCTTGCAACTGTTCGTTGTGCCGACGTTACGGCGCTTTGTGGGCCTACGGGTTTCATCAAACGGACGCGACGGTTGAAGGGAAAACGGACTCCTATTCTTGGGGCAACAAGCACAGCTCTTTTCATTTCTGTCCCACTTGTGGATGTCTGGCTTATTACATCGGTAATCGCTTGAATGAAGATGGCAGTCGCAAAATCGCGGTCAATTTCCGCATGGTCAACGACCACGAACCGATTCAGCATTTAAGGATCGATCATTTCGACGGTCATGATAAATTCGAAGATCTTCCATCAGACGGAAAAACGATCAAGGATCTGTGGTTCTAAGTTATGGCAAAAAAGAAGCTTAAAAAAGCGCCCAAAAAGAAAGCCGCAAAGAAGGCAAAAAAGAAAAAGGCCTACACCCATCATCCGGACCATTACAACACCAGTGAAGAGTATCTGATCCAAAATCTGGACGAGGATCTGAAAGACGCCTGGTTCAAAGTTCGCGAATTTGCGGCGTCCTTGGGCGAGCAACGGATCTATGCTTCTGGCAAGGCGATCATGTTTTCGAAAAAAGTTTGCTACTTTTTTGTCAGGCCCAAGAAAAGCTATCTGCAGACGGTGATTTTTTTAAAACGTTCGCGGGTTTCGGAAAACTTTAAATCCGCGCCGGCTTCGAAGACCAAGTTTTATCACACCTTTCGACTGGTGCATGCGGATCAGGTCGAAGGCGAGCTGGCAGAGGCGATCACCGATGCTTTTCACGAAGTGGAAGCCAATTAAATGTATCAGCTGAGCGCCCACTGCATCTGCAAAAAAATATCGATTGAAATCATTTTGGCCAAGGAGCCATCACAGTATGAACCGCGGGCTTGCGATTGCGAGTTCTGTCTTTTGTACAACGCCAAATACGTTTCTGATCCAGTGGGAAAGATGAAAATCGTTTTAAGTGAAAAAGGCATTCTCAAACGCCAAAAGCAGGGAAGTGGTACAGCTGATTTCAATCTATGTGCCGGCTGCGGAAGTTTTCTGGCGGTGACATTTCAAGAGAACGGAAAATTTTTTGGTGCCGTGAATGCCGGTCTATTTCCAGATCCGAATCTCTTCGGCCATCCGATTTCTGTGAGCCCCAAGAAGCTAGACGTCACGGCGAAGACAAATCGCTGGCGCGAGGTTTGGTTTCCGAACGTTCAGATCCAGGGTTTATAGACGGCTGTTATCAGGCCATTGCACTGGGTGGCCCAGATGATTGGTCATTGTGGCCGAGGCAATCTGTTTGATCGGACCTTGGCGAAAAAGATAATCCTTCAGTCTGACAATGCGTCCACCTGTTCCAGTCAGCAAATCACTCGAAACATCTTCGGGATGCAGTTTTGCCTTAAGCTCGTTGGAATACTGAGCGGCGAACAAAGGGCGCACGGCTTGCAATTTTGCTTCCAGTTCGTCGATATTAAAATTTAAACAGGGCTTTTCATTTTTGCGAAGTTCTTTTTCGACCTGAATATAGGTCATGACCCGGTCGTGCATGGAGTCCAAAGTGATCAGCTTCATTAAAATCTGAAAAACCTCTTTTGATAAAGAGGCCAGTTGGTCGGGGCTCTTTGATTGCACGAAATCAAGGTAGGCTTTTCTATAGTCGGGGGTCAGATGATCGGGATGTCCCATCATTCCATTCTTGATGACCGCATATTTGCCAACCTGGGCAAAGAATAGAAAAAGCTCGTCTGAATTCTGCATGCTGAAATGCTATTCTATGACCCGCGACCAAGTCCAGGCCTGAATCCATGTTGAGATTGTGGAAAAAGAGGGGTTTAATTTGTAAGATGCTTCACAATCAGTTTGAAATCGAAGTCGAGAATAAAATTGCAAAGCTCTTTTATGTATATTTCGATTGTGGCGTTTCTGATCATGATTGGCCTCTTATGGTGGGCTTGGATTTAGGTGGGTGAAAAGTAAATGATGAAAAACTATTCTCTCCTCACATACATTGAACTATTAGCAAAATTAAAGAAAAAGAATTTGCGTTCACCGCAGTACCTGAACTTATCGGAACCTAACATCTACGATCCTGTTCTCAAGGAGCATGCGCGCTTTCATTACTTTGATGGCGATGTGACTTGGGATTCCTCGATCCAAATCCCCGATTTCGGCAATCCCTATCATGTTGATATCGTTGTCGTGAACGGCAGCTTAAAAGTCCCGGGGAAATTGAATTTTAACTTTTACGTGCTGAAAGACTTGGTGACCGATGTGCTTGTGCATCAATCGCTACAGCATGTCCAAGGCACGAAAACAGTCAGCCAGATCGAATTTTTAATCGCCGAAGACGACGGTGATTTGCGAGATGCTTCCAAAAGAAAGTTGGTGGCGCCTTATATCTTTTCTTGGTTCCACAATCTGACTGAAAATTCCATCAACAAAGACAGCATCGTCATTGCCTATAACGGCTTGCCTGATCAAAAAGTCCCGAAAGATTCGGATCTGACAAAGCTACTTTACTTACAAAACTATGAATCCTTATTGATCCTGCAGAATAAGATCGTCAGCGAGCCCGAAGAAATTGGTTACAACAATTTCAGTTTTAACCAAGACATCATCATCGATATGGTCAAAACGAATCTGTCTTTGTTTAATATCAAAATGACCAAAGAAACGAAGGTCGCGTTGATCCAAGCGCAGGGCTTGATCCGTGATCGCAAAAACAAAGCGGCCGTGGAAGTTTTAACGGCACTGACAGAGATTGAACCACAGTCTTGCTACGTGTGGAATTTGCTTTCAATCGCGTTCACGAATTTAAAAAAGCCCGCCGAGGCCAAGAAAGCTTTAGCGAATGCGAAAAAGTTTTTCCCTGATTATATCAATCGAAAGCTTTTTCCGGATTTCGAGTAGGCGTGACTCGATTTATAGAGGAAGAATCTATGTCTTCGGTCGAAGATGCAAAAAAGTATGTTCTGTCGAAAGTCGTTGAGCCTGCGCTTGCTCATCCAGATGTTTCGAAAGATTCAAAAGGAAAAATAAAACGAACTCGGCAGTGGGTTCGCAGTTGTCGAGAAATTGGGAATATATACGATTATATTGCTCGCTACAGCGGGCTCGCGGATGAGAATTTCGCGGAAGTTTACAAGGAGCTTAAGAAGCTGTCGCTGATGACTATCGAGGACCTCATCGCGCCTTTTAAGGCTGAGTTTTTATCTGATTTGAATAAAAGATTTACCTTAGAAGACCTTCGTCTCAGGGAAACTTATTCTTCTTGGGACATTTCAATTTTAAGTAAAACATATACCGAGCGGCAAGGGATCTACCTGGTTCACGAAAATAATGCACTCAAGGCCATCCTGACCAAAGTCACTCTTGAAGAAGGAGTCTACCAAAACGAATGGTTGGATTCCGATACGCTTAAGCATTACATGAAAAGTAGGCTGGATCATTACGACGAGAATTATGTCGTAAACAGCGCAGTTATCAATTCTCAGGTTCCAATTTATGTTTTTGTCAAAACGGGCAAGGACTGCGTTTATGAAGGTCGTTTTTATTACGCTTCAAAAGGCTCTGATCTTACGCAGGCGAAATGGTTTATTCTCAAGCGTGAAAGTTCGCATTTAGGTCAGGAATTGCTCACTGACTTTTTTGCAATGAGCGAGGAGAAGGCTCGGGCTGCTAGCCAGCTGACAGACGATGAGCTTCATAAGTTCAAATTGAAATTATCAGCGAAGCCGGTTCGTAAATCGGTCGCGGCGTATGTGTACGAGCGCAATCCGTACGTGGTGCAAATCGTATTAAGAAGGGCCAAAGGGATTTGCGAGCTGTGCCAGCAGCCAGCACCATTTCATCGCAAGAGTGATGGCACTCCATACTTAGAGGTCCATCATAAAGAGCAGTTGGCAAATGGCGGAGATGACACCATCGAAAATGCCATTGCTGTTTGTCCAAACTGCCATCGCAAAGAGCATTTTGGAATTTAGCTATTAAAATATCTGTAAGTAATCACTGACGCTTGAGAAAATTGGTTGCGGGGGCAGGATTTGAACCTACGACCTTCGGGTTATGAGCCCGACGAGCTACCGGGCTGCTCCACCCCGCGTCAGTTAGAATTGAAGCGACAGTAGACCCATCGGCCCCCTTGGTCAAGCCTTTGCGCCGTATTCTTTCGAAATAGACGCGCAGATCCTCAAATTGTCCTAGAAAACAGGCATATATCCGCTGGTTTTGGTCTTTCAATTGAAAAAAACAAAGTGATTCCTTGAGGGGTGGCAACGGTACCAACTTAAGAAATCCGTGTGAATTGTAATCCGGCATAGCGTTTCGCGCTGGAAACCCGTCTATGGCAAATCCGCCGTTATTTTCTGGCCAAGGAACCTGAATCATTTAGATGCTAGAGATAATTAAAGCCTCGAAAGGAGTCCCTTTTTGCAAACGGAAGTCTCTTCTCTGGGAAGTTCTGAAACCCACTATCCTCATTCATTGGTGGAGCGGTATCGTGCACGGAAAGGCGACATTCTTCTGCAGTGGGAAGCCCGGGTCCGGCAAGAGGTTTATCACGCCAAGGCCAAAGGTCATCTGAAGCTCTTGGATCATCTTCCGGTGCTTTTGGATCAGCTTGAATGCCTTCTCAAAGACGAGCCGCCATCACCGCAAGAGCTGGGGCGATCCACTAAGGCTTCAAAGAAACATGGCGAGCAGCGGGTTCAAGAAGATTTTGATCTCGGAGAGATGCTGCTTGAGTATCAGATTCTGCGCCAAGTGATTCTTGAAGAACTCGAAAAAACCGGGCCGGTGCCAGCGATCATCCGTCAAAAGATTTTTACCACTATGAATGAAAATAGCCGTCAGGCGGCGGAACAGTTCATTCACAGCCAGCAATTTCGAAGCATCTTGCCATTGTGGATCGGCCAGAAACTGAAAGCGCCGTATTGCTACTTTGCCAGTCTGATCGTCGTGACAGTCGCGACCGTGTTGCAGCTTTTGATATGGCCTTGGGTGAACCCGGCTCCGTATCTTCTTTTCTATCCGGCCATTATTGTGGCCGCTTTGATTGGCGATGGCTGGAGCGCACTGGTTTTGTCGGCGTTTGCCATTCAGTATTTTTTCATCCCACCCATTTTTGATCTCACCATGGTCTGGCCCGGAGATTATTTTCGGCAGTTGGTGTTTGCGATCTCGGGCGTCTTTGTGATCTTGCTGACCCGAATGCTCAGAACTGTGCATCACCGGGCGCAAACGGAAAGAGTGCGCTCGCTGGCCTTTGCGACTCAGCAAAATGCGCTGGCTGAGATGGGGCGAATTGCGGTTTCAACTCGTGATTTGCAAAGCATGCTGGACATGATCACGCTAAAGGTCGCCAAAGTATTAAATGGAAGATACGCCAAGATTCTCGAACTCACGCCGACTGAAAATGTCTTGCTCGTCCGGGCTTGCAGCGGCTGCGATTTGCAAGAGCGAAAGAAACTTGAAATCGCTGTCTCGGATCGATCGCATGCGGGGTACACTCTGCGGATGCAAACGCCGGTCGTGGTTTCCGATTACGCGGCCGATGCCAGATTTCAGGCGCCAGCGCACACGCATGGACCCATGGTTGTGAGCGGCATGGGAGCGCCCATTTTGGGGACGGATCATCCTTTCGGCGTCTTGATGCTTCATTGCGATCAGGTGCGAAACTTTACGGGTGACGAGCAGACATTTTTCTCGTCGGTGGCCGATATTTTGGCGATCGGGATCGAAAGATTCGTGGCGGAAGAGGACTTGAAAGTCGCAAAAGACCAAGCCGAAAGGGCCAGCGGGACCAAGTCCGAATTTTTGGCCAATATGTCGCATGAAATTCGCACCCCCATGAACGCCATTCTTGGATTTTCGGAATTGTTGCTGGATCCTGAAGTCAGCGATGAAGAGAGAATGAATTTCGTGACACGAATTCGTTCCAACGGAGGCGTGTTGTTGAGATTGATCGACGATATTTTGGATCTTTCCAAAGTCGAAGCCGGAAAGCTTTTAATTGATAAAATTAAATTTTCGCTGCCAGAGGCGATTCAAGATGTGTTGGATGGCTTAAAGCCTTTAGCGGATAAGAAGGGCATCGCGCTTGAGTGTTCCTTGACCAGCGCCATTCCGCAGGTGATCTGCTCGGATCCACTGCGTTTGCGTCAGATTCTGAACAATTTGATCGGAAATTCGATCAAGTTCACGGCAAAAGGCGAAGTCATCGTGCGCGTGAAGGCGACTCAGTTTTCTGACAATCAAAAGCGAGACTGCGTGATTTTTGATGTCGAAGATACGGGCGTCGGAATCTCTTCGGCCGATCAGGGAAAACTGTTTCAGCCTTTTTCGCAGGCGGACAGCTCGGTATCGCGAAAGTTTGGGGGCACGGGGCTGGGCTTGGTGCTGTCAAAAAAACTGGCGCAAGCCTTGGGCGGCGACTTGGTTCTGAAAAGCAGCACCCCGGATGTCGGCAGCTGTTTCCGGATCACGATCGATGCCGGAAACACCGAAGACACGCCTTACGTTTCGAGCCTTCACTGATAAAGCTTCATCACGCCCGAAACTTCAGGGTAGCATTCGTCTTTTGAAAGAAAAACGATCGCGCGGCGATTGGCGTGCGCTTCGCTGGCGATAAAATCCCGGAAGACAAAATCAGACCAAGTGTTCAGCTCGCGCTTGGCGAAATGCACCTGCGGTAAAGGGGACTCTTGCCGGTTCATATCGTCTTCCACGCGATGAAGAATGCAGGCCATCCTTAAGGCATTCTGCGCAAAGTTCGGAGCTTTGATTTGATCAACGTAGCCGAAATTCGTAAGCCCGCACTCGATGCAAAGCCTGCGCACGTGTTCCCACAACAGGCGCGCACTTTTAAACAGATCGCGAACGCTGAACGCTTCGGGCTGGATTTGCTCTTTTTCGTTTTCCACTTCGGCTGGGTCGACGAAGGCACTGAAATCCGAAATCAGATGATCTTTGCCAAATGCAGTTTCGCCATTTTGCAGCCGGTTCAGCATGTCTTCGCGTAAAGCTTGCAGCTGGGTGAAGTAGGTGCGAAGTCGCTTGTTGATCTCTTCGATCGAAGCTTTGATTTGCATCTCGGGGACTTCGATCCCCTTTGGCATTTCGGTCGTGAAGGTCTCGACGGCAAATTCAAATTTTCTTTGCACAGCGGGGGCTTCATCGACTTTCTCGGCTTCGGCCTGGGCCTTCAGCTCCTCGATCATGCCGGACTCGGGGAAGTACTTGTAATCGATTTGCTTTCCGTCTTTGTATTCGGTTTTCTCGACCAGGTGGCCGTTGATGGTCCATGCCGTCAGGGTGCCGTCTTTCCTTTTCAGTTCGCCCGCGTACCAGCCGCCCATGTTGACACCTTCTTGAAAGATGGCGTCGTCAGGAACGCCGCGGGGTCGTGACGGCAGATCTTCGCCGCTAGCTTGGATCTGCCTTCCGTCTTTGTCCAGGCAGATTTCAAGGTAGCGGGTGCCTTGATCCCAATACAGCTGACAAGCCCGGACCGCTTCGCTGGCGCGACGAAGGGGAAAGCCTTCGGTTGTGGCGGCGCTGGATCGATAAGCCGTATCCACACCGTGAAGCTTGCCATTTTCAAACGGGCAGACGCGAGAGATTTCGCCATTTTCGTGATAGCGAATGCCATAGCCATGCGGCTTGTCGTCGACGTAATTTGAAAGACAGCAAATCGATCCATCAGCGCGCCAGTACGCACCAGGGCCCTGCCGTCGGCCTTGTGAATCGCGATAGACCTGCACCCACTCGTGATCTTGTTCATTCCACTGAGCCATTCGCAGCACGCCGACAGGTCTTTTCATGCGGTCTCCTTACTCATGATCGCAGAAACGTCTTGAGTCGTTGAAATCGTTTTTGGTCGGCATCGCGAAGGCCTGCGATGTATTCATTTCGCAAGCTGGATTCGGTTGCCAGATCGTCATCGGGAAATTTAAGTTTACCCCAAGAAAGCTTGGGTTGATTGTGTTTCTTTAAAAGAATATCGGTCAGAATTCGTGAAAATCGTCCGTTGCCATTTGGAAAGGGATGGATCCAGACCACTTTATGATGAAATCTAGCCGCGATCTCGTCCCAGTCATAAGATTGATGTTCAATCCAGTATTGGCAGTCTTCACAAAGGTTCTTGATTTCGACTGCAATCAGATGGGGCTCGACGCCGATATTTTTATTCGATTTTCTGAAACTTCCAGACCATTTCCAAACCGATTGAAACATTTTTTTGTGAAGCCGTTTAAAGAATTGTTCATTTAAGATATTCTTGTGATGCTTCGAGAAGATCCATTCTGAAGAGTCTAAAATGCTTTGTTGCTCAGCGAAGTTCAGCTCGGCTTGTGTGGAAATGGAATCGATCCGCAGACCTTCGATCTCGTCAGGATCTAACGCCGTCGCTCCCATCGGAGATTCCCAGTCATCGCTTACTTTTCTTTTTGCCACAGGCGAGAATCCATCTTCGAGATAATCTCTTCGGCCAAATCTTGGATCTGCTCTTTTTCGATTTCGGAGCTGACCTTCTGTTTTTCCAGAGTCATATGGTGATGAACTTCCTGGATGATGTTTTTTGCGGCTTTCAGCGCCTGTTCACGCACAATATTCTCGAATGTTGTTTCGGGAACAAAGGCGTAGACAAATTTGCATCCCATGGCGCGGGCGGCTTTTTCCAGCGTCTCCAATGTGGTCTTTTTTGAAACCTCGCGCTTTTCAAGAATTGAAATATTCGAGGCGGGGATTTTCATGCGATCCCCGAGTTGAGAAGTTGTGATTCCAAGGGATTCGCGCACGGCCTTCACCCATCCATTCTTCGGATGAGGCCATGCGGTCCTCTGGAGATGTGAAATCTTTTGATCGAGAATTTTCCGTTTGGATCGAGCCAGTTTGTTTTGCATGAAAACCTCGTATACTAAAGTATATAATATATCGGATATAATTATATTATAATATAGCAATTATATTGTATGCTGTATACTTTAGTATAGTAAAATGAATCGGAATTTGCACCTATCCTGTTGAGTGCGAGACTATTCATCAGTGATTTCAAATAGTTGAGGTAAAATTAAGATAAGGAAGAGATTCAAGCTAAAGTGGTCGATGGCAGAATCGACACAGGGCAGTCAGCTGGTTTTTCTCTCGTAAAAACAGTGCATCCAGGTTGGGTTTTTCGTTAACATCAAACCTTTCTTTTCGAGGTCACGATGTCTCAAGATCAAAAGCCGCAGAATCCACAAAATCAGCAGAACAAATACGCGCCTCCATCGGATGTGAAATCCGTTTTGGCTGCATTTAAAAAACCTAAAAAAGTGACCGTGACCGCCGGTATGCCTTATGCCAATGGGCCCTTGCATCTGGGGCACCTGGCAGGGGCGCATGTGCCAGCGGATGTCTACGCACGTTGGATGCGCATGTTGATCGGGTCCGAAAATGTTTTGTTCGTGAACGGCAATGATGATCACGGCTCGACCAGCGAGGTGGCGGCGGTCAAGGCGGGGAAAACAATCCGCGAATTTATCGACACCATCCACGAAACGCAAAAAGACACGCTCAAAAATTATTCCATTCAAACGGATATCTTCACCGGGACGTCTCGTCCGGAAACTTATCCGAAGCACGAAAAGTATTCGCAAGATTTCATGCGTCGCCTGTTTCACAACGGCATGCTGGAAAAGCGGGTGACCAAGCAGTGGTTCGATTCAAAAATGAACCGCTTTCTGCAAGATCGCTTCGTGCGTGGCACATGTCCGAACTGCCAAAACCCCGAAGCTTATTCGGACGAATGCGATGTCTGCGGAACACAGTTTGATCCAAGCCTTTTGCAAAACCCACGAAGCCAGCTGAGCGACGCGACCCCGGAACTGAAAGACACCGCCCATTGGTGGCTGAATATGTGGAAGGTCGCAGATCCGTTGAAAGCCTGGATCGAAACGAAGCAAAAAGCATGGCGCTCGGCCGTCGTGCAAGAAGTGACCAACACGGTTTTGATCGGTTGCCGTTTTGAAAACGTGCACGAAGAAAAATACAAAGAGATCAAAGAGACCCTTCCGAAACACAAGTCTCGTTACGTGCCTGGAAAAAAAGTCGAATGTCTGTTCGATACGAAAGTCGACCTCGCCAAAGCGCAATCGCAGCTGGAAGCAGCAGGGATCCCATCTCACACGACAGACAAGTGGGGCTATCGTCCGATCACTCGTGACGTGTCTTGGGGGATTCCAGTTCCGGCCGAGCTGGATCCGGATATGAAGGGGAAAACCCTTTACGTCTGGCCGGATTCTTTGATCGCGCCAATTGTTTTCACGCAGGTGGCGCTTGAAAAATCAGGACGAGATCCTGAGAAATACAAAGAATTCTGGTGCGACCCCGAAGCGACCGTCGTGCAGTTCTTGGGGCAAGATAACGTTTTCTTCTACGTCATCATGCAGGGCTCGATGTGGTTGGGTCACAAAGCAGATCCACAGACGCTCCCCGCAAAAGGCGATCTGTGCATGACGGAAATTTTAAGCGTTTACCACTTGATGGTGAACGGCGAGAAGATGAGCAAATCCAAAGGCAATTTCTATTCGGGCGATCAGCTTTTAGAGATGGGCTATTCGGCCGATCAAATCCGATATTACTTGGCACTTCTCAGTCTGCCAGTGAAAGCATCGAATTTTGATTTCGAACACTTTGCGGAACGAAATAAGTTTTTGGCAGGACCCATGAACGCCGCTTTTGAAAAACCGATCTCGGCTTGCCATTCCAAATTCGGCGGCAAGGTTCCAGAAGGAAAGCTGATCGGAAAAGCCGAAGCCGAAACGGTGAAGCTGGTGCAGATGTATCTACGTTCGATGCAAAAAGGCGATTACGCGATTTTGCTGGGCCAAGTGGAAAACTATGCCCGTCAGATCAACTCGCTTTTCGCCCAGTTCAAGCCGCATGATGACCGCGCCCCTGAAACGGAACGAAAGGATGCGCTTTACACCTGCTTCTACGTCCTGAAGAACTTGATGATCATGCTGGCACCTTTCGCGCCCGGCACGATGAACGAGCTTCGCCAGTCGTTGAACCTGCCAGAATCCGTCTTCCGCGCGGAAGAGCTTGGAACCGGAATCCCGGCGGGTCATGTGATCCATGCGAAGCGCACGTACTTCCCGGCGGTCGAAGGTACGGACGCGGAAAAAACCTCAGCAGAATCTTAAGTCCCGAGGCTTTAGTAGACGTCGACGTTGACTTGGATATCGGCCGAGACAGGCCTTTGCTATTCTAAGAAATGCGTCTTTTGCTTTTCTTAAAAATCTTGGCGTGAATGTCGGCCCGGGAATCTTCGACCATGACGCTGATCAGGTCCTGGCGGTTGAGTTTCAGAAATGAAATCAGATTTTGAAAGCAGTGGGTAGGGGGCGCGCACATACCGCGCTCCCAGTTCGATACAAATTGAAAATGAACCTTCATCGCTTCGGCCACTTGCTTTTGGGTGAAGCCGTGACCTTCGCGGGCCGTTTTAAGAAATTTTCCCAGTTGGCCAAATTCTTTCATCTGTTTGCTCCTCAACTCGAGGAACTATACAGTAAATTGCTTTATGTTTAAAATATTTTTAGCCATTCCGTAAAATCACGACATTTGCGCTTATCTTCTCAGCAAGCGAGGCAATCTGCATCCCGGCGTTTTGCAAAATGGGGCGGGTCGACCCACGCGCGTTCTAAGCCAGGCGCCAACGTGAGGTGATTTCGGTCGCGGCCCAGCCGCCGATCAGACCGCCGGCAAGCCATAATAAGCCAATCGTCAAAGCAAACTGCGCCCCGAAAGCCAAGAAAAACCCAAGAGAGAAAAGTGCCAGTCCTGACGTCTGCAAAAGCCGAGTGCGCTTTAAAACAAGGATTTCTTCGATGCTTAAAAAAGCTCCGGCGGCGAGCAGTGTCAGGCTTAAAAATAAAACCCCACAAGCCAGCATACAGAAGTGATGTCCGCCAACTTGCATAAACCATTCTTCCAATGAAAACGAGGTTCCAAAAGGGTTGAAGCCAAACTGATGGCAAATCGCCAAAGACAAGGTGCCTGTTACTAAGTGAAGCCCTAGCATCTTCGCAAAAATCAATCCGGCACTGGGATTCATGAGGTGAGCGACATGACTTGAAACTTTTTGTGAAAGTTCAGCAGGAACGCTGGCCTGGTCGGAATTCAGAAACTCTTCATAGTCTTTCAGCCATGCTTGGTTTTGTTGCATGCTCATGTGGGTTCTCCTTTCTCTGTTAGAAGCTCTTTCAAGCGTTTCAGCCCACGACTGACAAGCTGGCGAATATTGCTTTCCGAGGTCTGCAGGGTCTTGGCAATTTCATCGAAAGTTTTCTCTTCTAAGTACCGCATCTCCAAAGCCAGTCGTTGATTGGCCGGAAGCTTTGAAATCTCGGTCGGAACGAGCTCTTTTGTCATTGAAATTTCAGGTGCCGTCAGTTCCACTTCGTCGACCGGAATCTGATTTTTCTGGAGTAATGTCTTTCGCATCTCATCCGTGATCGAATTCTTGGTGATCGTAAAAATCCACGGAAGCACCGGCAGATTCGGATCATAAAGATGTTTGGATCGATGCAGTTTCATAAACACCTCTTGAAAGATGTCGGACACCTGCTGTGAAGAGCGCACCCGGGAACTGATAAAGCCAAACACCTTTGCTGAATGTCGTGCATAGAGAGCCTGAAAGGCTTCTTGCGAACCTTTTTGATACAAAGCCATCAGCTCTTCGTCTGTTTTCGTCTCAAAAACCAACTTTGCCTCTTCATATTTCAATACAAAATTTCAATGCAGGTTCTGACTTCTTTTACGATTGCAGACCGGCATTTGTGACAAAAATATTGGATCCGAAAGTCTTCCTTATTTCAATAACTTAGCCGGCTTGTCACAAAAAGAATCTCGGTTCGTAATTCTAGATGAAGGCGAGGTTTTGAATGAGACAAATCAATTGGCAGGTGGGGATCGGCGGGCTTTTCATCTTTCTCAGTTTGAAGGTCATGGCGCATCCGGTGTCTTATCAAGGGGCCGTGGGATTGATGTCTTACAACACGCCCGAGATGAACGAGCTTCTTTTAACCTATTCTTTCAGTCCACAGTACGCGTTGGCCGCGAATTATCTGCGGGATGGAAAATCTGAATTTTATGTGCCACGGCTGAACTTCCTTTTAAAACGCTGGAACAATCCGGACTCTCAAGGAAACATCTATCTGAGCGGTGGCGCCGGGGTGGAAAAATTCAATTCAAAAACCAGCAATGTTTCTTTGGCTGAACTTGTCGCTGATTGGGAGGACCGCAGGTACTATGTGTACTTTGATCATCTTTATTTGAATCGAAATAACTTTGATAATCCAGAATTGCCAGCCCGTGATTTCAATCACAGCAAGCTGCGTTTGGGGACAGCCCCATTCTTGGCCGATTACACCGATCTCAATATCTGGCTGATTTGGCAGGCCGAAAAACATCTCGACCAAACACAAATCGAAATGACCCAGTTTCTTCGCTTCTACATTCGCAACACGTTGTGGGAAGTGGGCGCCCGATTCGATGGCGGCTGGGCCTTTAACTATATGGTTCATTTTTAAAAAGGAGTTTCTATGAAAAATCTAGCTCTTGTTTTGATTCTATCTCTTTCTTCTTTGGTCGCGCTGGCGGGTGAAGAAATCAAAGTCGGCGTGAACGGAATGGTCTGCGCTTTCTGCGCACAAGGAATCGAAAAGAAATTCATGGCCCAACCCGAAGTCGATAAAGTGCACGTGAGCCTTGAAAATAAGTTCGTGCATCTGACATTTAAAGACGGAAAACGGCTGAGCGACGAAAAGATCGCGGCCTTGCTGAAAGAATCCGGCTACGAAATGCAAAAGCCCGAGGAGAAAAAATGAGTCGTCTTAAGGATGGCCTTTTAAACTATCTGACCTTGTTCGGCTCAATGAGCACGCTGATCTGCTGTGCGCTTCCGGCTCTGCTGGTCAGCCTGGGGCTTGGGGCGGTGATGGCGGGGCTCGCCTCGAACGTTCCGGGGCTTGTCTGGATTTCCGAGCACAAGATGGGTGTCTTTATCTTCGCTGGGATCATGCTGGGGTTGAATGGAGCTTTGTTATGGCGAAATCGCAATGCGCCTTGTCCGATCGACCCAAAGCTTCGCGACGCCTGCATCCGGGGACGCAGGTTCAGTCGCAATCTTTACGCTTTCAGTCTTTTGATTTATCTCACCGGTTTTAGCTTTGCGTTTGTGGTGCCGCGGCTTTCTTGATCATCCGGCTTTTCTTTAAGATCGGAACCTCAAAATTCACGATCTGTTTGGGGCCTTTGCGATCCGGGCGCATTTCCAGATGGTGCGCGCAGTTCTTCGAACACGTGTCTTTCTTCCAGGACATGTGTTCGCACTCTTCGCAGATCACGGCCGGTGTGTCGCAACGCTTGCAGGTGATCTGCAGTTTTCCCGGTTGTCCGCAGTGCGGGCACAGCTTGTAGGTCTGCGATGGTTCCAATTTTTGATCGACCGCCACGCGGTGATCGAAGACAAAGCATTCGCCTTCGAACTGATCATTGGGAAACTCTTCGATGTATTTTAAAATGCCACCTTCCAGCTGGTAAACATTGTCGTAGCCTTGGCGCTGCAATTCCAAAATTCCTTTTTCACAGCGGATGCCGCCGGTGCAAAAGATCAGCATTTTCTGATCTTTTTTGTAGTCCTGGCTTTCAAGCCACTGTGGGAAATCGGTGAACTGATCGATCTCAGGATTGATAGCACCCTTGAAAGTTCCGATTTTCGTTTCATACCAGTTGCGCGTGTCGATCATCAAAAAGTCAGATTCTTCCTTCATGACTTTGTTCCACTCTTCCGGCGTCAGATGGTGGTTTTTTTCCTGGGTGCCCGGGAAAAGTTCCGGGGTCCCCAAAGTCACGATCTCTTCGCGGATTTTTACTTTGAAGCGGCGAAAGGGCGCGGTCGGCGCATAGGAGTTTTTAAACAGCTGGTCCGGAGCTTGGAAATGCTCGCGGATGAAATTCTTAAAAAGCTCCAACGCGTCTTCCGACGGGGCAGCGATGGTGGAGTTGATGCCTTCAGTCCCCAAAATCACCAAGCCGCGAATGCCAAGCTCGGATGCCTTCGTTTCAAGCATTCTTTGGTGCTCTTCAAGATTTGTCAGGGTGGTAAAACGATAAAAAGCCGCGATGAAATATCGAGACGGGGACGTCATTTTGATTCTCCTTCGTAGGCTCCAAACCTACGCATGAAAAGGGCTCCAAACCCATTGGATGGCCCGCTGTGTACGGGATGCCGCAATGTATAGCTAAAGGCTTTGCCGCCGTCCAGGGAAATCAGGTAGAAATGAGGGCTTTTGAGACTGAAACCAAGGACTTTGCAGCCATGTTACTGAGCGGACCCCAAGCCCAAGAAATCAAGCGCCGTCGCACCTTTGCGATCATCTCGCACCCCGATGCGGGAAAGACGACGTTGACCGAAAAGCTTCTGTACCACGGAGGCGTTATCCATGAAACCGGAGAGGTCAAAGGAAAGTCCGGAACGAAAGCGGTGACATCGGATTGGATGGAGCTGGAGCGCCAAAAAGGGATCTCGATCACAAGCTCGGTCATGACTTTCGATTACGACAAGCTTCGTGTGAACCTGCTGGATACTCCGGGCCACAAAGACTTCTCGGAAGATACTTACCGTGTTTTGATGGCGGTGGATTCGGCCTGCATGTTGATCGACGTCGCCAAGGGTGTCGAGGATCGAACTAAAAAACTGTACGAAGTCTGCCGTCTTCGTCACATTCCGATTTTCACCTACATCAATAAGCTGGATCGCGAAGGTAAAGCGCCGCTGGATCTGATCGACGAAGTTGAAACCACACTGAAGATGAGCTGCTATCCGGTCACTTGGCCGATCGGCATCGGTCAACGCTTTAAAGGGATTTACAACCGTCTGACAAAAGAAGTGATTCTGTACGATCAGCGTCGCGAAGGTGACGAGATTACGGTGATCCCAGTGGAAAGCTACAAAGACGACAGCTGGAAAGACAAAGTCGGCGAAGAAATTTTCAACCAAGTGCAGGAAGAACTGGATCTGATCGAAGGGGTTCTGCCTCCCTTCGACGTCGAGAAATTTTTGAAGGGTGAAATTTCACCGGTGACTTTCGGGTCTGCGAAACAAAACTTCGGTGTGGATATTTTCCTCAAATTCTTCACCCAGTTCGCGCCGGGTCCGCAGCCGCGCCACGCGCAAGCCCAGAAAAATCAACCCGCCCAGGACATCGATCCGCTGGATGCGAACTTCACGGGCTTCGTGTTTAAAATCCAGGCCAATATGGATCGCAGGCACCGCGACCGGATTGCGTTTGTGCGCATCTGTTCAGGAAAATTTGAGCGCGGCATGAAAGTGAAGCACTCGCGCCACGATAAGGAGCTGAGACTTTCTTACTCGAGCCAAATGATCGCCAACGAAAAGGCGACGGTCGATGAAGCCTTTGCCGGCGATATTGTGGGTGTGGCTGATACCGGAAACTTTGCGATCGGCGACAGTATTTCATCCGATAAGCTTGTCAAATTTGAAGACATCCCCAAGTTCGCTCCTGAGCTGTTTGCACGCATGTCAGTGGGCGATGCGATGAAGCGAAAAAAGATGCAAGAAGCCTTGACCCATCTTTCCGAAGAGGGGGCGATCCAGCTTTTTATCGATCCGTTGGTCGGCGCGCAAGATCCGATTATTGGTGTGGTCGGGGAGCTTCAGTTCGAAGTTCTGACCCACCGAATGCAGGACGAATACAACCTGGAAGTGCGTCTGACACGCTTGCCATACACGGTGGCACGCTGGCCGCGCACGGCCGACGGCAAACCGCTCGCTCAGTTGAAAGGAAACTTTACGATCTACAAAGATATGATCGATATGCCGGTGATCTTGCTGAATCAAGAGTGGGATTTGAACTGGGCGAAGAAAGAAAATCCAGATGTGGATTTCGCGACCAGTATCTCGCGCGCGAGATAGAGAATTGAGCAATAGAAAGTCGAAAAAAGAGGCTGAGAAATAAATGACAAGTCCTTTGAAAATTACAAATATCAAAAAGACCTTTAAAGGCAAATCCGGCCAAGATGTCGAGGCTTTGAAGGGTGTTTCTTTTGATGTGAAGCCGGGCGAAATTTTTGGTCTTTTGGGGCCGAATGGGGCTGGTAAAACGACATTGATCTCGATTATCACGACACTTGAAAAACCTAGCGAAGGTGATGTCGAAGTCTTTGGTGATAGCGTTTTAAAAAAGCCAAGCATCACAAAACAAAAAGTGGGCGTGGTGCCGCAAGAAATCGTCGCCAGCGGCTTCTTTGATTTGGAAGAGCTCTTAAAGTATCACTCGGGATATTATGGTATCAAACACAACGAAGCTCGCATTCAGGAGCTGCTGGAGCGTTTGAGCTTAAAACCCCACGCCCACAAAATGATGCGTCAGCTGTCAGGCGGTATGCGCCGTCGTATGATGATCGCCAAGGCTTTGGTGCACAAACCGAAAGTGTTGCTGCTAGATGAGCCGACAGCCGGTGTGGACGTCGAGCTTCGCAATCAGCTCTGGGATTTTGTGCGCGAACTGCAAAAAGAAGGGGTGAGCATCGTTCTCACGACACACTATCTGCAAGAAGCGGAAGCGCTTTGTGACCGGGTCGGCATCATCAACAAAGGTGAGCTCAAGTACGTGGGACCCACCAAAGAAATCATCCGCGATCTCACTCAGAAAAAAGTCGAAGTGCTTCTCGAGAACGGCCAAAGTGTCAAATTCATGCTCGGTAAAGATGAAAATCTGGGGCAGAAACTTTCGCAACAAAATATCTCTCTTGCTCAAGTTCATGACATGAAAACAACGGAAGGCTCACTGGAAGAAGCTTTCGTAAAGGTGCTGCACACATGACGCCATTTTGGTTTTTATTCCGCAAAGAATGCCACCGCTTTATGAAAGTGTTGGTGCAAACAGTTTTGACCCCGCTGATCAGCTCGACGCTGTATCTGCTGATCTTCGGTGTTTCGTTGGGAAGCCAGCTTTCCGGCGAAGGCGTTTTAAGTGGCGAAAAGTATCTGGCCTTTTTGGTGCCCGGATTGATGATGATGGGACTCATGAATAACGCCTTTCAAAATTCCAGTTCGTCATTGGTTTCCAGTAAGTTCACCGGCGACATTGAAGACTTGGGGATTGTGCCGCTCACCCGTGATCACATCATTTGGGCTTTGAGTTTGGCCAGCGTGGTGCGAGGAACCTTGGTCGCGGGGATGACCTTGCTGGCGGGCGAGATTTTCTTTTATTTCCAATACGGTGAGCTGATTTCGATCGCGCATCCGTTGTGGCTTTTCTTTTTCCTGATTGTGGCGGGGCTTGTCTTTGGACAGATGGGAATGATGACAGCTTTTTGGGCGAAGACGTTCGATCAGCTCAGCGCGGTCACCACGTTTGTGATTTTGCCGCTGACCTATTTGGGTGGGGTTTTTATCTCGATCCATTCGCTGCACCCGATTTGGCAAAAGATCTCGCTGGCGAATCCGCTTTTCTATTTTATTAACGGTCTTCGATATAGCGTTCTGGGAACGGCGGATGTATCGGTCGAGCAAAGCGCGGGCCTGGCGCTGGTCGCACTCGCCGTGATTTATTTTTGGGCGCACCGACTTTTCTCTCGAATCACGTTTTCAAGGTGGTAAAGAATGTTTGAAAATCTCTCGGGCAAAGTTCTCTCCAGTCTGAAAAAAGTCCGCGGTCTGCATAAGATCTCGGAGGCCAACATCGAAGAAGCACTTCGCGAAATCCGCTTGAGTTTGCTGGAAGCGGACGTGAACTTTAAAGTCGTAAAATCTTTTATCGACCGCGTGAAGGCGAAAGCTTTGGGCGCCGAGGTCATGGAAGGCGTCAATCCCGGTCAGCAGTTCACAAAGATCGTGCACGACGAACTGGTTGCGACATTGGGTGGCGGCGCCGTTGATATCAATGTCCGTGAAAAACCCAGTGTCTTGATGATGGTCGGTTTGCAAGGGGCTGGGAAAACCACGACCAGTGCGAAGCTTGCGCTGTATATCCGGCAGAAATTCGGGAAGAAAGCGGGCCTTGTTCCGGCCGATGTTTACCGTCCGGCCGCAATCGAGCAGCTTCAGACTTTAGGTAAGCAAAACAACATCCCGGTCTATCCGTCCCAAGCCTCGCAAAAACCGGAAGCCATTTTAGAGGCAGCCAAAAAATGGGCGCAAGAAAACATGATCGACGTCGTGATCGTCGATACGGCCGGACGATTGCAAATCGACGAAGATCTCATGGGCGAGCTGGCGCGCTTGAAGAACATCTGGGCCCCACAAGAAGTCTTGCTGGTCGCCGATGCCATGCTGGGGCAGCAGTCCGTGAACGTCGCAGAAGGCTTTCATTCGCGCTTGGGATTGACGGGCCTGGTGCTGACCAAGGTGGACGGGGATGCGCGCGGTGGTGCGGCCCTGAGTATCCGCGAAGTCACCGGTGTTCCCATAAAGTTCCTGGGTATTGGTGAAAAAGTTGCAAATCTTGAAGTTTTCCACCCGGACCGTCTAGCTTCACGAATTCTGGATATGGGTGACGTCCTTTCCTTGGTGGAAAAGGCGCAAGAGGTCATGGATGAGAAATCGGCCCGCGATTCGGCTCGTAAGATGATGCGAAACGAGTTCACCATGGAAGATTTTCTCTCTCAGATTCAGATGCTGAAGAAAATGGGTGGGCTAGAGACCATCATGAAAATGCTTCCCGGAATGGGAGAGCTGCAGAAGCAGATGAAGAATATGGCGCCTCCGGATAAGGAAGTGAAGAAGATCGAAGCCATCATTCGCTCGATGACGGCTCATGAGCGCCGGGATCCGCGCGTCCTAAACGCCTCGCGTCGGGAGCGAATTGCGAAGGGTTCGGGAACTCAAGTTCAAGATATCAATAAGTTTATCAAGCAGTTCGACGAGTCGAAAAAAATGATGTCCTCGATGATGAAGATGAGTCGTGGACGCATGCCTTTTTAAACGGGATCTTTCTCTCGTTTGAAATCCGCTTGCAAATGGCTTTCTGAGCACGTAAAACTCTGAACTCTTGTTTTTGAAAGGACATGATTTCATGGCAGTTGTTATTCGTTTGGCACGTTTTGGAACTAAGCACGCTCCGAAGTATCGTATCACTGTGGCTGATCATCGCCGTTACGTTACTGGAAAATATCTCGAGGTTCTTGGTACTTACATCCCAACTCCACAAGGTAAAGACCAAAAAGTCGTAATCGATATGGCGAAAACTCAGGACTGGATCAAGAAGGGCGCACAGCCGACTGATCGCGTGAAGCACATCCTGAAACTGGCTCAGGCGCAGAAGTAGCACGGGACTCCGGTCGAGAGTAAATAATCTTAACTGATTATTTATTTGGCATCGTCCGGAAAGTTTGTAACATCTAAGCAAGAGGTCATTTTGACCCATTTCGATTGTTACAGTGTCTCTTTGTGAAGATGGTGAGGTTCAAAAAATGAATCATTCAAGCTTGAAAGATCTAGTCGAATTCATGGCCAAGTCACTTGTTGACGAGCCAGAAAGCGTCGAAGTTAAAGAAGTGGTCGGCGACCAAACAACCGTCGTAGAACTGAAAGTTGCAAAAAGCGACTTGGGTAAAGTGATCGGTAAACAAGGACGCACGGCTCGCTCAATGCGCACCATTCTCAATGCGGCTTCAACGAAACTGCAAAAGCGCAGTGTCCTTGAAATCCTTGAATAAATTACACACCGACTGAATCCGAATTTCGAAAAGGAGCTGCGAACCAGCTCCTTTTTTATTTCGGCAATTCTCAATTTTGACTCAAGTCGTCGCATTCGTTATACCTAGCGCATGCAATCGACAATTTCGGATCATTGGAAAAAGGTTGGAAAGATCAAAGATGCTCACAGCCTTAAAGGTGAGCTTTTTGTTTTGGTCTTTTCGAAAGACGTTTCATGGGCCAAGGATCTAAAATCCTGTCAAATTGGCGAGATATCTTACCCCGTACAGAAGCAAAAGCCTTACAAAGAAGGACTCCTTTTAAAAGTTGAAGGGGTTGAGGATCGAACCGCTGCCGAAAAACTTAAAGGGCAGATGTTCTTTATTCCAAATGCCCTGCTTGAAGCCGAGGAGGGTGACACCATTTACCTTTCGGAAATTCAAGATTTCGCCATCATCGATTCCGCTGGCGCTGAGCTGGGCCGCATCTCAGGCTTTTCAAGCAACGTCGCGCAAGATTTGCTGATCGTGGATAAAAAAGAAGGCGGTCAGGCTGAGATTCCTTTTGTCGACGACTTCATCGTCGAAATTAATTTTGAAGCAAAGCGCATCGAAATGGATCTGCCAGAAGGAATCTGGGATCTGGCGAGTCTTTAAAAAATGAAATTTGAAGTCGTGACCCTTTTTCCGAAAATGATCGAAGCCTTCACGCAAGAAGGAGTCGTGGGACAAGCTCGGGCGAAAAATCTGATCCAAGTCGAAACTCTCAACCCACGCGTCCATACAAAAGACGTCCACCAGACCGTGGATGATCGACCTTATGGTGGCGGCGACGGCATGGTGATGCTGGCGGAACCGTTGCAAAAAACTTTGCAGCAGATCCGCGAACAAAGCGCTGAAGCCTGGGTGATTTACGTGACCCCTCAAGGGGCACCCCTGACTCAAAAACGCGTCACCGAATTGAAAGACAAAAAACATCTGGTGATTGTTTGCGGTCGCTATGGTGGCATTGATCAGCGCGTGCTGAATCAGTTTATCGACGAAGAAATCTCGATTGGCGATTACATCCTCAGTGGAGGCGAGCTCGCGGCCGGGGTTTTAATCGACTCGGTTTCGCGCCAAGTTCCGGGTGTCTTGGGGCATGTGGATTCGGCTCAACAAGACAGTTTTTCGGGGAAGTTATCGGGATTTTTGGAAGCCCCGAGCTTCACGCGCCCGCAAGAGTTTTTAGGCGAGAAGGTTCCCGCCATTTTGCTATCGGGAAATCACGCTAAGATTGAAAAGTGGCGAGAGCAGGTGTCGCAGCTGGTGACCCTTTTAAAGCGCCCGGATCTGACCCTAGAAAAAACATGGACCGCGAAAGAGCTTAAAGACCTGCGAAAGTTTTGGAAGGAGCTTGGCGACAGCGACCGAGAGGTGCTAGGTTTGTCGGCTCTTTCCGAGCAGGACCTGGAGCTTCTTCATGACGACAAATTCGAACAACGCCGCTGAAACTTCTCCCAAGGTGCCGCGTTTGGCATTGGGGCTGGTTCATTACCCGATCCTGGATCGCGAAAAGAAAATCGTTTCGACCAATATTACCAACTTTGACATCCATGATATCGCTCGCGCCGCAACCGTTTACGGGGTCGAGCGCTACTACCTGATTCATCCGATGAAAGAGCAGCTGATGTTTGTGGATCGCATCCTGGAGCATTGGCGCCTGGGAACCGGATCGAAATACAACCCTTTCCGCCGGACGGCTTTAAAGAACGTGCACACCGCGCCCACACTGGAAGCGGCCAAAAAGGATTGGGGAGTCGATTGCTTTACCGTGGCCACGCATGCGCGCCCGGTGCCGGGAACGACATTTTACTCGTGCCAAGGACTGCATGAAGAGATTCGAAAGCCGGATGCAAAGCCCTGTTTTCTGATCTTCGGAACCGGATTTGGGATGACCGAAGAGTTCATGCAGGGCTGTGATGGGGTTTTGGAGAGCATTCGGGGGGCACCTCCTAATGATTATAGGCATTTGAGCGTTCGATCGGCTGTAAGTATCTATCTTGACCGTGTGTTAGGGCCATGGTAGACCCTTTGCTTCTTGCGTTCAGAAAGATTGGGATAAACACATGGCAAAAGCAAAAGTAGCAAAAGCAAAAGCTCCGGTTAAAAAGAAAAGCGCTTCAACTGGTGTTGATACGAACCTGGTACGTCGCGTAACAGCTGGAAAGAAAAACCCTCAAGTTGCTGAGTTCCGCGCAGGCGATACAGTCAACGTTTTCGTTAAAGTTAAAGAAGGCGAAAAAGAACGCGTTCAGGTTTACAAAGGTCTTGTGACAAAACTGCAAGGTGCTGGTGCGGCTCGCTCATTCACCGTTCGCAAAATTTCTGCGGGTGTTGGTGTTGAACGTACTTTCCCATTCACTTCTCCAGCGATCGAGAAAGTTGAATTGTTGAACGTCGGCCAAGTTCGTCGCGCTAAACTTTACTATCTCCGTTCATTGGAAGGTAAAGCTGCGAAAATCGAATCTGAATTGGTTGTTCAAGGTTCTGCGGCCGCAACAACTGCGGAAGCTTAATCGGCAAAATTCGAAATTTATTTTCAAATATCAAAACCCTCGAAGCTCACCTTCGGGGGTTTTTGTTTTTGTGCTGGGCTGACTGTTTTCTGCTTGGCTTTCTTCTTATCTGAACTCAGAATTTCGCCATGGCAAAAATCAAATCCAAAGAAGTGATCTACGACAAAGTCGACTGGAGAAGCTATCAGCCAGGCCCCGTGGTGGGTGTGGATGAAGTCGGTCGCGGATGTTTAGCGGGACCGGTGTATGCAGCCGCCAGCTGCTTGAAAAGCGATCTCTTGGTGGATTTAATGACCGACTCGAAGCTTTTGTCCGAGAAAAAGCGCGATGACCTCTTCCCACAGATTATAGAGCATCACTGGGTCGGTATTGGATTTGCTACGGTGGAAGAAATCGATTCGATCAATATTTTTCAGGCTTCTTTGCTGGCGATGAAGCGGGCCGTGGAAGCCCTGGAAAAAGAGATGGGGAAAAAGACCGGTCATCTTTTGGTCGATGGCAGTTTCAAGGTGCCGGGACTTGTTTGCCGGCAAACGACGTTGGTGAAGGGTGATCTCAGATGCGCGCCGATTTCCGCGGCGTCGATCGTGGCGAAAGTCACCCGAGATCGCTTGATGAAAGAATTGGGTTCGAAGTTTCCACAATATGGATTTGAAAATCACAAGGGCTACGCGGCCCCCACTCATAAGAAAGCGATCGAAGAGGTTGGTCCCTGCGTCCACCACCGTCGAAGCTTTGCCGGCGTCAAAGAACATCTCGCGCGGCTTATTTTGTGAAGAACTCGCACTCAAATATTATTTGCAGCGTGGTTACCGCTGCGTTCGTCGAAGATGGAAGTCTCCGTTCGCCGAGATCGATCTGCTGCTCAAAACTCCGGATGAGAAATGGCTTTTGGTGGAAGTGAAGTCGGTGCCTTCGCTCGAGTACCTGCATGTGCGCATGACCCGAAGACAGAAAAACCGCCTGCGCCGCGCGCTTTGCTATTGCTTAGAACGCCAGGCGGGAACACGGCTTGAGCTTGCGGTGGTTTGCGAAAGCGGTCAGGTCCTGATCTTTGACGATGTCCTGTCTTAATCATCGTGAGGCCTTGATCAAATCCGCAGGACTGAATAAGCTCAAAGGGTCAGGAGGAGAGGCTATGAAACGCGCGACCATTTTTGTTTTTGTCAGTCTGTTTTCGCTCTCGTCAATGGCGGTCGATAATATGACCATCTTTCTGAAAAGCTGCGCCTACGGGACCGTGGCGGGAGCGGTGATCGGGCTTGCGACATTGGCCACCAGTGAAAATCCGGATGGCAAGATGAGCAATGTGGCCCGCGGTGCGAGCCTGGGACTGTACGCCGGAATCGGCTTTGGTCTTTACACGATTTATAGCAAACCGAGCTCGGGCTCGCTCGACATCGCCGAGATGTCTGACAGAAGCTCCGAAATTGCCGAAATGTCAGCCGTGATAAATCCAGTCTGGTTTTCGCCGATTCAGAAAGATCAACGGATCGATGGGTTGCAGCTCAACTGGGCGAAAATCTCTTTTTAAATTTGCAATGATTTAGAATCCGAATGTTCCGAGGACGGACTCGCTGATCGGTGGACGTGTGTTTCCGTCCCAGGCAAAGTTGATGCTAAGCTCGTATTCGGGTTTTTTGTCGACGTTCTTAAAATGTGTGATTCCTAAATACAAACAGTCGCCCGGAAGACGCAGCTGGGCCCCGTAGCCCCAGGCTTTTAGATAATCGGCGGGTTCGACTCCGTATTGGATTTTTCCGATAAGATCCAGCCACGAGATGCTTTTCTTGCCGGAAAGAATGTAGCTCTCGTTGCGGGCGCCGGTCCGCTTTTCATTTGGAACGATATTGTAAGTTAAGTTCTGCTCGACCTGAAAGAAATCGCCAAGATCGTTATTCACGCGGGCCCGCATCGTGGTGTTGGCGACCTCTTGGAAGAAGTAATAGTTCGCCTGTTGCACGATCTGCAGGTAACGAAGATTGATCGTGATGTCAGAAAATAGGTTGGGCGTTTGGCTGTTGGGATCGCGCTCGGCTTGGTAGATGTTGTAGGTCTGGGCCAGGCGCCAGGTTAAGAACTGCTGGTAGGTCGGTGAACCATTTTCCCAATCTTTGCGCGTGAGCTTATTGGTCAAGGCAAAGGTCACCAGCTTCCGGTCGTACAAACGGTCCGAGTAATCGAACTGCAAGGAGTTGGGACCGTTGAGATCTGTGTCAGTGATGTTGGTGTCATAGGTGAAAGGAATGTCTTCGCTGTTATCGACGCCGAAGAAGCTGTGCTTGGGATGGTGCAACCATGGGATGGCCGTGGCGCGAATTTCGGGCTGGATTTCATGCTTGATTCGGCGCGATTGCAAAGAATTGAAATCCCCGTAAATGCGGCTGAAAGTGGTGCGCGCGGCCAAATCCGTTCGCACATATCGGCGGATGTTGACGTTGTCTTCGTCAGGGGCCGCAACTGGGAAAATATACTGAGTCTCATTGTAACTGATGGTCGGAGTGAGCTCGAGATTCTGAAAGCGCATCGGGTAATACAGTGTCGGCTGAATATTCAAACGTTGACCCGTGCGGATGCGATCGATGCCTTTATCGAAAGATCCATCACGAATGGGTCGACAGTTGGGATCTCGCTCCCAGCCGGCGGTTCCGCAGTCAGCGCCCGAGCCCTGATTGCTGAGAAAGAACTGTTTGTTGTAGGTGAGATCGTCCCAGGCGAAATTGGGGCGTGCGAAATTGGTGTAATCCAAATCGAACGAAGCCAAAAAGTCGGTTGTTCCCAAACGGGTCATGGTTTGGGAGAAGCGAATTTCGGGCAGGCGATGGACCGCGTACTCGTTTCCAGACAGCGGATCGCTTTGCAAAAGATTTTGATAAATCGAAGCGTCAACACTCCAGTGTTGAGAGGCCGTGTTTTTGGTGACAGAGAATCTGGACTCCATGGCCGAATCCCCGTTGTTCTGGGTTTCAAGCGGGAAGTCGTTTGGGTATTGCAGGTCGCTGGCCGTGTTGATCTGGGCCCGCTGGATAAATCCGTCCGGCATATCGAAGTAATGCTGGTATTTGATAAACCAGCGATCGATCTGGGATTTTCTTTCCGCTTCCGAGCGGAAAAGATTCACGCGGGTTTCGTCGCGAAAGACGCGGTCATTCAGGTAACCAAAATCCAACTCGCCACTGCTGGTTTCCGATAAAACGTAGCGGTAATTGGCAAGACCCTTCAGGCCGCGGAGTTCGTAATTGGTGAGATTCAGTGTGGCATCGGTGCTGCGGGAAATCGCCCAGAAGTAACTTTGGGAATAGGTCAAGCCCCCCAGACCACGCTGACCGATGGTGGGAGTCAGAAGTCCGCTTTGTCGGTCGGTCTTTAAAGGAACTGCGATGTAGGGCATCCAAAAGACCGGAATGTTTGCAAAGCGCATGACCGAATTTTTGATGTAAGCGTAGCCGCCGATTTCGGCGCGGATTTTGGTTCCGTAAAAGCTCCAAGCTTCAGGGCAGGTGGTGCAAGTCGTGTAGCGAGCATCGTCGGCGATATAGTCGACTTCGCTGAGCTTGCGGATCTGACTTCCTTCGAAGAGCACGTTTCCGGATTGCACGTACCCGTCGATCACCAACCCCGTGTTCGTTTCGTAATCCAAGATAATGCGCTGACCGAAGAGATTCGCCTTTGGTGTGACGATCAGCACGTCGCCCATAGCATCGATGGTTTTGGCGCGCAGATTGATATGCGCTTTTTTGCAGGACAGATGCTGATCCTTGTAGATGATCTGCACATTGCCTTCAAGATCGACGGTTTCATTTTGCGAGTCTCGGTCCATCGAATCGGCGTGGATCGTGATCCCTTGAATCAGGGCAGATTGCTCTCCGATTTGTGCCTGCGCACGGGGACCCGCGAATGAAACGCCAACCAACAGGGCCAAAATCAGAAAAAGAAACCGCAGCTGCAAAAAAATCCTTACTTGGTCTTCATCACAAAGACTCCGTCCCAATCAGCGGGAGGAGCTTCAGCAAGATACTCGGTGCAGCGCTCAACATAGAGCTCAGACGGAGGATCCCCTGGACGCTCATCGAGCGCCTTTTTGAAGCAAGTTAAAGCTTCGCTGAATTTCCGCTCATGATAAAGCTGAAATCCACTCTGAAACTGCTCAAGAAGCGTCGCGGTGGAACCCTGCGCTTTTCCTTCGCAAACCAGCTCATAAATACGCACGGGCTCGTTCTTTCCTTTGACTCGGACCCAATCGATCTCGCGGCATGTAAAAGAGTCTTTCACATCCTCAAAGGTGAACTCGGAAATCACCACGCGCGTGCCGTATTCTTTGTTGATTCCTTCAAGACGCGAAGCCAAATTCACGGCATCGCCCATGACCGTATAGTTTCGCACGATATCAGAGCCCATATTTCCGACACTCATCTCGGCCGAATTGATGCCGATCCCGATGTCAATTTCAGGGAGACCGAGAGATTTGAATTCTTTCTGCAATTCTTTGAGTTTTTCCAGGCTTTGCAGCGCGCATCTGCACGCAAATTTGGCATGATCCGGGAAAACGATGGGCGCCCCGAAGAAGGCCATCAACGCATCACCCATGTATTTATCCAAGGTTCCCTTGTTGGCAAAAACGATTTGGGTCATGGGGGTCAGGTACTTGGTCAGCACATCGGACAAGGTGCGCGGATCGAGCTTTTCTGAAATGGTGGTAAAGCCACGCACATCCGAAAAGAAAACGCTCATGCGCTGTTTTTTTCCGCCGAGTTCGATATTTTCCGGGTCTTTTAGGATTTCATCGACAATCGCCGGCGAGACGTATTTCGAGAAGGTCGCTTTGAGATGCTTCTTTTTTCTTTCTTCAGTGAGGTATTTATAGAAGAAAAGGAAAATATACTGGAACAAGATCAGCCCGCCCGGCAGAGCCATGGTGATCAGAAAGCCTTTCCGCAAAAACCACTGATCCAGATAGGCCATCCCGACAACGCAACCCAAAGTGATTAAAAATCCGGGGATCGCCGAGGTTTGCGAGATCGCGATTGAAAACAAAATCCCGAAGACGAAAATAAGGAACGGCATCAGCTTTTCTTCTTGCGGGTGGGACTTTAAGAAGTTTCGCTCGAAAAGATTTCCCAAGGTCGAAACGTGGGTTTCGGGTCCGGGATAGTTTTTCTCGAAAGGGGTGACGCGCAAATCGTAAACACCAATGGCCGTGGCGCCGATGATAAAGGCCCGGTCTTTGATGAATTCGGATTTGAGCACTTCGAATTCTTTTTGATCCCAGCGTTTGGTGGCCGGGTTCCACTCGGCTTGGCTGATCAAGGCCGTTTCCTTGCCGTTAAAAAGCTCTTTCGCGGGTAGGTAGGGATACATGTTTTTTCCGCCGGCATAATTGATATTCATGCGCGCTTCGGCGTCGACGGGGACGGTGCCGATCAGGACTTCGGGATCTTTGCTGGGGTCTACGATATCGAATTTGGTCAGCGTTTTTTGTTCGGGGTGACGGGGGTCGACGTTGACCTCGACGTTGGCGCGAAAGCCGGTTGAAACCAGGTAGGTCTGCAAAGCGATGGATGGGATAAAGCTCGTGCCGATGCGATTTCCCGTGCGGAAAAAGAGGGAGGATTTGCGGATCGTTCCGTCGGAATCCTGTTCGGCATTGAAGCTTCCGGTATAGTCGATGCCCTCTTGGATTTGGTCGGTGTTGATCGTCCATCTTTGGTGCTGCACGATGGGTAAAGGCTTGGTCATGGCTTTGAATTTTTCAATCGCCTGGTCGATCGGAAGATCCTTGAGATCTTTGGATTTGCTGAAGACTTTTTGGTAAGCCGGCTTCAAATCATTTATCCATGGATCTGTCGGGGTCAGCCAGACTTCGCAGTAGCGCATGTTGGCCGTTTGCTTTAAGTACCCCAGCTGTCTTTTTTCAAGCTCGTTGAGCTCGGAGATCTCTTTTTTGTTGAAGATATCTTTCAAAGCGCGATTGGCTTCGCGGCCTTCGATGGCGGGAAACATGCCGTCGAAAACTTGGTCGAACTCCAAATCGACAAAGGGATCGGCTTCGTCATTGACGATGAAAGTGGTATTGAGCTTGACGAATTTTTCGGCGTTGGCGCGGCGGAAGGCTTCGTTACGACAGTAATCCTGATAAGCCAACAGGCGGCTGTCATCCGAGTCTTCATTGAAAGCACCTAAGACGATTCGATCTTTGTACTTGGCAAGTGTCGCGGCCAAAATCGAATCCGGTTGGCCACGGGATTTTTCTTCGTCTAAGGCCGCCTTGATGTTTGCGGGGATACTGTTGCCGCTTTTTTCTTCGATGCGCTTCATAGCCTCGAAGGTCGGATCGATTTGCGCCTCTGAAAACACGATATCGAAACCGATGGCTTTGGCTTTGTACTTCATCATCTCGTCGACGACAAAGGCGATTTTCTCGCGACTCCAGGGCCATCTGCCGATCTCTTCAATCGAGCGATCGTCAATGGTCAGAAGGGCCACCTCTTGCGAGGGGGCTTGCTGGCCCCGCATCTTGAGACGCACGTCTTGGTTTTTCAAATCCACCCATTCGACCACATCGAAAGCAAGTTTCTTGGCCGGAGGTAAAAGCAGACGCGAGCTTTCTTGCTGACTTCGGACATTGTAGAAATTGAGCGTGATCAAAACGAAAATCACCGTGACCAACGAGCCCACCATGATGGGGGATTTCAGGAATTCGATGATTTTCAGCAAGGTCTTATTGACCTTCTTCGCGTTCTTTCTAAGATTCAGGTGAAGCTTCGCCGTCGGTGCATTTGAGGCGGGCTGGGTGGGGCTTGGTCCTTGCTGTTGATCCATACGTGTCGCCATCCTTAGCTGAAGTCCCAATCCTAGACTGTTCCTGGTCCAGTGTCCATCTCAAGGGTTTATGAAGATGACCCGAATAGAGACTGTCATAGGAGGATCGACATGGAAGCAAAACTGAAAAATCAAGGTGAAGTGGCCATCATCACAATTCAAGGGCCGCTGGAAATCGAGAAAACTCAGGGCTTTCGTGAAATCTGTCTTCGTCATTTTTTAGGGAAGAAAATCATTTTCAACATGCAGAAAGCCACCTTCGTCGGTTCAACCGGCTTGCAAGCTTTTCTCGAGACGGTGAAGACTCTCAGTGAAGAGAATCAACACGGATTGAAAGTGGTCGGGGTCCAAGCCGAATTCAAGCGCATCTTCCAGAATCTGGAAATCCAGCGGTTGCAGATGCACGATTCAATGGACGGGGCTTTGTCTAGCTTTGCTTTCGAAGATCATTCAACTTCGAACTCAGTTCCAAGTTGAGCTTTTCCAGCGAAGCCATTGAAATCTTCAGCTTTTCATTCTCTTCCGATTTCGTCGTCCACATGTAACGAAGGCTTGTCATTTGCTCTTCGAGCTCTTCGCGAGAGGTGAGCAGCGACTGCACTTGCGCTTTCAGTTGATCACGCTCGGTTTGCAGATCGCCCATGCTGAGCTGATTTTCGGTTTGTTTCGTCTTCATTTCGCGGGTCAGGTTTCGCAGATGTTCAAGTTCCGCTTGAACTTCTTTTTGGAAATCTTCTTTATTTCGACGAAGTGAAACCACCAAGTTTTCCAGTTCGTCCTGGCGCTCCAAAGATCGATCCAGATTTTGCGTGCGCAGTTCCAGCGCCTGATTGCTTTCATTCAGAGATTCGATTTCGCGACTCAGAGAGGTCTTCTCTCGCTCGAAATTCTCGATCAGGCTGTTTTGATTCATCTCGTAGAAGCGCGCCAATTGATCGCGCTCTTCTTTCAGGGCCTCGATTTGATGTTGAAGATTGCTGGCGGTCGCCTCTTTCACGTTCAGTTCTTGATTTAAGGCTTGAACCTGCATATGCAATCCCGAAGCATACTCTTTGAGTTGCGCCAGGTAAGGCTTGATTGTGGATTTCACGCGTTCTTGGTAGCGCTTCAGTCGCTCGACCTGCGCTTCCAGGCGTTGGTACTCGGGAAAACGTTCTTGGAAAGTGCGAAGCTCGTTTTCCATGCCTTTGTGCTTTTCTTTCCAGATGCGCTCTTTTTCCTTCCAGACCAGCATTTGATCGGACACGGAAGCATAGGAAAGTTTGAGGTCTTTGACGTCTTGCTGAAGCGCTTTGTTTTCGTCTTCCAGCGAAGTCATGCGACGGATATTGACCTTCAGGCGAGCCATCAGATCTTCATTCTGCGCGATCAGGGCTTCGACGGTTCCGGATTTGCGCACATCGCGCGGAATGCTTTTGAATTCGAAAGTCTGGTGCTCGTGCGGTCGTTGCATGCGAGAGGCGGGCGCGCGATCTTCGTTTTCCACAAAGTCGATGTCGACCAAATTGAGTGACTGGAAAGATCCATTTTCCATAGAGCTCCTCCGAGCTTTTGTCTTGCTTTTTGATATGTCTCAAGCCGGAAGGCCGTCTTGGCGCTTCCAATACAATTGTCTCAATTGGGGTCGACCAAAGTCAAAATTTCGCCGGGGTTTTGCAAAATCTGCCGCCAAGACTGGACCTGTGTCGAGCCTCAACCTTCGCCTGGATTCGTCCGATGAGTCCTGTATGGGACTTCCTGCAAAAAGGGACATGAAAGCGGAATTAGGTGCGGCCGGCAAAGACATGGGTCGGGGCGACACCCTGCGATTTAATGTTCTGACTTACGTGGTGGAAGAGAACTATGACGGAGCCATCCGCGAGCTGAAAAACTTTTTGGAGATGGATTCAGAGTTCCCCAAGTTCAAAGAGAGAATTGAGCGCTACATTCAGCATGCCGTCGATCTGGTGAATGCCATCCGGGCCAAGCGAAAATTTCCTGGCGCTCAGATGCTAACCATCGCCAAACAGCAAGAAATGAACGAAAAATTCGTCGCCCACTTCACCGAACTGCAAATGATCTTAAAGAAGGTCGAACGCATCCAAAATGACATGCGTCTTGAGGATATCCGCTCGACAGTGTGGATCGTGCAGGCGGCGATCACGTCGGCGATCGTGATCGCGATTGTGGCCTTTGCCTTGGATGTGAATCAAGGGTTGTGGAAGACCACGACCGTTGTGGTGGATGATATATTCCTTCAGTTCACGAACTGGATTTTTAAGTAACTCTACTTTCGAACCTTCTTATAAACAGCTTCAAGTACCGGTAAGAACTGTCCGCGTGGTAAGACCTTTCCATTCACGAAAATCGTCGGTGTTCCTTGAATTTTCGCAGCCGCACCTTCGGCAGCCATCGCCTCAAGTGCTTCGTGGGTTGCGTCGGCGTTCATGCAGGTCTCAAGCTCGCCGGCGTTGATGTTAAGCTCGGCAGAAAGTTTTTCGGTGAACGATTTCGCATCGAAACTTCCGTGGAACTCTTCTTGTTTTTCGAAGACCCAGTGGTGTGCTTTCCAGCCTGACTTCGCAATTTGTTCGGCGCACATCACGGCTGCGCCCAATTTGCAGCGGACCCCGTCGCCTTTGTTGGGGATCGCTTTGTTGCAGGTGCCGTCCAGGGTGAAAAGTTTAAAGTTCATACGGACATCGGGGTGAGCTTGCGAGAAAGATTCCAAAGGGGTTGAAGCCATTTTGCAATGGGGGCAAAGGAAGTCGGCGAATTCGACGATTGTCATCACGGGTGCCATGGCGGCGGCGCCTTGAGCCAGACCGCGATCCGCCTGGAATTCGTAAGCGGGTCCGGCTTCCCACTCGGCCAAAGAATCTTGAATGATCAAATTGATTTTATCAAATCCACCAGCGCTGAGGGTCATGCTATTGACGACCCAGCCGCCAACAGGAATCAGGATGAGCATCACCAAAACCCATCGGGCCTGAGTGAAAAGGGTGGTGATATCTTCGGGCAGTTTTGCGAACGGCGATTCGTCTTGGATTTGCCAAGCACCGAAAAGCTGAATCAAAGACAGGGCATAGGCCGCCATGCAAAACAGGCAATAAGTGCCCAAGAAAAAGGCGGAAATGCTTCCCATGATGATGGAAACAACAAAAATGAAAAGCGAAAGCCACATCAAAACCCGGCGCAACCAAGAGCTGTACTGACTGAGCTCAAAACGGGCGGCGATAAGGAAAATGAAAAACACGATTTGGGTCATCAATCCCAAAAGGGCCATTGGCAGTCCCCCTAGCGAAGCAAATCGGCTGGCGGCGACGCTATCGCAGTTGAAAGTTGCCGAGATGTTGCAGATCGCCGGGCCCGAAGCTGAGCCCAACTTCAGCTGATAGTGCTGATGGGTCAGGTACAGATGGGTCGCCATTGTCAGAAGCCCAACAATGAACAAAATCAAAAAACCGGTTTGCGCTGATTTGCGAGAAGAACCCTTGAAAGATGAGGATGTGTTTTGCATGCCTTGATTAGAGCGAAAAAGAATTTTGAAATCAATGTTTTATCATGCCACAATGTGATGGAATGGCTTTGGACTTGTCCTCTTCTCGTCGCTGGATTCAACTTCGTCATGACTTGTACGAACAGGTGCAAAAGCATGTGATGGCCTTGCTGGGTGAAAGCTCGGCCGGTCTTCGGCGTTATCAAAAAGAATATGAAAAAGAGTTCTCGGGCCCCTGGAAGCCGACCCGCCGAGAGAAACTTCTAAATTCATTGCAAAAGGCGCGGGTCGTTTGGCTCGGTGATTTTCACGCTCTTCAGCAATCGCAAAAAGCGCAGCTTCGCATTCTCAAAGCTCTGCCTTCGACAAAAAATGTATGTTTAGGAGTCGAGTGCATTGAGGCTCGTCACCAAGGTGCATTGGATCGCTATCTGCAGGGAAAGCTCAGTGAGCGCGAGTTTTTAAAGGCCGTCGAATGGAAGCGCAGCTGGGGCTTTCCGTGGGAACATTACAAACCCCTTTTTCGTTGGGCTATCAAGTACAAGGTGCGGATTTTTGCCCTGAATTTAAGAACTGAGAAAAATTCGGCGCAAAGCTTGAAAGAGCGTGATGAATTCTCGGGACGAAAGATTGCCGAAATCCTAAAAAAAGCGCCGCAGATGCAGATGTTTGTCATCTACGGCGATCTGCATCTGGCGCGAAAGCATTTGCCGAAGGTGGTCGAACGAAATTTGAACACCAAAAACTTTGCCTACGTTTTTCAGAACCCGGAAAAGATCTATTTCCAGTTGCTCAAAAAAGAAATTGAACACCAGGTCGACGTGGTGGATCTTTCCGGCAATCGTTTCTGCCTGGTTAGCGTTCCGCCCTGGGTGAAATGGCAGAACTATCTTTTGTACCTTGAATCCCAATACGACAAAAGCTTCGATGACGATTTGGATTTGACTGATTATGTGGCCAATTACGTCAAGCTCATCGGAGAGGATCTGGGCGTCAGTGTTTCGACCGATCATTTTTCGGTCGCGTCGGCGAAAGATCGGGGAGCGTGGAATCAGATTCAAAAAGCGCTCAGTGAAAAAGAGCTCGAGATCGTGCGGTCATGGATCGAGGACGGTCGCAGTTTCTTTTTGCCCGAATCTGGAATCGGTTATCTGGGCCGGCCTTCCGTGAATTCGGCCGCGCAATTGGCCATGTCGATCGTGTCGGCCTCGATCAGTGGGCAGAAGAAAATCCCGTCGCAGTTTCCGCGTGATTTTGTGCGCACCATTTGGATGGAAGCGGTCCAGTATTTCGGCACCAAGCTGATCAACCCCAAAAGAAAGACCGACACCTTGGGCGACGTCAAAGCGACGCTGGCGGCAAGAAACCCAACCGACCAAGGAAAAGAGGCGATGCAGCTGGCCCTGAATCAAAAGATGCTCGAGCTCTTGCATCTCTCGCAAGGTCGTCGCGAACGCGAGCTTCTGCGTCCGAGAAAGAAGAAAGCCTATTTAGAGGCCGCGCGCATTTTGGGTGGTATCACGGGTGAGAAATTATACTTTGCCTACCGAAGAAAGCTTTTATCAAAAACGTCGTTGCTGTCCCTGCTGAAGAAGCCGCTGGATGCCGAAAGCTTCCAAAACATCTACTGGGAAATTCTGGAAGTCGTTGAGAACTTTCCGGAACCGTTCCAAAGCAAAACCGAAAAAATGTAAGGATCAGTTCAAAAGATCTTTAAAGTCTTTGCCTGGTTTAAAGCGTGGCACTTTGGAGCCGGGAATGACAACGGGAGCGCCGGTTTTCGGGTTGCGACCGTTGCGGGATTTGCGGCTCAGGCGTGAGAATGTGCCAAAGCCCACAAGCTTCACTTCGTCGCCTTTTGCGACAGATTTTTGAATGATTTGAAGGGTCGCATCCAGAAATTCTTCAGACTGGGTCTTGGTCAAACCGGTCTTCTCTGCAACTTTCTCGATCAACTGAGCTTTATTCATTCTAACCTCAAAACCCGGATCAAATCTGGGAGTTGAAAGCTAAAAAAATAGGCTCCGAGGGTCAAGATTTTTCCCCGGAAATGGGCTGGATGAAATGGCGCAAAATCTGTTTGTTTGCTTGACAAAAAATCCTGATTTTTAGGCAAAGAAATGCCCGCGCCGTCTCGTTCTGAGAATGCCCGAATTTAACACCTTGAAAGCATTCATTTTTTAAAAACGAATTCCGATACGAAAGTATGGCAAAGCAGAACTTTTTATTCGTCACGTTTTGTTTGGTGATCATCACGGGTTTGATGCAGAGCTTTTTTATGTTCGAGCGTTATTTCAGCCCGCACAAAGACGATCTCAAAAAGATCGCGCATCTCGAGGAAGCGCTTGAGGAAAAAGAACTGCGAATCGCCCAGCTCGAATCGCAAATGGTCGACTTTCAGCAAGAGGTCGCAAGCGCTCTTCCGGCATTGAAAAAGATCCCGGCCAGTCCGAAAACGTTCCCGCTGCGAAGCTTGGCCAGCGTGACGCAAAAGCCGATCGACGCGTTCGAAATGTCGGGGGCTTTAAGTGAAAAAGCTCGCGCCGAATTTCGCCGTGGCGACTTCAAATCGGCGGCAAAAGATTTTAATGCCTTGACCGAAAAATTTCCGACTTCACCTCTGGTTATCCAGGCTTATTTCTTTTGGGCCGAAAGCCTTTACCTGAACAAGCAATATCAAGAATGTTTGGATGTGGTGGATCAAATGATGGTTCAGTTTCCCGAACATGAATTGACTGGATTCATCATGCTGCGAATGGGACAGATCCTGCAGTCGCGCAGTCGGGGCGAAGAGGCCACCGAGGTCTACAAGGTGATCGGGAAAAAGTTCGCAGGCAATTATGAACTGAAAACCCAGGCCGAGAAACTGGCGAAGTCGGTCGAGTGAGTTTATGAATCGGCAAATGGGACTTTCTTTGATTTTCACTTTCTTGGCGGGGCTCCCGGTGGCGCAAGCCGCGATGGGTTTTGTCGACTTGCCAAAAGGATGCTTCGGCAAAGAGGTTTACCCCTGCCAGGTTCGTGTCTCGGGTGGTTTTTTGACCATCGAGCGAAGTGGATTGCAGATGCATCTTTCGGATCAAAGCTCGCTCTCATTCTTATCCCAAAACGAAGTTCAGCTTTTAAGCGGCCAGATTTGGGTGCGCAAATCCCAGAATTTGAATCTTCGCCTGTCGGCTCTGCTAAAAATGAAACTTTCGGGTGAGTGGTTCTTTGAGCGTGCGGCTGACGCGACGATTCTCGCGCGCAATCTTCAAGGGGACGTACGTTTCGAGTCGAGCAAGGTTTTTGAAAATGAAGCTCTTCCGGTTGGATTTCAAAACTGGTTTGGGGGTCTTGATGCCACCGGACAGATTTCCCGGGGTTTGATCCGGCCGATCGAGATGGCGGCCTTTCTAAAGGAATGGCTACCGCTGTCCGGTTTTTCGCGGGCGGAAATGCAGTCGCAGATTGGCGAGTACCGAGAGTTGTGGAAAGAGGGTCCTGAAATTTCGGCACAGTTCTATGGTCAGGTCGTATCTCGACGTTTGGCTGCCGTGGAAGAAAAAGAACGCAAGCAACAGGAGCGAGCCGAGGCCCTTCGTCAAGAGCGGCTGAAGATTCGCAATATGTACCGCAACCGCAATGGTTTGGCGGGGCCAGAGGGTCTTTAAAAAAACACACCGACTTCAGGCCAGAAGTGGACGCCCAAAGGCGGGTCTTGCCGGCATTTCGTGATACTCTAAATCCAGAATTGAATTGGCTTTTTCTCAGTTTTTTTGAAAGGGGACAGGATGTCTTCAATCACGGCGTCGGACCGAGCTCGGCAAACAGATGAACTGCGTTCACAACGCGAAGAATATCAAAATCGCGAAGCCGAAGAGACTAAAAAACACAAACGCGAAGTGCGCAGGCTGAATCAAAAGCACGACCAAGAAGTCGAGCAATTGAAACAAAACTATGAAGAGAAGATGCAAAGTCTTCGCGATCGTTCCAGTGAGCAGCTCAGCGAAAAGGATCAAGCCAACCAAGCTAAGATCGATCAGGTGCGATCGATGTACACGGAATCCCTGAAAAAACGCAACGAAGACAGTGAAGGAAAGCGTGAAGCCGAGCGCGAGGCTTATCAAGGTCAAATTGCCAAGACCAAGCAGATCAATGATCAGCAGCGTGCATTGCTGAAGCAGAATTTCGATGACAGTCTGGCGGAAAAAAGCCGCGAATTTGAGACTTACGCTGAGCAATCGCGGGACGGCCAGAAGGAAGCCATGAATCGTCGCACGGAAAGCTTGAACAAAAAGCACAAAACCGAAATGGATGCGGTGACGGAAGACCGCGACAAGCGCCTGGCGCAAAGCGAGCGCGATCTGAAGGAAACTCGCTCGGTCATGCAAAATGAGATGAAAGACCGCGAACAGCAGCACCGTCTGGAATTGGGCCGCACCGATGGCAACTGGAGAAATGCCTACAATGCCCAGCAAAACCAGATGAACGAGATGCTCAATGGCCGCAGCGAAGAGCTAAAGTACGCGCGCGAGAAAATGCAGAATCATTTCAGTCAGAACATAGAAAAGAAAACGGACGAGCTTGAAAGTGCTCGCCAGACTTTGAAGCAGCAGGCGACGGACCGTATCGAACACGATGTGCGTTCGGCGGAAAGCGAAAATCAGCGTATCAAGAATGACCATTTGGTTGAAATGATGACGACGAAACGCCTTCGTGATCTGGAAAAAGATCATGTGATCATGGATTACGAAGATCGTATCGACAAGCTGACGAAATCCAAAGATGGCTTGATCGAGAAATCGAAGGAAGTCAATCGCGACCGCATTTCCGAGGCCGGACGTAAAAATGAATCCGTCCTTTCCGAGGCGACTCGCCGATTCAAGGCGGATCAGTTGATTTCCAACGAACGGCATAAAGAAGACCGCAACGCCATGGAAGTCGAACATCAGGCTAAGATCAAGCACCTCACATCACGCACTGATGACCGCGTTCAGAAGTTGACAAAGGCGACGGCCGAATCACAACGTATTCAGGATCGTCAGCACTCTGAAAATTTGAACGCTTTGAAGAACTCTTACCAGAGCGAGCTTTCGAATCAGCGAGAAGTGCAAATGGATCAATTGAAAGAAACCTACTTGCGCATGGATGATCGCTTGCGGGCTTCCGAAGACAAGCATCTGAAGAAAATGGAAGACACCGTCACGAACTATGAAACGAAGATTACTCAGCTGCAAGAGCAGCATGAAAAAGATCTGCAGCGCCAGAGCGAAGGATACGAAACCCGGATCGCAAGCCAGAAAAAACAAATGGAGCAGGATTCAAAATCTCACGAGATGAAAGTTGACGCGAAGATCGGTCAATTGCAAGATCAGCATGAGAAAGAGATCAATCGTCTCGAGAAACGCCATCAAGAACAAATGGCCTCTCTTGCTCAAAAGCTAAATTATTACCGAAAGAACACGTAATTTATGTTAGCAAACCGCCGTGCCAAGATCGTCGCTACCATCGGACCTGCGACGCAGGCTGAAGCCTCTTTAGAAAAAGCCATCCGCGCCGGCATGAATGTCGCGCGTCTCAATTTCTCGCACGGCAGCCACGAAGATCATCTGAAGGTGATTCAGTCCGTGCGTAAACTTTCCAGGGAGCTGCGCGCGCCGGTGACCATCTTGCAGGACTTGCAGGGACCTAAGATCCGTGTGGGAAAGTTTGAAAAAGGCTCAATCGAGCTTGTTCCGGGCAGCAAAGTGACCATCACTATGGAAAAAGTGATGGGGCGAGACGGATTGATTCCTTCTGATTTTCCGGAGCTTGCGCAAAGTGTGAAGAAAAATAGCCGCATTCTTTTGGATGACGGTCTTTTGGAGCTGAATGTCTTGGACGTGC
Source organism: uncultured Bdellovibrio sp. (assembly GCA_966211455.1). Lineage (GTDB taxonomy): Bacteria > Bdellovibrionota > Bdellovibrionia > Bdellovibrionales > Bdellovibrionaceae > 21-14-0-10-47-8. The sequence goes on from CBIHNI010000004.1 coordinate 163,761, forward strand.
AGGGGCCCGAGGTTCACTGTGAGGTGATCTTTGGCGGAACGCTGAAGGATCGCAAAGGAATGAACGTTCCGGGTGTGACCTTGGCGGTGGATTGCATGACGGAAAAAGATCTGAAGGATCTGGAATTCGGCTTGAACAATCAAGTCGACGTGGTGGCATTAAGCTTCGTTCGGCATGCCAAGGATATTCGCAAGCTTCGCGAAATCATCGATGCCAAACATCCGGCGACCAAGATCTGCGCCAAGATCGAGATGCTGGAGGCGATTGAAAATCTGGAAGAGATCGTGCGTCTCTCCGATATCATCATGGTGGCGCGCGGGGATTTGGCCGTCGAAATCGGACAAAGTCGTCTGCCAGGTTTTCAAAAACAGATCATCACGCTGGCGAATCAGCTCAATAAGCCGGTGATCACGGCGACCCAGATGTTGGATTCGATGGTGGAAAATCCGCGTCCGACACGTGCTGAAATCACGGATGTGGCCAACGCCGTCTTGGATGGGTCCGACGCTTTGATGTTGTCGGCTGAAAGTGCGAGCGGAAAGTATCCGTTTAAGTGCATTCAGACCATGCATGAAATCATCGTCGAGGTTGAAGATAAGATCGAAAAATTCTATAAAATCTCGCTGGAAAACGAGTTTCTCAGTCCGGCCGGCGCGATTGGCGCCAGTGCTTCGCTGTCGGCGATGAAAGTCGACGCCAAAGTCATCGTTTGTCTGACGTCGACCGGAAAGACCGCGAATATCATCTCGGGTTTTCGTCCGAAAGCGCGCATCGTGGCCGTCACCGATCAGATTGAAACTTTGAACCGTCTGGAAATCATCTGGGGACTGCAGACATTGTCAATTCGTCCATATTCGAACCTTGAGCAAGTGGTCGAGCAGGTTGAAAAAGTTCTGATCCAATACGGTCTTGCGAAAACGGGCGATAAAGTGGTGATGACTTACGGTCAGCCGATTTACGACGGCACAAAGACCAACACGATTTATATTTTCACTTTGGGCGGGGATCGTTACGAGCGCTTGCCGGATGATCAGTTGCCGCTTCGCTGCCAAAGCGACAAAATCTAGCGGCGAACTTTTCCCAAGGTGTAGATGATCTCCCAGAACGGGGTGATCTTTTCCAATTCTTCAGTCTGCACGGTGATGGTCAGGCCGCCACCTTCTTCCATCAAAGGTTCGCTCACCAGTTTCTTTTCCACCAATGGGTTGATCTCTTCGGTCTTGATCAGGTAGCCCAGCTCTTTCATCGAATCATTTTGAATGCCGGTCAAGCTGACTTTGCGCAAGCTTTTGTCATTCGGTTCCGTCATTTTGGCAAAATGCAAAACGCCTTTCAGCAGCTTGATTTCTTCCTCTTTGATCACGATGCGATCGGATTCCTTTTTAAACAACCAGTCGTTGTACCACTCGGTGAAAGCGAAAAGAAAATCCGGCTTGAAGATGACGATCTTCTGGCGGCCTTCGCCGATGTCTTCGACCTTCATCAATTGAAGCTCCATCAAAACATTCATCAGCTTTTGCATTTTGTGGGTGGCCTCTTGAAAAACTTGAATCGTGTAATTGCGCAGCAAAGCGCCGTTGACGACCAAGCCTTTGTCTTCTTCGCTTTGCTTTCCGTATTTGGCGGCGACCAAATTTAAAATCGAAACAAGCTTGGTGATCGTGTGGGGAGGGAAGAGCTCATCATCCGAAGCTTCGTTTTTTTCAAGCTGCTTGATGCGCTGATTGGCGTTTCGAAGGTGATCGTTCACCGTGCGCATGATGGCTTTGCACCACTCGGGAAAATTTTGAAATTGCGCGTGCAAGGCTTTGTAAGGAAGTGCGATCACTTCTGAATCTTTCAAAGCTTTGACCGAAGCCGAGCGTGGTTTGTTATCAAAGAAAGCCATCTCGCCGACCATGGCGCCCGGACCGATTTCGGCCAGTACGATTTCGGATGTTTGCTTGGTTTTCACGACCGCGAATTTGCCAGATTTGATCACGTACATGGCATCCGGCGGATCACCCTCGCGGAAAAGATAGTGATCTCTTTCGATTTTCTTAGGACCCGAGGTTGATGACATCACTGAAATTTTAACAATGCCTGTCGTTCCAAGTCTAAGATAAGAGCTTTAAATGTTCGCGAACCTAGACCGAGGTCTGACTCAATGGGCCAATGATTGTTCTTCGAGTGAAAGCTCGACTAGGATGCTTGTCGTCATTTTAACAAGGAGAACCCCTATGAAAACAATGATCCTGACAGCAGCAATCGTCCTGACTTCAGCAGTGAGCGCTATGGCCGCATGCCCCGTTTATAACGGTAAATTTATGTGCACGGGCGATGGTATCGAGCAAGAAATGTCTTTGAAGACCGAAGTCGTCGGCGGCGTTTATCAGTACTCTTTGGACACAACAACAATCATCGCTGACGGAGTTGTTCGCCCAGTTGACTTCCAAGGTGGCGTTTTTGATATGTCGGCGACTTGCAGTGAAGATAAAGTCACCGTGAAAGTTCTTTTCCCGGGCGGTGAGGGCGACAACGAAGCTTGTGGCGCTGAAAAATGGGACCTGTTCTACACTTTGAACTTCCATCCAAACGGCAACAACATCACCGAGACTCACTTCTCTGAAGCCGTTTGCGCTAGCGGAAAAGTGATCCCTTCAAGCGACGAAGGCAAGCTCGAGTGCACCTTGGTTCCATAATTTTAAAAAATTAAAATCAAGCAAACAAAAAAAAGAGCCGGGTTTGCCGGCTCTTTTTTTATCCATTTTCCATTCTCAAATTCTATTTTCCAATTAAGCTGCGGCAGGCTTATCCATGGACTTGATCTGCTTTGAAATATTATTCGCAAGCGACTCCATCAGATGCAGGCACGCTTTCGTATCGGCGCTCTTTTCGCCAATGGCCAGCAGCATACCAATCACGTGATCTTCAACCATCACGGGCGCGATGGTCATATGTTCAGGGACCTGAGAACCATTCCACTGAGCAAAGAACTTGTCATTGAGGTCGTTCGCCACCACGTAACCATGGTAAGGCTTGTGCGTGCGATGAACGATGCGGAAGGGGCTTGGCTGCAGTAAGGTCACACTCGTGATAGAGGGCGTGGCCGGCTGGAAGCCCGCATTCCATTTCCAGGGCTTCACCTGGTCGCCGGACTTCACCAAAATCATGGCTTTTTGATAATGCTTATCCAGCTCGCCGAAAAGTTTCTCCATCCAAGGATCCATTTTTTCGACCGCGACCGAATTCAAAGCGTTGACCGCAATGCGGGTCACTTCGGATTTCATCAAAGCTTCGGATGAAGCCGGGGTCGCACGTTTCTGAGCCGAAGCAATCGCGTTTGCGGTAAAGCTTCCGGCATCCAACGGAGTCAGATCTTCATTTTTCACCGGCGCCGTCGAAGCGCTCGCGGCCGGAGCCGTCACGGGGGGCGCGGTTTCGGCTGGTTTCGCAACAGGGCTATCGCCTAACGGTTGCAAAGCCACGAGCGGACTTGGAGCCGACGCCGCTACCGTCGGAGCCGCATCCGGAGCTCCACCGTTTAAATCCAACAGGCCCGAGTTGGTGCTTTCTTCTTTTGGAGATTCTTCAGCTGAGACTTCTTCAGAAGGAGCATCGTCTTGCAAGAGAGCCGCGATTTCATCTTCCGGAGCTCCAGCTGGTGCGGCCGCGATGGCAGACTCGGTGGCATCCATCGCCGCAGGCAGAGCGGGATCCGCCTCGATGGTGAGTGAATCTTCGCTTGCCAAATCAAGATTTGGAATCTCCACTTCTTCTTCGCTGACCGCGAGTTCCAAAGCGGGCTCTGAATTTTCAAGACCGTTGAAATCCAGTTTCAAATCGGACTCAGAAATTTCAGCCGGTGTTTCCGGAGTCGCATCCAGAGAGAAATCAAGCTTCAGATCGTCCGAATTCTCGGATTCGGATTGCGGCGCAGGGGAGACCTGCAGCTTTCCCGGAACCTGAACGTCCAAAGAGGGTTCGCGCTCGATCACGACCGTGCCTTCATAGTCGTAGAAAACTCGTTTCAAAGTTTCATGATCGCAGAGAACGAAAACGATTTTCTGACTGGTTTTCGGGAAACTTTTTGGTGGTTGCAGACAGGCGACATACAGCACGCTCTTCCACTCGTAGATAGGAAGAATCTGGTCGTTCCATTGATACAGATCACGCCACTTGGAAAAAAATCCCAAGTCTGGCGTATGCTGATCAAAAAACTGTGCTGAAAGAATCGGTAAACTCATCAACCTCAACCACCTTCACTGGACACTCTGATTTATCGGCGAAACCCTTGAAAGTCTTGAGGATTTCTCAGTTTGAAGCAGGACTTTTGTGGGGGCTTGGGGGCACACTTTGCCTCAGGCGCTTTGTATTCCAGTTCAGGCTTTGGCCATCGCTTGAGGGGTGGGGTTAATTGTGCTATGAGCCATGAACTTCCAGTAAAGGATCTAAGTCTGTGAAACCTGAGAAAAAAATCGGAAAAATCTATCTCGATTTTAATGCCACGACTCCGTTGCATGAAGAGCTCAAAGCAGCCCTTCCATCGGTGCTGGAAACTTGGGGGAACCCAAGCTCGATTCACTGGGCAGGTCAAGGAACCAAAACTTTGATGCGAGAAGCACGCAACCAAGTGGCAAAAGCTTTGGGTGTCTCACCGCTGGAATTGATTTTCACCAGTGGTGGCAGCGAAGGCAACAACACGGTTCTGAAATCCATTTTCGAAAAATCAAAAGGCACATCCAGAAACGAATTCATCACGACCGCGATCGAACATCCAAGCATTCTGAAAACTTTGGCGCATCTGCGCGAGCTTGGTGCGGTCGTGCACATCATTCCGGTTCTTCGCAGTGGCGAGCTGGATTGGAAAAAATTTGAAGAGGTTTTAAGCTCGAAAACCGCCCTGGTCACGATGATGCTGGCGAACAACGAAACCGGTGTCGTGCTGCCGATTCAGAAAATCACCGAGATGGCGCATGCCGTGGGTGCGAAAATGCACACCGATGCGGTTCAGGCTCTGGGAAAAATTCCGGTGAATCTGTCCGAGCTTGGGGTGGATTTCGCAAGCTTCTCGGCGCATAAATTTTATTCTTTCAAAGGTTCGGGCGTTTTGTATTCGAAAAAAGGCAATGAGCTCACCCCTTTGATTTTCGGCGGCGGACAAGAACGCCACAGACGAGGCGGAACTGAAAACACCATCGGCATCTGGGCTTTGGGATTTATGGCGGCCAAGCTTTCCGAAATCCCAACGCAGCAAGAGCGGGTGCGGGCTTTGCGCGACAAAATGGAAAAAGAAATCTTAAGCGCCATTCCGGGTGTTCGGGTGACACAAAGTGAAGCGCGCCGCGTGCCGAACACGTCCAGTTTGATTTTGGATGGCGTCGACGGCGAAACGCTTTTGATGTCTTTGGACGTGAAAGGGTTTGCGGTCAGCACGGGGGCCGCTTGCAGTGCCGGGAGCCCCGAACCCAGTCCGGTTTTGCTGTCGATGGGTCTTTCGCGCAGCGAAGCGCAAAGCTCACTGCGTGTTTCTTTAGGATGGACGACCACTGAAGAGGAGATTTCGGCCTTCGTCTTGACATTGCAACAGGTGGTCTCACGTTTAAGAACCTTGCATCTTCGCACGGAGCCCACTTTTGAGGAGTCTTTGGTATGAGTTTAAATCCAAATCGGAAACCCCGTGTTCTTGTCGCCATGAGTGGCGGCGTCGACAGTTCTGTCGCGGCGGCTTTGCTTGTGGAGCAGGGCTACGAGGTGATCGGTGCGACCATGCAGGTCTGGGATTACTCGAGCTGCGATATCGAAGAGGGAAACGGCACCTGCTGCTCGAGCATCGACGTTGACGACGCCCGCAGTGTCGCTGATCGCCTGGGGATCCCGTTTTATGTTCTCAACTGCGAAGCGAAATTCAAAGCGGCGGTGATTGATCCGTTCTTAAAAGCTTATCTGGCAGGACAAACACCGCTTCCATGCGTGAACTGCAACACGTATTTGAAATTCGATCACTTGATCCGCAAGATGCAAGAGCTGGAATGCGATTATTTGGCCACGGGTCACTATGCGCAGATCAAAGAAAACGCCAAAGGCGAGCCGCAAATCTTTACCAGCACTGACGACTGGAAAGATCAAACTTACTTCCTGTTCACGACAAAACCGGAAGTGGTGAAGCATCTTCTGTTTCCGGTCGGGCATTTGAAAAAGCCCGAGGTGCGAAAGATCGCTGAAGAGAAAGGCCTGGTCGTGGCAAAGAAAAAAGATTCACAAGGCATCTGCTTCGTCGGCAATATGGGCTACGACAATTTCATTGAACAGCACGTGGACGCAAAAACTTTGAAAAGCAAAGTGGGTCTCCTTCGTCGCTTTCCGGGCGGCGAAGTGATGGCCGAGCACACGGGCATCCATCATTTCACTTATGGTCAAAGCAAGGGCCTGGGAATGACCCATCATGAAAAGCTTTTTGTGATCAAGATCGATGCTGACACCAACACGGTTTGGGTCGGCGATGAAAAGCACCTGTTTAAGAACGAAGTCGACGTGGTTGACACGCACCTCATCGATGACGTCGAAGATGGCGAAGTTTTAGAGGTGAAAATCCGCTACGCACACAAAGGTTCGCTAGCGAAAGTGTTTAAGACCGATAAAGGTTTGCACTTTGAGTTCTTGGAGCCTCAGCGGGCGGTGACGCCTGGTCAAGCGGCGGTTATGTACCGCAATCGGCAGCTTTTGGGCGGGGGATGGATCACGCTATGAATTTTCAGGTCCATACTTTCGGCTGCAAGGTGAACACTTACGATTCGGGATTGATTCAAAAAAACATGAATCAATCCAATCTGGTTTTGGATCCGAACGTGAAGATTCATGTTTTGAACACTTGTGCCGTGACCGCGGAAGCGACGAAAGAAGCGGTTCGCACCATTCGAAGAATCAAGGCCAAAGAGCCACTTGCGACCGTGGTTGTGACCGGCTGTGCGGCCCAGGTCGATACGGGATCATTTGAAAATCTTCCGGGTGCGGATTTGGTTGTGGCGAACTCGCACAAAGGGCTTTTACCGCAGATTTTAGATCAGTACTTTAAAGGCCAGATCGAAAACAAAGTTTTTAAATCCAATATCTTCCGCAAAGAAGATCTGGAAATGGGCGGCGGCGAAGAGGTCTCGCACACGCGCTCTTTCTTAAAAATTCAAGATGGCTGCAACAGCTTTTGCACTTACTGCATCATTCCTTATGCCCGCGGTAAGAGCCGTAGCATTCCGGTGATGGAGCTGGTGAAACGCGTTCGTGATTTACATCAGCAAGGTGTCAACGAAGTGGTTCTGACCGGCGTGCACATCGGTGATTACGAAGATCAAGGCCTGGGGCTTGAGAAAATGATCGAAACCTTGCTGGCGAAAACCGAAATGCCACGTTTTCGCCTGTCGTCTTTAGAGCCCGTTGAACTGACGGATGCTTTGATCGATCTGTATCAAAATCCACGGATGTGTCCGCATTTCCATATGAGCATCCAAAGTGCCGAAACGAACACTTTGCATCAGATGAAGCGCAAGTACACTCGTGAAGATGTTCAGATCGCGCTTCGCAAAATCGAAGACAAGGTTCCGGGCGCATTTGTCGGGATGGATGTGATCACTGGTTTCCCGACCGAAACCGAAGCGCAATTTGAAGAGACCTATCAGACTTTGGCCGAACTTCCGTGGACGAAGATTCACGTCTTTCCGTACAGCGAGCGTTCCGGGACGCGGGCGGCGGTGATGACCGAAACGGTTCCGTGGGCCGAGCGTTTGAAGCGTGCCCAGAAGCTGCGCGAGCTTTCTTTGCATCGATTCCAATCCGAAGCCTTGCGCCAAAAAGGAACCCTGAAGCCGACCTTGGTTTTGAAGAAGGAAAGTCGCGGTGGCGCGAAAGGTCTTTCGCGGGATTATTGGCCGATCAAGTTTATGAACGAAGTTGATCCTTCGAAGTTCGAGGTTTCGGTGAAGATCGTCGGTTACGAGCATGACCCAAAAAACATGGAAGGCGTTCTGCTGGGAGAAGTTCTGTAATGGAAATATCTTTCATCAGCTACCGCTTTCAAAATGGCGAACTGCTCGAGCAGGCCTTAACGCACAAGTCCTACGTGAACGAAAACGGGAAAAAGCATCTTGCGCACAACGAAAAGCTCGAGTTCTTGGGCGATGCGGTTTTGGATCTGCTTTTGTCAGAACTTTTGATGGAGAAATTTCCTTTGGATGACGAAGGGAATCTTTCCAAGAAGCGCGCAAGCCTGGTGAATGAATCGGTTCTGGCGCAGATCGCGCAGAGCTTGAATATTTCAGAAATGATCAAGCTAGGAAAAGGCGAAGTTCTTTCGCAGGGAAATAAGAAGCCGCGACTTTTGGCTTCGGCTTACGAAGCTCTTTTGGGAGCGGTGTTTTTGGATGGCGGCTATGAAGAAGCCCGAAAACTGGCTCGCGAGAATTTTTCGGAAGTTTTGGCGAATATGAATTTAGCTTTGGATTTTGAACAAGATTATAAAACAAGACTGCAGGAATTATCACAAGCGGATTTGAAAACGGGACCGAGCTACGAAGTCACGGGCGAAGAGGGCCCGTCGCATAGCCCCCGGTTTCAAGTCTCACTTCTGATTCAAGGTAAAGTGGTCGGAACCGGCATCGGAAAAAGTAAAAAACATGCCGAACAAGAAGCGGCTCGTGCCGTGATTGAAAATTGGTCTCAGGTCTTAACGGATTTGGGAGTCAGAAAGTAGGACTATGTATCGAAGTGGATTTGTCGGCCTGATCGGCCAACCCAATGCGGGGAAATCATCGCTCATGAATCTTTTGGTTCAAGAGAAGGTTTCCATCGTCACTCCCAAGCCTCAGACCACGCGCCGTCGCGTGCTGGGGATTGTCTCTCAAGATGAAGGCCAGGCGGTTTTCGTCGATGCGCCAGGTGTTTTGAAAGCGGAAAAAGGTCTAAATGCATTTCTGACCATGGAAGCCGAAGACGTCATCGAGCAAAGCGATGTCTTGATGGCGGTGATTGCGACCGATACCGACAGCAAAGAGCATGCACAAAGAATCGTGGATCTGGTGGCGGACTCGAAGAAGCCATGGTTTGCGGTCATCACCAAAGTGGATCTTAAAGACTTTCAAAGACGCATCGATGCTTTGAAAGAAATGTGCGCGCAACATAAGAATTGCATCGGTGTGGTCGAAAGCTCAAACGCCGGATCACCGAACGATCAAAAAAAGGTCCGAGCGGAAATCATGCGCCTGTGCTTTACGAAGCTTCCGGAATCGCCAAAGCCTTTGTACGATATCGAGCTTTTCACTCCTCATAATGTCAAAGACCTGGTGGCCGAGATCGTGCGCGAACAGTGTTTTGAAGTTTTGCATCACGAGATCCCGTATAGCATCGCCGTTCGCATTCAGAAGTTCGATGAGAGCGATCCCAAGATGCCGCGCATTTATGCCGAAATTCTGGTGGCAAAAGAAAGCCATAAACCGATCTTGATCGGCAAAGGCGGCGAGACGATCAAGCAAATCGGGATGCTGGCACGGAAACAAGTTGAAAAAATGATGGATCAAAAGGTGTTTTTGGGACTGGAAGTTTCGGTTCGTGAAAACTGGTTCGAGAACAAAAAAATTATGAAGGAGCTGGGTTATGTCGTGGAATGAGTCTTCAAGCCTTACGACTTTACCCAAAGTCGCGATTATCGGTCGTCCCAATGTCGGAAAGTCGACGCTGTTTAATATTATGACCGATACTCGGAAATCGGTGGTAAAAAATCAGCCGGGCGTCACCCGTGATATCATTCTTGAGCCTTGCGAGATCTGGGGAAAGCATTTCGATCTGATCGACACGGGCGGGATTACAGAAGCGCACGACACCTTTTCGCAGTTGATCCGCGAGCAGGTCACCGAGTTTTTGGGTGCGGTTGATTATATCTTGGTTGTGATGGATGGCCGCGCGGGTCTGATTCCAGAAGACCGCGAGATCATCAAGATCGCTCAGATGACGGGGAAACCTTTCCTTTTGATCGTGAACAAAATCGATAAGCAGCACGAAGCCGATCTTCGCAAAGCGGAATTCTATGAATTCGGCGTCGATGTTTTGGCAACCAGCTTCGAGCAACGCCGTGGAATCGGTGAGATCTCCGAATGGGTGCATGCCCAGCTGCCAGAGCAAACCGAGCAGATCAAAGACGGGATGACGATTGCGATCGTCGGGAAACCGAATGTTGGCAAGAGCTCGATCGTTAACGCCCTGTTGGGTGAAAAGCGCATGATCGTCTCGGACATCGCGGGCACAACGATTGATTCGGTCGACACTCCGTTTATGTTCAATGGTCAGAAGTATATTTTGATCGACACCGCCGGTCTTCGCAAAAGCGCTAAGCGCGATGACGATCTGGAAATCATCTCGGCTTTCAAATCGCAGGAAAGCATCCGCAAAGCCGATATCGTGCTTTTGATGGTGGATGGAACTTTAGGCCCGACCGATCAAGACGCGCGCATTATGCAAGCGATCTTGGAAGATCACAAAGGCGTCATCTTGGTGGCGAATAAGTCCGATATTGGTCGTGTTGAAATCCCGGAATATCGCAAAACATTTAAAGATCAGGTCGACCGCGTTCTGCATTTCTTTACGGATGTACCGGTGGTATTCACTTCGGCGAAAACCGGACAGGGGATCGAAGATCTTTTAGAGAAGATTGAATGGGTCGGATCGAAACTGACGACCAAGATATCGACTTCGGATCTGAATGATTTCTTCTTCCAGGTGATTCGTAAAGCTCCGGCTCCGGTCTGGGGGGTGAAGAACGTGAAGTTCTATTACTTGACCCAAACCAATCAACAGCCGCCGGCCTTTATCGCTTTTGCCAATCATCCGGACGGGGTGGACAATTCGTACCGCCGCTTCCTGATCAAAAACTTGAAAGAGCAGTTTGATCTTCCGGGGATTCCGCTTCGAATCTTTGTCATGAAATCAAGGAACTCGTAAAGATGCCAAAACGCGGTTCCTGGCGCACACGATTTGGATTTTATCTGGCCGCGATTGGCTCGGCCTGTGGGCTTGGGAACCTATGGCGTTTTCCGTATATCGTGGGCGAAAATGGCGGCGGCGCTTTCGTTCTGTTGTACGTGATGTTTGCGCTTTTGATTGGCTTGCCGCTTTTGATCGGCGAGCTGATGCTGGGGAAATCGACGCATAAATCGATCTTGGCCGCGACCGCTTCGTTGGTCGGCGAACATCGTCAGAAGTTTATCTGGATCGGCCGCCTGTCCGTATTTGCAAGTCTCGTGGTGCTTTCTTATTATGCGGTCATTAGCGGTTGGGTTTTGCACTTTTCGACTCAATTTTTTGTCGGACTTTTAAATCCCGATATCCTGACCGAAAAGGGCCGGCTCGAACATCTTTTATCAAACGGATGGCTGCAGATGGGACTTGCCAGCGTGCATTTGCTGCTGGCGATCGTGGTCGTGCTGAAAGGCGTACAAGAAGGTCTTGAAAAATGGATCGGTGCCATGATGCCGATCTTTTCGGTTTTGTTGATTTCACTTGTGATCAAATCCTTATCCTTGGATTCGGCGGCACAGGCTTTGCGCTTTTTGCTTTACCCTGATTTTTCGAAACTGCAGCTCAGCTCGCCTTTGCATGCGATTGGACATGTCTGCTTCACATTAAGTGTCGGCTTTGGAACCATGGTCACCTTCGGCAGTTACCTGCGGGACGGGGATCATATTCCGACCGCTGGTTTCCGTGTGGCGGTCGTGGATACGGCTTTGTCTTTGTTTGCTGGTCTTTTGCTGTTTCCGATTGTCCTGCAAGCGTCCAACATTCCGCTGACTGATCCGGGGCTTTTGTTTGAAGCTTTGCCCAGATTCTTATTGCAAATGCCGGGCGGGGTGTTGTTTGGGTTTGCATTCTTTGTTTGTCTGTATCTTGCGGCCTTGGGTGCCAGCATCGGTCTTTTGGAAGTGATTGTTTCGAATGTCGTCGACCGCACCAAAGTTTCGCGTGTGACCGCGACTTGGTTGAGCGGTGGTGTTGTGCTTTTGATCGGAACTTTGCCCGCGATGTCCTCGTCGGCTTTCAAGGTTCTGCGCGTCGGCGGGCGGTCCATGCTGGAACTTTTAGATGGCTTTTTGATCAACGTGTTTTTGCCATTGATCGCGCTGGGGATTGCCTGGGCGATTCGCAAAGGATTGAATAAAAAAGAGCAGGAAAAAATCTTCGTCGATGACGATAAGATCGAAAGTGTGGCGCTGTACCCGCACTGGGAAATGGTTATGAAGTGGGTGATTCCACTGATGATCGGATTTGCATTCTTCTTGCAGGTTTTAAGTTTCCTTCGGGACGTCCGTTTTTGGTGAGTTAGAAACTCATCCCCAAAATCCCCAACAGGTCGAAGCTGTCACCTTGTGGTTTCACGCCGAAATTAGTTCCGGTTTGAGTGTTCACGATGGGTGAATTCTCGTCTTTGAAATTCACATAGCGATAGGTTGCCTGCGCACCGATAAAGGCTTTTCGGCGCATGATCGGAATTTCGATCCCCAGGCCGCCATTGACGCCAACGGTGGCTTCGCGGCTGGGAACGTCGGCGCCTTCGATCGAGTAGGTTCGGTAGATCTGCGAAAATCCGCCTAGAATATAAGGATTCAGATCGGCAAGACCGCGGGTGACGTTTTGGGTGTTAAAGTAATACTTGAGGTTCATGTGGATAAACGTCAGCGACACGTTACCTGCGATGCGCTCGGAAGCGGTCATCACTTCGAAATTATGGTCGCCGGTTTGAAATCCCAGTTCCAGGGCCAGACGCAAATCAAAGAAGTAAGAAAGAAAAAGACCGTAAGTCGGAGCTGACGAGTAGAGCTTATTGAGCTGTCCCGTGAAGCCCCGCATTCCAAGAGCGAAACCCACGGTCACGAAGCGACCGTTGCGGAAGAAGTTGATATCGGCCTCTTCGTCAGAGGCTTCATCGAACTCGCTATAATCAGAAAAAGGATCATAAGAGTCATCCATATCGTTTTCCGCAAGGCGATATGGCAGGGCTTCGGATTTGTTCGTTTGGAGCAGTGAATACTGAGCCTTCGCCAGTGGCGCAGAGAGCAAAATCAGGGCACATGCGATGGCAGTCATGAACGAAGATGGTTTCATCAATTTCCCCTGTCTTATTATCGAACGGATTGCGACAAAACTTGAGCTCTTTGAGACAAAAGTCTGTTGCTCTTGTGTCTTATTTTGAGACAATCAATGCCGATTGGAGGAACCATGCTCAAGAAATCTCAACTTCTCGTTCTCGGGGCTTGTTTATCGCAGGTGGCGCTGCAATTGGCCTGCAGTTCAAGTCCGTCCAAATCCACTTACCAGGGTCTGGGTCGGGAGTCTGTCGACGATAAAACCATCGCGAAATTTGCGGCTCCGGCACTGCCGCCCGAACTTTCTCGCAAAATTCAGAGCTACCTGGATGTGCGCTCGCCGGGTCTTGGAATGCTTTCCGCCGATCAAAAGAATCTCTTTTTCACATGGCGTGTGACCGGGACGACGCAGGTTTGGAAATTGAACCAGCCGAAAAGCTTCCCGCTGCAAATGACGGGCGGTGAAGATTCGACCACCATTCAAGGGATCACTTTGGATGGAAAATGGCTGATTTTAGCGCGCGACCGAAACGGCGAAGAAAATCCAGGCATCTATTTGCAAAGCACCGAAGGCGGTCCGCTGAAAGTGATTCAGCACAAAGCGAAAGTGCAGACATTCTTCCAGTTTGCCTCTGAAGATTCAAAGTCCATTGTCTACCGTGCCAACGACGTGAAGCCGGATTCTTACGCGTTTTATAAGTACGATATCGCAACCGAAAAGTCCGAGCTTTTGACCGCTCCGGATGGTTACTGGATGGTGATCGATCACAAAGAAGATGGTCGCATCTTGTTCGCGAAAGCGATCACCAATGTGGCCTCCGAAATCTATGAATGGAATCCGACTTCGAAAGAAATGAAGCCGATCCTGGGTCAAGGCGAGAAAGAAGAGTATCAAGTCGCTTATGGTGCGAACGAAGGTCAGTTCTTGGTTTTGACCTCGAAGCTGGGTGAGTTCCGTCGTCTGTATTCTTGGGATGGGAAAACTTTGAAGCCGGTGACGCCCGATACGAAATGGGATGTTTCGGATTTTGCCATCGATCGCAAGCGCGAGCATGTGGTCTACACCATCAATGAAGGCGGTTATTCAAAGCTTCGTGCATTGCACGGGAAGACTTTGACGCCGATGAATTTCCCTCGCTTCCCCGAAGCCGATCAGGTTTACATTGGTTCTTTGTCACCAAATGGTCAAAGCGCCATGATCGGTGTTGAGACTTCGAAAGGTCCGCGCACCAGTTACTCTTATAACTTTGAAACCGGAAAGCTCACACAGTGGGTGATCCCAAGCCAGCCGGAAGTTCGCACCGATAAGTTTGCGAAAGCGACCTTAGAGTATTACACGGCCAAAGACGGCACGCAGATCCCGATGTTCGTTCGCCGTCCCGCGATTTGTATGAATCGGGCGTTGGTGCAGCCATGTCCTGTGGTGGTTCACTTCCATGGTGGACCGGAAGGCCAAAGTGTGGCCGGATTTAATATCTTCGCGCAGATGTTTGTGGACGAAGGATTTATCTTCGTTGAGCCAAACGTGCGTGGCAGTGACGGATACGGAAAGACCTGGTTCCATTTGGATGATGGTCCAAAACGTCTCAATGTCATTTCAGACATCGAGGACGCGGCGATCTTTATCAAGCAAAAATGGGCGGTCGGCGGCATGGCTCCGAAGGTCGGAATCATGGGCTGGAGCTACGGCGGTTACTCGACACTTGTGGGAATGACCATGTTCGGTGGCACTTACGATGCCGGCGTGGCTTTGGTGGGGATGAGCAATCTTGTGACGTTCCTGAACAACACGGCTCCGTATCGGCGCGCACTTCGCACGCCCGAGTACGGCGATCCGGTCAACGACAAAGACGCCTTGATGAAGCTTTCTCCGGTCAGTTATCTGGACCGTATTAAAACTCCGTTGATGCTGATCCAAGGTGCGAATGATCCGCGTGTGCCGGTGGGTGAAGCCATCCAGATCCATGAACTTTTGGAAAAACGCAAAATCGACTCGCCGCTGATCATCTTTGCGGATGAAGGACATGGCAGCGACAAGCGTTCAAATAAGGTTTTGGAGCTGGGGCATTCGGTCGGCTTTATGAAAAAGCACCTGGGGGCGGTGCCGATGGCGGTGGGTCCTAAGCCCTAGTTTTTGAAATGCAATCTGAGTTTTAACAAAGCGAAACGGAGTCCCATGGGATTCCGTTTTTGCTATTGCGACCGCTATGTTAGGTCTAAAATGGATGGAATTGGTCAATACACTCGAAAAGAGAAACGTCGAAATTCGCAACAACGATTACTATGGAAATTTAGGCGATAAATGGTACCGCTCGCATGACGAGCCGGTGGCTTTTCATCGGGCCGAAGCGAATTTTCGCAATCCGTGGGTGATCAGTCGTATTCACGAATTTTACAGCTACCGTTTGAAAAAACCGCGCATTTTGGATATCGGCTGTGGTGCTGGATTTTTGGCCAACCAATTGGCCCGCGATGGTTTTGACGTCACCGGTGTGGATCTGTCACAAAGCTGTCTGCAGACCGCCCGAAACCGCGATGACACAAAAACCGTCAAATACATGATGGCTGATGCGTATGAACTTCCGTTTGAAGCGGGCTCCTTTGATATCGTGACCTGCACGGATATGCTTGAGCATGTTTCGGATCCGCAGAAAATTCTCAATGAAGTTTCAAGGGTGCTAGCGTTTAACGGGTTTTTCTTTTTCCATACCTACAACCGCAACTGGTTTTCATGGATTCTGGCGCATCTTTTCCAGAAGCGCTCGGCCCAACATCCCGAAAGAAACCTGCACGCCTATGATCTTTTTATCAAGGCCAGCGATTTTCAAGATTGGCTGGGTGATCACCGCCTGGCGATGATCGAGATGCACGGAATCCGTCCCCGATTTTTGCAGCTGCCAATGCTGAAATTTCTATTCACGGGGCGGGTGGATCCAAGATTTCGATTTAAGTGGACGCAGATCAAGTGGCTGGCCTATGCCGGGGTGTCGAGGAAAGTGAAGGCTCCGATTTATTGAGGGGTTGGGCTCTGAGCGAGCTCCGGTAGTTCGCCTGAATCATGTGGTTCTCTTGCCGTCCTTGGCGCATTTTCCGAAAATTCGCGCATCCATGCGCTCACCCTTCGGGCGCTGCGCGTTTTCGGAAAAACTAGGGGGAGGAGGGAGAAAGAGGAAAGAGAAGATCTTCTCGTTAGCTCTGCTGCCTTTCTCCTCCACCATTCGACATGGTGGCTACGCGAAGCGCCCTTTAGGGCGAGGCCTGGATGGCCGAGTAGCCAGCATGCAGCGCCAAGGACGGCAAGAGAACCCCATGACAAAGAAGGCCCAAGTTCTTCAGAAGATTTTTCCGAAGAACTAAAACTTCGCCACCAAAGTAGCTCCCGCGAGAACCAGCAGTGCTCCGAGCGCTTTCCAAAGGCTTGGTGGAGCGGCGCTGGTTGTGGCTTCAAGAATCAATGACAAGATGATCTGAGCGGTGATCAGCAGGACGAAACTTGTCGAGGGGCCCAGTGTTTGGATGGACCATGGCAGTCCCATGACCAGCAAGAAGCCGCAGGTTCCGGGGATCAGGTAGCTCAGTTTGAAATTTTCTGTGGGTTTTTGAATTTGAAAGAATTCAGGGACAATTGTCGGAGTATATTTGGCGATAGCGTAAATTCCAAGACTCAAAATGAGGAAGACCGCCGCGTTAATTGCGACAGCCGTGGATAAGCCAAGTTGGCTGCCCATTTGGCGGTTCAAAGTGGCTTGAGTGACAACAGTCGCACCGAGAGCAAGCGGAATAAGCAAATATGCATTCATGATTTTCCGAGTCTACTGAAGTCTTTGTGGACGGACAAGCGATTCCAAGTTAGGCTTCTTTCCGTCATCACAAAACTCCGAACAGATCAGCTGGAGGTATCGGGTGAAAGAGAGCGATCCGAAGCGCCAATCTCCTTCCCAACAGCCTGTGGACTACAAGTCTGCGGGTGTGGATGTGGAAGCAGGCGATGCGCTGGTGGACTGGTTGCAGGAATCAAAGACGCCGCAACCTCACGCTGACAAAATCGTTTCAGGTATTGGTGGTTTTGCCTCTCTGTTTCGCGCCGATTTTTCGAAATATAAAAAACCCTGTCTTGTCACCTGCACCGACGGTGTCGGGACCAAAGTGAAAATTGCAGCCCAGTTCGAGCGTTACGAAGGCATCGGTCAAGATCTGGTCGCCATGTGCGTGAACGATTTGATCTGCACGGGTGGCGAACCTTTGATGTTCTTGGATTACTATGCGACCGGAAAGCTGGATCTGAAGGCGGCCAAAGGTTTCTTGCAAAGCGTTCGACAGGCTTGCATCGACAGCGATTGCGCTTTGGTCGGCGGCGAAACGGCGGAAATGCCGGGCGTTTACAAAGAGAAAGATTTTGACTGCGCAGGCTTTGCCGTCGGCGTGGTCGACGAAGAGAAAGCTTTGGGTGCGCACCTGGTTCAAAAAGGTGATGTGCTCGTCGGTGTGTCCAGCAGCGGTTTTCACTCCAATGGTTACAGTCTGCTCAGAAAAGTTTTTGCCGAAGATCTCGAAAAGTGGGCGGACGTTTTGCTGACGCCGACCGCACTGTACGTGAAACTTTTTAAAGCTTTGCGAGACAAATTCGAGATCCATGCGCTGGCGCATATGACCGGCGGCGGGATTGAAAACGTGCCGCGCGTTTTACCGAAGGGTTTGCAGTGGCAGCGCAAGGACTGGGCTTGGCCCGATGCATTTCGCGAAGTGCAGCGACGCACGCGGATGTCGGACGATCAGATGTTGCAGACGTTAAACTGTGGTGTGGGGCTTACGGTGGTATTGCCGCCGGATCAGGCTAAAGGGGCGCGAGACGTGATCGAGAAAATGGGCTTCCAATCATACGATTTAGGGGAGCTTCGATGAGGCCGGCACGCTGGGCGATTTTCTTGTCCGGTCGTGGCTCGAATGCCCAAGCGTTCTGGGAACTGATCAGCGAAATCGATATCGCCGTTTGTGTCAGTTCAAAATCACAATGTGCCGGAGTTTTAAAAGCCAAGCGCCTTGGGATTCCGACAATCATTCTTAAAAATCCAATCGACTGGTTGGCTTTGACAAAAAATCTAAAAGCCCAAGGGATCAATCGCATTTTTCTTTTGGGCTTTATGAAAATCCTGCCGGCCGAATTTTGTGAAGCCTGGGTGGGGAAAATGTGGAATTTGCATCCAAGTCTTTTGCCGGATTTCGCCGGGGCGGAAGCCATCGAGCGCAGCTATGAAGCGGGCGGAAGATTTGGCGTCAGCGTTCACGAGGTCACGGCCGAGATGGATGCGGGGCCTTTGTGTTTGCAAAAAAAAATATCAGAGCAAGTGAAAACGGAATTTGTCTCGATCGGTGAAGCGCAGATGCGAATCTCGCAAACCGAACAGAGATTGGTGCGCGAGTGGGCGGGGCGGGTGCAAGCCCGGACCTTGTCTCGACTTCAGGAGGATGCAGCATGGATTTAAGTGCGCAAATCGGGATCGTTTCGATTTTTGGCCGTGGTCATTGGTTGGCGGCCGAACTGGCAAAAGCAAAAGTACCGGTGACGCTTTTAGATGTCACCGCGCAAATGGGAAGTTGGCAGCCTGAAGATGTGGAAGGGCCTTTTGGCTACTTTCAAATGGAAGGTCTGCAGGAGGCTCGTTTATCTGCCGACGAAAAAGTGGTGAAGCTTGAAAATGGCATGACTTTTTGGCTTGAAGATGGACCTTTGGAGCTTCGGGGACCGACGGTGGATTACCGCCTTGAACAGTTGCGGGTCTCACCTTTAAGTCTCGAGTATCTGAAAAAGAACTCGGCTTTAACCGCCACCGATCAGACCGCATTTCGGAAGCTTTCTTTCGAGCAGAATTGGCTTTCGAATCTGGCGCATCACCTGTCATCATCAGTTGAAACCTTGTCTTCAGAGTCTTTGCGTGAAGGGCGCAGACGTCCTTTGTTTGAAAATTTCTTTGTCCGCCAGGCGAGCCAAGCGGGACACGAAAAATCTTTGAAGTGGTGTGAAGAGCAAGGCGTGAAGGTTCTTCGCCATGTGGAAGTGAAGGACCTGGTTTTTGAAGAGCGAAAAAAGATTGCAAGCCTCGAAGTCCGCACGGACCGTCCGGGTCTTTTTAAAGCCGAACAGTTGGTGCTTTGCTGGACATCGCAAGAGTGCGCTTTGATCTCGCCAAAAATTCAGCAGGCACTTTTCAGCCGCGGCGTTTTGGAGCCGCAATGGGCTTGGATGAGATTCCGCAGTAAGATCCAAGGGCAGGGACCGCTTTCGGGTCTGGTGCGAGATCAGCTTCCGATTCATTCGGTGGTGATCAGCGATCGCATGCTGCCGTGGTCACATGAAAATCTAATGATCTTGCAGCGGGTTCCGCAGCAAAACGATGTGGTCGATGTGTGGATGAAAATTCCGAACAATCAACGTTTCAACAGCCAATATCTGACTGAACGCGGCCGTCGGCTGAAAGAAGTTCTGGAAAGGCATTTGCCGGATAACCAAGTCAACGTGCTGGAGCTTCCGATGGAGTCGAAATCGACTTTTCAAGAGATGGGCCCGGCCCGACATCCGGTGTATTCGCGGGCTGTGACCGCGATGCGCGACCAAAAAAGTGTCGGCAATGTCTATTTTGACAGTCCTGAATTCTGGGCTTCTTTGGGATGGGAAGGGCAGTTCGAACACCAAACCAAGATCTACCAGGAGCTGAAGTCTTGGTGGGATCACAAAGAAGAACTTCGAATCAAGCGAGAGTTGAAGGAAGCGGCAAAACAAAAAAATCGAGGAGCGGATCTGTGATTGAAAGATACACCCGAGCGGAAATGGGTTTGGTCTGGGACGTGGAAACCAAGTTTTCCAAAATGATGGAAGTTGAAATCGCCGTCGCCAAAGTGCAGGCCTCGATGAAGATCATTCCTCGCTCGGCGGCGATCGCCATCGCGAGCAAAAGCAAGTTTTCAGTGAAACGCATTCTGGAGATCGAAAAAGAGACCAAGCACGACGTGATCGCTTTCGTTTCCAACGTGGCCGAAAACGTCGGCGAAGCCGGTCGCTACGTGCATTTTGGACTGACCAGCTCGGATGTTTTGGACACGGCTTTCAGTCTGCAGGTTCGCGATGCGGGTGACGTCTTAGAGAAAAGTTTGGACTTTTTAGAGAAATCTTTGAAAAACCTGATCCGTAAGAATGCCGATGTGATGTGTGCCGGTCGTACGCACGGGATGTTCGCTGAGCCCACCACCTTCGGATTTAAGATGGCGGGCTTTTTGGCGGAACTGAAAAGAAACCGCGGCCGGATCGAGCGCGCGCTGAAGCAAATGCAGATCGCAAAACTGAGCGGGGCCGTCGGGACTTACTCGAGCCAATCAGCGCAAGTGGAATCGAAAGTGGCAAAAGCTTTGGGACTGCAACCGGAAACGGTCGCGACCCAAGTCGTGCCCCGGGATCGTCATGCCGAAGTTTTGATTTCGCTTGCAATGTTGGGCGCGGGTCTCGAAAGACTTGCGATCGAGCTTCGCCATTTGCAGCGAAGCGAAGTCAGCGAGGTCACCGAAGGTTTCACCCGCGGGCAAAAAGGCTCTTCGGCCATGCCACATAAGAAGAATCCGATCTCGGCGGAAAACATCACGGGTCTGGCAAGGCTTCTTCGCTCGTATGCCCAAGCATCGATTGAAAACATCGCCCTTTGGCACGAGCGGGATATCAGTCATTCGTCAGTCGAGCGGGTGATCTTTCCGGATGCGTTTATCGTGGCCGATTATGCCGTTCATCGCATGGCCATCTTGATCGAAGGTCTGGATGTGCATCGTAAAAAGATGATGGAAAATGTCGAGCTGTCTCAGGGGCAGCTTTTCAGTTCGCAGGTGCTTTTGGCTTTGGTGGAAAAGGGGCTGGATCGCGAAACCGCTTATTATCATGTCCAAAGACTTTGCCACTCGTTGGGGAAGGGGGATCATCTGCGCGATCGCATCATCAAAGATCCCGAGCTCAAGCGGCTTTTGAAGGCGAAAGAGGTCGATTCGATCTTTAAAGGAACCCGAAACCAAAAAGCGATCAAAGAAGTGATCAAAAGGGTGCTGTAAAAAATGAAAAGCGAACTTTTGTACGAAGGAAAAGCAAAGAAGATCTACTCGATCCCGGGCGAGCCGAACAAAGTCCGCGTCGAGTATAAAAATAGCCTGACCGCTTTCAATGCGCTGAAAAAAGGCGAATTCGAGCAAAAGGGCGAAATCAACCGCGAGATCACGTCGCTGATTTTTCAATACTTGAAAAAAAACGGCGTGTCTTCGCACTGGGTTTCGGACCTGGGGCCGACCGAGATGATCGTGCAAAAAGTGAACATCATCCCGCTCGAAGTGGTCGTGCGAAATATTCTGGCCGGCAGCACGGCGAAAAAACTGGGCATCGAAGAAGGTAAAAAGCTGCAGAAACCCTTGGTCGAATTTTATTACAAAGACGATAAGTTGGGCGATCCATTTCTGAGTGATGACCAAGCCCTGATGATGGAAGTGGCCACCGAGCAAGAGCTGAGAGAATTGAAAGCGAAAGCTTTGAAGGTGAACGAGCTGATGCGAGATCTTTTTCACCGGGCCGGGATCGAGCTTGTCGATTTTAAAATCGAGTTCGGCAAAGATCTGAAAAATGAAATCCTGCTGGCCGATGAAATTTCTCCGGATTGCTGTCGACTGTGGGATCTGAAAACCCAGGAAAAACTCGATAAAGATCGCTTCCGCCGCGATCTGGGCAACATCAAGGAAAGTTATCAAGAAGTTCTCAAACGATTGAAAGAGGTGGCAAATGGCTAATCCAGTGCGAATCGGTGTGAAAATCATGCCTCGGGATGTAATCTTGGATACTCAGGGACGGGCCATCGAGCAGACTTTGAAACTCAACCAGATGCCCGAGGCGCATGTGCGCGTGGGCCGCTTTGTCGAGCTTGAATTGGCCGGCACGATAGATATGGCCAAAAAGCAGGCCGAGCAAATCGCCAAAAATGTTCTGTGCAACCCTTTGATTGAAACTTTCGAGCTGAAGGAAATTTAAATCATGAAGAAAGTCGGCGTGCTGAGATTCCCCGGAACCAACTGCGACCGCGATGTTTTTTCGTGGGTCGAAAGCAAAGGTTTCGAGGCGCAGTTTCTGTGGCATTTGAATCAGTTCAATGTGAATGACTATGAATCCTTGCTGATCCCGGGTGGATTTAGCTACGGCGATTACCTGCGATCCGGGGCGCTGGCGGCCCTTTCGCCGGTGATGAAATCGGTGAAAGAATTTGCCGATCAAGGAAAGCCGGTGCTTGGAATTTGCAATGGCTTTCAGATTCTGTGTGAAGCCAAACTTCTGCCGGGCGCTTTGGTGAAAAACGAAGGCCGCCGATTTGTCGATGACTGGGTCGAGCTCGAGATGATCCAGCCGCACGGAACCTTCGGCGCGGGCCTAAAAAAAGGCGAACGCTTTCAGCTTCCGGTTGCCCACGGCGATGGGCGTTTTTATGCACCCGCGGACGAGTTAAAGAAAATTTTCGATCAAGAACTGGTGTGGCTGAAGTACCTGCAAAATCCAAATGGCAGCATTTCAAATATTGCGGGCGTCATGAACGAAAAGCGAAACGTGGTGGGATTGATGCCGCATCCAGAGCGAGCCATTGCGGAATGGATGGGTGGCGTTGCGGGATGGAGCTTTCTATGACCGAAGAATTGAAAAGAAAACTGAAGACCTACCGTTTATCCGAATCCGAGTATCATAAGATTTGCGATCTGCTCAAGCGTGAGCCGAAATCGGTCGAGTGGGCTTTGTTCTCGGCCCTGTGGAGCGAGCACTGCAGTTATAAAAGCTCGAAGATCCACTTAAGAAAATTTGGACAGACTTTGAATTCGACTGTCGTGAACGCCAGCGGTGAAAATGCCGGTGTGGTCGATTTGGGATTTGGCGAGCGCATCGCTTTTAAAATGGAATCCCACAATCACCCAAGTTTTATCGAACCTTATCAGGGTGCTGCGACGGGTGTGGGCGGAATCTTGCGGGATATCTTCACCATGGGGGCGCGTCCGATTGCTTTGGCCGATTATCTTTGCTTTGGTGAAGAGTCAGCTCCACGCATGCCGGCTTTGGTGGATGGGGTTGTGCGCGGGATCAGCGGTTACGGAAACTGCGTCGGGGTTCCGACCGTCACTGGCCAGACCAATTTCAATAAAGCTTACAATCAAAATATCCTGGTCAACGCCATGGCGGTGGGTCTTTTAAATCCGGAAGATCCAATTGCGCTGTCGGGTGCGAAAGGTGTCGGCAATTGGGTGGTGTATGTCGGGGCGAAAACCGGCAAAGACGGGGTGCATGGCGCCGCGATGGCATCTGAATCTTTCGATGAAAATTCGGAAGCAAAAAAGCCCAACGTGCAGATCGGCGATCCCTACTTTGAAAAACTTTTGATCGAGTCTTGCCTGGAAGTCATTCAAGAAGGGCTCGTCGTCAGTATCCAGGATATGGGGGCCGCGGGGCTCACAAGCTCAAGCTTTGAGATGGCCTCAAAAGGTGGCGTCGGGATGGAGATGCATCTGGATCAGGTGCCGCTTCGTGATTCCAGCATGACTCCGGAAGAAATTCTTTTATCCGAATCGCAAGAGCGAATGCTGATGATCTGCGAGCCTGCAAAATACGACCAGGTGAGAAAGCATTTCTCAAGGTGGGGTCTGGACGCGCAAAAAATCGGGCAGGTGATCGCCGATCGAAGAGTGAAACTTTTCTGGAAAGGTGACGTCTTAACCGACGTCGATCCGGATCTGTTGGTGGAAAGTGCGCCGGTTTACAACCGTGAATTCCGCGCTTGGAATTTCCCGCGCCGAAAAGAAGCGAAAACTTCTGAAAAGCTGCTGGGCTCGAAGCTGCACCATCATATCCTAGATCATGTGGGGTCCGTGCAAGGCTGCAGCCGCAAATCCATTTATCGCCAATATGATCAGCGGGTCGGAGCCCGCACCGCCGCCGGTGCGGATGACAGCGACGTGGCGATGCAGAAGCTTCCGTCAGGGCGTGGGCTTGCGATCGCGGTCGGCTGCAGACCCGAGCTGATGAAGGTCGACGCTTATCTGGGGGCGATGGATGCTGTTTTGTATCCCGCTTTGCAAATGGCGGTGAAAGGCGCAAAAGCGTGCGCGGTGACAGATTGTCTGAATTTTGGAAACCCCGAGCGTCCCGAAATCATGTCAGAATTCGTGGCCAGTGTGGAGGCTATCAGCGAAGTCGCGCAGAAATTGCAGACACCGGTCATCAGTGGTAACGTCAGCTTCTACAACGAAACGCAGGGAAATAATATTATTTCCACTCCGGCAACGGGTGTGATTGGGGTCAGGGATTCGGTCGAGGAGCTTGCGAAAGACTTCTTCACGGAGGCAGCGCAGTCCGTTTTCACGCTCAAACTGAGGTGGGCGGATGTGGATTTCCGGGAAAATCATTTCGCGGGAAATCTTTTTATCGAAAAAGTTCAGGCCTTCCAAAATCTGTTGCTGGGACTGGAAAAAGAAAGACTCTTCACCTCTTCACAGATGGTTGGGTTCGGCGGGCTTGCCGTCACCATCGCGAAGATGAGTCTCAAAGGCATTGGCTTTTCGTCGCAGCTTGCGGAAGAGTCGGTCGATTGGGGAGCAGACGGTCTTTATCAGGCCGTGGTCGCGACTTCGAATCCGGAAGCCTTTCAGAATTTCGTGCAAGAGGCGGCGCGCGGTTTAAGTGATTTCGAATGGAAAGAAGTCGGTGTTACTGGCGGTGATAGCGTGAAGTTCGGTGCAGACGTGAGGATTTTAATTTCAAGTCTGTCAGAGAAATCGAATGCAGGTTTGGATCGGTTGATTTCAGTCTAAAGGCGCAAGCCAAAGGGAAAAACCCATGTGGAAAGAAGAGTGCGGTGTATTTGGGATCTGGAATCATGAAGAGGCCTCGAGGCTCGCTTATCTCGGTCTTTTTGCTATGCAACACCGCGGGCAGGAGTCAGCTGGGATCACCTCTTTGACAGATTCGGGTCAGCAGCTTCATCACAAGGGTTTGGGGCTTGTGGGGGACGTTTTCGGTGAAGAGGAGCTTGCAAGGCTCGAAGGTCATCATGCCATTGGACATGTTCGTTACTCGACCACGGGGCAAAATCTTTTAACCAATGCGCAGCCCTTGTCGGCCAATTTGCTTTCGGGTCCAGTCGCGGTCGCGCACAATGGAAATATCGTCAACACCCAGATGCTGAAAAAAGATCTGCAGACCCAAGGTGCGATTTTTCAAGGCACCAATGACACCGAGATTTTGCTGCATCTGATTTCTCGTCATCCCAGCAATCAGATTGTCGAATGCTTGAAAGACAGTCTGGCGAAAATCGTCGGCGCTTACAGCTTCGTTGTGATGACCCATGACCGGATGCTGGCCATGCGGGATCCGCAAGGCTTCAGACCGCTTGTGATCGGCAAAAAGCAAAATGAAAAAGGCGAGTGGTCTACGGTAGTTGCCAGTGAAACTTGTGCTTTGGATTTAATTGGAGCGCAGTACGTGCGCGAGATCGAGCCAGGTGAGATGTTTTGGGTGGATCACGACGGCGAACATTCGCTGCGATTTGCGCCAAAAGCGCAGGCGGCGAAATGCATTTTCGAACATGTTTACTTTTCTCGGCCTGATTCCGTGGTTTTCGGGCATTCTGTTTATGAAACACGCAAACAGTTTGGCCGATGGTTGGCCAAGGAAACTTCGGTGCAAGCCGATGTGGTGATCCCAGTGCCGGACGGGGGTGTGCCGGCGGCGATCGGTTATTCACTGCAAAGTGGCATTCCTTTCGAGTTCGGTATTATTCGCAATCATTATGTGGGCCGCACTTTTATTCAGCCGCAGCAGTCAATTCGAAGCTTCGGCGTGAAGATTAAGCTCAATCCGCAGGCAGCGGTTTTAAGTGGCAAGCGGGTGATCGTGGTGGATGACTCTTTGGTTCGCGGAACCACCAGCCAGAAGATCATCTCTTTGGTTCGCCAGGCCGGCGCAAAAGAGGTGCATCTGCGCATAGCCAGTCCGCCCACCATTGGGCCTTGTTACTACGGCGTTGACACTCCACAAAAAAAGCAGCTGATCGCGACCGAAAAAAGTCTAGAAGAAATCTGCAAATTTGTCGGTGCGGACTCGTTATCTTACCTGTCTTTAGAAGGTCTTTTTGGTGCATTGGGCGAAACGCCAAATCCGGTGAAAAAATCTTTCTGTGCGGCTTGCTTCGACCAGAAATATCCGACACCCTTATTTGATGAGCTCCAAGAAAATTTCGCACCTGCAAAAGGGTGATACCGTTGAGATTTTATCTCCCGGCTCCGGCTCGCGCATGGAAGATGTCGAGCTTTGCCTGGACCTGCTTCGCAGTTGGGGATTGAAACCAAGGCTTCCGGCTGACACGTTTCAGCCACATCCCTTTCATTCCAACGAAGATGCCGTGCGCTTGAAGCTTCTAAAAACCGCTTTGAACGCCAAGGACTCGAAAGCCATTTGGTGTCTGCGTGGCGGTTACGGGGCCAATCGCTTGATGCCGGATCTGTGGAAAATGAAGACGCCAACGACGCCGAAAATTATGATCGGCTACAGCGATATCACGTCCTTGCATATCTTGATGCAAAAATGGAAATGGACTTCGTTTCACGGGCCTTTGCTCGAGACTTTGGTTTCAGGGCGTTTGAACGCCGATCAAATCGAAGAGTGCCGTCAGATTTTGTTCGGCGAGAAAACCGAGTCCAAATTTGAACTGAAGCCCATGAATGAAAAAGCGAAGAAGCTGAAAAAAACGCAAGCGCCGATCATGGCCGGGAACTTGGTCGTTCTGGAAAGCGGGCTTGGCACCGTGGCGGCACCGACGTTTGCCGGAAGATTTTTGGCACTGGAAGAGGTCGGCGAGCGCGGATACCGTGTGGACCGCATGCTCGAGCACCTGAAGCAAAGTGGCCGTTTGAAGGGCTGTCTGGGGATCATCTTTGGTGATTTTTTATTCGGTGACGAGCGAGATGGGAAAAACTTTGTGCAATTTGCGCTGGAGCGTTTTGCTGGTGAAAATTTGCTTCCTTGTTTTTCGGGGCTTGAAATCGGGCACGGATCTTTGAATCGCATGCTGGCTTTGGGGCCGAAAGCGACTTTGCAAAACGCAAATCTCAGCGTTCCGTCCGGCCTGGCGGCCGAGACGAAAACGAAAACCAAAAAGCGAGGAAATTAGAAAATGAATCAATCGCTTGAAGGAAAATTGAAAAAGCAAATCGAAAAAGCGCTCCCGGGTGTGTCACCCGGGGTGCAGGTGCAGGCTCATCTGGCCGGCAAAAAAGTCTGCGATTTTTCGGTGGGTGAAACATATGCCTATTATGATCTGGCAAGTCTCACGAAGATCATCTTCACCGTGCAGGCGATGATGAAGGCCTACGAAGAAGGCCGCTGGAATCTGAAATCGAAAGTGAAAGAGTTCTGCCCCTGGTTTTTACATGACGATGTCTTGGTGGCGGACTGTCTCAGTCACTCGTCGGGACTTGTTTGGTGGATGCCGCTTTATCAGCAGCTGGATCTGACGACCTCGCGCCTGAACCGCTGGACCGAGGCGGCGCGCATCGTTCGAGGTCTGAGTCTCGAGAAAAACGAAGCCAGCGTTTATTCGGATGTCGGGTTTATCGTCTTAGGTCATATTCTGGAAAGCTTGTACAGTGCGCCTTTGATTGAAATCTGGAATCGTTTGAAAGACGAAATTTATCCGCGCACCACCTTCGAATTTCATGTCGACAACGTGGCCCCGCAATCGGTCAAACATTATGCACCGACCGAGCGCTGTCCATGGCGACAAAAAACCATTCAAGGCGAAGTGCACGACGACAACACATGGGCTTTGGGCGGAGTCTCGGCTCACGCGGGTCTTTTTGGCAGCATCGATGACTTGGGCTGGTTTGCTTTGTATCTGCGCTCGACGCTAAAGGGTTACGCCAAAACCACGGTCAAACCAAAAACCGCGCAATTGTTTGCGACGCGGGCGCGGCCTTTGGGAAAAGGCGATTGGGCCTTGGGATATATGATGCCGACCGTTGGGACCAGCAGCAGCGGACAGTATTTCTCGCAGGCCTCGATCGGGCACACGGGATTTACGGGAACATCGATTTGGTATGATCCGGTTCAAGATCTGAGCATCAGCATGGTCAGCAACCGGGTCTTTTTAGGAAGAGAAAATAAAGAGTTCGCGGCACTTCGCCCGCAGATTCACAACTGGATTATCGAAGGATTGAAACGATCATGAATCTCAAAGCAGGAAGCCATATTCATTTGATGGGAATTTGCGGAACCGCCATGGCCTCGTTGGCCGGTCTTTTGAAAGATCGCGGCTTTAAAATCACGGGTAGCGACCAAAACCCGTACCCGCCCATGTCGACCCAATTGGAATCTTTGGGAATTCAAATTCAAAAAGGCTACAAAAAAGAAAATCTGAATCCGAAGCCCGATTTCGTCATCGTCGGCAACGTGATCTCGGCCAGCAATGAAGAGGCGCAAGAGCTGCTGAAGCTTGAAATTCCCTACACCTCTTTGCCGAAAGCCATGGGCGAATTTATTATCGAAAACCGCGAAAGCATTTGCGTCAGCGGTACGCACGGAAAAACCACCACCACCTCGATGATGGCTTGGGTGGCGCAGTGCTTGGGTGTGGAGCCTGGTTTCTTGATTGGCGGCATTGCCAAAAACTTTTCAAAATCGTTCCAGAATCCAAAAGGAAATTTCTTTGTGATCGAAGGCGACGAGTACGATACCGCTTTCTTTGATAAAGTTCCGAAATTCATCCACTACAGACCGAAACATGTGATTTTCACCAGCTGCGAATTTGATCATGCCGATATCTACAAGGATTTGCAGGCGGTGAAAGATGCCTTTGCGCGGTTGATGAAGCTGATCCCAGCGGATGGCACCTTGATGGCCTGTGCGGAAGAAACAAATGTCATCGAGCTTCGCTCGCAGTGTGCGGCAAAAAGGAATTTTACCTACGGTCTGACCAAGGGCGATTATCAGGCCAAAGTGCAAAAAATCAGCGAGGAAGGGACCGATTTCCAAGTCCATTTTCAGGGAAAGGATCTGGGATCTTTCCACGTCACGCTGACGGGGGATTATAATATCCTGAACACCGTTGCGGTCGTGGGGCTTGCTCATCAATTGGGTTGGGATTTGGAAAAAGTGCGTTCGGCGTTGCAAAGTTTCGAAGGCGTCAAACGCCGTCAGGAAGTTCTGGGCGAGCCACGCGGCATTTTGGTGATCGAAGATTTCGCGCACCACCCGACGGCCGTGCGGGAAACGGTGAAGGGAATTAAATCCAAATACAAAGGCCGCAAGGTCTTTGGCGTTTTCGAGCCGCGCTCGGCGACTTCGCGACGTAAGGTTTTCCAGAAAGATTACGTCGATGCCTTTCAAGAATGTGACGAAGTGATGCTAGCGAAAGCTTTCGATCAAAGTAAAATCGATGCCGAAAATCGCTTTTCCAGCGAGGAGTTGGTCGCAGATCTTAAAGCTTCTGGCAAATCCGCCGAAGCCTATGATGGAGCCGATCCCATCGTCGTCGATCTTGTGAAAAAAGCGAAAGCCGGGGATTTAATCCTGATCATGAGCAATGGCGGATTCGATAACATCTACCAAAAGCTTCTGGCGGCGCTGAAATAATTCTTACATATCTTCCAGTCGGATTTCAGGTACCTGTTTTTTTGTGCGCGGGGCCTGCGGCAACAGGTAAGAGCTGATTTTCTGAATCAGCTCGTCCTTATCTAAGGGTTTTGTTAAAACCGCATCGCAGCCGGACTGTAAGCATTTCTTTAAGTCTTCCGAGTTGAAGAAAGCAGTTAGCGCAATGATCGGAATTTCGTAACCTTGCTCACGAATCAGGCGGGTCGTCTCGAAGCCGTCCATTTCGGGCATTTGGATATCCATCAAGATCATATCGAAATCTTGCTTCTTTAGTTCGAGCAAAGCCGAAGCGCCGCGATCGACCATGTGAAGATCCAGATGCAAGTGCTTCAGGTACATTTGAATCAAAACCAAATTGTCTTTCGAATCATCGATCACCAGTACTTTAAACGGGCGATCGCCCGGCCAAGACGAGAGATGCTGATTTTCAGAAGGCTGGATCAAATCGGCTTCGGTTTGGGCGGGCGTGGAGACCGCTTTCAGAAGAAGATTGGCTTCGAAGGTGCTTCCCACTTTCGGTTCAGATTGAACGAGATGAATGTTTCCGCCCATGGCGCGCGCGATTTCCCGCGAAATCACAAGCCCTAGACCTGTGCCGCCAAACTGACGCGAAGTCGACGAATCGCCCTGGGTGAAAGGTTGGAAGAGACGGGCGGCTTGCTCGCGGCTCATGCCCACGCCGCTATCCTTGACCTGAATGCGGAAGCCGTCACGTTCGTTTTCTTTTTTTGAAAGCTGGAAGCTGACTTCGACCGATCCTTTCTGCGTGAACTTGATCGCGTTTCCAGCCAGATTTAACAGCACCTGCTTGATGCGGCTCGGGTCGCCCCAGTATTGTCGCTGCTGTAGAGCCGGCTGCTGAAATTTCAGCGTGATTCCTTTTTCCGATGCTTTCAACGTCAAAGTCTTTTCGATATCGGATAGTAGGTCCGCCAAATCGAATTTGATATTTTCAATTTCGATTTTGTTGGCTTCAAGTTTCGAAAGATCCAAAATGTCATCAATCAGGCGCTTCAGCAGATCGCCATTACGTCGTATGGCCGACGCAAATTCGTCTCGCTCTTGCTCGTTCAATTCGTCCTGTGCAAGCAGCTCAGAAAATCCCAGGACGGCCGAAAGCGGGGTGCGGATTTCGTGGGACATGTTGGCCAAGAAACGGCTTTTGGCGAAGGTTGCGGCTTCTGCGTCTTTGCGCAATTTTTCAAGCATGCGGCGTTGGCGGTCCAGTTCGACGAACACGCGAACCTTGCTGCGAACCGTGTGTGGGTTGAGCGGCTTGAACAAAACATCGACCGCACCGGTTTCGTAACCTTCAAAGATGGTGGCTTGGTCTTGGGATTGGGCCGTGACAAAAATGATCGGAAGATTGCGGTAGCGCTGTACGCCCCGGATCAGTCGAGCCAGCTCGAAGCCGCTGACCACCGGCATCTGCACATCCAAAAGGGCCAAGCCAAAGTTTTGCTGAACTAAGATTTCCAGAGCCTCGTCGGCGCTCGAGGCCGAATGTATGCGAACCTTCTCATCGGCAATCAGTGATCGAAGCGCCGTGATATTTTCGGGCCGGTCATCGACGATCAGCACGTCCGTGGGTGTTAAATTTTCCATGCAAAATTCCTTTCATCCCGCTGAAGAAGAAATTCACGAATCTGTTGAAGTGGAAGAATCGCATTTGGCTGAAACAAATCTAAGGCCGCTTGGGGCATGGTCGAAACCTGAGCCGTTTTTGGATCCTGAACAATGGTGTATCCCCCATGTTGCCGGATCGACGAGAGACCTTTGGCACCGTCCTGACTGGCGCCAGTGAGAAGAATGCCGGTCAGGGCTCGGCGGAAAACGCGGGCGGCAGATTCGAACAAGAGGTCGATCGAAGGTCGTGAAAAGTAAACCGGCTCATCCTGGGAAAGCGAATAAGTCTGACCTTTTTCGATGAGCAGGTGATATCCGGCCGGAGCAAAAGTGATGGTGCGCTCGGTGACCTCCATTTTATCCTGAGCTTCTATGACCTGGTAAGAACCTGCATTGATAAACTTCGAAAACTGAATATCCGAATGCTCGGGCAGATGCATGACGACGGCCATGGGCGTCGTCAGATTGTCAGGCAGATGTGACAGCAAAGTCTGAAGGGCCTCGACGCCACCGGCGGATGTGCCAATCACGATCATAGGTTGAGAGTCCTTCTGACTGGCCTTCATCACGAAAACCTTTCCCGAAATCGCGATTGCGATGTCGGAATCATTTCATGGCCGGGCCGCTTTTGGTAGCAATGTTGCTTTTCATCAATTACGGCAAAAAATGGATAAGATTTCGAGAAGCGTAAATCCTCTTTGCTGCCAATTCCCAAAAATCCTTTTTCAACCAAGGAGTCTTGAAACAGTTGAAAAGCGCGGTTCTGCAGCTCTTGATTAAAATAAATAAGAACATTTCGACACAAAATTAAATGGCATTCGGCAAAGGGTCCGTCGGTGGCGAGATTGTGTTCCGAGAAAACCACGTTTTCACGCAAAGCCGAATCGAAAATCGCCGAACCATAATTCGAAGTGTAATAAGTTGACGCGGGCTCGCTGCCGCCGGCCGCGATATACTGTTTGGTGAATGTTTGCGCCACACGATTGTCGTAAATCCCATCTTTTGCACGTTGCAAAGAAAGGGGATTGATGTCGGTCGCAAAGATGGTGGCTTTATCGTAAAGCCTTTCTTCTTTCAGCATGATCGCAAGACTGTAAAGTTCTTCGCCAGTGCTGCAGCCCGCGATCCAAATCTGAAGCGACGGATAGGTGGCCAGAACCGGAAAGATCTTTTCACGCAAGGTGCGAAAGAAAATAGGATCGCGAAAAAATTCGGTGGTGCGCACGGTGAGCTGCGGAAGAACGTGGCGGAAGTAATCTCGCTGCGACAGCACTCTTTGCAAAAGCTCCAAAAGACTTGGGCATTTTTCCTGCGTGAGAAGAACCTGCAAACGGCGATCGAAGGAAGCTTCAGCATAATGACGGAAGTCATAGCCGTACTTCATTAAGATCCCTTCCATAAAAAGGTGGCGCTCCACAGGATCCAATTCGGTCAAGAAAAGATTCCTTTCGGTGTCAGCCAAACCCGCATCACGGAAAGCAAATTTCCTAAGTTCAGCGGTTTGGATAGATAATCGTTGGCGCCAGCTTCGATGCATTGGTCTTGATCTTCCTTCATCGCTTTTGCGGTCAAAGCGACGATCGGAAGCTCGTCGAACTGTTTCTGCGAACGGATGCGGCGAATGGCTTCAAGCCCGTCCATTTTTGGCATCATCAGATCCATCAGGACTAGATCCGTATCCGGAAATTCCGCCAAAGAGTCCAAAGCTTCCAGACCGTTCTTCGCGATGCGAACGATCAGGCCCTTGCTTTCAAGCGCGCTGGTCAGGGCGAAGACGTTGCGCAAATCATCGTCGACCAAAAGAACTTTTTTGCCCTCAAAGGCTTTTTCTTGGGTTCGCAAGTGTTGCAAGATATCCTGTTTTTCTTGTGGCAAAAGCGATTCCACCCGGTGCAAGAAAAGATTCACTTCGTCCAAAAGGCGTTCCGGTGATCGTGCGCCTTTGATGATAATGCTTTCCGAGTACTTGCGTAGATTCTGCTCTTCGGTGCGGCTGATGTCTTTTCCGGTGTAGATCACGATAGGCGGAACCGAAATCGGGAGCGAGTTGATTTTCTCAAGAAAATCAAAGCCCGTCATATCCGGCAGGTTCAGATCCAGGATGATGCAATCGACAGTTTGTTTTTCGACCCAGTTTAAAGCTTCTTTTCCGGTGGGGGCCATCAAGACTTGGATGTCTTGACCCGCGACCAGTTGTGCGACTGCTTCGCGCTGGCGATTGTCGTCTTCGATGATCAAAAGTTTTTTGACCTGCTTTTCCAGCATGGTCTCGATGCGGTTCAGGGCCGAGCGAACTTTATCGACGGTTACCGGTTTGCTTAAATATCCCAAAGCTCCCATGCGAAGGGCGTTGCTTTGATACTCGAGTGCGGAAATCATGTGCACCGGAATATGGCGAAGCTTCGGATTTTGTTTGACCATCTCTAAAAGCCCAAGGCCGCTCATGCCCGGAAGCTTGATATCCAGAAGAATTGCGGTCGGGACATGGGCCTGCAAGATCTGCAGTGCCATTTCAGATGAATCAGCTTCGATGGCATCGAATCCGTAAGAGCCGACCGTATCCAAAATTGAATGACGGAACATGCGATCGTCCTCGACGATCAAGATCGTTTCTTTATCGCCCTTCACATTTTTTAAAGCCTCGCGCGCGGATTCGCTAAGCTCTTGCTGCTTCTGCGCATCGTTCTTACGGGGTGCTGAAGGCGAATGCGTTTTGCTTGGCGAGTGAATGACAACAGCCGGAGCTTCGACGGTCTGGCTGGCGTAACGAAGAGGAATGATCAACGAGAAAGAGCTTCCTTTGCCTTCGCTCGAGGAAAGCTCAATCCGGCCACCCAGAAGTGAGGCCAGCTCTCGGGAGATCGTCAACCCAAGGCCGGTTCCGCCGAACTTGCGACTGACGGTGCCGTCGGCTTGTTCGAAGGCTTCAAAGATCAGCTCTTGCTTCTCGCTCGGGATGCCGACGCCGGTGTCCTGAACGGTGATGCGAATCATGCCTTCTTCTTGCTTTTGCATTTCGGCTTTCAAGGTGACCGAGCCGGACTCGGTGAACTTGATCGCATTCGATAAAAAGTTTCTTAAAACCTGTTCAAGGCGCAAAGGATCCGAATGGATCGAGATGTTTTGCGCCTCTGGAGCGAATTCGATGTTGAAATCGATTTTCTTTGAGCTTGCCTGCGGTTCGAAAGTTTGGCGCAAGCGTTCGAAGAAGCCAGGCAGCGAGAAGTCCTCGAAGCGCAGGCTCAGTTTTCGGGCTTCGATTTTTGATAGATCCAAAATGTCGTTGATCAGATTTAAAAGATCGTTACCAGCATTGTACATGGTCTTGGCGAAATCTTTTTGCTGATCGGTGAGATTTTGCTCTTTGTTTTCGATCAAGAGCGTGGCCAGGATCAAAAGACTATTCAGTGGCGTGCGAAGCTCGTGCGACATCTTCGCCAGGAAGTCGGATTTGTACTGGCTGATGCGTTCCAGCTCTTGCGCTTTGGTTTCGAGATTTGCTTTCGAACTGGTGAGCATTTCATTTTGATGGTGCACCATTTCTTGCTGCGCTTCCAAAGCGCGTGCTTGCTGCTCGAGCTCTTCGTTGTTGGTGCGAAGCTCTTCTTGTTGGGTCTGCAGCTCTTCGGCTTGCTGTTGAGTCTCTTCCAGCAGCAGCTGCAGTTGGGCCCGTGTTGCGGCCGAGTTGAGATTGACCGCGATGGTTTCACGTAGCTCTTCTAAAAGTTTGTCGATATCAGAGTGAATCGGACCCAAGAAAGCGAGCTCGATCACCGCCAGCGGTGCGTCCTGGAAGATCAATGGAATCAGAACCAAAGTTGCCGGCTGCGCGGACGCAAGACTTGAGGACACTTTCAACGAGTCCGCCGGGACATTGGCGATTTTCCAGATCTGATCTTTTTTTAAGGCTTCGGCGATCAAAGTTTTGCCTTCAATGTGCGTGGGCGAAGGCGCGTTCACCGAGCTTTGCGCCGTCGCGTAGCTGCCGGCTAGGGTCAGGCGACCATTTTCTTTCAGGTACAAGTTTCCGGCCAAGGCGCCGCTGGTTTCGGCTATATATCGCAAGGTTTCCGCACTCGCGATTTCTAATGAGCCGCTTTTGACGATAATCTGCGAAAGTTCGACGGCCCGAGTTTGCAGCCAAGCTTGCAGTTTCTTTTCGCGAAGCTCGGCGGTGTTTCTTTTCTCATTGGATAGGATCAGCCAATAAGCCAAGAGGGTCAGAGCCAAAGTTAAGGCAAAGGAGCCAAACACATTCCACTGAAAGAAGTCGCGACTTTTCTGCGAGGACGCCGTGCGATCCGCTAAAAGTTTTTCTTCCACAGCTTGAATGCGAGCGAGATGCTCTTTCAAGGTATTCATGCGCGCAAGCCCCAGTTGGAAAAGCTCGCGACGGCGATCCTGGCTAAGGGTTCGAAATTCAGTTAAAACTTCCAGCGGCTCGAGGCGAGCTTTCACCAAATCGCCTAAGATTTTCATGTTATCGACTTGGGCGGGGTTGTCTTTGGTCAGTTCTTTCAATCGGTCGACGTGGCTCCAGACCACCAGGCTTTGCGAACGGAAAGGTTCGAGAAAAGTCCCTTGATTGGTCAAAGCAAATCCGCGCACTGAGCTTTCGGCATCGACGATCGAATTTTCGACTTTTGAAACCTGCAATAAGACCTGGTCCGTGTGGCGAACCCAGGTTTCTTGCGCGGCTACGCCTTCAAAGTTTCGGTACAGATACCAGGCGTTGAGAATAAGAACGCCGATCATGGTCAGCATAAATACATGCAGACCAAAGATCGTCTGTCTGCCGCGTTTTTCGGTTTCGTTCACGAAAGTCCTCCGGATTGGGTTTGATGATCCACCCAGTTGGTAAAGTCGATGGAAAGCGAGCGCAAGGTCATCAGTTCCTTGGCTTTCGCGGCTTCTTCCATTTTCTCGCCCAGCTCGGAAAGTTCCGGAAATCCGAATGAAATCCCGTTTCCGCGCATGCGGTGTCCAATATGGGCAATCGATTCAAAGTCTTGAGTTTTCAAGGCCTGCATGTAGACACCCAGCTCTTCGCGCCGGCGGTTGACGTACTGAAGTTTCAGGTCATCAGTTGGCAGGTGAAGTGGACTGTTCATTCTCAATCTCCTTCAGTTTGCGATACAAAGTCTTTCGATCCATCGCCAATTCTTTTGCGGTCTTATCCTTCTGACCGTGATTCTTCTTAAGGACGTCTAAGATGTATTTCTTCGTCAGCGCTTCCAGCGTCCACGACTGGGCGAGTGCTTCAGTCAGAGGAGGCTTCACTCCGCCGACTGCACCTGCGGTTGCTGATGCGGGGCCGCCGATAATAGCCGGTGCTGAAGATGTGCCCATATCCAAAGATCCTGCATCCGTCAGTTCGGTCAGGTCACTGAGTTCGATCTGTGGACCTTGCGCTAAGATCACGGCGCGTTCGACGGTATTTTCAAGTTCGCGCACGTTTCCTTTCCACGGATTTTTCAAAAGCCAGCTGATCGCCTCGCGCGAAAAGCCGCGCGCCGGCGAATCATTGAAGGTCACATACTTTTTCATAAAGAATTCGGCCAGTGGCACGATATCTTCCTGGCGTTCGCGCAAGGCGGGGAGGTTGAGCGGAATCACATGCAGACGGAAGTACAAGTCTTCACGGAAGCGGTGGTTGGCCACCTCTGCTTTCAAATCTCGGTGCGTGGCCGAGATGATGCGAACGTTCAGGTCGCGCTCCTGATTTTCACCGATGCGCTTCACCTTGCGCTCTTGAATCACGCGCAAAAGCTTCGCTTGCAGTGGAAGGCTCATGTCGCCAATTTCATCTAAGAATAAAGTCCCGCCTTCGGCCTCTTCAAAAAGACCGATCTTCTTTTCCGAAGCGCCGGTGAAAGATCCCTTGGCGTGACCGAAAAGTTCGCTCTCCAAAAGGTTTTCCGGAATGGCCGAGCAGTTGATGGCGATAAAAGGACCATCTTTTCGCTTGCTCAGTCCATGGATGGCACGCGCGATCACTTCCTTACCGGTTCCGCTTTCGCCCGAGATGGCGATATTGGCCTGAGATTTAGCCACGCGGCGAACCAGGTCTAGAACTTTTAGAAAGCGCGGGCTTTTGCCTTTGATGTCGGTCAGGTTCGAACCTTCGCGCAGTTGAATCACCGATTTAAGGACTTGGTTTTCAGTTTCCAAGCGGTGGAATCGAAGCGCGCGCTCGACTGAAATCTGCAGCTGCGAATAATTCAGCGGCTTCACCACGTAATCGATGGCGCCCACGGCGATTGCTTCCATTGCCGTTTCCACATCGCGGGTGGCGGTGATCAGAATAACGGGGAGATGGATCTGCTCTTGGCGCAGGCGCTGGATGAATTCGATTCCGGAAATCTTCGGCATCTTGAGATCCAGAATCAGAAGGTCCGGGGTGAACTTCTTTTTCAGTAAAGCATTTAAAGATGCTTCCGCGTCGTCCGAGAGTGTGGGTTGATGCGACTTCTGTCGAAAGAAAGCCGCCGTCATTTCTGCCAATTCAATGTCATCGTCGATAATCAGTATTTTTGCCATAGACCCATGATGTAACAAGTTTGAAGTTTTATCGACAAGGGTAAAATTCATTTATGTCAAAATATCCCTTAAGGGGCATTTAAGAACGTAATGACGAAGCGCTGTATGCCTTCAAATGAAATATATACTGTTTAAGGCTTTGGCAGGCCCTTTGCCTTTGTTAAAAGCCAAGAGACGCAAAGGAGGCAACATGCTACGCGCTGCTATTTTATTCTTCGTTATTGGACTGATTTCGATCATCTTCGGGGCTTATGGGGTCGCCGGACTTTCAATGGAGGCAGGGCGCTTGTTGCTGCTGATCTTCTTGGTCTTGGCGGTCTTAAGCTTCTTGGCAAATCTGATCAGCGGCCGCAAACCGCCACAAATTTTGCCGTAAAAAATCGGACATATCTTTATAGGAGTTTCATCATGTCACGGAATGTTCTTTCAAAAACAAACCACCAAAAAGTTCTACTGGTCGACGATGATCGTGAATTTTCATCGCTGCTGGCTTCAACATTGGAAAAAGAAACCGGAGTTCGCGTGCACTGTGTATCCAGTGCTTACGCCGCAATGAATGAGCTTTTGGATTCTTACTACAATTTGGTGATCTTGGATTGGGATCTGGCGGGAATGAGCGGGTTTCAAGCCTTGAAGGCTGTCGACAATGCGATGGCTTTGGAAGATCGAATGCCCTTACGCGGGGTTGATTCGCGCATTCCGGTGGTGGTTCTTTCGGCGCACGATTCGGAAAAGCTTCGAGTTTCGAACCGTGAGAAAAAACACTTCTCGATCCGGCGGATCCTTTCCAAACGGCATGACCTGCAAGAACTGGTGGGAATGATCCGTTCGGATCGCGGGCGGCCGGCAAATCAAGTGCAGATGGCGGTCTAAAAGGTTCTTATGGAACAAGTATGGAACGATATTTGTATAACAAACTTAAACAAAGGAGACGCATCATGGAAAACAATAAAACTGAAAAAGTATCTCATAAAGTGGGCGATGCTATTGAGCGTGTGGGTCAAAAAATCACGGACATGGGCGCAACCAAAGTTGGAAATCGCATCACCAACGCCGGAGATCGCATTGAACATTCTCAAGACAACAAACCTCTAACTCCTTCTGAAAGAGATCTGTAAGGATCGCAGATCATCGGTTGTGACGAAATCCCGGGCGTTGAACCCCGGGATTTCCTTTTTTATGTGCCAGATCACAAGCAAAATCGGACTTGTTTTTACGCGCCTATGACAGCATACTGTCATAGATGAAAACCAGAAATCTGGACCTGCAGGCAAGCTTACAAAAAAATTTGCAGACGGATGTGCAAAATCTCATCTTCCAAATTTCCAGACTGGACGATATTCTAAAAAATGCGTCCAATTTTTTAGCTTCACCGGCCGCGCAAACCGGCGCCCGCTGGCAAGTCTTAAGCTCCGTCGAAAATCAAGCGCGCACCGTGGCCGAAATCGCGAGATTTAAGAACGTCGCGCGCCAAAGCGTGCAACGCTTGGCCGATGTGCTGACAAAAGAAGGGCTGACCAAGTTCGTTAACAATCCGGCTCATCAAAGATTTCCTCTCTTGAAACTGACACCCAAAGGGGAAAAGGCGCTGTTGCAAATTCAAAGCGAACGCGAAGTGTGGCTGCAAGAAATTTCGGACCAGGTTTCAGCGCACGAACTTCGTCGCGTGCGATCTTTTTTGGAAAACTTTGAAGAAAGTATCCGTCACAGTTTGCCGGTAGGATCGATCAAATGAAAATTCAGAAATACACCTTGGCGCAGGCCAAAAATGATTTGCCGGTTCGAAAGAAAACTGATCACAAATCAAGGGGCGGCAAGTGCTTGATCATTGCCGGCTCAAAGGGCATGTGGGGTGCCGGAATCTTATCCGCGACAGCTGCCGCCCGGGCCGGAGCCGGATACGTGTACTGGCTTTCCGAAAACAAGAGGTCCCTTTTGCCAAAGCATCCTGACTTTTTGGAGACAAGCACCAGGCAGGCGCAGAAGAATTTCAAGTTTCAATCCGTGGCCTTGGGGCCTGGGCTCGGCAGGCCCGCGATGATGAGGAACTGGTTTCGCTATCTGCGAAAGCGAGCCGAGATTCCGGTTGTGGTTGATGCTTCGGCTTTAGCGCCGGATGTTTTTTTGAAATTGAAATTTCCTCTGCCGGCCCATTGGGTGCTGACCCCGCACGAAGGCGAGCTTTCCAAACTTTTAAAAAGACCGGCAAAGTGGATTCAAAAAGATCGCCGGCGCTCCATCGCGCTTGCGCAAGCCCAATTCGGTGGAGTTTGGCTTTTGAAAGGTCACCAAACCTTGATCACAGATGGTCAAACGATGCTGCGAATCCAATCGGGAAATGCGGCGCTCGCGAAAGCGGGGACGGGTGATGTGTTGACCGGTCTGATTGCGGGTCTTTTATCACAAGGTCTAAAGCCGCTTCAGGCCGCAAGCCTTGCGGCTTATACGCATGGAAAAATGGCCGATGATTGGATCCGGGATCAAAAGGATGTCCTGAGCCTGATGGCGTCGGATCTGCTTCTTGCCATTGCAAAGACCCTGCAGAAAATTCGTCGCGCTTAAATTTTGCGAAACGGCAATGTGGGAAAAATGACTCAAGCTCAGTCTTCATCGGCCACAGCTTTTATCTCATCATGGTCCTGCTTTTGCTGCGACCCCAAGAGGAGGTTCTATGGCCAAGCACAAAATCAATCCAGCCGATGATGTCGAAGTCGATGCGGGCGCAAGCTCGTTGGAAGACGCGCAGATTTCAGGTTACACCGACGCCGAAGGCCGAGCCATTTCCAAAGCTCGCCCAGATCCGGCGGAATCCACAGTCGGCGGTTACACCAATATCACCTCGGGCCGATCTTCGGTCGTTCGTCACAAACCTCATCACGGACAATCTTAAAAGGGGGAACTATGCTTTCAGTGACTCAAGCTTATTGTGCGGTGGTGTGCATCGCCCTGATCCCGACGCTCGTGATGGCGGCACCGAAGCGTGATGATAGCAAGACCATGACTCAAATTCAATCCCAGGGGGAGGGCCGGCAGAAGTCTTATTTCGATAAGAATCGCCGCGCTTTTTTGTTGAATGATGCTCAGATCATGAAAGTCATGCAGACGCTTCGCCAAAATGACAAAGAGATGGGCGAGCTTGCGCAAAATAAGGGCGACACTCAGGCGGTGAGATCTTTGGGCGATCAGCTGGAACAAGATCAAAAAAATGGCGTGATCGGAATTTCGAACGTCGAGAAGAACACCAAGGTCACCCCGCAGGACAACGATCTCAGTCAGGCGCTGCAGACGATGCAGAAGGAAAAATCAGCGAAGCTTTCTGGCCTTTCAGGGAAAGAGTTTGATCTGGCTTATCTCGAGCAATCCCTGGCGCTGAATGAAAAGGCATTGCAGGTGATCGACACCGATCTTCTGCCAAAGGCACAAAGCCCCGATCTCAAAGCACTACTGGTTCAGATGAAGACCGAAATGGAAATGCACAAGCAACGGGTCGGCTATGCCCAAAGCACTCTCAACAATCCAGGTGCAGGCTCTTTTAAATAGCCCCCACATCCGGTTTTCGGACACTTGTTCTTCTCTCCGCCCGTAATTTCGCTTTTGACCCCGCAAGCCTTTTGCTTTCCTGAAGGCTTGCGGGGGTATCGGTCACATGACAAAGCAAACTGCATTTCAAAAGATTCACTGGAAACATCGCTATTCACACGGCGGCAGTCTTCGGCAGCTGCGAGCAGGCAGCGGAGCCAGGCCCCTTTCCACAAAAGCGTCCCTGCATCTTGTGCTAAAAGCCAATCGGGACAGAGTCCGTGGAGGTCTTCGCATTTCACGAAGATTTAAGCTGATCCATTTCTTGATCCAAAAATATGCAGTGAAGTTCTTTATTAAAGTGGAGCAAGTGAGCATCCAAAACGATCACATCCACCTATTAATCCGCACCTCACGCAGATCCCTGTACCATCATTTCTTCCGGGTCTTGGCCGGACAAATCGCACAAGTCTTCGAGAAAGAGGGCCTTCTTTCAGTCTGCAAAATCCAAAGCCCTGCGGGGGTATCGGTCACGCAAGCTGAAAGCTTGGCTGTGACCGATACCCCCACCAGGACCAGAAACGAAGCGAAAGTCCCCCGCGTGACCGGTACCCCCGAAAGGGGGATTGCAGTCGAAGCGGAAGGCTTGAAAGCCCAGGGAAGTCTTGGGGTTAGCGCTGGTACCGTGAAGCTGCAAAAGCTTTGGAAGCATCGGCCTTTTACGCGGGTGGTGCGAGCCTTCCGAGACCAGCTGCAAGTCCGCAACTACATCCAGCTCAATGAGAAAGAGGCGCTCCAAGAAATCCCGTACCGCAAGCGAAGGCTGCGGGGGCTCTCCACCGAAGAGTGGGAGAGGCTTTGGAGGTAGGGGTGGTTGACGCGTGCGGGCCATCGCCAGGGCGCTTAGGAGGTTGGCGACGGTCTTCACCGAAAAATTATTTGGATTCAAAATCCGCTTGTGCCATAAGGCGCGCATGTCAGATACAGCGAAAGCAAAAACACAATCCGCTTTGGTTCAGGCCGTTTTGGCTTTGGACAATCATTTCTCTGAACTGGACCGCTTGGGTGGTCGTATCCAAGAGCTGGATTTAAAATCCAACTCGGATATCAACCAAACCGAGCGCCTGCTTTTGGCCTTCGCTGAAAACGGTCAGGCGGTCGCAACCCATATCATGGCCTTGTCCCAGGCTCTGAATGAAGCCCGCGAAAAAGCCGAAGCCATCGCCACCCAAGTCAGCGAGCGCGCCAATCAATTGCAAGCCTTAAAAGACAACGTGCAGGTCAAAATGGATCAGTTTCATCAACTGAGCCAAAAAGTTTCCGCTCTCAATGACTCTTTGAAAGAGCTAAAGCCCATCGATGGCCAAAGCCTGAGCGAGGCCGACCGCAATCAGCTGCTTCATCAGTTGACCCAGTTCGAAGTGCAAATTCAGCCTTTGATCGAAGAAGCGCAAGCGCTCAAAGAAGCGGGTCGTGTGGGAAGAATCAAGGTCCTGGAGCAAAACGCCGAAAGCATGCGCCAAAGCCTTCAGGCGGTCAGCCAGAAGCTTGCGATGATTCGTCCGCCGGCTGCTCACTAGAAGTGCAGATTCGCTCTGGATATTGACAGCTGGATCAAAGCTTTTGATGATGATTCTTCACCCTTGACCAGGAAGATCATCATGCTGATTCGGTTTTTTATTTCTCTTTTATTTGTATCCCTTCTTGCCTGCGGTGGCTCCGCCACCAAAAACGAAGTCTCGGCACAGCCAGCGCCTGCGGTCGATCATTTTCAGGACATGCAGGGCTGTTTTCTTCTCTACAACATGAAAACCAACCAATTTGAAAAGGTGATCGGTGAAGAGAACTGTAAGACCGCGTATCCAGCGTCCTCGACATTTAAGCCACCGATTGCGGTGATGGCATTTGATTCGGGAGCTTTGAAAGATGAAAACCAAGTTTTAAAATGGGACGGGAAAAAGGGCGACCGTGAAGAGCTCAATCGCGATCACAACGCCAAAACCTGGATGCGAGATTCCATCGTTTGGTTTTCGCAGCGCCTGACGGTGAAGATGGG
Source organism: uncultured Bdellovibrio sp. (assembly GCA_966211455.1). Classification (GTDB taxonomy): domain Bacteria; phylum Bdellovibrionota; class Bdellovibrionia; order Bdellovibrionales; family Bdellovibrionaceae; genus 21-14-0-10-47-8. The sequence goes on from CBIHNI010000004.1 coordinate 207,298, forward strand.
GCTTCGAAAAGTGCAAAAGTATCTCGATGCTTTCGATTACGGGAACAAAGATATGAAGGGTGGCATCAAGCAGGCTTGGCTGGTGTCGGCCGGATCTTCGGGGCCGGCGCTGAAAATCACGGGCTATCAGCAGATCGAATGGATGAAGAAGCTTTGGACAAACGCTTTACCTGTATCTTTGCGGGCGCAAAAGCTTACGCAAGAAATCATGTTTCTGGAAACATCGCCAAGTGGTTTCGAGTTCAGCGGCAAGACGGGATCGAACTTCTTTGATCCCGAGCGCCGTCATCATTTGGGCTGGTTTATTTCTCATCTTAAAAAAGGCGAGCAAGAGTACCTGACCGTCGCAAATTTCCGCGATCTGAAGCCTTATGCGGGGCCCGGTTTCGGTGGGCCACGCGCCAAAGCCATCACCAAAGCCATCTTGGCCGAGCAAGGGCTTTGGTAAGCCCCGAAATCTGTGAAGGCGAACGCGACTATTTTTATTGAGCGCAAACGCGCGCGTTCGGCCAGTTTTTTCAAATTGGAAGAGGGGTTTATTTTCTCAGAGGTGATTTGGGAAAAATGTGGTATAAAGCCAATCTTCAAACTGAGGTTGTCTATGAAAGAATATGCTCATCTGGGTAAGTTTTTGCGTGAAAAGCGAATTGAAAACAATCTGACGCAGGTTCAGCTTGCGGATGCGCTGGGAATCAATCTCGCGCAATTCGTATCGAACTGGGAACGTGGAATGTGTGCGCCACCGGCTTACTCTTTGCCCCAATTGGTTAAAATCTTGAAATTGGATCGCCAGGAGCTGGTTGAGGTCATGGTAAAAGATTCAAAAGTCGCGATTGAAAATAAGATTTTGCCGAAAAAAGGCAAGAAGCAGCGTCGCGCTTAAGAGCCTTTGGCTCCAGCTCCACGTTGAATTCGACCTTCTCTCAGTGCGGCCTTCATCCAATCGCAGGAGTCTCAGGTATGTCTTTGTTGACTCAGAAAAATGAATCCATGGCGCGCTTCAAGGCTTTCCTTGAGGCCAGTGACAGCGTTCGCACTTTGGCCGCACGCCTTGGCATTTCGGTTCTTCCGGTTTTGGACCTAGAGAACCCTTCTTTTCTGCGTTTGAACACGGCTGACCAGGCCGCGGTTTTGGAAAGACTGAAAATTTATTCCGGACTTTTGGAACAGGCTTCGTCAGCCGAGCTTTTGGACGAGAAGAAACTTCTGTGGTTTGCACTCAGCCGTTTGCGCCTGGCGCCGCCCAGCGATTTGCTGGATATGATGCAAGAAGGGGATCTGATCGAAGTCTACGTGGGCGATCGTCAGGTTTACCGCAGCTTTAACTATTACAATTACTGCAGTTACTCGCTGGACGAACTGGAAACCATCCCTTGGAGTGAGCTTTTTGCCAGGGACGAGCAGTGGACCAATGAGATCTTCAAAGAGATCGGCAGCTGCTTAGGTACGCGCAAAGTGATCACCTCACAGGTTCCGGCGCATGAAGTGCGGGAGATTCGCTCGGCTTACAAAAATAAATTTCTGTATCAGCTGAAATACATCGTGCCTTTGAACGATAAAGAGGGCGGTAAGCCGGATTGCATTTTGGGCATTCTCCGCGCTCAGGTTCTGGACGGGGTCCATACTGCCGAGCGCGAAGCTCAGGTGAAAAAGTACTTTGAACGACGTCTTGCCGAATTTCAGCACGAAGCCTAAAATTCTAAGACTTTCAAGCGGCGCGCTTCAAACCGCCCATGGCTGCGATCTTGCGGGCTGGATTTAAGATGTCCGTCGCCGACTCGAAGATCTGCCGTTTCTCCCACAGCTGACTGGCGTTCCGGTGAACCGAAAGATCGGCCGACGGTTTTTGGTGACCCTGCAGGCACGCAATCAGATCGCAATTAAAGCCGCGTTGATTGGTGTCTTTTTCGATCGAGACAAAGCCGATATCATGCGCCATCTTGTGCACCCCCAGATCGGTGCGGGCCGGGGCGACGATCGCATCCACTGCGGATTCGCGAAAGACGTATGTCCCCAGTTGCGCAATCACCGAGCCCAAAGAAAAGCCGACAACGGATTTTCGAAACTCGGGCAGGACCGTTAAAAACTCCATCGACATCACCGATCGGACTTTCAGTTCCTGCAGTTGCTTTAAGTAGAACTCGGAAAAGAAATGAAAGTACTTGGTCGATAGATCCGACTGGCTTTGCAGATCAAAGAAACTGTACAGATGCAGGGCCGCAACCTGATCGCCAACCTTGACGACGGTGACCAGATCCTGGCGCGAGAACTCGTCCGAGGTCAGTTTGTAATCCGACCCCGACGCCTTGTAGGTCTCATCCCAAAGCTTGTACCAGGCCGCATAGGCCTGGTTGCGAAGATCCGCTTCGGACGGATGAAAGGCGCTTTTCCCCGAGAGAATCAAATATGAAATGTCTTTCATAAAATCCCTTCTTTGAAAAGAAAGTTAGGCCGCTTTTTTCATCGGAATCTGATTTGCGGAGGCTAAAATCTCTCGTAGCATATTTTGATAAATGCTTGATGATTGCTGCAGGTTTCGGATGATCAGTTCGTGATCTTCTTTTGGAAGCTTCATCAGTTTTTCCAGATGCTCGTGGATATGGTCTGGGTCTTCTTCGGCATGCACGCGGACGAAAGACAACTGATTGTCCGGATAATTGTCTTTGAGCATCTTATGGATGCGCGGTCCGAATTCGGCGGCGATGCCCTCTAAGAATAGGTAATAACCGTAAACCGAAATCGGATTGACGTTTTGAATCCAGTAATACTGATTTTGAAACATCACGCTCGAGTTGTGGCAGACGGGGATGTCTTCGGGTTTTAATTTCATCTGCTTGAGATCCATCAACAGAAGCTTTTCGTGGTTCTTTTCCTGATTGGCGTGTTCGATAGCTGAGAGATGGAACTCATTTCGGCTGTAGGGGAAAAGGGCTCCCGCCAAAGTCACAATCCGCGTCGAGTGGCAGACAAAGTGATATGTTTGCGCAAGCCAGCTTGCGTAGACCTGCGGGTTTTTCCACTGAAATTCGACGAAATATTTTTCGGCCGCCTTCATTTCTTCGGCGTAGGCATTCTTCAGTACGTTCATTTTAGATCTCCCCCCACGATGAGACAGCCCCGATAGATTTCGGGATCTGTTCATACGATGATACGTTATCTTCGGCGCCTGGGGGGCAGGGAAAAAGTCCAATTCAACTAAACTCGACGCTATTGATATTTGAGAGCTCAAATTGAGATGCCAAAGAGCTCAAATATTCGTCATTTTGAGCTCAAGTTTAAAACGCTCCAAAGCGGGATAAACTAAATAAGTTTGTATGTTACGAACGGCGGGGCGACGAACGGCCGAAGTTCATCGTACGGATTTTCGAATTGGACGAAAGCAAGGTGCGGGGATTATCTTCTTCATCATAAATTTCGCCGACAATTTCTTCGAAGATATCTTCCAAAGTCACGACACCAATCGGCTGGCCATCCTTTTCGATCACCGCCAAATGGCTCGAGTAAGTTTGAATCTGCTTCAATGCGCCCAACGTGCGGTCATGGGGGCGCAGCTTCAAAATCGGGCGGACCAGTTCGGTCCAATCCAGCTTGGTGATTTCGGGCTCGGCGGTGAATTCCTTCGCTAACAAAAGGCCTATCACCTTTCCGTCTTTCATGACCGGCAGACGCGTGTGACGATAGGTGCGAATGTGTTCCAGCACCGCAAAGTAATGCTCGGAAATATCAATGGTGCTGACCTCTTCCCATGGCACCATCAAATCGGTCAGCGTGCGTTTGTCGATATCCAGCAGATTGAACACGTACTGCTTATGGGTATCGGTCAGCTGGTCCAGATCGACCTCTTTGCTGACGTCGACGGTGGTTTCCGATTTAAAGTGCGAGAAAATAAATCGCGCCACAAATTTGGTCGGGATTTCCAGCAGGAAAATCAAAGGCGAAAATATTTTGTCCAGTGCGATCAAAATTTTTCCGCCCAAGAGCGCAAACTTGACCGGGTAGCGAAGCGCCAATGATTTCGGCACCAGCTCTCCGATGATAACACTGAAGTAGGTCAGCGGAATGGCGATCACCGCGATCGAAAGAGCTTCGGCCGTGTCTTCGGTGAGACCAAATTTATCGACGAATAAAGGTTCGAGATAATCCGAAGCGCCGGCGCCACCAACCGCGGCCGAGATAATTCCGACCAGCGTGATGCCGATTTGAATCACGGACAAGACGCGCTCGGGATTGTTTTTCAAGGTCAGGACCAGTTTGGCCGCGTGCGAACCTTTTTGCGCCAGTTGTTTGATGTGCGGCCTTGAGACCGTAACGAAAGCCATTTCAAGACAAGAAAGAATCGCATTGAGAAAAAGACAAACTAGAACAACCAAAAGTTCGGTCATAGATGGGAAAGACATTACATGAAAGCGGGACAGCGGTCAGCACCGGACTTCATTGCATAGCATCGACTGGTGCCGCTTGTGAATTGTGTGTAGTTTTGATTTGAAGCTAAAAGATCGCTTTACTTTAAGCTTTCAATTGCTGAAACCAAATCATTTTGTCCTTGATAAAATTTGGCAAACTCGTTGATCGGCATTTCCATTGTTTCTTCGCATGCTTTTCGGGCATGTGAAAACTGCGGTGTGATCAAAGCTTTTCCTTTTTCAAACGAGACATCCAGGCTGGCGTGACGAATTTTTTCCAGATCATATTCTTCAGCGCAGTCTGTGTCGTTGGGATCGTTTCGCATATTTTTGCCGAATTCAGAAACGGATTTGAGCAGTTTGTTTTTGGGTTCTGACTTTAGACCTTGCCAGAAATCCAATTTTTCGCCCGTGGTATTCTTGATGGTGTGACTTTGGGAAAAATTGGCGGGATGGGCGTTGCCTTCGCAGAAAGCGTCCACATGCTCTTTCAGTACGGTGACGTCCAAGGTCGCAATCGCCACGTCCAGACTTCGGCTGATGTCGCCACCTTCGGGGCAGCGGTTGTCTTTGCCCCAGATTTTTTGTACGGACCGATTTATTTTTTGAACCTTACCGGCTTCGGAACCGAAGAATTCCGGAAACTCGAAATCGATTTTGGCCGGGGTATCGGCTTTGGCGCCGGGGATTAAGAATTTCACTTTGCGGTAGGAAAGGCCGGTGGTGATTTTTGTTCCTGGCGACTGCAAGGAAGAGATGCGATATTTATAAGCATCGACGAAGCACTTTGCATTTTTCTGGCAGGCCTGATCTCGTTGCTGCAGCCAGAACTTTTGTTGTTCTTTGAGATTTGCGGCTTCGTCAGGTTTTGCTGTCAGGTTTTTCAAAGCGGCCGAGAAAACCTGATTCAACTCTTGATCTTGCTTCAAAGCTTCAGGTGATTGGCAGATGCTTTTTTCCGCTATAGTCGAGGCCTTTTTGCAGTCGAAGGCCAAGGCGGTCGAGGCTGAGATCAGCGCAAGCAGCAAACAGATGGATTTGGAAATAGGTTTCATAAAGATAGACTTTCAAAGTTTTGATTCTTGTGCAAGTCTAAACGGGCGGCATCGGAAGGCGAGACTGACCATGAACATCACCGAATTTTCACTGACCTTGTATTTTCAAAACAAACCTGACATAGCCGCGGATGCTTTGATGGCGGCCTGGGGCCGGGAAGGTTATGGCTGCGAGCCGAAAGAAGATCAAGAAGGGGCCATTTTCGCGGGCTTTCGGGGAGCAACCTTTGTGAATCTGGATCCGGCTGCTGAAATGAACAAGGCCGAGTTTCCCGAGATTTACGATCAAATGGCAAAACCGGATCTCAATTACGACCAGACCTATTTGATCGATCCCAAAAAAGCGTTTCAAGATTTTCAAAAATGCAAATACCAGATGGAACTTCTCTTTCGCTGCGAAGAAAATCTGGAAGAGCCAACCATGGCGCACAATGAGCTGAACGCCGTGCTACTCGGGATCCGTCAGGTGTATCCGATTGATGCCGTGTGGATGCACCAGCTGGGAATTCTGGTCGGAACATCGGATCTGAATGAGTTCACCAGTTACGCACAAACCGATGAGGATCTGCCGCCACCGCAGTTTGCGCCGTCGATGGCTTTTGGGACATTGTTCGGAAAATCGGAAACGGGAATGGTTAAAGCCTGGACCACGGGGCTTGAGCATTTTCAATCAGAGAATTTCTACGTTGAAGCTAAGAATATGGATTTGATGATGGCATTGAAGGTGATCTTCAATGCCGGCTATGCGGTGACCAGTGGGCGAACATTCAACATCGGCGAGACAGCGCAGATTGGTGAAACGCCTTGCCGGATTGAGGCCGGCGAACTGGATGGCGAGCCCGCTTTGAAGCTAACCTCGGCGGAATGATTTTATTCGACACCGTTAATGCTAGAGTGAAAGCCAAATTCTGAAGTCAAGTCTCGCTTGTCATTTTCTGAAGATAAGAAAAGACAAAAGCCAGGGATGTCAGCCGACTTTTGTTCCAGATAAGGATTCGCTTTTAAGGCTTTCTTCGCGTCGCTCATGGATAATTTTGTGCTTTAAACGCCTTTAAAGTCTATAAAAGATTTTTAACCTTCGCATGCGTATAAAAGTCTTTAAAGCCTCTCTGAGCTTTGGTAAATAGAAGCTCAGAATGAAATTTCGCTATTTTATTTTTTCTTTGATTTTACATCTCCTCTTTGCCTGGGGCGTGAAAACTTCATTGCCGCAAGCGCGGTCTGAAATTGCGATCGAATTGCTGAGTAATGCCGCCGTTGGTAGCTCTTCGGCAGTTATCCAAGATGAAAAAAAGTCGGTTAAGTCCAAAACGACATCTTCAAGCGGGAAAATTGATTTTGGAATTTCGACTCGGCAAGCAGCAAAAGAAAGTTTTCTTGGTGGTAAGACTGAAAAGCAACAGGCCCGCTCATTTGCAAATGGAGATGATTCGACAAATGATTTTATGAATCCATACAATGGCCTTCAGATGCATGAAATTCGCTTTGTGCAGTCTTTATGGCATGAAATTGACCGTTCGATTGTCGATTCGCCTTACCTTTCCGAATATGGTCACACCGGACGTGTGCAATTGAAATTCGAAATTGGAATGGACGGAAAATTGATCGAATCGACTTTAAAAGCGAATGCAGATGATCGAGTTTTAAAAGTGATTGCCGCGCGGGCGGTGCGCAAAGCTTTGATGAATGAACGCGGGCAGATGGTTGTGTTAGGTGAACGTATAGCGATTGAAACTCGATTTGCTTGGCTCGATTATCGAACTTGTGCTTCACTCAATGGAGCTGCAAAAACCTCTTTAAGTTTTTGTCGATATGCCGAAGACAAGCGCAAAAGTTTTTCGAATGGAGAAAAGGCGCAAGCTTACCTAAGCTCTCTTAAATATGGCTTTGATGCCATCGATGAAATTCGCAAGTACAAGCAAGAAGAAATGCGTCGGGATACCGGCTTTAATCCTTTTCAAGAATTCGAGAAAGATCGCGATTGGGACCTTGGCGGTTAGGGCTTGAAGGGCGGTGTTTGATTCGGGGGATCGCCACTGCATGTTCAGTTCTTCTAGCGAATCTTCGGTGATCGGAAGTTGATTGATCTGGTCTTCATAGCGTTGAAGTGAATCAAGCAGGGATTGGCAGCTGGCAGAAATTTTTTGCGTCATTGAAAAATGTTAGGTTCTGTGGTTACGAGTCGCAAGTCCCATTCTTAAAAATGAATTCCCAAATCTTTGTCCGATTTCACGGCAAAGCCCGTGCGCCGCGATGATTTGATCTCTCTTTTAAAGCAATACAAAGATCGAGCTTCTGAAGCTGCGGCTTTGACCTGAATTTGCAAACCGGTGAAAATCGGGTTAGGAGAATCACATGCAACGCTCGGATGTTTTACAGGTCGTCGAAACTGAAAAAGCCATTTTCTTTCTGACCATTCAGCACGAAGAAGGCGATCTCAGTCAGGCCAGCGGTCATGTCTACGCGATTGAAAAAGATCGCAACTCGACAAAAAATCCTGAAGCTGTATTTTCCTCCAATCAGGGGCAGACGATCAGTCCGCTTTGGGCTTCACCGTCAGGATATCTGTGGATCGGCACCAGTGCGGGGGCCGTGGGTACGACTTCGACATCCGTGCCCTGGCCTGCTATCAAGCGTGAATATCAAGCCTTAGGAGAAACCTTTCGCTGGCAAGCGGCCCGGCTTCCGACGCTTTCATCCGGCCTGTTGCCGAATATCACGGCGATGTGGGGCGTGGATGATAACATGGTTTTTATCGGTGCGAACGGCGGTCATATTTATCGCTGGGACGGAAAAGATTTGGCCTTGGTGCATGAAGGTTCGGATGACGGTGTGAGCACCATCCGTCGCATCGGCGGCACCGGCCCGAATGATGTCTACGCATTGGCATTAGATGGAGCCATTTGGCATTTTGACGGCAACACTTGGAAACTGATCCCAAGACCCGAGCCCAAAATCATCGCCGAGGGAATGATGGCGGTCGTGCCGGCGGGTGACGGGGATGTTTTGATGTGCGGGAATGGTCAAGGCAGTCGCCTTATCAAGGGAAATGCGACCGAAGGATTCACGGAAATTCTTCGCACCCAACAGCAGCTGATGGATATGGCTTTTTTAAACGGAGAGCTTTTCTTTAGCATCTGGGACGGCGTCGGCAAGCAGCAAGGATCCGAAATTCAAGTTCTGAAATCCACTTTCAAAACGGCCAGCATGCGTGAAGGGATCGGAAGATTATTCTTTATCGAGCCATCTCCAGGGCAGACCTGCTTTATCGAGTATGATCCCCGAAGGGCCGATGAACCTTGGTGGCGTTACACTTTCTAAAATCTAGCCGAGCTCTTCTAAAAGCTCGGTTGCTTCTTCGTGCTTGGGGAACTCTTTTAAAAGAAGTTTCAGAATTTTTTTGGCGGTGTCTTTTTTCTTGGCTTGGATGGCTTCGCCGGCAAGCTTCATCACGCGCTCATCGTCTTGCAGTTCTTCCAGCAGGTTTTTTAGATGTGGCAGTCCCGCTTTTTCATCGTCCGTGTGGATAAAGCAAATTCTGGCCATGTCCATGCTAATAATTGCCGAAACGTGCGGTCCGCCGAAAAGTCCTTCGGGGAGCATCTCGGGCGTGTTGATAAAAATCGTGTTGTACTTGTGGGCTTCATCGAACATCGCTCGCGCTTTCTTGAAATCTTTGGCGCGCATTTCCAATTTTCCATACTCCATCCAGGTTGCGATGTGCACGTCACAGGCTTTAAGCGCTTTTTTATAAAATTTCTCAGCACTCTTGTCGTCTTTCTTTAGAAAATGCGCAAAGCCGATGGCGTAATAGCAGTTGGCCACGCGTCCGTTCTCTTCTTCAGGGTCCATCAGCGGCAGAGATTTTTCATAGTACGGGATGCCTTCGTCTGGCTCTTGCAGATGGTGAGTGTACAGATCTCCCACGGTCATCCAAATGGTCCAGTCTTTTGGATCCAGCTTTGCGGCTGCCAGGTACTTCTTTACGGCCGCTTCATATTCACCATCATCGTAAAGGTCGGCGGCTTCATCGATCAGTTGCTCCAGTTTGCTCATAGGTGGTGATTCCTTTTTAAGGTCGATGACCTGTGACATGTCTATTCTAACGGCTCGGGGACTCAGCGAAAGTCCAGTTTTAGGTCAAGATTTGCTTGGGTGAAGAACGGGGGGACTTATTTTTCGCGTGAAAATTCCGATACCTAGGGATATGGCTTCATCATTTTATTTCATATTTCTTTCGCTTTTGATTTCGGTCTTTTCGATGTCTGCAAAGGCGCAGTTCCAAAACTCTTGCATACAAGATTGGGACAAAACACAAAAGCAGATCTACGAGCTTCGCAAGCAGGTCGGATGTTCGCCCGAATACAATATGAAAGATTGCATTGCGAATCTGGGGATTGGTTTGGGGGCCACTGCTGCGACGGGCGCGATCGGTGCGAAGGTAAAGCGGGTTTACGAGGAAGAGATCAAGAATCCCAAAAAATTTAACAAAAAACCATCCAGTGCTGGCAGCTGCTTGCTAGGTGCGATAACGATCGAAAGACCTTCGTTTGTGGATTTGATATTAACCAAAGCGCAAGCCGGGTCCTTTACCTGCGGAATTCCGAATAAAGACACTTTTGAGATCGCCGATGATCTGGACGAGGTCTTAAAGAAGCGAGACAAAGTGATCGATGATACTTTGTCCTGGGAAAAAGACGCCACCAAAAGAAATACTTTGATGGCGGAAAAAAGAGAGATCCAGTCCATTCGGAACAATCTGGATAATTTTCCCAAGACGGCCGAATATTTGGATCGTTGGATGGAGCGCGCAGCGAATATCGTTCACAAATCCGAGCTTCCCAAGCTTGGTGGCTTGCGCGCGCAGCTTCTGAATGTGTCACCAAAGGTCAGTCTGTCATCTGAATCCAGCTTTGTCCGCCGTGGGATCTTTGCTCTGAAAGAGGGAAAGGTCTTCGCTAAAGAGGGCGTGAAGCTTGTGGTGAAGGGTGTCGGCGTGGTCGCCGGTGGTGCCCTGTCTTTAGCGGTCAGTGCGGCGACGATTGAAAAGCTGGGTTGTGGGGAATTGAAAGGCCGTTATGTCGAGTTGGATGAGGACTGCAAGCCGCTGAAGGAGCTTCGTCCCGCGATGGCTGAATTTCTGATGCTTGATCCAGAGGAGCAAAAAAAGGAAATCGGTCAGGTGGATTCTTTGTGCGCGGCCGTTCGTCAGCTGCATGCCAAATACTATCCATCGAATGTCGCTGGGAAATGCGATGGCAATTCAGTTCAGTATCGCGATAACTCTTTAAGGTTCGTTGAAACGATGACCTGGAACGACAGTGGGGATATCACAAGCTTTAAAAATTCTCGATATGTTGGAACCTGGACGGACTTCACTTTGAATCTGGATGGGACCTCAATCAAAAGTGTCAGCCTGAAAGGCCGTGACACGCAAAGAACAATTCCGGCCAGCAAAATGGCGACGACTTTGACCCCGGGTTACGACAACGAATACGTCATGCAAAGATTCACGGATATTCGTCCGCGCATGCTGGAGCTTTCAGCGTGCTGCCAGAAAACTTTGGATGCAACCGACCCACGCTGCGAGATCGTGCGCGATTCTTTGATCGGCAAAAGCTCGGGTGGCGGCTCGGGTTCTGGGGCGACGGGGGCTGATTAACGGCAAGAGCCTTGATTTTCACCAAGGCTCCTGAAGTTCAAATTACAATTTTTGAACTTGCTCGACGGAAATGCTGGAGTCGTCTTCTGCTTTAACTGTGATGGTTTTGCCCGTCATTCCCTTAGGAACGGGGATCACCGTCGTTTGTTTGTAGAAGCCCATATTCGCGCAGATTGGTTTCGGCTCCAAGTAAGCCGTCTCGAACTCTTGCGCGATGCTCAGTGGGAGTTTGTTTCCTGTTGAAAGTTCCAGTTTTTGCTGAATGTTCGTCAGAACAGCACCGGCATCGAAAAGCACTCTTGCTTCTGATTTGCGGCCGACGTTTAGCATGGAAACGGAAATCACATCGCCGGCTTCATTTGAATCTGTTCGAATATTGAAGCCTTCTTTTCCTGAGCAGCCACCGACGCTAACGGTTGCGTTGATGATCAGATGAGAAGCGTTCGGTTGAATGACGATCGAATGGCTTCCGATATCCGAGCCACCGGAAGCGTTTGCGGAAAGAGCCATCATCGAGAATGCCAAGGCGATAAATGCGTTTTTCATAAAGATCCTTTCATAAGTGTTTTGTTTTCATGTCAGGACCTGGATGATCAAAATACACAGTGCCTGTACGAAGGTGGGGGTTTAGCAAGTGGCGTACCAGGTGCGAAATCGCTTTGTTGATGCAAGCACAGTGATCGCAAGCCTTCGGATTTTCGACAACAGCCGCAAACTTGCGCTCTTAAGTGGCGAAAATCCCTTGGCGTTTACAATCTGAGCACGGCGAAGGCGTTGACCCTAATGAAAATTCTGCTTCAATAGTGAGAGGAGGTTTTCATGGATGAAAGCAGCCGCGGTTCCAGTTTGGCTTCGCAAAATTTCACGGCTTCACCCAAAACGGAACTGCCGTCGATCTTCGAATACATCGATGTCAGTCTTTTTCTGCAGGATTATTATCAATACCGAAAAGCTCAGACCCGGGACTTTTCTTACCAGTCATGGGCGGACGAGTTGGGGGTGACCAGCAAATCGTATTTAAGATTTGTGACCTTAAGAAAAAGAAGAATTTCATCTGAGTTATTGGATCGCCTGGCGCAGATGATTTTTCAAACAGAGGCCGAGAAAGATTACTTCACGCATTTGGTTTTTTACTCGCAAGCCGAATCCGAGACACAAAAAAAGCATTTTGGTCGTCAGCTGATCAAATCGCAGCGCGAGCAGGTTCGCTTTCAGGTGCAGGCGCCACCAGTGCAAGCAACGCTCGCCCCCCTAGCCGTGATGGTCCGAAATGTTTTAAGTTTTGCGGACGGTGAATTCAGCGAATCCGAGCTTGCGCGCATTTTCAAAGTTCAAGACGAAGAGATGTCAGGGGTTTTGAACGAGCTTCATCGCATCGGCTGGGTCGAGATGGAAGTGAATCATAAGAATTGGAAAGCGACCGCGAGCCATATCAAGATCACAGATTTAGCCGGCAGCGAGTCCTTGGCCAAGTACCATCAAGAAAGTCTGCAACAAGCCCTATTGCAGGCACAGAATTCGAAAAGCGAAGAACGCAGCTTCCGCAGTCTGGGCATGGCATTAAACGAAGGGCAGTACAAGGCCCTGCTGGAAGAGTGGGGACGCTTCGTGCAAGGCTTGTTCGAGAAAAACGAATCTTCCCAGATCCAAGGAAAGCGCATGTATCAGATCAACTTCAACGCGATTCCTTGGACCGAGAAGATTAGGTGAGCTGATCACCCGTGCATGCACTTGACATTCCAATCTGAGATTTTGCGATAAACAAGGAACTGTTCGATCTGACAGAGCTTGTAAGCGGCATCGTTCTTGTATTGTTTTATGGATATATGAAAGCAACAAAATATCTGCTTTGTCTCATTTTGGGATTTGCGGCTCAGGCCTTGTGGGCGAAGAGCGATCTGAGCGAGCTGTATGTGGCAAAGCCAAGGGTCGCTTCTCCGACCGTTGGACTTGTTGCGATTCCGTCCAAAGGAATTGTGTCCTACTCGAAGTGGGACTCGGCCGGGAATAAGACAGCCATCTCAAAAGCCGAGTATGACGAATTCAATGAAGATGAACCCAAGCTCAGGAGAGCGTTTCTATTGAGTCCAAATGCCGAGACATTTTCTCGCATGTCCGAATCTGAGCGCCGATATTTTCTTGAGATGGCCCTGGGTTTTGGAAGAAATGAAGAGATCGGATTGTCAAATGTTGTGGCTCTGAATTTGAAATCTGAGGCCGAAATTTCCACTATGGACTCGAAATCCCAAAAGGAACTTTCCGAAAAAGCAGATAAAATCGCTGAGAGTGTTCGCGGGCATTTGAAAGCAAAGTTTGACGCTCTTTCGCCGGAAGAACGCATGGATCTTTTCTTGAATGCGAATGGAAGCTACAGCAGCTATCCAAAAGGTGTCAGCACGCTGGATTATATTCAAAGGTATGTTCCAGAGGTCAAATCCGCCGAATCGGTGGCGGACTTGCTTTGCAAGGGAATCCAAAAGTATATCGACAATAACAAGAGTTGGGATTCTTCAAAAAAGGCAATGGTCGCGGAGGACGGAAATGATGCGAACTTTCGTTTTTTAAGAGCCGTCATGTTGGAGCATCCGCAAAAGCAGGTCTTGCAAACGAAGCAGTGTTATCTTCAGGATAGCCAAGGTTATCGATCTGCAAGCTTAAAATCTATGATCGAAAGTTTGAAGCCAAAAGAGGACTTGGAATCAGATTCGGATTCGGTGGGATCATCTTCTGTGCTTGCGGTGGGTTCAGGTTCGGCGCCGATGAGAACAAAGGCGGTCTGCACCGAAGGGCAGCTGCAGCAAATCCTGACGGGTGCGGTTTCGCCAATGATGCTAGATAAGTTTGCCTCTCGAACGATGTCAGGTTCGGAAGTTTTGGGCGCATGTCAACTGAAGGGGATCATTGCCAAAGACAAAATGGGCCGTTTCACATTCGAACCGGATCTAGGACCTTTCGGAGACAAAATTGTATTGCCATTCACATGGGAAGATCGAAACAAATTTTATCAGCTGCTGGCAAATAATAAAATTGTGAAACTTGTAAAAGATGCTCCAGCGAATGTGGTGACGGCGTCACCTGCGGTTACACCAACAAATACGGTGGCAGCTGAAGGTGCATCAGGCTTGCAAGCCTTGCCTGCCGCAAACACCGAGATCGGCAATGCCGGTTACAATCCATTCGGCTCTACCAAAATTCAAATGGGAACAAAATAAGCACAAATTCACCTGCAAGCTTGTGCTAGCAATGTCTTTTGCCTATGGTATGTATGAACTTTAGCTTCCTTGGCGCGGTTGCTGGTCGCTCAGAGTGGAGCATTCTGATAGAGGCTGTAAATCATAAAATTCAGTGTTATCAGTAAGTTAATTATTGCTTTTACTAGCGAATGAAATTACATTGCCCCGAATGCAACAGATGTCTTTACTTCCAAAAACAGATCTTCGTCATATCAAGCGCTACACGCATGGTGGAGTGTCACTTAAAAAAAGAAGAAAAGTAAAGCGCCCCCTGATCCCAGGTAAAGTGACGCATGTGACTTTTAAATCCTCAAAAGCAACCGGAAGTCTTTCGTTCTACAAACATAAGCACTTGGTTGGTGCCATGCTGAAGCATCTCTCAAAGCAGTTCTATATCGAGATCTTGGATTGGGTGAATATGGGAAATCATTTGCACCTCAAAGTGCGCTTCAAAGATCCAAATCGAATGGGAAAGTTCCTTCGCACGTTTTCAGGCAATCTGGCCCGAAAAATCACAGGAGCTAAAAAAGGCAATAAATTTGGAAAATTCTGGGATGGACTTGTCTACACCCGAGTGCTGACCAGCAAACTTGAAGAGCTGGGGCTGAAAGAATACTTCGAAGGCAATCACATTCAGCGAGAACTTGGTTACAAAGAGCGAGAGCAGTATTTGAAACGCTTCAATGAATTTCTCTACCGACTCAAACGGACGAGGGCGCGGCCGGCTGAGGCGCGGCCGGCGGGGCCGCCCTAGGCTGAGGCGCGACCGGCAGGGCTACCCAAGGCTGCCGAGCTTTTCGATCCCGATCCGGCCAGAGCAATGAGACATAATATCTCGATCATCACTTCCCCCTGCAATTTACAGTTGGTCCGTCCCTTGCTTTAGATGAAAGCATCTTCAGGGATGTGTGACATGTTCAAAATGATAATTGGGGTGCTTTTGTGCGGGTCGGTTTCGCAGGCTCATCATATGCGAAGTGTTCAAAAAGAAAATGCGGCACAAAGATACAATTCGAATTCAATGCCAGTTCTTGATTCCGAGAAAGATGAGGCTCGAGACCTGCACTTTTACAAGCGCGGCGGGCGTTGTCTCATTCTGGTCGAGCGAGACAATATGGCAAAAGGGCTCGAAAAAGTTGAGCCAGATTGTCTCATCTTTTGGTAAAGCTCGAATCTATTCCAGCTTAAAAATGCACGGATTCTGCAACGCTCTTGTGGCATGAGCACAAACTATGCGTATCTGGACCAGGACGAGTTTCGTTCCATCTATGGTGGTGCGAAGAATTCGCGACATATGAAGTTCTTCATTGAAGGGGTTCGTTGCGGAAAATGCGTGCAGAAGATCGAAAATCTGAAGCTGCAGAATTCCGAGATCTGCAATCTGGAAATGAATCTGGCCAACCAAACGGCCGACATCGAACTGACAAATGAAAAGTCGTCGTTTGCGCGCATCGCAGATGCCATTCAGGCTTTGGGCTTTCGCGCAGTTCCGATCCGGGTCGAGGAAGATGAATCCAGCCACTGGCAAAAAGAGATCCGTTCCGACCTGGCCCGTTTGGGGGTCGCAGGATTTTGTGCTTCGCAAATTATGATGCTGGCTTTTGCTGGTTACTTTGGTGACCTGGGCTATTTGAAAAGTCCATTTCAGTGGTTTCAGTTTGCGCTGTACCTGCCCGTGGTGACTTATGTGGCGCTTCCTTTTTATCGTGGCTTTATCGGTGGCATCCGCAATCGCAGTCTGTCGATCGATGGACCTATGGCGGTGGCTTCGTTTTTGGGATTTGCGGTCTCGACCTGGAATTTGTTTCGGGATCAGGGTTCGATTTATTTTGATTCGACCAGCGGATTTTTATTTTTGATTCTGGCGACACGCTTTTGGCAAAAGCGCACGCGCTTTGAAGCCTTTCGCTATTTAAGACCTTCGGCTTTGGCGGAAACGGTGAAGGCGCGTTTGATCCAGACTGCCGGTTGGCAGTGGGTTCCGTCAGCGCAATTAAAACCGCAAGATGAAATTCAAGTTCAGAAGAACGAGTGGATTCCAGCCGATGGCGAGCTTTTGGATTTCGAGGCGGTCGTGGATTTGTCCGTTCTTAGTGGTGAGTCCTTTCCGCGCCGGGTGCAAAAGGGTTTTCGCCTTCAAGCGGGCAGCAAGCTTTTATCCGCAGGTGCTCGGATTCGTGTGACAAAATCGGGATCGCAAACTCTTTTAAGTCATCTGCTTTCATCTTTAAAAAAGGAATCTCTATCTGAAACTGAAGGGGCGCGCATTTCGGATCGGGCGTCGCAAATTCTTTTGGCCTTGGTTTTAGGCGGGGCCTTTTTAATTTTGGTTTCTGGTTTCTTTACCTCTTTTGAAGCCCAGTTTGAAAAGGCATTCGCTTTGATCATCTTGGCGTGTCCTTGCGCGATGGCATTCGGCACCCCTTTGGCTTATGCCTTTGCGATGAAGCGCGCGCAAGAAGAAGGCATCGTGCTGAAATCGGCGCGCACTTTGGATCGTCTGCAAAAAGTTAAAAATCTCTTTCTGGATAAAACAGGAACCCTGACGGAAAGTCAGTGGCAGATTTCCAACTCGTCTTTACCTGTCGGCATTGAGCCGTTAAAGAAGGTCATTCTTCTTTTGGAATCCAAAAGCTCCCATCCGGTCGCCTTTGCGCTGCGCGGGTTGTGGTGGGATGTCTCTTTAGAAGGCGGCTACGAGGTCGCGAATTTGATCGAAACTCCTTCAAAAGGGGTTCGTGGCACCATCGATGGGGTCGAATGGGATTTTCATTCGTATGCTTTGCACGACGGGGAGAAATTTTACGGCTTGTGGCGAAAGGGTGTTCTGGTTTGGCAATTTCAACTGCAAGCCCGCTTGCAGGTCGGTGCCAAAGAAAGCGTGCAGGCTTTGGAAAACCGCGGTCTGCAGATCTCTTTGTTGTCGGGCGATGCCCAGGCCGAGACCTTGAAAACCGCCGAAGCATTGGGCGTTCCGGCCGAAAAAGCCTTTTCAAATCTTTCCCCTGTGCAGAAGCAAGAAAAACTGATGCAAGCCAGCCAGTCGATCATGATTGGCGACGGGGTCAATGACAGTCTGGCGTTGCAAGCGGCTGATATCGGTATCGCGGTCAGCGGCAGCGTCGATGTGGCCCTTCGTGCGGCTGATGTTTTATTTTTAAATCCAGGCTTGTCGTCGCTAGAAAAATTGTTTGCGATTTCAGCCAGCGCGCAAAAACAGATTCGTCGCAATCTGTGGATCGCGCTGGTTTACAACGGTTTGGGTGCAAGCCTGGCCGTGATGGGATTGGTGAATCCGTTTATCGCGGCCCTTTTGATGCCGGCAAGTTCGATGGTGATCTGGTCCAGCACATGGTGGGGGATGCGCAAATGAGTATTTTATTTCTGACGGTTCCCATCACTTTTTTGATCGGTGCCGGCTTTCTGTGGGCCTTTGGTTGGGCCGTGAGGCAGGGGCAGTTTGACGACACGACAACGCCCGCATTTCGAATTTTGAATGATGACAATGAACGAGAGGAAAAATCATGAACGACCAGCGGATGCAGGAATTTCAATACGACGACGAGATCGTCAGAAAGTTCGTCCTCGCGACGATGATCTTTGGCTTGGTGGCATTTTTAGCCGGGCTTTTGGCGGCGACCCAGTTGGCATTTTGGCCGGCGAATTTCAACTTGCCTTGGCTGACATTCGGACGGCTTCGTCCGCTTCACACCAATGCGGCGATTTTTGCTTTTGCCGGAAATGCCATCTTTGCCGGGATTTATTACTCGACACAAAGACTGCTGAAAGCGCGCATGTTCTCGGACACCTTAAGCAAGATTCACTTTTGGGGCTGGCAGCTGATTATCGTCGCCGCCGCGGTGACACTTCCTTTGGGATTCAGCCAGGCCAAAGAATACGCCGAGCTGGAGTGGCCGATCGATATCGCGATCACTTTGATTTGGGTCGTGTTTGCGGTGAATTTCTTCGGAACGATCGCGCGCCGACGTGAGCGTCATATCTATGTGGCGATTTGGTTTTATATCGCGACCATCGTCACGGTTGCGGTTTTGCACATCGTGAACTCGATCGAAATTCCGGTCAGCTGGATGCAAAGTTATCCAGTCTACGCGGGTATTCAGGATGCGCTGGTGCAGTGGTGGTACGGTCACAATGCGGTGGCCTTTTTCTTGACCACGCCATTTTTGGGATTGATGTATTACTTCCTGCCCAAGGCGGTGAATCGTCCGGTTTATTCTTACCGTCTTTCCATCGTGCACTTTTGGTCTTTGGTTTTCATCTACATCTGGGCGGGGCCGCACCACTTGCTTTACACCTCGTTGCCAGAGTGGGCGCAAACCTTGGGCATGATTTTCAGTATCATGCTGTGGGCGCCAAGCTGGGGCGGAATGATCAACGGGCTTTTGACTTTGCGCGGGGTTTGGCACTTGCTGCGCACGGATCCGATCGTCAAGTTCATGGTTGCGGCACTGACCTTTTACGGAATGGCGACCTTTGAAGGGCCTTTGCTTTCGATCAAATCGGTTAGCAGTCTGGCTCACTATACGGACTGGATTATCGGTCACGTGCATGGTGGTGCTTTGGGTTGGAACGGGTTTTTGACTTTCGCCATGGTTTATTTCTTGGTGCCGCGCTTATGGAACACAAAACTTCACAGCATCAAGATGGCGAACATGCACTTTTGGTTGGGTTTCACCGGCGTTATTTTGTATTACAGCTCGATGGTGGTCGCCGGTATCACTCAAGGTCTGATGTGGAAGGCGATCGATGCCCAGGGTCGATTGATGTACCCGGACTTTATCGAAACCGTCACCCGCATTGTGCCTTTGTATTGGGCTCGAGCTTTGGGTGGAACGCTGTTCATCGCGGGCTTTGTGATCATGCTTTACAACTTGTATCTGACGATCAAGGCGGCACCGGCTGTGGCACCTGCTGCTAAAGTTCAGGCAAGCGCTATTAATCTTCGGGAAAAAAGTAGCGATGAGGGGCACCGCCGTCTGGAAGGGGCTGCGACTCTGTTCACAGTTCTGACCCTGATCGCGATTTTAGTTGGATCGGTGATCGAAATTTATCCGACTTTGTCGTTGCATAAATACTTGCCAGAGAAAGTCACGACCGTTCCTTACACCGCGCTCGAGCAAGCGGGACGCGATATCTACATCAAAGAAGGATGCTACGTCTGTCACTCGCAGCAAATCCGACCGATTGCATCCGAAGTTTTGCGCTATGGAAAACCATCGACCATCGAAGAATCGATGTACGATCGTCCTTTCCAATGGGGATCAAAGCGCACGGGGCCAGATCTTTCCCGGGTCGGCAAAAAGTATCCGGATCTTTGGCATTTCCGTCACATGATGGATCCACGTTCGATCACGGTGAATTCGATCATGCCGAATTACCCATGGCTTGCTGACAACAACGTCGATTTCTTGATTCTACGTAAAAAATTGTCGGTGCAGCGAAATTTGGGTGTTCCGTACAGCGACGACGAAGTGGCAAATGCCGACATCCATGCCGAAGCGCAAGCCAAAGAGATCGCCAAATCTTTGGCCGAGCAAGGGGGCCCTGCAGGGCTCGAGAAAAAAGAGATCGTCGCATTGATCGCCTATTTGCAGTCGCTAGGACAGAAAAATCCGGAAGCGAAGGAGGCCAAATGAAATCCGTAGGTCTTGCCTTTTTCACTGACACGCATCTGACCTTGATTGCGTTGATCATCTTCTTTTCTTTGTTTGTTGTTCTGACGGCGATGCAGATTCGCGGCTACGACAAAAAGAAACTGGAAATTTTGGAAAATCTTCCGATGGAGGGAGAGTAAAATGGATCCCAAGCACAGCTATGACGGTATCGAAGAGTATGACAATCCACTTCCGAATTGGTGGCTTGTGACCCTATTTGCGACGATCATTTTCGCTTTTATCTATTACGTGCATTACACCTTTGGTGGCGGCATGACCCAAGCGCAAGAGCTTGAGCAGGATTTGAAAGCTTTGCCGAAAGTTGAAAAAGGCCAGTGGGATGAAAAAGATCTCGAGCGCAAGTTTGCGGCGGCTGGAGTGCTGGATCACGGTCGTGAAATCTATGTCGGTAAATGTGCCGCTTGTCATGGACCCGAAGCGCAAGGGCTGATTGGTCCCAATTTGACGGATCATTTCTGGATTCATGGAAAAGGAGCAAGAGCCGATCTGATGAAGGTTATTTCCGAAGGCGTTTTGGATAAAGGGATGCCGGCTTGGGCGACGATGATTTCTGAGGCCGATGTGACCGGCGTTGCCGCTTACGTTTATTCATTGCAAGGGACGAATCCGAGCAATCCGAAACCTCCGCAAGGCGAGGAAGTGAAGAACTGATGTCTGATACTGGCGGCGACAACAGTCGGCTTTCCATGCTCGATGCCCATGGGCATCGCAAGTTCATCATCCCGGCTGAAGTGCGTGGTCGCTTTGCCCGGATGAAGCTGAAAGTGCAGATGGTCCTGTTGGTTATTTTTTTGGGGCTTCCTTGGCTTGAAGTCGGGGGGAATCCGGCGATTTTACTGGATCTGCCCCGACGTCAGTTTTTCTTTTTTGGTCTGCATTTATCGGCGCACGATGCGCCTTTGATCTTTCTTTTGGTGTTGGCTTTTATCGGTGCCTTGGCTTTGGTGACCGCACTTTGGGGCCGGGTCTGGTGCGGATGGGCTTGTCCGCAGACCGTTTTTATCGAGCGCGTCTATCGCCAAATCGAAATTTGGGTCGAAGGCAATTACCTAGAGCGCCGACGTATGCAGCAAAGCCCCGCCAATCTCAAAATGATTTTCAAACGAAGTCTGAAGTGGGCGATTTATTTTCTGGTTTCCGCCATCATCGCACACAGCTTTATGGCCTACTGGACCGGTGGCCGCAATCTGATTCATATGATGCAGGCGGCTCCGTCCGAAAATTGGACTTACTTTGTTTGGGTGTTTGCGATCACAGGGATTTTGCTTTTCAATTTTGGCTGGTTTCGAGAGCAGTTTTGCTTGATTGTTTGTCCATATGGAAAACTGCAATCGACGTTGCTGGACTCGCACAGTGTGACCGTGATGTACGACGAAAAACGCGGGGAGCCCAGAAAAGCTTCCACCGTGCCGAAAGATAAGCAAGGTGATTGTGTGGCCTGCAATCGCTGCGTGCAGGTTTGCCCAACGGGAATCGACATTCGGCAGGGAATTCAGATGGAGTGCATCGGTTGCACGGCCTGTATGGATGCCTGTGACGAGATTATGGCGAAGGTGAATAAACCATTCGGACTGATTCGATACAAAGCTTTAACGGAAAATAAAATCAAATGGTTTCGTTCGCGAGTTCTTTTTTATGCGGCGATCATGTGCGGGGCTTTGCTGGGGCTTGCGATCGCTTTGGTCGTGCACTCGAGCCTTCGGCTTGAAATTTTACGCGGGAAAGACACGCCCTACGTGATGATCGAGCAGGAAAAAGAAAAATGGGTTCAGAATCACTTTCTGCTTCGGGCGGAAAATACGGGCTCTGAACAAATGGAAGTCCTGGTGAATCTGCCCAGTGGCATCCGATTGATCTTGCCTGAAAATCCAATTCTTTTAAATCCTGGGGCGAAGCGCGATATCCCTTTGATCGTGGAAATGCCATTTTCGCAGATGCAACCTTTGGGAAAAATGGAAATCCCTGTTTCTTTAACCCAAAAACAAGACGATCGGATCAAAACGGTCGATAAAAAAATTCCTTTCCTGGGTCCTTATTCGAGGTGAAATATGAAGATGCGACATCAGATACTTTCAGCAATGGTGATTTCAGGTCTGCTTTTGGCTTGTCAGTCTTCGCATAACGATGCGGCATCAGGTTCAGAGCCCATGCAGGATACTTCGTGGACCGGATCCATGCGCCAATTGAAAAGTTCTTTAGAAAAGTTGGCTCCGTATATTTACGATTCGAAGAAATTCGAAGCGCCAGAAAACAGGGATCAACTGCGACGCGAGATTCAAGAGATGTCGCAGGCGTCACGAAATCTGAATCACAATCCGACATTGACCCACCGTGATCCAACCGTGCGCTTTGTTGCTGCTCAGTTTTCGCAAAGTTTATCGCGGGCGCATTCGGCCATGCAGGCGGGGCAGGTTTCATACGCCCGTTACGAACTGATGAAGGTGACAAGTTCCTGCGTTCAATGTCATTCGCGAATGCAGCAGGGGCCCGAATTTCATTCTTTCTTCTTTCAAGATCCCTTTCTCGATCGGCTTTCGCTTGTGGATCGGTCGGAATATCTGATTGCGACCCGGCAATTTGAAAAGGCTGAAAAGGTTCTTTTGGCCGCCGTGAAAAATCCGCATATCGATGCTAGCGAAAGCCGAAGTCTGGATCGTTTGACATTTTTATCTTTGCAGTTGGCGGTTCAGTATGAACAGAATCCGAAAATGGCCAAACAGGTTGTCGATGGAGTTCTAAAAAATCCGCAAGCTTCAGCGTTTTTGAAAGAAAAGGCGATGGCGTGGAGGTAAGCGGTGAATGATTGGAATCGCCAGCCGCGAGCCGCGATCACCATGTCCCTGGCAAAGAAGATCCTGAATGATCCATCCAACGAGGTCTTGGTGATGCGCGCGATGCCGGTGGGGCTTTCTCGTTTGGCGGAAGATATTTCCGGAAACGAGCTGGGCGAAGCGCTTTTGATGGTCGGGAAGGCGTATGAATTTTTGGCTGATTTCCAGCCGATGGATCTGCACGAGAACTATTACGAATCCTGCATTCGCAGTGTTCCGCATTCGCAGGTCGCCAAGAAATGCTGGGGTCGTTTGAAAGCATCGGTCGAGATGGGTTACACCGGAACAAGCGGAATGAATATTCCGGTGGACATCGAGATCTGGTTGGGTCGTTTGAAAAGCGAAGCCCAGTAAGGCTTCGCTAATTTTAGATTTATGAAGAGCTTTCGTCCTCTTCGCCGGTGGCAAAGCCGTAATCTTTTTCTTTGCGATACAGGGTGCGGCGATTGATCCCTAAAATTTGTGCAGCCTTTTCTTTTTTGCCGCCCGTTTTTTCCAAAATCAGTTGAATGTAGCGTTTTTCAAGTTCTTCCAAGGTCGGCGAATCGTTTGTCGCCTGGCCAAAGAATTGCTCGCCGCTGGATTGATCGGTGGTTGGAATGTCTGGGGCGTCGATCTGCTGCGCGCGGCTTAAGACGACCAGGCGTTCAACCATGTTTTCAAGTTCACGCACGTTACCGGGCCAATTTAAAGCCATCAGTTTGCGAAGCGCTTCTTGCGTGAAAGAGGTCACCTTGCCGCCATTTAAGGCCGAGTACTTGCGCAAGAAATGATGTGCCAGAAGCGGAATGTCTTCGGGTCGATGGCGAAGCGGTGGGATCACAATCGGAATCACCGAGAGGCGATAATACAAGTCTTCGCGGAAGACGCCGTTTGCAATCGCTTTCTTTAAATCTTTGTGGGTGGCTGCAATCACGCGGACGTCGATGGATTTATTCTGATTGCTTCCGACCGGCTTGATCTGCCGCTCTTGCAAAACGCGTAAAAGTTTTGCTTGAAGGGCCATGTCCATGTCGCCGATTTCATCCAGGAAAATGGTGCCGCCATCGGCCTCTTCGAAAAGACCTTTCTTATCGCCAGTGGCGCCGGTGAAAGCGCCCTTCACGTGTCCGAAAAGTTCGGACTCCATCAGGCTATCCGGAATCGCCGTGCAGTTGATGGCGATAAAAGGTTTCTGCGCGCGTGGGCTTTGGTTGTGCAAGGCCCGGGCGACCACTTCTTTTCCCGTTCCGCTTTCGCCAGTGATAAGGACGTTGGTCGATGCGGGGCCAACGCGTTCGATGAGATCGAAAATGTTTTGGATGGCCGTACTTTTCCCAACCAATGTTTGGCGGTTCCAGGTTTTATGTACGGCCGAAGTCAGGGCCTGATTCTGCATTTTCAAGCGGTAGAATGAAAGCGCGCGCTCGATTGTCAGTGTCAGCTCATTCAGTTTAAAAGGTTTCGTGATGTAATCAAAAGCCCCGCGACGCAGGCCTTCGATCGCGGTATCGACCGTCGCAAATGCGGTCATGATGATAACCGGAAATTGATTGGGAAGCCTTCGCACCTGCTGCAGAAGATCCAGGCCATCGATCTCTGGCATGCGCAAATCGGTCAACAACAATTCAGTTCCCAAGGCATCAAGCCCATTGGAAGAAAGATATTTGACAGCTTCCATTCCGCTTTCGAATGCACGGACTTGGTAGTTCTGACGTTTGAGATGGTCCACGACCATCGAGCGCATTTCTGGATCGTCATCAACGACGACAATAGAACCCATTGACATATAAAATGGTTTTAACACAGGTCTTGACGAGGTCCAAGAAGAGCGGCGAAACTGCGATAGCACTGGGCCAATTTGTCTCAATGGATCGATGGGGGCACTGGAAAAGCAAATGGAAATCAATCAGGAGCTTTTAAAGCAGTTATCAGACCAAAAGTATGCTTTAGATCAAGCGGCGATCGTGGCCGCGACGGATGCGAAAGGCGTGATTACTTACGTCAACGAAAAGTTCTGCGAAGTCTCGGGCTATTCGCGAGACGAACTGATCGGCCGTACGCACAAGGTGATCAATTCCGGCTATCATACGAAAGATTTTTTTATCGACCTTTGGCGAACAATTTCCAAAGGACAGGTTTGGCGCGGTGAGGTCTGCAACCGGCGTAAAAACGGAAAGTATTATTGGGTTTATACAACCATCGTTCCTTTCCTGGGTGAAGATGCCCGACCCACGCAGTACCTTTCAATCCGGTACGAAATCACCGAGCTGAAAGAAGCACAGCAGGTGATCAACGACCAACAGGCCAAGCTTGTTGCGGCCTCGAGATTGTCGGCGATCGGCGAAATGGCGGCCGCCATCACGCATGAAATCAACAACCCCTTGGGCGTGATTTTGGGTCGCGTGGAAATGCTCAAATCGATGTTGCAAGAGGAGTCTTTGGATCGTTCTGAACTTTTGCGGGTCGCCGATACCATCGAAGTCACCGGGCAAAGAATTGCCAAAATCGTTCGCAGTATGAAAACGATGGCCCATCATCAAGAAGAAGAAGCGGCTCAGCCGACGGAAATCAAAGCAATTCTGGATGATGCTTTCGATCTGTGCTCGAACCGTTTTTACCATCACAGCGTTGAGATTCGAAAGCCGCAGCTGCCGCAAAGTCTTTTCCTTCATGTGCGCATCCATCAGGTGGTGCAGGTTCTGGTGAACCTTTTCAACAATGCTTTCGATGCGATTCAAAATCTTCCGGAAAAATGGGTTCAGGTCGAAGTTCGGGATCTGGCCGATCAGGTTGAGATAGCGGTCACCGACAGCGGGAAAGGGATTCCATTCGAAGTTCGACAGAAGATGTTCAACCCATTCTATTCGACCAAATCCGTTCAATACGGCACAGGCCTTGGGCTTAGCATCTCGCAAAGCCTGGTGCAGAAAAACGGCGGCAGTCTGGACTATGACGAAAGCTCGCCGCACACGCGTTTCATTTTGAGATTTCCGAAGCCACAACGGGTTTCGAGATAATTTGTCTGGGACTGGGAGTTCGGGACCCGAGACAAATTGGCTCATCTCGACGTCGAACTAAAAGGTATGCATTCTGACTGTGGCTTCGCCTTTGCTGATATGAGTCGGCATAGGAGAGCTCATGACAGCCATTCTCATCTGGGTGCACAACAATCAAGCGAAGCTGTTTCATTTGAAGCCTCAAAGTATTCACGTGGAAAGTGTCCATTACAAAGGACCTCGGCACGCCGATGCCCATTTGGATTCGGAGAACTTCTTTCGCCAACTTGTTGATTTGCTGTTGCAGAAAGAGCCGGCCAAATGGCTTTTGATGGGGCCTGGGCTTGCGCAAAAGCATTTCTTTCGTCATTTAGAGTCTCATCATCCCAAGCTCACCGAACAGGTGATTGGGGTCGAGCGGGTCGACCAAATGCCCGATAGCGAAATTCTGTCCGTGGGCCGAAAATTCTTAAACGACTACTATTTATATCAAGGTGTTGCGAACTAGGGGGACGTATGAACGATCGCAAAAACATTTTCGAGTGGGATCAAGCTAAATTTACGACCTATGTGGATTCGATGGATAAAGAGCATCAAGGGCTGATCTCCATCATGAACCAGCTTTACCAGATGAACGAAAAAGGTGCCGGCAAATCTCAGCTGCTAAAGCTTGTCGACGAACTGGGCGCGAAGACCACCGAGCACTTTGCCCATGAAGAAAAGCTGATGGACGGGATTACCAATTACAAAGGGCAAGCGGTGCACCGCCAAATTCATCGCAATCTTTTGGAAAATTATGTGAAGCATGCCGAGCTCTTCCGCAGTGGCGCGGACACCAAGCTTCCGATTGATTTCTTCAACTTTCTGAAAGTGTGGCTGTCGGCGCATATTTGCGGTATCGATCGCAAGTACGGAGAAGCGGCAAAAGCCGGATAATTCGGTTTATAATGAGGGGCCTTTTCGTTAAGCCCCTCTTAAGAACTCGATCAGTTGACCCGAAGCGGTGTCCAGAGTCTTGGCCTGATTTTCCAAATTCTTTGCCGTGTGCGAAGAGCTTTCGGCCAATTGCGCGTTCTTTTGGGTGGCGGTGTCCAGTTGACTCATGGTCTGGGAAATCTGATTCAATCCGGTCGACGATTCTTGATTGGCAAGGGCCACTTCGGAGTTCAATCGGGCCATGTTCTGAATGCTTTGAATGACTTGTGAAATTGCGGCTTGGCATTCTTTGGCCAGGCGATCACCCGCATGCGTTTTGCTGACGGAATCTTGAATCAAAGACGAAATATCTTTTGCCGCCACCGAGCTTCTTTGGGCCAAGGCGCGAACCGCTTCGGCCACGACCGCAAAACCTTTTCCATTTTCACCGGCACGAGCGGCTTCGACCGCTGCGTTCAAGGCCAGAAGGTTGGTTTGAAAGGCGATATCGTCGATCAGGCTTGTGATTTCTTCGATTTTTTTCGAACTGTCCGCAAGCTCTTTGACGGAAGCGTTGAGCTCTTCACTTTTCGAGTTGGTTTTGGTTGCAATATCCAGGCAAGACTTTGAAATCGTTTCGGCTTCGCCCGCACGGTCCGAGTTGAGCTTCACCATGGACGTGATTTCCTCTAACGAAGCGACCGTTTCTTCCAGGGCGGCGGCAGCTTGGGCGGATGAATTGGAAAGCTCGCCTGCGCCGTGGGTCAGATTTTCGGTGGCACTTCTGACATCGACCGAGCTTTGCGACAGGCTTTCGCTGACGACGGTCAACTTTTTCCCCATCCAAGAGCTGAACAAGATCGCAAGCATCAGTGAAGAGACAAATCCAAATAGAATTCCGATAAACGAAACGGTTCGAGTGTGGCTGACCGATATTTTCGCTTCGGTCACGGCCTGATCCGCGGATTTGGTTTCTTCTTCGATGATCTGTTGCAGAACGTTTTCGACGAGCTTTGTTTTTTCCGGACAAACTTCGCGCACCATTTGCGCAGCTTGCGCAATTGAAGCGGCGTCACCGATTTCACCCAGTTTTAAAAGTTCGCCCCCGAAATTCTTAAATTCGGTCCAGCCGGTGTTCAGCTGCGCGACCAGTTCCTTTTGCTTTTCGGTGTGAACCAGGCGTTCGAATTCGTTTTTGCCTTCTTCAAATATGGCGACGGCGGCTTTGGTTTCAGCGATATAGGCTTTGATTTGTTCGGGTGAATTGCCTTGAAGGGGGATTGAACGCACGGGGATGCGGATCTGGCGAAAGCGAAAAAGCAATTGGCCCAAGGATCGGGTGCTGGGAAGGTTCAAGGTTGCGACCTGCGAGAACGAGTCAATCGAGGTCTGGCTTTTATAAAGAACGAAAACGGAGATGGCCGGAACGAGCGAGCCTAAAAGAAGCCCCATCACAACCAGGTAATAGCGAAAGCTTTTGGTTTTCATTGTACCCCCACAATTGATATCGGGCGCGCAGAATTGGAAATTGAGTTATAGTTTCCTTAAGAAGGCTCTATTTTTATGAATATGAATATATTTAGAATAAACTGAATCTTTGTGAAACGGCACAGATCGTCCATTCTTCTTATATGTCTGGAAGTCTGTGCCCCGACACAGTTTTCAAGAATCTGTCTCAACATTGGTCACGTAAGGCTTTTCCGTTACCACCTCTTCAGAGCCCAAATCCGCATTCCGATAAGTCCATGTGGGAAATTTGCGGCGGTTGTTTATTCTCGGTCTCTCCCTGGTCTTGATGTCGATCCAAAGCTTTGCGACTGCAGATTGCACCGAGCAAGATCTTTATCTGCTTCAGCAGCGCACACGCTGCAATCAATCCAACACTCCAAATAACTGTGGCGGTATCGTGATGGCGGGCGGCCTTGGGGCTTTAGCCCTGCTCGCGAAAAATGGTGAGCTCAATCCGAAAGCGCAAGCGTATTACGAATACTTTCAAGAGCTGAAAAAGGTCAATCGCGAGCTGCAGACGTCTTATCGCAAAGTACTTGAAGTTTACTACGAGCTGAAAAAGAAATCAGCGAATCCCAAGCTTAGCGAAAGTGTGGGAGAATTTCATTCGAACATGTACGAAGAGTTCAAGTCACAAATGGATACGGATCCAAGGCTGAAGAACAATTTATTTCTGGAAAAGCTTCGCGAGTTTCCGCGTGGAGCTAAGGCGAATGATGTTTTCCAAAGAAATATGACCTATGCTTCGGACAGGGTGAAGGCAAGTTTTGCGGCGAAGGGTCTGCAATTCCAGATCGCCGAGATTTTAAACGAAGCCATGCAAACCATGTCGAACTCGCTGAATTCAGCTTTGATCATTTTCGGCGAAGTCTCCCGCAAATCTGGTTACCCGGCAAATTCAATGAGCTCCGAGCAGCTGCTGAAAACTCGACGGACTTATAAAATAGGTCTGCGCGCCGTTCGCGAAGGCAGCATTGAAAAAGTTCAGCAGATGAACAGACCAAGCCCTCAAGGTGGCACGGCCGTGCGCGATGCGGTCGGGGTGATGGGCGTGGCGGTGGCCGGCGCTGGGGTCGTGGTCAAAACGGCAGCGGTTACAAAATGCGCTGAAAAGTGGGGAATCGCTTTGGATAAAAGTGAAACCTTGGATCTGGCCTGGATCGCCGATGTGCAAGGTGGCGCCACCAGCAAAGACGCTTGCGCTGATTTTAAGTTCACAACGGGGCTTGATGATCTGATGCAAAAGCCACTGACGTCAAATGTGCGAAAGTTTTTGTGCGCAGCTGGTGAAAAGATCGCGAACGAACAAGACCGGCAGCTTTCCGAGCAGATTCAGACCGAGATCAAAGAAAATCCAAACTGCGAACGCAGCTGGACCGTGAAGACCTCCAAAGGCAATGTGCAGGTCGAACTGAATGGCGTGAACGAGTGGGATTTCGGTCGGTTCAAAGCCAGCAATCCAGATCTCGAAGCTTACTTAAATGATAAATTGAAAGGCCCCATGAGTGCCTTGCAAACAAGATCCCGTCGAATCAGCCCAGATGCCGCCTGCCAGGCAGAAGCCCAAGGCAGCAGCGAAAAGGCTTTCTGCGAGTTGAGCAAATCATTTTTCACTTACGGCCAAGTTTCCGAAGTGCACCAGATGATGTGCCGTCGAAAAGACGCGCCAAATAGGAAGCTCTCACCAAAGGGTGCGATTTAGTTCAATTGAAGAGATCGGGATCAGTGGTGCGCGGCCGATTCTGTGCGCGAGACCACTTTAAAATCGACGATCTCTTCTTTTTTATTCACCAAGAAATGAACTTTGATGCTGCTGCCTTCTTTGATCGCTTCGGTCGGGTCAAACAGCATCAAATGCTTGCCGCCAGGTTGAAGCTCTAAAGATCCCTTCGCTGGGATTTTGAAAGAGTCCACTTTTCGCATGGCCATTTTGCCAGCTTCTTCGACGGTTTCATGAGTTTCGAAAGCTTTGAATTTTTCCACTTTCTTCAGGCTCAATTCGACTTCAGCAGGACCCTCATTTTGAATGCTGACGTAGCCGGCGGTGATCGTCGAACCTTTCATGGGCGCAAAGATGCGGGCATCTTGAAATTTCAATGCCGCAAATGCTGAAGAGGCCAAAACAAAAGACGAAACGAAAAGTGAAACATAAAATTTCATAGATGCTCCTTGATTTTAGCTAAGATCGATTCGGATTCGCGGGGGCCGACGACCGAATCCAAAACCCGGCCCTTATCATCCAAAAAGAAAATGCGATCGGTGTGAATGATCGAGTACCCCAAATAAGATTTGGGATTTTTTTCGACCATGTAACTTGCCGGAAAAAGTCCAATCGCCGCATCGATCTGCGCTTGCGATCCGCTGAGCCCAATAAATTCAGGAAAAAAGTTGGTGGCATAATCGGCCACATCATTGGGGTTGTCGTGCTCGGCATCGACACTGACAAACATCAAACGCAAGTTGATCATTTCATCCGGGGTCAGCTGCTTGAAGGCCTTTCCCGCAAAGGTCAAGGTGAGCGGGCAAACATCCGGGCACTTGGCATAACCAAAATAAAGCAAATTCAACTTCTTCGGGGCCGCCGAAAACTGAAAAGGCTGTCCGCGATAGGTCAGCTGAAAGTCGCCACCTTTCTTCGCCAAGGAATTCTGCTCGCGCTCGCGAATTGCGAAGAACGCGGTGATGGCGATTAGGATGAGGAGAATAGCAGGAATAAAGATTTGAGCCTTTATTTTCACGGGAAGACCTTCTTCTGTGTGTTGCACAGGAGGATATACCCATCTTTGAAAACTGGTAGGGGAAACTCATGACGCAGCATTTGGTACTGCAAAGCTATCGTGACGATTTCTTCATCTGCTCCGAGCTTCTTTCATTTTGTCATCGAAGTCCCTTTACTTAGCCCGGCGTGTCTTACATTTGGAATGGGGTGCAGGCGAACAGGTCAATTTGATCATGTTGACCCGATTTTTCTGGCGTGAAAGGATTGCGAAATGGGCGGTTGCAGTCTCAATTTTCCAGTCCTACCTGATGGATATTTTTGGGATCCTTTTTTAAAAAGAGGAGAGGAGACTGAGCGTCTCGCCAAAGGAGCATGGCCCAGCTATTTGAGTTCTTATGGTGATATGGAAGATCCACCTCCGCCCACCTCTCTCACTGAAGAAGAAGTTGAGAACCGTTTTAAAAGATGGGGTATTCGTTCAGTTTCAAATCAGCGACTGGTGGCCTACGCCAGTGCGGTTTTGATTCCGGCGGATTGCAGCTCTGATGACTTGCCGGACGAAGGATGGCACTTCGCTTTGAATGCTCAGTATTCAAGCGAATCCCCAACCGCGCTTGGTTTATTATCCGCAACAGTTGATCCGGATTTTAGAAAATTAGGATTTTCGTCTCTTCTGATAAAGGCGGCAAAAATCATCGCCCGCGATGAGAATGTAAAATGCATCATCGTACCGGTCAGGCCTTCTCAAAAATCAAACTTTCCAGATATTTCAATTGAAGAGTATCTCAATAAAAAAACGGAGGATGGATTTATATTTGATCCGTGGCTCAGAACTCATGTTCGTCTGGGCGGTGAGATCCTGAATATTTGTCATCAATCTGTGGTTGCGAAGGGAAGTGTAGGGCAGTGGCAACAGTGGCTCAATCGGACGTTTGGGAGCTCGGGAGATTATTTAGTTCCGGAAGGCCTGGTGCCACTGAAAATAGATCTGGAACGCAATATTGGAATCTATTGTGAGCCAAATGTGTGGGTTCGGTATCAGCTTGAATAAGCTGTTAGAAAACATAAAATAGAGTCGAACGTCGCGGTGAATTTTGGATTAACTCATGACAAGCAAAATCCAAGGAAATATTATTTCTTGATGGGAACACAGCTGCAAAATCATATTAAAAGTTTGCGAAACGAAGTCTCTGAGATCCAGGCTCAGCATCTGGCTCAAAGCAACGAATTTATGCGAATTGATGTCAGGGAACAGGATGAGGTTGAGAGCGGGCTCATTCCACAAGCGCTTCATATCCCGAAGGGCCTATTGGAAATGAAAATCGAAGAGATGGCGCCTGAGCTGGAAAGAAAGATCATTCTTTATTGTGCCGGTGGGAATCGCTCTCTGATGGCGGCGCAAAGTTTAAAACAAATGGGTTACAAAAATATTTTTTCTCTGAGCGGTGGCATTAAGGCCTGGAAAGACGCGGGCTTGCCGTTAGAGCAAAAACCCACATTTCAAAAAATCGATATAGACCGCTATCGGACGCAAATGCGTCTTCCGCAAGTGGGCGAGGCTGGACAACATAAATTGTCCCAAGCAAAAGTTTTAATTATTGGTGCCGGTGGGCTTGGTTCCCCCGTGGCTTATTATTTGGCGGCGGCCGGCGTTGGCACCATCGGTTTGATGGATGATGACGTTGTTGATAAAAGTAATTTGCAAAGACAGATTCTGCACACGACGGATCGAATTGGTTTAGCCAAAGTTGAATCAGCAAAGCTCACTCTTCAGCAGCTGAATCCGCAAATCAAAATTCATATTTATCAAGAAAGACTGACTGAAGAAAATGTGGATCGCATTTTCCCCCAGTACGATTTGATTGTCGACGGTTGTGATAACTTTCAAACCCGTTATCTCGTGAATGATGCCTGTTTGAATCATGGTAAGGTCAATGTGCATGGATCTGTTTTTTGGTTTCAAGGGCAGGCCAGTGTTTTTTGTCATGCAGATGGGCCTTGTTATCGTTGCTTGTATCCGATGGCGCCTCATGCGGAACTTGCGCCCAATTGCGCTGATGCTGGGGTTCTAGGTGTTTTACCAGGGGCTATTGGTCTTATTGAAGCGACAGAAGTATTAAAGCTGATCCTGGGTGCTGGGCGATCGTTGGTGCAAAGGCTGCTCGTCTACGACGCTCTTGATATGGAGTTTCGAGAATTAAAAATTAGAAAAGATCCAAAATGTCCAGCTTGTTCTGATCGTAAGAAGAAATTGTCATATCAGGTGGTCAAGGATGAATGTCAGCAGGAGTCATAAATGGCGATAATAGAACTTCCTCCGGCTTTGCAGACCTTCACAAAGGGCACTCGCAAGTTTCAAACTGAGGCAAAAAGCTTAGATGAAGCCATTCAGTTCTTAGAGCTCAACAGTCCTGGGATTAAAAATAAGTTGATCAGTTCGCAAGGTGAGATTTTGCGTTTCGTGTCGATCTTTGTCGATAATGAAGACGTTCGCTATCAAGATGGTTTGAAGACCAAATTGAAGCCCGAAAGTCTCATTCTGATTTTAGTGGCGATGGCTGGTGGCTGATTATTTGGTGTTTTTTTGATTCTGAATTTGATACCATAACCTTACAGATTGATCGCATTTGATCAAACAAGGAGACAAAATGAAAAAAGATACAGCGAATAAAGATACATTGAATAAAGAACCGTTAAAAAAAGTATCAGGTCCAGAAAAAGCGATTTCTCGACCTAACAGCACTACAAAATAATTTCGATTATTTTACAGAATAAAGAATGAGTCTGAAGCCCGGTTGAAGCCGGGCTTCTTTTTTTATTTTTGTCTTTTTTATAAATTTATTCTCAACTATGATTTTTTTATGGCGCATCAGTTGTTATCACAAAAATCAGTCAACGAATTGCGAAATGCTTTAACAAAAAAAGAAAAAATTCTTTATAAGAGTAACGGTTTTCGCGCGGCTCGTGCCCAAGATTTTTTGAAGGTTGTCGAAAAAACTCTTCCTAAAGTTGGTATCAAACGAATTGCTGATATTTCCTATCTATCGGCCACTCGTTATCCTGTTTTTCAAAGCTGCCGGCCCCATGTGCTTTTTCATTCGGCGACGGGCCAAAATACGGGAGCCCAAG
Organism: uncultured Bdellovibrio sp.; assembly: GCA_966211455.1. Lineage (GTDB taxonomy): Bacteria > Bdellovibrionota > Bdellovibrionia > Bdellovibrionales > Bdellovibrionaceae > 21-14-0-10-47-8. The sequence goes on from CBIHNI010000004.1 coordinate 241,428, forward strand.
GTAAGGGTCCACATGCCGCCCAAGCTTTGATTTCTTGCAGTATGGAAGCGATTGAAGGCTTCTGTGCCGAGCCACGTGAGGCAAATTTAATTCGCGGCTCGTACAATCAATTGAAAAATCAACACGTCATCGTAGCGCCTTCGCACTTTTTATTAAGCGGTGAACGTCAAATTGTCTCGTTCGACGAAGTTTTGATGTGGACTCGAGCTTTGCATGTCCAGAGCGGAAATGAAATCTTAGTTCCAGCCGAAACAGTTTTCTTTCCGTTTATCAGTGAGCTCTACGCAACGCGGGCCCAATTCACTGCAGGTGCAAATGGTTTGGCGTCAGGCTCAACTTATCTAGAAGCCACCATTCATGCTCTTTACGAAGTGATCGAAAGAAACTATCATTCACAATTAGAAAAAGGCAAAGTGACGCTCGAAGCTCTTCATGAAGAAGAATTAACCAACATTGGCATCGAAGAAACGAAAGCGGCCATGCGCGGCGAGTTTGAGTTGCAACTTTATGCTTTAGAGTCTCCGGGCATTAAAAATTTGCCGATGGTGATCTGTTTGTTAGTTGGAGATGACGTGACCTATTACGGTCTTGGATGTTCAGCCAATGTTGAAATCTCAATTGATCGTGCGATCAGCGAAGCGCTGCAAAGTCAGGCGACGGTGATTAGCGGTTCTCGCGAAGATCTGGACGAAGATCTTAAAAACAAACCTCCGGTGAATTCATTATTTACGAGTGTCGATCAGCCTGAGAGAAGAACCTTGCGGATCAAGGATTTTAAAAAACGTGTGCACGATAAAAAGTTCTCCTTTTTGGGAGACGAATTTAATTTTATTTTGAAATGGCTCAAAGACGCCGGATTCAATAATGTTATGATTGCGAATCTGTGCCGCGAAGGTATTGATTTGCCAGTTGTCAAAGTCATTATTCCCAATATGGATCTGCCTCTAGACGGTAGGACTTCGTCTGGATTCAATTTCAACAAGCTGCTTGTTGCGCAATTTCCGAACGTAGGTTTTGCCAAATGATCAAAATTAAAATTTATTCCGGCTTGAGTCTTTCGCCAGCACAAATTCATGAAATTTTGCCCACGGCTGAAGTTGCGGCCCCCATTCGACGAGGTGATTTAATGAAAGACATTTCCGCAGGCTTTCATGTGATCGGAATTATCGACGGTGAATTTTTGCAAAATCTAGCGGTCAGTCCTTCTGAAATTGGCGACGCTCTTCGCTGCGGTCTTCGGGTCTTTGGTTCGTCCAGCATGGGGGCCTTGCGCGCTGTTGAGCTTGAAGACCAAGGGATGAAGGGTGTTGGCAAGGTATTTGATTTTATCAAATCGACAAAATATTTTCGCGATGATTGGTTGGGGCAAATTTTTTATGAAGGTCACCAAATGATTTCGATGCCTTATATGGATTTCTATTTTTCGGCGCAGGATTTGGTTGCTAAGAAAAAGATTTCGGCCAAAGAGGCCAAGAATTTTTGCGATCAGTACGAAAAACTGCATTTTTCAGAGAGAAACAGTGGCGGCCTTCGTCACGCATTAAAGAATGCATCACCAGCCATTCAAAAAAAGGCGGAGCTTATTTTGCAAAATAAAAATCGAGTTAAAACGCAGGATGGACTCAGTTTGCTAAAGTCAGTTCGTTCCGAGCTGCAGAGGGTTCAAAAAGTAAATTCATTGATCGAACGAAGTTTGCAGTTATGACTTTTTTAAATCGTTTTTTAAACGCAAGTCGAAGGCTGAGTTTCCATAATAAGGAAGGCAAGATAAAATGGTTATCCCCTTTTTCTTTTCTTTATCAGTTTTTCTTTCCGCATGTTTGGGTGGACAGTGAAAAATTGTATTCTGATGATCAAATACGTGAACTTGATAACTTATTGAACGAATTGGACTATGGTGAAGTTGGTGGCTATGGATTTGACGAAAAGGCAAAGCTGCAATTGCGGAAAACACCTTTTGTTCATTGCGAATTCGAATTTGAAAGTGAAAAAATAAAGAGCTTTTCTATTGTCAAAATCGATGAATATGAAAGAACGGTCCCTGAGCGGCTTGAGAAATTTTTAAGCGGAATGGTGGAGGTCACCATTCAGCGAATGCTCAAAGTTCGACCCCAGTTGCATCCTTATTTTAAGGATGTCAAAAGAGTTTGCTCGATCACTTTCGTACGTTACGAAATTCGTTCGCAAAAATCTTATCCCGAGTTTCCATGGCACAGCGATCTCGCTTACTTGCAGTCGATCACTCCCGTGCATATTCCGAAAAGCCTCGAGGGAGCGCACTTGCAGTTTTTAGATCGGACTTTACAAGATGAAAGTAAATATTTTGCTTTAGATATTAAATCAGAAGAAAATAAGCCCGTTTTTTTTGAGAATCAAAAATACTGGCATCGGGTGACCCCGTTTAAACTGACAAACAGTCCGGCCGAAGTAGAACTGCGCGATGTTTTTACTGTCGAAATCTACGACGACCTGGCAAAGCCAAATACGAATAACTGGAGACGCTAGGTTCGATTATTGACGGCCGTTAAAGTGCGGTCATCCAATCCTCAAAACAGGACTGCATCAACCTCCAAAAACTAAAAAACCCTCGCATGGAGGGTTTTAAGAAATTGGAGCGGGAGACGGGGCTCAAACCCGCGACCTTCGCCTTGGCAAGGCGACGCTCTATCAACTGAGCTACTCC